>NZ_SRZC01000009.1 GCF_004792655.1 Palleniella muris | reverse complement strand
TAAAAAGAATACTATGATGATTATTATATCCTGTGGAAACTGTGGAAAACCCTCTTTCTTCCAATTATTCCTCCCTAACTCTCAGCACTTTACGCTTCACCGCACCGTTGATAATAACTTGTGGAAAGTACAATCATAACTCCGCAAGTTATCCACACTACCCCATTCCCTCCTTTTGAAAGAAAAGCCGCTGTTGATAACCCACGCCTTTTCCACATTGTTTTTCGCATGTTTTTCCACCGTTTATGCACGCTTTTCCACACTTTTTCGTGACTTTTCCACACATTCCGTGCTGCAAAAGGTTACCAACAACCATGCAAAAGCCTATCTTTTACCCACCTAATCATAACTTTTTACAATACTAATGGTTATGGTTAGGTGGGTGCGTAAGTCCATGACACAAACTTATGACGGCATGTCGGCAGTCGTCGGCATGGATGTGAATTACAATTGGTTTTCCGCTTCCTTTCGCTCTTCAGTGAGCTTCTGCCGGTATTCTTTGACGAGGTCGGCGAATTGTTGCTCATCCCTTATCTGAGCCTTGTTGATTGCTTCCATTGCGCGTTTGTAGTTCTCGGTGTCATACCGTTTTGGAATCTGTGCCGGAGAGCCTGTCGTGGATAGGAGCAAGAGCAGTATGAGGATTATATTTTTCATTTTGTTTGTTTTTCTGACAATTTGTCAATTTGACAAGTTGTCGGGTAAAACTGAAGAATCCCTCCTGGCATTGGTTGCAGGAGGGATTCTTTTAGCAAGGGCGTGAAGTAGGGAGGTTGAAGGTCTCTTGGATGTCCTTCATCTCCTGGTCTGTCATGCCGTCCGGCTCTGAGCCCATGGACTTGGCACACATATATATGTTGGCAGCCTTGCAGAGTACGTCGGTCTGGTCGAAAGCGTCCATGATGTCGACGCCAACGGCCACTGTGCCGTGCTTTTCCCACATGACCACGTCGTGCTTCTTTATCTGCTCGAGAGTAGCGTCGGCAAGCTCTATGGAGCCCGGCATAGCGTAAGGTACGATACCGATACCCAGCGGAGCAAAGGCGAGGGTCTCAGGAATCATTGACCAGAGCACCTTCGTCATTTCGTTGCCCTTGAGGAAACGCTTGATGTGGGACATGGCCACAAGTTCGATAGGGTGGGTGTGGAGCGTTGCCTTGTAGCAGCTGCCGGAAGCGAGGAGGTAGTCCTGCAGGGCGAGGTGTGAAGGAAGCTCGGATGTTGGAGCGACAGGCTTGTCGGCGATGATTTCGTAGGACGCACAGTCGTCACAGATGCGTATGATTGAACCGTTCTCCATAGGGAAGCGTGCGAGGTCGCGCATGCGCTTTCCTGTGCCTTTTGCGTAGAAGTACTTGCCTTTGAGGTTAGGGAGAACCTTGCCAATCTGCTTTACTGGGGCGATGGCAGGGAGTGCCTTTATCTCGTCGTCCACGAACTCGGTGATGTTCACTGTGATGTTTCCGCCGTTGCGCTCTGCCCAGCCTTTCTGCCAGAGGTAGCCGGTGACTTCAGCGACCTGGTCGATGACAGCCTTAAGTCCCGGACGGTTGTCTAATATTGATTTCATTTTTGTTTTTTTTATTGTTGTTGGTGCATCATGTTGAATCATGTTTTATCATGATGCGGCATGGTTTCATGATTTATCATGATACATCATGATGACCTTATTAATAATTATCGCCGTAGCGTTCTTTTGTTATCTCTTCAAGAGGTTTGCAGCGAGTGTTCGGTGCACCGAGGATGCCCACGATAAGCGATATCACAAGGAGTGCTATCATGCAGTAAGCGGCAATGGTGAAGCCTTCGCCGTTCTCACCGTAGATGAGGGTGAAGATGATGCCCCATACCGCCGACAGTCCGCGGACGATGAAGAACATCAGACCCTGTGCTCCCGCGCGGAACTTCGCAGGGAACAGTTCCGAGCCCCAAAGGGCGTAGAACACCTGCACAGAGCAACCGCCCTGGATGCCCCAGAGTATGCAGAAGGTCCACAGTCCTGCAGGGCCGTTGACGCCGATGCCCACGATGAGAATCCACGCCGCTATCGCAACGAGGAGTCCGAAGACATAGATGAGTTTGTGGCTCATCTTGTCGATGACGAGCGATGTCAGCCATCCGACAAAGACGATGACAGCCCACTGTATGCAGTTCATCATCTGCGATGTCTCGTTCGATACGCCGCCGGCAGTCTCATAGATGTGCGGCTGGAAGAATCCCATTACTGACGCCACGAGGTTCCATGTGAGGTAGATGCCTGCAAGGAATGCGACGGTCTTCACGGCAACCTTGTTGGAGAACAAGACCTTGAAGGAATGAATCATGCCGGTGTCCTCGCCCTTTGCCTTCGCAGCCTCCTTGTTCGCCTTGAATTCAGAGCTTTCCTCAAGCTGCCGCTGGAGGTTCCATGCTATGAAGGCTATGACGAACAGTGTGAAGAACACCACGCGCGAACTGAACACGTTGACAGCCTCCTCGATGCCGGTCACACCGAACATTGCGGCTATCGACTCAACGTAGGAGAACAGTGTGCCGCCCGGTGCGAAGAGCATGCCGAAGAGCAGTATGAAGAACGGTCCCACGCCCCATGACATCTGTGAGATGCAGATGTTGCGGCCGCGGTTGTTGTTCTCCGAACTCTCAGAGATGTATGTCCATGATGCAGGCACGCCGACACCGACAGAGATGCCTGTCAGAAGGAAACCGGCGAGGAGCATAGGGAAATTGACTGAGCACATGACAAGCAGGACGCCGAGCATGTACACCAGAAGGTTATAAGTAAAAATGAACTTTCTGCCGTACTTGTCGGCAAGGAAGCCGCCGATGATTGCGCCCACGGCTGCTCCGAGGCAGTTGGCAGAGATGAAGTTGAGCCATCCGAGGTCAACTTCCGAGAGTCCGAGATACTTCTGCCATAGCGACAAACCACTTGCGCCGGCAACGATTGCGCCGGCGTCAAGGTAGTTGTTAAGGGAGACAGCTATGGTGCTTTTCAGACTGTTGTCTTTTCCTTCCATGGCTGTTTATCTTTTGCTTGTCACTTCAGCAGCGTACTTATCGATGTCAAGCATAAAGTCCTGACCTACAGGGACATCGTTGCGTACGCAGAACTCGTCGTAGACTGCCTGCCAAGGCATAGCCTTCTGCTCTTCGAGGAGAGCGAGCACCTTGTAGCCTTCGCCTGCAAGCTCCAGTTTGCTGATTGTCTCTGTCGGTTCGAGGAGTGCGCGGAGCATGCACTTCTGTGCTGCGCGAGAGCCGATGACGTATGCACCGAGGCGGTTGATAGAGCCGTCGAAGAAGTCCAGTCCGTAGTGCACGCGGTCGAGAGCGCCAGCGCGTACAATCTCGAAGAAGAGCTCCTGAGTTGTGTCGTCCATGATAGTAACATGGTCAGAGTCCCAGCGTACAGGGCGTGACACGTGGAGCATGAGCTCAGGGAGATAAGGGAGAACGGCAGAAACCTTGTCGGCAGGAGATTCTGTCGGATGATAGTGGCCTGTGTCGATAGTGAGGAGCTTGCCCTTCTGTGCAGCGTAAGCTGTGTAGAAGTCGTGAGAACCTACTGTGAATGACTCGAGACCCATGCCGAACACCTTGCCCTCGATGCAGTCCTTCATCATTGGCTGCTCCTTCTCGAAGATAGTGTCGAGTGACTGCTTAAGAAGGTTGCGGTAAAGAGCGTGGTTAACGGACACGTCCTTGCATCCGTCGTGCACCCAGAGGTTCATGATACATGGGTCGCCCTGTGCCTCACCCATGGCGTTGGCGATGTCACGGCAGCGCTTTGTGTGCTCAATCCAGAATTGGCGTGTGCCCTCGTCAGGGTTTGCGAGAGTGAGTGAGCCGGAGCGTGGGTGGCCGAAAGAAGAGGAGTTGAAGTCGAGGAGTGTGTCGTTCTCCTTGCCCCAGTCAATCCATGACTGGAAGTGCTCGACGGTAACTTCGTCACGATCAACAGCCTTGCCCTTGAAGTCGCCGTAGATCTCGTGGAGGTTAAGGCGGTGGTTACCAGGGATGAGTGACTTAGCCTTAAGGATGTCCTGGCGCACTTCGTCAATGTTGCGTGCTGCGCCCGGGCAGTTACCTGTCACTGCGAGACCTGAGCCGAGTTCTGTCTCTTCCTTGACCTCGAAACCGTTCACGTCGTCTGCCTGCCAGCAGTGGAGTGAGAGGTGGAAGTCCTGCAACTGTTTGAGCACTTTTTCTGTGTCGACGCCGATTTCAGCGTAACGTTCTTTCGCGATTTCGTAAGCCTTGGAAATAAGTTCTGCTTTCATTTTTCTTTTGTTAGTTGTTATTTGGTTATTGATTTAATTTTGTTGATGGTTTTGGTCAGTAATGTCAGTAATGTCAATACTGTCAATGGTGACAATATTGTCAATTTTGGATAAGACAGTCAGTACTGACGCAACTGACAATATTGACCTAACTGACAATACTGTCGCAATTTATCTCTTTTCCTCCATCTTGTTGCAGATGCCGAGGAACTTGTTGTAGTTCTCGTCCCAGAGTTCCTCGTCCTTTGGATGATACTCTATGAGTTCGAGGGAGTTGGCGATAATCTTCCTCATCTCCCAGATGTCCTTCACCATGCCGACAGCTTTTGCCTGCACCATGATGTTGCCGAGAGCTGTTCCCTCCTGCGGGCCTGCAAGGACATTGACACCGGTGGCGTTGGCAGTGAACTGGTTCAGGTAGTCGTTCTTCGAACCGCCGCCGATGATGTGCAGCGTTGTGATGTCAAACGATGCGAACTCCTTCAGCCATGTGAACACTTGGCGGTAGCGCAGGGCAAGCGAATCGAAGATGCAGCGGATGACCTCGGCATAGCCCTCAGGCACATGCTGACCCGTCATGCGGCAGTATTCCTTTATCGCCTCCTCCATGTTAGCCGGGTTGGCGAACATCTTGTCGTCAGGGTTTATTATGCTCTGGAATCCCTGAACCTTCATGGCGTTGCCGAAGAGGGTAGGGTAGTCGCTCGGGACAGAGTCGCTCCACTCCTTGCGGCAGCGCTCAAGGAGCCACATTCCGCAGATGTTCTTCAGGAAGCGTGTCGTTCCCTCTATGCCACCCTCGTTGGTGAAGTTCAGCTCATACGACTTGTCATTGATGATGCACTCCTTTGTCTCGATGCCCATCAGCGACCATGTGCCGGAAGAGAGGTAAGCGAACTCCTCGTCCTTGGCAGGCACGGCAGCCACGGCAGAGCCTGTATCATGGCCTGCCACGGCATAGACAGGAACCGCGCCGAGACCTGTCATTTCCTGCACCTCGGCAGTCAGAGTGCCGATGAGTGTGCCCGGCTGCACCATCTTGCCGAACTTTGAGCGTGACAGCCCAAGCGTTGCGAGGAGCTCCTCGTCAAGCTGGCCCGTGCGAGGGTCAAGCAGTTCGGCGGTGGAAGCTATGGTATATTCGCAGACATCGTTGCCTGTGAGCATCCATGAGAGAGCGTCCGGCACGAAGAGAATCTTCGCAGCATTCTCCAGTGCAGAGTTCTCCGCACGGCGCATCGCATAAAGCTGGAAGATGGAGTTGAAGTTCATGAGCTGTATGCCCGTCACGTCGTAAAGTTCCTTCTTTGACTTCACGTTCTTCAGATAGTCCTCCATAGCGGAGAATGTGTGCGGGTCGCGGTACGCCCTCGGGTTGCGCAGGATCTGTCCGTCCTCGCCGATGAACACGAAGTCCACGCCCCATGTGTCGATGCCGATACTCGTAATCTCCAGTCCGCGCTTCGCCACCTCCTTCAGTCCGCGGATAATCTCATTGTAGAGGGCATAGATGTCCCAATAGAACTGTCCGTGGGTCTGTATGAGGTTGTTCGGGAACCGTGTCACCTCCTCGAGGATGACTTTCCCGTCCTTTATGTTTCCGATGATTGTTCTTCCGCTTGTCGCGCCGAGGTCTACGGCGAAGAAATTCTTGTTGTTTTCCATGTCAGTCAGTGTGGTTGTTGCTTATAAAAGATTTATGCCTCGAAAGACAGATGTTTCTCCTTGCAAAGATAATTATTTTATGTCAATTATGAAAGTTTTTTCAAGTTTTTTTTCTTTTTTGCACAAAGTTACATTCGTTTTGTACAAAGTTACAAATGTTTTCTTTGGCAAGACAAGAAAAAGGTGGTATGTCACTATTGATTTTCCAATAGAGACATACCACCGGCCATGAAGTTCATTGCCTGTGTTATGAGTCCAGCAGTCGCTTTATGTCTTCTGCTGACAAGCCTGTGGCAATTGCAATCATGTCAAGACTTGCGCCGGCTTCCTGCATGCGGAGGATAGTGCTCCGCTTCTCCTCTTCACGTCCTTCCATAAGTCCTTCCGCACGCCCTTCTGCACGCCCTTCGATAAGTGCTTCCGCACGCGCTTCAAGCCTTGCCTCGCCCACCGCATGGTCAACCTGCCCGCGAAGGATGAGGATTTCCTTCAAATGGTGGTCATAGTCGCATTTCTCAACTGCGGACATCTTGTCATAACGCATTATCTCGCGTGCCTCCGACAGTCCTGGAGCAGTGGCGTTGTCAGGGATGTCACCATTCTTCAGGAACTCTATCCATTGTTCGATAGGCGTTCTTGCGACATCATTGAAACCATTGACCTTCAATATATAATACTCCGGGAAGATGTCCTTCACCTCACTGACATCGAACATCTCCATTTGGAAAGGCGAAAGGTTGAGCAGCTTGCCGTCGTGGACACCTCGGAACTCCGTGTACCCATGGTAAATGTAGTCATCGCCCTTGCCAAGGTCGAAATAAACAATGTTTATGCTGTAAACCTTCTGCACATTCTCGTAGCCCTCGCCCTTATGGAGATAGTCCTTGATGAGCTGCGATGTGCCGAAAAGCATGCGCTGGAAATAAGCAGTCTCATTGCTGTTCTGCACCTCAATGATGTATTTCTCACCGTTCTCCGCACCGACAAGCATGTCGACACGGTTGTGCTTCTCGTCGTCTCGCTCAACGTTACCCTCGCTTTCAAGCAGGCACTCAATCTTCACCTTCTTTTCCAAAAGCGAGGAAATGAAGCCTTCAAGAACCACGAAGTTAGCCTTTTGCCTGAGTAATTTCTTTATAGCCCAGTCGAATCTGATATAGTTGCCCATGACAGTTTGTTTTTGAAAGATTATGTGCAAATATACGAAATAAATTCCAATAATCAACCAACATCATCGCTTTTTTCAGAACAACAAGGCATTTTTTCCACATTTCTTACACATAAATGAATTTATTTGATTAAATTTGCAGCCGATTAATCTAACACTAAAAACAAAACTAAAAACTAACAAATGTCAACAGTCACTATCATTGTGACAGCATTCTGCATAGGCTATCTGTTCATAGCCTTCGAGGCTGTCACAAAAATCAACAAGGCGGCAATAGCCGTACTCATGTGCGTCGTCTGCTGGACCCTCCTCGCCCTCGGACACGACGGACTCAATCTTCCTCATTTTGAACTCGGTGAGGCCATCGAGAGGAACCTCGGCGAGGCAGGCACCACACTCTTCTTCCTCATGGGCGCGATGACCATCGTCGAGATTGTCGACCAGCACGGCGGCTTCAACTGGGTGCGCTCCGCACTCGCCTCAAGGACAAAACGCTCGCTCCTCTGGAAGATAGCCTTCATGACAGCCATCCTCTCCGCCGTCCTCGACAACCTGACCACGTCCATTGTCATGATCATGATTCTCCGCAAGCTCGTCGAGGACAAGCAGGACCGCATGTGGTACGCCGTCTGCGTCATCATCGCCGCCAACGCCGGCGGAGCCTTCTCACCTATCGGTGACGTGACGACCATCATGCTCTGGAACGGCAAGATGATTACAGCCCTCGGCGTCATCTCCGAAATCATCGTCCCTTCATTCATAGCATTCATCGTGCCGACGGCAGTGATGCAGCTGCACCTCAAGGGCGACCTCCCCGTGGCTGTCCCCGATGAGCGCGAGCAGGGCATCTCCATGGTGACCAAGAAGCAGCGCATGCTCATCTTCATCCTCGGCGTCGGCGGACTCTGCTGCGTGCCTGTGTTCCACACCATCACCGAGCTTCCTGCCTTCATGGGCATCCTCGGAGTCCTCGGCATCCTCTGGGGCGTGACGGAAGTCATCTACCGCAAGCGTGACGAGCACGACCCTATGGCAAAGCGCGTGACACAACTGCTCACACGCATCGACATGGCCACCATACTCTTCTTCCTCGGCATCCTCATGGCAGTGGCGACACTCTCCGAGATAGGTGTGCTCACCGCCCTCGGCGAATGGCTTGACGAGACCATCGGCAACCACTACCTTGTCACGGGAGCCATCGGCGTCCTCTCCTCCATAGTCGACAATGTGCCTCTCGTGGCAGGTGCGATGAAGATGTACATCATCGACCCTGCGGGCGGAGCCTTCGGCGTCGACGGAGTCTTCTGGCAGCTTCTCGCCTACTGTGCCGGTGTGGGCGGCTCGATGCTCATCATCGGCTCTGCCGCCGGCGTGGTGGTCATGGGACTCGAGCGCATCAGCTTCGGCTGGTACATGAAGAACGTCACATGGATAGCCTTTGTGGGCTACCTTGCCGGCATCCTCTGCTACTGGGTGGAGAAGACATATATTTTTTAGGTAAAAGGACAACAGGTCTCCATGCTTTGTCCTTTTCCATCATGGTCATGGAAATATTATATATATAGATGTGACATGAGGTCTGCGAAACCAATCACCTCATAACACTTTTTTTCGGTGAGCATGGCGAAGCTTGACGGTATTCTTTCCGCTTCTGCAACATGAAGAGTATCAGCAAGTTTCGCCATGCCCGCTGATGATGGGGCAACAGGCTTTTTCTATTTGTTGCAGATGCATCCTGCAGGCATTTCTGTACGGGACATGCCATCCTTCATGTCCATAGCGGTAAAAGGTTACGTTTCACGCGGTCAGCCGTTACGTTTTGCACGGTCAAAGGTTACCTTTCGCAGGATAAAAGGTAATCATTGGCACCATGCCTTTTTTTTGCTTGAAAGTATATCTTTTTTTCTTGGAAGCTTGTTTTTTTAAACTTAAAATAAGGATGGCGGAACGTTTCATAAAAAGCACCGTCAAAGGCTGTCTGTTTCCGTTTTGACGAGATTTCCAGCCTTTTGGAGGTGATTTGTGTCAAGAAATTTCGGGGGGGGGAATTTTAACATCTTTATTTTTGTAATATGTGTGATTAATACTAATTTTGCGCCTCGGAAAAAAGGATTCATCATGAAAAGTGTGATTTTTGCATCTTGCAAACCCTGTTTCATAGAGGGTGGAATTTTCCATGTCCGCTTTGGTGTGAAAGAAAGTCAAGGACATCATCAGGTCCAGGAGAGAACGATGATTTTTAGACTGAGAACATAAGAGACAATGATGGTTGGAGCAGAGAAGCAACTGTCATGATTCTTATCGGAAGAGAACTATTAAATTAACATATTCAAAAAACATTCATACATGGATGCCATACTCAAAGTACTTTTGTTATTGTTGAGCATGTTTGCTGTTGCTTCAAGGTCTGAAGCGCAGACTTTTGCCGTGAAGACCAATCTGCTGGACGATGCCGTCCTTGATGTCAGTGTCGGCATGGAGGCAGGGCTTGCCCCTAAGTGGACTCTTGACGTCCCGGTGAGCCTTAACGGATGGACTCTCAGCCATGACCGCAGGTGGAAGCACTGGTCGGTGCAGCCGGGTGCAAGATATTGGTCCTGTGACCGTTTCGCCGGTCATTTTGTCGGGGCACATGTCCATGGCGGACAGTTCAATATAGGAGGCATAGACACAGGATTCAAGCTGTTCGGCACGGATTTCGGCAAGCTGAAGGATACACGTTTCCAAGGATGGTTCGTAGGCGGCGGTGTCAGCTACGGCTATGCATGGCTGCTCGACAAGCACTGGAACCTTGAGGGAGAGTTCGGTTTCGGTTATTCTTATACCCGCTTTGACCAGTACCGTTGCGCCGGATGTGGCAAGAAAGTCAAGTCCGACCGTACCCACCACTATGTCGGTCCCACCAAGGCGGCAATAAATGTTGTTTATCTCTTTTAATCACTCAGTCTATGGCAATGGATAAGATTCTTTTTACATCTCTGGCAGCCATGCTGTCGTTGGGAAGCGTTTGTGCAAAAGATGTGGTAGACAATGTTTCCGTTTCCTCCATGAAGATGGACCGTGAGGGGAGGTTCCTCTCTGTCGATATGACCATGGGGCTTGCAGCCCTCAATGTCGAATCCAACCAATGCGTGCTCCTTACACCGTGGCTTGTCAACGGCAGTGACTCCGTAGCCCTGCCGTCCGTGGCTGTCTACGGCAGGCGCCGGTACTATTATTATCTGCGTAACAATGGCGGGGCGATGATGTCCGGAAGTACGGAGAAGGCTTTCATGGCAAAGGACAAGCCGCAGACTGTCGCCTACCGCGAACTCCTGCCTTATGAAGAATGGATGGACGGCGCCACACTGCGCCTGAGACGCGTTGACGAGGGTTGCTGCCAGAAGGTGCTGCTCGACGAGTACGGAGCAATAGGAAAATACAGTGGCAAATTCTTCCCTGACCTTGTCTACATCAAGCCGGAAGGGACCATCGAAAAGCGCCGCTCGCTCGAAGGGCGCGCATACATTGACTTCCCTGTGGACAGGACGGAAATCCATCCTGAATACCGCCGCAACACCATCGAGCTGGCAGCCATCCGCTCGACCATCGACACCATCCGCAACGACAGTGACGCACGCATCGACACCGTATGGCTTAAAGGCTATGCCTCCCCCGAGAGCCCTTATTCCCACAACCGTGACCTTGCAGTCGGGCGTACAAAGTCGCTGAAGGACTATCTCATGCAGCTCTACAAGTTTGACGGTGTCACCATGCTCACCGACCATGAGCCGGAGGATTGGGAAGGGCTGCGCAAGGCCGTCGCGGAGTCCAACCTCACTCACCGCAGCGAGATACTGGAACTCATTGCAGCAAAGATGAATCCTGACCTTAAGGAGGCAAGAATCAAGCGTCTCTACCCTGCGGACTATAAGTTCATGCTTGCCCATTTCTATCCTGCCTTGCGGCATACGGACTACAGGGTGTCCTATGTGATAAGGTCGTACAACGACCCTCACCAGATTCTTGAAGTGATGAAGAAGAGTCCGCAGAAGCTCGGCCAGAACGAGTTCTATGTCGCTGCGGGAATCCTCACTCCGGGAACGGAAGAGTTCACCGAAGTGTTCGAGACGGCAGTGAAGATGTTCCCTGACGACCCTGTTGCCAATCTCAATGCCGCCAGTGCCGCCATCCGCCGTGGAAACCTTGACATGGCGGAGAAGTATCTCCTTAAGGCCGGCGACTCTCCCGAGGCTCTGTACACAAGAGGTGCCGTAGCCGTCCGCAGGAAGGACTATGCCGCAGCGCGCAGATACCTTGGCGAGGCAAAGCAGGCAGGGCTCGTACAGGCCGGCAGGACTCTGGAAGAGCTGGAAGAGAGGCTTGGGGACAGATAGAAGGAAGAAGATACATTAGATTTTAATAATTACTTTTAAAAAAACAATTGTGAAAATGAACAAATCTTTATTCTTGGCGCCATTGTTTATGGCTGCCTTCGCAAGTTGCTCCAATGAAGATGCTGCCATTGAATCCGGTGGTGCAGAGCAGGCTTCCGTGAGCTATCTCTCTGTGAATATCATGAACACACCGTCCACAGGAGGTGCGGGAGCGAAGGGAATCATGCGGGCAAATGACTACGAGAACGGCCTTGCCGTAGAGAACAAGGTCGGAAAGGTGCGCTTCTACTTCTTTGACGAAGAGGGCAACGCTGCTAAAGTGAAGGGACTGACAGGTGCTGCTTATCTTGACTATACTCCTGGTCAGACTTCTGACGGCACACCTGATAACATAGAGAAGAAAATCAATGCCACTCTTGTCATCGAGTCACCTAAGGGCGACAGGCTTCCGGCATCAATCATCGCTGTGCTCAATCCTGTAAGCACTCTCGGCAATGTAGCTTCCATGGAAGAACTCAACGAGAAGGTCTACGGCGAGTTTAAGGATGCTGAGGGCAATTTCGTGATGTCCAACTCCGTCTATGCCGACAACGGGGAGAAGATGGAGGCCGTCAGCGTACGCGGCAGGCTTTTCGGCACTGCCGACGAGGCAAAGCAGTCCCCTGTGACAATCCATGTCGAGCGTCAGGCTGCCAAGGTGCGCGTGCAGAACAGCCTTGTCAAGGCAGGCGAGGCAGAGGGCGTTTACTCCACAGCTTCCGCAGACAAGAACAACATCCTTGTGGAAGAGGATGAGAACGGCAACATCAGGAACACAGAGATTTTCGTAAAGTTCCTCGGCTGGAATGCAACGACCACGGCTGACAAGTCTTGTCTGATGAAGGCTGTCAACCCTTCATGGGCTGCTGACCTTTTCGGTACAGAGCCATGGAACAACCCGGCATACTTCCGTTCTTACTGGGCCATCAACCCGGCAGGCGTAGGCTACAGCAATTTCAGTTTCAATGCTGAAAATACAGGCGCGGACGCCAAGAACTTCTACAGCGCTGCCGATGCTTCCAACGCCGGCACCTTCACTTATGTCCATGAGAACGCAGAGGGTGCGACAAAGAACACACAGGTCATCATTGCGGCACAGCTTTGTGACAAGGACGGCAATGCCATCGAACTTGCAGAGTGGGGCGGCATCAAGTACAGTGTCAAGGACCTGAAGAAAGCCATGATGACACAGACAAACCTCTACAAGAAAGAGAACATTGAGAATGGTGTGAAGTATGTACGCCTTGAGGAGAAGGACCTTGTGCTGAAGACCGCCACAGAGATGAACGACGGCACGGCTCCTGATGCAGAGCGTTACAAGACATACGTGCAGCTCGCTGGCGGTGTCACTGTCTACAACGGCTCAGGCGAGAGTGCCGTGCAGATGACAACGGCAGAGGCAAACGAAGTCCTGAAGAACCTTGGCGGTGCAAAGGTATGGAAGACAGGCTACACATACTATTACTTCGACATCAAGCATTTCGGCGAGAAGTTCGGCATTGTCCGCAACCATGTCTATAACGCGAACATCAAGACTCTTGCAGGTCTCGGAACTCCTGTCTACAACCCTGATGAGATTATCGTTCCGGAGAAACCTAAGAACGAGGAGACATACATCGCTGCCGAGATTAACATCCTCTCATGGCGTGTTGTCAACCAGGATGTTGACCTGAACTGGTAAGAAAAGATTTTTTTGTAAGTAACTGTTGGAAATCGGTTTTAATGAGAAGATATTATAAAATAATTCTCAACAGTTGCTTGACCGGTATAGTAAAAGAACATTTATCCGCTTTCCCATAAAAAAAACGATAAGTGAAAACGACAAGGAAGATGCGGACGCAGTGCAGGGATTGTACTCATGCTCCGCATCTTCTCCTATAAAGCATCTGTTGTCAGAAAAGACAGACCAGGATAGCAATATCCGCAGGCAGGACAAAAGAGAAAGCACCCCTGTGCCGGTGCAAGGAGCGGCACAGACCACGGGAGGCCTCGCTTCCCGGAAATAACGATGACGATGACAATACTCCGGGCAACGGAACACATCCATGCCCGGTCAGCATATATTACAATCCATAACAGGTAAAAAAAACAGATATACGGAAATGAACACTCTGAAGCATTTCAACTCCCTTTCACTGCTGGCAGTCATGGCACTGTTCCTGTTCTCATCATGTGACGGTTTCGTTTACGATGAGGAGGGGGACTGCTCTGTGACCTACGACTTGAAGTTCCGCTACGACATGAACCTGAAGTGGGCAGATGCCTTTGCCAATGAAGTGAAGTCTGTCAGCCTCTACGCTTTCGACGAGGACGGGGTGCTGGTATGGAAGAACTCCGAAGCAGGCGGCCGCCTGGCTATGGCGGACTACTCCATGAATCTTCCCCTGCAGGCCGGACACTACAGGCTCCTCGCATGGTGCGGACTGGAGAACGGAAAGGAGCGTGAGTCGTTCAATGTCCCGGAAGCCATTGTCGGCACTACACGCCTGGAGGACCTCGCCTGCCGCCTTGACGCCGATGTGACAGCGGAAGGCATGCACAGCGGACGCTATCTTGATTTCCTGTACCACGGACTGATGGAAGTTGATTTGCCGGAGAATCCTGACGGAGGACACTACACTTACACCATGCCTCTCGTCAAGAACACCAACCACATACGCATCATCCTCCAGCAGCTGTCGGGAGAGAACCTGAAGACCGACGACTTCTCCTTCAGGATTGAAGACAGCAACGGGCTCATGGCAAGTGACAACAGCCTGGCGGACGATGCCGGTGTCGTCTACACCCCGTGGGCCGTGACGTCAGGAACAGCCGGAGTGGGCAAGGATGACGCTGTCGCGGAGGGACGTTCCGTGGTGTACGTCAACGGTGTCATCGCCGACTTCTCCGTAGGCAGGATGATGGCAGACCATGACAGACGGATGACTCTGACAGTGACAAACAAGGAAGGAGGGATTGTCGCACGAGTGCCTGTGATTGATTATGCGCTTCTGTCCAAGGAATACTATGAGCAGGCATACGGACATAAAATGGGCGCACAGGAATTCCTTGACCGTGAGGATGAATATGTGATGACATTCTTCCTTGACGCCGACAGGAAGTGGATAAGCACGTCAATCCTCATACACTCCTGGAGAATCGTCCTTGACAATGTTGATTTGGGGAATTGACATGAATTTGACCGCCGGATTCCGGTGGTGACAGGCAGCAGGCCTCATAACCTTGATATTATAACCCGCGACCTTTGGCAAATGCGAAAGTTGAATTTATGAAATCCATCCGATATATGAATCCATGGACATACGTCCTCTTGTTACCGGCACTCGCAGCTATGACGGCTTCTTGCGTGTCGGACGACGATTCCATGGATGCCGGACGGCTGGCGGAGAAAGGGAGGACAGGAGTGAGCATAACGCTCAGTCTTGACGGCTCTGCCGTCCCTGGCCATGCAAGGGAAACGGCGGCAAGGACACCTGCTGACGGAGAGTACAGTCCCGGCGAGGGCTTCGAGAACTACATACAGTTCACCGGTGACAGTCCTGATGTCAGGGTATATATTGTCGATGCCGGCACGGACACTGTCATGCGTGAGTTCGAGAAACCGGCAGCAGTGCCTCTGGGTGACAGTGGAAATCCGAAGTACTACCGGCTTAACATGACAGTCCCTTCGGAAGAGGTGGAGACCTTTTTCGGCAGTGGCAAGGTGAAGCTGATGATGCTTGCCAACTGGCGTGATTATCCGGAAGCCGCCGTGGGGAAGACTGTCGGTGCTCTTGCCGAAGATGCCGCCGCCTGCATGTACAGGCCTTTCGGCGGCATGCTGACGGCGGAGGACCGCATACCGATGTTCGGCATCCGCCGGTACGAAGGCTTCACGATAGACAAGGGGACGTATAACGAGCTCGGCACGCTCCGCCTTCTCCGCGCCTTGGCAAAGGTGGAAGTGACGGACAATGTCCTGCCCGGTGTGGCAAGAATCACGAAGGTGGAGCTTGTACGCTACAATAATCTTGCAGCAAAAGCACCCTATGGCGTGACGGATGAGAGCCAATATGTCTCCGGCACGTGGTTCCTTGACTATGGGGACATAAGCATACCTTCTGATGCGCAGGTCTGCACGGGACCGGCGGAGTTCATGAGAGCTGACGGCGGGCACTCTTTCGTCATGTACTGTCCTGAATTTGACAACACTTCAGCAGATGCTGCGCCGTCGACAATCCGCGTCACTTACGATGACGGGGAAGTCTATGACCTTGAATTCAAGAACTATGGCGACATCCCCGGCATGGAAAAGGACGGAAGGTTTGACATCAAGCGCAACAACTGGTACAGGTACACACTTACGCGCAAGCTCACCAGTGTCAATGTTGAGCTTGACGTGCAGCCTTATGCATCGGTGGAGGTCACAGCTCCGTTAGGACTTGCACGTGACGACATGGGTGACCTCATGGTCTACATGGAAAAGGATGACGATGGGAATCTCGGCATACCTGAGGCTTTCCAGGTGTATCTTGAGAAGAATAAAAAGTCACTCCCTGTTGACGGGAATGGCGCTCTGCTGAGCTACGAAGACGAGATAGGCGACTATTATGCCATACATCTTGGCACTGACGGCACGATGGAAAACTCGGAAGTGTGGCTGAAGGATAATTCCGGCGGAAAGGTCATAAGCAATTTCGTCTACAAGGATGACAACAGTGAAGAATGCAGCACAAGAAAAGTCATAGACTACAGAGGCTCCTCGGAAATAGTAAAAAATAAGGACAGGGACGGAGAAGAACGCCTGCAGCATAACAAGAACCACACTACCATTGTCTATGATAAGGACGGAGTGATGATTTTCAAGAACACCGAGAACACTGAACGCTACGAAGTGGAATCCTGGGACAGTGACACGGGACTGTTCTACATTATCTCCGAGTCCGGGACAAAGTTTGTCTTCATAGAATATGACAACTCCGGCGAACCGACGGGAAAGGTTGTGGAGATTGACAAGGCGGCGACGGAAAGCATAAGGTAGTTAGTAAAAACATACAACTGAAAAATGTCATTACATAGAAACATGAAAGGTCTGGGCAACATGGTGTGGAGCATGGCAGCAGTCATGCTCACCACACTGGCATGGTCATGTACCGACGACCTCTCTGTGGACGGCAGTATTCCCCAGGGAGAGACTTTCGTCAACATAGAAGCCTCCTTTGAACCATTCTCCGCCATGAAGGTAAACGGTGCCGGAGCAAAGGCTGCACACAAAGGTGACGTCATGGCTGACCTCTCCGACATAGCCCTCATTGCTTACGATACTGACGGAAACATCCTTGAAGGCTACCCTGTGGCTCTCGACTACATTCCGGCAGATGTCAGCGACGAGGACAGGACGGGGAATGACGCTTCCTCCGGCGAGACTTCCGAGACTTCCACAAAATGCGTGAGGAAGCAGCTGAGACTCGGTTATGGGGAATACTATCTTGTCGCCGTGGCCAATATGGGAGAATATTCCGATGCCGGGGCGGTCGTCAAGACAACCCTCACAGCACTTCTGGAGAGACCGCGGACAGACTATGACACTCTTGACAAGCTGCGCTCCTTGGAACGCCGGTGGGATGACGGCAACATCCAGAACAACCGCATGATGACGGGCTTCTTCACCGATAAGGACAAGGAGGGCTCCACGGCACCTTCCTCTACTGACGACTTCATGCCGGTGAGGGTTGACCGAAGCAGCATGAACCTGCGCACATGGCTCCGCCGCGCAGCGTCAAAAGTCACCGTGGACTTCGACGGCACAGGGCTGAGGGAGAATGTGAAGATATACATCCGTGACGTACAGCTGCATGACATCCCGAAAGAGTGTGCCGCCGGATTTGGAAAGAAGATGCTCGCGGACGGCAGCTTCCGCTCTTTCAACAACTCTCCTGCAAATGCGGAGGACCTTCTCGCAGGCAGCGGCCAGGCAATCGTCTTCGGCGAAGGTGATGACTATGCAAAATGGGCACAGATAACAAAAGGCACGCCGTACATCATGGATGATGCCACGGGAGAGAAGAAGAACCTGCACTCCAACAGTGCACAGGCACTGTTCTTCTACGAAAACATGCAGGGAGACGCACCGCACTGCAAAGGGCCGGTGACCGACCTTTCCACCGGCAATGTCTCCAACAGCAATACCGTGAAGGACGAAGTGCCTTACGGGACATACATCGAGGTGACGGCATTCTACACTTGTACCGCCAGTGACAATATGAGCACCGGTGATATCAAGTACCGCTTCATGCTCGGAAAGGACGCAGACCTTAATTGCGATGCAGAGCGCAACCACCATTTCAAAGTGACTCTGAAGTTCAACGGCAATGCCAACGACTTTTCATGGCATGTGGATTACAAGGAAGAGCCTGACACATGGGATGTCCCGCAGCCGTGGTACGTCTCGTATCTCTATAACCATAAGTCGACAATCCCGTTCAAATATACACCGGAGGATGGCTATGAGGTCGTCAGATTCGAGGCGGAGATTGTCAAGAACCCGTGGGAACCGGACATAGATCCTGAAATTCCCATACCCTCCGACAGTAAGGGAGCCTTTGATGCACCTGAGAACAAACAGCCGGGAAACGGATTCCTTTCCCTGCGCTATGACAATAATGTTGTCGTAACACCGGCAATGTGCGGAGAATCATCAAACCAATGGCCCGGATATGACAATAATGCATCCGCTGTGGATAAGTCCTCAAAGCTGAACAATAATTATTTTTATGGGACAAACGGGACGGTGGACCAGTCAAGACGCACAATCCATGTCGACGGCACTCCTGACAATACTCCGAGTCTGAACGAAACCGGTTTCGAGGACTACTCCTATCAGAAGAGAGGACAAAGCGTCTCCGTTAACCTCCCGCTGTTCACAAGACCGAAGGTGTTGGTGAAACAGTCGGGATACTCCGGCAACAACCCTTATGTAGGATACTCACGTACGGCGGCAATACAAATCATTCCTTACGTGAGGAAGATAGGGACAAATGAGAAGCCGGTGCCTGCCAGGTCCGGTGCGAAAGAGATAAAAGTGAAGCAAGTCTGGCGAATAGTCAATCCTAAAGGTGTCTACCGCAGGTCAGGAAACTTCGAGCCTTTCCATGTTGAGCTGCTCATGCTCCCCGGTGACGGTGCGGAGAAGTTCAAGTCGTTCAGGTCCGACGGGCCATGGATGGCTGAGATCTTAGGTGACAAGAATTTCATCTCTCTTGACGGCAAGCAGCAGGTTCACGGTTCAACAAACACGCCTGTCGATTTCACTATCAGGTTCAACAGGCTTAACAATGACAATAAGGTGCGCAACGCCATTGTGAGGGTGCTTTACAACACCTATACATGCACCCATCTCATCTTCGTCCGCCAGGGCTATGCCCCGCAGGCTGTTTCACCGGAAGCAAAGAACTATGACGGCGACAATGTCAAGGCAGTGAAGTGGAGAACCTTCAACCGTATTTCAGAGACCAGCGACGCTCAGGACCCGAGAGACGAAGGCTCAATGTTCAAGTTTGGCAACAGCAAGCAGCCGATTCACCCGCTTAACAACTGCTTTGGAAATACAGAGTCCCGAAGCGGAAAAGGAATATACTACAAGTTTCCTACTGATTTTGCCGGTGATTTTGCTGTTAAATGGAATGGCTTCTGGCTTGCAAATGATGACGGCACTCCTGCTTTCGGCTCAGGAATGCGTGTGACGTGGGGAAAAATCATTAAAGATGATGCCGGCTTCAATGACGAATCATGGGCAGAGATGGCGACAATGCGCCATTTTGAACAGCTTTACTGCACGGACAATGTCCTGTTCGGATATGGCGTGCTTTATGCTGACGGAGCGAAGGAGACACAATACGATGTTGACATGGCCTATGGCTATTACCAGGAAGACGAGGACAGGGAGCAGAAAGGAATGCGTGGCGTGTTCGCATACTATTATGATGCCAATGACGTAAGCCACAGGTTCACAGCCAGGAACTTGTTCTTCCCGATAGGCCGTGCCGGTTACGGCCACCGGAAGAACGGGATCGAGGGCCACAACGACGGAAAGGGAATCCTGCGTTACAGCTCCAGCGGATACGAGAACCGAGGCCATCTTTTCAACAAGACAGCTCCGCTCTTCGCCGCTCTCTATTATCGTCCGGGCGCGATTTACTATGCTAAGAACATGGTCACCGGCTTTCTGGACTGGTCAAAAGACAAGAGCATGGAACCAAATGCCATTGGAATGGACTTGAACTATTTCTCTTTCGACGTTAACGCAATAGGAAGCGTAAGCCTTGGCAACGGCAACGACGCATGCTTCGTGCGGTTCGTGGACCTGTCTGAACCGCCGCCGTCTCCGGCAAAGAGGAAAGGAAGGAAAAGACAATGAACATACTTCCTGATATAATGCGGGCAACACTGGCACAGCCGGTGTTGCTCATGCTGTTTGCGGCTGCACCTTCCACGGCACAGACGGGACTGCCGCTGCCGGCAGTCCCGGACTCCCTGCGCACTCCTGGGAAGCGTGCGGCTTACTTGATGGAACACTTCTGGGATGAGATGGACTTCCGTGACACATTGCGAAGCCGTGACGAGCGGTTTATGGAGCAGAATCTTGTGAACTTCATGTCGCTCTTCCCTCATGCCGGCACGGACGATGTTCAGCGCTCCGTGACATTGCTGACAGGACGTGCGGCGGCTGACGGAAAGGCGTTCATGATGGTCGCTGACCTTGCGGCGAAGTATCTGTACGAAAAGGAGTCGCCGATGTTCAGCGAACTTTACTACACGATGTTCCTTGACGGCATACGCAGCTCTGCGGCAGGAACCGCCTCCCTGCGCTCACGCGCCGCTTTCCTCTTTGATGCCATACGCAGGAACTTCCCAGGCACGGTGGCCGCAGACTTCCAGATGGTGCTGCGTGACGGCAGGCGCTCTTCTCTGGCGGAAACTCCGGCTCGTACGACAGTGCTTCTCTTCTACGACCCTCACTGTGACGGCTGCATGGCGGCGGTAAGGAGCCTTTCCGGGGATTCTGCACTACGCAGTCTTGCAGAGTCGGGGAAGATAACCGTCCTTGCCGTCTATACGGAGGGCGATGCTGCCGTATGGCAACGGACAAAGGACACTCTCCCGGAATGGTGGACAGTGGGGGCGGACACCGGCGGCATCCTTCATGACGACATTTATTTCCTGCCTTCAATGCCCTCCCTTTACCTCATCGGTGCCGACAGGACAGTAATCCTCAAGGACGCTTCCGTGGAGGAACTGCTGGAAGCTGTATCGCGCTAAGCGGTGTATTGGTCTGGGCGATGGCGTCTTTTGGAGAAACAGGAAAAAGACGCCGTGAATTATTTTTACGGGACAGCAACAATTTTATTTTCAGCGTTTGCCATGATAGCAGTCACAAATGACCGGACTCCGTCTCTCGGGAGTCCGGTCATTTGTGACTTCAATAGCTTTTCAGATAAAACAGAGAGGGCATACCGGTAATTTTACCGATACGCCCTCTCTGTTATGCTGTGTGACGGGAAATGATTATTTCCGGCACGGACGCATCGCCTCCGGCCTTGACGAAGTCGGTCACTTCTTTGCCTGTTGTCGAGTAATAGAACTCGAACGACTCATTGAATTCGTCACCGCTGTTGTCGAACATGATATTCTTGCCTGCTGGTAGTCAGGGTGTTATGAGGTGTGATGCAGACCGTTACGCTTCACATGCCGAAAGGTTACGCTTTGCATGCCGAAAGGTTACGCTTTGCGTGCCGAAAGGTTACGCTTTGCATACTGATTGTTATAAGGTAACGTTTCGTCAGCGTCCCGGCTTTCATGACGGAAGATGGAGGATTTTTTGAAAGAGAATGCTGCCGGAACTGTTTCCTGGATATGCTTTTCACCCGGATTGCCGTTAAAAAAAAAACAGGTGTAATGCGGATAATTGTAATATATACCCTATTATTTCCTGCCAAATACTTGCAAGTGTTGGGAATTTTTCCTAACTTTGTCACAGAATTGTGCATGTCAGGTATTGGCTGCTGGTGGTTAGGAGTCTGATAAACCGTTGATAATATGCAGCATGCATGTTTTTTGATTGTAGATTTTATTAAAATAATATAATTGAGCCAACAGGTTTTAGTATGGAAATGAACAACAGATTCAAGGATGGACTATGGAACAAGGAAATCAATGTTTCCGACTTTGTGTTTACCAACATCACCCCTTACGAGGGCGACGCCTCATTCTTGGAGGGTCCTACGGAGAGGACAAAGAAAGTGTGGAACGAATGTCTCAAGGCATTGGAGGAGGAGCGTGCCAACAATGGTGTGCGCTCACTTGACAATGTCACTGTCTCCACAATAACCTCCCATAAGGCCGGATACATCGACCGTGAGAACGAACTTATAGTGGGACTGCAGACCGACGAGCTGCTGCGCCGCGCCATCAAGCCGTTCGGAGGCATCAAGGTGGTGGAGAAGGCATGCCGCGAGAACGGCGTGGAGGTGGACGAGAAGGTGAAGGACATCTTCACACACTACCGCAAGACGCACAACGACGGTGTGTTTGACGCTTACACCGACGAGATTCGCTCCTTCCGCTCTCTCGGGTTCCTTACAGGTCTGCCGGACAATTATGCGCGTGGACGAATCATCGGTGACTACCGCCGTCTCGCCCTTTATGGCATCGACCGCCTTGTCGAGGCGAAGCAGGAGAATCTGCGCAACATCACAAGTCCTATGACCGATGCGAAAATCCGCCTGCGCGAGGAGGTAAGGGAGCAGATAAAGGCACTTGGCGAGATAAAGGTCATGGGCGAATACTACGGTCTCGACCTCAGTCGCCCTGCCACTACGGCACAGGAGGCGGTGCAGTGGGTGTACATGGCTTACCTTGCCGCCGTGAAGGAGCAGGACGGAGCCGCCATGTCCTTGGGCAATGTGTCGTCATTCCTTGACATATACATCCAGTACGACCTTGACCACGGAATCATTGACGAGACCTTCGCACAGGAACTTGTCGACCAGTTTATAATCAAGCTGCGCATGGTGAGACATCTGCGCATGCAGTCGTACAACGACATTTTTGCCGGAGACCCTACATGGGTTACGGAGTCTATTGGCGGACGCTTCAACGACGGACGTACAAAGGTGACAAAGACATCGTTCCGTTTCCTCCAGACTCTCTACAACCTCGGTCCTTCTCCTGAACCGAACATGACCGTGCTGTGGAGTCCGGAGCTTCCGGAAGGCTTCAAGAACTTCTGCGCACAGGTGTCAATCGACACATCGTCCATACAGTACGAGAACGACACACTGATGCGTGAGGTGCGCCATTGCGACGACTATGGCATCGCATGCTGCGTCTCCTATCAGGCGATAGGCAAGCAGATTCAGTTCTTCGGAGCACGCTGTAACCTTGCCAAGGCTCTCCTTCTCGCCATCAACGGCGGACGCTGCGAGAACACGGGCACCGTCATGGTCAAGGACATCCCTGTGCTTACGGGCGACCTTCTGAACTTTGAGGAGGTTTGGTCTAATTATAAAAAGGTGTTGATGCAGATAGCACGCGTGTACAACGATGCCATGAACATCATCCACTACATGCACGACAAGTACTATTACGAGAAGGCGCAGATGGCGTTCGTCGACACCGACCCGCGCATAAATCTTGCCTACGGTGTGGCTGGCCTGTCGATAGCCATCGACTCCCTGTCGGCAATCAAGTACGGCAAGGTACGTGCAAAGCGTAACGAACTCGGACTTACCGAGGGCTTCGAGATAGAGAAGGACTTCCCATGCTTCGGCAATGACGACGACCGTGTTGACCACCTTGGTGTGGACCTTGTCTATTTCTTCAGCGAGGAGCTTAAGAAGCACCCTGTCTACAAGAACGCGCGCCCTACGCTTTCCCTGCTGACAATCACCTCCAACGTGATGTACGGCAAGAAGACCGGTGCCACTCCTGACGGCAGAGCGAAGGGTGTGGCTTTCGCTCCGGGTGCCAACCCTATGCACGGCCGTGACAAGAGCGGTGCAATCGCGTCACTGAGTTCTGTGGCGAAATTGCGCTACCGTGACTCACAGGACGGCATAAGCAACACGTTCTCCATAGTGCCGAAGTCCTTGGGTGTTGACATGGAGACACGCATCGACAACCTTGTGACAATGATGGACGGCTATTTCACCAAGGGTGCGCACCACCTCAACGTGAACGTGCTCAACCGCGAGATGCTCGAGGATGCCATGGAGCACCCTGAGAAGTATCCGCAGCTGACAATCCGTGTGTCCGGCTATGCCGTGAACTTCACCAAACTCAGCCGTGAGCATCAGCTGGAGGTCATCAGCCGCTCTTTCCATGAGAAGATGTAATTGTTAGGCAGTTCTGACAGTAGTGCCGGTATTGACGTGATTGTCGGTATTGTCACAACTGTCAGAATTGTCATTATTGACAGTTGGGGTCAATAATGTCACTATTGACATTGCTGACATTACTGTCCAAATCCCCCTGAAAATGATGATACGAGTCCATTCCTACGAGTCTATGGGCACCTTCGACGGTCCCGGACTGCGCCTTGTGGTGTTCCTCCAGGGCTGTAACTTCCGCTGCCTGTATTGTGCCAACCCCGATACGATAGACGCTTGCGGGGAGAGCATGGAGACATCCGTGGACGAGATTGTGCGCAAGGCCATGAGCCAAAAAGCCTTTTTCGGCAAGAAAGGCGGTGTGACCTTCAGCGGCGGCGAGCCTACCTTGCAGGCGAAAGCCCTCATCCCCTTGTTCCGCCGTCTGAAGGAACTGGGCATACATATATGTATAGACACCAACGGCAGTGTGTGGAACGAGGATGTGGAAGAGCTTCTGGGGCTTACAGACCTTGTGCTGCTTGATGTAAAGGAGTTCAACCCTCAGCGCCACCGTATCATAACAGGGCACGGCAACGGCCGTACGCTGCGCATGGCGGAATGGCTTGAACAACATGGCCGCCCTTTCTGGATGCGCTATGTACTTGTCCCCGGCTACAGCCTGTTTGAGGACGACATACGTGCGTTGGGTGAGCATTTCAGGGACTACCGCATGATTCAGAGGGTGGAAATCCTGCCTTACCACACCCTGGGTGTGCATAAGTACGAGGCGATGGGGCAGGAGTACATGCTCAAGGGTGTCAAGGAGAACACTCCCGGACAGCTGGATGCAGCCAAAGCACTGTTCAGCGAGTACTTCGGGATGGTTTATGTGAATTGAGTCAATGACAGTTCTTGCGGCATGCAATCTGCCGGCCTTCCAAAGCAAAGGCAAGATGGAGGGAATCGTGAAGCAATGCGCGAGTGCCGGAACAGCTGCTTATGGTACGATTGCAGAATGCCCTTACTGAACTGAAGTGGCCTCAAACGTCTTGTGTCTGACTTTTTTGGGCAGTTCAGACTCGGACGGGGATTCCGTTTTATGAAAATACATGCTGCCGGGAGGCATACACATGTCCTTGCCTCAAAGCACGTGACTTACATGTCGGGCAATGAAGAACAGGAAGCATTGCTTGAGAAATGACAGAATAAAAAAAAGGAAATGCCGGGCGCGGCATTCCTGAAACAAACATACCAAAATCTATCAAACAAACTAACTTAAAATGAAAAAGGAACTTATTTACGCTCTTTTGCTCTGTTCTGCAAGTGCCATGGCACAGAGAATAGACTTCAACACCCCCAATCAGTCGAAAACGACCACGGAGGAAGGTTTCCAACCGTGGGAAGTGGCACGTGTGGAGAGTGCCGAACAGGAGTTCACTGCCGACGACGGCAGTACAGTGACGATAAAGGTGGAGTCGGTGAAAGCACCGGGCTATGCCGGCAATGCCGTCTACTGCAACTGGTGGAAGGACGGTGCCAAGAGCAAGAACCAGCTTATCGGCGACGCCATATTCCCGATAATTCTCGAGGATGGCAATTATTCTCCTTCCACAACCGAACCGATGGGCTTGCGCTTCACCATCAGCGGCCTGAAGCCGGGAGAGCATTCGCTTGCTGCTTACCACAACAACGTTGACGGAAAGATGACCCCGGGCTATCCGATGCTGAAGGTTCTTGTCAACGGGACGGCGGTTCTTGAGGACGTGGAGCAGACAATCCGTCAGGAGAGCAACTCGCTCTCGGGCATGTCATACATTAAGTTCGTTGCCGAGGAAGGCAGGGATGTTGTCGTGGAGTATGTCTCCGACCCTAAGAGCGGCATGGAGTACATCAACAACTATGCAGTGGTCAACGCACTGATTTTTGACCGCCCGAACCCGAAGACGACAGCCTCCGACCCTTATCCTGCAAATCTTGACATGCATGCCGCTGCCGTCGATGCACCGGACAATGAGGCGGGAGACATCGTACTGACATGGAAGCCGGCGTCAAGTGCAGTCAGACACCATGTCATGTTCGGTACATCGCCCGACAATCTCACCGAAATGATTGCCACAACCGAGGCACAGTATGCTCCGCAGGGAATCAGCACCCACAATGTCTACTATTGGCGAATCGACGAAGAGGACGCTGCCGGCAACAGGTATGAGGGCGATGTATGGTCGTTCCGCCCGAGACATCTCGCATTCCCGGGTGCCGAAGGCTATGGCAGGTTCGCAATAGGAGGCCGAGGAGGCGTGGTCTATCATGTCACATCCCTTGACGATGATGTGGACAATCCGCAGCCGGGCACGTTCCGCTACGGCTTGACAAAGGTTGCAGGTCCTCGCACAATAGTCTTCGATGTCTCAGGCTACATCACACTGAAAGGCAGACTCACCTGCTCCGACAAGTATGTCACCATCGCAGGACAGACAGCTCCCGGCGAGGGAATAACCTTCCGCGGCGCGCCACTCGGTGTGAATTCCGACGGCATAACACGCTTCATACGCAGCTACCGCGGCTATGCCGGCGACCAAAACGGCCCTATCGAGGCAGAGCAGAACAAGGGTCTTGACGGTCTCGGACTGGCAGGCGGCGACCATGCCATTGTCGACCACTGTTCCGTTTCGTGGACAACGGATGAGGCTTTCTCCTCACGCGGCGCAAAGAGCATAACGCTCCAGCGCACCCTTTTGTCAGAGTCTCTCAACTGCGCCGACCATCCTAACTACGGCAGCGGTGCACAGCACGGCTATGCAGCGACCATCGGCGGCGGACAGGGCAGCGGTGTGGGCTCGTTCCACCATAACCTCCTCGCCCACAATGAGGGACGCAACTGGAGCCTCTCGGGCGGACTTACCGGCAGCGGTTTCTACGACGGAGCACATGATGTGTTCAACAACGTTGTCTACAACTGGGGCGGAAGGGCAACCGACGGTGGCAGCCACGAGATAAACTTTGTGAACAACTATTACAAGAAAGGACCTTCCACACGGCAGAACTACCTTCTCAACCTTCAGCTTGAAGGAACAGGACAGGGCACACAGTCGGCTTATGTCAGTGGAAACATCCGCGAGGAACTCAACGGAAACAAGGTCTACGACAAAGAAAGCACAACTTACCGCTATTCACTCTCCGGCGGTCAGGAACTCAATTGGGAGCCTTTCGTCAGCGAACCGTTCTTCCCTTCCTACGCAACCATAGAGAGTGCCGAGCAGGCTTACCGCAATGTCCTCTCCGATGTAGGTTGCAACCAGCCGTTCTTCAACAGTCATGATGCGCGAATGGTCAGCGAGACTGTTAGCGGAACGACAAGCAAGGTGGGCAGCAAGACCGGCAAGAAGGGTCTTATCGACCGCGAATGGGACTCCGAAGGCTATGTTGACATCCCTGAAGTGCGTCGCTCCGCCGACTTCGACACCGACCTTGACGGTATGCCGGACTGGTGGGAGCGCACTCACGGACTGTCAGTTACCTCGCCGGACAACAATTCCGACAATGACAACGACGGATATACAGCCCTCGAAGAGTATCTAAACTGGATGGCGCAGCCTCATTATGAGGTGGCAGGCGGCAAGATGCTTGCCATAGACCTTATGCCTCTCTTTGCCGGCTATTCCTCTGCTGCAGCGTTCTCCGTAAGCGGTGCAGGCGCGGCAGTCAGCGGCAGCACACTGACAGTGACGGCTCCTGTTGAAGAGTCAGTGATGAGTTTTGAGGTGAAGTGTGAGGAAGGCGGCTACTCCTTCACACGCACGGTCAATGTCTACGTCAACGGCATCTCCACAGGTATCACAGAGATTGCCAACGGTTCCGACCCTGACAACGCCGCCGATGCCGCCGCATACAACCTCAACGGTCAGCGTGTCAGCCGCTCCGCACGCGGCATCGTCATCATCAATGGCAAGAAGGTGATAAAGTAAGCCTTAATCAATGATTTGGGGTCAGTAATGTCTGTATTGACAGCACTGTCACTATTGACAGTCCGACAGTATTGCCATTACTGACCTTTTTGACAATATCGACGGTACTGTGGCAACAGGCACTATTGGCAGTGTTGTCTATACACCAATGATTTTTTTTGATTTATGCAAATCAGCATAAATGATTGTAGTAAATTTTCGCAAAAATACCCTTGATTTTTGATGTTTTTCCTTTTTATTTATTTATTTTTGTTAAAAAGTAATCGGGTGAGGGTAAATTTTGTTAATCCGTGTCATATATACATTTAAGTATCTGTCATTTTCACTAAATTTGTACACACTAACCTAATGTCCCACTTGAATATAATTAAAATTATTTATAACTAACTTAACATTTATGCAAAAGAACAAAACTTTGGTCAACAGAGCTATGACAGCGATGTTTGTGGCGGGCTTTGCAGCAACAATGTTTCCGGTACATGCATTTGCTGGCGGCAATACGAATACTTTCGTCCAGGCTCAGCAGAATGCCGTAAAGGGCACTGTTGTTGATGAGTTCGGAGAACCAATGATTGGCGTTACAATCAAAGTGAAAAACTCACAGGCTGCCGCAATTACCGACCTTGATGGCAATTTCTCCATCAATGCAGCCAACGGAGCAACAATCGAAATCTCTTATGTGGGCTATATCACACAGACAGTGAAGCTGACAAACGGCATGAAGGTTCAACTGCAGCCGGACAACCAGATGATGGACGAAATTGTTGTCATCGGTTACGGCACTATAAAGAAGCGCGACCTCACCGGCGCTGTCACATCTGTGAAGTCGGAGGATATAACCCTCAACCCTGGAGCCAACGCAATGGATGCCCTTCAGGGAAAGGTGGCAGGTCTTGACATCTCACGCTCTTCCGGACAGGCCGGTGCAACACCGACAGTGCAGCTCCGTGGTAACCGCTCATTCTCTGCTGACGGCACACCAACATATATCATCGACGGTATGCCTGGCGACATCAACACTATAAACCCTAACGACATTGAGTCAATAGAAGTGCTTAAGGACGCTTCCTCTACTGCTGTTTACGGTTCTGCCGGTGCCAATGGTATCATCATCGTGACAACAAAGAGTGGCAAGGCTGGCAAGATTACAGTCAACCTCAACGCTTACCTTGGCATAAACGGATGGTCAACAGTGCCGGAGGTTTATGACGCAGAAGGATTCTATAACCTCCGCAAACTCTCTCTCCAGGAAGGGGGGGGTATCGTTGACGAGAGCTCTGTCCTCGGCAGTGCTTATTCAAGCTTTCAGGCTGCAAAGGAACTGAACCCTAATCTCACCGTCACCGACTATCTCCGCACTCACTCACTCAACTGGGCTGACGAGTTGCTGAAGACAGGAATGACTCAGAACTACTCTCTCTCAGTCTCTGGTGGCAACGAGAAGACAAAGGCCTACATGTCACTGAACTTCTCTGACGAAAAGGGACAGTATGCTAACGATAACAATAAAATTTACTCCACAAACATCCGCGTCGACCACCAGATTAACAACTGGCTGGCAGCAGGTGTGAACATACAGGGTAGCTTCAACTACAGAAATAAGGGACAAGAAAACCTTTACAAGCTCCTCTCTGAGAGTCCTATCGGCTCATTCTATGATGAGCAAGGTAACCCTAACATTTGCCCTATAGATGGTTCAGGCACAGTGAGTATCCTTGTCAACAATAAGGGCAACTATCGCAACAACTACCAGGGCACACATCTCCATTTCAATCCTTATATCCGCATTACTCCACTGAAGGGTCTTACTCTTGAGAGCCGCGTCAACGCCACTCTCTCCTATGGCAAGACAAACCGCTTTGAGGGTATAGGATGCTACAACTACTACGAGAACAGTGGTGCTGATGCTACGGGTACAAACTCTAACGTTTACGCTTCAATAAACAACTCATTCGCTTACAACTACACATGGGAGAACATCCTCACCTATAATTTCAATATAAATAAGGTGCATGAATTCACAGTGACGGGCGTAACATCATGGAGCCACAACCGCACAGAGGTGAATCTCGGCTATGGAAACAATCTCTCATCCAACTCATATCTTTGGCATAACCTTGACGAGAACCTCTCTAATCGCAATAACACTTACGCTACGTCAAACTACACCATGCGCAAGAAGATGGGCTACGTGGGACGTATCAATTACTCTTACCTTGGTAGATACCTTGCAAGCGTATCAGTGCGCCACGACGGCGACTCACGCCTCGCAACAGGCAACAAGTGGGACACATTCCCTGCATTCTCTCTTGGATGGAGAATCTCTGACGAGAAGTTCATGGAGAGCACACGCTCATGGCTCGACAACCTGAAGATTCGCATAGGCTACGGTGTGACTGGTACTGCAAACATCAACCCATATTCAAGCTACTCAACATTCAAGCCTGGCACACTCGGTTTCAGCAACGGTTCTGCATTCATCACTAACTATACACAGAACATCGCTAACTTCGACCTCGGCTGGGAGAAGTCAAAGAACTGGAACATCGGTATTGACGCAGCATTCCTCAATGGACGCATCGATGCTACTATCGATTACTACAGCACAAAGACAGAGGATGTCATCTACGAAAAGGATCTCGGCATTAACAACGGTGGCTTCTCAGCATCAGCGCCTTTCAAGACAATGATGAACATTTGTGAGACACAGAACAATGGTCTCGAACTCGCCATCACCGGACGCCCATTCATCGCCAAGAAGCCAGGCGGCTTCTCTTGGACTGTCAACGCAACATTCACTGCCAACCACGAGGAAATCAAGAAGCTCGCCACTCCAAACGATGTCATCGGCAGTAGCACAATCTACCGCGTAGGTGAGCCTATAAACTCATTCTACGAGTATAAACTTAATGGTACATGGACTCTCGATGAGGCTGAGGACGCTGCAGTCTTCAACCAGAAGCCCGGACATCTTAAGATTGACATCCCGGGACTCATCCACGATGGTCCAGGACAGTACTCTAAGTGGGTTGAGGAAGAGAACGCCAACGGTGAGATTGAGCGCGTGCTCAAACATTATGACAAGGACAACCTCTATGTCATCAGCGATAACGACAAGCAGGTGCTTGGACATAAGAGCCCTGACTGGACAGCCGGTCTGAAGAACACATTCACTTACAAGAACTTCGACCTCTCCATATATATGTACATGCGCTGGGGACAGATGATTTCTTATGACCTCGTAGGTGCTTGCGAGCCAAACGTCGGAAGAAACTTCCCTACAAACTTCGATTTCTGGACAACAGAGACTGGTCATGAGAGCCACTATTTCCCTGCCATCAACTCTACAATGAACCGAATAGACTATACCGGCTATTCCGGTCTCTCATTCACAGACGGTTCTTTCTTCAAGGTTAAAAACATCACTCTCGGCTACACATTGCCTACTAACATAGCAAAGAAAGTCGGTATTGAGAACCTCCGTATCTACGGAACAATCACTAATCCTATCATCATCGCTAAGAGCGACCTCCTTGAGAATTATGACCCTGAAATGGGCGGAAGCATGTCTTACCCTCTTACAAAGCAGCTCGTGTTCGGTGTAAATCTCACTTTCTAAAAGCACAACTGATTGTTAAGCGATTTTCAAAAAACATAAAACGAAACAACTTATGAAAATAAAGAAACTATATATCGCCGCAGGTCTTGCATGCTCTCTTGGCTTTACATCATGTGAACTTGACGAGTATAATCCTTCAGCAGGCAACAACACAATAGAGAACTTTAATACATGGGAAGGACTGGCAACTTATTGCTATAGTTCCCTCTCTCAGGAACTCTTCCGCGCTTATGATTTCCTCTCTGTGGCAGAAGGCGGTTCCGACATGTGGCTCTGCTCCGGCGCAAGCCCTCTCTATGCTCCGGAACCAATGTATTATGAGGGTCTCACAACAAGTACCAACGGTACAAAGAAGGTGTTCAATCAAGCTTATGCTACCATTGCCCACTGTAACACAGTAATCAACCATGCAGAAAGCGTCACTGGCGCCTCTGAGGCAGAGAAAGCTCAGGTTGTTGCAGAAGCAAAGACCCTCCGCGCTTATTTCTACCTTACCCTTGTCACTTACTACGGTCCTGTCACTCTCACAAAGACAGAGGTTGGAGATATTGACAATAACCCTGTACGCTCAACAGTTGACGAAATCTACCGGGCAATAGAGCAGGACCTTAAGGATGCTGCACACGTACTTGGCACACAGCCAAGAAACGGACAGTATGCCCGCGTGACAAAGAAGACTGCCCAGGGACTCCTTTGCCGTGCCTACGCTCAGTGGGCCGGCGAAGCAAAGGCAGCCGGCAACGCTGCTCGCGAGAAGGAACTCTGGACTGCTGCCAAGGACGCTGCTGAGGAGATGATTAACAACCGGAGCAAGTATGACTGGTTCATGTATCCTACTGTTGACGACCTTTGGGCACAGGCAAACAACCGAAACAATAAGGAGGCTCTCTTCATTGCATCAGGTGTCAACATGACTGACCCTAATGCAGGAGGCTACTATCAGAAGCAGAATCTCTTCAAGTACACAATGTGTGAGCCGGGCAGCTCAAAGTCTTGCAACGACCTCTTCCCATTCGAAGGAAAGCAAAACTACTACCTCGGACGTACTAACGAGCATGTCTTCGCTCCTTCCAAGTACACTATGGACGTGTTCGACCCTTCATGGGACCGTCGCTATGAGAACACATTCATGACAGCCTTTTCTGCATTCTCAATGGTTGACTGCGGATGGGTTGACTACAGAACGTATGCGAAGAAGATTGACCAGGCACTCATCGACAAGTATGGCATGGGACAGAAATATCTTAACACATACCTCCTTCCTCTCGTCGATATGGATGTTGTCACAGGCGGAGCATCCAACCAGTATGTATTCAACGGATTCTGGCCAAAGGGCATGAAGCCTGCAGACTACAAGACAACACAGAGAATCAAGGACGTGAAGAACCTCTACGTTATCGACTACCCTGTAGCTGCTGACGACAACCGTTTCTTGATAGTACTCTCAAAGGAGTATAAGACAAAGGAACAGAAGCAGGAAAGCCCTTATTTCACTGTCAACATCGACGACCTTTATGGCGGAGAATTCTCTACAGAGTATAAGTCAACTGCCTTCGACGGCACAAACTCCAACACCCTCTTCCCTTCACTCATCAAGTTCAACTGGGCTTACGACGGTGCATGGGGCAAGGGTCTTGACCAGAAGAGCGGTGACATAATGATCATGCGTATGGCAGAGGTTTACCTCATCGCAGCTGAGGCATGGCAGCAGCTTGGCGACGGCAGCAAGGCGGCACCATACCTTAACATACTCCGCAACCGCGCGGCACGCCCGGGAACAACCGCACCACAGATCACTGACGCTTCTGAGGACGACATCTTTGACGAGTACGCTCGCGAAATGGCCGGCGAATACACACGCCGCGCACTCCTCAAGCGCCACCGCGCTTTCGAGACACGCTTGCCAAAATATAACAAGCGCGCTGCTAAGTTCTTTAAGGACTATATGTACAACATGCCAATCGCTCAGGACTTCCTTGACCGTATCTTCAATAAGGAACAGTACGGTGACAATGGCTACGGCACAACTCCTTCAAAGGGCTATTAAAGAAATCCCATAAACCTTATTCCTGCGGTCGGTAATAACCGCTGACCGCAGGAATAAAAAACAATTATTTATTAATTAACAAAACTAATAACTTATGAAGAAATTTTTACTTTCATGCGCTGCAGTCCTTGCTACATTGTCAGCAAGTGCAGTTGATTGGTTTGTGCCTGTAGCTGAAAAGCCGGGTCATTTCATTATTTCTCAGGAAAGTGCTGAGACTCTCCGCACTCAGTCTGGCTACGGCACAATGAGCTGGAACACTGGTGTGCTTATTCCAAAGGGTGTTGTTATCTTGGACAATGAACTGATGACAGTAGCTGGTGAAAACGATGTTAACTTCCTTGATCAGTGGGCTCAGGGTTCAGCTGTTCTTAAGGAGCACGGACTCGTAGAGAACTACATCAACCTCGGCATTCAGAAGAAAACCCTTGATAACAATTTCAAGGCTGAAGAATTCAATGCTTCTGAGTATGGAAACTTGAACCTCTTCAATGATTTTGACGGTCAGACAATGTTGAAGGTAACTGCAAAAATCAATGGTGTCCTTGGATTCAACATTGCAAACAATTCTAAGGGTGAAGCAGGAAAGACACGATCTTTCGCTATCCTCACTACTGTTGAGAAGGAAGACCCTGACTTCGGAGAGATATACACTTGCTATCAGACTGTAGCTTTCATGAATACAGCTGATGCTGACTTCGAGATTACAGCAAACGTAGAAGCTGGCAAGTCATATTGGATTATTGCAGCAGGCCAGAACCACACTCTCTATGGCATTTCTTTCGTTGAGGGTGGTGCTGTTGCAGCAGGTGAGTCTTGGTCAGTAGGCCAGGCCATTGCAACTGTCGAGCCAGAGTTCAACGGCAATCAGGCTGCTGACGCAGAGGCAAAACTCATGACTGTTGCTGACGGCAGCGCTTACATCTATGGCCAGACAGAGAATGTGAAAATCACATACCGCTCTACTCCTAACGGCAAGGCTGCTGATTCTCCTTCCGGAAATGACAGCGATCTTGACCAGTGCCTCGCAGGCAAGAAGACCTGGGTGGACCTCCGTGCAAACGGCAGCGGCAACCAGATTTGGGACGAGACATTCACACACTGCATCATGGGTCGTGGAAACCCAAGTATCTCACGCACCTATTGGTATGAACAAACAAACGACGGTATAGCAGACCGTGTAACAGAAGAGTTCTATGAGCCAACTTGCGGCAAGCTCCCTGTTGTAGGAACATACATTGAGGTGGAAGTTGCTACGGCTGGTACAATGGAGGCTATCCTCATGGTATGGCGTCCGAAGAATGCTCTCTACATTATAGACGAAAGCACGACAAAGCCACTCGCACCGGAGGCTGTAAGCTTCACAGGATGGTATAACAACAATACCTTGGAACCTATTGCGGAGCGCACTCTTGACGAGAACTATCTCCCAAGCCGTGACGGTGACCCTGGCAAGCAGTTCGCAGGTAACTTCAAGTTCAGTCTCAATGCCGGCAAGTACATGATTCTTAGCCCTAAGAGCCAGATTGGTCTCTATGGCTACAAGTTCACCCCTGGACCTTCAACTGCTATCGAGAACGTGGAGACAGTCGCTCCTGCTGTCAAGAGCAATGCTATCTACAACCTCGCCGGACAGGTTGTTGACGAGAACTACAAGGGCATCGTCATCAAGAACGGCAAGAAGTACCTGATGAAGTAACCTTATGCAAAAGAAATCAACTAATCGTTATTAGTTGGTAACCAGAATACAAGACAGAGGCACCGCTTGACAGGCGGTGCCTCTGTTCTGTTAGCCCGACATGGGCATAATCATGAGAATGCAGATGGTATGGTGTGCCTAAAATAAGGTGAGTTCACTCTCCTGAAGGTCTATGTCCTGCCAAAAGAACATTACGTTATAGATTGGCATATAGGTTATTCCATGTTTTTCATAAACGGATTGCTCGTTAGAAAGCACCACGGCTGACTTTACATGATAATCCCTTATGGCAAGAAACTTGCTCAAGGCACTGTGGGCAGTGTAGTCTTTTCCGGACTTTACCTCAATGGGTAGTGAAGACATTGTCAAAGTGTCGTCTATAAGGTAGTCAACCTCTCCATTCTTCTTGTTGTCATAGTAATAAAGGCGGAAACCATGTGCTCGCAGTTCCTGTGCCACTACAGTCTCGTATACTGCACCAAGGTTTACGCTGCATGTATCTTCCAGTATGGGCTTGATGTTGTTGCGATAGAGCTTGGCGGTCAATAACCCGACATCGTTCAGGTAAAGTTTCAGAAGATTCTTCCCTGCATTCTGCACCAATGGGTAAGTAGGTTGGCTGATGGCATTCACATCCAATGAGATGCCTGAGGATATGAGGTAGTCGAACTCGTCCTCGTAGTCACTTGTACGTTTGCCTGCTTTTCCCTCTATATCCTTGACTCTTATTCGTTTCTTATGATTTTCCATGTTGGACGGAATCATGTCATAGATACGCTGTATTTTCAGTTTGCGTGATGACTCTCCCTCGTATTTTGCGGCATCACTAATGTAGAGTTCCATTATGTCGTTCTGCACTTGCCTGACCTTTACGATGTTATGTTCTGACAGATATGTGTTGACAGCGTCAGGCAGTCCGCCCACAAGCAGGTAACGGCGGAAAATGTCCATTATCTTTCGGTGGATGGCGTCAGGCAGTGCTATCCGTTGCTCATGGCATTTTTTCATCTCTCGGATAGTCTCATCCCCCACATTGTTAGCCCAAAGGAACTCTTCGAAATCGAGTGGGAACATCCGCAAGCGTTGTATACTGCCCACAGGCACAGATTGTGTCTTGCGTAGCGTAACACCAAGCAGCGAACCGCTGGCGACATAAGTGAAGCGTCCGTCTTCCATAAGGAACTTCACCAGTGTCAGCAGATGCTCGTAGGCTTGTATTTCGTCTATGAAGACAAGGGTATCCTCTTTTGTCCCAAGTCTGTCGCCGGCAATGGAACTTAGTGAAAGATAGAAGGACTCTACAGTCTTGGCTTCTGCAAACAGACGGTCATTCTGCTTGTCCCGTTCCATATTTATCTCGATATAGTTTCTGAACATGCTTTTGCCGACATGCCTGATGATATACGACTTGCCGATTTGTCTTGCACCATCCACAACAAGTATTTTGTTGGAAGAAGATTTAAGATAATTTTCGATTTCTGTTGATATTCTGCGCTTTAGCATGGCGGATTACATTTATTCTGTTATTTTATGCCTGCAAAATTACATTTATTCCGTCAAACAAACAAACAAAAAACACATTTTTTCTCAAAATTATCAAATAATAGGCTTGACGTATATTCTTTACGCGAATTAAGAAGATTCCCTGATAATAATCTTTTTTAGAGTCAAACAGAATAGATTTGTGAAAATATGCAAGCGCATTGCCCATGGTTTTCCTATTACCCAATGATTGCGTTTTTGTATAATTTCCATGTTCTACAGTAACTGCCACACTTTGCATGGAGATGTTCTACAATAAGGCATGAGTGTTTTCGCAAATCAATTTTGTTTGACTATAATTGTTTCGTTCGGAAAACTTAAACAAAAATTTGGTTTTCTCTCAACTTATTCGTATCTTTGCAGCAGCAACCAATAAAACAAGTGATTATGGATTCTATAATTACAGCAAAACTTCAGCATTTTTTCAAAGACCAGCCAGTGGAGAAAGCATGGGTGTTCGGTTCTTACTCTCGTGGGGAGGAACGTTTGGACAGCGATGTTGACATAATGGTGCGCTTTTCTCCCGGCACAAGGATGTCGTTGTTGAAATTCAGCAGCATGATGTGCAGTCTGGAAGATTTGTTGATGCGGAAAATCGACCTTGTAGAGGAAGGGCAGCTGATGAACTTCGCATTAGCGAGTGCGGAACGCGATAAAATCCTTGTGTATGAGAGAGCCAATTAGAGACAAGGCACGCCTTGAACATATATTGCAGGCAATAGACTATATTCGCCAGTTTACCGATGGTGTCACGGAAGATGAATTGCGTAATGATGTGATGCGGCGCTTTGCTGTAATCAAGAATCTTGAGATAATCGGTGAAGCATCCTATATGCTTACAAAAGAGTTCCGTGAAAAGCATTCGCATATTCCATGGCGCCAAATCATCAATATGCGCCATATCCTTGTCCATGGTTATTGTCAGATAAAGGACGAAATGCTTTGGGACACAATAAAGGAAGACATCCAGCCTTTGAAGGATGAGGTGACTAAGTTGCTTGAAAATGAATAAACTCAAATCGGTCATTAGAACGAAATATCCGTGGTTACTTTTATATTGTGAGTTATGTAAAGACTATTTTCTAATATTGGTGTCCGCTAAAACTCGACAAGTTGTTGTGAACTCAAATTTTCATAGGAAATGTTTCGCATAAGATGTGGCGGAGCCACAGTCTTTATGCCGCCGGCTTCAGCCGTGCGGATTAGAGATAATCTCCATTAGTTGTGTGGCAGCGCCACACTCTTTTCTGTCTCAATTCCTTACGCCCACAATAAAAGAGTGTGGTTCCACCACACAGTATTTGAGCAGATTTCCAATCCTCACGGCTAAAGCCGGAGGTGGTTGAGCTTCGCTCTACCTCCCCTCGCCACGGCATAGCTGAAACAAGTTTCGCTCTGCTCGTTTGGCTTATCGGGGACGTTTCCCGTAAGGGTTGTGGCTTCGCCACACTTTGCATGGAGATGTTCTACAATAAGGCATGAGTGTTTTCGCAAATCAATTTTGTTTGACTATATCTTCGAGTCATATTACACCACTAATTTTTTTTCAATCATGGTCAACAAAAAGAGAAATGTGTATCAATATATGGATAATTATTTGTATCTTTGCAGATAATTGGTAATATATTAATTGCATGGAAATGAAATATACTACGAACAACGATATTTTGTTGCTTTTAGCGAAGCGACTGAAGGATTACAGATTGGCGGCACGTATGAGTCAAAAGGAACTGGCGGAACAGTCGGGTGTAGGGCAGGCGACTATAAGCCATTTCGAGCAGGGCGTGAATCTTAATCTGACATTGAACAATTATATTTCGCTGTTGCGTGTCCTTGGGTTGGAGCGTCGTATAGAGGAGGTTATGCCGGAACTGCCTATGCCGCCGATGGCTCTTCAGAAAATAGAAAAGCTGATACCTAAAAGAGTAAGGAGGAACAAGCCATGATAGAAAATTTGGATGTGATGTTATGGGGCAAAAAGGTAGGGACACTTGTTGCAAGCCGTGAAAACCACAAGAACAAAGCCTGCTTTTATTTCGACCGAGAGTATGTGTCAGGTGGTTACGACATTGCGCCGCTACGTGCCTCCATCAGTGGCGCTGCTGCACAGCATGGTCTGCCTGTCTATCCGGAAGAGGAGAGAGTTTTCGGCGGTTTGCCATCGTTTGTAGCCGATTCGTTGCCAGACCATTGGGGAAATACAGTGTTTAACGAATGGGCAAAGGCGCACCGCATTCGCCCAAGGGATCTTTCTGCACTCGACCGTCTCGCTTACATTGGACGGCGCGGTATGGGTGCTTTGGAGTTTATTCCCCCAACAGCCGAAGAAATGGAGACTCCATTCCGTGTGGAGATTGCCGACTTGCATGAACTGGCGCAACGGGCTTTGGAACAGGCCGGGACGTTTCATGCCACCATGTCGGACGATTTGATGATAGAAAGCCTGTTCAAAGTTGGCACGTCTGCCGGTGGAAGACGCCCAAAGGCTGTGGTAAATGTTAATTTGGAGGAGGGACAATGTTTTTCCGGTCAGGTTGATGCCCCTTGTGAGGGCTACACCCCCATGATTGTCAAGTTCGATGAGCATATTGAAATACCTACTACCCGAATAGAGTACAGTTATTATCTGATGGCTGTGGATGCCGGGATGAACATGATGCCGAGCCGCCTGCTTGAATGCGGAACGGCGACACATTTCCTGACAGAACGTTTTGACCGTAGGGGTGGCAAAAAGGTTCATGTGCAGACATTGGCGGCAATGAATCCTTCGTCCGATTCCTATGATGACCTGTTTGATGTAGCTTGCCATATTGGGGTGCCTCCGGCTGAATCCCAACAGTTGTTTCGCCTTATGGTAATGAATGTGCTTGGAGGGAATGTGGATGACCATAACAAGAATTTCAGTTTCATGATGGCTGATGACGGGAAGTGGCATATAGCTCCGGCATACGACTATACATTTGCCATTGATGTGGATGCTCCGTATTATGTCAACCGCCATAGCATGACTATAAACAACAAAACAGAAGATATAACGGCTGAAGATTTGCTGGAAACAGCGCGGAAGTACAGTATCAAAGCAGCTGAACCATTCCTGAAAAAAGCGGCAAGTATTGTTTCGCATTATGCGGATTATGCTCATAGAGCCGGTGTCGGAGAGCTATGGACAGAGAAGGTGGAAAAGGAAATCGCCATGCGGGTAAAGAATCTTGAGCTGAAACCATGAAGGCAGGTCGCATGAATATGCAGTGAGCTTTGCCTAATGCGGATTGATGCTGATTTTATCCCATGAATCTGTCTTTGGTGTCTTTGAGTAGTATTCCTCCAATATTTTTCTCTTTTGTTTGGCTATATGAAAGAAAATCAGTATCTTTGCATAAGATAAGCTGCACCTCAGCAGTTCTGAGCAAGCTCAACTGCGTTCGGTTTGCATTATCTTTGCATAGGATAAGCTGCACCTCGGCATACATGAACAAATTCTGTCTGCATTATTTTTGCAGAAGAAAACCATAAAACTAAAAATAAAACCAATACTAACCATACATGAGAATCTATTTTAAGCAAATCATCGCAGCAGTGGCAGCGTTGCTTGTGGCGAATGTGGCAAGCGCACAGACACTGAAGGCGGACGGGACATACGACCCCGACTGCGTCGTGGAGAAGTGGTCGAACAGCTCCACCTACAAGAAAGTGATTGACATCAACTTCAATGATGACACATGGCCCGACACATGGCAGGGAAAATATGCCGTCGACTGCCCGGAGTACGTTAACAGCAAGGCAAAGAAATACGGCGGATACATCAACGCCGTGCTGGAGACACCCGCCAACGGCGGCAGCGAAGTGAAGTATCCTGTAGTCTTCCACAACTGCACGTTCGCCACAAAGAAATCCTACAACGGACTGGCAGGCACCACGGCAGCCATGGGACGCATCTATGACGAGCAGGCACCTGCCGGCGCAAACAAAGGCTTCCCTAACGACTGGACGATGGAAGGCCATAAGGTCATGCTTGAGGATAATGTCACCTACGGCAGCGACGGCAAGCCGACGCACGGCGAGGCAGGCTTTGTGCAGATGTGCCGCGATAAGAACACTGCCGGTGCAAACCTTGCCGCCAAGAAAGAATGGCACGGATGGGTGGAGATAGACCATATCCCATACGTGGAACGCATACAATGGTCCTGGTCAGGCACCTCTGCCGGCAGAGGCATAAAGTGCGACTACAAAATCGGCAACGGCCCATGGACACCTCTTGTATGGATGGCTTCCGAGCAGATAGAGCGCAAATATACACCATTCTCCGACCAGGGATATTTCATTGAAAACATAATCAATGCCGAGGATGTGTCCATCCGCTGGCGAGTATGGGACGGTGAAAGAACCCGCAACCAGGTGCAGAGCGACCTGTTTGCCCGTGAGACCGTGGAACACACATGGTACCAAGCACCGCGCCTCCACAAAATCCAAATCTTCGGCAGCGAGATAACCGCCGAGCAGGCACAGTATGCCCGTGACAACAGAATCTCCGACCCTGGCGAGATTACCGACCTCTCAATCTTCGGAGTGGACTCGGACGATGACTATGTCGATAATGCACCTGACGCCAACGCTCCTGTCACCATATCCACCGTGGCACAGGACGGCAGCGGCGACTTCACCACCATCCAGGCAGCCATTGACGCCGTGGGCGAAGGACGCCGAGGAATAATCTATGTCCGTCCCGGCATATACGACGAGAACCTCTATTCAGGAACAAAGACCTTGAAGAACAAGTTCATAAGTCTTATAGGAGAAAACAAGGAGACAACAATCCTCACATCATCAGTGTCGCGCGGCAGCGGCAACGCCACTTTTAATGACTGTGCCGCCCTGAACGTGTTCACAGACCGCTTCTATGCAGAGAACATCACTATCCGCAACACCAGCGGCAACAAAGGACAGGCAGAGGCTTTGTACACTCACGGCGACGCCCACATCTTCAAGAACTGTATCCTCAGCGGCTATCAGGACACTTATAAGGCTAACGGCGGAGCGCGAGGCTATTTCACCGGATGTACCATCATCGGCGCGACCGACTTCATCTATGACAGCGGTATGGAATGGTTTGAGAACTGCGAGATACGATGCCTGAAAGGCGGCAACGGATATGTCACGGCAGCAAGCGACGCATGGGCAACCCTCACATCACGCCTTCACCCGTCACTGAGCGTGTCGCCACTTTATCTCGGACTCTTCTTCAACAACTGCAACATCACCGCCGAGGAAGGCACGGCAGCGGCTTCCTACACTCTCGGCCGCCCATGGAACGAGAAAGCAGGAACAATGTTCATGAACTGCACGCTTGGCAGCCATATCAAGCCGGCAGGATGGACAGACTGGGACAACCGTGGTGCTGACGGAAAGTGCACATACGTTGAATACAAGAACAAGAACGCTGACGGTTCCATTGCTGATGTCTCAAAGCGTGTGGCATGGTCACATCAGGCAACAGATGCCGAAGTGGCAGACTATCTTTTCCCGAAATACATCTTCGAACAGCTCAAAGGCGACATTCCTTTCGACTATGAATACATCCTTAAAGGCGCAGCAGCACCTTCCGGCTTCACTCTCGAGGACGGCAGCGTGACATGGCAGGGCGACAAGATGACGGTGGGCTACATCCTCTACAAGGACGGACAGTTTGCAGGAATCCTCACGGAACCGTCACTCACCATTGCCGAAGACGACAACGCCAGCTATACCGTCAAAGCCATCTCACGCCACGGCGTGACAAGCATGGCGAAGAAGGTCGCCGACCCGTCGAAGATGCTTGCGTTCCCTACAGCAGAGGGCTTCGGCAAATACACCTCCGGCGGTCGTGGCGGAAAGGTCGTCAAGGTGACAAGCCTTGCCGATGACAAGGACGGCACAACCGAAGGCACGCTGCGCTGGGCTTTCAAGCAGTATCCTGACGAGCCCATAACAATAGTCTTCGCTGTCTCAGGCGAAATCAAGCTTGTCAGCGACATGCGCGTTAAGCGCAACGACTGGACTCTCGCAGGACAGACAGCTCCGGGTGAGGGTATCGTCATCACTCACAACAAGATGAACTTCGGTGGCTCACAGAACTTCATAATAAGGAACATGCGCTTCCGCATCGGACAGAACAACGCTTCCGGAACTCTCGTGGCAGAAGGTGCCGTGGCAACGGAGAACTGTGCCAACTACATCTTCGACCACTGCACCGTGGGATGGTCCGTAGAGGAGAACATGAACACCCAGGACTCACACTTCCTCACAGTGCAGAACACCATGGTACACGAGGGACTCTACAATGCCGGACATCCTAAGGGAGCCCGCGGCTATGGCTCACAGTGGGGCGGCTCGCCGGCGACATACCATCACAACCTCCTTGCACACAACAACAGCCGAAGTCCGAGAATCAACGGTGCACGCGGCAACGATTATGTGGTCTTCATGGAGTATGTCAACAATGTCAACTACAACTACGGCAGCAAGGGCGGATGCTACGGCGGCGAGAACACAGCTGATGTGACGCCACGCACTGACCCCGAAAACCCTGCCGAGATTGTCAACTCACGTCATGAGTGCAACTTCATGAACAACTACTACAAGGCAGGACCGCTCTCCAACAAGTCGTCCGTAGCGTTTGTGAACTCCAGCTATGCACGTTCCGGAGCAACATCCCACGCCCCTGCGAAATGGTTCGTCAGCGGCAATGTGGCCACAGCCAGCGCGGCAGCCACAGCCGACAACTGGAAGGGCATGGAGGCAGAACACTACACCCTCGCACAGATTCGCGCTGACGAGCGTATCACGCCGAAATATCCTTACCACCGCTACACTGCGGCAGGCGGCGAAGGACGCTATGTCCCTGCAAACTACATGCTTGAGAACATCGAGACTGCCGAAGAAGCATACAAGAATCTCATTGTCAACAAGAATGTCGGCTGCGTGAACAAGGACAAAGTTGAGTTGCGTATTCTTGACGAGGTGCTCAACGGAACTGCGAAATATGGCACCAACGGCCGCATCGACAACGAGCGCCAGTGTGAGGGCTTCATCGCTTACAGCACGGACTATGTCGTCCCTCAGGACACTGACGGCGACGGCATGCCTGACGAGTGGGAGAAGGCCAACGGGCTGAACCCTGACGTGGCTGACCAGAACTCTGTCAACGATGATGGCTACACAGCCCTTGAGGTCTACCTCAACTCCCTGATGGGCGAGACCATGGACAACAACTTCACCACAGGCATCGCCGGCGTGACCATGGAGACAACAACCGTCAGCTACGACCGCGCCACACGCACCCTCCACGTAGGCGAGAACGCTGTCGGCGGCACAGTGGCAGTCTTCTCTCTCGACGGCCGTCTCCTCTCAACAATGAGGATAACCGCACCTTCCGTCTCCCTCTCTTCAGTAGGAGGAAAGGCTGCAAATGCAGCATCCAACGGCGTGATTCTCATCCGTGTGGACGCCAAGGGCATCTGCCCGCGCATCCTTAAGACAGCGATGTGATAAGGTTCTTGCTTCAAAGAAAGCATGTCAGGATTGCTTTTTTCAAGCATACTGACTGAAAAACAAGAGTGGCTTTCCGCTTGTCGGGAGACCACTCTTGCCATGTTATGGGTTTTGCTGTTTTGCCAGAGTTTTTTCCGGCTGTCATGAGGCAAAACCAAAGGTAAGACTTTGCCTTGTCAAGTCTTACCTTTTGTCTTGTCAAACGTTACCTTCCGCATGATGAAGTGTTACCCTCCGCTATTCCGGAGTTTGTGACATCAGGACTTGGCGACCAGACCTACACCCAGTACAAGTTCAAGAAAGAGCTTACCAACACTCCGCTCACATGGGAGAAGTCCAAGAGCTGGAACTTCGGTCTTGACGCATCAGTGCTTAACGGACGTGTCGATGTCTCTGCCGAGTACTACATCACAAACACCGACGGCGTCATCTGGAACCAGGCAATCCCTGTCACCAACGGCGGATACAGCTCCACAGAGATGTACACAATGTACAACAACATCGCCGAGACCCGCAACCATGGTTTCGAGCTCACAGCGATAGGCCGTCCGTTCACAGCAAAGAAGAAGGGTGATTTCGAATGGACGACTACCGTGACATTCTCCGTCAATAAGAATGAGGTCATTTCCCTCGGTGACGGAGCAGCTGATTTCATTGCTAACGGCACAAATACAAATGACGCACGAACAAAGTGGCTCCACATCGGCGACATGTACATCATGCGCATGGCAGAGATCTACCTCCTTGCTGCAGAGACGGAGCAGATGCTTGGCAACGGCAGCAAGGCTGCAGAATACCTCAACGTCCTCCGCAAGCGCGCTGCACGCTCAACAGCAACAGAGAGCCAGTGGAAGCTCGCTTCTGCCACAGAGGATGATATCTTCGACGAGTACGCTCGAGAGATGGCAGGAGAATTCTCACGCTGGGCATTGCTGAAGCGCCACAACGCTTTCGAGACACGCCTCGAAAAGTACAACAAGCGTGCGGCGAAGTCTTTCAAGCCTTATCATTACAACCGCCCTATATCGGCTGAGTTCCTTTCCACAATCCTCAACTCTGAGGAGTACGGTGACAACGGCTACGGACAGACATCCAACAGCGGTATCGAGAATTTCAAGTAAAGACATTGTGTTTTTAGAGACCGGGACTGCCCGGTCTCTAAAACTCTTCCCAAGGAAAAAAAGAACATATACATTAACCAAACAAAAACAGAGCTATAATGAAAAAAACTCTACTCTCTATTCTTGCCCTCTGTGGTGCAATGTCAGCCAACGCGGAGAACATCCTCACACAGGTTGACGGTACAAGATACGTATGCCTGACCGACGCTTCTGAGATAGCGGCAGCCCACGCTGAATGGTATGGCGACTGGTGCGGATGGTCAATGGATCTTCTCGGCATCCCTGCCGGTGAGGCTCTCTGGTCTTCTGATGATTTGGTGATTCTCGGAGATTTCCTTTGTTCCGGGCGCAGTCAGCGGTATCAGCGGTGTTGAGGTAAAGGCATCCAATGACAACATGACTTACAACCTTGCAGGCCAGAAAGTGGATGAAAGCTACAAGGGAGTGGTAATCAGGAACGGCAAGAAGTTCTTGAAGAAATAATTTTGTTTCTTTTGATTAGTCAAAGCAGGTTTCTTGCGGTGCATGACACTGCAAGAAGCCTTTGAAAACCAATAACTAAAAAAAACTAACTTAACCATGAAGAAAATTTTGCTATCAGCCATTGCTGCACTCGGTGCTATGGCGGCAGATGCACAAGTGACGACAGTCGATAAGAACTATGCTGTCTATCTTACCAAAGACACAGTAGGCGTGAGCCTTGGTGATGAAGACTTGGCAAAGGCATATGAGAAGACCGGCATCGCTTACAAATCCGGTGGCAATGCCGGTCAGGCTGTGAAGGTCTGTCTCTCAAAGGACTATCTTGACGAAGAAACCGGCGTGAAGTTCAGCCAAGGCTATTATGCGAGCAAGCGCCAGAACAACATGGAATACTATTATGTCAAGAACTGCAAGCAAATCATCATCTACAGCCTGTCAGGCGGACAGACACAGGCATACGCTGCCGAGAACGCAGGCGCTTTGGGCGATGAGACAACAGGCACAGGCATCCGGGATGTTGAAAACACTGAAGCAGCAAGGGTCGCTCCTAAGAAGATTCTTAAGAACGGTCAGATAATGGTTGGTGACTTCAATATTGCCGGTCAGCGTGTAAAGTAATAATAATCCACTGAATGCAAGTTCAAAATAATCTTTTGAATTAACCAACCATTAACCATGAACATTATCAGGACATTATGCGTGTCGCTATTGCTCGGCAGTTCCGCTTTGGCAGCATGGGCGCAGTCGGCAAACGTCAAGAATGCCAAGACGAACTATTCGCCTCACCAACTCGTTCTATCACGGAGAGCTTGGCCCTCGCATATGGGCGGAGACATCCATGAAATGGTGTGGGGCTGTATGTCCGGAAATCAGCGATGAGACAGCTGCGGCAACAAACTGCTTCTGGCCTAACATCTGCGTTATCCGCAACTTCGATGTCTGCGTCGCAGACATCACCACCACCCATCGCGGCGGAAAGCTGAAGGCAACCATCACCGGCACCGGTCATTACGCTTGTGACGCATCGTGCAAGTCTGTGGCAGTGGCAGACATGGTAACAACCATTGCCACCCTCAACACAAATGCCGCTGACATCGATGGCGCATATCTCTGGAAGACAGGGGCGGACGGAATGCCTGAACCGGATTTCGCCAACCGTGCCAATGACAAGGAGGTGAGTTCCCCATCGGCAGGAGAAGAGCCTGAGACACCGGGAGAAGTCCACTATCCTCTCGCGTCACAAAAGCTATTGGCCTTCCCTACTGCTGAAGGCTTCGGCAAGTTTGCCTCCGGAGGACGTGGAGGAAAGGCTGTCAATGAGTCAAACCTCAAGTTTGTGCGCGCCACAGTCTCCTCACAGCTCGCGGAATGGCATCTTGGCGGCAACCACATGGACGGCAGCGACGCCGTCACTGCTGACAACTCACTTGGCTTTGCCACTGACGGCAATGCTGCCCTTGCCCCTTTGAGCAAAGATTTCCTTGTGCCTGAAGTGTTCTTCCCTATATATCATTTTGACATAAACGCTTACACGCTGAAGGACAAGATGCAGAGCGCAGAGGAAGCCTACAACGATGTGCTCGAGAAAGTAGGCTGCATCAATCGTGACGCTATCGAGAAGCGTATCGTGGAAGAGTGCCGCACCGGTTCTGCCTCACACAATGGTGACTGGAAAGACGGATACGCTGACAGCGGAATAATCGACGACCCTGCCGACCTTGCCGACGAGATGGCTTATGATGCAAACGGCTTCCTCTACTGCAAGGCTGCCGCCCCATCAGAGACACGCGCCATAGAGTTCGACAGTGACAACGACGGCATCGCCGACGAATGGGAGCGTGCCCACGGACTGACAGTCGGTGTTCAGGACAACAATGCGGTCAACAGTGATGGTTACACAGCACTTGAGGTTTACGCAAACTCCATTATGGGTGAAGACATGGACACATCGTTCTCCACAACAGGCATAAACTCTTGCCCTGCCGCTCCCGTAAAGGCTGCGGACGCATGCTACAACCTCTCCGGCCGGAGAGTTGGCGACAACTATAAAGGCATTGTTGTGAAGAGTGGCAAAAAGGTCGTGCTGGAAAATAATACGCATCATCTTTTTGGCTTGATAAAGAAAAAAAACAGAGGTGCCACAGCATGGCATCTCTGTTTTCAATAAATCACGGGTCATGGCAGACCCCTTCCGGATTGCGGATAACGATACCTAAGAATGCGCGCCGCCCTTCCGACGCGGCGAGTGTGATAAGAATTGATGTCAACAACAGCAAATAAACAGGAATATATGAAACACATGTTACAACAATCAAGGCTTCTTGCCACATTATTGCCATTCGTGGCAGCTATGTGTATGGGTGCGCAGGGCAGGGAGGATATTTCAATGTCTATGGCGGAATCCACCACCCTGTCCATCTGATTGTCACGGGCGAGGACTGCATCTCGCCACTCTTCTACGGTTCTCCGGGAGTGATTCTCGGGCAGAAGGATGTCAGCGGAAAGTCTGCGACATTGACATCGAGGTCAAGGCAGGCAAGAGCCTTGCCGACAAGATCGTATGGCACCTGAAGTGACAGGCTGACGACACCGGCTGACAATCATAAAAAAACTTAATTAAGGAGTTTGTTATTCTTAAATCTTGATTAAAATAAGTAATTTTGCAAAACAGACACATTTTTATGTGCCGCGATGGTGGAATGGTAGACACTGGAGACTTAAAATCTCCTGGCCCGAAACGGCCGTGCGGGTTCGAGTCCCGCTCGCGGTACTCCTTGGCGGAAAGGCTTCTTCATGCGCCGGAGCCGGGAAGAAAGGACATACAAATCAATGAGAAACATACTTCTGCTACTCACGCTGATATTGGTTGCGTGCGGACCTGACAATGGGCATTTCAGGCTCAAAGGTCATCTGCTGAACCTTAATCAGGGTGAGTTTTATGTTTATAGCCCTGACGGTTCCCTGGAGGGGATTGACACCATCACCGTTGCAGGCGGACGCTTCACCTACGAACCTGTCTGCAAGCATGAGGGGGTGGCGGTCATAATGCTGCCCAATGGTGTGGAGATTCCGGTGTTTGTGACGCCGGGAGAGTCGGCATCCATGGAAGGCAATGCCCATAACCTGCAGGAACTGGAGGTAGAGGGAGGCGACGAGAACAAGCTCCTCACACGTTTCCGCAAGGCTGTCGGCAGTGCCAAGGACAGCAAGGCTGTTGCCAAGGAGCTGAAGGCTTTTGTGGAGGAGAATCCCGATTCGCCTGTCGGCATGTATCTCCTGCGACGGTATATCCTTGCCTCGCCCTCGCCTGACTATGACGCTGCTTTGGCACTGGCAGACAGGATGCTTGTCGTACAGAAGGAGAATGCCGCACTGAAGATTCTCAAGACACAGATTGACGAGCTGCGCCGCTCTGCCAAAGGGGCTGCCGTGCAGCACATTGCCGGCACGGACATCATGGGTGACCCTCTTCCGGACATTAGGAAAGGGACATGGGTTGTCTGCTGTTTCGCCTCATGGGACTTTGAGAGCGGAGCCATTCTGCGTCGCCTTTCCAACGAGAGGAAGGACACAAAGGGAGAGTGGGGCATCCTTGGCGTGTCCTATGATGCGTCGGACGCTATGCTTAAGAGGGAGGAGCGTGACTTCCCTGTCTTCTGTGACGGAAGAATGGCGGACAGTCCTGTAGCAAAGAAACTGGGCTTCTTCCAGACACGCCGGAACATTGTCGTGCGCAACGGCAAGATTGCTGCCCGCGACCTCTCTGTCGACGAGCTGGTGAAGGAACTCAAGAAATAACCAGTCAATACTGACAGTACTGACAATAATGTCATTACTGACATAATTGAGATAACTGACTCAACTGAAACCAATAACCTGACCCTAATGTTTGTAAAGACATTCTGCGCGGCGGTCAACGGGCTTGACGTGAAGACCGTCACCGTGGAGGTGAACGCCACAAAAGGCGAGAAATTCTTCCTCTCCGGACTTGGCGATGAGGCTGTGCGTGAGGCGCAGAGCCGCATCCATTCCGCCATAACAATCAACAAATACGAATATCCTTGCAAAAGGATTACCGTCAATCTTGCGCCTGCCGATTTGAAAAAGGAGGGCGCAAGTTTCGATTTGCCCATAGCCATCGGCATCCTTGCCGCTGACGGACAGGTGTCCGCTGACCGTCTCGGCGAGTACATGCTTGTTGGAGAATTAGGGCTTGACGGACGCCTGCAACCCATAAAAGGCGCGCTGCCGATAGCCATCCGCGCGAGGGCGGAGAAGTTCCGCGGACTGATAGTCCCCATGCAGAACGGCAGGGAGGCAGCCGTGGTGAACAATCTTGATGTCCATGCCATGGCGACGATAACGGATGTCGTGGAGTTCCTTAACGGTATGCGTACGGATGAGCCGGTGTTTGTCGACACAAGGGCGGAGTTCTACGCCCGGCAGACGGACTTTGACCTTGATTTCGCCGATGTGCGAGGGCAGGAAAGTGTGAAAAGAGCCTTTGAGGTTGCCGCGGCAGGCGGCCATAACCTTATCATGGTAGGTCCTCCGGGCAGTGGAAAGTCGATGATGGCAAAGCGACTTCCCGGCATTCTTCCTCCGCTTTCGCTTGCCGAAAGTCTTGAGACGACACAGATACATTCCATTGCCGGAAAGCTCGGCAGCGATGTCTCGCTGATTTCCCGGCGTCCGTTCCGCGCGCCACACCACACCGTCTCGCAGGTAGCCCTTGTCGGCGGCGGCACGAAGGCACAACCCGGCGAGATAAGTCTGGCGCACAACGGCGTGCTCTTTGCCGACGAACTGCCGGAGTTCAGCAAGGGTACGCTGGAGGTGCTGCGTCAGCCGCTGGAGGACAGGAAGATAACCATTTCGCGCGCAAAATACACAATAGAGTATCCATGTTCCATAATGTTCGTGGCGTCCATGAACCCTTGCCCCTGCGGATACTACAACGACCCTACGCACAACTGTGTCTGCACTCCCGGGCAGATACAGCGTTACATGAACAAAATCAGCGGTCCGCTGCTCGACCGCATAGACATCCAGTGTGAGATAACGCCCGTCCCGTTCAAGGACATCAGCAAGCAGTCGCCCGGAGAGCCTTCGTCGGCAATCCGTGAGCGTGTCATCGCCGCGCGGCGCATACAGGAGCAGCGGTTCAGGGGCTGCAAGGGCATCCACTGCAATGCGCAGATGACGGAGCGCATGATTCATGATTATGCCGCCCCTGACGACGCAGGACTGGCAATGCTCCGCGATGCCATGGAGCGTCTGTCATTGTCTGCCCGCGCCTACAACCGCATACTGAAGGTTGCACGCACCATTGCCGACCTCGAAGCGTCGCCTTCCGTCCTCTCGCATCATCTCGCCGAGGCAATCGCTTACCGCACCCTTGACCGCGGTGACTGGGCGGAGAGATGGGGATAGTTTTTTTTGGTCAGTACTGACCAAACCGATAATATTGTCACTACTGACATTAATGACAATATTGACCAAAACGACTACCCCGGGCTGCCACACCATGATGTCAGCCCGGGGTAGTCTTGCTATGCCATTCCCTTTATCTTGCATACAATCTCGTACGCCTTGTCATCGGTGTACACGCAAGGTTTCGTCACCGGCGAATACTCGAAGTCCAGGAAGCGCAATGCCTGGATGGCACAGAACCGGAGGTCGTGGCTGATGTACGCCTGAATCATCACATTGCCGTTGGCAGAAGGCTTGAGGGCAGGCAGGTCGGAAATCATGCCGGTGCTCACCATGCGCTCTATGTCCTCAGCCAGTCCCACGCCGTAAGTCTCGCGGTAGGGCTTCACCTCCGCGCCGGTAGGAAGATAGGTCAGTGTGTACTTGCTGCCAAGGATTGTCTTCAGCAGACCGTTGCGCCTGCGCTCTATCTCAGGCAAGGTGTTGATGATTTTCTCAACAAGTGGGTATATAGTGCTTGTCTTTTCCATTTTCATTTGTGTTTTTTTATTGCTTGTTTTGAAATAACTTCCTGAAACTATCTGTGTCTCAGTGTTTTATAAAAGGTAACGCTTTACCTTGCAAAAGGTCGTCTTTTACCATGCGAAAGGCTGCCTTTCACACGGCAAAGCGTTACCTTTTGCCTACAGGACTGTTATCTGTGGATTTTGTGCATGCCGCGGCACGCGCCCTGACGGATGTCGGGCGGGCAAACAATAGGGCATGCATGAAAACGGAAAAAATCTAACACAACATGCGCCGCAGGGCAAACACATAATAGTTTGCCGCATGGGGCGAGACAAAGGCGGTGCCTGCCTTTGCGAAGAAAACTGGGAAATGATGACGGCGGGTCTGCCTGTCGGCGACGATTGCCGACGGCATGCGCAGGAGCGTCTTACCTGTACGGAGATGCTTTGCGGCTGCCACGCTGTGTGGAGCCGGCGGAGTGGGCAGGCATGCAGGCACAGTGACGGTCTCGCCCGGCTGTGCCATCGATGTCTCCCTACTGTCATCCCATGACAGGACGGCTGCCCGGCTGCGGACTTCCTCGCTCTCCACCGCTGTTCCGATGAGCATGTCGCCCGTCTTCTCATACAAGTCCGTGCATGAGAACAGCGCAATGAGCGTCAGGAGGAATATGTGAATCCGTCGTCGTGACATGTTGTTTTCCCAAGGTTATAAACCGGTATTCATGGAAATATTTGTTATCGGCTGCAAATTTACACGTTTTTCATGAAACGGCAAACAGTTTGGCGGTTAAAAATTGTGAACCGCCTTTCATGTGCCTGAGGCATGCGTTGCGATGAAATCAAGGCGCAAAGAATCAGTGTGAAACGACAGTAAAGAACTTTTCACACATTTTATAATATGCACGTACACTAAACCTTCGGTTTTGCCGTTATATTCAAAATAGACTACACTGTATACGCTTGGAAAACTATGATACTGCGCAACATCATCCTTTCGGCAATGCTCTTTATGGTCTGCCTGTCATCCTACGGACAGTCGGTCCATGACCTCAACGCGCCTTTTGGTATGGCTGTGTGCTCGTCACTCGACAGTGGGGCGGAGGAATTCCGTGTCACCGGAGGCGGTGTGAAGGATTATCCGTTCAGCGGAATCGATGCCGGCAGGGTGAAAACTCTGACCTCCACGGGCAAGGACATGTATGCCGAAGTGCTTGATGCGGTGACGAACCACAATGTGATTGTCTTTGACGGCTCGGCAGGCGATTTCCTACTTTCCAAGGCTGTGCCGCTGAAAGGACTGGCGGACAAGACGCTGCTCGGCATAAACGGCGCGCGGCTGTGCACGCAATGGTTTGTCACGCCTGAGGCAAAGAAGCGGCTTGACGATGCCGGAGTGCCTTCGATGAGTGGCAATGCAGGCACTGGCGGCTACCTGAGCAACGGCGTCTATGTCGCGGAGGAACAGGAGCAGCACACGCGCCAGACGCTCCTCGACATGTACGGCAACGAGGACCACCGCCGGGCGGGTGTGTTCCAAATGTCAAAATGCCGCAACATCATTGTGCGCAACCTGAGGTTTGTAGGTCCGGGCTCTATCGATGTCGGCGGCACGGACCTGCTGCAGATGACCTCCTCGGAGCACATCTGGGTGGACCATTGTGACTTTACGGACGGCATGGACGGCAATTTCGACATCACCATGCAGTCGGATTTCGTCACCGTAAGCTGGTGCACGTTCAGCTATACGGAGCGTTCCTATTCCCATTCCTTCACGAATCTTGTGTGCAGCGCGGAGGAATCGCCTGCTGACGAGGGAAAGCTCAACATCACTTTCGCCAACAACATGTGGGGAAAAGGCTGCATGGCGCGCATGCCGATGGCACGCTATGGCACGCTGCACCTCCTCAACAACTACTATAACTGCCCCGGAAACTCCTCGCCGTGCATAAACGCGAGGAACAAGGTGGCTATGCTCATCGAGGGAAACCATTTCGCAAAGGACGTCAGAAAGTGCTTCCAGGCGCAGAACGCAAGGGCGCATGAGTGCCGCGGAAACATAGCCGTGAACCCCGACAGCAAGTATAACCTCACCACAAACGGCACGGTCACAATGCCTTATGCCTACACTCCGATGGACGCTTCCGCAGTGCCTGAGGAGATTACCGTCCACGCCGGCGCGACATTGTTCCGCAACATCACGGGCATAACCAATGCCTCCGCACAGTCAAACATCTCCACGGACACGTTCAACCTTGCCGGACAGCCTATCCCGAAGTCGGGGAATGGCGTGAAAATAAAGAAGGGTCGCAAGACAGTAAAATGAAAAAAATCAGGTAAAAATATTTTATAGAAGGACAACAAAACAACTGAAAAATAAATGAAGACTATTGTAAAGAAAACTTTTACACTCCTATTCGCTGCCCTGCCGTTGTTGGCAGCGGCACAGACAGAGACAGCTCCGGCATTCCCTGGTGCAGAGGGGCATGGGCGATACACCACCGGAGGACGCGGCGGAAAGGTCATCCATGTGACAAACCTTAACGATAGCGGCACAGGGTCGCTGCGTGCTGCACTGTCGCAGTTGGGGAAAAGAATTATAGTGTTTGACGTTGCGGGTGACATACACCTTAAGTCAAACCTTGTAATCAAAAATGGAGATGTGTCAATTCTTGGGCAGACATCTCCCGGTGGAATAACGATATGCGACCAGACTTTTGAGAACAAGGCTAATAATGTCATTATACGTTTTGTCCGTTTCCGTCGTGGTGAACTTGTGTCAACGGATGATGGTGCTGATGCAGCATGGGGACGTAACAGGAGCAACATAATAATAGACCACTGCTCATTCTCATGGAGCACGGATGAGGTTGCATCATGGTATGACAACAAGAACTTCACAATGCAGTGGTGCGTGTGCGCAGAGGGCTTGGCTTCAGGACACACAAAGGGTACTCACAGCTATGGCGGCATTTGGGGAGGTAAGAATGCCTCGTTCCACCATACAATGATAGCTCATGTGAACAATCGTGTGCCACGAATCAACGGTGCCCGTTACCAATGGAGCGGATATGACAAGACCGCATATCCAAACACGGTTGAGGCTGAGCGAGTAGACTTTCGCAACAATGTTTATTACAACTGGGGTAACGGCAACGGATGTTATGGCGGCCCGGGCGGAGGATATTGCAACATTGTGAACTGCTACTATAAGGCCGGTCCTGCAACAAAAAACAAAACACGTGTGCTTCAGGCAAGCGTGGGAGAGTCGGGTAACAGCACACAGACTGCTCTTCTTGGAATGGCAAGCCGTTACTACATAAATGGCAATTATGTACATGCAGCGTCAGCACCGGAAAGCTATGATTGGAATGGTGTATTGTTTGACAATGGACATATTACCATAAACGGAGAAAAATATACAGTAGACAACAACAATTATTATTCAGGAGAGCACGTTACTTATGATGGAAAATCATGTGTGAAAGTTGTTCTCGATGAGCCTGTCCACGCCGGTGAGGTCACAACACATTCTGCGGAAGTGGCTTTTCAGAAGATGCTTGAATACGGAGGCGCAAGCCTTTATCGTGACGGACACGATGCACGCTATATGGAGGAAGCACGTACAGGAACCGTCACTTATACAGGTTCTCTGAACGGTTGGAAAGGAATCCTTGACAAGTGTGTTGATGTGATTCCTGATTATACGGGTGGCAATCCTTATCCATGGTTGAGTCCGGCTGCCGGAGAAACTCGTCCGGCAGACTTTGACACAGACAGGGACGGCATTCCTGACGCTTGGGAGATTGCCAACGGTCTGAATCCTAACGATGCAAGTGACGCTTCATTGATTACAATCGACACACGCGGCTGGTACACAAACCTTGAGGTGTATGCCAACTCACTTGTGGAGCACATAGTAAAGGCACAGAATGCCGACGCCATTGATGCTGTTGACGAGTATTATCCTGCATTTGTCTCCACCGGAATCGACGGAACCACTGTCGGTGACAAGGAGGTTGTTGCCACAATGTACCACAATCTGCAGGGACAGCGCATAGACGCAAACGCGAAAGGCGTGAAAATCAAGACCGTAATCCTTAAGAACAATCAGCGCATTTCGACAAAGGTCATTGATTAATCTGACAGCAGGAACAAAGCAAAAAAGAATATATTTCCATGAAACATAAACTACTCTCCATGCTCCTTGCTACCCTGCCTGTGGCTGCATTGGCACAGTTTGACAGTGCGCCGGCATTCCCCGGTGCGGAAGGGCATGGCAGATATGTCACCGGAGGGCGTGGCGGAAAGGTCGTCCATGTCACGAACCTCAACGACAACGGTCCCGGTTCGCTGCGCGAGGCGGTGAAAGGCAACGAGAGGAAGATTGTCGTCTTTGATGTCGGAGGTGTCATCGCCTTGGAGAAAAACCTTAAAATCGGGCAGAACACCACCGTCATGGGGCAGACTGCCCCTGCTCCGGGCATCACCCTGAGGTACTACACCGTCAGCCCGGAGTCCAACAACATCATCCGCTACCTGCGCTTCCGGCGCGGTCAGGAGCGTGACATCAACGACGGTGCCGACGCCTCTTATGCACGCGGAAGGACAGGAATAATCCTCGACCACTGCTCTTTCTCATGGAGCATCGACGAGGTTGCGTCCTTCTATGACAACAACAACTTCACCATGCAGTGGTGCACCGTAGCCGAGAGCCTTACCAATCCCGGACACTCCAAGGGCGCACACGGCTACGGAGGGATATGGGGCGGCAAACTCGCATCGTTCCACCATAACCTCATCGCCCACGTCTCCAACCGCGGACCGCGCTTCAACGGCGCAAGAAACGGCTGGGAAGGCTACAAGGACAACCACCTTTACAGCACCTACAAATGGGAGAATCCTGTACAGTCGGAGATAGTTGATTTCCGCAACTGCCTGATGTACAACGCCCAAGGCACATGCTACGGCGGTCCCGGAGGAGGACAGGTGAACATGGTCAACAACTATTACAAGGCAGGTCCTTCGGGAAAGGGCAGTCAGGAGCGCGTAACCACTGTGTCGGTGGCGGAGGCTGCCAATTCGATGACCGGCAACGACGAGTATTTCGGTATGACAAGCCGTTACTACATCTCTGGAAACACCACCGAGACCACCGCCGGCAAGAAGACTCCCAACCGCGACTGGCGTGGCGTAAGCTATGGCAAAGGTGTGTCGGACATCAACGGCGACATCTGTTCCAAGGACATCCACAACTTCTACGGCAGCTCCGTGAAGCACGTTGCGAACGAGAACGGCGAGCAATGTGTGCCAATCCGCATGGAGAAGCCTTGCCCTTCCGGCAGCGTCACGACGCACACGGCTGACAAGGCATACATGAAAGTCATCGCGCACAGTGGCGCATCGCTGTACCGTGATGATGTGGATGCGCGCTACATGAAGGAGGTTCAGGCGGGCACAGCCACCTACAAAGGCTCCGTAACGCAGAAGCCGGGACTCATAGACCTTGTTTCCGATGTCAACGGCTATACCGAAAAGAACTTCGGGACATCACAGCGTCCGACGGATTTCGACACGGACAACGACGGCATTGCCGACGAATGGGAGAGGGCGCACGGACTTTCCGTAGGCACGGACAACTCCGCAACCTTCACTCTCGACAAGCGCGGCTGGTACACAGACCTTGAAGTCTACTGCCATACCCTCGTCGATGCCGTCACAAAGGCTGAGCGCAGCGATGCTGAATCCTCTTTCGAGGAGTATTATCCCATGAAATAAGCAATGGAATTTCTACGATATATGGCAGTGGGGCTGCACCATCATCAAGGTGGTGCAGCCCCACTGTTGTTTGTAAAAACAAGGGTAAAGCCTTGAAATCCCGCTATCCTCTATCCACTGATGCTGCAGAACAGCGTGACGAACAGCGGCACACTGAAATCGAGCGTCAGGCCATGGAAGGCGGCAATGATGAGATAATCCTTCCCTGCCGACTGCATGATGACCGGCAGCGAGGTGTCGAAAGTCGTTGCGCCGCCCATGCTCACCGCTGCCAGCGGATTGAGAGTGCGCGCCATTGGATGGATGACAAGCAGGGCGAGAATCTCCCTGAAGATGTTCGACAGCAGCGCAACAGTGCCCAGTTCCGCACCCCTCATCTCCGTGATGAACACGCTTGACAACGAGTAATATGCGAACCCTGAACCCACGGCAAGGCAGTCCGTCAGGAGATACTGCCTGAAAAAAGCCCACACTGCCGCCACACCGAGGAACGTTCCGCACGCCGTCATCAGCGGGAGAAGCATCAGTTTCCTGTCCAACCCCTTCACACGGCTGAAGAAACCTCCGTCCTCGCCTATGGTCATGCCGACACACAGCAGCAGGGCATAGAGGACATAGCTTGTCAGCGAGACAGACTTGCCGTCCGCATCCGCCACTCCCGACAGTCCGAGCACTATGCCCAAAAGGAAGAACGCGACAACCACAATGCTGCCTTTCATGCTCTCCCACAGCATGTTAAGCCGGCTTGCAAAGCCTCCGTGCCTGCCGTTCTCCGCTGCTGAAGCCGTTCCCTCTGAAGGCTTCCGGAGGCATCCCAATGCACCGCTGCCACTCTTCCGCACGGCAATCCACAGCCCGCTCGCCGCCAATGCGCTGCCCGCCATTGCCGCCACCGTGAGCCACAATGCAGTCAAGCCCAGCGAACCAAGGCTGCCCATAATCATGCTGTCCGCTCCGACCTCCAGTCCCAACGCGAGCAGAAGCAGGCGGACAATGCCGGTGATGACGCTTGCCAGCCGTCCGTTTTCACGGTTCCGCAAAAACAAACGCCCCAAGATTATTCCCAAAAACAAGCATCCGAATACGATAAACATATTACTGTTGGTTTATGAATACTATAAAATAAAAACGCAGAATCTTTTGCAAAGATAATGCAAACCGAACGCAATAGAGCTTGCTCTTAATTGCTAAGGTGCCGCTTATCTTATGCAAAGTTAGTCATTTATTCCGACATTTCCACTTTATCCCCACAAAAACACAATATAAAAACATATATTCCAATGAAAATCAAAAAGAAACCCCTCCTCTCCATCGTGGCAGTCCTGGCAGTTGTCACGGTAATCACAATCGGCGGCAGTTTCTACATGCTCAGCTATTCCCTCACGCCCGACCCCAACCGCCGCGACATTGACAGCGCGATGCAGGTGATGTTCAAGCGCGCACCGTTCATGAAAGCATGGACCGACAGCGTCAAAGCAAACGGTCTGCTGCGCGACACGTTCATAACAAGGTACGACGGACGCCGCCTCCATGCCGTGTACATGCGCAACGAGAACGCACACGGACGCACGGCAATCATTGTCCACGGCTACAAGGACTGCCATGCCACGTTCCTCTACCTTGGCAGAATGTACCATAAGTACCTGAACTGCAATATCCTGCTCCCTGACCTTCACGCCCACGGACTGAGTGACGGCGAGAGCATACAGATGGGGTGGAAGGACAGGGAGGATATCCTCGACTGGGCGAATGTTGCGGACAAGATATTCCGCGACGAGAAGAAACAGTCGGCGATTGTCATCCACGGTGTCTCCATGGGAGCAGCAGCAACAATGTGCACAGCCGGAGAACGGTCCCCAATCACCATACGCTGCTTCATCGAGGACAGCGGATACACGAGCGTGTGGGACGAATTCTCGAAGGAGCTTCGCGAGCAGTTCTCCCTCCCGGAGTTCCCGCTGATGTACTCTGCCAGTGTGATTTGCAAACTGAAGAACGGGTGGAGCTTCGGCGAGGCGTCACCGTTGAAGCTGATGAGGTGGTCCATAGATCCTATCCTGTTCATACATGGCGACAAGGACACCTTTGTCCCGACATGGATGGCACACAAGCTCTATGAAACGAAAACTTATTCAAAGCAACTGTGGATAGCACCGGGCTCAGAGCACGCGCGGGCTTATCTCGACCATCCCGAGGAATATACGCAGAAGGTCAAGGATTTCCTTGACATGCACATGCTGCAGCCTGACCTTTACAGTCCGATGCATGATTTATACCACAATATGCGAATACCGCGATGAAGACATCTCAAAAGACGAAGAGGGTGACAGGAACCGGTGCGCGCTGCATGTGCTTGAACCATAGATTGTTATAAGAATTGTCATCCTCTTTGTATATCATTTTGAAAACAAAGAGTAAGGAATGTGAAGCCAAGCGTTACCTTTTGTCCGGCAAAGTGTAGCCCTTCACATGGTCAACCGTTACCTTCCGTCATGCGAAAGGTAACGGTTTGTTTTATGCACGTTTGCTGACCTTTCACAGCACTGCTGCCGGACGTTTCCCGCACTGTTGCCGGTGCATTGGAATGCAGGTTTGGGATTATGGCGGATTTCAGCAGGAAACTTTATATATAAAAAGGTGTGTCAGGTTAAAAAAGATTAATTACGGCTTGTTTTTCGAATATTTGGAGTAATTTTGTAGTTTATTAGGAGCATTATGCGTCTAAAGGATATGGAAAGCGAGCAATATGACTTGCGCACGGATTCACTGCCGTTCCGCACAGTCCTCTGCCACCGCTTTTCGTGGAATGACGGGCGCAGGCTTCCGAGGAACATCATAAACTTAACACAATAAGGATATGCAAGAGACAAGACAAAATAGAATCTCGCGCCTTCTGCAGAAGGAGCTGAGCCTCATTTTCCAGTCACAGACCCGTATGATGCACGGCGTGATGGTCAGTGTTACGCGCGTCAGGATAAGCCCTGACCTCTCCGTCTGCACAGCCTATCTCAGCGTGTTCCCTTCCGAAAGGGGCGAGGAGATAATCAAGAATGTCAACAAGAACCAGGCTACGATACGCTATGACCTCGGTCGGCGCGTGCGCAACCAGCTGCGCATCATCCCTGAGCTGCGCTTCTTCATCGATGACTCACTGGACTACATCGAGCGCATCGACGAATTGCTGAAAGAATAATGAACCGAGGAGCGTGGGCGTTGGACAATGCAGACAGTATTGTCAGAGTTGCCAATACTGTCATTATTGTCCAACCCTCACAACCTCCAACCTCAAAAAAAACAACAAAAGAACCCAATGTCCTTAGCCACCACCATAGCGCGCAGATACCTGTTTGCCAAGAAAAGCACCAATGCAATAAACATCATCTCCGGAATCTCGGTCATCGGAGTAGTGGTGGCGACCATGGCACTCATCATCGTGCTCTCCGTGTTCAACGGCTTCCACGACCTTGTGGCATCGCTCTTCACGGCGTTTGACCCACAGGTAGAAATCACTCCGGCAAAGGGAAAGGCATGCGCTGCCGACGACCCGCTGCTGCTGAAGATAAAGGCACTGCCGGAAATAGATGTCGCCACGGAATGCGTGGAGGACCAGGCACTTGCCGTCTATGGGGACAAGCAGATGATGGTGCGCATAAAGGGCGTGGAGGACAACTACCCTTACCTGACCAACATCAGGAGCATACTCATCGGCGAGGGCGACTTCACGCTCCATGCCGCCGACCTTGAGTACGGCATTCCGGGCATCCGCGTGGCGATAGACCTCGGCACGGGAGCCTACTGGCAGGACTGGCTGAAGATTTACGCCCCGCAGCGCGAGGGACAGCTTGACATGACCAACCCGGGCGATGCGTTCAGTGTCGACTCGCTGATGTCCTCCGGCTGCGTCTTCTCCGTCAAGCAGGCGAAGTACGACAAGCAGTATATCCTCACCTCCATAACCTTCGCACGCAACCTCTTCTTCCGCCAAGGCGAGATAACAAGCCTCGCCCTGCGCCTGAAAAAGGGCACGGACATCGAGGCGGTGAAGGAAGAAATCCGCGGCATCTGCGGCGACAAGTATGTCGTGAAAGACAGGTTCGAGCAGCAGGAGGACACGTTCCGCATAATGAAGATTGAGAAGATTATCGCATATATCTTCCTCACGTTCATCCTTGTCATTGCCTGCTTCAACATCATCGGTTCGCTCTCGATGCTCATAATCGACAAGAAGGAGGATGTCAGGACACTGAGGTGTCTCGGAGCCTCCGACCGTCTGATAGGAAAGATTTTCCTCATCGAAGGCAGTCTCATCTCCGTTGTCGGCGCCGTTGTGGGCACGGGACTCGGTCTGCTCCTCTGCTGGCTGCAGCAGGAGTTCGGCATTGTCAGCATGGGCGAGTCCACCGGCACGTTCATTGTCGACGCCTATCCGCTCAGCGTGCACTATTCCGATGTGGCAGTCATCTTCGTCACGGTGATTACCGTGGGCTTCATCTCCGTCTATTACCCTGTGAGATACCTCACGAGACACCTGCTTTAGCGGAGGAAGAGTGGTGAGACACATCATGCTGCATCAGGATTTATCAGGATTCATCATGATTACCATTTCATGATTACCATTTCATGATAAACCATGATGAATCGTGATAAAACCATGATTGACCGTGATAACAACCTTGACAAACAACTTCAATTTTCTATAATCAACAAACAACAAAATGAAAAAGTTTCTTTCAATCATCGTCGTCCTGTTCGCAGTGGTTTCCTATACCCTCGCACAGATGCCGGCGCTGCCGAAACTGCCGACAGACCCTAACACACGAATAGGCAAGCTCGACAACGGTCTCACCTACTATGTCCGCCACAACGCTTATCCTGAGAAAGTGGCGAACTTCTATATCGCACAGCGTGTCGGTTCCATACAAGAGAACGACGACCAGCGCGGTCTCGCCCACTTCCTGGAGCACATGGCGTTCAACGGCTCCACACACTTCAAGGGCAATGAGATGATAGAGTACCTGCGCACACTCGGTGTTGCATTCGGTGCAGACCTCAACGCTTACACCTCTATCGAGCAGACTGTCTATAATATAGATAACGTGCCGACAGCGCGCCAGACAGCCCTCGACTCCTGCCTCCTCGTCCTTCAGGACTGGTCAAACGGTCTCTCACTCCTCCCGGAGGACATCGACAAGGAGCGCGGCGTCATCCACGGCGAGTGGGCTATGCGCAACTCTGCCATGCAGCGACTCTTCGAGAACAATCTCCCTGCCATGTATCCTAACTGTAAGTATGGCTACCGCCTCCCTATAGGCACCATGGAGGTTGTGGACAACTTCAAGCCTGAGGTGCTCCGCGCATACTACGAGAAGTGGTATCACCCTGAGAACCAGGCAATCATCGTTATCGGTGACATCGACGTAGACCATACAGAGAAGAAGATAAAGGAACTTTTCAGCCACATCAAGGCTCACGCCAACGCCGCTCATGTCGAGCCTGTTCCGGTGCCTGACAATGAGGAGGCAATCTACATCTTCGACAAGGACAAGGAAATGCAGTACACCCTCATGTCCATAGCCATGAAGAGCGATGCGCTGCCAAAAGAGATGATGAACACTCAGATGGAGTACATGAACGACTATCTCAGCACTCTTGTCTGCATGATGTTCAACTCACGTATGAGCGAGATAGCACAGAACCCTGACTGTCCTTTCGTGCAGCTCTCCATGTCTTACGGAGGCTACTGCATCTCAACGACAAAGGACGCGTTCGACGTGACCATCGTTGCCAAGGAAGGAAAGTCACGTGAGGCTCTCCTTGCCGGAGTCCGCGAGCTGAAGAGAATCAAGGAGCACGGCTTCACAGGCGGTGAGTTCGTGCGTGCAAAGGAGGAGTTCCTCTCACAGCGCGAGAAGGCTTACTCCAACCGTGACAAGCGCAAGCACACAGAGCTCTATCAGCAGTGTGTTAACAACTACCTCAAAGGCTCCGCAATGCCTGACCCTGACATTGACTACCAGCTCTGGCAGGCTATCGCACAGAACATCCAGCTCGACGTAATCAATCAGGGACTGAAGGAATCAATCACAATCAACGAGGACAAGAACCTTGTCATCTCCTGCTTCGCTCAGGAGAAGGAAGGTGCCAAGTATCTCACTGTCGAGGACATGAAGGCAGTCGTTGCCGAGGGACGTGCACAGGCTGTCGAGGCTTGGGTGGACAACACAAAGGACGAGCCTCTCGTTGACGAGAAGAAGATGCTTAAGGCAGGCAAGATAAAGTCTGAGAAGAAGAACGACGTACTGGGCTACACCGAGCTCACACTCTCCAACGGTGCGAAGGTTATCCTTAAGAAGACAGACTTCAAGAATGACGAAATCCTCCTCCGCGGATGGGCTGACGGCGGCAAGAACCTCTATGGCGCTGCCGACTACAGCAACCTGAAGCTCATCGATTATGTGGCAGGAACATTCGGACTCGGCAACTTCACAAGCAACGAGCTTGAGAAGGCTCTCGCAGGAAAGCAGGCAAATGTGGATGTCAATCTCGGCAACCTCGTCTACAACGGTGTCACCGGTCATTCCACACCGAAGGACATCGAGACAATGATGCAGCTCCTTTACCTCTATTTCACTGCTCCGCAGAAGGACGAGAAGGCTTACAACAAACTCATGCAGAGTCTTGAGACAAGCCTGAAGAACCGTGACCTGAAGCCTCAGGTTGCACTCTCCGACTCTCTGACAAACGGACTTTACAGCAACAACCCTCGCTTTGCGCCGCTTACAATGGCCGACATGCCTAACGTAAGCCTTGACCGCTGTCTGGAAATCATCAAGGAGCGTTTCTCAAATGCTAACGGCTACACGTTCACTATCATAGGCAACTTCGACGAGGCTACCATCCGTCCGCTCATCTGCAAGTACATCGCATCACTCCCCGGTAAGGGAAAGGCTGCCAAGGTGGCAGACGTGCGCACTCTGTTCAAGGGCAATGTGGTGAAGGATTTCAAGCGTAAGATGGAAACTCCGCAGCCTTCTGTCATGCAGGTGCTCCACGCTCCTGTTGAATACACTCTCGAGAACTCTGTCCTTTCATCCTATGTCGGTGAGGTCCTGTCACAGATGCTCCTGAAGGATGTGCGTGAGGACGCAGGCGCAGCTTACTCTTGCGGCGCTTACCTGTCACTCTCCGGCTATAAGTTCGGTTCAGAGGTGATTATGCAGGTCTATGCCCCTATCTCAAAGCCTGAGCAGGTTGACCTCGCACTCGAGCTTATCAACAAGGACATCGAAAAGCTGGCACAGAGCGCAGACGCAGAGATTGTTGCCAAAGTGAAGGCCAACATGCTGAAGGATGCTGATGTCAACGCCAAGAAGAACGGTTACTGGGCAGGAATGATTGACGGCTACACCAAGTTCGGTGTTGACGAGATGACCGACTATAAGAAGGTTGTCGAGGCTGTAACGCCGGAGAAGATTTCCGCTTTCCTCAAGAACAAGGTGCTTGTAGCAGGCAATAAGCTCACTGTTGTGATGCGTCCGGAATAACCGCCGGCAGCCGACAACACAGGCTTGTGTGATATATATGGAGAGAACCTCTATACATATATTATATAAATAAAGTATTTTTACCGGCAGAGGCATGCCCCCTTTCCGCCAAGGAATGGGGAGTATGCCTCTGAACGGCGGTTAACGGCGGCACCTTTGGTGACGCTTGTCTGCCGCTAAACACATAGAACATGAGCATAACAAGCATTGCACAGAAACTGTACTTCGCAAGAAGGCAGAATGAACTGCAGAAACATATCAACCACGGGGCAGACCTTCAGCAGAAAGTGCTGGAGAGTCTGCTTTGTCGTGCTGATGATACGGAGATTGGAAGACGCTATGCGTTCTCCTCAATCCATAAGTATGAGACCTTCGCACAGGACCTTCCGCTTAACGACTATGAGTCCCTGAAGCAGGACATCGACCGCATGCGCCGTGGCGGGGAAGACATCCTGTGGCGCGGAAAGGTCAGGTGGTACGCCAAATCCTCGGGAACGACGAACGACAAGTCGAAGTTCATCCCTGTCTCCAAAGAGGGACTGCAGCAGATGCACTATGCCGGAGGAAGGGACTCTGTGGCCATCTACCTCATGAACAACCCCAATTCGCGCATCTTTGACGGACGCGCGTTGATTCTCGGAGGTTCGCATCAGGCAAACTACAATGTCGAGGGCTCACTCGTGGGTGACCTTTCAGCCATCCTTATCGAGAACATCAACCCGTTGGCGAACATGGTCCGCGTGCCGAAGAAGCAGACAGCATTGCTCTCCGACTTTGAGGTGAAGCGCGAAAGGATAGCCATGGAGACGCTGAACAAGAACGTCACCAACATCTCCGGTGTGCCTTCGTGGATGCTCTCGGTGCTTCTCCGTGTCATGGAACTGTCAGGCAAGCAGCATCTGGAGGAGGTATGGCCAAACCTTGAAGTGTTCTTCCACGGCGGCATAGCCTTCACTCCCTACCGCAAGCAGTACGAGCAGCTCATCACAAAGTCCGACATGCACTATGAGGAGACCTACAACGCCTCGGAAGGATTCTTCGGAATACAGAGTGACCCGAACGACAAGTCCATGCTCCTCATGCTTGACTACGATGTATTCTATGAGTTTGTGCCCATGTCGGAGCTTGACAAGCTCAACGCTTACCTTGCCGCTCCTATGAGCGCGAAGCCGGAGAAGCCTACCGTTGTGCCGTTGTGGGGCGTGGAAGTGGGCAAGAATTATGCCATGGTAATCTCCACAAGCTGCGGCCTGTGGCGTTATGTCATCGGCGACACCGTGCAGTTTACGAGCACCAACCCTTACAAATTCATCATCTCCGGGCGTACAAAGCACTTCATAAACGCCTTCGGCGAGGAACTTATCGTCGACAATGCCGAGCAGGGACTGGCACATGCGTGCCTCGAGACAGGCGCGGAAGTCTTGGAATACACCGCAGCTCCAGTCTTTATGGGTGACGACGGCAAGTGCCGCCACCAATGGCTCATAGAGTTTGCGCGTGAGCCTGAGGACCTTGACCGTTTCGCACGGATTCTCGACGACAAGCTCCAGGAGATAAATTCCGACTATGAGGCGAAGCGTTTCAAGGATATCACCCTGCAGCCTCTCGAGATAATCAAGGCGCGTCAGGGACTGTTCCACTCATGGCTCAAGCAGCGTGGCAAACTCGGCGGACAGCATAAGGTGCCGCGACTGAGCAACACGCGCGAGCATATCGAGCAGCTCCTGAAACTCAATTAAGGGGACTTCCTGTTGCAACAACCTCCAACCCACCTCCCACCACTCCCAATCCCAACCAAATGCTTAACCGACTTTCCATAATCCTCCTTGCCACGGCAGCGGCAATCCTCCTCCACAGCTGCGCCCGCATGGGCTCTCCTGACGGCGGCTGGTACGATGAAGTGCCGCCACGCGTGGTGGCTACCATGCCACAGGAGCGCGCCACAGGTGTCACGCAGAAACGCATAACCTTGTATTTCAATGAGTTCGTCCAGTTGGAAAACGCTGCCGAGAACCTTGTCTTCTGCCCTCCTCAGATAGAGCAGCCGGACATAAAGACCATGGGAAAGTCCATACGCATCACCTTCCGCGACTCCCTGAAGGCAAACACCACCTACACGATTGACTTCTCCGACGCCATAAAGGACAACAACGAGAACAATCCGATGGGCAACTACACTTATGTCTTCTCCACTGGCGACCATATAGACACTCTCGCCGTAAGCGGATATGTCGTCAACGCCGAAGACCTCGAACCGGTCAAAGGGCAGCTTGTGGGTCTCTATGCCAACCTTGCAGACTCAGCCTTCACCACCGAACCTATGCTCCGCACGGGACGCACAGACTCCTACGGGCATTTCGTAATCCGTGGCGTGGCACCGGGAAAGTATCGCATCTACTCCCTCGGCGACAGCGACAGCGACTTCAAACTCTCACAGCGCGGCGAACCGCTGGCGTTCAGCCACGACATAATAGTCCCTTCTACAAAGGACGACATAAGGCAGGATACAATCTGGAAGGACAGCCTGCACATCGCCGACATCAAGCGAGTGCCTTACCTGCGCTATCTCCCTGACGACATCTGCCTGCGCTCTTTCACACAGGAAGCGACACAACGCTACCTCATCAAGACGGAGCGAAAGGAGCCCGACCGCTTCACTCTCTTCTTCAGCACGCCGACCGACACGCTGCCAAAGCTCACGGCACTGAACTTTAATGACAAGGACGCATACATCATCGAGACAACGGAACGCCGCGACACAATAACCTATTGGCTGCGCGACACTGCCCTTGTCAACCAGGACACGCTGCGCATCGCCCTCGAATACATGATGACCGACAGCCTCGGCACTCTTGTCTCACAGACCGACACCATTGAATTCCTTGCCAAAGTGCCTTACGAGAAGCGCATGAAGCTCCTCAACGAGGACGTGGAGAAATGGGAAAAGGCGAAGGAAAAGGCAGAGAAGAAGGAAAGGGAGTTCAAGGAACGCGACCCGCGCATCGTCGCTCTGGAGCCGAAGTTTGTCGGCGGAGGCTCCAAAATGGCTCCTGACAAGAACCTGACCATCGAGTTCCCAACACCGCTCGACACCATCTTCCGCGAGAAAATCTACCTCACGACACTCGTCGACTCCGTAAAGACCGACGTGCCGTGGGAGATGTACTCCGAAGGGCTTCCTCCGAGAACCTATGGCATCAGAGGGGAATGGCAGCCGGACACGGACTATACTCTCGAAATCGACTCCGCAGCATTCCGCGACATCTATGGAAGAGTCTCCGACCCGAAGAGATACAGCATAAAGATTGCCTCCGAAGAGGACTTTGCGACGCTCTTCGTAAATGTCGAAGGGGTTAGGGACAGCACCGGCCAGGTTATCGTGCAAATCCTCGACCGTGCAGGGAAACAACTGGCAGAAGCCGTCGCCAAGGACAACACGGCAGAGTTCTACTACCTCACGCCGGGGACATACTACATGCGGTGTATCCTTGACCGCAACAGCAACGGCAAATGGGACACTGGCGACTACTCCCTTGACCTACAGCCGGAAGAGGTGCACTACAACCCGAAACCTGTAGAATGCAAGGCAAAATGGGACCTCACGACAACCTTCACCATCGGCAACATCCCGTTCCACCGGCAAAAGCCGGGCGAGATGAAGAAGCAGAAAGGCGAGAAGAAAAAGACAATAACTCTCCGCAATGCCAAGCGCGCCGCAGAAATGGGGCTGCCGTACGACAAGGAAAAGGTCGACAGCAAATTCTAAAAATGGTTAAAGGTTATACGCCTTAGACCATAGGTAATGGATTATTTTGTAATTTTGTAGACTGTAAGCGTTATTGCCGCCTACGGACGGCTTTAAGGGCAAAGCATCGTGAAATCAATAAAATACAAATAAAAACATGGACAAATTAAGTTACGCTCTCGGACTTGGCATCGGCACACAGCTGGCACAGCTCGGAGCAAAAGACATCAATCTCGCAGACTTCATGGAGGCTGTGAAGGATATGCTTGAAGGAAACGAATCGAAAGTGGCACAGCAGGACGCACAGAAGCTCGTCAACGAGTTCTTCCAAAAGCAGGAGGAGCGCGAGATGGAACGCCGCCGCGAGGCAGGAAAGGGCGCGAAAGAGGCAGGAGAGAAGTATCTTGCCGAGAACCGCAAGAATCCGAAGGTCATCGAGACCCCTTCAGGACTTCAGTATGAGGTGCTTGTGCAGGGCAGCGGCAAGCAGCCAAAGGCCACTGACACAGTGAAGGTGCACTACGAGGGTTTCCTCACCGACGGCACAGTCTTTGACTCAAGCATACAGCGCGGTGAGCCTATCTCCTTCCCACTCAACGGCGTCATCGCCGGTTGGACAGAAGGTTTGCAGCTCATGTCCGAGGGTTCAAAGTACCGTCTCTACATCCCTTACAACCTCGGCTACGGCGAGCACGGCGCAGGAGCGTCAATCCCTCCGTTCTCAGCACTCATCTTCGACGTTGAGCTTATCGAGGTGCAGTAAAGAAAACGCATCATGATGTAACATATTGCCTCATGATTCAACATGAGCTGTGACATGATGCAACCTGATTCATCATGATACAACATGACAAAAGAAAACAAAAACAACAAAAAGATAAAATGAAGAAAATTACATTCCTGGCTCTTGCAGCCGCTGCAGCACTCGGATTCTCAAGCTGCGGAAACTCCACCCCTAAGGCGGACCTTAACGACGACCTCGACACACTCTCTTACGCCATCGGTATGGCACAGTCCAACGGTCTCTCACAGTACCTCGTAGAGCGCATGGGCGTTGACTCCACTTGCGTGGACGAATTCATAAAGGGTCTCAACGAAGGTGTGTCTGCCGGTGACGACAAGAAGAAGGCAGCATACTATGCCGGCATACAAATCGGTCAGCAGATTTCCAACCAGATGATTAAGGGCATCAACCACGAAATCTTCGGTGAGGACTCAACAAAGACCATCTCTCTCAAGAACTTCATGGCAGGCTTCATCAACGGCTACACAGGCAAGAACGGTCTCATGACTCAGGAGCAGGCCGGAATGACAGCACAGGCTAAGATGGAGGTGATTCGCGCCAAGAACCTTGAGGAGCAGTTTGGTGAGTACAAGAAGCAGGGTGAGGACTTCCTCGCAAAGAACAAGAAGGCTCAGGGCGTTGTCACTCTCCCTTCAGGCGTTCAGTACAAGATTCTGAAGGAGGGAACAGGAGCCGTTCCTGCCGACACTTCTGCCGTTGTCGTCAACTATGAGGGCAAGCTCCTCGACGGAACAGTGTTCGACTCAACCTATAAGTCCGGCAACCCTACCACTCTCCGTGCCAACCAGGTAATCAAGGGCTGGACAGAGGTTCTCACAAAGATGCCTGTCGGCTCTACATGGGAAGTGTACATCCCACAGGACCTCGCTTACGGCTCACGCCAGGCAGGTGCTATCAAGCCTTTCTCAACCCTCATCTTCAAGATTGAACTCCTTGAGATAAAGAAGTAAGGTTTTAGCCTGAGGTTGTGGGTGTTAGGGCTCGGGACAGTTTTGACAATGATGTCAGTACTGTCAACATTGACCAAACTACCCCATAACCCACAACTGTCAACCACAATTCAACCAATGAAAAAGACAATAACAATGCTGGCGCTCGCTATAGTGGCGGGCGCCGCTTGTTCTGAGGCTGTAGCCAAAAAGGACAAGAAGAACAAGAAGACCGTCCCTGCCGCTGTCGTGGAGAAATCCATTGTCTCCCTGCAGACCAAGGCGGACTCCATCAGCTATGCCGCAGGCAAGAGCCTGACAATGGGCATGATGGAGTATGTCACAGGACAACTTAAGGTGGACACCGCCTATATGGCTGACTTCGTGAAAGGTCTGGAGAAAGGACTCAACGAGGTGGAGACACCGCAGATGAAGGCGGAGGCTGCCGGAAAGCAGATCGCACAGATGGTGAAGGAGCGCATGCTCCCTAACATCCAATCTCAGATGGAAGGTTCGGAAGCTGCTCTCGATGAGGCTCTCTTCAAGCGTGCATTTACCGACGCCGTGGAGAACGACAACAGTGTGCTCTCCATGGAAGAGTCCACAAAATATTTCGAGGCTGCCATGAACGCCATAAAGGAAGCCAAGGAGGAGGCTGTAAAGGCTGCCGGAAAGAACTGGCTCGCCGAGAATGCCAAGAAGGAGGGTGTCAAGGTGCTCCCTTCAGGTCTTCAGTACAAGGTGCTTACCGAAGGCAACGGTCCTGTCGCAAAGAAGGATGATGACGTCGTTGTGAAGTACGAGGGCAAACTTATTGACGGCACTGTCTTCGATTCAAGCTATGAGCGCACCCCGCAGACCACGTCCTTCAAGCCGACACAGGTCATCCCGGGCTGGACAGAGGCTCTCTGCATGATGCCGCAAGGCTCTGTCTGGGAGCTGTATATCCCTGAGAACCTCGGCTATGGCAGCCGCCCGAGTGGCAAGATTCCTGCTTTCTCGACTCTCGTCTTCAAGGTGGAAGTCGTGGAAGTGAAGGCTAAAGAGGAGCCTAAGGAAGAAAAGGCAACTCCTGCCGTGACAGCCAAGAAAACAGCGAAAAAGCCTGCTGCACGCAGGAAGAAGTAATTGTTTTTGTCGGCATTGACAGTACTGACAATACTGTCACTACTGACCAAATCCCACAATCCAACCACAGCGTATGACGAGCAATCAAAAAGCCATGAGCCTGTTATCATGTGCGGTGCGGGTATTCCTGCACCTCCTGCTCTCTTACGCTGTATTTTTCTTTGCCCGTGTGGCTTATTTCCTGGAGAACAAGGATGTCTTCACGGACGTGTTCTCCCATAACTCCCCATGGCGGCTGTTGGAAGGCAGCCTGATGTTCGACACCTCGGCGGTGATGTACACCAACGCCCTTGTTGTCCTCCTGATAGTCCTCCTTCCGCGGAAGTGGGACAAGGCAGTCAGCATTGTCTACACCCTAATCACCGGTTTGGCACTCACAATGAACCTCGGCGACGCGGTTTATTTCCAATATACAGGCAAAAGGACTACCATGTCCGTGTTCAATGAGTTCGCCAACGAGAGCAACCTCTTGCAGATTCTCGGTGCGGAGACCCTGCGCCATTGGTACCTTTTCCTCCTTGCTTTCCTTGTTTTCTATGCCGTTTGGCGGCTGTCACGCCGCATAATGGGTATAGGAAAGCATTCTCTTCTCCCGCGTTGGGCGGAGATTTCCTCACGAGCCCTTACTCTCCTTGTCTTTGTTCCTTTCTGCATTGCCGGTATGCGAGGCGGCTGGACGACAGCCGTACGCCCGATAACCGTCAGCAATGCCAACCAATATGTCCGCCGTCCGGCAGAGGCAGTGCTCATCCTAAACACACCGTTTTCCATGATTCGCACGGTCGGCAAGAACGTTTTCCATGACCCGAGATATTTCTCCGACGAGGAACTCGCCACAATCTATTCACCTGTCCATGAGCCTGTCAAGGGCGAAATGCGGCGGAAGAATGTCGTGGTGCTTATCGTCGAGAGCTTCGGCAGGGAATATATCGGAGCGTACAATGATCACCTTGACGGTGGAAAGTACAAGGGTTATGCGCCGTTCATGGACTCTTTGTACAAGGAAAGTCTCAGTTTCGACTATACTTTTGCAAACGGCAGACAGTCAATCGACGGTATGCCGTCCATACTTTCAGGCATTCCGCGCTTCATAGAGCCGTTTTTCCTCACGCCGGCATCCATGAACGATGTCAGCGGAATAGCCGGCGAACTGGGCAAGAAAGGCTATTATTCCGCCTTTTTCCATGGCGCGGAGAACGGCAGCATGGGCTTTGAGGCGTTCGCAAAAGCAACGGGCTACAAGGATTACTACGGCAGGACGGAGTTCGGCCGTGATCCTCGTTTTGGTGGAGAACGGGAGTACGACGGCACATGGGCCATCTGGGACGAGCCGTTCCTGCAGTTCTATGCCATGAAGATGACAGAGTTCTGCGAGCCTTTCGTCACCTCTGTCTTCACCGCCTCCAGTCATCATCCGTATGTTGTGCCGGAGAAGTACAAGGAGGTTTATAAGGATGAGGACGAGAACCCTATCCATAAGTGCATCCGCTATACGGACATGGCGCTGCGGAAATTCTTTGAGACAGCGCGGAAACAGCCGTGGTACAAGAACACAATCTTTGTCTTCACCAGCGACCATACCAACATCGCCGACCACCCCGAGTACCGTACAGACCTCGGGCTGTTCGGTGCGCCACTGCTTTTCTTCGACCCTTCCGGCGAGATGCCTCGCGGACGGATGCACTGCATAGCACAGCAGACGGACATCCTCCCCACCATCCTCGGGTGGCTGCGCTATCCCGAACCTTACATCGCGTGGGGCGTTGACCTGCTGAACACACCCGCCGAAGAGACGTGGGCTGTCAACCATACCGGCAGCGGGCTGTACCAGTTTGTCAAAGGCGACTATCTCCTGCAGTTCGATGGCAACAGTCTTCATGCCGTCTATAACTTCCGGAAGGACACACTTCTGCGCCGTAATCTCCTGAAAGGTGACGGCACACTTGCTTTGCCGGCAACTGAAAGGGAGAAAATAATGGCTGATGAGCGGCAGTTGAAGGCTGTTATCCAGACTTACATGCAACGAATGGTAAACGACAAACTTATCATAAAATGAAACATATTACAGGAAATGCCGGCATAATGCTTATGGCGAGGCTGTTCATTGCCGTGATGCTTGTCTTCATAGTGCAGAAACTCTTATTTCTTCTCCTGACATGGCAGGAGGGCACTTCGGGCACAGACTGCCTGGAAGTGGTGCTTCACGGTCTGAAACTTGACTATGCCGTCACGGCATACACTCTCGTTCTGCCTTTCCTGGCCATAATGGCCACGGCATTTCTCCCTGCCTCCTGCGAGAGAAAGGAGGAAGGACTGCGACATTTCCTGAGGATATACTATGCAGTTATAGCCATACTTTTTGCAGTCATTATTATTGCTGACATCGCCCTTTATCCATTCTGGCATTTCAAGCTTGACACATCCGTGTTCCTTTACACCGACAAGCCGAAGGATGCTATGGCAAGTGTCTCTGCGGGATTCGTTACCCGTCAGGTGCTTCTTGCAGCCGTATGGGCGTGGTTTTCAGGCCGTTTGTTCTTCCTCGCAATAGGTTCCCGCACCCCGCACCCCGCCGCCTGCCCCCGGCGGCCGTTAACCCGCATCCTCACGACCGTAGCGTTGTATGTCGCTGTCTGTGCCCTTCTCGTGCTGATGATAAGAGGAGGAGTGGGCAAAGGCACCAACAATGTCTCGGAAGCTTATTATTCCGACAACCAGTATCTTAACCATGCTGCCGTCAATCCGGTGTTCAATATGCTCTATTCCATAGGCAAACTCGAGGATTTCGGGTCACAGGCACAGTATTTTCCAGAGGAGGAATGCAAAGAAATAATCAAGGGAATATATAACACGGAGACAGTAACTGCAGACACCCTCCTCACCACTCGGCGTCCGAACATATTGCTTGTGATATGGGAAGGTGCGGACTGGCATGTCGCACGTGACATGAATGCCATGCCGAACCTTCAGGCTTTGGCGGACGAAGGAGTGGACTTCACTGCATGCCACGCCAACAGTTTCCGCACCGATCGCGGACAACTGTCGCTCCTCGCAGGGTGGCCAGCCATTCCGAAGACATCACTCATGAAGATTCCTGAGAAGTGTGAGCGCATGGCAGCGTTGCCGCGCACACTGCTTGACAACGGTTACTGCACGGCATTCTGGTATGGCGGCGACATCTCTTTCGCAAGTACCGGCGGCTATATGCACCAGGCCGGATTCCAGAAGACCGTCTCCGACAAGGATTTCCCTCGCAAGGACATCGCCACGGACTGGGGTGTCTATGACGGGACATTGTTCGACAAGGCGTTTAAAGGTATTGTTGCAGACTGCTGCAAGCATCCGGACAAAAGGTTTTTCCACACTATCATGACCCTGAGCAGCCATGAGCCGTGGACCGTGCCGTCACGGACCATGGACGACGATGTGCTCAATGCCTTCAACTATACAGACCGTTGCCTTGGCGTACTCATGGCGAAGCTGCGGAAAAGCCCGGTGTGGGACAATCTGCTTGTCATCATAACATCCGATCATGGCATACCTTACGGACAGAATGCCGCCCTGCACGACCATGACGTGACCCATATCCCGATGATATGGACAGGAGGGGCCGTGGTACGGAAGATGAAGATTGACAGGCTCATGAATCAGGCAGACCTCCCGGCGACATTGCTCGGACAGATGGGAATCGTCCACGATGCCTTCATCTTCTCACGCGATGTGACAAGCGCGACGTATGCTTATCCCAATGCTTTCCACGTCTACAACAGCGGAATAACCTTCGTTGACTCCACCGGACGTACAACATTTGACCTTGACGGTGAGAGAAGTGTCGCCGGAGCTGACGGCATAAGGGAGCGCAAGGCGAAGGCTCTGTTGCAGAACCTGTACAAGAAAACATCTGAACTATGAAAGAAAAAGTCCTCTACCACATAATGTTCTGCTGCTGGTATGCTGTCTCAAAGCTGCCGGCATGCATCCATTATTTCAATTCCCTGTGTCTTTCTGCACTGCTGTTCTATGTCATTCGCTACCGCAGGAAACTTGTTCACCGGCAGATGAGAGACTCCTTCCCGGAGAAATCAGACAAGGAACTGTGGCTTTTGGAGCGACGGTTCTACCTGCATTTTTGTGACATCCTTGCGGAATCAGTGATGTATTTCGCCATTTCCGAGGAAGAAATAAAACGCCGTATGCGTTTTCTCAATGTAGAGAGTGTCAGAGCTTCCGCCCGAAACGGCAAGAACGTCGGCATATATCTCGGGCATTATGCCAACTGGGAATGGATATCCTCTTTCAGTCTTTGGACAAAAGGCACGTGCATAGCGTCACAGCTCTATCATCCTTTGGAGAACCCTGTGTTTGACAGACTTATAGCTTATACACGCCAGCGCTTCGGAAGTGTAAACATCTCTGTCAACGAATCGGTGCGCATGATGATGAAGCTGAAGCAGCAGGGCAAGCCCATACTCGTGGGATTTATTGCCGACCAAGCTCCTTTTTGGAACAACATCCACTACTGGACACCGTTCCTCAATCATCCGGAGACACCGATATTCACTGGTGCAGAGAAACTCATGAAGAAGCTTGACATGGATGTCTACTACCTTGATGTGCGCCAAGTGAAGCGCGGGTATTATGAAGCGGAGTTCGTTCTTATCACTGACAACTCCAGGGAGCAGCCTGAATTTGCCATCACTGAGCGTTACACACGCATGCTGGAGCAGACAATCATAAAGGCTCCTTTCCTCTGGCTGTGGAGCCATAACCGATGGAAGCGCACCAAGGAAGAGTGGCTGAAAATGTATGATCCGGTCTCAGGCAAGGTCATCATGGGATGATTGTCGCTGTGAAAAAGTCTTGCTTTTGTCAGGAGACAATATGTGGAGCGCAGCAATGTCCAAAACCTGTTTGGCTGTGACATCATATAAAGGACTCCTGCAAATTATGAGTTTACTGGTCATTTCGCATGACAGACCTGCTTATTTACGGATAAATCCATTATGCATGAATGGTTGTCCCTAAGCTGGGAAAACAATCATTTTTCTTTTGGAAATGCATTTTATTCACATGGATAGGCATATAATTGACTTTTTTGTAGTATCTTTGCAAAGTATAATTCTAAAAACAGAAAAAACAGTAAAAACAGAATATGACGGTGAGGCAACTCCCGTTCTTTACTTATTAGAAATATGGACTTATAGTCCTTGTTCTCAACAAGTCGAATAACCGCCAAATCATTCTGCATACGGGAACAAGCGATGATAGGTTCACGTCCCTTGGGGCGTGGACTGCTTGTGCTTGTTGGTATGCAAAGGTTTACTTGGCGGTTGACCGGACTTGAAAAATAAGCATGGAGTGGGTCCCGCCTTTTTTTGTTATATTCTTTTGAAGTGTTAACGGAATATAACTTGTATCTGCATGATAAACATCGGACAAAGCATCAGGGAAGAGCTGGAGAGGCAGGAGCGGACGGTGAGCTGGCTTGCCAGAAAATTGAACTGCAACCGTTCCCTTGTGTACAGGATTCTTGGGAAAAACAGCATTGACACGGGAATGCTGATACGAATCTCAAGGATACTCAAGCATGATTTCTTCAAGGAGTTTGTGGAGGATTATGAGGCTGAGGGTTGATATGTGTCCTGTTTTTGATACATTTCTGTCGCTTTACGGATACACAATAATGTTCATTCTAATTATATAATTTTGTACCTTTGCACCAATATTTCACAATTATTAATATTAAAATATTGGTTAATGAGAAAGACATTTATATTACTTGCATTTTGCCTTGTTGCCATGGGAAGCTATGGTGCTAAGAAGAAAGGCAAATTCGACTATTCCGTGGTGTTTGTCCCTGAAGAGGGCGGCGTGAAGTTCGAGAAGATTACCGAAGATGCCGACATGGTTGCCGACTATAATGACGGGCTTGTCGGGAAGACTTCGGGAATCTTCGGGTCGAAGAAGACAAACGTTCTTGATTGGTGGGTGGTGCCGCAGATTGCTGTGTCGCCTGATGGCAAGCGCATAGGCTACATCAATGAGAAGAACAAGACCACCAATGTGATGATTAAGAGCGCGTCACACGGCGGAGCAAGCGTGCAGCGTACGTTCAGGACCAACGTTCAGGGATTCTCCTGGAGTCCTGACGGCAACACTCTCTGTTTCACTGAGGTGCGAGGAGGGCATCAGGGCATTTACCTTGTCGATGCGAACCAGGGCACGGTGGTAAGACAGATTTCCAGCGGTACGGACAACGATTATGGCGGTGTGATAAGCCCTGACGGCAACACCATCTATTTCCACCGTGGCGAGGGACGCTCAAGCTACAGCATCTGGAGCTATGACAGAAAGACAAACCTGTTCTCGAACTATTCACGCGGAATGACCGTCTGCCCTATCCCGGGACAGAAGAGTGTGGTCTACTGCGCACGGTTCACGAACAACAACGAGAGTGAGATATGGCGCGTGAACTTTGAGACCGGTGTGGAGGAGGTTATCCTTACACAGCCGGGAAAGAGCTACACCACGCCGCAGCTGTCACCTGACGGCCGCTGGCTTCTTGTCACCGGCAGCAGCAAGTCGGAGAAGGAGGGCATTGACAACACGGACATCTTTGTCGTGCGCACCGACGGCACACAGTTCACACAGCTGACTTATCATCCCGGCAATGACCTTTCGCCGGTCTGGGCTCCTGACGGCAAGAGCATATTCTTCCTCTCACAGCGCGGTTCTGTGGACAAGGTGTACAATGTATGGCGAATGGACTTCAATTTGTAACCCAATTAACTAATCAACCAACAAACATTTAAGATTATGAAAAAGTTTATGTTAGTATTGGCATGCGCGTTCAGCGTATTGACAGTTTCCGCTCAGAGAGCAAGCAGTTCATCTTCTTCTTTCTTCTCAACAGAGAAGAGTGACGAGGGAGTGGTATTCGGCATCCGCGGAGGTATCCTTGGCGCAAACATGTCATTCTCAGAGGATGGCAGTTCCTACTCTCCGGGCAGCCGCATCGGTTTCAACGCAGGTGTGAATGTTGACATTCCTCTCATGCAGAGCCTCCATCTGCAGACAGGTCTGTTCCTTCAGCAGAAGGGCTTCAAGATGGAAGAGGATGGTGAAACATGGAAGGTGAACCCAATGTATCTCCAGATTCCTGTCCTCGCTTCTTACCGTTACGCTTTCAGTGACGCTTGCGAGCTTCAGATAAACGTTGGTCCTTACCTTGCTTACGGCATCTCAGGAAAGAGCAAGTATGAAGTAGGTGGTGATGAAGCCGAGTATGATTTCTTCGGTGGTGAGGATGATGATGACTCAGAGTGCGCTAAGAGCTTCGACATGGGTCTCTCATTCGGTGCCGGCGTGACTGTGGCAAAGCACTATTATCTCGGTTTCTCTTATGACCTTGGCTTGACAAACATCGGTCGTGACGATGATGGTTCAATCAAGAACAAGGCATGGATGATTAACCTCGGATATAACTTCTAAGCCTTTTCCCCCTTTAGTGAATTAAGTTGTTCTGAATAATTACTGCATGTCATTAATTAGTCAGAACAATTTCACTTACAAACAATTAAAATCCATAGAAAATGAAGAGAATCAATTATCGTAGTATCGTTTGTGCAGCGATGGCTATGGGAACTTTGTCGTTTGTCTCATGTTCAAGCGATGATGATGTTGTCACAGCCAATGATGTGCTTGGGATACCGAGTGATAATGAGGCGACTCCTGCGCCTGAAATCGGTAATGCTAATGTCACATTGCCAAATTTCTCTGTCACAGTAGAGGAAGAGAGCGGTTATCCTTATTTGGCTATCAACATGACCGGTGTATGGGATGAAGAGCATTCTGATTGGCTGAAACTTTATGGTACAGGAAATTCAGCAAAGCAGAATGTTTGGGTGACTATTGACAATAGCGCGAAGGGCATCGATGTGTATAACAACGCTGATGGGGACAGCCGTACACTGCTTGCCGATGTAGTGTTCCTTGTTGACAACTCGGGCAGTATGTCCGAAGAGGCAGATGCTGTTGCCAACAGTATCATATCCTGGTCGAAAGTCCTTGAAGCGAGTGGGCTTGACTTGCGCGTGGGAAGCGTCGGATACGGTGACTCGAACCATGCCATTGATGGCGCGCTGAACATGACAACGCCGGAGAAACTTGGTGAGTACATGAACGCCGACAACCGTTATGGCACAGACCGCACTCGTCATTATGGAGGTGCAGACGCTGAAACGCTTCGTGCAAAGGCGGAAAACAGCAGATTGTATGAAAATGGTTCATACAACGAATGTGGAATGGTTGCCCTCCATTTCGCAAATGACAATTTTGCTTTCCGTGGTGGTTCTAACCGTATCTTTGTCAATTTCACTGACGAGCCTAACCAGCCTAACGGCATAGAAAAATGGTCAGTGGAGTACTTGAACCCTAAAAACAATAATTGGACGACAAACAACGGCACTGTCCACACTGTTTACAGTGACAGAAAGGAGTGGTGTGACAACACGTACCTCTATAACGAACAGCCATGGCTTATGTCGGAATACACCGGCGGTTCTATTATGTATGCAGACCGGTATTTCACCAATATAACATTGGAAAACCTTCCTGTTACGGGTGCCATGCAGAACTCTTATGTAATTCGCTGTACAAACCTTGCGTCTGTCTGCGATGGCTTGGAACATGAAATCAAGGTTACCGTATTGTCAAAAGACGGGCTTGTCCGTGGCGAGAAAGTCATTAAGTTTGTTTTCTCAAATTCTAAGGAGTGAGAATTAAATTACATTCAAGCAAGATGGCTTATCAGTACATATAATAAAAGAGAGTCAGCAAATAACCTCCATTTGTTGTTTTATATGGTATGATAGCTACAAAAGAATAAGAGCTGTATCAAATTTTAGTAGTGATACAGCTCTTTTTCTTGTTTTTATATAATATGGTAAAAGCACTTGTATAATATTCTTAATATGGATGAGTATGTTTGTTTTTCTCATGCGTATTAAGAAGATTTCTTATTATGGTGTGTCGATTAATTTGAGTTTTGCTGAAATAGAAGAGTTTGTTTCTTTATGCTGTGCATGGACTTATGGCATAGGATTCAGACCCTCCCAACGGACGTTCCATTTGCCGTCTTTCGGGAATCCGGGGTTCTCTGTCGTGCAGCCGTCCCAGCCGGCACACATCATGGCAACAGCAGTCAGCAGTCCGCCATTGCCCGGAAGGTAGATGCGGAGGCGTTGGTCTTGGTAGTTGTGGCCGTTCGGGAGGTAGGTGTTTGTGCGTTTGTCCATGAGGAGCGCGCCGACAGCCTTCTCAGGCTCGTTGAGGCGTGCGGCGTTCATTGCCGTCATCGGGTAGTCCCAGCCCCATGTCTTGTTCCAGTTCCAGTTGTCCCAAATCCAGTGGAGCGTGTTGCGCATGTAGTCCTCGTTGACAAGCCGGCTCATCGGCAGTATGCCCACTGCGCCAAGCACCGCCATGTGGTCGGAGGTGAAGCGTATGTCGCGGTAAGTCTCGGTGGCTGTCTCCGCTGCAAGATAGAGCTTGTCGTCGTTGTAAGCGAGAGGCGAGAGGCAGTCGATGAGGTCATCCCATGCCTCGCTGCGTGCCATTCCGCGACGTTCGCGCCATGCCTGCGCCACCTTCATGGCATGATGCCAGTAGGAGAGTTCAAACGGAGGGTTGACGGTCTCGGCGGCTTTCAAAGTCTCTTGTGCAGGGATTACACCTTTTAATATATAGCGGTTGTTGGCGGAATCGAGGGTCGCGAACGAGTGCATGAACTCCGCTGTCTGCTCGATAAGGTCACCGTATTTCTCCAGAATGGCGGTTTTGTCCGTGGCATTACGGTAGACGAGTTCCGCAAGATAGATGAGGTGCGGCTGCTGCCAGATGAGGAAGCTGCCTACTTTTGACGGCGCTTCTATGGCTGACGGGTCGGTCATCTTCATCCAGCGCACACCCTTGAAGCCCTGTCTCTTTGCGATTTCCCTTGCAACAGGCAGTGCCGAACGGTACCAGCCGAGGGTGCGGTCAAGCAGTTCCGTGCGGTTCCAGAGGGCGAACTGTGCCTGATGCCACCATATCATCTCGAGGTGGAACTTGCCGAACCATGAGTTGTAGGTCAAGCCCGTCTCCTGTGGCGGAGTTGTTCCGGCACACTGTATGGCGAGGAGGTACTGGCTCAGCACCACACGGCGTTCGAGTTCCTTTGCCCGAGGGTCGGTGCAGGAGGAGAAATCCACTGCCGCGCCGTCAGTCCAGAATGCTTTCCAATATGCCAAGGAAGCTTCATGTGCGGCATGGAAGGACACGTTTTCCGATGCCGGAAGAGTCCTGTCGAAGGAGCAAGTGAAGGAAAATCTGTCGCTTTTCGGCGTGAGCACAAAGTAGTTTTCAGCCTTTTGCGTCAGCTTTGCTTTGCCTTGCCAAGTGATTGTGACATAGTAGGTTGTGCCGTCCAGCACCCTCTCCAGCACAGCTTTGTTATTTTCCTGTGTGATAAGACGTGTAGAGTGTTTGCTGTCGGCATTCCAGTCGCACGCATCGTCACAGTGCTGCCCTGTAGGATAAGGGAAACGGAAGCATATTCCGGTGCGTTTCTTTGACACAATCTCCGCAGCGACCATGTCTTTCTGTGGGTGGCAGACTGTCTTCACCTCAATCTCCGTACCTTTGTACTTGAATTTGCTGTCAAGAGTTCCCGTCCATAAATCCAGCCTTTGGTCTACGGCAGTGATGTTCTTCATGCCGTCTTTGCGGTCGAAGTCGAAGCCTATCATGCCCAGATGCAGACGATGAGGATTGACGCGGAACCAGTCGGAGGCCTCCTTCTGCCGTCCCGGTGTCTTAGGTTGTCCGGCATAAAGTTCCTTATGTCCGTGCCCGAAGTCATACTCCATGAGTGTCTCTTCCGGCTTGAACCCTTTCACGTTAGGGAAACTGTGCCAGCCCCATTGGCTTTGCGTGCCGAGTGGCACGCCGTTCTTGTAGTACTCGGGGAACGACTGCAGCCCGGTTATGTCGGCAGTGAAGGCAAACTCGCCGTTGCCCACCGACAGTGAGCTGAGCGAATCGGCAGCCGTGATGTGCGGACTGTTTCGGTCAACGAGTGCATGGCGGTCTATTTTCTGTCCTGCAGCGTTGATTGCTATTGATTGCAGGAAGGTGACGAACGCAATGAAGAGTAACTTTTTCATGGCAGGTGTTTTGCTTTTTATGTATTTAACTGGATGGCTACAGATGCTCGTCAGAAAAGAAACTGATGTCGAAAATTTCAGTAAGGCTTTGGAAATCACGGAAAAGTGACAAAGGAAGCACTGCCCTGTGCTTGTGGCTCATCCAGAGGCAGCGTGCTTTCCCGTACATTGTGGCAATGAGGGAGTAACTGCTGACCGGTCCGAGGATATAGTCGCACTCGGAAAGCAGGCACAGGTCTTCCTGTCCGCTGCCATGAGGGAATCTGATGTGGCAGTTGTTCCATTTCTCTTTGCTGCGTAAGGTGCGCAGAAAGAATTCCTTGTCAAGTTTCTTGTCGTTGGTGCACAGATAGATGTTGCACCGCTTTCCCTTGAAGTTGTCAAGCAGGAGAGCGAGGCAATCCATGAAGTCCTTGTCCGTGAAGTAATGCCTTCCGCCCATGAACGACTTGTAATCGCCGCGCCGGATGTGGAGTCCGATGCTCACTGTAGTGTCGCCGGCCGGCAGCATGTTGCGCCGTGCGGCAGCCGTTATGTTGCCGTCAAAGGCAAAGAGCTGCCTTATCTCGTTCATGTATTCCGGCAGAAGGTCATTATAACCGACGTTCCACCCTTCGACGATTGCGCTGCGTGAGGAGAGCAGCCGCCGTTCGCACTCTTCCGCTGTGGTGTTTTCGTCCTCGTAGTTAACGACAGGAATCAGCTTCAGAATTTTCAGTGCCTTTACCAGAATGTAAACCGTCTTGTTATGGTAAGGTGTATGGCAGATGGCAAACCCTTTGTACTTATGTGCGAAGCGCATGCTCATGCTTTTGAGATTGTGCTTCCTTGCCCATGCGTACATTTTTATATATTGATAGATGTTGTTGCACATCTGCCCTTTGTCTCTTACGAACAGCATTGCTTTCCTATTGTGTATGTTTGGTTAATGTTCTTGTCGGTTGCCGCCCACATGCTTAGTCTATCAGTTCTGTCCATCTGTTGATGATGCGGTCCATTTGGAATTTCTTTGATGATTCAATGCTGTTTTCAGCCATGCCGAGTCTCATTCTGCCGTCAGACATCAGTTCCAGCATTATGCTGACAAACGACTCTTTGTCATTGTCCTCTATGACAAAGCCGTCATAACCGTCCGTCACCTGGTCTTTTAGTGCTGCAAACGTGTCAAAGACCACGGGAACCACACCCATCTGATGAGCTTCATTGAGTGTCATGGGCAGTCCTTCGCTTTTCGATGTCATCATGAAGATGGATGCTTCCTCGTAGTAAGGCTGAGGATTTGTGCGGCCTGTGAATGTCACATCGGGTATGCTGTTTGATGCTACATGTTGTCTGTATTTGTCAATGTCAGTAGCCTTTGTCCCGTCTCCTATTATTTTCAGTGTCCATTCCGCAGCGATGGGTGATTCCTTTATTGTCTTCCATAAAGCAAGCGCAATGAGTATACGTTTCTGCCTTTCGTCCAGCCGTGACACAATTATTACTTCTTTCTTCTTGTCATCATAGTGGTTTATGTCAAAGAATTCATTAAAAGTCAAGGCATTCGGGATGAATCTGAATTTGTGTGCAGCCTTTTTCTTCGCTATCTTCTGGAACAGTGGTATGTATTCCTTGGACAGAAGCACTATTATGTCAGAGTTGTTTATGATGTTCCTGTACAGTCTTCGTGTCCTTTTCAAATCAAGTGATATGAACAAAGGAAGCAGGCACAGCTTCGACCTGTACCTTATGCGTGAGAATGCACTGCGGCTGTTCTTGTATTTCGTATAGACAGTCTGGTATGAGACAGTCTGTTCCCACCCGGGCTGCATGTGGTGGGCGAATATAGTCTTTACGGTAAGTTTTTCCTTCCGCAGTATGTTGCTTATGATTTTAGGAAGAGACATTGTGTATTGCATTATGCAAACATCGATGTGATTGTCTGCAAGAATGTCTCTTATTATGTCATAAATGTCATTCTGGGTATGATTGCTGTAAGATATTTCATATTGTTTCTTGAAACAGCCGAAATGCTCTGAACCTTCTTCAAGGGTAAGCAGGAAGCAGTTGCAGTCATGTTTCTCATGTAATTCCTTGGCTAAGAGCAGTGTGGTTCTTTCTGTCCCGCCGCAAGTTGGGACCAACTTGCATGACAAGCAAATGAGAATGTTTTTCTTCATGTCAGCTTTTTTTTCATTTCTTTATCTCTTTTCTTCTATCAGCTTTGCCACTACAACAAACTGGTAGAGTGCTTCCATCGAAGCCTTTATGAAGCCGGCTCTGCCGTCACGCCAGGCTCCTTTTATGCAGTAAGTCTTCAAGAAGAACAGTATAGGCCGTCCGATGAGGGCTCCGGTGCCGTAGTTCTTGTGGCGTTTCTTCGGCAGTTCGTTGGTGCTGTACTGGTCAGTCTTTTGCAGACGGGTGCTTATCGACTCATCGGCAAGATGCACAAAGGCAAGTTCTGTGCGGCTCTTCGGAATCCTTTCCACCTTGCCTTCCACTTCCGGAGAGCAGTGGATGACCGCCGGCCAGCGGGTCTTGTCCTTAAGGAAGAAGCGCAGGACATAGTCAGGGTAGAGGCAGCGCATGAATCTTCCCATGAAGAAATTCTTGCGGGGGATGAACAGTCCGGCGTTGCCGCTTTGCGTGAAAGAGTAGAGATACTCACGGAGTTCGGGCGTGACAATCTCGTCGGCATCCACGACAAGCACCCATGGGTGGCGTGCCTGGTGGATTGCAAATTCACGTGCAGGTTCGACTATGTTGTGTTTCCCGCGTGGAAAGGTCACTGTGCGGCATCCGTATTCTGCGGCTATGGCAAGAGTGTCGTCAGTGGATTCCATGTCACAGACGAGTGTTTCGTCAAAGTCCTTTACGGCATCAAGCACCTCACGCAGGCGCATGGCGGCGTTGTATGTATTGATGACTACGCTTATTTTCTGCTTTTCCATAATCATTCTGCTTCTATCATCCAGTTAAACTCCATGATGCTTTGTTGCGGCAGGAACCGCCGGCGGTGTATTCTCCCATCCTCAATGAGGCTGTCGCATAATGTCTTGTCAGCCAGCACGGAGTACATGGCATCGGAAAGGGCGTGGACATCGCCCACAGGTGTCAGCAGTCCTGCTCTTCCTCCGGCAAGAATCTCTGCCGGTCCGGTAGGGCAGTTGGTGGAGATGATGACCTTGCCGAGCATCAGTCCTTCGACAAGTACAGTGGGCAGTCCTTCAAACTTTGAGCTGTGGATAAGTGACACGGCAGCCTTCATCCATGGATAGGGGTTGGCTTTGAAGCCCAGCAGCAGGATATGGCTTTCCATTCCGAGAGAGTGGATGAGGCTTTCCAGATAGGGCCGGCTCTTCCCTTCACCGATTATGTACAATGCCGGGACATCAATGTCCGTGGCGGTGCTCCTCAGGTGCGCGTAGGCCTTGAAGAGAGTTGTGAGGTCTTTCTGCGTCTCCTCAAGCCTTTCCACGGCAAGGAAGAATGGCTTTTCTGCCTTTTCGCTGTCAGGAGCTTCACTTGCTTTCCGGATGAGAGTTTCCTCGTTCAGGCAGTTGTATATGCGGCAGAACTTTTCCTGATGTTCAGGCATCATCCTTCTTGCCTCTTCCAGCATTGCATCGGCAATGAGCACGACCTTGTCATAGCGGTGGATTTTCTTCTTTAGCCGCTTTATCCGTTTCGGTGCTCTGCATGCTTCGGCGGCGAGTGAGAAATGAAACCACATTATTTTTCTGACCTTTTCCGGCACGGCATCCATGAAAGAGCTGAAACAACTGTCAAAATCCACTACGACATCGTTCTTTCCTGCAAGTTCCTTTATCTTTCTCCTCATGATGCAGCGCCGCAGCGGATTTAGCAGTATTTCGTCGAATGCCCCATGCAAGGCGTTCTTGCGGCGGCGGTGCTTGGCACGCTTGTATGCCGTAAGCATGTCGTTCTCCACAAGATACTCTATCCTGACCTTGGGCGATATGCGTGGGAGGAACACCTCCGCCTCGTTCATTTTCATGCCGATGGCAAGCGTAATGTCATGGTGAGTGTACCGGCACAGTCCGTTAAGGTATTCGATGAGCACTGTGTCAATACCTCCGTCGAGGAAGCGGCTTATGAGGAAGAGGTGTTTCATTATGGGCTGTAGGTTTTTATGGTTATATTGTAACCACTGGCGTGGTTTTATGTATGACAGTCATTTTATGGTTATGTGGTTGTATGGTTATTTTGCAAAGATAGTAAAAGTTATCCATATAACAAAGAATATTCTTCAAAATATTGCTCTTCCTTTGGCTTTGCACAGTTGCATGGACTGCTTGCTTGAAAACAACAATTGCGTTTTTTTAGTATGAATTGTTTTTCCATCAAGTACTTGAAAAATCAATGTGTATGGCTTTTTAGTGAAAAAACAGTAATTTGCGTGCCAAAATTGTGGATTCGGATACCATTTTGTCTTTTTTTTGTATAAAGCAGGCTGTGTCGGGAAAAGTGAGAAAATTGTTTTTATCACATCGCCTGCACAGTATCTTTTAACTACGGAAAACAAGGATTCCTGTTTGCTGTAGCTGTCAGGATGGACATTGTCTTCATTCTTGAAAAAGCCGGAGTTTTCCCATGCTCTATTTATCATAATACGCAAAACCGGCTCATTTTGCAGCCTGTTATTGCCGTTTTTTTACTCTTTTACCGATGAAAAGCGGCATTTTTTATTGTAAAAAGCCATCTTTCGCACCGTTTTTTGTTATCTTTTGTCTGGCAAAAGGTAACACTTTACTGCGCTAAACGTAACTTTTTACAGGCTTAGATAATATAGAATAAAATCCGTTTCGGTGTAAACCGCTGAGTAACAGGCGGCTGCGAGAATCAGGAAATTTTCGGAATTTCTGTGCTTTCCTGTTCTTCTTTGGTTTTACGCGATTCTTGTGGCGGTAAAACATCATGAGTTTTCTTATTCCGTATACTTTTCTGCGGAATCTTCCTGCCAGGTCGCCATATGCTGAGCAGGCGGGACATGTCGCTGTCTGACACGCCCCGCCTGATGATGTATAGCTTTCTGTTTCTGCAGGGAGCTTTCCGGCGCAGATGTCACATCTCTTTTCCATGAGTCAGTCAGTGACTCTTTCTGTCCCTCTGTCTGAGCACCTGCGGTCTCTGTGAGTCAGCGGAAACGGAGGCGGACTCCCTGCATGCGTCTCTCCTCCGCTGTGGAACACCCATCCCGGATGCACCCTACTGCTCATCTGCAAGCACGAAGTCGAGCTGGCGCTTGTCGAGGTTGGCGCGTGCCACCTTTATGCGCACAGGGTCGCCGAGGGAGTAGGTGTGGTGGTGACGGCGGCCGACGAGGGCGAAATTCTTCTCGTCAAACTCGTAGTAGTCCTCACCGAGGTCGCGCATGGGGATCATGCCCTCGCAGTGGTTCTCGTCAATCTCGCAGTAGATGCCGTAGGAAGCGACTCCCGAGATGTGGGCGTCGAACTCCTCGCCGATGAACTTTGACATGAATTCCACCATCTTGTACTTTATGGAATCGCGCTCCGCCATGGCTGCCGTCATCTCCATTTCGCTGCTATGCTTGCACAGTTCCTCGTACTTGTCCTTGCTGGCGTTCTTCGCACCCTGCTGGTAACGCGTGAGAAGGCGGTGCACCATGGTGTCCGGATAGCGGCGGATGGGCGATGTGAAATGCGTGTAGTAGTCGAAGGCAAGTCCGTAATGCCCGATGTTATGGACAGAATATTTTGCCTTCATCATGGCACGCAGCGCGACCATCTCCACGACCTTCTGGTTCTTCTTGCCCTCACAGTCGGCGAGAAGCTGGTTCATGGCACGTGCCGAAGCCCCCTTGGTGCTTGTCGATTTCATCTTGTAGCCCAGTTTGGCGACGAAGCCTTTCAGCTCCGCAAGCTTCTGTGGGTCAGGCTCATCGTGGATGCGGTAGGGCAGAGTCTTGGCCGCCTGTCCTCGCTTCACCTTGCCTATGCTCTCCGCAACGGTACGGTTGGCGAGGAGCATGAACTCCTCGACGAGTTTGTTTGCCTCCTTTGACTTCTTGAAATAGCAGCGCACAGGCACACCGTCCTTGTCGATGTCGAAGCGCATCTCCTCACGGTCGAACTTCACGGAGCCTTCCTCGAAGCGGCGGTCGCGCAGCTGTCGGGCGAGGTTCCACATGATGTTTATCTCCTCCTGACAGTCCCCCTCCTTTTTCTCGATGCGCTCCTGTGCCTCCTCGTAGGTGAACCGGCGGTCGGATTTTATCACTGTGTGCACCAGTCTCCAGGTCTTTATCCTCGCCTCGCTGTCGAGGGTGAAGACGACGGAGTACGCCAGTTTCTCCTCATTGGGGCGGAGTGAGCAGATGAAGTTGCAGAGACGCTCCGGCAGCATAGGGATTGTGCGGTCGACAAGGTAGATGCTTGTCGCGCGAGCCTGTGCCTCCTTGTCGATGACAGAGCCCTCCTTGACATAATGAGAGACGTCGGCGATGTGCACACCCACCTCGTACAATGCGCCCTTTCCGTCCTCCTCGCTGCCCTTTGTGAGCACTTTCAGCGACAAGGCATCGTCAAAGTCCTTGGCGTCATGAGGGTCAATGGTGCAGGTGAACGTATCACGGAAATCCTCACGTGCCGCATAATCCTCAGCGGTAATCTCCTCACTGATTTGGTTGGCAGCATCCTCCACGGCGCGAGGGTACTCGTAAGGCAGACCGTACTGCGCCAGAATGGCGTGCATCTCGGTGTTGTTCTCGCCCTTTGTGCCAAGGTTTGCGATAACCTCGCCTATGATGCGGCTGCGCTCATCGGTAGGCCATTCTACGACACGGACGATGACCACATCGTTCTCCTGTGCCTTGTGGAGCAGGCGTTTGGGCACAACGATGTCGCGTGAGAGGTTCTCCCCGTCAGGAGAGATATACGCCACGTCGTGCTCTATCTGCACTTTGCCCACAAACTGGGTCTTCTTTCTTTCCAGAATCTCCGTCACCACAGCCTCACGGATATGCTTGTCACGGCGCGCCATCATGGTCACCCGGACACGGTCGCCGTCAAGTGCGTACATCGAATTGCGCTCCGCCACGAACACAGGCTTCTGGTCCGTGCCGTCAGGCTGGAACGAGTTCTTGCCTGTGCGCTTGCGTATGAACACGCCATCCATGGTCTGTCCCTGCTGGTTCAGACGGTATGAGGAGTCGGTGATGCGTGTGAGGAAGTCGTCCCACGCCATCTCCTCCATGATGTCTATAGCAAGCATCTTCAGCGGATGAGTGTTGAGTTTCAGTCTCTTGAATATCTCCTTGAACGAGAAAGTTTTTCCTGGTTCCTGTCGGAAAAAGTCCATGAGCACTACTGTGAGCTCTTTCTTTGTCATGCGTTTACCGCCTTTTTTGCCCTTTCCCATAGTCTTTATGTTTTAAGTTTTTGCAAAGTAACGAAATATTTTGTACCTTTGCAAGCAAAATACATTAAATTTTCATAAATCAAACCCAAGGTTGTGGGTTGGAGGTTGTGAGGTCAATCGGACATTATTAACACTGACATATTGACGCTACTGTCATTATTGACAATACTGACCTGAAGAATCCCAAAGCCCCAAGCCCAAAAACCGATAACCGAAAAAGCGCAATGAAAAAACTTTTCAGTACGTTGCTGGCAAAGGAGAAGAAGCCCGTCAAAGGCCTGATGGCATTCGAATGGGTTGTTCTGGCTTATCTCTTTGCCACGACAGTGATGCTGATATTCTGCTATACCCACCTCCTTCATCCCGGAGAAATGATATTCGGGCGTGTGAAGACGCTCATCATCATGGCACTCCTCTGGGGTGTCTACCGCCTTGTGCCATGCCGGCTGACAGTGCTCTTGCGCGTTGTCGGGCAGATGGCGATGCTCCCTTGGTGGTACACAGACACTTACGAGTTTAACCGCATACTGCCGAACATGGACCATGTCTTTGCCGCCATGGAGCAGAATCTGTTCGGTTGCCAGCCCTCTTTGGTGTTTTCCGAGGCAATGCCGTGGGGGATTTTCTCCGAACCGATATACCTTGGCTACTACTCTTATTTCTACCTTATCCTTGCGGTGGTAATGATGTACTTCATCTGCCGCTACGAGGATTTTGTCAAGGCGGTGTCGGTGGTTCTCGGTTCGTTCTTCGCCTACTACATAATCTTTGACCTTGTGCCGGTCACAGGACCGCAGTACTATTTCAATGCCATAGGCTTGGAGAGTGCGAAGCAAGGCGTTTTCCCTGATGTCGGAGACTATTTCCTGCAGTCGAGGGAGATGCTTCCCGCCACGGGCTGGGACGGTTTCTGCCGTTCTTTGGTAAGGAGCGGTGCCGTTCATGAGGGCGAGCGTGCCACGGCGGCGTTCCCTTCGAGCCACATCGGCATATCGACGGTGGTGGGATGCCTGCTGGCAAGGCTCTGCAGGAAGCGCGGAAAGTGGCGTCCGATGTATGTCTTCCTGCCGTTCTTCGTGTTCCTCTGCATGGCGACGGTGTACATCCGCGCCCATTATCTTGTCGATGCAATCGCAGGACTGTTCTCTGGACTCCTGCTTTATTATATGTTCTATCTGCTGTTCTTCCATGAAAATAGGGTTCGACGCTAAGCGTTATTATCACAACAATACTGGTCTGGGCAACTATTCGCGTACTTTGGTGAATGGGTTGCAGAGACTTTTCCCCGGGAATGACTACCTTCTCTATGATGAAGGGACGCTCCCGAGGGTGCTTTCCCTTGGCAGGAAGGCGGCAAATGACGGCTGTGAACTGTTCCATGGGTTGTCAAACGAGCTGCCGATGGACATTCTCCGCGCAAAGAGATGTGGCGGAGGGGCAAAAGAAATGATGTCCGTGGTCACGATGCACGACATCGCATGGCTCACGTTCCCTGACATGTACCATTGGGCAGACCGCCACATTTATGACTTCAAGTACGGGCGTTCATGCCGGAAAGCCGATCGTGTGGTGGCTATTTCAGAGTCCACAAAGCGCGACATAATGAGGTTCTATGGTGTTCCCGAGGAGCGTATAGAGGTCATCTATCAGCCTGTGCAGGACTATTACTACACTCCGATGGCGGAGGATGAGGCTGTCAGATTAATAAAGGAACATTTCGGCGATGCTCTTTCGTCAGGGACGGAAGGTGTGCGCCCATACGTTCTCTATGTCGGTTCTGTCAATTCACGCAAGAATCTGCTGGCGTTGGTGCAGGCTATGGAACTTATTCCTGCCGGGAACCGCCCTCTGCTCCTTGTCGTAGGCAATGGAAGGGAGTACAGGAAGAAGGTGGAGGAGTACATCGACAGTCACCGTCTGAGACAGTGGGTGACGATAGCGACGGACATACACAACAACCGTCTCCTTCAGGCTCTTTACCGCCAGGCGGTGGTTTTCGCCTATCCTTCGTTCTATGAAGGCTTCGGTCTGCCTGTCGTTGAGGCTGCCTTGCAGCGCACTCCGGTGATAACGACGACGGTCTCCTCGCTCCCTGAGGCGGCAGGTCCTGACGCTTTCCTCGTCAATCCGCACGACAAGGACTGCCCGGAGATTGTTGCGCACCACATCGACCGTCTGCTTTCAGACACAGACTTGCGACTGTCGATGGGCGGAAAATTGGAGGATTATGCACGCAAGAGTTTCGATCCGGACGGTCTGACATGTCAAATGATGGGGATGTATGAGAGGCTTCTCATGTGAACCAATTGCACTTAAAGCTGAAAAAACATGCAAGATAACAGCAAAAGAATGCCGCTACAGGGTGGCGGGAAGAAAGGGGAGTTCGTCCGTTTCTGCATAAACGGATGTCTCGCCGTGGCCATACAGTATGCGGTCTATTGGGTTCTTATCCGCTGGATGAACCCGAACCCGGCGTACACCATAAGCTACCTTGTCTCTTTCTGCTGCAACTTCGTCATCACAAGCTACTGGACGTTCCACAGCCGCCCGTCATGGAAGAGGCTGACAGGCTTCGGCGGCTCGCACATTGTGAATTTCTTTGTCCAGCTGGGCTTCCTGAATCTCTATCTGTGGGCAGGCATTCCAAAGGAGTATGCGGCACTGCTTGCAATGGGTTCTGCCGTCCCTGTTAACTTCATGATGCTGCATTTCGTCTATAAAAAGAAATAATTGGCAAGCCAGACTGACAAGGCCAATACCGTCAAGATTTACACAACTGTCACTGCCGGCAATATTGTCGGGACAGAAAAAAACACCATCACCAAATGATAAAATTAGCAATCGTCTCCCCATGCTACAACGAGGAAGCCGTGCTCCGTGACTCCTCAAAGGAACTCTCTGCACTCTTTGACCGACTGGTCATGAAGGGTAAGATTGCAGAGGACAGTTTTGTTCTCTATGTCAATGACGGTTCGGGAGACAGGACATGGCAGATTATCACCGAACTGAACAGGGAAAACGCACGCATCTGCGGACTTGACCTCGCACATAACGTAGGACATCAGAACGCCATCATGGCAGGAATGATGACGGCACGCCACGGTTCCGATGCCGTTGTGACGATTGATGCGGACCTGCAGGACGACCTCAATGCCATAGAAGAGATGATTGACCGCCACAGTGAGGGAGCGGACATCGTCTATGGCGTGAAGGTCAGCCGCCAGGCAGACTCATGGTCAAAGAGGACTTCGGCACAGATGTTCTACAGACTTCTGGAGTACATGGGTGTGAAGACTGTATACAACCATGCCGATTTCCGGTTCATGTCCAAGCGCGCACTGGATGCTTTGGCGGAGTTCCCCGAAAGAAACCTCTATCTTCGCGGCATGATACCGATGATAGGCTTCAAGACCGCCACCGTCGATGATGTCATTTCGGCACGCCTTGCAGGAAACTCGAAGTACACACTCAGGAAGATGCTCTCCCTTGCCACCGACGGCATAACGTCGTTCTCCACACGGCCGATAGAAATGATTATCACCGCCGGAGCGGGAATGCTCGTCATAGCCTTCTGCATGTTGTGCTATGTCATCGGCTCACTCCTCCTCGGCATTTATGCCAGCGGGTGGGCTTCAATCATGTGCTCGATATGGTTTATAGGTGCGGCACTGACCCTCTCCGTAGGAATCGTGGGGACATATATAGGCAAGATATACATCGAGGTCAAGCACCGTCCGTTGTATATCATCAAAGAACAAGTCGGAGATGGTGGAAAACAAGAGGAAACCGGGAGAGGAAACACAGAGAAATAAGGATAATGGATAAGAAAAGAATAAGAGGCATACTGTCCGACAGGCGGCTCATGCCGTGGCTTTGGGCTGCACTTGGTGTCATCTCGGCTCTGTGCAAGCTGAAGGCGCACAACAATTTCGACATCTTCCGCTATGTCTTCTACAACACATGGCAGGGGACATCGCTCTATGCTCCGGCAACAGACGGCGGCTTCTGGGACTTGAACCATTACGGACCGTTCTTCTCAATCATCATTGCACCATTTGCCGTTGTGCCTGAATGGTTAGGTCTCGGGATGTGGTGCACATGCCTTGCTGTGTTCCTGTACTGGGCGGTCAGCAGATATTCCACCGTCTCCGTGGCAGAGACAGGTGCACCTGCAGCCGATAACATGCAATCTCCACCGCACACTCCCTATATCCTCCCGTTCATAATCTGGTTCTGCGCCCATGAACTTCTTACTGCGCTTTTCATGCAGCAGTTCAACATTGCCATAGCGGCAATCATCCTCCTAAGCTACTATTTCGTGGAGAAAGAGCGCGATGAATATGCCACACTGTTTATAGTCATCGGCACGCTTGTGAAGATTTACGGCATAGTAGGTGTAGCTTTCTTCTTGTTTTCCAAGCATAAGACGCGCTATATCCTGTCGCTCTGCCTATGGACTCTTGTGCTTTTCTGCCTCCCTATGCTGATTTCCTCCCCTGAATACCAACTGACCGAGTACAGGGAATGGTTTGAATGTCTCGGCGGAAAGAACGGCGAGAACCTTCTCAGCCGCGCACAGAACATCTCTGTCCTCGGACTTCTCCGCAAGACAGGCTATGCCTGTACCGTGGGGCATACGGCTTTCCTCTCGGTGACGGCAGGCGACACCCCTGTGGATACCGCCAACTGGTGGATAAGAAGCTATTCCGACCTGCCCGTGATTATGGCAGGAATGACGGCGATGGCTGTCGGATATTTCCGCATAGAGCAATGGAAAAGCGGTGCTTTCCGCGAGACCGTCCTCGCCGGAGTGCTCATGTTCGTCTGTCTTTTCTCAACAGGGACAGAGTCAAGCGGCTACATCATTGCCGTCACAGGTTGCGTGATATGGTATTGCTGCGCACCATGGAGACGCTCACCGGTGGACATCGTGCTGCTGGTGCTTGTATTTCTCATCACGAGCATGTCGCCGTCTGACCTCTTTCCGCGCACCATAAGGCAGGAATTCATACAGCCTTATGCACTGAAAGCCTTGCCTGTTGCCATGATATGGGTGAAACTGTGTTATGAACTTATAAGGAAAGATTACAGCCTCTACGGCGTTAAGGGCACAGGAAACTAAGGCTTCACGGCAACATATCCGTGAATTATGGTATCATACCCGCAGCCTCATAACCCACAATCCGCTACCGTAAAACCGTACAACCAATGATATTATTGAGCTTTGACACTGAAGAATTCGACGTTCCACGTGAGCATGGCGTCGACTACGATACACTGAAAGAGGGAATGGAAGTGTCCCGCTACGGCACAAACCGTATCCTTGACTGCCTCAAGGAGTGCGGAGTGAAGGGCACATTCTTCTGCACGACGAATTTTGCAACCCATGCTCCTGAGGTAATGAAGCGCATCATGGACGAAGGACATGAGGTCGCTGCACACGGCTGTGACCACTGGGACCCGAAGCCGGAAGATGTCGTCAACTCCAAAAAAATTCTCGAACAGCTGACCGGACGACAGATAAAAGGATACCGTCAGCCGAGGATGTTCAAGGTCGACCTTAAAGAACAGGCACGCCGGGGCTACCTCTACAACGCCTCGCTCAACCCTGCTTTCATCCCCGGACGTTACATGCACCTCACCACTCCGAGGACATGGTTCATGAAGGAGGGCGTGATGCAGATTCCGGCAAGTGTCTCCCCATGGCTAAGAATACCTATGTTCTGGCTCTCGCTCCATAATTTCCCGCTGTGGCTGTACAAGACTTTGTGCCACAGAATCATACGCCATGACGGATATTTCAACACGTATTTCCACCCTTGGGAGTTCTATCCGCTCGGCGAGCATCCAGAACTGCGCATGCCGTTCATCATCCGCAACCATGCCGGACAGGGCATGTACGACCGCCTGAAAGCCGTAATCCTCGACCTTAAGGCACGCGGAGAAGAGTTTGGGACATACTCCGAATTTGCGGAAAGACACATTTAACCAAGGTAAGCATTGACATTACGGAAAGTATTGCCAATATAGTCAAAAAGAAAATAACCACCATCAAAATGAAAGACTTCATAGTAATCCTGAGGCGTTTCGTGCCACCCTACAAGAAATACCTTGTACTGACAATCCTCTTCAACATACTCTCGGCTCTGCTGAACATCTTCTCCTTCGCCGCGCTCATCCCTATCCTGCAAATCCTTTTCAAGACAGAGGACAGCAAGCGGGTGACGGAATACATCCCGATGACCTTCGACAACCTAAAGGAATCGGTAACGAACAATGTCGACTACTATGTCACCATGCTCATCGACAATGTCGGACAGACCACCACACTCCTCATCATAGGACTCTTCCTCGTGCTCGCCACATTCCTGAAGACGAGCATGTACTTCCTCTCCTCGGCAGTTGTCATCCCGATGCGAACAGGCATCGTGCGCGACCTCCGCAACGAGATATACAAAAAAGTGACATCACTCCCGATAGGATTCTTCACACAGGAGCGGAAAGGCGACATTATAGCACGTATCACAGGTGACGTCTCCACTGTCGAAAACTCTATCATGACCTCTTTGGACATGATGTTCAAGAACCCAATACTCATCATAACCTACTTTATAACCCTGCTTGTCATCTCGTGGCAGCTGACACTCTTCACACTTATCTTCGTCCCTGTCATGGGATTTATCATGGGGCGCATAGGACGAAAGTTGAAAGCGGGCTCTCTGAAAGCCCAGAACCTTTGGAGCGACACGATGTCGCAGGTGGAGGAAACTCTCGGCGGTCTGCGCATCATCAAGGCTTTCTGTGCCGAGGAAAAGATGAACAAACGCTTCAGTGACATCAACGACGAGCACCGTAACCAGGTCATCAAGGTGAGCGTAAGACAGAGTCTCGCACACCCGATGTCAGAGTTTCTCGGCACAATGATGATTGTCATCGTCCTGTGGTTCGGCGGTATCCTCGTGCTTAACGAGATGGCACTGACCGGACCGACATTCATCTACTACATGGTCATCCTCTATTCCATAATCAACCCTCTCAAAGAGTTCTCCAAGGCAGGCTACACCATCCCTGTGGGACTTGCCGGCGTGGAGCGCATCGACAAGATTCTCAAAGCCGAAAACAATATAACGGAGAAGGATAACCCTGTCCGTCCGACAACGTTCGAGCACGAAATAGAGTTCCGCAACGTGGGCTTCCGCTATGCGGAGAAATGGGTTCTGCGCCATATCAACCTCACTGTGCGCAAGGGACAGACAGTGGCTCTCGTGGGACAGTCGGGAGGCGGCAAGTCGACCCTTGTCGACCTTATCCCACGCTACTATGACGTGCAGGAGGGCGAGGTGCTCATCGATGGTGTGAATGTCAGGGACATGGGCATCCATGACCTGCGCCAGCTCATCGGAAACGTCAATCAGGAGGCGATACTCTTCAACGATTCGTTCCGCAACAACATAACCTTCGGCGTGGATTCTGCCACACAGGAGGAAATCGACCGTGCGGCGAAAATCGCCAATGCCTATAACTTCATCACGGAGAGCGAGGAGGGTTACGAGACATCAATCGGCGACCGTGGCAGCCGACTCTCGGGAGGACAGCGGCAGCGCATCTCCATCGCACGTGCCATACTCAAGAATCCGCCCATCCTTATTCTTGACGAGGCGACCTCAGCCCTCGACACCGAGTCGGAACGCCTTGTGCAAGAGGCTCTTACGAACCTCATGAAGACGCGCACCACCGTGGCTGTTGCGCACCGCCTCTCCACCATAAAGAACGCCGACGAGATATGTGTGCTCCATGAAGGCGAGATTGTCGAGCGTGGAACGCATAAGGAACTCATCGAGAAGGACGGCTACTACAAGAAACTGAACGATATGCAGAAAGTGTAAAGGTGAGGCTTTTCTGACAAATTATCAACCCAATGTCTTGTCAATTTGCCGAAGACCCCACAATAAAACCTTATAACCCACAACTTCCAATGGACTATCTCTCACTGAAAGACATCACCGCAAGCCATGCCGAAGAGATACACGCCGCCATACGCCGCGTGACGGATTCGGGCTGGTACTTGCAGGGAAAGGAGAACGAAAGGTTTGAGAACGACTATGCGGAGTACATCGGCACACGGTTCTGCGTGGGCTGCGCAAGCGGTCTGGATGCTCTCATACTTATCCTTCGGGCATACATGGAACTCGGCATAATGGCTCCGGGCGATGAGGTCATTGTTCCTGCAAACACGTATATCGCGACAATCCTTGCCATAACCGAGAACCGTCTCACGCCTGTCCTTGTCGAACCTGACCCGAAAACGCTGGAAATCGACGGCTCACTCATCGAAAGCCGCATCTCACCGCGCACGAAAGCCGTGATGACCGTTCACCTTTATGGCCGGCTTGCCTATTCGGAGCGCATGGCAGACCTATGCAAAAAGCACGGTTTGAAGCTCCTTGAGGACAATGCTCAGGCACACGGCTGCCGCTTCGGCGACAGGCGGACAGGCTCGCTCGGTGACGCTGCCGCCCACAGTTTCTATCCGGGGAAAAACCTCGGCGCACTTGGCGACGGCGGAGCGGTGACGACTGACGACAAGGAGCTTGCCGAGACGGTGCGCACACTGGCAAACTACGGCTCGCAACGGAAATACGTGTTCAAGTATTGTGGCAGGAACAGCCGCCTTGATGAGCTTCAGGCTGCCGTGCTGGACGTCAAACTTGCACATCTTGACAGTGACAACGAACGCCGCCGAAGGATAGCGCGCATATATAATAAAGGTATAAGCAATCCGCTCGTCTCACTGCCTGAGTGGCTTCCCGAGGAGCAGAATGTGTGGCATATCTTCCCCGTTCTCTCGCCTGAGCGTGACCGTCTGCGCGACTATCTTGCATCGAGAGGCATACCGACACTTATCCATTACCCCATACCTCCTCACCGTCAAGAGTGTTACGGCAATCATCCTGCCATGGCAAACTTGTCGCTCCCTATCACGGAACGCCTTGCCTGCGAGGAACTTTCACTGCCCATCAGCCCCTGCATGACAGCGGAAGAGGCGGCGGAAGTCATCGAAGCCGTGAACGGTTTCCGATGATTTGATTTTTGTATCCACAGACATTAAGGTTCTTGAATTCCTTAATGTCTGTGGATATGCTGTTAATGCGATAGTGCACAAATATCCATGTCTGTACACAAAAATACATGAATAACACACATTTTTGCATGCTATTGCCTTTAGAAAGTGCTAATTTTGTGCATCAAACCTTTTTCCTGCCGTTGCCGATGCAGGGGCAAGAGCCTTTTAACCAAGAAACTTAACATCACAATCAACCAATATCGTCCTGAAATGAAAAAGCTATTAGCCATGGCAATGCTGGCGACAGCCGCCATAAACACTCATGCCATCGAGAACCAACCGGACTCTCTTTATCTCTTCTCTTACACCACCGACCATAACAAAAACCACGACGGGCTGCATTTTGCATGGAGCATAGACAACAAGTCGTGGCACAAGATAGGTGGCTCCCATAACTTTGTGTCCAGTGACTACGGACCGTGGGGCAGCGGAAAAAGGATGATTGACCCTGTGCTTCTCCGCCGTAAGGACGGCAAATGGGTGTGCACGTGGCTTGTGAACGAGGACGGCAAGGTCATTGCCAACACCGAAACGGACGACCTTATCCTATGGAAACCGCAGGATTATTATGCTGCCGGCGACAAGAAAAACGGCAACAGGAACATTGAAAGGCAGCAGATTGTCTTCCCTGACGGTGACCGTCGGAAGGGCGTTGTCATAAAAGTGGAGCGCGCGGTGGTTAACGACCTTATCGCGGAATATGAGCGCAGCCAGTACCGTAACGCACGCCAGTCGGAGCTTATGCGTGACGACCCGATGAGGTTCAAAGGACTGAAGGATGTGACATTCACCGTCACCGCCAACCCGACCGACAAGAAAGCAATCAGTCCGGAGCTGTTCGGAATATTCTTTGAGGACATCAATTATGCTGCCGACGGCGGACTTTATGCGGAACTTTTGCAGAACCGCGACTTTGAATATACACCGCATGATGTCCGCGGACGCAACAAGGACTGGAACGCTACATACGCCTGGAGCATTGAAGGAGAGGGGATTACGATGTCCATAGACACCGTTGCACCCCTGCATCCCAACAATTCGCACTATGCTTTGCTGGACATAAGCACCACGGGCAGCGCACTTGTCAACGCAGGATGGGACGGTGTGGCGGTCAAAGCAGGAGAGAAATATGACTTTTCGATGTTCGCGAAGTCGGAAAAGGTCACGCCTTTTGAACTAAGGATTGTCGACAAGGACGGCAATGTGATAGCGCGCCGTAAGATAAACATAGGAGGAAAGGGCTGGAAACAGACGAAAACAGTCGTCGTTCCTGACAAAACGGTCAGTGACGGACGACTGGAACTCCGCCCGTTAGCTACCGGAAAGGTTGCTGTCGATTTCATTTCGCTCTTCCCGCAAAACACATTCAAGGGACGGAAGAACGGCATGCGCAAGGACCTTGCCGAGAAACTTGTCGACCTTCATCCACGGTTCGTGCGCTTCCCGGGCGGATGTCTCGCCCACGGCAATGGCCTGCACAACATCTATCGCTGGAAGAACACCATAGGAGAACTGTGGGAAAGAAAAGGGATGCGCAACATCTGGAACTACCACCAGACAATGGGACTCGGCTATTACGAGTACTTCCGCTTCTGCGAGGACATCGGTGCGACGCCGCTTCCGGTGATTGCCGCAGGCGTGCCGTGCCAGAACTCTTCCGACGGAGGTGACGGTCAGCAGGGCGGTCTGCCTATGGAGGAGATGCAGCAGTACATTCAGGACATCCTCGACCTTGTCGAATGGGCACGTGGCGACAAGTCTACGAAATGGGGAAGCCTCAGGGCAAAGGCGGGACATCCCAAGCCTTTCGACCTTAAATATATAGGCATAGGCAACGAAGACCTTATCTCCGATGTCTTCACCGTGCGCTATAAGATGATTTGCGAGGCAGTGAAGGCGAAGTATCCTGACATTCAGATTGTCGGAACGGCAGGGCCTTTCAACCGTGGCTCTGACTATGAGTATGGCTGGAAACTGGCAAACGAGATGAATCTCGATGTCATTGACGAGCATTACTATGTCCCTTCGGGCTGGATGATTTACAATCAGGACTTCTATGACTCCTACGACCGCAACAAGACCAAGGTCTATCTCGGCGAGTATGCTTCCCATACGCCGGGCAAAAAGCACAACATGGAGTCCGCCCTGACCACCGCTCTCTATCTCGCCTCTGTCGAAAGGAACGCCGATGTGGTACAATTGTCAAGCTATGCGCCGTTGCTTTCACGCCGCGGACATCAGCAGTGGTCGCATAATCTCATTTACTTTGACAATGCTTCCATACGTCTCACCACCGACTACCATGTGCAGAAGCTCTACGGACGGAATGCCGGTGACGAGTATATCCCTTGTTATGCAAAAGCTGACAATAACCAGGAGAACGTCCGTCTGCGCATGGGACACAGCATCGTACGTGACTCCGGGACGGGCGACGTCATCATAAAGCTGGTGAACCTCCTGCCTGTGAAGGTGACGACAAAGCTGAATCTTGAAGGGATTCTTGGCACTACCGTCCGTGCAACGGCAGAGACAATGGCGGGAAAGCCTGCTGACGAGGGTGTTGCTCCTGTGAAAACGGAACAGGAAGTAAGCCCGGTGATTGACTATGAGATGAGTCCCTATTCATTCACCGTCATACGTTTTAACCCTGACAAGAAGTGAAATGTTGCATTTCCTGCAGCATCTTTTGGTATGAAAACAAGCCTTTTGACATGACAGAGAAAATAAGCTATACTGTGAAAACTATAAAAGCATTGAAACACCTGACCTTGCTTGCACTGCTTTCCCTCATCCCCATGCAGGGAAAAGCCGTCAAGACGGAGAATGACAAAACGGGAACATTCACGACAGGCAACAAGACTTTCCTGCTCAATGGCAAGCCTTTCCTCGTGAAAGCTGCCGAACTCCATTATCCACGCATACCGCGTGACTACTGGGAACACCGCATCAGGATGTGCAAAGCGTTGGGAATGAACACCGTCTGCATGTATGTCTTCTGGAACATCCATGAGCAGAAGGAAGGCGAGTTTGACTTCTCAGGCAACAATGACATAGCGGAGTTCTGCCGCCTGTGCAAGAAGAACGGCATGTATGTCATTGTCCGACCCGGTCCCTACGTATGTGCGGAGTGGGAAATGGGCGGTCTGCCGTGGTGGCTGCTTAAGAAGAAGGACATCCGGCTGCGTGAGCAAGACCCGTACTTCATGGAGCGTGTGCGCCTGTTCATGGGTGAAGTGGGCAGGCAACTGTCACCGCTCACAATCGAAAAGGGCGGCCCTGTCATCATGGTGCAGGTGGAAAACGAATACGGTTCATACGGCGAGGACAAGCAATATGTCGGGGAAATCCGCGACATCGTCCGTGCTTCGGGCTTTGACAAGGTGCAGCTGTTCCAATGCGACTGGGCAAGCAACTTCACAAAGAACGGACTTGACGACCTCACATGGACAATGAACTTCGGCACAGGTGCCAACATCGACGCGCAGTTCAAGCGGCTTGGCGAACTTCGCCCTGACGCTCCGCAGATGTGTTCGGAGTTCTGGAGCGGATGGTTTGACAAGTGGGGCGCGAAGCATGAGACACGTCCGGCAAAGAAAATGGTGGACAACATGGAGGAGATGATTACGAAAGGCATCTCATTCTCCCTGTACATGACCCATGGAGGAACATCCTTCGGGCATTGGGCAGGTGCAAACTCGCCGGGATTCGCCCCGGATGTGACATCCTACGACTACGATGCGCCTATCAACGAGTATGGCAAAGCCACACCGAAATACTACGAACTGCGCGAGATGATGCAGCGTCATTCCAAGGAAAAGCTGCCGAAAGTGCCGGGACTGCCTGCAAAACTCATCACCGTCCCACAGTTCTCGCTGGACGAATATGTGCCCTTGTCCTACGGAATCACCAACACTCTCACCGCCCGAACTCCTCTTACGTTCGAGGAAATGGACATGGGGTGGGGCACTGCCATGTACTCCACGGAGCTCCCTGAGCTTGAAGGCGAGAGCGTGCTCACACTGAACGAGGGGCACGACTACAGCCAAGTGTTCATCAATGGCAAACTGATAGGTTCCATCGACCGTGTAAAGAAGGAGAAATCCCTCGCCCTCCCTGCCGTGAAGAAGGGCAGCCGGCTGACAATAGTGGTGGAAGCCATGGGACGAATCAACTTCGGTCGCGCGATAAAGGATTTCAAAGGTATCACCAACGGAGTGACAGTCAAGACCTCATCCGACGGACATGAGCTGACATGGGACTTGAAAAACTGGCAGATGGACATCATTCCCGATGACTATGCGACAGCCTTGCAGGCGTTTGGCATGAAGGCGAAGACGGCGTCCCCTATCGAGGGAGCGTCAGGATATTACCGCGGATGGTTCAATCTGTCACGCACCGGCGACACATTCCTTAATGTCGAGAACCTCGGCAAGGGACAAGTATATGTCAACGGTCACGCTCTCGGCCGTTTCTGGCATATCGGTCCGCAGCAGACGCTCTACGTTCCGGGCTGCTGGCTTAGGAAAGGGCGCAACGAAGTGATAGTGCTTGATGTAGTAGGTCCGAAGAAGAACATCGTTTGGTGTCAGGATTCGCCTGAGCTTGATAAGCTGCAGACAGAGAAGCCTCGCAGGAACGACAACCCTGCCGACCGCCCGAACCTCGGTGCTTACACACCTGTCGCCGCATCATCCTTCACCTCCGGCAACGGTTGGCAGACAGTTCGTTTCGCAAAGCCTGCCGAAGGACGCCACATAGCCATAGAGTGCCTCACCACGCACGACGGCACCGGCAATGTGCAGATAGCAGAGCTTTACCTCCTCGACACGGCAGGCCGACGCATCAGCCGTGAGCCATGGACTGTGAAATACGCTGACAGTGAGGACGCAAACAGGAACATGACGGGCGAGAAAGCCTTTGACCTTCAGGAGTCAACCTACTGGAGCACGGCAAAAAATGCCAAAGTTCCTCACCTGCTTGTCATCGACTTGGGCACACGGCAGACAGTCTCCGCTCTCGAATATCTGCCTCGCGCCGAAACGGGTGCTCCGGGAAGCGTGAAGGATTACAGGATTTTTGTCTATTAAAAGTAGAAGTGTCGATAAAAACACAACTGTCATTACATTGTGGAATTAATGATATATAAGGAGGAACTGCTAACGCGGTTCTTGTACACAGGTGCAGCTTATCTTATGCAAATGTACAACATTTCCCAAGCGATTCCAAATCTCATTGGGGTATAAATGGGGGTATGCCATGCGAAACATAACGATTCCATATTAGAAATATATATTCACATACACTAAAACGAATGTTCATACTTATGAAAAAACAACTTATCACAACCCTTGCCATGTGCGCCCTTGCAGCGACTGCCATGGCAGAGAACGCTCCGGCAAGGTGGACGCTCAACGCCGCAAAGCCTGAGAAGGGAATCACCGTGCAGCCTACGATGTACGGCATATTCTTCGAAGACATCAACTTCGGCGCGGACGGCGGACTCTATGCCGAGATGGTGGAAAACCGCTCGTTTGAGTTCCCACAGGCTCTCATGGGCTGGAACACTTTCGGCAATGTCACTGTCAACACGGCAGACCCTGCTTTCAAGAACAATCCGCACTATGTCACACTGAAAGACCCGGGACATCGCGACAAGCGCACCGGTCTCGAGAACCACGGATTCTTCGGAATGGGCGTGAAGAAAGGCATGGTCTACAACTTTTCCGTTGAGGCTCGACTTGCCGACAAAGGTGCGAAAGCCGGAAAAATAAGGGTGGAACTTATCAACAAGGATAACGATATCGTTGCCAAAAGCCGTCTCGACATCACTTCCGCCGACTGGAAGAAGCACACCATCACCATCACTTCGCCCATCACGGCAAAGGATGCGTTCATGCGCGTCTACCTTGAATCAAAGGACGCTGTTGACCTTGACCACATCAGTCTCTTCCCTTCCGACGCATGGAAAGGGGCTATCCGCGCCGACATGCTACAGGCTCTGAAGGACTTGCAGCCGGGAGTGTTCCGCTTCCCGGGCGGATGTATCGTGGAGGGCACTGACCTTGCCACACGCTATCAGTGGAAGAACACCGTCGGAAAGGTGGAGGAACGGCCGCTGAACGAGAACCGCTGGAACTACACATTCCCTCACCGCCTCTACCCGAACTATTACCAGACGGGCGGACTGGGCTTCTATGAGTATTTCCTCATCTCCGAACACATCGGTGCGACACCGTTGCCTATCCTTAACGTGGGTATGGCTTGCCAGTACCAGAACAAGGGAAACGAAGCCAAAGCCAATGTGCCTTTGGAAGAGCTTGACCCATACATCCAGGACGCTCTTGACCTTATCGAGTTCGCAAACGGCACGACAGACACAAAATGGGGCAGGCTCCGCGCGGAAATGGGTCATCCCGAACCGTTCAACCTGCAGTTCCTCGGCATCGGAAACGAGCAGTGGGACGAAGCATATCCTCAGCGTCTTGAACCGTTCATCAAGGCTATAAAGGCAAAATATCCTAAGATGAACATCATCGGTTCGTCAGGTCCTGACCCAAGCGGTGAGCGATTCGACTACGGTTGGAAGCGCATGCGCGACCTTAACGTGGAACTTGTCGATGAGCATTATTACCGTGACGAGAACTGGTTCCGTGACAACATCAAGCGTTACGACAAGTATCCGCGCAAAGGCCCTAAGGTTTTTGCCGGCGAGTATGCTTGCCACACAAAGAAAGTCGAGGGCAAAGAGCCTACACGACAGAACAATTTCCTCTCCGCACTCCATGAGGCGGCGTTCATGACAGGCATGGAGCGCAACGCCGATGTCGTCCACATGACAGCCTACGCGCCTCTCTTCGCGCATGTCGACGGCTGGCAGTGGCGTCCGGACCTTATCTGGGTGGACAATCTGGAGACTGTCCTCACACCTAATTATTATGTGCAGCAGCTCTATTCCACCAATCCGGGAACAAACGTGCTCCCGCTGACTGCCGGAAAGCTCCCTGTCGCCGGTGAGGACGGACTTTATGCTTCCGCCACTTATGACAAGCGCACAAAGGAGTATATCCTGAAAATCGCCAACCTCAACGACGGCGCACGCGAGGTTGCAATAGAGGTGAAAGGTCTGAAAAACATCGGCGCGCAGACCGTCACCACCCTCCGTTCCGACAACCCTAAGGCAATAAACACTATTGCCAAGAAGGACGTCGTGAAGCCTGTGACCACAACCATTGCCGCACAGACGGGCAACATCCTGAAGCTCTCCGTACCTGCACAGTCTTTCGCTGTCTATAAGTTCGGGAAATAATCTGTAACGTGTTGTAAATCAATGTTATAAAAATAGCACAACAAAAGGTTGCCTTTCACAGCGTGAAAGGCAACCTTTTGTTGTGTCAACCATAACACTTTGTGGTGTGAAGTGTCACCTTTTTGTTTTGCAATCATTATCATACGGTTTTTATGCCGGCAGATTGCATTCCGGATTATGATAACAAAGGCTTTTGCAGAACATGTTCTTGCTAAGGACAACGTAATGCCACATGTCAAAAACTGTCCCAAAATCACTTTGAAGCAGCCTCCAATTCCGTGGCTTTGGCATACCATACAGCGGCTTGTTTCGCATTCTTCCTTATGCCATTGCCGGTGGTGTAGCAGTCACCCAGACAGCGCATTGCCCCAACATGGCCGTAGTAACCCTTGTTCTCGCAGACATTGTTCGCCGCCTTCTTGTACAGGCGCACGGCTTCTTTCATATCCGTTTCTACACCATGCCCATCGTCATAACATCGGGCAAGCAAGTATTGCGCTTCCGGGGCATCCATTTCCGCCGCCTGACGGTACAACGCCACCGCTTTCTCCCAATCTTGCTTCACACCCTTTCCGCCGGCATAGCAGTCGCCAAGACCGCACAGAGCGTCCGGCGAGACATGTCCGTCGGCATCAACAGCCTTGCGGTACCATTCGACCGCGGAAGACATGTCATCATCCACACCCCAACCATGCTGATAACAACTGCCCAGCATGCACATCGCTTCCGCCAGGTCAGCATCCGCCAGGTCTTTTCTGTTGACTGCTTTCTTCAACCATTTGGCAAGCTGCCCCTGATAACTGTCCTTGTTCAGCCGTTCCCGTGCAGGGCGGCAGTTGTCGGATGCCTGCCAATACAATCTGAACGCCTTTGCCAGATTGCGCTCCACGCCGATACTTTCCTCATAGCATTGCCCGAGTTGATACTGAGCCGGAGCATAACCCGACTGTGCCGATTCACGGCATTTGTTTATGTAGGATGTCCGCTGTTGCCTGCCGTTGTGTCCGCTTGGTGGCTTTTACACGCGCTTTCAAAGCGGGAAGGGCATGGATGGATTCGGCGTTACCTTTCCCGGCATATATCTCAACGGTTTTGCAGACCCATTTCACATCATATTTCTTGCCTCTTTCGGCAATGGCGAGCAAAGGTGCTATGGGAGTGCAGGGATTTGTTTCCATCTCATCAAGAAAGTCGTTCCACCACATATATTCGCCTTTTTCTGCCTCTTTGTCCAACTGTGAGAGCAAAAAGGCAAACTTGTCTTCATCAAACTGCCGAACCAACAGTTTCTTGTAAATGAAATAAGCAGCCTTGCGAATGTCCAAACCGCTTTCATTGATAATCTCCTCCAATACGGGAAACAAGGTTCTGTCCGTCAGTTTCTCCGCTTCACGAAAAGCCTTCCATGAAGTCCTTTCCCACGAGCAGCGCACCTCCGGCTCATGAGGAGCGCACATCCGTCCTGTCAGTTCCAGTATATCGTCTTTTTCCATTGTGCGAGATTACTCCTTATCTTCTGAAATCACGGAACTTCTTGTTGTTCAGGGCGTTCTCTGCGGCACGGTTATAATGGGCTGCGGCTTGCTTGAAACAGTCGTAAGCCTTCTGCAAATCCTGCTCAACGCCAAGACCTTTCAAGTACATGTTGCCGAGTTCGTACTCTGCTATCCCTGCGTCACTCCCTTTCAGGGTTTTGCGGTTGATTAATTGTGTGTACAATCCCATGGCGGCATTATGGTCTTTCACGCAACCGATGCCGCGGTTATGGCACTCCGCAAGCTTAAGCATGGAAAAGGCATCGCCACTGTCCGCACCCTTCTTGAACCATTCAAACGCCTTTGTCCAATCCTTTTCCACTCCCTCGCCATCGAAATATGCAGTCGCAACATTGTAGCAGGCTTTGGTATAACCCAGTTCCGCCGCTTTCACATAGCATTCAAATGCTTGTTCCAAGCCGTTTTCCTCACGGCTGTATGTGTGTCCCAAATTAAAATATGACAAACCGTCGCCTGCCGTGTCAGCAAGTTCCTTGTAAATCTTTGCCGCTTCGTCATGCCGGTCACGGATGTCAAACAGTATTTCTTCTGGCACAGCATGCTCCCAATACAGTATGTCCGCCAGCTTCTTTTTGTCCTTGGCGTTTCCGCTCTCAGCTTTCGCCCTCAATATGTCAATCCAACGGTCGTACCATTCTATGGCAGAAGCCAGTCCCTCCTTTTCCTCCATGTCGTCGGGACGCTCATAGACATAGAGGTTCATCAGGGCTTTTGCGGCAGTAGCCACACCTTTGTCAGCTTTCTTCTTCAGGATTTCTATCTTCCTATAATGCCACTTTCTGCCCAACGCCTTGTCCTGTTCCGTGTTGTCACAGGCATAACGGTAGTAATCCGACAAGAATCCGGCAGCCTTTTCATTGCCACTGTCAGCGGCTTTCTCAAACCAAGTGATGAATCGGGGATTGTCGCAGTCAAGGTGATAATGGTAATGTCCGAGAAGCAGTTGCGCCTGCACACTGCCTTTCTCGGCTATCGGTGTGACAGCATTGGCAGCCTGCCGTGCCTCTTCCTTATCGCCTCCGTCGGCAATCCACCGCTTTATGATGTCGAACAGTTCCTTTCTTTCCATAGACACTTGGTTGTTTAGTCAAAGATTATATCCTTGTTCTTCTCCACAAACTCCTGAAGGCAATCGCATAGCGACGGCTCGAAATCGTAGTAGGCATTGTCAGTCTCTTCCCAATCATCCTCTTCGCCATCAGTGATTGCCTTGCGGTAATTATCCGCCATTTCCTTGCAGCCGACAGTGAGAATGGCGTCTTCAAGTTCGTCAGGATTAGTTTCAGGGTGATTCTCCAGATAAGCGGAATGCCCTCCGTTCTCCATTTCCGAGTCGTACCGGAAGCAGAGCACCGCTCTCTTCTGAGCCGGCGAAAGGGTCGAAATGTCACGTCCGCAAACATTTTCAATAAATTTGTTCCAATGTATATCTTGTTCTGTCATGGTGTTAGTTATTTAAAGTCCTTGAATCGCTCGTCATTCAGTGCGTTTCCGGCATTGATATTCTCTTTCTTGACGGCAAGTTTGAAATAGCGGTATGCCTTTTTCATGTCCTGCTGCACGCCGAGTCCTTCCATGTGCATGCAGCCAAGCTCATACAACGCCGTGTCTATTCCGGCAGCCTGGTGTTGCCATTTGCGGCCTGTGCGCTCGGCAAGGCACATGTATATTTCCATTGCTTTCGCATAATCCTGCTTTCCTCCGATGCCGTTCTTGTAACAGTCGGCAAGTCGCAGGGCGGCTGTTATTTCGCCCAAGTCCGCGCCTTTCCGATACCATTTGCGGGCTTGCGCATCGTCCTGCTCTGTGCCGTTGCCATAGTGGTAAGCGTCGCCGACTTTCACATACGCCTCATGATTGTTCAGTTTCGCCGCTTTCTTGAAACTTGCAAGTGCCTTTTTCCCTTCTCCCAAGTCATCATAAGCACGCCCCATATTATAGCACGCCTCCGACTTGAGGAAGTCGATACAATCGCATTTGACAACCTCTTTGTATAGTTTTACGGCTTGCAGCAGACTCCGCTTGTCATCCTCGTCCGTAAAACTTGCCAAAACCTCCTCTGGTACATTATAGCCATACAACAGAATGTCCGCCAAACTCATCTTATCCACGGCGTCGCCATTGGCAGCCTTACTTGTCAATATCCCTATCTGGCGGGCATACCATTTGCAGGCTTCCTCCACACCCTCTTCCGGATTCATGTCCTCGGGGCAATCATCAACATAGAGATTCATCAATGCTTGGGCAGCATCGGCAGCACCCTTGCCTGCTTTTTCCGCCAAAATGCCAAACCAACGCTTGTGCCATTTCAGTATCAATGCTTTTCTTTGTACGACATCTGTTCCGTCAGGGCAGTCATTGCGATAAATGTCCATTATGGCTTCTGCTGCCCGTTCATCACCACTGTCTGCGGCTTTCCCAAACCAATATATCGCTTTCAGGTTGTCGCAGTCGTGATGATAGCCCCACGAATAATACTTGCCAAGCAGATATTGCACCTTGGCATCGCCACTTTCGGCAACAGGCATTACTGTTTCAACCGCCCGGCGTGCCTGCACTTCATCGCTCTCGCCGGCATGGCACTTTATGAATTTCTTTATGATGTTCAATTGTTCTGACAAACCACCCATAACATTCACCTCCTTATTTTTTATAGGTGCAAAAATACAGATTTTTTCGGAAAACAATAAATAATATATAAAAAAATCGCTATATTTGCATCGTGAAATCCCAAACTTAGTACGACCGTACCAAGCTACCTCACATATTTTACAAACATAGCGCACATGAAATCAAACAAAATACTGCCTCTTCTCGCCCTGTCATTATGCACAGCAACTGCCATGGCACAGGAGGCGCGGGACACTCTGCTGACACGTGAACTGCAGGAAGTTGTCGTCAAAGCGTCCAAAGTCATACGCAAGGCGGACATGGACATCTACAACCCATCCAAGAGTGCTGTCGAGAACTCCAAGAACGGCATGCAGCTGCTTAACAATCTGATGATTCCTTCGCTGACAGTAAGCGACGCCCTCGGCTCCATACAGGCGGCAGGACAGTCGGTGCAGGTGCGTATCAACGGCAGGGTATCCTCAATAGAGCAGGTAAGGACATTGCTGCCTGAAACGATAAAGCGCGTGGAATGGATAGACAATCCCGGTCTGCGCTACGGCGGTGCAAACTATGTGCTTAACATCATTGTCACCAATCCTGCCGTCGGAGGCTCATTGATGGCTAACGCACGACCGGCATTGAACACAGCATGGGGCTTCTACATGGCGGACGCAAAGTTCAACACAGGACGCTCGCAATGGTCGGTGGGCGGCAACTTCAAGCTGACAAACAAGGTGAAAATCTATCGTGACTATTCCGAGACATTCACCCGTCCCGATGGTACATCTGTCACTCGCGACGAGACACCGCTGGGCGGCAATACTGACAACACAATGGCAAACGCATGGGCTTCCTACAACTACATAAAGCCTGACACAACAGTATTCATGGCGGAGTTTGGCTTTTTCCAAAACATAAGGGAGAAGGAACTCTACCACGGACTGCTCTCATTGAGCGACGGCACAAGCGACATCGACCTCACAGACTCCAACGGAAAGGAGGGAAGCACTCCGAGCCTCTCCCTTTACTGGCAGCAGAACTTCCGCAACAAGCAGATGCTCATAGTCAGCCTAAGCAGTTCGTTCTACTCCGGACGCACTTTCTCGGATTATCTTGAGTGGTTTCCCGGCACGGAAACTTACATCACGGACATCCACACCAGCATAAAGGACCGTAACCAGGCGTACGCCGTAGAGACGAACTATATAAAGAACTGGCAGAACTCACGGTTCACCGCCGGAGCGTCCTACAACGCCAACCGCAACCGCTCACGCTATGAGAGTCTTGACGGACAGGTGTTCCACCAACGGCAGGACAAGACCTACCTGTTTGCCGAATATTTCCAACGCCTCGGAAAATGGTCGGCAACGGCAGGAATGGGCGTGCAATACACTGATTTTCTCTTCAAGGAATCCGGTCTTGGCACTCACTCATGGAGTCCACGACCACAGGCGACAGTGACCTACGCACCAGACCGCAACCACAATTTCCGCCTTAACTTCACTTCATGGCAGTCCACGCCTTCACTCTCGGAGACGAACATCGTGCCGCAACAGCTTGACGGCTTCCAGTGGCGTGTGGGAAACCAGGACTTGAAGACGGCAAACTCCTACATGCTCACTTTCCGCTATGGATTCAATCTGCCACGTGTCAGCGGAACTTTCGGCGTCCGTGCCTTCACCTCACCAAATGCCATAACCCCTATGTTCCTGTGGGAGGGGGACAGACTGCTGACGACTTACGAGAACAGCCGTGGTCTGCAGAACCTCTCATTCTTCCTTGCGCCACAGATAGAGGTCATACCTAAATGGCTCACCGTGAGCGGCTACCTCCAGTACCGCACGGAACGCATGCGGGGCACAGACTATGAGCACCACAACAACGCATGGAGCGGCAACGCCTCACTGCAACTGACACATTGGGGCTTTGTACTCAGCGGACAGTACATCCGTGCACAACGTGACCTGTGGGGAGAGAAAATCTCATGGGGAGAGGACATTAACATCATCGACCTGAGCTACAACATGAAAGGCTGGCAGTTCGCCGCCGGCGTGATAATGCCTTTCGGCAAATACGACCGTGGCTATAAGACCCTCAGCCAATGGAACAGCAACGAGCAGCACGACAGAATCAACATGCGAATGCCTTACGTCCAAATCAGCTACAACCTGCAATGGGGACGGCAGAAGCGCAGTGCCGACAAACTCATCAATGCTGACGCCAACGTTGACACATCGAAAGCCGGAGGACGATGACCATCACCACCGTAACACTACCGCTGTACTTAGCACTAAGTCTGTCAACAAGATTATAATTGGAATATATTTCGAATGAAAAGCATAAGTGAAAGAGGGAATATTGCGAACCGACAACCTCTATGACTTATGCTTTTCACTCCAAAAAGAATAAGAAATTCAAAAGAAAATGGTTGCGAGCTGTAAGTAAAACAACTATTGTAGATTACTTATCACCTCGTGACCAACTTATTTTCCGACCAACACAGTCTTAACCTTAAGCGGCATTGTGCCCGGCGTGTACAGCAGTGTGAGAGTGAATGTGCCGTTCTCTAGCGTTCCTTCAAGCGAACCTGTCGTCTTGAAATCACCTGCCTGACATTCAAACTCCGGCTTGCTCATCGTGATTTTGTTGCCTGACTTCACACAAGGCACATCACTGATTGTCATCTCGCCAATATTGTAAGAATGCTCACCCATAGGTGTCTTTACTGCTATACTGAAAGCACCGAGTTTCACGGTTGCCAAAGTCTGCTCCGGGTTCGCCCAAGTGACAACAGCCGAGTTCTCGCCGACGATTGGCTCAAATGTCAGCATTGAAGGAATGCTTGTAGAAAGTTGTCCGGTGAAAGTCTGTGGGGCGGGGATTACCGGCTCGTCGTCATCACTTGAACAAGCTGAGAACGCCACACTTACGAACACTGCCATTACGCAAGCAGCAAAGCCGCGTAAGGTTGAAAGAAAAGTCTTTTTCATGATTATGTTTACCTTTTGTTAATATTAAAATTTCCGAGTGCAAAATTACTAATGTTTCCGCATTCCGACAATACCTAAAAATCAGTAAAATCAAATTTTGGGCATGCTTGTTTTTGAGTGCTTCCCGGTAAAAAATGCGAGATGAACCGACACCGTTCATCTCGCATTACGTTGTCCCAAGAAGATTCGAACTTCTACAAACAGAACCAAAACCTGTTGTGCTACCATTACACCATGGGACAATCCTAAAAAACAGGATATTCTGTCTTCATAGCCCTCCTCCCGATAAAGTTCCGGAAGCAAAGCCTCCTTCACAAGCAGGGCTAAAAGGAAGACATCCTGTTATTTGACTGCAAAGGTACAAAAAATATTTGTATTACATGCAATATTTGTCATTATTTCGCTATAATGAGGAAATATTTTTTCTTTCCCTGTTGTGCAAGCAGGTATTTCCCGTCCAGAAGGTCAGCCTCTGTGATGACCGTGTTAGGGTCGGAGAGCTTCTCTTTGTTGATTGAAACGCCACCGCCCTGTGTCAGTTTGCGCATCTCGCCCTTTGACGGGAACACCGGTGCATCGGTGGTAAGCAACTCAATGGCTGCCTTACCGATGATGTCCGCCTTGGCAATCTCATAGTGTGGCACGCCTGCGAACACGTCAAGAAGAGTCTGTTCGTCAAGTTTCAGGAGAGAATCCTTTGTGGACTTGCCGAAGAGGATGTTTGAAGCCTCCTTTGCTGTCTCAAGGTCTTCCTTTGAATGGCACATCACTGTCACTTCCTCCGCGAGGCGTTTCTGCAGTATGCGGTAGCCAGGATCCTTCTTATGCTCCTCGACGAGGGCGTCGATGGTCTCCTTGTCAAGAGATGTGAATATCTTTATGTACTTCTCTGCGTCATCATCGCTTACGTTAAGCCAGAACTGGTAGAAAGCGTAAGGTGTGGTGCGGTTGCGGTCAAGCCAGATGTTTCCGGACTCTGTCTTGCCGAACTTCTTGCCGTCAGCCTTTGTAATGAGCGGACAAGTGAGGGCATAAGCCTCTGCCTCGCTGCCGAGAGTGCGGCGGATAAGCTCCGTTCCGGTCGTCATGTTGCCCCACTGGTCATTGCCACCGAGCTGCAGCTGGCAGTTCTTTGCCTGATAGAGGTGGAGGAAATCATAGCCCTGCAGGAGCTGGTAGGTGAACTCTGTGAATGACAGTCCGTCACGTGCAGTGCCGTTAAGTCGCTGCTGCACGGAGTCTTTCGCCATCATGTAGTTGACGGTGATGTGCTTTCCTACGGTACGTGCGAAATCAAGGAAGGTGAAATCCTTCATCCAGTCGTAGTTGTTGACCATCTCTGCGGCGTTAGGGCCTTCAGCATCGAAGTCAAGGAACTTGGCAACCTGCTTCTTGATGCACTCCTGATTGTGGTAGAGAGTCTCCGTGTCAAGGAGGTTGCGCTCCTGCGACTTGCCGGAAGGGTCTCCAATCATGCCTGTAGCACCGCCGACAAGGATGATAGGCTTGTGACCGCACTGCTGCAGATGGCGCAGCATCATTATTCCGCAAAGGTGGCCTATATGGAGAGAATCTGCCGTAGGGTCAGTGCCGAGGTATGCCGTCACCATCTGCTTCTGGAGCAGTTCTTCTGTTCCTGGCATTATCTGCGCGAGCATTCCGCGCCATTTCAGTTCTTCTACAAAGTTCTTCATTGTATGTTGTTTTTGTTTTTGTTTTGTCAAGATTGACAGTACTGACAATATTGACAGTATTTATATTATTGACAATACTGCCTCATTTCACGGCACAGGGTCATGTCCGGAGCCGCCCCAAGGGTGGCAGCGCAGTATGCGCCTTATGCCGAGCCACAGCCCTTTCATCGGTCCGTGCTTGATGATTGCCTGCCGCATGTACTCCGAGCAGGTCGGCGTGAAGCGGCAGGCTGACGGAGTAAAAGGGGATATGGCGTGCTGGTAAAACCATATCGGGGCAAGCAGCAGCCACTTAACGCAGTTTTTCAAGAGCTTTGCTAATGGCATTGTCAACCTTTTTTGATTCAAAATGCTTGTCGGCAAGCCATAGGAATGCTATCAGCCTCCTTTTCCCCTGAGGGACCAAAGCCTGCATTCCGGATGCCTCTTCTTTGTTTTCCGCGCAGCAATGCCTGTACGCCTCCCTCATCTGCCGCTTTATCCTGTTACGGTCTACGGCATGCTTGAAATGGCGTTTCGAGACAGAGAACAGCACCATGACCGGGCAATCGTCCTTTCCGCCACTGCCGGCAGTGCCTTGGGCTATGTCCGTATCCAGGCTTACCATCCTTATCGGGTAAACTGTATGGGACTTGCTCTTCTTACTTGTGAAGAGTTCGTCAATGAGCGACTTGCTCTTCAGGCGTGGCGATAGTGACAGTCTTTTCAATGTATGCTTTTGTTTTGTTCGGTTATGGTGATGCTTTTGTCCGGCTTCCTGCTGCATAAGCCTCCGCTTTCCCTGTCGGCAGGGCATGTGCGGAGGTCACGCCATCCTTAGTCCTCAAGCTCGCGGAGATATGCGCGGAGTGCTCCTACCATTGACGGATGCTTGGGAGTGGGAGCCTGCACCTCGAGTTCGTAGCCTTCCGCCTCTGCCGCCTTTGCCGTCGCCGCACCGAAAGTTGCCACTTTCAGTGAGCCTTCCCTGACCTTGTCGTCAAGGTTGTCACGGAGCGTCTTCACACCTGTAGGGCTGAACAGGACAATCATGTCATAGTCGAAATTCTCCTTTTCCTCGTCAGTAAGGTCATCGTTGACCGTCTGGTACATCACGCACTCCGTATGCTTCAGATTGTTCTCGTCAAGCAAATCCTTTATGGCGTCGTTGTGCACCGAGCTCAGCGGCACGAGATAGTTCTCTCCGCTGTGCTTTGTCATGAAAGGGATGAGGTCGTCAACTCTGCCGGACTCGCCGAAGAACACCTTGCGCTTGCGGTACTGCACGTATTTCTGGATATAGTGTGCTATGCTCTCCGTGGTGCAGAAGTACTTCATTGTCTCCGGAATCTCCACACGCAGCTCCTTGGCAAGTGCGAAATAATTGTCTATCGCATGCTTTGACGTGAACACCACGGCTGTATAAGCTCCGAGTGAGACATGCTGCTGTCGGAAATCCTTTGAACTGATTCCCTCAACTTTAATGAATGGGCGGAAAATCAATTCCACTCCGTAATCGCGCTCTATATCAAAATACGGGGATTTGTCTCCCGACGGTTTCGGCTGCGAAACAAGTATTTTCTTTATCATCATCTAAGTTAATAATTTACTTTCAGATAGTTGGCTATAGTTACCAAAATACCCCACAATATCAATGGCGGCACAATTTCAAGTGTGCAAAAGTACAAAAAAATCTGCAGAAATGCACCTCTTTTCTTGAAAAATATGAGAAAGCACTTATAAAACAGCAATAATTTGACAAATATAATGACAATCAGCGCGTATATAAGTGCGTTTCCCTCGTTGAGCTTGAAGTAGGCGAGGAGGAGGAACACGGGGGTCAGCAGGATGCCGAGCCATGCCGTCGACATCATCTTCACCGCCGTCCACAACGAGCGGTCGCGGGGGGTGAAGAAGACATAATTGGCAAACTGCTGCAGTGCTGTCTCCAATCCCCACATGCTTAGCACACTGGCGAAGAAGAACCCCATGAGGGTGTACTCGCTGAGCGTCACATACACCTCCGCGACATATGCCTTGGCGTAGAAGTAGAACAGGAGCGAGAGAATCACCATGGTGTACACTCCGGCAAAGAAAAGGTAGACAGTGCCGGAGATGGACTCCTTCTCCATGATAGAGCCTTTGCGGAAGTCATGGAAGAAATGCTTTGCCTGCATGCGGAAAGTCTTCCATGAACGCTTTGCGGAGAACATCAGCAGGAAGACGAGGAAGATGAGCACCGGGGTGAGCACATCGTCCCTCTGTATGGTGTAAGGCACCGGGTCGCCCGGGATGCCGTAGCGTCCGCCGTGAATCTCGCTGTGCAGAAGGGAGTCCTTTGCAAAGAAAGACTCCTTGTAGTATTTCGGCAGCGGCTTCACCTCTGCCTTCACTTCCTCACCGGCATCAGGCATGAGGACAGAGTCCACCTTCACCTCCCAGTGGCTTTTCTTGGAGGTGAAGTCGGGAATCTGCTCTTTCTCGACGGAGTCTGGCGACAAGGTCGCGGGCACCGTCTCGACAGCTTTCTGTATGGAATCCGTTTCCTGAAGCAAGGGTTGTTGAGGGGTTGTTTTTCTTTGGTCAGTAATGACAGTTTTGTCAATATTGTCAGAGTTGTCATTATTGACAGTATTGTCCGGTCAGTACTGACATAACTGCCAATAATGACAATACTGACCTAAACCATTAATTAAAGTCCAAACGCTTTCTTTATCTCCTCCACACGGTCAAGTTTCTCCCATGTGAACAGCTCCACCTCCACCTCTTTCGTGTCGTGGTAGAGTGAGGTGAATGTCTTCCTGACAACCTTGCTCTCACGGCCCACATGACCGTAGGCGGCTGTCTCGCTGTAGATAGGCTGGCGGAGCTTCAGCGCACGCTCAATTGCCTTCGGGCGGAGGTCGAACATTTGGCGTATCTTCTCTGCTATCTCACCGTCCGTCATCTTCACGTTGCTCTTGCCGTAGGTGTCAACATAAATGCTGACAGGCTGTGCCACGCCGATGGCATAAGCGAGCTGCACAAGCATCTCGTCGGCAACACCGGCGGCCACCATGTTCTTGGCGATGTGGCGCGCAGCGTATGCCGCAGAACGGTCAACCTTGGAAGGGTCTTTGCCGGAAAAGGCTCCGCCGCCGTGCGCTCCCTTGCCGCCGTAAGTGTCGACAATGATTTTGCGCCCTGTGAGTCCGGTGTCGCCGTGAGGTCCTCCGATGACAAACTTGCCCGTAGGATTGACGAAATACTTGATGTCGTCGTTGAACAACGCCAGCATCTTGTCGCTTCTGAGCTGTGCCTTCACGCGTGGCATGAGGATGTTGAGCACGTCCTCGCGTATCTTTGCGAGCATCGCCTCGTCCTCGTCAAAGTCGTCGTGCTGTGTGGAAACGACAATGGTGTCTATGCGCTGTGGCACACCCTCGTCACTGTATTCCACCGTAACCTGCGACTTTGAGTCCGGGCGGAGGTACAGCATTTCCCTGCCTTCCTTGCGGATTTCGGCAAGGGTCTTCATGATGAGGTGGGCAATGTCCAGTGAGACAGGGATATAGCGGTCGGTCTCCGTGGTGGCATAGCCGAACATCATGCCCTGGTCGCCTGCTCCCTGCTCGTCCTCCTCGGCACGGGAGACACCCTGGTTGATGTCGCCCGACTGCTCATGGATGGCGGTCATGATGCCGCAGGAGTTGCCGTCAAACTGATATTCGGACTTCGTATAGCCGATTCTGTTGATTGTTCGGCGGGCAATGGTCTGCAAATCAACATATTCACGGGAGGAGACCTCGCCCATGATGACCACCTGTCCGGTGGTGACAAATGTCTCTATGGCGCAGTGGGACTTCTCGTCGTAGGCGAGAAACTGGTCAAGGAGGGCATCGCTTATCTGGTCGGCAACCTTGTCAGGATGCCCTTCCGATACTGATTCTGATGTGAAAAGGTACATATATCTGTTTTCGTTTTGTTCGTTATTAATTACACTTTATGTAACATCTTGTATTTTAAAGAGTTATCAAAGGTTAGCTTTTACTATGCAAAGTGTAGCCTTTGACATGGCGGAAAGTAACCTTTCATGTGGTAAAAGGTTACACTTTGCCGTGTGCATGCCAACCCTTACTTTTTCGTTGCCTTAACGAAGTATGCTATGAGGAGGACATACACCGCGAGACTTGCCACCTCTGACATCGGATTCTCAAGCCATACGGTGTTCACAAAGTCATACTCGAGGAAGCGGATGAACGCCGAAACAACGCCCATCAACGCTCCGCCGGCGATGAGACCGCTGGCGATGAGCGTGCCTTTCTCGCCACGTGCCTCGTTGACAGCCTTGTCCTTGCTGCGTGTTGTGACAAACCAGTTTATCGCGCCACCCACGACAAGCGGGGCGTTAAGTTCCATAGGGATGAACATACCGAGGGCGAAGGCGAGGGCAGGGACACCGGCATAGTTGAGAACCAACGCCAACAGCGCACCGATTCCGTACAGCAGCCATGGCGCACCCGTGCCTGACATCAGTGGCTCTATCACCGCTGCCATGGCGTTTGCCTGCGGAGCGACAAGGGCATTCTCGCCCACAAAGCCGAAAGTCTTGTTCAGGACAATCATCACTCCTCCCACTGTGGCAGCACTTACAAGCACTCCGAGGAACTTCCACATCTCCTGGTTCTTAGGTGTTGTGCCAAGCCAATAGCCTATCTTGAGGTCGGTCACAAAGCCGCCTGCCGTGGACAATGCCGTGCAGACAACACCGCCCATGACCAGTGCCGCCACCATTCCGGCAGAGCCTTTAAGCCCTACGGCAACCATAATGACGGAAGCGAGGATAAGGGTCATGAGGGTCATGCCAGAAACAGGGTTCGTTCCGACAATGGCAATGGCATTGGCTGCCACGGTGGTGAACAGGAACGCTATGACGCCGATGACGAGAATGCCGACAACAGCGTGCATGAGGTTGAAGTCAACCACGCCGACATAGAAGAAGATGAATGTCGCCACAAGAGCCACAATGACTCCCACGGCAATGATTTTCATGGAGATGTCCTGCTGTGTGCGCTCCACCTTGCCGGTTGTTGCGCCCGAACCTTTCAGCTCACGGCTCGCAAGTCCTATCGCGCTGCGTATGATTCCCCACTGCTTCACAATGCCTATCAAGCCTGCCATGGCGATGCCTCCGATACCGATGTGGCGGGCGAAAGTGCTGAAAATCAGCTCCGGTGACATGTCCGTGACACTGCCGAGGGCGGCAAGGTCGAATGTCGGGTTGAGCATCTGCAGCGTCTCGTCGCCAAGGAAAGGCATAAGCGGCACAAGACCGAACCATACTACCGCCGAACCGGCACAGATTATCGCCGCATACTTCAAGCCCACGATGTAGCCGAGTCCGAGAACCGCAGCACTGGTGTTTATGCTGAACACCAGTTTTGCCTTCTCCGCAAGAGCCGCGCCGTAAGGGATGGCACGTGTGGAGAACGCTTCCGCCCATGTGCCGAACGTGGAGACGAGGAAGTCATAGATGCCGCCTATCGCGCCGGCAGTGAGCAAAGTCTTCGCCTGACCGCCACCTTCCTCACCGCTGACAAGCACCTGTGCCGTAGCCGTAGCCTCAGGGAAAGGGTACTTTCCATGCTGCTCCTTGACAAAGAACTTGCGGAACGGGATGAGGAAAAGTATGCCGAGGATGCCGCCGAGAAGGGAGGAGAGGAACACTTGGATGAAGCTCACCGTCACCTCCGGATACTTCGCCTGGATGATATATAGAGCAGGAAGCGTGAAAATCGCTCCCGCCACGATGACTCCCGAACATGCTCCGATGCTCTGGATGATGACATTCTCGCCCAAAGCCTTGCTGCGCTTTGTGGCAGAGGACACTCCAACGGCGATGATGGCGATAGGGATGGCTGCCTCAAACACCTGTCCCACCTTCAGACCGAGGAACGCTGCCGCGGCGGAGAACACAACCGCCATGAGCAATCCCCAACATACGGACCACATATTGACCTCCGGATGGCTCTCCTTGGGAGAGAGCACCGGCTCGTAATTTTCACCCTCCTTCAGCTCGCGGAAGGCATTTTCTGGTAGTTTTGCCATAATATATTATTAAATCAGAGTGCAAAATTACTCATTTTTCTTGAGAATGCCGAATAAAGCTCCTTTTTATTTTGACAAATCATTAAAAATGACTACCTTTGCAAAAGATAATAATCAAACTACAAGGCTATGAGTTTTACTGAAAACGCCATCAACATCTTCAATCGCGCTATCGCCGATTACCATGTGAAAGATAACGTCGACACCCCGATAAACAACCCTTACGAAGAAGGAACAATAGAGAACCGGCTGTACCTGAAGTGCTGGATAGACACCGTGCAGTGGCACTTTGAGGACATCATCCGTGACCCGCAGATTGCTCCGGAAGAGGCTGTCGTGCTGAAAAGGCGCATCGACAAGTCGAACCAGGACCGCACTGACCTTGTGGAACAGATAGACTCTTATTTCCTGAAGCTGTACGCCGACGTGGAAATCCTTGACGGCGCGACAATCAACACAGAGTCGCCGGCATGGGCGATTGACCGCCTCTCTATCCTGCAACTGAAGATTTACCACATGAAGGAACAGGTGGAGCGCGACGATGCGCAATCGGAACACAAGGCAAAATGCAAGGCGAAGCTCGATGTACTGCTCGAACAGAACGTCGACCTCCCTACTGCCATCGACCAGCTCCTCGCCGACATCGAGGCAGGACGCAAGTACATGAAGGTCTACCGACAGATGAAGATGTACAACGACCCAACAACAAACCCTGTCCTTTACAAGAAATAAGCACCCGGAGGAGTAGGGCGCGGATTATGGCTTGATGCATCATGTTACATCAAGCCGGAATCCCCACGCCCCACCTCTCCGACCCGCAACCAACTTAATGAAACTACTCTGCATAAGATTCTCTGCCATCGGCGATGTCGCCATGACAGTGCCTGTAGTCAAGGCTCTTGCCATGGCACACCCGGACATACACATCATCATGGTCAGCCGTCCGTTTGCCAAGGCGTTCTACGAGGGACTTGCACCGAATGTGGAATTTGTGGGGATGAACCTGAAAGACAGCCGCTACAAAGGTATCGGCGGACTGAGGCATGTCTATCATGACCTCCGTGCACTGAAACCGGACATGGTGGCAGACTTGCATGATGTCCTGCGCACAAAATATGCCCGTCTGCGTTTCCGCATGGCGGGCATCCCTGTATCTTATATCGACAAGAACCGCGCCGCAAGGAAGGAAATAACACGCCGGGAGGATAAAATCCTAATGCAGCAGGCCACTTCCTTCGAGAAATACAAGGCAGTGTTCAGCCGGCTGGGACTGGATTTCGAGATTCCAAAGGAAGCGCCTCTGTCACCGAAAGAGCCGCCTGTCGGAATCCCGGAAAAGGCTGTCGGCATAGCTCCTTTTGCCGCCCATGACGGCAAAATCTACCCTGTGGACAAGATGGAGACGGTCATCAGACTGCTGAAAAGGCAGCATCCCGACCTCAGCATCTACCTCTTCGGCGGCGGACCGAGGGACAAAGCGCAGTTCAGCACATGGCAAAGCATGTATGACAATGTGCTGTATGCCGGGGAGTTCTGCCGTGACATGGGCGATGAGCTTGCCGTGATGAAGCGCATGAAGTGCATGGTGACAATGGATTCGGGCAACATGCATCTCGCATCCCTTGTCGGCACACCGGTCGTAAGCATCTGGGGAGCGACGCATCCGTTCACGGGCTTCATGGGCTGGGGACAGAGCAAGGATGACATTGTGCAGGCGGAACTGCCGTGCCGCCCGTGCAGCATCTACGGCAACAAGCCTTGCCTGCGTGGCGATTATGCCTGCCTGAACAGCATAAAGCCGGAGGAGATTGTCGGGAAAGTCGGGAAATATCTGTAATTAAGATAAACAAGTAACTGTTGGAAATTAGTTTTAGTACAAACATAACTTAAATGTAAAATAATTTACAATAGTTACTTAAAAACACCACTATAACATGAACAAAATCATTAGAAAAGAACAGTTCTCCGAGAAGGTTTTCCTTTTCGAGGTTGAGGCACCGCTGATTGCAAAGTCAAGAAAGGCGGGGCATTTTGTCATTGTACGTGTCGACAAGAAGGGTGAGCGCATGCCGCTGACCATCGCGGACGCTGACACAAGCAAAGGAACAATCACACTTGTGGTTCAGGAAGTGGGACTGTCAAGCAAGAAGCTCTGTCGCCTTAATGTCGGCGACACTATCCTTGACATCGTCGGACCTCTTGGCAACGCCACACGAATCGAGAACTATGGCACTGTGCTCTGTGCTTCCGGAGGTGTCGGCACGGCACCGCTGCTGCCTATCGTCAAGGCATTGAAGGCTGCCGGAAACCGTGTGCTGTCTGTCATTGCGGGACGCACAGCCGAGCTTGTCATCCTCGAGGACGAGATAAGGAAATATTCCGACGAGGTGATTGTAATGACCGATGACGGCTCAAAGGGCGAGAAAGGTGTCGTGACCGTGGGCATGGAGAAGTTCATAGACCGGGAGCATATCGACAAGGCGATAGCCATCGGTCCTGCAATAATGATGAAGTTCGCGTCAATGACCACCCTGAAGCATGACATTCCGACAGAGGTGTCGCTCAACACTATCATGGTCGACGGAACGGGAATGTGTGGTGCATGCCGCCTTTCAATAGGCGGAAAGACAAAGTTCGTGTGCATCGACGGTCCTGAATTTGACGCCGCGCTTGTCGATTGGGACGAGATGCTGAAGCGTATGGGCACTTTCAAGAATGCCGAGCGTGACGAACTGGAGCATTTCGCCGAGCACCTTGCGGACAAGGATGACGCTGAGGAGACCTGCAAGGCTGTCGCCGCAACTGCTGAAAATGCTGACTCTGCCGATGCTCCGCTGTCGGAACTGACCGACCGCAACGCTCCTTGGCGTGAGGAACTGCGCAAGGCGATGAAGCCGAAGGAGCGCACCGCCATCGAGCGAGTGACGATGCCTGAGCTTGACCCTGTCTATCGTGCCACAACCCGCACGGAGGAGGTCAACAAGGGTCTCACCCCTGAGCAGGCTCTCATTGAGGCAAAACGCTGCCTTGACTGTCCGAAACCGCAGTGTGTGGAGGGCTGTCCGGTAAGCATCAATATTCCTTCGTTCGTCAAGAACATAGAGCGAGGAGAGTTCCTTGCCGCTGCAAAAGTGCTGAAATCCACTTCCGCACTCCCTGCTGTCTGTGGACGTGTATGCCCGCAGGAGAAGCAGTGTGAGTCAAAGTGTATACATCTGAAGATGAATGAGCCGGCTGTGGCTATCGGCTATCTTGAGCGTTTCGCTGCCGACTATGAGCGCGAGAGCGGCAAGGCGGCACTCCCTGAGTGCGCACCTGCCAATGGCATCAAGGTGGCTGTCGTCGGTTCCGGTCCTTCAGGACTGTCTTTCGCCAGCGATATGGTCAAGAAAGGCTACGAGGTTCATGTCTTCGAGGCTCTCCACGAGATAGGCGGCGTGCTGAAATACGGCATCCCTGAGTTCCGTCTTCCTAACAGTATCGTGGAGTTTGAGATAGACAACCTCCGCAAACTCGGTGTGAAGTTCTACACAGACACTGTTGTCGGCAAGACAATCTCTGTCGATGAGCTTGAGCAGCAGGGATTCAAAGGCATCTTTGTCGGCTCAGGTGCGGGTCTTCCTAACTTCATGAACATCAGCGGAGAGAACCTCCTGAACATCATGTCGTCCAACGAATATCTCACACGTGTCAACCTTATGGACGCTGCCAACCCGACAATGGACACACCGCTCAACCCTGCGAAGTCCGTCCTTGTTGTCGGCGGAGGCAACACAGCGATGGACTCATGCCGTACGGCGAAGCGTCTCGGTGCTGATGTGACTCTCGTCTACCGTCGTTCGGAAGCTGAGATGCCGGCACGTCTGGAGGAAGTGAAGCATGCAAAGGAGGAGGGAATAAACTTCCTTACGCTGCATAATCCTGTCGAGTACATAGGTGACGAGAACGGTGCTGTAAAGCAGGCGGTGCTTGCTGTCATGGAACTCGGAGAGCCGGACGCTTCCGGACGCCGCTCACCTGTTGACACCGGCAAGCGCATTACGATAGACGCCGACCAGGTCGTCGTGGCTGTCGGAGTATCTCCTAACCCACTTGTGCCTAAGTCTGTTGCAGGCTTGGAGCTCGGACGCAAGAACACCATCGTCGTGAATGACAACATGGAGTCATCCCACAAAGGACTTTATGCCGGCGGCGACATCGTCCGCGGCGGTGCGACAGTCATCCTCGCAATGGGCGACGGACGCCGTGCAGCGGCGAACATGGATGCCGCTCTGAGCGAATAACCAACTAATCATAAACGCAACCTCCCACCGACCGCCTTGCAACAGGCTGCCGGTGGGAGGTTTTGCAATTATCAAAACTTATCGGCTTTGGCAAAGAATGAATCCTTACAACAGCGATTGGCTTATGGTGTGGCAGCAGGATGGTGGTGCACTTACTCTTCTCATGCTCCGCACCGGTTCACATTCCGACCTGTCCTAACGCCTGATAATATGATTATACAGATGCAATAAAGCTATGATTATAGCTGCCCTAAACCATAATATATATAGACATTATGGTTTCAGGACAGCTGTAATCTCATTTATTCTCTCATTATCAGAGTGGATAAAGCCTTACAGTATCACTTTCACGGTCTTGCCGGAAGCATAGCAGAGGATGTAGATGTCAGAAGGAAGTGCCATGAGCTGTGAACGGTCAGCCTTCTGAAGCAGTTTCATGCCTTTAAGGTTATAGACCATGAGGAAGAAGATGATGTAGTTTTCTCTTTCATTTTTCTTATTGAGTTGGAGTTAAAAAATAATACCTTCCAAAGGTACTGTTTTTTACTCACATACAAGTTGAGCACTCACTAAAAAAACATTAAAACTCATTCTGCACTACGGAAAAGAATAGTATGCAATAGCTTCCCATGGTTTTCATACAGCCACTTCGGAATATGGTTCCGGCAAGTGCCATTCGGAGTTTTCATAACGAGAATGTCTTGTCCCAGACATTACCGCGCCCCTCTTTCCTGAAGATAAAGAAGTTTATGGCATAGTGCATAACCACGAAAAGCAGCACATCGACGACAATCATCAGTGTCTGGCTGATGTTGGAGACAAGATAATTGACCGTGATGAACATGACAGACAGGAGCAGTATCGCCACCATCGTCATCCTTCCCGTAAGTCCGGCGCGCAGGAGTTTGTGGTGGATATGGTTCTTGTCCGGCAGGAACGGGTTGCGTCCGTCACGCAGACGGGAGGCGAAAACGCGCACAACGTCGAGCAGAGGTATGGCAAGTGTGCTCAGCGCCACTATACCAATGTTGTGGAGAGAGACATTCCACACCGGGTCCTTTTGCCAGAAATGCAGGATAAGGAACGACAGCGTGAAGCCCAGAGTGAGGCTTCCTGCATCGCCCATGAAGGTCTTGTCGCGCTTGCAGAACACATTATAATAAAAGAAAGAGACAAGCACTCCGAGATAAGCCACCGGAATCAGTGCCCACGTGAAGTTCCCGGAGATGATGTTCAGCCCGGCAATCACCGTCATCGCCACTATGGACAGCCCCGATGCAAGTCCGTCAATGCCGTCGATAAGGTTCATGGCGTTGGTGACATAGACCACGAAGAGCACCGTGAAAGGCATGCCTATCCAAAACGGGACGGCACGGATGAAGAAGACATAGGAGAAGTCTGCCACCCAAAGTCCGCTCACGCAGAGCAGCACGGCGGCAGAAATCTGCACGCAGAACTTCATCTTGTAGCCCACTCCGTGTATGTCGTCGTACAATCCTATGACATAGAGCATCATCGCCCCTGCCATATATGCCATGAAATGCTGTATCGTGGCACCTTCCCAAACCTTGTCGCCCATCACGCCCATGCGCAGCAGTACCACCAGCACAAGCGTAATAGCAATGACCACAGTGGGGAGGAACATCACGCCGCCCACCCTCGGAATGGGAATCTGATGCACCTTCCTGCTGTCGGGAAGGTCATAGAGGTGGAGCTCTTTCGCCACAGCCACCACACGCGGGGTGAGGAAAATGCCTATGCAGAGGGTGATGACGAAGGTCACAGCCAAAACAAATATAACGTTCATTGTAAGTCCTTTGTATGTTCTATAATAGTCAGTCCTGATGCCTTTTCAATATTTCTCAAAGTGCAGACGAAGCATCTTGTCACGCAGCACCATTCTGTCTCCCGTCAGCCGCTCTACGAAAAAGGAGTCTTGCAGACTGTTGATTCCGTGGCGGTTGATGTCGGCAAACCATTTGTCTTCCGTCACTTTCCCATCCCCCAAGGTACGGTCGGAGAGATAAGGTTCGGTGACAGCCACTGTGTCTTTTGCATGGCTGAAACGGTAGACGAACTGCATTCTTGTGGGCATGTCCTCCGACTGCATCAAGTCTGCCTGGAAAGCCCAGAACACACGCTGCCCGCTGTAGTCCACAGAGACACCGCTGCTGAGCGTGTCCACCTGCCTTAACGACCAGTAGCCGTCCAGTTTGCCGTTGTCGGAACTGTGCAGCGAGCATGCCGCAAGCACAGCCGAGAGGATTATGGCGTAGATTGTTTTTTTCATGGTTTGTGTTTTTTTCTAATTTGACAACTTGACAATTTGACAACTTGTTAGGTTTGTGAAAAACTAAAGCTCATACTTTACCGTCATCTGCACTGCCTTGTTGTCGCCGCGAAGCTCACCGAAGTCCGCGCCAAGTCCGAGGGTGAAGGTCACAGGGCGCAGGAAAGAGGACTCTTTCGGAGTGCGGTAGGAGGCCTCGAGAAGCAGGCTCGTGTTCTCCTTCGGTGACATGTATGGGTCTGCATACCTGCCCCAACCCTTCTGCCAGCTTGCCTTCAGGCGGTAGTGCAGTCCCTGAAGAGGGTCGCCGGCAACACCGAAATGCACAGCGCGGAAGCGGTTGCAGTGCGTTCCTATGTACCCGTCATCGTTGTAAAGAGGGGAGAGGTACAGCGGATTGCCCATCACCTGCCCCCAATGCTGCCACCCGGAAAGGCAATAGTGGTTATAGTAGTCGTCCCGTCCGGCAACATGGTCGCTGATGTTCTCCGTGCGGTCATGGTAGATAGGACCGGACTGGTACGTGGTGTTCATGTATTCCAGCACGAATTTGTTGACGATTTTCACCTTCTTCAACTGCAAGTCAAAGCCGAGATTGAAGTCCTTCAATGAATAAACGAAATACCGGCTGCGCTCCTTCACATTCCAGTTCTCGCCCGAACCGTAGCCGTCATAATCGAGGAAGAACAGTCCCGAATGGTCCTCAAAGTAATGGTCCATGTACAGTCCTGCCGTCACACGGTCGTCATTCCACTGCAACCGTGCCACCCACGAACCGAGGATGTTGCCTTCGGCGTTCTCATAAATCCCCTCACCGGCATCGGCTGTCGCACTGCCTACAAAGGCATTCCAGTAGCTTCCGAGGTTGTTCTTCAGCTTGACCGCCTCCTCATGGTTCTCGTTCTCGTCCGTTCCTGCCCAGTTGTAGACAGTTCCGCCGAACTGCGCTGCCATTTCCAGTCCGAGAGTAAGTGTCAGATGATGATGTTCATCGTCCTTTCCAATGCGCAGATAGCCGGATTTCTGATGATAGCGCGTGTTCTTGTTCCATTTGTTCGGTGTCCCTTTGGCAAACGATTCCTGCCAGTTGCCGTCGGTCATCATGCCGAAGGCGAGATGACCCTTGAAGGCAAACCACCTGCCGAGTATAGGAATCGTCCAGTAGTCGTTAAGCCCGAGGCGCACCTGAGGCACGGGACGCGCATTGATGCCGAGGGTCTGCGCACCGCTTGCAAGCTCATTGTCACGCAGTTCCATAGGCTGCTGCTTGCTGCCTATGGTCAGCGAACCGAGCTTGTAACGCCCCTCAAAATACGCCTGCTGCACAATGAACGACGAGGTCGTGTTGTACGCCGTGGCGATGTCCAGCCCGTAGCCCACTCCCCACCGTCGTGTGCTGTCGGCAGCGACATCACGCTCCACCGCCACACGCAAGTATCCGTTGTCCGAATCGAGCGACGAGAGACCGTATTTGTTGGCGTTGAGCCACAAAGGATTGTGCCCTTTGCCCACCGTCACCTGTGTCTCGGCATACGCACCTATGCCGGAGAAGATGTCGCGCTTTGCATCTGCACCGCCCTCAGTCTGCCCGAAGACGGACAGGCTGCCCAACACCGCCGCCACCAATGTATATGTTCTCTTTGTCATTCTCATAAATCTTCATTGCGGAGAAGCCCGCAGAATCATAGTCCTTTAGTTTTTAACGCAAAACGACCTTGTTTATTTTATAATTGATGCAATAAATTGGAAAGTTTCTTTTCCTGCCTGTCCATTTCCCCGCTTTCCACCTTCTCGCAATCAAAATGACGCGAATTTCTTTGTTTTTCAAAATTAAATGCTTATCTTTGTAGCGCAATTTGCGTTACGCAATTTGCGCAATAAGCATAAAATCCTAACACAAAGACCGTTACAATGAAGACAAAGAACCCTTTCCTGACATACGGATACATCAGTCCGGAGTTCTTCTGCGACCGCGAAGAAGAGACCGCGACCCTAATTTCCGCGCTGGAAAACGGGAGGAACATCACACTGGTGAGTAGCCGGCGCATGGGCAAGACAGGGCTCATACATAACGCTTTCCACCGTATAGGCAAGGACATGCCGGAAGTGAAATGCTTCTATCTTGACATTTTCCCCACCAATTCGCTTAGAGAGTTCACACTGCTGTTAGCCCAAACCATCCTCGGGCAGCTGGATTCATTCAGCGAAACGATGCTCGGCAGACTGACATCGTTCTTCAAAAGCTGCCGTCCTGTTGTCTCTGTCGACAGCATGACGGGCGCGCCGTCGGTGACTCTCGATTTTGTCCCTGACAATGCAGAGCAGACATTGGGAGAGATTTTCGAGTATATGAAGCAGAGTGGCAGGGAATGTGTCGTCGCCATCGACGAGTTCCAGCAGATAACGGAATATCCGGAGAAAGGGGCAGAGGCTATGATTCGCTCCCACATCCAGTTCCTTCCGAACGTAAGTTTCATATTTTCAGGCAGCAAGCGCCATATAATGCTTGACATGTTCATGTCACCGAAACGACCTTTCTACCAAAGCACGCAGAAGATGCACATCGGAAGCATTGACGAAAGGAAATACCATAGGTTTGCCGCATGCCACTTTGCCAAAAGGGGTATCACGATGGATGAAGGCACTTTCCATTATCTGTACACAGTATTGTTCGGGCACACGTGGTACATACAGCGTCTGTTGAACAAGGTTTTCGAGATTTGCGAAGGCAATGTCTGTGAGCCGGACATCAACGAATGCATAAGGATAATAATCAGCGAGGAGGAGTTTAATTTCCAGCAACAGCTCTCCATGCTGACCCTCAACCAGCGGAAGCTGCTGACAGCCATTGCCAAGGAAGGCACTGTGGAGAGCATCAATGGAAAGGATTTCCTGCAAAGCCATTCGTTAGGCGCATCGAGCAGCATCAACCGCGCACTGGAGAACCTGCTGAAGAACGAGTTTGTCATGGACAATGGTAACAGCTACCAAGTCTATGACCGCTTCATGGGTATATGGTTGAGAGTCTCATGCGGATTCTGAAGATACGTGGGGATAATCCTCAGAAATCCTCAAGAATCCGCATGAGAAACATACCTGGCAGATGCAGCATTTCCAAAGGTAACCTTTTGCATGGTAAAAGGTTACCTTTCGTGATGTAAAACGTTACCTTTTGCATGGTCAAGTGTTACCTTGTGCCATGTCAACAATTTGCCAACAATCTGTTATCTTCGACAGCTGTGTGCTGAAATGCACAGCTGTTTCTTGTTGTCAGTATAGTGTGTTTTATGCGACATCACAGCTTCCGTGCCTCTTTCTTGCAGTTTTCGAGGGCTTTGAGGAAACTTTCCTTTGCACAGAGGCGTGCGAAACCTGCGCTTGCGCAAAGGCGTGCGGCGTCGGTGTCGCTCTGGTAGTGGAAGCCCACGATAGTGCGGCTGGCACCGAGTTCATAGCCTACGCGCATGATTTCCGTTCCATGCTCGGGATAGATGGCGGTGAGGAGCATCGCAGCCGCCCATGCGCGCACGGTGTGGCCTGACGGATAGGATGTGTAGTCCGTAGGTCCCTCGTCCTCGGGGATAGGGGTCGCCTCCTTGAAATGCTGGTATGGGCGGTGGCGCGCGAAGGTGTTCTTGGCGTGCTGTATGCCGCCTCGCACGTCCTGCATCAGCCCTTTCAGGGTCTTTGTGAGCACAGGGCAGTTCTTTTCGGTCAGTTCTTTGCCCACGGCGGGCGAGAAGCGTTTGAGATAGTACGCTATGGATGTGTTGGCATCCATTACGGCTGTGTCGCCGCGTGCCGTGAGACGCAGGCGCTTGCCCTTTTCGTAGATGATGCTGTCGTTGGTGAATTCCTCCGTTCCGAACTCCGGTGGTGCCGGGAGGTAGTGCAGGGCGTCGGGCATACTGTCGCCTTCATCGAGGAATGTCAAGCCGTAGCCCCATTTCTGGTTCTTTATCTCTTTCTGCGCAGAGGCAGGCAGGACAAGGAGGAAGAGGGCGATGATGAGATGGATTGGTTTCATTTTGGGTTGTTGTTTGGCAGGGTTGTAGGTCGCGCCAATATTGTCAGTTGTGTCAGTACTGACGGTACTGACGCTGTTTTCGCGACTGACAATACTGACAAACCTGATTAAATGTTTGCCTTTATAAGTTCCATGAGACGCTCCACCGCCTCTTCGGCAGGGATGTTCTTCTGCACACACTCCTTCTGCTTGTAGAGGGAGACGCGGCCCGGACCTGCTCCGACATAGCCGAAATCAGCGTCCGCCATTTCGCCCGGACCGTTGACTATGCAGCCCATGATACCGATTTTCAGTGTCTTGAAACGGCTGTCGTGCTCCGCTTCGCTGTTCACGGCTTCTTTTATGCGTGCTATTGTTGACTGGAGGTCGTAGAGCGTGCGGCCGCAACCGGGGCAGGAGATGAACTCAGGTTTTGTGAAGCGTACTCGTGCTGCCTGCAAGATGCTGTCGGCAAGGGCGGTGAGGTCAGTGTCGAGAAGTGCGGAATGGTTTTCTATTACAAGGTCTTTCGCCTTGCCGTCGATAAGCAGTGCGCCTGCCGACATTGCCGCTTTCAGCTGCAAATCCTCAAGATTGTCCTCACTGAACGACAGGAAAAGTGTGCCGTCGGTTATGACAGCGTTCTCCCTTTTTCCGGCACATTCGGCGATTGCAGCCACGAGTTTTTTCGCCACAGGTATCTCGCATTCCGGCTCTTCGGAAAGACTCACACGGATTGTGTCGCCTATTCCTTCGGTCAGGAGTGCTCCGATGCCCACGGCAGACTTTATTCTGCCGTCCTCACCCTCGCCCGCTTCCGTCACACCGAGGTGCAATGGGTAGTGCATATCCTCCTTGTCCATAGCTTCGACAAGCAGGCGCACGCTCTGCACCATGACCACTGTGTTGGACGCTTTTATGGAGATGACGACATCGTTGAAGTCCTCCTTGCGGCAGATGCGCAGGAATTCGAGGCATGACTCGACGATTCCCGCAGGAGTGTCGCCGTAGCGTGACATGATGCGGTCGGACAGTGAGCCGTGGTTTACGCCTATGCGCACGGCGGTGTTGTGCTCGCGGCAGATGTCGAGGAACGGCACGAAGCGGCTTTCAATCTTACGCAGTTCGGCTGCATATTCCTCGTCCGTGTACTCCAACTGCTTGAAAGTCCTTGCCGGGTCGACATAGTTTCCGGGGTTTATGCGCACCTTCTCACAGTAAAGTGCCGCCGTGTCCGCCACGTTTGCATTGAAATGCACGTCGGCAACGAGAGGAGTCATGATGCCTTCCGCCTTGAGAGCGGCAGAGATGTTGCGCATGTTCTCCGCCTCGCGGTTGCCCTGCGTTGTCAGGCGGACAAGCTCTCCGCCGGCAGTCACGATGCGTTTGGTTTGCTCGACGCAAGCCACGGTGTCGTTGGTGTTGGTGGTTGTCATCGACTGCACACGTATCGGGTTGTCTCCGCCGATGGCAGTTGTGCCGACATGTGTGACGGTAGTCCTTCTTCTTTCCATGGTCCGGTGTCAGTTAGTCTTGTAAGTGTACTTCACCTCGGCGAGGTCCTGGTTAGCCTTCTCTATCTTCTTGCAGAGAGAAGCCTTGTAGTTAGCGAGGCGTTCTGCCACGGCTGTGTCGGAGAGGGCTATCATCTCCATTGCGAGGATAGCCGCGTTGAGTGACGCGTTGACACCTACGGTGGCGACAGGGATTCCCGGCGGCATCTGGATGATGGAGTAGAGAGCGTCCACACCGTCAAGCACGCTGCCTTTGACAGGCACACCTATGACGGGAAGTGTCGTGGATGCTGCGATGACTCCCGGCAGTGCGGCAGCCATTCCGGCAGCGGCGATAATCACTTTTATGCCACGTGCGGCAGCATTCTTTGCGAAATCCTCCACTGCATCGGGAGTGCGGTGGGCTGAGAGAGCGTTCACTTCGAAAGGAATCTGCTGCTCGTCGAGGAATTTCATAGCCTTTTCCATTACCGGCAGGTCGCTTGTGCTGCCCATGATGATTGATACCAATGGTTTCATGTTTCTGTAGTTTTTATTGTTGTTTTATGTTGTTTTTGCGTTTGTAGCTGTCTGTTCTCCTTATTGAAGTTGTTTAAACTAATTGTATTTAAGACATTTTTTAACAAACATGACTATGAATGCCAGATAGTTCCACCCTTTCCAGCTATCCACAGTTGTGTCAAACCGTATAAGCACAGCCCTGAATCCGTCCATCCATGCATTCGTCCTCTCTACTGTCCACCGTTCTTTGTACATCAGTTCATCAAACAGATACTCTTCCGAAGAGTCTGTGCCATTCCTGCGGTTTGGGCACACGTTGGAGATTATGCCATGCTTGTCCATGGCAAGGCGCAGTTTCAAGCCGTCAAAGCCTGCGTCAAGGTTGCAGAACAAGCCGTC
>NZ_SRZC01000008.1 GCF_004792655.1 Palleniella muris | reverse complement strand
AATATGATATTGACTGGATGACTTTCGTGCCGCTGGTTACCTCAACAAGCCTGTCGGAGCTATCATAACTATATGACTCGTTCTGGCAGAACAGGGCAAGCTTATAACTTTCGTCTTTATGTGAATTCCCTGAGGACACCAAGTCGGAAGAAAGTGGTGTAAAATTGGCATCCCCGATAATAGGGCGGACCAATACCGATGTGTCCGGCAACAGTATTGTCCCACCGGAGGAGATTGCCGGAGCACCGTCTATATCCTTTTTCGTGAGGTTGCCTGTGGTGTTGTCGTAGGTGTATGATGCTTGGAACAGGTCTTTTACCCGGATCATCATAGAGCAGTCCTGTAATAAGCTTGATGTCAGTCTTCCGTTTTCGTCATACAGAGAAGTTTCCGCCAAGACTGTAAAGCCTGAGGCCATTGACGTTGTCTGCCTCTTGCCTGTATAGGAGCTGATGCTCCACGATTTTTCCCCGTTGACAGAAATAGATGTACGGTTGCCGTAGCAGTCATAGCCGTAATCAGCCGTGACGCCGCCGGGATAGGTAATTCGGGTTATCTGCCCGATATTGTTATAGGTATAGCTGTATGTGAGCTCCTCGCCGCCGATATGCCTTGTCTTGGATGACAGACGGCCGTAGTCGTCATAAGTGTATGTGGTGCGGAGGTCTCCGCTCTTCTCCTCTATGAGTCTCTGTGCGGAGATGCCGCACTCGCCATAGGCATACTCGGCAAAAACCGTCCCGTTGCCGTCTGTCCGTGTCTTCCGCCCAAAGGAATCGTAAGTGTATGCTGTCTTATGTCCACGGGCATCGGTACGTTCCCGCAGACGGCCGAGGGCATCATAACGGTATTCCGTACGGCCGGCATCGGAATCGTTCAGAGCCGTGCGGTTTCCGACACCATCATATTCCATGGTTACCGACGGGTTGGCGGAAATCACCGCGACTTCAACAGGCTTGTTGAAAGAATTATATGTATAAGCAATCTCTCCCGACACGTCTGTGGCATACCTTACAAGCCCTCCGTCACCATAGACCTTTGTTGATTCGTGTCCGTTGTCATTAATGGTGACCTCCCTGCCATTGTAGGAGTAGGTTATTGTTCCGGCATTGCTGCTTGTCTCGCTTATGACGCGTCCACGGCTGTCATATTGCAGTGTCTTTGTGACTGAGATGTCCCCGGTCTGTGAAATCACTTGTACAGGCAGCCCGCGCTTGTTATATTCAGTCTGAGTTGACAGTTCTATATCTTTCAACCCAACGCTTTCCGTCAGCACTTCACGCCCCATGCTGTCATACCAGTTCTTCACCCACGGCGCACCGTCGGCAAACTCCAGCACATAATACCTTTTGGCTGTATCATTGTTCCAGCCCCTTATGGTCTTAGCCCGCACTCCTGTCGGCGATGTGGCAGACTCCGCCTGTCCCCATGAGTTATATGTGTAGGTTGTGGTGAGAGGTTTCGCCGGATTCGTGGCATCGGTTTCCGACAAAAGATTCCCCCACATGTCATGAGTGCAGGTGAGTATGGTTGATGCAGGAGATGTCTGTTTCTTTACGACAAACCGTCCTGAACTGTCATATTCAGCTAAGTCCTCAATTTTGTCGACACCGTTTCCACTTGTCGATGAGGATGTTACGTTGCCGAAAATGTCATATTGATATTCATGGGTTATGGGCTGACTCGTGCCATAGTTTATGCACTCTGATACTTTCTGCCCATTTTCGTTATAGGTGATGTGTGTCTCTCTTTCCACCGGGTCATCAGCATCTTCATTGCTGTCTATATATGTGATTGTCGATGGCAGCCATTTGGAGCCATACTTTTTGTAATCACTGTAAACAGTCTCATGGTAGTTGGAGGTGATGTCGCCTTCCTCTTTTTCTGATAGCAGATAACCGTACTGGGTATCGTAGACCTTATATAAGGTGCTGTAGAAAATGTCAGGGTCAACAGTCTCCGATATTGTTTCCTCCAATGCGAATGTCTTGTTCGGAAAATGCTTGTATGTGTTTGTAACTTTTGTGGTTTCGACAGCTCCACCCGTACTTTTCTTGACAATAGTTTTTGTAGGGACAAAGTTTGTTTCGTCCCAACTTTCAGTTGTTGTTTCTATCTTGTTGCCTGTGGTATTGTTAGATGCAGAAACAGTTGCGAATCCAAGGAATCCACGTCCCGCCACATGTGTTTGCATGCCGGTGTACTTGTATGTTGTCTCCGCATTCCCTGCTGCGCCGTTGTCTGTCTTCACAGCACTTACGACATGCATTGGAACGGTAGTGCTTACAACGGGATAGGTACATGCGTTCCCTTGGGAATAGACATTTGTATCTGTCAGGGAAGAATATGAAATGTCAATGGGACGCCCGGTCTCATCCGTTATGGCTGTGACTTTTCCGCTTGACGGAGTGAAACTTTCATTTGTGTAGATATGTACTTTTGATTCACTGTTGTCTGAGTTGTAACAATCAGAGCCATAGTTCATAAGCTCCATTTGTCCACTGCCGGTAAAGCATCCTACGGCAAAGCGTGCAGCAAGTGAAGTCTGCTCATTGTTGGAGACAGACTCCTTTACAGGAACGAGGGACGACCCCGTTGAGCGCATCCAGACGGTTTTTGACGGAACAGAACTGTTGACATAATTTGTCATCACGACATCCGACTTGCCGTCATTGTCAAAGTCAAACACCATGCACTGCATCTTGTCATCATCCTTTCCGTCAGAATGCTTGTAAAGGCCGGGCATTCCTGCATATTTCTTTTGGAAAGCGCCGTTGCCCTGATTAAAGTGGAAATACCAGCTTGAATTGTTTGTGCAGTTTGTCAGGAAATCAACAAGCCCATCACCATTAAAATCACCTTGGAACATCCTGTCTGCGTATGTCAATGAATTACCTGAAATGCAGTTATATTCATTAAACATACCTCCTCCCTGAAAGTTGCCTACATGGTTAAAATAAATCTTATATCCATGTTCGTAGACAATCATGAGGTCAGGCATTCCATCATTGTTGAAGTCACCTGTAAAAATATTTTTAGGAGCCTCAGGCAATGCCATTTTATATTCATGGTGTATTGTGCCGTTTTCGTCTTTATATCCTATGATTTCACAGATATAGCTTCCTTCATATAGTTCTTTTTCGAGTACAATGACCTCTGTTCGTCCATCATTGTCAATGTCTGTAGCGGTGAAAAGCGGGCTATTGTCATTGCTTTTCATTTTATGAGAAAAACCTTTGGGTATGGAGTTTCTGGATATAACATCCTTACCTCGAGCAATGGCAAAGACAATGTCTCTGCCTTTGTATCCTCCTCCTGTTATATATTGCGGTATGCAAATATCTGCAAGTCCGTCACCGTCAAAGTCCAGTTGATATGATGAAAGTTTGTTGTTCTCAAAACCTTCAAATGATCCACTGAATCCCAGCTTGAATGTGTTGGCAAGGATATATCTTAACACACCATTGTAATTGATTGCTTGATATACATAAAGATGTGTGTTGTCTACGGTGCTGGTGTGTCCTCCACATTTATCTATCTCTGAATAAGATGCAAATTCTACAATGTCAGCAAGTCCATCACCTGTCATGTCGCAAGCGAAGAAGGTCTCGTTCTCTATCTTGACTTCATAAGTACAAGTGCCAGTGTTTGTGTACGACCCTTTTGGAAGGTGGATTTCCGGAGTGAGAACCTTCTGTGAAAATGCAGGCAGATTGTCCCATTGGAATGTCACAGGAGGGCGCGACTCTCCTGCTGCGTTTTGTTCCGTGATGGTGTGCAGGCGTGAGAAAGGCTTGCCTGACAAGTCTTCTGTGGTGTATTGGAATGTGTAAGTTCTGTATGTGTCTGCGTTTGTTCCTATCTCAATGCTGCTGAGACGCAGGGACATCTCCATCTTATGTTTCCATAAGAGATACTCCAGAACATCAGGGCGTTGCTCGTAGTTGAAGCGTATGTAATTATAGGTATATGTATCTTGTTTGGTGTTTGAACCATAGATTATTTCTTTCGGATAGACTGTACCGTTGTCTGTTGTATATCTGTAAGCGATATAGTTTCCATTATGGTCTGTTACTTTGCTAATATACCAGGTATATACTGTGTTATAGCCGCTGGGGGCTGTGTAAATCTGCCTTGAATCCGAGGTTGCGCCATATTCATATGTCAGCCCATTATCTGCGGTTACACTGAATGACAAGTTGCCGTTTGTTGTGTTGCAGGCATATTTGATGTAAGGTGCGTTTTCCGGAATATATGTAGCACCAGGACCGGTTTTTGTTCCAGGAACAAATCTCAGCCTTACTCCGTCAACATAATAGACATCATCGTTTGTATGTTGTATGCCAACTGATAATCCATCATGAAAGACCGTTTTCATCCCGCGTGTGATTGCGGAGATGCCACTGATGCTGCATCCACATCCGACGATGCCGTTGCCGCTTTGGCTGTTGTAGGTTATGGCAATGTTCGGGTTCATGCCACCGACACCTTGCGGGGCATTGATGGCATAGGAGTATGTTGCAGCACCCGCCTGTGACACATCAAACACGCCGTTTGAGGGTAGGACAGGGGAGTCCTCGGACGTGGAGATTACAGGCTGTTTTGTGTACCCGAAGTCATTGTCATCGCTCGGACATGCAACGCTTAGTATGGAAGATGCCGCAGGATTATTGGCAAAAACGGTGGTGCATACCAACAATAACAGCATGAATAAGCTGTATTTTGTATATCTTCTCTTCATGCCGGCTATCTTTTGATGATTTTTGTTGAATACGTACCCTTATCGGTTATGACCTCAATGATATATATGCCCGGACGGAAGCCCTCCATTGACAGTTCGTTTGCCGGCTCTTTGAGTGCCTTGCCGGCAAGAAGCCTGCCGGAGTGGTCATAGATGTTCAAAGTGCAGTCATGCAGAACTGCCGATCTCTCCAACCTGATTGTGTAGCTGTCCTCCTTCCCGGCATTCTTCGTGATGTCTGCACCGGAGAAAACCTTGCTTTTGGCACGGCTGCCCTGCTTGGCATTGCTGCCACTGCTGCGTGCAATCCTGTTGCCGGAATCATCGTATCGGAAGACTATGGTTTTAGTGGTTTCATCTTCATTCTGCCCTATGTCTCTGGCATAGAGTATGTTTGTGGAAAGAAAAGTAAGGCAGAATGCCAATGCTGTGCGTGTGGTGTTCTTCATAAATGGCAGATGATATAAAGGTTTCAGGTCACATAGGTATTTCGGGTACAAAGATAACATTTGTTTTTGTAAATAAAGCATAAACCGGTGTCTTTTTTTTGCTTCGCTTTGAAAAAAGAGGAAAAAACGAGGGGTGGATTGCAAGAAAGTACCTCTCCTTTGTTAATATGTAAGCAAAATGGCGCGACATGCAGCAAAAAGTAAAGCATTTCTTTACTTTTCATAAACTAAAAATACAACAAACGTTAAACAACAGTTGTCATGGCGGAAGGTGACACTTTGTCCTGCGAAAGATAATCTTTTACCGGGTAAATCGTAATATTTTGCAATGCGAAAGGTTACCTTTCATTGTGTCACTCGTTGGCAACGGGAAAATCCATGCCGGTTTTTCGTTTCCGACATTGTGGATGTTTGCCGGGCTGAATGTGCTGTGACTGCCATGCTGTCGTTTTGGCATGGATTTTGTAAAGACTATGGCAGAACGATAATAACAAACAAAAACATACAATTATGGCAAAAGGAAATATTGGAGTTACGACAGAGAACATCTTCCCTGTCATCAAGAAATTCTTGTACAGTGACCAGGAAATCTTTCTTCGCGAAATGGTTTCCAATGCTGTCGATGCGTCACAGAAACTGAAGACTCTCGCACAGAAAGGCGAGTTCGGTGGCAGTGTTGACAATCTGAAAGTGACAGTTTCTTTGGACAAAGAGGCAAAGACACTGACAATCAGCGACAACGGTATCGGTATGACCGAGGAGGAAATCGACCGCTACATCAATCAGATTGCATTCTCGGGTGTGACGGATTTCCTCGAGAAGTTCAAGGATGACGCCAACCAGATAATAGGTCATTTCGGTCTCGGTTTCTACTCTTCGTTCATGGTTTCTGACAAGGTGGACATTGTCACATTGTCATACAAGGACGGTGCAAAGGCTGTGAAATGGACTTGCGACGGCTCTCCTGAGTACGAGATTACCGATGCGGAGAAGGCAGAGCACGGCACAGACATCATCCTCCACATCTCTGAGGACAGCAAGGAATTCCTTGAGCAGCAGAAAATTCAGGATTTGCTGAACAAATACTGCAAGTTCATGTCCGTTCCTGTGGCTTTCGGCAAGAAGCAGGAGTGGAGTTCAGAGGAGAAGAAGATGGTGGACACTGCCGAGGACAACATCATCAACAGTGTTGAGCCTATGTGGGTGAAGACTCCGTCATCACTGACCGATGAGGACTACAAAGAGTTTTACCGCACGCTCTATCCTATGTCCGACGAGCCACTGTTCTGGATTCACCTCAATGTCGATTATCCGTTCAACCTGACCGGTATTCTTTATTTCCCTAAGGTGAAGTCCAACCTTGAACTGACACGCAACAAGATTCAGCTCTATTGCAATCAGGTGTTCGTGACAGACCAGGTTGAGGGCATCGTGCCTGAGTTCCTTACCTTGCTCCACGGTGTGATTGATTCTCCGGACATTCCGCTGAATGTCTCCCGCTCTTACCTTCAGAGTGACGCTAACGTTAAGAAAATCAGTACTTACATTACAAAGAAAGTCGCTGACCGCCTGAAGTCTATCTTTAACGACAACCGCAAGGAGTACGAGGAGAAATGGGACTCTCTGAAGCTCTTCATCAACTACGGTATGCTCTCTCAGCAGGATTTCTATGACAGAGCCAAGGAGTTTGCCCTGCTGAAAGACATCGAGGGCAAGTTCTTCACTTACGACGAGTACAAGGAACTTATCAAGGAAGCGCAGACAGACAAGGACGGCAACCTCATCTATCTTTATGCCACAGACAAGGAATCACAGTATTCATACATCAAGGCAGCGCAGGACAAGGGCTATTCCGTGCTGATGTTCGACGGTGAGTTGGACGTTCCGGCAGTGCAGGTGTTTGAGCAGCATTTCGAGAAATCGCGCTTCACACGTGTTGATTCTGACATCGTTGAGCGTCTTATCGTAAAGGAAGACCGCAAGAAGACCGAACTGTCAGCCGCAGAGACTGACAACTTGTCAGCCGTATTCCAAAGCCAGCTGCCTAAGATAGAGAAGGCACAGTTCAACATTGAGGTAGAAGGACTTGGTGCGGAGCAGAAGCCTGTCGTCATAACTCAGAACGAATGGATGCGCCGTATGAAGGAAATGTCTCATTTGCAGGCAGGAATGTCGTTCTATGGAGAGATGCCTGACTCTTTCGGTATGGTGCTTAACTCTGACCATCCGCTCATCGCGAAGGTTCTCAGCGACACCGATGCGGCATGCGCAGAGCAGTTGAAGCCTATCGACAGTGAGATAAAGGGACTTGAAGCTCGTAAGGCTGTGCTTGAGCAGAGCAAGGCGGGCAAGAAGGATGAAGAGATTCCGCAGGACGAGAAGGACGATCTTGCAAAGACAAACAAGGACATTGAGGCTCAGAAAGATGCGCGCAAGAAGGTGCTTGCCGACTATGCGCAGCAGAATGATGTCGTGCACCAGCTCATCGATCTTGCACTCCTCCAGAACGGTATGCTTCGCGGAGCGGCTCTCGATAGTTTCCTCTCCCGCAGCATAAGCATGATTAAGTAATTGGTTTTTGATTATAGACAGTTGCAGGACACCGGGTAATGCTTTGGCATAATCTGGTGTCTTGCTTCTGTTTTTGTATATGTTTTCTAAAGAAAAATGCTGTGATTTGCTGAAAAATGTGTACTTTTGTGGTAGAAAATGACAATAACTAAAACTTAATTTTGATAGTATGAGAATGAAAAACATTGTGTTCTTGCCTGTCCTTGCTGCAATGTTGCTTTGCTGTTCGTGCAAAACAGGCAGTTTGACAGCCGGTGTTTCCAAGGAAAAGGGCTTTGTTCGTGGGGCGGATGTCAGTTGGGTGACAGAAATGGAGGACAAAGGTATGGCTTTCTACACACCGGGAGAAGCTCGGAAGAAGATGGAGTGCATGCAATTGTTGAAGGAATTTTGCGGTGTGAACTCCATCCGTCTTCGTGTGTGGGTTAACCCGAAAGAGCGTTGGAACGGCATAGAAGATGTTGTTGTGAAGGCAGTCCGTGCGGAACGTTTGGGGCTTCGTACGATGATTGACTTCCATTTCTCTGACTCATGGGCGGACCCCGGGCAGCAAAGAATGCCTGCGGCGTGGAAGGAACTTTCGTTTGAAGAGCAGAAAAAGGCTCTTGCTGCTCATGTTAAAGAGACGCTGATGGCGTTGAAAGCAGTGGGAGTGAAGCCGGAGTGGGTGCAGATTGGCAATGAGACAACTCCGGGAATGATGCTGCCGGTGGGCGATATTGAGAAGAATCCTGCACAGTATGCTGCACTGAACAATGCCGGTTATGATGCTGCGAAGAGTGTTTTCCCCAAGGCGAAGTGCATTGTCCATTTGGATAATGGCAACGACCCACAGCGTTATGACAGGATGTTTGATGCGTTGGAGACCTATGGTGGAAAATATGATATGATTGGTATGTCGGTCTATCCCTTCTGGGCAGCGCAGAGTGGAGAGACGGGCGGTTGGGAAAAGGTTGCTGACGATGTTGCCGCAAATGTCAAGCGATTGAAGGCTAAGTATAAGAAACTTGTCATGATTTGTGAGATTGGCATGCCGTACAATGAGGCGGAGGCTTGCAAGCTGTTGATAGCAAGAATGATGAAAGCTGATGTGGAAGGTGTTTTCTATTGGGAGCCACAGGCACCGGCAGGGTACAATGGTGGTTACACTATGGGCTGTTTTGAGAATGGTGCGCCGACAGTTGCGTTGTCTCCTTTTGTGGATGACTGTAAATAAGTATGGCAGCGCATAGAGTTTGTTTTGCATTGTATACAAAAAAAAGGAGATAAACAAAAGTTTATCTCCTTCTGCGGTGCGTACGGGACTCGAACCCGTGACCTCCAGCGTGACAGGCTGGCATTCTAACCAACTGAACTAACGCACCAAAACTGTCATTTGTTCTTAGCGAGTGCAAAGGTACTGCTTTTTTCTGAATTGGCAAAACTTTTCTGTGTTTTTTTTCCAAAAATATTCTATTATCGTAAAAAAACATAAAAGGGGCTCGTACTACACCTTAATTTAAATAATATTATCTAACTTTGTATCGTTTTCGGATATAAAAAGTAAAATCATATACAGCAAATGGCAAATCTACGATTCCACGCAGTCACTACTGCATCAAAAAAGAAACCTATAATGGTTGAAGAGCCAAAGGAGCGCCCTTCTGATTATTTTGGCAAGTATGTCTTCACCCGTGCAAAGATGTACCGCTATCTTCCGAACAAAGTCTATGAACAGATGTTGGATGTCATGGACAATGGCGCACCTTTTGACCGTTCCATAGCAGATGCGGTGGCAAGAGGCATGAGGCAGTGGGCTGTGGAAAATGGAGTGACCCATTATACACACTGGTTCCAGCCTCTTACAGAGGGTACTGCGGAGAAGCACGACTCATTTGTGGAACTGGACAGTAATGGCGGAATGATAGAGGAGTTTGAGGGCAAGCTTCTTGTGCAGCAGGAGCCGGACGCTTCCTCGTTCCCTTCAGGAGGTATCAGAGCTACATTCGAGGCGCGAGGCTATTCTGCATGGGACCCTACATCACCTGTGTTTATCATGGATGACACGTTATGTATCCCGACGATATTCATATCATACACAGGCGAAGCTCTTGACTACAAAGCACCTTTGCTGCGTGCGTTGGCTGCCGTGGGCAAATCTGCGACTGAAGTTTGCAAGATTTTCTATCCTGATGTAAAGAAAGTCTCCGCAAACCTTGGTTGGGAGCAGGAATATTTCCTTGTTGATGAAGACCTCTATGCAGCAAGACCTGACCTCGTGATGACGGGAAGGACGCTGATGGGGCATGATTCGGCGAAGAACCAGCAGATGGACGACCACTATTTCGGTACAATACCGGAAAGAGTCGCTCAGTTCATGAAAGAGCTTCAGATAAAGGCTTTGGAACTTGGCATACCATGCAAGACAAGGCATAACGAGGTTGCTCCAAACCAGTTTGAGATTGCGCCTATCTTTGAGGAAATGAACCTCGCCATAGACCATAACATGCTCCTCATGTCTATCATGAAGAGAATTGCAAGGAAGCATGGATTCAGATGCCTGCTTCACGAAAAGCCGTTTGCAGGAATCAATGGTTCCGGAAAGCATAACAACTGGTCGCTGACAACTGATACCGGAATATTGCTCCATGCACCGGGCAAAACTCCAATGGATAATCTGAGATTCACGGTGTTCATCGTGGAGACACTTATGGGTGTGTACAAGCACAACGGGCTGCTGAAGGCTTCGATAATGTCTGCATCCAATTCTCACAGACTTGGTGCTAATGAGGCTCCACCTGCCATCGTGTCATCATTCCTTGGACGTCAGCTTTCCGAACTCCTTGGAGCACTTGAGAAATCGGACAGTAAAGATGTCTTCAACCTTGCCGGCAAGAAAGCGGTGAAACTTGATATCCCTGTGATTCCGGAGCTCCTTATGGATAACACAGACAGAAACAGGACATCGCCATTCGCTTTCACCGGCAACAGGTTTGAGTTCCGTGCAGTGGGTTCGGAAGCCAATTGTGCAAGTTCCATGATTGTGCTCAACACTGCAGTTGCTGAGGCTCTGACAGATTTCCGTCGCAGGGTGGATGCACTTGTTGAGGCAGGCGAAGAAAAGTATGAGGCTGTTGTGAAAGTCTTGCGAGAAGACATTGTGGCATGCAAGCCAATACACTTTGACGGCAATGGCTATTCGGAAGAATGGCGTCAGGAGGCAGAAAGAAGAGGTCTGGATACAGAGAACTCATGCCCTGTGGTTTTCGACAGATACCTTGATGATGACAGTGTCCGGATGTTCGAGTCAATGAATGTCATGAGAAGGTGTGAGCTGGAGGCAAGAAATGAGGTAAAATGGGAAACCTATACAAAGAAGATTCAGATTGAAGCAAGAGTCCTTGGAGACCTTTCGCTCAATCATATCATCCCGACAGCGACAAAGTATCAGTCTGAACTCGTGGAACTTGTGGAAAACATGTACAAGATTTTCGAGGCAGACGAATGCAAGAAGCTCACTCATCGCAACAAGGAGATTATACGTGAGATTGCCGAGCGCATAGAGCGCATAGAAGCAGGAGTCACAACGCTTGTAGACAACAGGAAAGTGGCAAACAGGCTCTCTTCTGCAAGGGAGAAGGCTGTGGCTTACCATGACACTGTTGTTCCAATCATGGAGGAAATCCGAACAGAGATTGACAGTCTTGAACTTCTCATCTCGGATGAGTTGTGGACACTGCCTAAATACAGGGAAATGCTGTTCATAAAGTAAGGGCAGAGTACTTTGTCAGCATATACAAAATAAGCTGTGTCAAAATAGACACAGCTTATTTTGTATATTTACGTTAATGCAATTTGTTGGTTTGTAATGACATCCTGTAAACGGCATACAGGGCTGCACTATGATTTTGCCAGCCAATCATCAATCAGTTTGCGTGCTATGGAGAGCTTTTCCGGGATTGGTGGCATATTGTCGCGTGTGAACCAACCTGCGGTTTTTAGTTCCTCTTCCTGGATATGGATTTTTCCGGCGATGTAGTCGGCAGTGAAGCCAATCATCAGACCGCAAGGGTAGGGCCATGGCTGTGAACCGAAATACCTGATATTGCTGATTTCCAATCCAGTCTCTTCCATTACTTCACGTTTCACAGTCTCTTCCAGACTTTCGCCTGTCTCTACGAATCCGGCAACGAGTCCGTAGTAGTCACGCTTGAAATTCTTTGCCTTTACAAGCAAAACTTCATCGCCTCTGCGTATAAGGACAATGATTGCTGTTGCAAGTGCAGGCCATATTTCCTTGCCACATTGTGTGCATTTCTTTGAGATGTCGGTGGAAAGTTCCATTGGAGCTCCGCAACATCCGCAGAATCTTGTCTGCTCATCCCAATAAAGAATTTCTTCACATTTGCCTGCTTTGTTGTACAGGTGTAGCGGAATTAGGTGATAGGACTGCCTTAATCCTATCATCTCATATCCTTCCCTATCCATTGGAGTGTCGATGCGTATTGCTTTTACTGGATAAGATGTCCCGTCATCACAGACAAGCGGTGTTATATTGTGGATTGTATGTGAAGGTTGAAGCGTGACAGGACACTCCTCTTGGAAAGGGATTGTGTACGTTCCCTCCTTGTCCTTTTGCAAGAGGAGCAAGTCTTTATTGAATATAAACCAATATTTCATCATTCTCCAAATATTATTTTGCGGTCACGTTCTATGGCAGGTTTTGCCCATTCTTCCGGTATGAATTTCCAGTTGTTGTTGGCCTTCGGGCTTATATAGCCAAGGCGCTCTATCTCTTTCATGAGATACCACCGCTGGTCATGTTCCGTGCGTGCGATGATTCTTTCATCAAGTTTCTCCTTCGGGATGCCGGCTCCGAGTGTGAGAAGTTCGCCGCCGCCATTACCGCGATAGCTGTTAACGGCAACTTTATATATTTTCTTCTCATCAAACGGCGAGCCGTCAGCCATACTGATGATGTTGACTTTGCTGCCATTTGGCTTTGTCACATCCACAGTATAGATTATTCCTGCGGCAGAGTCGAAATTGAAAGTCATGTTCTTGAATCCCGAGCGCTGGTTGTCATTGCCTGATGCGTTGTCAAGCAGCATGATATGGTCGTCAGGAGATTTCATGGTGTTCACCCAAAGGTCGTATGACATTTCAAGATGTTTTCTGATTTCCTCTCCACTGAGCTTCATTGTATAAAGCTGGTTCTCAAACTTGTAAAGGTTGAACATGTCAGCAACGGTGATGTCTCCTTTTGCAAGAGTGGCATTGAATGTGAGAGGAGCTGTGAGTGAAATGTCAGCTCCGGTGATGCTTAGCTGCAGATTGTGGACAAGGTCTGTGAAAGCACTGGAGCCAAAGAAACTGTCGCGTGTGGTGATAGTTGTGTCGGTTGTGCCTATTTTCCTGTCCGCCCATTCCTTTACATCTTCAATGTCTTTTGTGAAATGTGCCATAAACTTGTTGTCAACATCCATGTTACGGATGTCAACAATCTTGCCGTCAATGGTCTTGGAAATGATTTTTTTGCCACTCTTTGTTATTGTTATTGTCACATCCACGACATTCTGGGCGTTGCTTGCCGGGTTGCAGAGCAGCACCTCCTTGTTTTCGCAGTTCACGATTTTATTGTTATAGACACGGTGGTCATGTCCGAAAAGTATGGCATCGAAGCCGGGAACTTCCTTTGCAACGCGCTCCGAAGCGTCCTCATCGTATCCGTTGGCACTAATTCCGCCGCTCAGTCCGGCGTGGAACAATCCGATGATTATGTCCGGCTTTTCTTCTTTCCGGACTGTCTCAACCCATTTGCGGGAAGAAGCGACCATGTCCTCGAACGACAGCCCTGACCAAAGATTCTCTGCCAGCCAGTTAGGGACAGCAGGGGTAATCATGCCGATGACAGCCACTTTTATGCCCTTGCGCTCTATTATTGTGTATGGCTTCAGGTAAGGCTTTCCGGTTTTCCTGTCTATGACATTTGCGCCGAGCACAGGAGCCAGAATCTCCTTGCCCCATTTGTCATAGCATGGATGTCCCGTCTCTGTGTCATGGTTGCCCCAGTTTTGTGCGTCATATTTCAGATAGTTGATGCACTGTGCGGCGATGTTTGTCTTCTCAGGGCTGATGTAATTGTAATAATAGTTTATAGGTTGTCCCTGGAGTATGTCACCGTTTTCAAGAAGGATGACCCCGTCCGGGTTCTCGCTGCGCACATTATTTAAATATGTGGAGAGTCTGGCGAGTGTTCCTTTCATCGGGCGTTTGTTGATGAAATCCCATGGAAAGAAGCAGCCGTGCACGTCGGATGTCTCCAAGATGCGGAGAGTTACTGTTTGTTTTTTTGCCTGCATGATGATAGGTATAGACAGGAACAGAACAAGGAGTAATGCTGTTTTTCTCATTGCTTTACTATTTTTGTTTGTAGGAGAGGCGATGTGTCACATATTATAGTTTCACCTTTTTCTTTGCAGCTTTCCCTTCGTTGTGTATGCGGTTGAGTGGTGTGACTACGAATGTGTAGTTTTCTTTTCCGTGGATATAATTGAGTTTGACAAACGTGTTGCTTGTGACAGCAACAATGTTCGCCGCGCTGCTTGTGTCAATCTTGCTGCCTTTCTTGAAAGCATAGACAACATATTTGGTTGCCTCTGTGCTCCAATCTTTGGACTTTGGTGCAGTCCAGAAAAGCATGTATCCGTCAGATGTCCATACACTTTTCAGGCTTTTTACCTTTTTCGGGGCATTCTTGCTGATGAATTTCATTTCAGGCATCAATGCAGGTTTCTTCCAGTATTTGGTGCGCAGCAGTGTGCCATAGTTGCCAACATTGTCCACAGCCGCCTTTGCATACCAGAGGACATGGCCGTTGGCATGCTTCATCTCACGGTGAAGGCGCATCTTTGCGTCAAGCTGGTGTGCATTAGGATTCGCAGGATCAGCGAATTTCACAGTACGCTCGACATCTTCTCCGATAAACAGTGGTCGGTTTCCGCAATGCTTGTCCCACCAGCGTATGAGGGTTGCATAGTCAGCTGCCTTATGTCCAATCTGCCAATATATCTGTGGAACGCAGTAATCCACCCAACCATTGTTCACCCATTTGAGGACATCTGCATACAGGTCGTCATAGTTCTGCAGTCCGTTGGTGTCAGAGCCGTTCTTTGGGTCAGACTTTTTATTACGGTAGATGCCGAAAGGAGATACACCGAATTTCACCCACGGTTTTGCATTGCGTATGGTTTTTGAGAGTTGTTCCATGAACAAGTCCACGTTATATCTGCGCCAGTCGCGTATGTCTGCTATTCCGTTGCTGTATCTTCTGAAATCATCAGCATCCGGAATCTGCTGTCCTGCGGCAGGGTAGGGATAGAAATAGTCGTCAATGTGCAGTCCGTCAACGTCATAGCGTGTGACGATGTCCAGCACGACACGGCAGATATGGTCACGGTTTTTCCTATAAGCAGGATTAAGCAAAAGCAGTCCGTCGTATTGGAATACAAGCTCCGGGTTTGTCTTTGCGATATGGTTGCCGGCCAGTTCGCGTGTGAACTTTGTCTTTGCACGGTAAGGGTTTATCCATGCATGCAGTTCCATGTTGCGCTTATGGCATTGCTCTATCATCCATGCCAATGGATCCCAATAAGGGGAAGGGGCGACGCCTTGCCTGCCTGTCAGAAACCGGCTCCATGGTTCGATTCTGCTTTCGTAAAGAGCATCACATTCCGGACGCACCTGAAAGAATATGGCGTTACATCCGTCTTTTTGCAGTTCGTCGAGTTGGTATGCCAATGTTTTCTGCATCTCTTGTGTGCTCATGCCGATGAACTGTCCATTGACACATTGAATCCAAGCACCACGGAATTCACGTTTCACTTGTGCTTGGATAAGGTTTGCAGGTATAAGGAATGATAGAATAAGGAATACGAATATCTGTTTCATTAAGTTATGTGGATTCTTTATGTTACTGTTGTTTTGTCAAAATGTTCATAAAAGTTCAATGGCTTCGGATGGCGTTTTGCGCTTAAGCACATCAAGTTGGAAGTCTTTGCCTGCGACTATGCCGTATTCGCGGAGCTGCATCTCAACTGTCTTGCGTGCCAGCTCTGGGTGGTTATTCTCTTCCGAAAGATGGGCGAGCCATACATGCTTGAGTTCCGGCGATGCGTTCTCTGCAAGAGCTATGCCACACTGGACATTGGAGAGGTGCCCGTTGTTGCTTGTTATGCGCTTTTTGAGATACTCAGGATAAGGACCGTTGTGCAGCATCTCAGTGTCATGGTTTGCCTCCAGCACAAGATAGTTTGCTTGTGTGATGTAAGGTTTCATCTCATCAGTGACCATTCCGGCATCTGTGATGAGGCAGAATGCCACATCACGATAGCGCACAAGATAGCCATTGTTGTCCTGGCTGTCATGCGGCACTTTGAAGCAGGTCACGGAAAAACCGCCGATTTCGAAAGTTTCGCCGTGTTCGACATAACGTTCAAATCCCGGTTTGATTTTCTTTCGCACACAGAAATTCTCTTCAATGCCGTGGTGTACAGCGGCAGTGGAGTAGACAGGCAGGAAGAACTCTGTTGAGATTGCTCCTACTGATTTGATATGGTCTGCGTGGTCGTGTGTGATGAGTATGGCACTGATTTTCTGCATTGACAGCCCATAGTCCGAGAAATGTCTCTTCAGGGTGCGTGTCCCTATGCCTGCATCAATCAGTATGCCTTCGGTTTCGGTGTACAGGTAATAGCAATTTCCGCTGCTACCGCTTCCGAAGCAAATAAAATGTAGCATTGTATGTTAAGTGTGTTTGTTTCAGAATCATCCCTCCATGTCTTCGCTTACAAAGCACAGAGGCAGGAGGTCGCGCACTGTTTCGATTTCATAGACAACCTCTGTTCCGTAGAGCAGTATGCGCACAGGCTGCTTGTAGCGTTCCTCTATTTCAATAATCACCTGCCGGCAGGAGCCACATGGGGTGACAGGCTGTGCTGTCAGGTTTCCGCTTGTGTTGCGTGCTGCGATGGCTATCGCCTTGACAGGCAGGTCAGGATGTTGTGACTGGGCTGCGAAAATCGCACTTCTTTCAGCGCACAGACCGGAAGGATAAGCGGCATTCTCTTGGTTTGCCCCAATTACGGTAGAGCCGTCGCCAAGGAGCAAGCATGCACCGACACTGAAATGTGAGTATGGTGAGTAAGAGTTATATGTCGCCTTTATGGCTTTCTCGACAAGCATGCGGTCTTTTTCCGATAGTTCCTCCGGCTTGTGCTTCTTTATTGAGATGTTTATGTTCAGTGTGTCCATTGTGTTTAGATTATAGGTTTTGTAATGTGTTATTCTTCTGTTGTTGGTGGAGCAATGTATTCATAGCAACCCATATCGGGCTTTTCGTCGCGTTTGTTGCCTGCTCTGTCATAAGTGGGGACAGGACTTTCTGTCGATGCTTTGTCTATGGCGAGTGATGTTTCGACCAGATTGAAATTGTATTGGAGCAGGTCTGTGTCAACCGTTTTGAAGTTCTTCCAGCCGGCGATGTCCGAGTCTTCGATGTCTTCAAAGATATTATCAACGAAATGTTCCTCATCCTCGATAGCGGGTGTGCGCAACAGGCAATTCGTGAATCTGTAAGGTTTGCCGATTTCATCATCATTGTCTCCCATGATGACATCTTCCGCATATCCTGTGATAATGGAGTTCCGGACATTTAAGTGCATATTCGGAAACTGCACATCGTCAGTGTTGTTGCTGAAATAAAGTGCCGCTCCACGTGCCGCATCGAAAGGATAGAATTGCGCAATGGTGCAGAAATTCACATCCACATCTCCGCCATAAGTTGCCAAACTCTCATACAACGTGTTGGAAATCTGCGTGTTTTCAAGAGTTATCTTGCTGTTGAACCCATAGATGCCGTAGCCCTTGCAGTTGTGTATTGTTGAGTTTGTGACAGCCAACTGTGTGGTTGTGTACTCTGTTCTGAAAGTATCACTCAGGCATTCTATGCCGGTGTTTGCGGCATGCAAGTCTGTATAGTTCAGGATATTCCCTTCGCTGTCTTCATGGAACGTTATGCCTTTCCATTGTCCTGACACTCCGTCGTAAGGCAGATAGTCAAACATGTTGTCCAAACGGTCACCGCGCAGCACGACCTCTTTGCCTTGCTCACCGCTGCATATCAGTCTGCCATGGACATTGATGCCCGCATCTGCATGGAAATAGATTGTTTTTCCGGCAGGGATAGTGAGTGTGGCACCGTTGTTAACGGTTATTCCGCCATATATGACTGTTGGTTTGTCACCACCCAAAGTGTAATCCTCGCTTATGACAACATCCCTCATCATTTCGGCATCCCATGACCATGCTTTGAGGTTAACTTTCTGCTGCACACCGCTTTCAAGGTTGAATACAAGGTCATCTGATACAAGGTGAGGCTTGTTTTGGTTGTTTAACGGTGATGTCAGCTCTACAAACACACGTATGCTGTCCCCTTTGCGTATCTCTTCATTGAAGATTTGGTACCCCTGACTTTCCCCGAGATACACGCCGTTGACATTCACACGATACCCTGTCTGGTTGCCGTTTTGCAGACGTATTGACGAGCATCTGATGCCGTCACCGCTACGGTTGAACACCCAAAACTCTCTTGTGGACGAAGGCACTCGTGAGAATACGGTGTCCATCAGGACGGTATCTTTGGAGAATGTGAGCACGTTGCTTGGTGACGATGAGAAAGAATCGTCATTTGTGCAAGCGGTGATTGCCAGTGCGATTGCCAGATACAGGTATAGTTTGAAAGTCTTTTTCATTCAGAATGTTTTGCGTTTTCTTGTTTTGCAGACTCCTGTTTGCTCTTGTGCAAAGAACCGGAGTCTTTTATAAATAACGCACGCGAAGGATTTTTATTGTATGCACGCTGATTTTGTTGCTGTTACCAATGCGATGCCCCACCAGCCATATTATTCTTCCGTTGCTGTCGGTCAGGCAAAGTTGTTTCTTCTTTTCGATAAGGCTTACCTTCCTGTCGGTCAGGAAATCACTGACAAGTTTGCTGCCTTTCATCCCGTACGGAGTGAATCTGTCGCCATTCTCTACCTCACGGATTGTCAAAGGAAACTCCACTGTCTCAGCATCCATTTGCGCGACAAAAGGGGCTTTGTCAATGGCAAAGTCTTTTGTTTTCTCGATAATGTCAATGCTTAGATGCCTGCCATTACTCAGGAGATATTTGCCGGTTAGAGGGATTATTGTCTTTTTGAAGTATTCCGGCTTGTCGGAAATGACGATGTTGCCCCGGTCAAGCAAGATAACAGTATCCTTGTACGACCACATTGTACCGGTTTGGGAGTGCAGATGCCTGCTTATTTCTGTAATGATTTGCGACGGAATGCCTCTTCTGCTGAGTATGGAGTATAGAATATGGTTTGGCGAAGGGCTGCCAAGCAATGTCTTGATGTTGATTTCTGTTGTTCCGCCGGCATTTTTAGTGCATTTCGCTATCCACTCGTTAGTGCTCTCTTCAAGCAGTTTCAGAGCGTCGGCGACATGCTGCGCCGTGCTTGCAACGGCGTCTGTGACAGAGGGGTTGATTCTTTTCAGAAGCGGAATGATGTTAAGCCTGACATTGTTCCTTGTCACATCGTCGACAAGATTGGTGCTGTCCGTCACAAACTTCTGCCCTCGCAATACAAGGAAATCTTCTATATCTTTCCTGCCGACACACAGGAACGGGCGCACGACATCCCCGTTCTTCGGTCTGATGCCTGTCAGTCCTAACAGTCCGGTGCCACGTACAAGGTTCATGAGCACCGTCTCTGCCAGATCGTCCTTATGGTGTGCAACGCAAATACTCTCGGCATCAAGGTCTTTCTTTAGTTGATGAAAGTAAGAGTAGCGCAAATCCCTTGCCGCCATTTCTATGCTTATGCCATGCAGTTTTGCGAAAGATTGTGTGTCGAAATGCACGACATGCAGCCTTATTCCGGCACTCTTGCACAGGTCACGGCAGAACGATTCGTCACGGTTGCTTTCTTCCCCACGAAGGTGGAAGTTGCAGTGTACAGCCTCAACGCTGTACCCAAGATCGGCAAGCACAAGCAACAGTGCGACACTGTCCGCGCCTCCGGACAGTGCCACAAAGTGCAGACCGTTTTTGGAAAGCAGCTTGTTTGTATGTATGAAAGTGGCAACAGTGTGAATCATGTATATCGGTAAGAATGAGAGTGTTATGGGCTTTGGGAAACCAGAGCGTGACGAGAGGGAAATGAAAGGTAACCTTTTGCATGATAAAGCGTTACCTTTGGCATGGTAAAGTGTAACCTTTTACAATGCAAAGTGTTACCTTTTGAAATGCTCATGAAGCCTTATTGTTTTTAAGGGGCTTATTACTATGGCTGTTCCCTGCCGCAACCCAATGCACAGACGGTCTATTCCACGTACAAGACAAGCCCTTTAAGGTACTCGCCTTCAGGATGATAGATGTTGATAGGGTGGTCGGCAGGCTGGTGGAGCTGGTGCAGAATCCTCACTGTTCTTCCTGCTTGTGCGGCAGCGGTGAATACTGCATTGCGGAAATTGTCCTTTGTGACAACCTGCGAACAAGAGAAAGTGAACAGTATTCCGCCTTTCTTGATATGCTCGAAAGCCTTGACATTAAGCCTTGTATATCCTTTCAATGCGTTGCGCAGTGCAGCGCGGTGCTTTGCAAAAGCAGGAGGGTCAAGGATTATGAGGTCATATTTGTCGCCGTTTTTCTCAAGGAACTTGAAGGCATCCTCACAGAAAGCCTTATGCCTGGTGTCGCCCGGGAAATTCATGTCTACATTAGCGTTGGTCAGTTCGATGGCTTTGCCCGAACTGTCAACAGAGTGCACGATTTCCGCACCGCCACGCATGGCGTAGAAAGAGAAGCCTCCCGTGTAGCAGAACATGTTCAGCACGCGTTTCCCTTTAGAGTAGCGTTCAAGCAGAGAGCGGTTTTCTCGCTGGTCGACAAAGAAGCCTGTCTTCTGTCCGTACAGCCAATCGACACGGAATTTGAGCCCGTTCTCTATGGCAGTGTTCTCGTCCGAGCCACCGTAAAGGAATCCCGACTTCATCTCATTGCCTGAAGACAGCTCCGCCTTGAACGGCAGTGTCGTCTCGCTTTTGTAGTAGACATTCTCTATTCTGTCACCCATGACGTCCACCAATGCTTTCGCAATGTCGTTCCTGCACACGTGTATGCCGACGGAGTGAGCCTGAACGACAGCTGTCTTGCCATAGCAGTCGATGACAAGTCCTGGCATGCAGTCGCCTTCTCCATGCACAAGACGGTACGTGTTGTTGTCAGGATTGTCGGCAATCCCTATGCTCCGGCGCATCTGCAATGCCGATGTGAGCCTGTCTTTCCAGTAGTTGTAGTCGATTTCTATGTCGTCAAATGTCAGGACTCTTACGGCAATGCTTCCGATTTGGTAGTGTCCTGCTGCGATGAACTCGCCGTTTGAGGTTATGACACGCACGGTTTCGCCCTCCTCGATGCCTTTGTCCATAGCTTGGATGGCACCGGAGAAAATCCATGGGTGAAAACGTTTCAGAGACTCTTCTTTGCCTCTTTTCAGTTGGATGGTCTTATACATTTCGATGTGTGGTTTCTTTTTGTTCCTCTTCAGTTGTTGCAATTTGGGCGGCATCGCCGGCAGACTCCAGGGGGTCCGGTTCGGGCACGATTTCGAGTTCATAGTCGCCGGTATCCTTCAGTCGCACAAGCTCTTCGTAAATCATGATGCACGCCCATGCATCCGTTGCCGCATACCGCTTCTGCTTGTCCTGAAGGATGTCGGCCTCCCAGTTGGAAAGCTGTTCGCGCTTGGAGATGCGGTGTTGGAACAGGTTAGCGAAAATCTTTGCAAGACTGAGGTCTGTTATCCCGACAGACTTCACTTCGTCCTGAAGTTCGATGAACGTTCCCGGAGTGAATTTTATTCTGTTGCTCAGGCTTCTTATGTCATCATGCCATGAAAGCCCTATTTTCTTCACTGTTTTGTCCTCAAGGAACGCTTTCACGGCGGGGGAGTCCTTCAGGAGGTTAAGGCGGAACAGAAAGCAAATGTCGTGTGTCGCGACTTGCAGCAAAGCGACTTTATGCTGCCGCCCTTTGACGAATGAAGGGCGTGTCTCGGTATCCATTCCGAGGATGTCTTGTGACAAAAGGTAGCTAACAGCCTTTTCTGCCTCCGATTCGTTGAGAACCACCACGATTTTCCCTTCGAACACCGCACGTGGGAGTGTTGGCATCAGTTTTTTGTCGAACTTGTTTGTAATATGTTTTTTCATCTGTCAATCTTTACCATTTGCAAAATTAACAAAAAAAATCAAGGAATATAGTAGGATTATGATTTTTTTCAATTACTTTTGCATTTACGAAAAATAATCACATAAGTATGTCCACTGTAAAAAACAACAATAAAAAAGCGGCAAAATCAGGTAAAAAGGTAAAGAAAACATACGCTGACGTTATGGGAATAGGCAGCGTTGTCCATAACGAAAAGGTGGATTTTGTCGTAGGTCTTGTATTTTCAAGCCTCGCCATTTACATGATGATAGCCATGGTAAGCTATTTCTTTACAGGGGCTTATGACCAGAGTCTTGTCATACAGCTTCGCCCCGGGGAACTTATCAGCTCAAGCCACTCTTTCCAAAATGTCTGCGGCTCGATAGGCGCGCTTATGAGTTATATCCTCGTTGCGCGTTGGTTCGGTATTGCAGCATTCTTTATCCCTGTGTTCATCATGTTCTGCGGTCTGCAGCTTATGGGCGCATACAAGGTGAATCTGTGGAAATGGTTTTTCTCAACTGCGCTGACCATGGTGTGGATGTCTGTCACGTTCGCGAAGTTCCTCACACCGATAATGACCGACCAAGTGTTCTATCCAGGTGGAGACCATGGCGAAAACAGCCGCCAGTTCCTTGAAGGGGTGATAGGTTCTCCGGGACTTATCGCCGTGCTTGGTATTGTGGCGGTGGCTTTCCTGACATTCCTCACTTCCGAGACAATAGCCTTTGTCCGCCATCTTCTGAATCCTATCGGCTACATTACAAGCAAGGTGAAATTCTCTGCGGAGATAGGTGGAGGGGAATCGGAGGACACATGGAACAATGAAAGCGCGTCTTACGAGAACCCTGCTGCACAGACTGTATCGTTCAATGAGGGTGTGGCGACATTCGACCAGCCTGACAACACAGAGGATACCGCCAACCGCACCATGGTGGACGAGGAGACCGGTGAGATTGTTCTCCATGATTCCGAACCGGAATCTGTGGGCAACACTTCCGGAAAATCGGAATCTGAAACGGGCAAGGATGTGGAGCTCGTGGTGGAAACAGGGGCAAAAGAGGAAAAGGCGTGTGGCAAGAACCTTACGCACTATGACCTTTCCACTCCTATAAACCCTCGTGAGCCGTTCACGGCGTACAAGTTCCCGACGCTGAACCTGTTGAAAAAGTATGACAACGACAGCAAACCGTACATTGACAAAGAGGAACTCATTGCCAACAAGAAGCGCATTGTGGAGGTTCTCAACTCTTTCGGTGTGCAGATTCGTGAGATAAAGGCGACTGTAGGTCCGACAATCACGCTTTACGAGATTACTCCGGCAGAGGGCGTCCGTATCTCAAAGATACGCAATCTTGAGGACGATATCGCGCTGTCCCTTGCCGCACTTGGTATCCGTATCATCGCTCCGATTCCCGGAAAAGGCACTATCGGTATCGAGGTTCCTAACGCCAAGCCGGCGATAGTGTCCATGGAGTCCATACTTAACTCCAAGAAATTCCAGGAATCGACCATGGAACTGCCGATTGCTCTCGGCAAGACAATCACCAACGAGGTGTTCATGGTGGACCTTGCCAAGCAGCCTCACCTTCTTGTTGCAGGTGCGACAGGTCAGGGAAAGTCTGTCGGCTTGAACGCAATCATTACTTCACTACTCTACAAAAAGCACCCTAACGAGTTGAAAATCGTGCTTGTCGACCCGAAGAAGGTGGAGTTTTCTGTCTACGGTCCTATTGCCGAGCATTTCATGGCGTCGGTGGATGAGGACGAAGATCCGATCATCACCGATGTGACAAAGGTTGTCCGCACATTGAAATCATTGTGTACGCTCATGGACACACGCTATGACTTGCTGAAGGCTGCCGGCGCGCGCAACATCAAGGAGTACAACCAGAAGTTCCTCTCCCACAAGCTCAACCCGGAGAAGGGACACGAGTACATGCCGTACATAGTGGTAATCATCGATGAGTTCGGCGACCTTATCATGACGGCAGGCAAGGAAGTGGAGCTTCCGATAGCGCGTATTGCACAGCTTGCGCGTGCTGTCGGCATACACATGATTATCGCGACACAGCGTCCGACGACATCAATCATCACGGGTAACATCAAGGCGAACTTCCCGGGACGTATCGCTTTCCGTGTCGGAGCGATAGTTGACTCGCGCACAATCCTTGACCGTCCGGGTGCAAACCAGCTTGTGGGACGTGGCGACATGCTCTTCCTCAACGGTCAGGAGCCGACCCGTGTGCAGTGTGCCTTTGTCGACACACCGGAGGTTGAGGACATTGCCAACTACATAGCCTCACAGCCCGGTCCTCTTCATCCTATGGAATTGCCTGAACCGGCTACAGATGAGACAGGGGCAGGAGGAGTCGGTGACAGCAGTCTTGCCGACCTTGACCCATTGTTTGAAGAGGTGGCGCGCTTTATAGTGATGAGTAACCAAGGTTCGACATCTGCCATCCAGCGCAAGTTCTCTATCGGCTACAACCGCGCAGGACGACTGATGGATCAGATTGAACGCCTTGGAATCGTTGGCGCGGCACAGGGCTCGAAGCCACGTGAGGTGCTTGTGACAGATGAGAACTCACTGGACACTCTTATCGCACAACTACGCCAATGATGCACATAAGTATTGAAAATTACATAAAGACCATTCAAAATCACAAAAGAGATACAAACAAATGAAAAAGATATTACTTTTATTCAGTCTCGTTTTCGTTGCCTTGCATGCTTTTGCCGGCAATGCTGAGGATGCAAGGAAGACACTCGACAAGGTGGCTGCTGTCGTGGGTAATAAGAGCGGAGCAAGTGCTTCCTTCACCATTTCGGGAGGGAAAATTGGCAGACAGACAGGCTCAATCGCCATAAAAGGCACGAAATTCCGTGCGCGCACACCGAATGCAACAATGTGGTACAACGGCAAGACGCAGTGGACATACATGGCTTCGACAAACGAAGTGAATGTTGCCAACCCGTCAGTCAGCAAGCAGCAGATGATGAACCCTTATTCCTTCATCTCCCTTTACAAGAAAGGCTACAAGCTTTCACAGAAGATTCAGGGGAACACACGCCTTGTCCACATGGTTGCGACAGGAAAACAGGCAATATCTGAGATGTATATAACAGTGAACAGCAAGTATGTGCCGACACAGGTGCGCATGCTTCAGAAGGGACAGTGGATAACGATACAAATCTCAAATTTCAGCAAGAAAGCCATTTCCGACAAGGAGTTCAGTTTCAATTCCAAGGACTACCCTAAAGCAGAAATCATAGATTTGAGATGATATATCCGGAAAATTTTGAACATAAGATAGGGTTTGACGAGATTCGCGTAATGCTCGCCAACCGTTGCATGTGCGGTCTGGGACGCAAGATGGTTGACGACATGCTCTTCTCCACTGACGCTTCGGAGATTCAGGCATGGCTTCAGCAGGTCAGGGAGTTCCGCCGTCTGAAGGAGGAAACTGACGATTTCCCTCTTGACTATTTCTTTGACATGCGTGAGGCGATAGCACGCCTCCGCCTTGAAGGTACGCATCTTGAGGAAGAGGAACTGTGGAATCTGCAGCGTTCGCTCACAACCATTCACAAGATTATTACATTCCTCTCACGTGATGCTGACGAAACGGCTGACGGAGAGTTCTGTTACCGCTATCCTGCCTTGCAGAAACTGACGGAAGGTATCTGCATATTCCCTAATATAACAGGACGTATAGGGCAGCTGCTTGACAATTCCGGTCATCTGCGTGACAATGCCACGCGTGAACTGGGACGTATACGTTATGAGTTGAGAAGCATGGAAGGCTCAATCTCAAGGACACTTAACGGTATTCTCAATAATGCCAAGCGCGAAGGACTCATAGAGCGTGATGTCACCCCGGCGTTGCGTGACGGCAGGTTGGTTATCCCTGTCGTGCCTGCCATGAAGCGCAAAATCTCGGGCATCGTGCACGATGAGTCCGCTTCCGGCAGGACTGTCTTCATCGAACCGACAGAGGTCGTGGAGGCAAACAACAAGATCCGCGAGTTGGAGGCAGAGGAACGCCGTGAGATAGTCCGTATATTGAAAGGCATAGCATCACAGATACGTCCCCATATCCGTATGATAGGGGAGTCGTACCGCCTTCTTGCTTATGTTGACTTCATACGTGCAAAGTCTTTGCTTGCCGAGACTTTGAAGGCTTTTGAGCCGGAGGTGGAGCAGTCTCCTGTGGTCGATTGGATTCAGGCGCGTCATCCTCTGCTGCAGCTTTCCATAGAGAAGCATGAGCGTGAGCGCGTTCCGGAGGACACTTCTCCTGCAAAACGCATTGTGCCGCTTGACATAACGCTGACGGAAGAGAAGCGGATGCTTATCATTTCCGGTCCGAATGCCGGAGGAAAGTCTGTCTGCCTGAAGACAGCCGGATTGCTGCAATACATGTTGCAGTGCGGCTTGTCCATTCCTGTCGGTGAGAGGTCGCGCACCGGAGTGTTCAAAAGCATAATGATGGACATCGGCGATGAGCAGAGCATTTCTGATGATTTGTCGACATATTCCAGCCACCTTATGAACATGAAGCAGATGCTCCGCAATGCAGATGCCGGCACAATGATACTCATCGATGAGTTCGGCACCGGAACGGAGCCACAGATAGGCGGAGCTATAGCGGAAAGTGTCCTTGAACAGCTATGCAATAACAAGGTGTGGGGCATAGTGACAACGCATTATCAGAATCTGAAAGAGTTTGCCGACCGTCATGATGGCGTTGCCAACGGTGCAATGCTCTATGACCGCCATGAGATGCGTGCCTTGTTCCAGCTTGCCATAGGCAGGCCGGGCTCGTCATTCGCGATAGAGATTGCAAGGAAGATTGGTCTGCCGGAGTCTGTCATAAAGGCTGCCACGGAGATAGTCGGTCAGGATTATATCCAGAGCGACAAGTACTTGCAGGATATTGTCCGTGACAAGCGCTATTGGGAGGGAAAGCGTCAGACCATCCACCAACACGAGAAGGATATGGAGAAGACCGTCCTCCGGTATCGTGAGGAGATAGAACGGCTGAACAAGGAACGGCATGATATTATTGCGAAGGCAAAGGCTGAGGCGAAGGAAATCATTCAGGAGAGCAACCGCCGTGTGGAACTTGCCATAAAGGAAATACGCGAGGCGCAGGCAGAGAAAGAGGAGACAAAGCGCATACGTGAGGAATTGCGCACCTTTGAGCAAGAGGTTGACGAGATAGACCTCAAGGCGAAGGATGATGCGATCCAAAAGAAGATAGAGCAGATCCAGCAGCGCCAGCGACGTCGTGAGGAGCGCAAGCGGAACAAGGCGGAAGGTGCCATCAATGCTGCAGAGAAAAAGGCAGCAGAGGTGTTGCGTGAGGCTGCTCAGCGTATCGATGCCTCGAAACCTGTGGAGGTGGGCGACAGTGTACGCATCCGTGGCACAAAGACTGTCGGCACAGTTGAGGCGATTCAGGGCAAAATGGCAACCGTGACATTCTCCGGAGGAATGCGCTCAAAGGTTAAGTCTGACCGTCTGGAGCATGCCCGCCAGGAGGTTGCTTCACAGAATGTCACGGATGAGAACATGCTTCGCGGCGGTCTTTCTGCCGCAGCGGCCGCCCTTGCCGCAGAGACGGCAAAGGTGTCCCATGCCACTCGTGCGACAATGGATGACCACACGCGCAATTTCAACCATGAACTGGATGTGCGTGGCATGAGAGGTGATGAGGCACTCACGGCAGTGCAGTATTTCATTGACGACGCAATCCTTGTCGGAGTTCAGCAGGTGCGCATCTTGCATGGCAAGGGAAACGGCATCCTCCGACAGCTCATCCGCCAGTATCTTGGCTCTGTGCCAAACGTAATACGCTACCGTGACGAGGATATCAGGTTCGGTGGGACAGGCATAACGGTAGCTGAGTTCTGACGGAAGACATCCCTGTAAGCAAAACGGTGCGATATGCAGCAAAATGTCAGGCATCCGCTTGTTTTCAGCAAAATAAAAACTTAATAAACATTAAAGAACGGTTGACCCGGTGAAAGGTTATCCTTTGGTCTGCAAAAGGTAACATTTCACCGGGTCAACCGTAATCTTTTATGATGTGAAAGGTTACCTGTCATTATGCCACTCGCCATGCTTGCATTTCTACATGGCTGTACACTCACCAAATGCGTGCCACCTTTCGGATTCTTGGGCAAAAGGACAGCCTTTCGGGAGAAAACTCGAATTATTATCCACGGAATAGCGGTGTAAATGCCGCTCAGCGTTAATTAACGCAAAAATGCTTGCATATCTCAATATTTTTCACGAAATTTGCACCCAATATTTTTATAGATTGATTCATTAAACAAAAAGCAAAGGCTATGAAAGGTATTAAGACAATATGTGTTGCTCTTGCAGCACTTGTGTTGGCAGGTTGTGGTTCAAGTCAGCAGACAGGTATGCTGGCAGGTGGTGGCGGCGGTGCTGCTCTTGGCGCACTCATCGGCGGTCTTGCAGGCAAGAGCGGCAAGAGTGCACTCATCGGTTCAGCCATTGGCGGTGCGGTAGGTACCGGTGCGGGCTACCTCATCGGCAAGAAAATGGACAAGGCGAAGGCTGCTGCTGCACAGGTTGAGAATGCTACTGTCGAGAGCGTTACGGATGCTAACGGTCTGCAGGCTGTAAAGGTCTCTTTTGACAACGGTATCCTTTTCAACACAGGCAAGTCTGCGCTTCAGCCGGCTGCACAGAATGCTTTGAGCAAGTTCGCAAACAGTGTGCTGAACGTCTACACAGACTGTGACGTGGCTATCTACGGTTACGCATCTTCCGACGGTTCCGACCAGCTTAACCTTGACCTCAGCAACAACCGTGCCTATGCTGTGTCAAACTATCTCATGAACACCTGCCGTGTCGCTCCTGCACAGATAAAGACAGTGAAGGGCTTTGGCGAGGACCCACAGTATCTTATCCGCAACAGCGACGGTTCCGAGAACGCTGCTGCAAGCCGCCGTGTGGAGGTCTATCTGTATGCTTCCCAGGCCATGGTGGATGCTGCTAATGCCGGCACACTCAAGTGATATAGCATAAATGAGTTTGCTTAACACTTTGACATTCGGACTTTTGAAGAAGATTGTGGCCGCAGTGGTTGCAATCTTCTTTGCGTCAACGATTCTTGCTGTCCTGCTGTTCAAGTATGTGCCGGTCTACATCACTCCGCTGATGATTATCCGGACAGTCGAGCAGGTGAAGGACGGAAAGACCATAGCCATGCACCACCATTGGGTGAGTATGGATAAAATCTCCAAGCATCTGCCTGTTGCCGTCATGGCGAGTGAGGACCAGCGTTTCCTCCTGCATCACGGTTTTGACTTCAATGCCATACAGAAGGCGGTGATGCACAACAGCAGAGGCGGTACGGTGCATGGCGCGTCGACCATATCCCAGCAGACGGCGAAGAATGTTTTCCTATGGCCCGGCAGGAGTTGGGTGCGCAAGGGATTGGAGAGCTATTTCACTTTCCTGATAGAAATGTTCTGGTCCAAGCAGCGTATCATGGAAGTCTACCTCAATTCCATAGAGATGGGACCGGGCATATATGGTGCGGATGCTGTGGCGAAGTACCATTTCGAAGGAAAAACAAGTATAGACCTGACACGCGCGGACTGTGCCCTGATAGCGGCGACCCTGCCTAATCCGAGAAAATACTCCTCACTGAATCCAAGCTATTATATGCGCCAGCGACAGCAGCGCATACAGCGTGAGATGCGCTTTATCCCTTCATTCCCAAAAGAAGGGGAAGCTATCAACACATCCACTGTAGCCGGTGGTGTGTATAAATATCAGAAATAAAGGTGTTCGGTTGATGAAATCGAATCATTCGGATAAATCGAATAACTCTAACTCTAATAAACTTCAGAGTCCCCCTCATTGATTTATGAACCTTGAAGAACTGAACGCCTCGCAGCGAGAGGCTGTGGAATATTGTGCCGGACCGTCACTTGTCATTGCAGGAGCGGGTTCCGGCAAGACCCGTGTGCTTACCTATAAGATTGCGTACCTTATTGAAAATGGCTATATGCCATGGGAAATCCTTGCACTGACATTCACCAACAAGGCTGCAAACGAAATGAAGCAGCGCATCGGACAGCTTGTCGGTGGGGATGCGGCACGGTACCTCCACATGGGCACGTTCCACTCTGTATTTTCAAGAATATTGCGTGCCGAGGCGGGGAGTATCGGCTACACTTCCTCTTTTACCATCTATGACGAGGGCGACTCACGTTCTTTGCTCAACGCCATAGTAAAGGAATTAGGGCTTGATGAGAAGATTTACAAGCCTGCCACAGTGCATAGCCGTATTTCAATGGCAAAGAATAACATCGAATTGCCTGTGGATTATGCTTCAAACAGCAGCCATGCCGTCCGTGACAAAGAGTCCGGAATGCCGCGCATGCCACGGATATACGAAGAGTACCAGAACCGTCTGCGTCAGGCTAATGCAATGGATTTCGATGACCTTTTGCTTTATACATATCTTCTTTTTGAGAAAAACGAGGCTGTGCGTGCCAAATACGCTGACAGGTTCCGGTATGTTCTTGTCGATGAGTATCAGGACACGAATGCTGTGCAGCAGAAGATTGTGTTGCAGATAGTCCGTGACCACCGGCAGATATGTGTCGTTGGTGATGATGCACAGTCGATATATGGGTTTCGTGGGGCGGACATTGACAATATTCTTGATTTCCGGCAGAAGTTCGGTGAGCGGCAGGATGGTGTGGCGGACGCTGCCGGTTCGTCATCGGAATCCGGTGCACGCCTGTTCAAACTGGAACAGAACTACCGTTCTACGCAAAGGATTGTTCAGGCAGCGAACAGCCTTATCGAGCATAACCGGCGCCAGATAAGGAAGAATGTCTATTCCAATAATGATAAAGGAGAAAGCCTGCAGCTGAAGTACTGCTATTCCGACCGTGAGGAGGCTGTGATTGTCGCGAAGGACATTCGGCGGCTCATGCGCGGTGAGGGAGCACATTATGCTGATTTCGCAATACTTTACCGTACGAATGCCCAGTCACGAACGTTTGAGGAACAGTTCCGAAAGGACAACATACCGTACCGCATTTACGGAGGTCTGTCGTTCTATCAGCGCAAGGAAATAAAGGATGTTGTGGCATATCTGCGCCTTACGGTCAATGTGCACGATGAGGAAGCATTGCGCCGAGTCATCAATTATCCTGCGCGTGGCATAGGCAAGACGACCATTGACAAGGTGATGTCGCTGTCCGGAGAACTGAGAGTCGCTCCGTGGGAGATAGTGAAAGCTCCTGTGATGTACAATCTTGATGTCAACAAAGGGACGGCATCCAAACTCATGGCTTTTGCAGAACTGATAGGCGGTTTTGCAGAAGCGGTGGCAGAGGAAGATGCTTATTCCTTGGGAAAGCGTATTGTCGTGGAGTCGGGAATCTCGAAGGACATCTACTCCGGTGCGGAGCCTGATGACATCTCGCGCCAGGAGAATCTGCAGGAACTCATAGACTCTATGCGTGAGTTTGTGGATGACCGCCGTGAGGAGAGTGGGGAAGAGCATGTCGGAATAACGGAATTCCTTCAGGAAATATCTTTGCAGTCAGACCTTGAAAGTGATGATGGTGAGAATGCTTCCGGTGATTCAGCTATGCAGGATGACAAGGTTACATTGATGACCATCCATTCTGCCAAAGGGCTGGAGTTCCCGACAGTGTTCATTGTCGGTATGGAAGAGAACATTTTCCCTTCTGCAAAATGCACGGAATCACAGCGTGCCATAGAAGAGGAACGTCGTCTTTTCTATGTTGCAATCACTCGTGCGGAGAAGCATTGCATACTGACCTCGGCACAGAACCGTTACCGTTATGGCAAGCTGGAGTTCGGTACGCCGTCGCGTTTCCTGAATGAAATAGACTCGAAGTTTGTTGAAATCCATAATTTTCAGCATGATGGCAGTGCCACTCCGTGGACTTCCAAAGGCAGGATGCCATGGGACAGACAGAGAGACGCTTCTGGTTCAGACCGTCCGGAATGGATGACCGGAAGACGCGGCTATCAGAATTCGCGTCCTGTGGCTTCGCAGTTCAAGGCAGACTCGAAACCGAAAGCTGTCTTTGGCAGGCAGAAAGAAGCTCCTGCTGAAACCTTCACACCGGAGTTTGAGCAGGAAATGCAGCGTGCTTCAACTTTCTCCGGTCGCCGCATGACGAGAATCGGGCGGGCAGACACTGCCTACGGAGTGCAGAAAGCAATGGACGGTAGTGCTTCATCTTTGTCGGTATCGAATGTTTCCACAGCTTCAGCATCTTCTGCAAGTGAGCTTGCTGCGGGAGTGCGCATAGAACATGAACGCTTTGGTATAGGCACTGTGCTGAAAATAGAAGGAAGAGGTGAGAATGCGAAGGCAACGGTGGAGTTCCTGAACTGTGGCACAAAACAGCTGCTTTTGAAATATGCAAAGTATAAAAGGTTGATATAAAACAAGAATAATCATACTTTTCACATGAAATGAAAAAAAAGTATGGAAATGTTTGGTAGTTTCAGTAAAAGTCAGTACCTTTGCACCCGCTTTTGAGAAATACATCATCTCGCAATTAAAAAGCATCTGCACTCTTAGCTCAGTTGGTAGAGCAACTGACTCTTAATCAGTGGGTCTAGGGTTCGAGCCCCTAAGAGTGTACAAGAAGACAGTTACAGGTTTGTAGCTGTCTTTTTTGCTTTTATGTCAGTGTGGGCGGATTTTGTGGTTATGATAATAAAATTTTCAAAAAAGATAAAGAAAAGTTTGGTGGTTTCAGAAAAAGTCAGTACCTTTGCACTTGCTTTTGAGAAATACATCATCTCGTGATAAAAAAGCACCTGCACTCTTAGCTCAGTTGGTAGAGCAACTGACTCTTAATCAGTGGGTCTAGGGTTCGAGCCCCTAAGAGTGTACAAAGAGATAACCAAGTTTTGTTGGTTGTCTCTTTTTGTTTGTTTGGATATGGTTCTTGTATGGTGGACAAATGCAGTTTTCTGCCGGATAGATGCGTAAAATGTATGTGGTTTGTCAATTTTTGCCACATATTAGAATAAAAAGATAAATATTATTTAATATTTAGCATTTTTTTTATTAACTTTGTACCCTGTTTGAAGGCTTTCTTGCTGGTAACTTAATAATTATTCAAAAAATATATGTATTTCACTTTGTTTATTACCGTTCTGGTAACGGCTGTTTTCTTGGTTGTGGCAGCTTATGTCATTGCCAAGTTGATTGGTCCCCGTACGTACAACAAGGTCAAAGGCGAGCCGTTTGAGTGTGGTATCCCTACTCACGGTTCTTCTTGGATACCTGTTGGCGTCGGCTACTATCTGTTTGCCATTCTGTTCCTCATGTTCGATGTGGAGACGCTTTTCCTCTATCCATGGGCAGTGATGGTGAAGGACTTTGGTCCGCTTGCTATTGTCAGCATCGGATTTTTCCTCTTAGTACTTGTATTTGGCCTTGCTTATGCTTGGCGGAAAGGAGCATTGGAATGGAAGTAAAGAAGCCTGTTATCAAAAGTATTCCGTATTCGGATTTCAAGGACAATGAGACCCTTGAGGAGATTGTCAAGGAGCTTCATGAGGGTGGTGTGAATGTGGTTGTCGGTTCCCTCGACGAGGCAATCAACTGGGGACGAAGCAATTCACTCTGGTCACTGACGTTTGCCACAAGCTGCTGCGGCATTGAGTTCATGGCTGTGGGATGTGCGCGTTACGACTTTGCACGCTTCGGTTTCGAGGTGACCCGTAACTCTCCGCGTCAGGCAGACCTCATCATGTGTGCTGGAACAATCACACACAAGATGGCTCCCGTCATGAAGCGTCTGTATGACCAGATGGCTGAGCCTAAGTATGTTGTGGCTGTCGGCGGCTGCGCCATTTCCGGCGGACCGTTCAAGTCAAGCTACCACGTGGTAAACGGCATCGAGGAGATTGTCCCTGTCGATGTGTTCGTGCCTGGCTGCCCTCCACGTCCGGAGGCTATCCTTTATGGCATGATGCAGCTGCAACGTAAGGTCAAGGTTGAGAAATTCTTTGGCGGGGCAAACCATAAGGAGAAGAAACCTATAGTGGTTACAGGCAATGTCGACGAGGCTAAGCTGAAGGAGGCTGAGGAAGCATTGGCTAAGGCTGAAAACAACCAATAATCGGAGGAAATTTATGAAATTAGAAAACAAACAGTTTGAATTGAAAGATTTCGCCTCAGAAATGGCGAAACTTAAGAATGACAAGCATTTTGATTTCCTCGTGACGATTGTTGGTGAGGACTTCGGTGAAGAAGGGCTTGGCTCTGTCTACATTCTTGAGAACACCGACACGCACGAGCGTATCAGTGTGAAGGCTGTCAACAGCGACCGTGACAATGCTTGCATCCCTACGGTGAGCAACCTGTGGAAAGGTGCGGAGATTCTTGAGCGTGAGGTGTATGACTTCTACGGCATCAAGTTCCTTGGCAATAAGGACATGCGCCGTCTCTATCTGCGCTCCGATTTCCAAGGTTACCCATTCCGCAAGGATTACGACATGAGTCCTGAGAACAACCGTTATACACTGGAGGATGACCCGGAGCCGGACTACACCGTAGAGTATACTCTTGACAAGCACGGAAAGCTGACAGAGACACAGCACAAGCTGTTCACCGATGACGACTATGTCATCAACATCGGTCCTCAGCACCCTGCAACCCACGGTGTGCTCCGTCTGCAGACAATTCTGAACGGTGAGGAGATTCGTAAGATTTACCCTCATTGCGGATATATCCACCGCGGAATAGAGAAGATGTGCGAGAGCTACACTTACCCACAGACATTGGCTCTTACAGACCGTCTGGACTATCTCTCTGCGATGATGAACCGTCACGCTCTTTGCTCTGTTGTCGAAGAGGCAATGGGAGTGGAGCTGACTGACCGCATCAAGTACATCCGTACAATCATGGATGAGTTGCAGCGTCTTGACTCTCATCTCCTGTTTTACAGCTGCTGCGCACAGGACCTTGGCGGTCTTACACCTTTTATATATGGTATGCGCGACCGTGAGCAGGTGCTCAACTGTATGGAGGAGACAACCGGCGGACGCCTTATACAGAATTATTACCGTATCGGCGGATGCCAGGCGGACATCGATCCGAACTTCGTGAAGAATGTAAAGAACCTCTGCACCTACATCAAGCCAATGTTCAAGGAATACGAGGATGTGTTCACAGGCAACATCATTCTCCGCAACCGTTTCAATGGGGTAGGCGTGCTGAACTGTGAAGATGCTATCTCTTATGGATGTACAGGTGGTACAGGACGTGCGGCAGGCTGGGCTAACGACGTGCGCAAGAATCATCCTTACGACATGTACGGACAGGTGGACTTCGACCAAGTTGTTCTCTCAAAGGGCGACTGTATGGACCGCTACCTCGTGCGTATGGAAGAGATGAAGCAGAGTGTCCGCATCATCGAGCAGCTTATCGACAACATCCCTGCGGGAGATTTCTACATCAAGCAGAAGCCGATTATCAAGGTTCCGGAAGGCTCTTGGTACACTTCATGCGAAGGCTCACGTGGCGAGATTGGTGTTTACCTGCGCAGTGATGGCGGCAAGAATCCTCTGCGTCTGAAGTTCCGTCCTATGGGATTGCCACTCGTAAGCGCAATGGACGAAATCTGCCGTGGCGAGAAGATTGGTGACCTCATCGCTATTGGCGCGACATTGGATTATGTGATACCGGATATTGACAGATAATAAAGAATAATATGTTTGACTTTAGTATAGTAACAACATGGTTTGACAGTCTGTTGCGTGACACACTTGGTCTCGGTGATTTCCTGTCAATACTTATTGAGTGCGTGCTCGTGGGAGTGTTCATCCTTGCAGCATACGCCATTCTGGCGATTATACTCATTTTCATGGAGCGTAAGGTGTGTGCCTACTTCCAGTGCCGTCTCGGTCCTATGCGTGTCGGTCCTTGGGGAGTGTTCCAGGTTATTTGTGACGTGTTGAAGATGCTCACAAAGGAAATTTTCTTTGTTGACAAGGCAGATAAGCTCCTTTACATCATCGCACCGTTCCTCACTCTTGTCGGCAGTGTCGGCGCTTTCGCTTTCATGCCATGGAACAAGGGTGCGCACGTGTTGGATTTCAATGTGGGTATCTTCCTTATGACAGCCATCTCAAGTTTGGGCATCATCGGCATCTTCCTTGCAGGATGGGGCTCAAACAACAAATACTCTGTTGTCTCCGCTCTCCGTGGTGCCGTGCAGATGATTTCTTACGAGATGTCACTCTGTCTTTGTCTGATTTCCGCCGTTGTGCTGACAGGCACGATGCAGTTCTCCGGCATCATTGAGGCGCAGGCTGACGGCTGGCTGATTTTCAAGGGACACATCCCTGCGATTATCGCTTTCCTGACATTCATCGTTGCAGGTAATGCAGAGGCTAACCGTGGTCCTTTCGACCTTCCTGAAGCAGAGAGTGAGTTGACTGCCGGCTATCATACAGAGTATTCCGGTATGGGCTTCGGCTTCTTCTATCTGGCAGAGTACCTTAACATGTTCATCTGTGCCGGTGTTGCAGCGACAGTGTTCCTCGGCGGCTGGATGCCTTTGCATGTTGCAGGGTTGGACGGTTTCAATGCTGTGATGGACTATATCCCGGGCATTGTATGGTTTCTCGGCAAAGCATTCTTCATTATATGGATTCTGCTTTGGATTCGCTGGACATTCCCACGTCTGCGTATCGACCAGATTCTGAAACTCGAGTGGAAGTATCTCATGCCACTGTCACTCCTCAACCTTGTGCTGATGACATTGGTGGTAGCGTTCGGACTTCACTTCTAAATAAAGAATAAAGATATGGAACAAGAAAAATCATATTTCGGCGGTATTGTTGACGGAGTGAAGTCTCTGTGCACAGGCTTTGGCGTGACATTGAAGGAATATTTCACACCGAAGGTCACAGAGCAGTATCCGGAGAACCGCAAGACAACACTTCATGTTTCTGCGCGTCACCGCGGACGCCTCATCATGCCGCTTGACGAGAATGGCAACAACAAATGTATCGCTTGCAAGTTGTGTGAGATGGCATGTCCTAATGGTACAATCAAGATTACTCAGAAACAGATAGAGACTGAGGATGGCAAGAAAAAGCGTGTGCTTGAAGACTATCGTTACGACCTTGGAGAATGTATGTTCTGCGAGTTGTGCGTTAACGCATGTCCCCATGACGCTATCAAGTTTGTTAATGATTTCGAGAACTCCACATTCAGCCGTGACGCCCTTGTGCATCATCTGGATAAGGAGAAATTTGAGGCTGCCCTGCCAAACATCACTGACGGTGGCAACCCGATAGAAATCGGAACATGGAACACTAAGAAAAAATAACAATGGCTAATTTAATAATGTTTGCAATACTCGCTGTTGTGATACTTGGCTCAGCCATTATATGTGTTACAACGAAGCGAATAATGAGAGCCGCAACATTCCTGTTGTTCGTGCTCTTCGGTGTGGCAGGACTTTACTTCCTGCTGGACTACACCTATCTTGGTGCCGCGCAGATTTCTGTCTATGCCGGTGGTGTCACGATGATTTACATCTTTGCCATACAGCTTGTAAGCAAGCGCACCCTTCAGGGGCTTGTCGAGCATGCCAAAGGCAGTCGTGTAGTGCTGGGCTCTCTTGTGACTCTCGCAGGTTTTGCCACAGTGGTAGGTGTCTTCATGAAGAATCATTTTGTTAACAATTTCGCACAGGTGGCTGACAAGGAAGTCGGCATGGATGTCATAGGCAAGGCGCTCGTCGGCGCTGACAAGTATGGTTATGTCCTCCCGTTCGAGTTCATTTCCGTATTCCTTCTGGCATGCATCATCGGTGGAATACTAATCTCAAGAAAGGAATAAGCTATGGTACCCGTAGAATTTTTCTTCGTGCTCAGTGCACTATTGTTTTTCATAGGCGTGTTCGGCTTCATCAGCCGTCGCAACCTGATAGCCATGCTTATTTCGGTAGAGCTGATTCTCAATTCCGTTGACCTCAACTTTGCCGCTTTCAACCGCATTCTCTTCCCTGAACAGCTTGACGGATTCTTCTTCACACTGTTCTCTATCGGTATGAGTGCTGCTGAAACTGCTGTGGCTGTGGCTATTATCATTAATGTTTACCGTAACTGTAACAGTGACCAGGTGGACAGTATAAAGGAATTAAAGAAATAAACAGGAAAGGAAAATCACAATGGAATATAGTTATGTATTTTTGATTCTTCTTCTGCCGCTGCTCTCATTCCTTGTACTGGGACTCGCCGGCATGAAGATGTCGCATAAGGCTGCCGGTCTTATCGGCACCTTGTCGCTCGGTGCAGTGACTGTATTGTCCTACTATACGGCAATAACTTATTTCACTACCGAACGTCTTGCTGACGGCACACTGCCTACCATCGTGCCGTTCAATTTCACTTGGCTGCCACTCGGCTCATTGAGTTTTGACCTTGGCTTCTTGCTTGATCCAATCTCGGCAATGATGCTCATCGTCATCTCTACCGTGAGCCTTATGGTGCACATCTATTCTTTCGGATATATGCACGGTGAGAAAGGCTTTGAGCGTTACTACGCTTTCCTCTCACTGTTTACAATGTCCATGCTCGGACTTGTCGTCGCTACAAACATCTTCCAGATGTACATGTTCTGGGAGTTGGTGGGCGTCAGCTCTTATCTGCTTATCGGATTCTACTATCCGTTGCATGCAGCAGTCCACGCATCAAAGAAAGCATTCATTGTCACACGTTTCGCTGATATGTTCTTCCTCATTGGTATCCTTATCTATGGTTACTATGTAGGTTCATTCAGCTTCAACTTCACAGGTACGGAGATTCAGATGGCAGAGTGTGCGGCTCCATTCCTTCAGGGGGATGTCTCACGCGCCGTTGCAGCCGGTGGCCTGATAATCCCGACAGCCCTCGTGCTTATGTTCATCGGCGGTGCCGGCAAGTCAGCAATGTTCCCATTGCACATTTGGCTTCCGGACGCTATGGAAGGCCCGACTCCTGTCAGTGCGCTTATCCACGCTGCTACGATGGTTGTTGCCGGTGTGTTCCAGATTGCTCGTCTGTTCCCACTTTGGATTCAGTATGCCCCTGACCAGATGTCCATCGTTGTGTACGTTGGTGTGTTCACAGCATTCTATGCTGCAGCCATTGCCTGTGCACAGAGCGACATCAAGCGTGTGCTTGCGTTCTCAACAATCTCTCAGATAGCCTTCATGATGGTGTCACTCGGCGTTTGCCTCCCAAGCCACGAGGCAGGAGTCGTTCTTGACAACCATGCCCAGCTTGGCTACATGGCGTCAATGTTCCACTTGTTCACACATGCCATGTTCAAGGCATGCCTATTCCTTGGGGCAGGATGCATCATCCATGCCGTGCACTCTAACGAGATGTCAGCAATGGGCGGTCTGCGCAAGTACATGCCGATTACTCACATCACGTTCCTTCTCTCATGTCTTGCAATCGCCGGCATTCCTCCGTTCTCAGGATTCTTCTCCAAGGACGAGATTATCACTGCTTGCTTCCAGTACAGCCCGGTTGTAGGTTGGATAATGACAGGTGTTGCCGCAATGACAGCATTCTACATGTTCCGTCTCTACTACGGCATTTTCTGGGGAACAGAGAACAAGGAGCTCCATGCAGCGCACACTCCTCATGAGGCACCTTGGACAATGACATTCCCTCTGATATTCCTTACACTCATCACAATTACTTGCGGATGGGCTGTGAATTTCGGTTCATTCGTGAGCGCGTCAGGTAAGGTCTATGAAATTCATCTTGACACTCAGATTGCCATTACCTCAACAGTCATAGCACTTCTGAGCATCGGGCTTGCCACATATATATATAAAGGTGAGAAACAGCCAATCGCAGAGAAGATGTACAAGATGTTCCCACGTCTGCATCGTGCTGCATACAAGCGTTTCTATATGGACGAGGTTTATATGTTCGTCACACACAAGATTCTCTTCCGCTTTGTCTCCAAGCCGGTGGCATGGATTGATGAGAAAATCATCAACGGATTTATTGACTTCACAGCATGGAGCACAAACGAGAGTGGTGAGAGCATACGCTCATGGCAGAATGGTGACGTGCGCACCTATGCAGTATGGTTCCTCACGGGTGCTGTTGCGTTGTCGTTAATATTGTTGGCAATCTAAAATTAAGGAATAAGAAAAATGAGTATATTAACATTATTCGTAGTAATCCCCGTCCTGATGTTGTTCGGTCTTTGGCTGGCACGCAACATCGAACAGGTGCGTGGCGTGATGGTGGCAGGCTCATCCTGTCTCCTCGCCCTGAGTGCGTGGCTGACTATTGATTTCATCTCTCAGCGTGCCGCCGGCAACGAGGCAGAGATGCTGTACACATTCAGCACAGTATGGTTCGCACCGCTCCATATCTCTTATGCGGTAGGTGTTGACGGTATCAGCGTTGTCATGCTTCTGCTGTCAAGTATCATTGTCTTTACCGGCACATTCGCTTCATGGAAGCTGCAGCCTCTGACAAAAGAGTTCTTCATGTGGTTCACACTCCTCTCAACAGGTGTGTACGGCTTCTTCATCAGCATTGACCTCTTTACGATGTTCATGTTCTATGAGGTTGCCCTCATCCCTATGTACCTCCTCATTGGTTTCTGGGGTTCAGGAAGGAAAGAGTATGCCGCAATGAAACTGACCTTGATGCTTATGGGTGGTTCTGCCCTTATCATCATCGGGCTTGTAGGAATCTATTTCTTCAGCGGTGCACAGACAATGAATCTTCTCGAAATCGCTCATCAGACAGGCGGCGCACATGCTATCCCTGTTGCCGTCCAGAAGGTTCTGTTCCCATTTGTGTTCATCGGTTTCGGTGTGCTCGGCGCACTGTTCCCATTCCACACATGGTCACCAATTGGTCACGGTTGCGCCCCTACATCTGTGTCCATGCTTCACGCCGGAGTGCTTATGAAGCTCGGTGGCTATGGCTGTTTCCGCATTGCTATGTTCCTTCTTCCTGAAGCAGCACAGCAGTTGGCATGGGTGTTCCTTATACTTACAACAATCTCTGTTGTCTACGGAGCATTCTCTGCATGTGTCCAGACCGACTTGAAGTTCATCAACGCTTACTCTTCTGTCAGCCACTGCGGACTTGTGCTCTTCGCTCTCCTCATGATGACCAAGACTGCTTGCACAGGTGCTATTCTCCAGATGCTTTCCCACGGTTTGATGACAGCACTCTTCTTCGCCCTTATCGGTATGATTTACGGTCGTACACACACACGTGACATCCGTCAGTTGGGCGGTTTGATGAAAATTATGCCATTCCTCTCAGTAGGCTATGTGATAGCAGGTCTTGCAAACCTTGGTCTTCCGGGCTTTTCAGGTTTCATCGCTGAGATGACAATCTTCGTCGGTTCGTTCGAGAATAACGACACATTCCACCGTTGCTGCACTATCATCGCTTGTACATCAATCGTTGTGACAGCCGTTTACATCCTTCGTACCGTTGGCTTTATCCTCTTCGAGAAGGTGAAAAAGCCTGAATACGAAAAACTTACTGATGCAACATGGGACGAGCGCTTCACAGTATGTTGCCTCATTTTCTGCGTTGCGGCTCTCGGTAGCTTCCCACTTTGGGCAAGCAACGTGATTGACGGTGGCGTAGCAGCTGTTTTAAGTAATATTATTGGCTAAAAAACTGAAAGTATATGAATTATTCACAATTTCTATATATGGTTCCGGAAGCAACACTTGTTGCTATTCTGATAATAGCCTTCATCGCCGATTTCGCTTCTTCCAAGACAGCAGAGCGCAAGTGGTTCAATCCGCTGATGTGCGTGATGCTTCTTGTGCAGACTGTCGTCACCTTCTTCTGTGGAGAACCGGCAGAGGCGTTCGGTGGAATGTACGTTGCAACAACCGCAGCCAACGTCATGAAGGTAATTCTTGCTGCCGGCACACTGATTGTTGTCATTCAGAGCCGTAACTGGATGAGCCGTCCTGACACTGCGTTCAAGGAAGGTGAGTTCTATATGCTCGTTGTCTCCACACTCCTCGGTATGAACATGATGATGTCCGCAGGTCATTTCCTCATGTTCTTCCTCGGACTTGAAATGGCATCTGTGCCTATGGCATGCCTTGTCGCTCTTGACAAGTACCGTCACCACAGTGCAGAGGCTGCAGCAAAGTTCATCCTTACTGCAACGTTCTCAAGTGGTGTGATGCTCTACGGCATCTCATTCCTCTACGGTTCTACCGGCGCACTCTATTTCGATGATTTCACAGCAGCCCTTAACAATGGCTTCTCAACACTGACAATCATCGGACTTGTGTTCTTTGTTGCAGGACTTGGCTTCAAGATTTCCCTTGTGCCTTTCCATTTCTGGACAGCGGACACATATCAGGGCGCACCTACAACAGTGACAGGCTACCTCAGTGTCATCTCTAAGGGAGCAGCAGCGTTCACACTCTGCACGCTCCTCATGAAGGTGTTCCAGCCGATGGCGGCAGAGTGGGAGATGCTCATGTACATCCTTATCGTTGCCAGTATCACAGTCGGCAACCTTATGGCAATCCGTCAGAGCGACCTTAAGCGATTCATGGCGTTCAGTTCCATCTCACAGGCAGGCTACATCATGCTTGCTGTCGTGGGAGTAGGCAATCCTGCTATCGCTGCTTACGGTGTGACAGCACTGTCATACTATGTTCTCATCTATGTTGTTGCCAACATGGCGGTGTTCACCGTTATCAGCGCAGTTGAGGAGAATAACAACGGCACGACAGCAATGTCATCTTACGACGGACTGTATAAGACAAACCCTAAGCTCGCGTTCCTCATGACACTGGCATTGTTCAGTCTTGCCGGTATCCCACCGTTTGCCGGAATGTTCAGCAAGTTCTTTGTCTTCATGGCAGCATGTCAGCAAGGTTCTGTTGCAGCTTATGTCGTTGTGTTCATAGCATTGATTAACACAGTAATCTCACTGTACTACTATCTCCTGATAGTGAAGGCAATGTACATCAACAACGATTCCGAACCGCTCCCTACATTCAAGTCTGACTGCAACACACGCCTTGCCCTCGCTCTCTGCACATTGGGCGTTGCGCTCTTCGGTGTTTGCAGTTGCTTCTATGAGTGGATTTTTGCTGCTGCGTAATGTACGAATAAAAAGCTAACGGGCTTACTGTTAGACAAATATAACAAGTCCTGCATCATCCTTTTGGTGGTGTGGGACTTGTTTTTGTGTTATAAACTGATGCGTAATGAATATTTCAGAAAATATTTTGGAGATATGAAATATTGCCAAACAAGATTGAATTGCGAAACCACTGATACCTTATTGTCAATATTTCCATGCAAAGTGTAGCGGAGCCACAGCCTTAACGGTAACCTCCGGCTTTAGCCGTAAGGGTTGCAAATCGCCTCAAACGCTGTGTGGTGGAACCACACTCCTTTATGCAGAGCACACAAACGGCACGAACCTGAACCTCAACAAGTCATTTACCTAAAGGATATGGCGCATAAAGGAGTGTGGCGTTGCCACACTTTATGTATGGACTATTCCCTACCGCATGGCTGAAGCCAGCGGTTACCGTTAGGGCTGTGGCAACAGCTACTGTGCTTTCTAACGTAGATGTTACATTGTAATCACATAAGATTTCTCAGTCAGTCATTCGTGACAGACAGGGAAATTTTGTTTAATATTAATTCTTACTCTTGTAAAATCTAGCCGAAATGCTCTTTTCCAAGAATTAGAAATCTCTTTTAATCAAAGTAGTCTCGCAAATTCTGCAAGCCGTAGCACAACCAATGCTGGGAAATCGATTCTTCTTACAGCATTGAAATGCGCGTCTTCGCTAACAATGAATCGTGCGTTAGCAGCGATGGCGCAGTCAACAAATTTGTTGTCATCTACATCCGCCGTAATTATCCCTCGGGTCAATCTTAATTGTATATGGCGAGTTCACTATCGCTTGTATCACATGAGTTGCAATTTCAGCATTGGTTTTCATGCTGATAATCTCCTCGTATTCCAATAAAATGTCATTGGAGTAACACAATGCAAACTTGCCCTCAATGAGTCCTCGCCACACATTGAAGAAATTACCTTTGCGTGACAACGACGCAAGCAGGCAATTTGTATCAAGTACAATTCTATCCATGGATGTACGGTGTGCGGAGATGTTCTTTCAAAACATTCTCATTCTGTTCATTATCCCACTGACCTTTCTCCCACAAGTCATCGATTGCATCCTCAACTTTCTTTGCGAAATATTCGGAAAGCAATGATTGAACCTCACGAAGTTCTGTTTCGTTGGTCTTGTGGGAAAACATCTGCAACAGTTGCAGTTGTATGGGGGTAAACACAGTTGCTGTTTGCATAGTTGTTTTTATTTTTATTGCTTGTGCCTACAAAGTTACGATTAAATAAGCAAAATACAAAATAAAAGCCGATTTTTTATTTCTTTTTGTCACATAACATTGAATTTGTTATAGAAGTTTTTTTACCTTGCCTCCAACTTTTGGCGGATTAGAAAACTCATCCCTTTTCTAACATTATATTTCGCTTGAAAATAAATTTGTGGGCAAAATTGAAAATATTGGCTGTATTTGTGTGGTTGTATAATGCATTGATAATCAGTAATATATAGGCGTGGCTTTGTCAATGGTATTCCTGACAACTGTAAATGGTATCACTTTATGGTGTGAATGGTATTGATTTGTGGTACAAAAGGTATTGATTTGGCAAATCAATCGTTACCTTTTGCAACTGAAAAGTGGCATTTTGCAGTCAAATCTGACAAAAATAATGGTGAAAACAATGATTTTTCACGTTTCAAAGCCTTTTTTCTGTGTTTTTGAAGGAAGATAATAAGAAAACTCAAGGTTTCTGTTTGTCAAAATATTTCCTAAAACTTAACAGATGAAACACTTAATGACGATTGCAGCAGGATGGGGGAGAGGATTGTGTGAAGGACAGACAAAATAAGAAACGACTCTGCCAAAAGCCATGCAAACTGCTTTCAGGAGAGTCGTTTTTCTGATAGAAAATGCTTTTATTCCCTATTGTGGAGAGACTTATTTGCCTAATGTCTCGTCAAGGACAGTGTAGAATGCAGGGTCTTCACCGACGATATATTTCACGATTTTGCCCTGTGGGTCAATGAGAACCTTGGTAGGGTAGCCTTGGATGGCGTACTTTCCGGTGATGTCCTCGCTGCCCTCACTGTTGCGGACATGCTTCCATGTGAGCTGGTGTTTCTCCACGGCAGCCTTCCATTTCTCAACTTTGTCACGGCAGTCCACGCCAAGGATTTCGAGCTTGTCCTTGTACTTCTCGTAGTATTTCTTCATCTCCGGCATACCCTTTATGCACCATACGCACCATGCGCCCCAGAAGTCGATGATGACATATTTGCCGCGCAGTGAGGAGAGGGAGAGATTTCCGCCATCGATTGTTGGCAGTGTAAAGTCCGGAGCCATCATTCCCGGCTGGAGTTTTGAGGCATTGGCCTGTCGTTCTTGCTCCTTTTCGTAAGCCGCTTTCACGCTGTTGTAGACAGGAGCGAGCATGCCGCCCTTCACTGCTGCCGAGATAATCTTGTCGTAAGTGGCAAACTCCTCGACCGGCATTCTCGCCAACAGTGCGACAGAGCCGTTAGAGTTAGGGTTTGCCTTGATGTATTCGCCCTGCTTTGCGAGCATCTCCTTCTGCACCGCCTCAAACTTAGGCTCAAGCTCTTTGCTGACAGCAGCACGAATCCTTCCACCATGTGTGGTCGATTAGTTTTTGTTTTTTTTCATTCAATGCGAGTGTGTGATGGTTGTTTCGCTAATTCAAGACACTTGTGATAGCAGTAATCCCCATGCCATGAGAGAGTGGCACGAGGATTGCTATTACTTATAATTTCAGGTTATATGTCTTGCCTTTTTCCATATCTACTGTTTGTTCTTCTCTTCCTATTACCCGTATGCGCAAAGGTTGAGTCTTTTGGGCATGGATAGTCAATTCTGTTGGTTTTCCATTCCGCCATACGAGGTCAATCACTGCTCCCTCACGAGTGACGAAGCCTTTGAATGAGCCGTTTGCCCACCTTTGTGGAATTGCCGGCAACAGTGTGACAGCACCGTCGTGGCTTTGTATGAGCATTTCCAATACACCTGCCGTAGCTCCATAGTTTCCGTCAATCTGGAAATTAGGGTGCTGGTCAAACAGGTTTGGCGATGTGCGTGTTTGGAAAAGCTGCTCCAACATCTTTGAAGATTGCTCCCCGTTAAGTGCCCTGGCGTTAAGACTGATTCGCCATGCTACTCCCCAGCCATGTCCGGTGCCTGCACCGCGCGCATCAACTGATTTGCGGAAAGCCTTGAACAAAGCTTGTTCAGCAGGATTTGTGCTGAAAGCAGAGAGATGAGTGCCGGGATAAATCTCCCATAAGTGTGAGCAATGGCGGTGCATACTGTTGTTGCTCGCAAAATGCTCATTGATGCTTATGTCCTTACCGGTGTACTTGTTATGGATGTGTTTGTATTTTCCTTCCTCAGGATTGTTCTTCTTTGAGAAGTCAAATCCAACATCTCCGCGCACCCACTCCTGTACCAACCCATGGTTGTCAATGAGGTTAGGTGCCAAGCGACCCTTCTCGTCTGCAAAATATGTAGTAGGCATCTGTTCCTCTATTTTTGCAAGAAGCTGTGCATCTTCCTTTTCTTTTCCAAGGATGTTGGCAGCTTTCCGCACCATGTCATACAGGTTGCGTATCAGCTGTGTGTCCATAGCAGGACCGGGCTGCACACCTCCTTGTTCGGGAGAGCATGATGCGGCAGTGATGAGATAGCCGGTCTGAGGGTCAACAATCAAGAAGTCAGTGAAGAAGCGTGCCGCTCCTGCCATGTACGGATACAGTTCACGGAGATACTCCTTGTCATTGTTGTACAGATAATACTGCCAAGCATGGTCAAGAAGCCATGCACCACCGGTGGGCCATAGTCCTGCCGTAGCATTATCAATAGGTTGGGTGCCGCGCCAAAGGTCAAAGTTATGGTGCATCACCCATGGTGCTCCCGGCTTGTAAGTTGCGCTGTTGCCTATGCCGTATTGGTAGTCGGCTGTTATGCTTCCGCTCTTTGCAAGCTCGTGGAAAGTGTCTGTCAGAGGGCGTTCACACTCACCAATGTTCAGTGGTTGTGCAGCCCAATAGTTCATTTCTGTGTTGATATTGATAGTATATTTGCCATTCCATCCTGCCGACATTGCCGCATTCCATTTGCCTGTCAGGTTCAGTGGCTGGCTTTCCGCTATGTCAATGTCATCGGTGTTTGTGGCTTTTCTTCCCGGTCGTGAACCGGAAATGATGAGATATTTGCCATAATTGAACTCAAGCACTGCAAGCTGGTTGTCACCGTCAGTGTAAGTAGTGTTCACTTTAGGATTGGCATAAAGTTTTGAACCGCCACCAAACAAGAATCCGGACATGCCCTCTGCATCCTTTCTTACACGCAGTTGTGTCGGCACACTGCTGTAGTCTGTTGCGTCAACGTTCGCTATTTCAAGGTTGGAGCGATTGAACATCCGGGTGAAATCAGCATTATGCCGTTGCATGATTTTGCCATAAGTCTTGGACTTTAGGTTAGCAATATAGCGGTGACAGTCACGTGTCGGTTTCTCATTGTCAAGAGTCAGGTAGTCCACATAGTTCGTTGCGCCAACGACATAAACCTCAGTGTCTTTTGCACCTTTCACTTTTATGGATTTCTTGTCTGCTGAAACATGGAACTTTCCGTCTCCACGAAGCATCAGACGTGCCTCGAAACAGACAGCGTTAATGCACCCGATGCTGCCGTCTTTGTTGCCGTCAGTGATGTGGGCACGCAGACTTATCTCGTTGTCACTTATCTTGTTATAAGTGAAATACTTTGCGTCTGTGGCATGATAGCTGTGCAGTGTGGCATTGAAATCCTGCTTTTTGTCGGTGGAAATGCGTATCACTATAGCTTGGTCAGGATAACTTGCAAATGTCTCACGCTTGTGGTGGGTTCCGTTGATGTCATATTCTACAGTGACGATGCCCGTTGTAAGGTCAAGACTTTTTGTATAGTTTTTGGCGTTTGCGCTGTTATGCCCGAAGTCAAGGTACAGCTCCACAAACGATTTATATGCTCTTTGGCGTTTAGGGTTTCCAAGGAATTTTGCTTCGACCATGCTCTCAAGGTCATAACGGTATTGCACAGCTTCTTTTGTATGAGCATTGTCAATCTTCAGTGCTTGCGCAGCTATGTCCTTGTAGTATTTGCTATTGCCTTTCACACTTCCACTTGTAGGGTCAACGGTTGTGATGCGTTTTGCCTTGTAAACCTCAGCCATTGAGGTCAATGTGTTACCGTTCTCGTCCTTCAGTGTGCCATAAGGCGAGCCGTCCCAGCTTGTATCCTCATTGATTTGTATGACCTCATTGTCGATTCCGCCGGCAACCATGGCAGCCATGCGTCCGTTTCCTATGGGATAGAAGTTGGTCCAGACAAATTCAGAGTAAGCCCATTCAGTCAGAAAATCCCGTCCCTCATTGCCATAAGGCACTTGTATGTTGGTCTTTTCTGTCTTTGGTGCGTTAGGGTTTACGTCCTTTGCGGTCTTGTATTTCCCGACCTGGGCGAGTATGCTTTCTATCGTTCTGTTTGTCCAGATTGTAGTAGTAGGGGAGAATTGCTGTGCCATGGTTTCGGCACAGAAGAAGAGTGAGAGGATAAGGATGGATAAATTATTTCGCATAAATTGTCTTTTTGAATTTATTTTGGAACTTTAATTTCCACAAGAGAATTAAGATACACCTCAAGATTCGTATAACCTTCTTTGCTCAATGTGCAGAGGTTGCCGTCAGTTTTGTCCTTGGCATTAAGTCCATGGGCTTTTTCCCATTTGTCAGGAATGCCGTCACCGTCGGTGTCCTTAAGGTCTGCTATCTGCTTTTTTGTAGCCTTTAGTTCCGGCCATGGCGAAGTCTCTCCGGCAGGAATCACATCGTTTTGTGAGTCAATGAATCCCGGGAAAGAACGGCTGTCGCCAGACATGCTGCCATGGAAAGTGGCAGTTCCGGTGAGTGTCTCTTGGATTATGCGCCGGTCAATGATATCACGCACATTGGAGCATCCTGCTTCTTCCAGCACTCTGTGAAACGCCTCATTAGCGGAATGTGTGGTTATCGTGCCGTAATCTATCGGCTCACTTAGTTGTATAGCCTTTGCAATTGAGTCATTGAACAAACCATCGTTTGTCCTTGGGTCTATCTGTTCAAGCACACCACGAGTCCAGTTGTCACGAGTCACTTCGTCGTTGCCCTCCATGACATTGCCGTTAATGTAGAACCGTCCCCAAACATGCTCCATTGGTTTCCAAGCGTTTGGTCTTCCGTCCTTCCCTGTAACATATCGTGTGGTGCGTATTCCCGGTGCTGCAATCCTATATCCGACACGATTGTTCTTGGGAGTTGCAGGTCCCGGCTTGTAATAATTGTTCACCATATTGACAGCCATACCCTCAAAGCCGTAGCAGCCTGCGCCCGCCCAATTATAGATTACGTTGTTTCTCACGTCAACATGTTCGCGCGTCTGTGTGCCTGGTCTTGGTCCAAGTCGTGGCATTCTGCTTTCTCCATGTGCCAAAAGGTTATGGTGATAAGAAGCGCGTGCGCCACCGAAGATAGCCCCATAGCCGTGGCTTCCTCCTTTCTGATGACCGCCAAACCTTAGCGGTTCGGAGAAAATGCACCACTGCACGGTGAAATCTTCGCCACCATAGACGCTGCAACATTCGTCCACACTCCAGCTTACAGAACAATGGTCGATAATCATACGGTGAAAGTCCGTGCCACCGATACCGTCAGGACTGCCGCCTTGCTCGTTGCCAACCCTCACGCGCACATATCTCATAATGGTGTTGTCGCCTTTTAGTGTGAACTGGTTGCCTGCAATGCAAATGCCCTCTCCGGGAGCTGTCTGCCCGGCAATGGTAAGGTCACTGTTCACCACCCGTAACGGCTTTTTCAAGAATATTGTGCCGGCAACATCAAAGACTATGGTCCTTTTGCCCTCCTGCATTAAAGCATGGCGCAGTGTTCCTTCTGTCTCGTTGTCGTCCAATGTGGTCACATGGTAAACCACTCCTCCGCGTCCTCCTGTGGTATATCGCCCAAAACCTTCCGCTCCGGGGAATGCCGGCAACTGTTGTGCTTGTGCTACGCCTGCGAAAGCAACAGCTATGCTTGCACCAAGAATAATTCTTTTAATCATGATGATTATCGATAATGGATTCAATTCTGTTTCAAAGCCTTAACCTCACGTCCCAATCCTCCACGCTCATTGGCAGCTCTGACAGAATAGGTGCTGCCGTCGTCGTCAATCTTGACTTTCGGAGTAGTGGTGAAACGCCATACTATGCCGTTCTTGCAGACAGCCCAGCAAAGTGTGTTATCATTGTTTTCCCACAGAATCCATCCTTTCTTGATTCTCACATTATTTGCCATTGGAGCGTCGGCAGCAATCTCCATAGGTCTCCAATTATCTTTTCCAAGCAATGCAGTCTCAGGCTTTATAGCCGCAACCTCTTCGGCAGACAGTCGCGGATTGTTGTCATGAGCATCACCGTCCTTATGCTTCCATATTGTTTTGCGCTCACTGAGGTCTGTTGTCGCCCCTTGATTGTCGTGCGAACCATATTCTGCAAACCTTGCAGGCCAACCGCCTGACATCTCTGCCCACCCAATAGCTGAAGGGCGGACATGGAACTTCGTGTTTATCCACAAGTTGATTGGCGTCCCTTTTCCCCATGGTCGTCCGAGTGTGTAAGTTCCGTCAATATCCGGAGTCTCACCGGTCACGGAGCAGTTGTACATCAAATAGCCGTATTTCACTGAACGTGAAGGTGCCGTGATGTATCCACCTTTCTCACATTGCCTGAATTCCACACCGTTAAACAGTATGTCTCCCTTGCCACATACGTAGTCAGTACGGCCGCGTATCACTCCGCCCTCGAAATAATAGCGTGCCGAATCGCGGTTGGAACAGTAAGTGTCCTGATAGCCCCACAACCCGACATTCTTGCATACAGTGCGGTCGCCACTTTCTTCATAAGCCTCGCCTCGCCCGGTACGGTCTTTCATTCCGTTTATGAACTTTATGTCTTGGAAATAGTTGTCCGTACCGCAATTATGCAGCGTGTATGCCTTTCGTAATCCTTCAATGGGACATGCCGGTCCCCATTTTCCGTCGATGGTCACTTCCGGACACGTGTTTTTGACAGATGTAGTCTCCATGTTTTCCCCGATGACAGACACATTGCTTGCAGTAAGGTCTGTGCGCGGGTCAGGATACTCCTTGTTGTCCATGCCCGTTATTGTAGCCGTTGTTGAGGCAGGGATTACATAATTCCCCTGCCTTACAAATATTCTGAAACGCTTGGCAGTGTCTTTTCTGTTGTTGGCTGCTGTTATTGCTGCTTTGAAATCGCCATTGTCAGGTACTACAAAGTCATAGAGGCATTTCTTCACTTTTGGCAGAGAACTTTTCTGTGCGTAGGCGTTGCCGGTGAGAATCATCAAACCGAAAATGGCTGTCAGTATGTTTTTCATGGAAAAAATGTGTGTGTTCATTATTGTTGGTGATTATATTTTTATTTCAAAATGCTATATTGCACGACATCCCAAAGCTCGCGCAGACGCTTTTCCGGATTCCATTTGTTGTCGAAAGTCCATAATGCGGTTATGGCATAGAACTCCGGTTTCTCCTCCGATTCCTGCAGATTGTTCCTCAGCCAGCCACTGTCACCGCCGTCGCGAGTGCATCCGAAATAATAGGTGCGCTGTCCCCAAGGACACGGGTCAAGCACTTTGTCGCTGTAAGCATAAGTGATGTTTGTGTCAAGAATGTTCTCCGACATGTGGCAGTTGACGAGGAAGAACTGCGAGTCGTGATGCCAACGTCCGAGGATAGTTGGTCGTTTGGCGTCGAATGATGAATCTTTTATGACAAGTTTCTTTGTCTTATCACCGCGTCCGTCATGCCATATTATGGCACGTCCGTCACCGTAGAACCTGCATCTGGTGGCATAACACCAGCCACGAGGGCAAAGAAAGTCTACCCCCGGGCAACGGAGATTAAGGTCGGCATGGTAGTACATGCCTTTTCCTTCTTTCGCCCAAAGCGCAAGAGCGTCATTGCCGTCCGCCCATACGTTGCAGTTTACCACAATTGTGCGTGTCCCACGACCATAAATGGCAAACTGATGCGAGGTGGTGTTCTCCACGGTTGTGCCATAATTGTTATAGACCGTCAGTCCGCTGATAACACAGTCGTTGCCGTCCTCCGTGATAGAAATCACGCCGCGTCCTATCGGTTTGCCACGGAATTCGCCTTTTGGCATGCTCTTCGCCCCTTCAGCAAGGACGATGATTGTGCTGTCCCTGTCCTCTCCGACAAGGACAATGTTCGGGCGGTCGATAATCACTTTCTGGTTGTAAGTGCCTTTGAGAAGCAGGATTTTGAACGGTTGCGCTCCGTCCAAAGGAGCTTTCTCTATCGCTTGCTGTATGCTTTCACCCGGTTTTACAATGACGTTGAACTTCCGTTTGTCAGGCGAAGGCTTGCGCGACATGTCTATCGTGCCGTTCTCGTTCGCCCCTTTTGTAAAAAGTGAGATGCGCCCTTTGTTGCGCCTGTCGTATTTGTCCGCCCATTGCTCGTACAGAGGATAGAGTAGGGCGGGGTTACTGTTGAACCAGCTGTAGCCGCCGCGTCGCTCCCTGCCTATCTCTTCCAAGCTGCGGCGTGGTATGCCGTCACGGTCGCATACGAAAGGTTCGCAGCGTTCAAGGTCGTAGAATCGTGCCCACAAAGGGCTTCCGCCGGCGTCTTTGACGAGCTTTGTGTCCCTGTCGGTGCTGCCTTTTTCGCCAGTCCTTGTCACACGCAAGCCCGTCAGTTTGTATTTGTCGAACCACGCCATAGCACTGTGGACGGCTTTGCGTACGCGCTTGTCAGGGTTAGGCAGCGTCATGAGCAGGCGCACAATCTCACAACTCTCCTGCGAACAGAACGAAGGCAACTCATAAGCGCGTGCAGGAGCAGGTTTCAGTGTATTGAGGTCGTGCTGCTGACACCATACCGTAGGCTTTCCTTTCACAACAATCTGAGTGTTGAGGATGCACTCGATGCCCTTATCAAACGATTTCTGCAGCCGTTCCTTTGTTGCCGTGTCAAACAGGTCACTGTCAAAAGGCTCTTTTCCGTTGATGATGTCTTGGAACAGTGAAAGCGTGTTCACCATGGCATTGTCGTTATATGTTATGTGCACCTGATAGTCACGCATCTCAGGCCAGAACTGCGGCCAGCCTCCGTTTTCGTATTGTCCGCTGATGAGATAGTCCACCGCCTTTTTGCACGCCTCTTTCCATTCTTTGCCTCCTGTAGCCTTATAGAGTCGGGCAAGGAAGAGGAATTGTGTCGTCGTCGCATTGTTGTCGGTGGTGGAATCGTTGCGGCGGCTTTTCTGCTTTATGACTTCAGCAAGTTCCTCTTTGCTCAGTTGTCGGCACATGTCGATGTTTTTCGGCCATCCGCCGGTCACACGTTGGTATGCCACGACTTGGTTTCCAATGCGTTCAGCCTCATTGGTCATGAAGAATGCGTTATCTGTCGAGCGCAGCAGATTGGTCTTCCTGCTGCGGTTGTTTTGGGCAAAAATTCCGGTACAGACAAAGAAAACAAGTATGAAAAAGGAAAATGTTCTTTTCATTGTAATAATAAAATAATGTGGTATGTTTTGATTTAGTTATTAGTGGCAAAGTTACACAAAAAAAACGTATCAGCCAAGAAATATGGTTATAAAAGTTTGCGAACCATAAATATTTGGTTTTGCGACAAGGGAAATATCAGGTCTGATTCTTGCCATTACAAGCGACAAAACCAAAGGTAACACTTTGCAAGGCAAACGGTTACCTTTCATGTCCTAAAGTGTTACCTTTTGTATGCCAAAGTGTTACTTTTTGTTGTGTGAAAGATAACATGTTGTGTGCCAGACTCTTACGGTGAACTTTTTTGCGGAGTGTGAGGCGGTGTGGCATGGTTGGCAGTTGGGAGTGAATAATATATAGAAAAAGACTGTCTGAATGTATCAGACAGTCTTTCGAGGTGCGTGGCGGAGTCGAACCGCCTTGGCTGGTTTTGCAGACCAGAGACTAAACCGTTCATCCAACGCACCGTTTGATGTGGCTTGATGCCTGCGATTTGTCATTTGCGGGTGCAAAGGTACGAAGAAAAAACGGAATGGAGAAATAATTGAATACAGAATGCCTCTTTCTTAAATAATATTAACAAATATGGGTGATGTTTGCAAACAATTCCCATCGAATTTTGCTGTTTTAAGGAAAATATTGTACCTTTGTGCCGAAATTGGATAAAGAACAATGATAAAGACTATTTTGTTTGACTTTGGAGGAGTGATAATCACTCTTGACCAAAAGGAAGCGATGCGCCGTTTCGGTGCATTGGGAGTGCCTGATGTGGAGAAGCGTCTTGACGCTTACACACAGGCTGGGATGTTCGGTGACGTGGAGGACGGCAAGCTCTCGGCGGACGGATTTGTTGCAGAAATGTCGGCAATGTGTGGCAAGGAGGTCACTTGGGAGGAATGCAAGTGGGCTTGGACGGGCTACAAAAGCGATTTGCCGAAGCGTAACATAGACATTCTCAGAAAGCTCCGCAATATGGGGTACAGGCTTGTGATGGTGTCCAACACCAACCCGTTCATGATGGCATGGGCATGCAGCAGTGAGTTCAGCCGTGGCTTGGATGACGAATGTCCTGAGGGAAAGCCTGTCAGTGATTATTTTGATGCATGCTATAAGAGTTATGAAATAGGTGCCATGAAGCCGAGTGAGAGGTATTTCCGGCATGTCCTTGAACATGAGGGAATATCTCCGAGTGAAGCTCTTTTCGTGGATGATGGTGCGAAGAATGTTGAAATGGCAGCCTCTTTGGGCTTCCGGACTTTATGCCCGGTCAACGGTGAGGACTGGACGGGGAAGTTGATGGCTCTGCTTGAGAAGGAAAACAATATGTAACATACGATAAAATCAGTAAAGAAAACCATGGGAAAGAATACTATCAGAATGGTTGCGGTGGCAGTGATGCTGCTTTGTTTCAATGCGAGTGCAAGTGCGCAGTTGAGTGAGTTGCTTGGTAAGGTGACAGAGGTTCTGTCGACAAAACTTGTTCCGACATCCAAGCAGATACAGGGAACGTGGACTTATCAGCGTCCGGCGGTGGTGCTTAAAAGCGACAATACCATAGCGAGTCTTGGCGGGGCGGCTGCAAGTACCAAGATAGAAGATAAGTTGCAGACATATTTCTCAAAGGTGGGAATGACCAAGGACAAGATGTCAATAACGTTCAATAGTGACAAGGCTTTCTGTGTGAACTTCAAGAATAAGAAGATTACGGGTACATACACTATCTCCGGTAACGATGTGCACCTGACATTCAAGGGGCGTACAAAACCTTGCAGCCTTACTCCTCAGTTGGAGAATGGTTCGCTTGTGGTAGTCGGTGATGCCACAAAGTTGAAGGACTTTTTGCAGAATGTTGCAGGAACTGCTGGTACAAAAGAACTTGCAGCCGTCTCTTCACTTATGAAGAATTTTAACGGCATGCTTATCGGTATCCGTTTCTCAAAGTAGCTGATTGTTCGGTCAGTGGATATATATAGAAGTCATGAATTGCTGTTGCGGTTCATGGCTTTTGTCTTTCCATTGTCTTTGTTATAGTGCGTTTTGGGCAAGTTTTATACTGAAAATTTGCGTGTTTGCGATATTTTTTGTAATTTTGTGCGCTAAATGTGGTATTATGCCATAGAGATATTAATTGGAAAATAAATAATAATAAAAACAATAACTAAAAAAGAAATGGCAGCAATTGGTAAAATCCGTAGCTGGGGACCTGTCCTTATTGGCGTAGTGGGTCTCGCTCTCTTTGCTTTTATAGCAGAGGAATTGGTACGCTCTACTGACGCTCTGCGTAACGATTCTCGTCAGCAGGTCGGTGAGGTGCTTGGAAAGAAAGTCAGTGTTCAGGAGTTTCAGGCTCTCGTCGATGAGTATCAGGAGGTTATTAAGATGACCCAAGGTCGCGAGAACCTCTCCGAGGAAGAACTGAATCAGGTTAAGGATATGGTGTGGAACACTTATGTCCAGACAAGCATTGTTGAGAATGAGGCTTCTAAACTCGGTCTTACAGTGACAGACCAAGAACTTCAGAATGTCCTGAAGGAGGGAACAAACCCTATGTTGGCACAGACACCTTTCGTCAACCAGCAGACAGGACGCTTTGATGCTAATGCGCTGAAGAAGTTCCTCGCTGACTACAAGCAGATGCAGTCAACAAACCCTCAGCAGGCAGAGCAGTATGCTACAGTCTATAAGTATTGGACTTTCATCGAGAAGACTCTCCGCCAGCAGATTCTTGCAGGAAAGTACCAGGTGCTTCTTGCCAACTGTATCATGTCTAACCCTATGGAGGCAAAGATGGCTTTCAAGGATGAGAATGAGGAGGCAAACATACAGCTTGCTGCATTCCCTTATACATCTGTGAAGGAGTCTGAGGCAAAGGTTTCTGATGCAGACCTTAAGGCAAAGTATGAGGAAATGAAGGACATGTTCCGTCAGACAGTTGAAAGCCGTGACGTTAAGTATGTCAGTGTGCAGGTTTCTGCAAGCACTGCCGACCGTCAGGCTACTATCAAGGAGATGCAGGGCTTCGCGTCACAACTCGCAACAGCTGCTGACCCTACAGAGGTGGTGCGCAAGAGTGCATCACAGGTTTCATACCTTGGTCTGCCACAGTCAGGAAGAGCTTTCCCACGTGATATCGCAGCGCGTCTGGACTCTATGAGCGCAGGGCAGGTTTATGGTCCTGTTGAGAACAAGCTGGACAATACATATAATGTAGTGAAGCTGATTTCAAAGCAGGAGATGCCGGACTCAATACAGTTCCGTGTCATTCAGGTTGGTGCTGAGACAGCTGAAGCAGCTCGTGTAAAGGCTGACTCTGTATACAATGCTGTGAACGGTGGTGCTGATTTCGAGGCTCTTGCCAAGAAATACGGACAGACAGGCGAGAAGACATGGCTTACAGGTGCTATGTACGAGTCTTCTCCATCAATGGACAAGGATTCAAAGACTTACCTCCAGACTGTCATGAATCTTGGTGTTGGCCAGACAGCAAACGTGCAGCTGACTTCAGGAAACATCATTGTTCAGGTGCTTGACCGCAAGGCTCCTACAACAAAGTATGTTGCTGCTGTTGTGAAGCGTGACAATAATTTCTCTAAGGACACTTATTCACAGGCTTACAACAAGTTCAGCCAGTTCGTGAGCGAAACTCAGAATGCTGAGCAGTTGGAGAAGAATGCCAAAAAGAACGGCTATCAGGTGATGCCTCTCAATGATGTCACTACAGCACAGCATAATATTGCAGGAATACGTGCTACACGCGATGCCATGAAATGGTTGTTTGAAGCAGAAGAAGGTGCAGTGTCTCCTCTCTATGAGTGTGGTGACAATAACACTCTCCTTGTTATGGTTCTTACAAAGGTCAACAAAGAGGGGTACCGTACTTTGGATGATGAGCGTGTGAAGTCATTTGTCAAGGCTGAGGCTCTCCGTGACAAGCAGGCAGAGATTCTTATGGCAAAGGTGAAGGATGTCAAGTCTGTTGCTGCTGCAAAGGCAAAGGGCGGTCAGGTTGCTTCTGTTAATCAGGTGACATTCGCGGCTCCTGTGTTTGTTCAGGCTACAGGTGCAGCAGAGCCTGCTCTCTCAGGTGCTGTCGCATCTGTAAAGGCAGGTGCGTTCTCAAAGAATCCTGTTAAGGGAAATGGCGGCGTTTACCTCTTCCAGGTTGTGAAGAAGTCCAACCGTCCTGTAAAGTACGACGAGAAGGCAACAATGGCAACACTGAAGCAGAAGATGATGCAGTATGCCGGCAATTTCATGCAGGAACTCTATCAGAATGCTGAAGTTAAGGATAACCGTTACCTTTTCTTCTGATAAAAAAATATTATGGAATATAAATAGAGGCGGCTTGCAATTCTGCAAGCCGCCTCTATTTTATATAGAACGCTCAGTGCTTTTGTCAGGCTTTGTCCTTGTAATGGAATATCCTCTTTGTTATTTTATGGTTGTGCCGGTTATATTCACAATGGCACGTTTGTTTGTATTTGCCAATTTGCGACTTATACAGTCTGCTTCAGCTTTTCTTTGTTTAATTGTCGTGTTCTTCCTTCATGTCTATGAACTGGTTGTTCTTGTCATAGAACTCATATTGAAGGAAAGCAAGTTTCTGCGATGCAACAACGTTTATTCCAAAGCCATATTTCAACTGCCATCGGCGCTGTATGCTCCACAGTCCTTTTGTTATGTACGCTTCCACGTATGGGTGGACATGTAACGTTATGTGTTTCTCTCCTACTTTCTTTGTGAGGTATTCTATTTTCCGCTCCAATTGGTCGGTGAAAAGGATGCTTGACTTTATTTTTCCTTTGCCAAAGCATGTGGGACAGATTTCTTCAACATGGATGTCCATAGCCGGACGGACACGCTGGCGTGTAATCTGCATCAGTCCGAATTTTGACAGAGGCAGGATATTATGCCTTGCTCTGTCCTGCTGCATGTTCTTGCACATCCGCTCGTAGAGAAGCTGGCGATCTTCTGCAAGATGCATGTCGATGAAGTCCACGATGATTATTCCTCCCATATCCCGCAGACGTAACTGCCGTGCAAGTTCGTCTGCAGCACCAAGGTTGACATCAAGTGCGTTCTGTTCCTGTCCGTTCTCTGCTTTTGTGCGGTTGCCACTGTTGACATCGACCACATGCATCGCTTCCGTATGCTCTATGATGAGATAGGCACCGTGTTTATAGTTGACGGTTTTGCCAAATCCTGATTTCAACTGTTTTGTGATGTTGAAATTGTCAAAGATAGGCACTTTGCCTTCGTAGAGTTTTACTATGCCGGCTTTCTCCGGAGCTATGAGGGTGACATAGTCCTTGACCTCATCAAATATAGCCTTGTCATTGACATATATTGCAGAATATGTCGGGTTGAACATGTCACGAAGAAGTGCAATGGCACGGCTTGTCTCTTCATAGACAAGTTGTGGCAATGGTGTGGCAGTCTGTGCCTTATTGATGACATCTTCCCAGCGTTTGATGAGAATCTGCAGTTCGTTTTGAAGTTCTGCTCCGTCACATCCTTCCGCTACAGTGCGGATTATCACTCCGAAATTGCGTGGTTTGACGCTATGGATGATTTGCTTCAGGCGTGAACGCTCCTCTCCGCTTTTTATTTTCGAGGAAACGGAAACCTTATCGTGGAATGGCATGAGCACCAAGTAACGTCCGGCGAATGAGAGGTCGCATGTCAGGCGCGGTCCTTTTGTGGAGATTGGTTCTTTGACAATCTGCACCAGCACCTCTTGCTCTTTTGTGAGTGTGGATGCTATGCTGCCGTCCTTTTTCAGGTCAGGCAGGTGCATGGCTTTTTCAAAAGGATAGAGTTTCCGGTGGTCGCTTCTCACCTGTTTGAGATACTTCTCGTAGCTTGCGAATTGCGGTCCGAGGTCAAGGTAGTGTAGGAAAGCTTCACGCTCATAGCCAACATTGATAAAGGAGGCGTTGAGTCCGGGCATCAGTTTCTTGACTTTTGCAAGGTAGATGTTTCCCACGGAGAACGACTGTGATGTTGTCTCTGTCTGATACTCCACGAGATTCTTGTCTTCCAGCAATGCGATGGATATTTCCTCCGCTTTTACATCAATTACTAATTCGCTTGTCATACTTTTTACCTTTGTTTTTTAAATAAAGAGAAAGGGCATGTGGAAAACACGCCCTTAAATTTAGCCGTAAAAAACTTACTTGCTCTTATGTCTGTTCTTACGGAGTCTCTTCTTACGCTTGTGAGTTGCCATCTTGTGGCCCTTCTTTTTCTTACCGTTTGGCATAATGATTTGATTTTAGGTGGTTAATATTTTGTTTGTCTTTTACTTGTCCGTTTGATTTTAATCCTGTGCGGTAACCTCTTCGCCCTTCATCATCTGCAGGAAGCTCTTTGCAGGTTTGAATGCCGGTATGTTGTGCTCAGGAATTATGATTGTTGTGTTCTTTGAAATATTGCGGCCTGTCTTCTCTGCGCGTTTCTTTACAATAAAACTGCCGAATCCGCGGAGGTATACATTCTCGTTGTTTTTGACCATATTATCTTTGACAACTTCCATAAATGCCTCTACTGCAGCAGCAGCATCGCAGCGGGCAATGCCAGTCCTGTCGACAATCTCGTTAATGATATCTGCTTTTGTCATTTTTTTATTAAGTGTTATTTATTTTGTTGTTTTCGAACTGCAAAATTATAAAAATTTGTTGAAAGATTTGCCTTGTCAGTAGAAAGATAATCAAAAATTAGGATTTTTTTGCTAAAGAGTTGATTTTAACTGATATTTAGCAATGTTATTCCTTTATAAGCCTGATTATTTCACCCTTATTCCAAGTCTTGCTTCCGCGACGTTCACGACATAGTCGCCAAGCTTTTCGCATTCGGTGATTATGTCCATATATATGGTTCCTATGCCGTAAGCATATTTGTGCTCGTTGATGTCATTGATGTTCTGGTTCTTGAGTTGGTTTCGGAAATTGTTGATTTCTGTCTCGATATTCATGACTTTGTTGAAGGCGTTTGTATCGCGGTGCTCTTTGAGCATGTTGTTCATCTCAGTCAGCGAACTGTCGGCGAGCATCATCATCTGGCATATATGGGAATGCTGCTCTTCGGTAAACACTTCTTTGGACTGCTGTTTGCGGTTTATCGTTCTTGCAACGTTGTAGCATGAGTCGCCTATGGACTCTATTTCCGATATTTCCCTCAGCATAGCCCTTACCTTTGCTTTGGTGTAGTCAGAGAGGCGTTCGGAAGATACATTATTAAGATACTCTGCAATCTCCAGTTCTATCCGGTCGGAGATAGACTCATATTTCTCAATGCGGCTGAATTTCTTTGCAAACTCTGTCACATCCTTTTCGTCAAGCAGTTCTCTGACAAACGAAAACATCTTTTGGATTCTCTTTGCAAATGAGCGTATCTCCTTTTCTGCCTCAAGGACTGAAAGTTCAGGAGTCTGCATCAGGCCTGTGCTGATAAAGTTGAGTTTGAAGTCATCCTCTTCTTCACCTTTTGATTTCGTTATCACACGGCATACGAGTTTCTCGATTTGTGGAATGAACCATATAAGCACAAGAGTATTAATGACATTGAACATCGTATGGAAAGCTGCAAGCACAAACGGCAGTTTGCCGGCATCGGCAATTGTTGCTCCTTCGGTAGGGTATCCGACAAGATTGCAAATGGCATTGACGAAGGTTCGGAATATGCACAGAACCCATATCACGCCGAAAACATTGAAGAACATGTGGGCGAACGCTGCACGCCGTGCCTGGATGTTGGCTGTTATGGCAGCGACATTGGAAGTCACGGTTGTGCCGATGTTTTCTCCCATTACAAGTGCTATTCCCAAGTATATGGGTAGCACTCCTGTTGAGCACAGGGTCATTGTTATAGCCATTACTGCTGCTGACGACTGTACGCACACTGTCAGTATGCCGCCTATGAGAAGGAACAGGAAGTACGACAGGTAGTTGTCGTCAAAAGCTTCAAAGAAATGCATAACCGCAGGTATGTTCTCCAAGTGCATCTCTGCTCCTGTCTCTTTCAGGGTGCCAAGTCCGAGAAGGAGGAAACTGATTCCAAAGAGAAAGTCTCCTATGGACTTGCGCTTTTTGCTGTATATCAAAATAATAGCCAGGAAAAATGCCGGCCAGACAAAGTCTGTGATATTGAAAGAGAATCCGGCAGACATAACCCATGCCGTGAGCGTCGTGCCTATGTTGGCACCCATTATGATAGATATTGCTTGTGCAAGCGTGATGAGCCCGGCGTTGACAAAGGAAACTGTCATCACTGTCGTTGCGGTGGAGGACTGCACGGATGCGGTGACGAATGCGCCGGTAAGCATGCCTGCAAATCTGTTTGCTGTCATGGCTTGCAAGACATGGCGAAGCTGTGAGCCTGCCATTTTCTGGAGACTCTCGCTCATGGATTTCATGCCGTACATGAGAAGGGCGAGCGAGCCTGCTAATTTAAAGAAAAACCAAATAGACATCTAAAAAAACGAATGTTATAGAATTGAAATTTTAGGCAAAGTTAGTAATTTTTTCTGAAATAAAATCTAAGTTTTTTTCACTTTTCTTTGCTGTATGGAATATTATTTGTAATTTTGCAAAAGCCCCATGGCTTACAAACTCATAATTTAGGAACAGAAAGATAACAAATTCCAAATATTCTATGAAACAGACAAAGATTGTTGCGTCGGTAAGTGACCGCCGCTGTTCGGTGGAGTTCATCCGTGCACTTTATGATGCCGGAGTGAACGTTATAAGAATGAACACTGCCCATGCTACTCCTGACGGTCTGCGTGAGATTATCAGAAATACAAGGACTGTTTCCCCTGACCTTGGAATCTTGATTGACACCAAGGGACCGGAAGTGCGCTCCACTTATGTGGACGAACCGATAACATACACTACCGGCGAGGAAGTGACAATCACAGGTCGTCCAGGAGAAAAGACTACCCATGACGTGATATGCCTTTCCTATCCTGACATAGCGAAGGATGTGAAAATAGGTGATGAAATCCTCTTTGATGACGGTGAGCTTGACATGAAGGTTGTCTCCATCGATGGCGGCAATATATATGTGCAGGTGATGAATGACGGTACTTTGGGAGCTAACAAGAGTGTCAATGTGCCGGGCGAGCACATCGACTTGCCGGCAATTACCGACAAGGACAAGAGCAACATCCTTCTTGCAATCGAAGAAGGCATTGATTTCATAGCACATTCTTTTGTACGCAGTGTTGCGGACGTCAAGGCTGTCCAGGACATACTTGACGCCCACAACTCGGATATAAAGATTATCTCCAAGATAGAGAATCAGGAGGGTGTGGACAACATCGATGAGATTATCAATGCTTCATACGGCATCATGATTGCCCGTGGCGACCTTGGCATAGAGGTGCCTCTGGAGATGATTCCGTCCATCCAGCGTCAGATTATAAAGAAATGTGTCGTGGCAAAGACTCCTGTAATCGTTGCGACACAGATGCTCCATACAATGATTAACAACCCTCGCCCTACACGTGCCGAGGTCACGGACATTGCCAATGCCATCTACAACCGTACGGATGCGCTGATGCTTTCCGGTGAGACAGCAAGCGGAAAGTATCCGGTGGAAGCAGTGAAGACCATGGCGCAGATTGCCGACCGTGTGGAACATGACATCCACAGTTCTGATGTCGGCAAGGTAGAGATGCAGGAAATGATTGATACTGCGGACTATCTGTCAAACTGTGCCATCGATGCTATAGAGAAACTCGGTGTCCGCGCTATCATCACTGACTGCAAGAGCGGCTCTACTGCACGCAAACTCTCAAGCTATCGTGGTTCCATACCGGTGATTGCTGTCTGCTACAATGCTCATGTGCATCGTGAACTGGCACTCAGTTACGGCATTCATGCCGTCTCCGTTCCTGCAGATTATGATCCGAAGCAGCATTTTGTTTCTGCGATAAGGTCTCTTCTTGAGAGCAATAACCTGCTGCGTGACGACCGTGTCGCCTATATCAGCGGTCCTTTCACTGAGGGGGCGTATGCTTCAATCCTGCAGATTATGCGTGTGAAGGACATCCTTAATGGAAACTCCATCACCCCTCCTAAGTCCACAGATGCAGAGGACTGATGCTGTCGATGCCTGCCAAGGACATTGTGCATGCATTTACAGTACCGTATGGAGTATTTGAATATATGAAAATCAATTGTTTGCAAAAACTGATAAATTCCGGAGTATCTTCCTTATAAAACTAAGGAGGGTACTCTTTTTTTATTGTTCACCAACTCTTCTTCTATAATGGTAATGAAAACAGCTCTCAAACTTCTTCTTAGTCTGTTTGCCGGTATGGCAATAGGAGTGCTTGCATCGACCATACTGGTAGTATTGTTTACAGACATTTCGTTTGTAGAAATGTTTGCAAAATTCCGCTCCACAGACATTGCGGAAGCTGCGCTTTCATTCTTGGTGGGAGTGGCAGCTTTTGCCGTATCGCTGCCGGTTCTTATTCTTGTGCACGAAGCCGGACATCTTGTCTGTGGACTTCTTTCCGGATACAAGTTCGTCTCATTCCGTATATTCAACATGACTTTCATACGCATTGACGGAAAGTTGCATGTCAAACGCTTCTCCATAGCAGGCACAGGCGGCCAGTGTCTGCTGACACCACCTGACGTGCCGTTGGAACAAGTGCCTACAATGTGGTACAATGCAGGAGGAGTTCTGGCGAATCTTCTGTTGCTTCCTGCCGCCTTGCCTCTGCTGTGGCTCAATCTTAACGCGTTCATGTTTGAGGCTGTATTTGTTTTCTGCCTGACAGACATATTCCTGATTCTGCTCAATGGAGTGCCGATGAAGCTGGGCGGCATTGGCAATGATGGCTACAATATGCTCTATCTGCGCAATAATCCTTTGAGTAAGAGAGCGTTGGTCAGTTCACTTCGTTCCAATGCCTTCATTCAGAATGGGGTGCGTCCTAAGGATATGCCTGACGAACTGTTTGACCGGTCTACGGACATCGACTATAAGAACCCTTTGGAAGTCTCCATTCCGCTGATGCATGCTTCACGTCTTGTGGACATGATGGAGTGGGAGAGGGCTTATGATGAATTTGCTGAAATCTATTCCCATAAGGCAGACATCATTCCGTTGTATGTCAATGAGACAGCCTGCGAACTCGCTTTCTGTGCCATGGTGACAGGGCGATATGAACGGGCGACGGCATTGCTTGACGCACAACTTAGGAAATACATAAAGCAATACAGCAATGTGATGTCATCGAAATTGAGGCTTATGTGTGGAGTGGCATTGTACATAGACCACGACAGGGATAAAGCCATTGGGCTGTATGACACACTAAAGGCTTTGCAGGACAAATATCTTTTCCAAGGAGAAGTAAAGAGTGACTTGGCAATAATGCAGTGGATGTTGCGGGATAGGTAATATTTTGTATCTTATTGATTCTCAGTGGTGTTATGAAAGGTAACACTTTGTGTCGCAAAGTGTTACCTTTTACTGTGTCAAGTGTTACCTTTCACGTGGTCAAGTGTTACCTTTTGCTTCGCCATTTGTATGGCAATATTTTATGTGGAAATAATTTTCCATATAAAATATTTGGTTGTTTGCAGGAAAAACAGTATCTTTGCAGGCGAATAACAAAGACTCGGGGTGCTTTTGTTCCGATACCTTTAAGTATAAAGGCAGGGGCTGAGGCTGAGATTATACCCATTGACCTGATGCAGATAATGCTGCCGTAGGAAATGAGAATGATATCATCGTATCATTTTATATATGAGTAAACCCGGGTGACGGCATATTTTCAGCCGTTGTCCGGGTTTGCGTTGTATGGCATAATCCTCTCCGGGACGATAAAAACAAAAGGATTATGAATATCAAAATCAACAACAAGACTACTGAGACTTTTGCGTCTGACCTGCGAGAACTGGCAAAGGAACTTGGACTGCCGGAACGTGGCGTGGCAATGGCATTGGGTGGACAGATGGTGCAGCGTGATGCCTGGGCTGCGACAAGCCTGAGGGATGGAGACAGCGTTATAATCATTAAAGCCGTTTGTGGAGGATAAGGAGAGAAAGACTATGTTACAGTTTATTTCGCATTATACAGAGGAATACTCTTATCTTGACTCCATACGCATGGCTCTTGAGGGAGGATGCCGGTGGGTGCAGTTGCGCATGAAAGGGGCTGGTGATGATGAACTGCGCCCTGTTGCAATAGCTGCGCAACGTATGTGCCGTGAGGCAGGAGCTACGTTTATCATCGATGACCGTGTGGAGCTGGTAAAGGAGTTGCGCGCTGACGGTGTGCACCTTGGGTTGAAAGATATGCCGATAGCGAAAGCAAGGCATCTGTTGGGCGACGGTTTTATTATAGGTGGCACAGCCAATACCATTGCCGATGTTCGGCAACATCATGCTGCCGGCGCTGACTATATTGGCTGCGGTCCTTTCCGCTTTACTACCACAAAGAAAGGGCTTGCGCCTGTTTTGGGGCTTGACGGCTACCGGGGCATAATGCAGGTCATGGCTGCCGATGGCATAAAGCTGCCGGTTGTGGCGATAGGCGGCATAACGGCAGAGGACATACCGGACATCATGCAGACAGGTGTCAGCGGTGTGGCACTGAGTGGCACGGTGTTGCGTGCCAATGACCCTGTGGCGGAGATGAGGAGGCTTGTAGAACTGACAAGTTAATGGTTGCTTGTAATTTTTTTCATATATAGACATATACAATAATGGGCAAATTAGTCATTGCGGGAAGAGAGTTTGATTCCCGCCTTTTCCTTGGGACAGGAAAGTTCAACAACAACAGCTTGATGGCTGAGGCTATCAAGGTAAGTGAGACAGAAATGGTTACGGTAGCCATGAAGCGTGTGGAACTGGAGGACAGCCATGACGACCTACTGACCCACATCACGCAGAACAGAAACATACAGCTGCTGCCTAACACCTCCGGAGTACGCAATGCAGAAGAGGCAGTCTTTGCGGCGCAAATGGCGCGTGAGACTTTCGGCACCAACTGGCTGAAACTGGAGATACACCCTGACCCGCGTTATCTGTTGCCGGACTCTGTGGAGACACTGAAAGCTACGGAGCAGTTGGTGAAACTGGGGTTTGTCGTGTTGCCTTATTGCCAGGCAGACCCTACATTGTGCAAGCATCTGGAGGAGGCCGGTGCGGCAACGGTCATGCCGTTGGCTGCGCCTATAGGCACCAACAAAGGACTGCGCATGAAGGATTTCCTACAGATTATCATCGAGCAGGCAACTGTGCCGGTGGTTGTCGATGCCGGTATCGGTGCGCCAAGCCATGCTGCCGAGGCTATGGAGATGGGCGCGGACTGCTGTCTGGTGAACACTGCCATTGCTGTGGCAGGTGACCCTGTGCAGATGGCTGTGGCGTTCAAGGAGGCAGTGGTTGCCGGTCGCCGCGCATACGAAGCCGGACTGGGAGCCGTCAGCAACTCGGCAGAGGCAAGTTCGCCGCTGACAGCGTTTCTTGACTAAATAACATTGAAAAACAAACACAGACTTATGCCTAACGATAATAAAGCGTACGCCAAAAGGGAGAAGGCGTACATGACAGGAAAGATGTTCCCCTCGGTAAAGGTAGGGATGATCAAGGTGAATCTCACGCCTACAGTAACAAAGGACAAGCATGGTATACCTCATACAGTGCCGAATGCACCGGTCTATATCTATGACACCGGTGGACCGTTCTCTGACCCAAGCATAGAGGTGGATTTGAAGAAGGGATTGCCAAGGGTGCGTGAACAATGGATAGTGGAGCGTGGCGATACGGAGGAACTGCCACAGGTGACGAGTGAGTATGGCAAGCAGAGACTTGCCGACCATTCGCTTGACAGCCTGCGTTTTGAGCACATACGTTTGCCACGCCGTGCCGTAAAGGGCAGGACCATAACACAGATGGCATACGCCAAGGCGGGGATAATAACCCCGGAGATGGAGTATGTGGCAATACGTGAGAATATGAACTGCGAGGAGCTTGGCATAAAGACATATATCACGCCGGAGTTCGTGCGTGACGAGATAGCCCGCGGACGTGCCGTATTGCCTGCAAACATCAACCATCCGGAGGCTGAACCTATGATTATAGGCCGCAACTTCCTTGTGAAGATTAACACCAATATCGGCAATTCCGCCACCACATCATCTATTGAAGAGGAGGTGGACAAGGCTGTGTGGTCATGCAAATGGGGCGGTGACACGCTGATGGATCTGTCAACGGGTGAGAACATCCATGAGACAAGAGAATGGATAGTGCGCAACTGTCCTGTGCCGGTAGGTACTGTGCCAATATATCAGGCATTGGAGAAAGTGAACGGCCGTGTGGAAGACCTGACATGGGAAGTATACAAGGATACGCTGATAGAGCAGTGTGAGCAGGGTGTGGACTATTTCACCATACACGCCGGAATACGCCGACAGAATGTGCATCTTGCCGACACACGCCTGTGCGGAATAGTGAGCCGTGGCGGCTCTATCATGAGCAAATGGTGCTTGATACACGATAGGGAGTCGTTCTTGTATGAGCATTTTGACGATATATGCGACATTGTGGCGCAATATGATGTTGCCCTGTCGCTTGGTGACGGATTGCGTCCCGGATGTATTGCCGACGCTAACGATGCGGCACAGTTTGCGGAGCTTGACACGATGGGCGAACTCGTGTTGCGTGCTTGGGACAAGAATGTGCAGGCATTCATCGAGGGACCTGGTCATGTGCCGATGCAGAAGATACAGGAGAACATGGAGCGTCAGCTTGACCACTGTCACGAAGCACCATTCTACACACTTGGACCTATTGTAACCGACATAGCTCCAGGGTATGACCACATCACCAGTGCCATAGGCGGAGCGCAGATAGCATGGATGGGTACTGCTATGCTGTGCTATGTCACGCCGAAAGAGCATCTTGCCCTGCCTGACAGGGAGGATGTGCGTGTGGGTGTGGTGGCATACAGGATTGCCGCACATGCTGCTGACTTGGCGAAAGGACATCCGGGAGCGCAGGTAAGGGACAACGCATTGTCGAAGGCTCGGTTTGAGTTCCGCTGGAGAGACCAGTTTCATTTGTCTCTTGACCCGGAGCGTGCGTTACAGTATTTTGAGGAGGCAGGGCATACAGATGGGGAGTACTGCACCATGTGCGGTCCGAACTTCTGTGCCGCCAAGCTGACTCACGACCTTAGGAAACTTTAGATTGATGGAATCAAGGTATGCAAGGCAGCTCATACTGCCTGAGATAGGTATTGAAGGGCAACGCCGTTTGGCAGAGGCACGTGTCATGATTGTTGGCGCCGGTGGCTTGGGCTCACCGGTTGCCGCATATCTTGCCGGTGCAGGAGTTGGCACGATAGGCATTGTTGATGATGACGTGGTGAGTGTGAGCAATCTGCAGCGGCAGGTGTTGTATGATGAAGGCATGGTTGGGCGTGCGAAGGCACTATGTGCCAAGGAACGCTTGTCGGCATTAAACAGTGGTATCATTGTCAATGCATACAACGAAAGGCTCACATCGTGCAATGCGGCACGGCTGATAGGCTGTTATGATATTGTTGTTGATTGTACGGATAATTTCGCTGTACGTTATGTTATCAGTGACACGTGCCATGCACAATGTAAGCCAATGGTTTATGGGGCAGTCTGTGCTTTTGAAGGTCAGGTCAGTGTGTTGTGCAAGGGACATGCCACATACCGCACCTTGTACCCTGATGAGGGTGCTATACAGGCAATGCCGCACTCTGGAAAAGAGATAGTGGGCGTTACGCCGGCGGTGGTGGGAAGTGTGCAGGCTGCGCAGGTTGTGCAACTGATATGCAGTTATGGCGAGCCGCTCATAGACCGCTTGTGGAGCATAGACCTGCGAACGATGTGGAGCTTTGTGGTAAATATTTGACAACCAAAATGTTATCGATTTAATGTTTGAATAATAAAGAAAAATATGTTTTCAGAAGAATTACTAAAGATAAGTTGGGATGACACAACAGAGCGCATATCCCGGATGACCGACATTGATGTCAGGCGCGCTTTGGCAAAGGAGCATTGCGATGTTAATGACTTCATGGCTCTTGTATCTCCGGCAGCGGAGCCGTATCTGGAGCAGATGGCGCGGCTGTCGCGCAAATACACGGAGGAGCGTTTCGGCAAGACCATGTCGATGTTCATACCGCTGTATATCACAAACTCCTGTTCCAACTCCTGCGTCTATTGCGGTTTTCACCGTTCCAATCCCATGGCGCGCACCATACTGACACCGGAGCAAATTGAGAATGAGTATAAGGCGATAAAGAAACTTGCGCCATTTGAGAATATCCTGCTTGTGACAGGTGAGAATCCGGCGAAAGCCGGAGTGCCGTACTTGGCGAAGGCTATTGATTTGGCAAAGAAGTATTTCGCTAACATAAAGATTGAGGTGATGCCGTTGGGCGTGGAGGATTATCGCAAGCTGACCAAACATGGTCTTAATGGCGTGATATGTTTTCAGGAGACATACCATAGGGAGAACTATAAACTGTATCATCCGGCAGGAATGAAGTCTGACTTTGAGTGGCGTGTCAACGGCTTTGACCGTATGGGACAGGCAGGAGTACATTCCATAGGCATGGGAGCATTGTTAGGTCTGGAGAAGGAGTGGCGCACGGATGTGGTAATGATGGCTTATCACCTGCGTTATCTGCAGAAGCATTATTGGAGGACAAAGTACTCTGTGAATTTCCCGCGTATGCGTCCTGCACAGAATGAAGGCTTCCGTCCTAACTGCTTCGTGACTGACAGGGAGTTGGCGCAGGTTACGTTTGCCATGCGCATATTTGACCATGATGTGGACATATCATATTCCACACGCGAGCCTCAGTTCATTCGTGACAATATGTGCACACTTGGAGTAACGACAATGTCAGCGGAGTCAAAGGTTAATCCCGGCGGATACTATACCTATCCGCAGGCACTTGAGCAGTTCACTGTCTCTGACAACCGCACAGCCAAAGAGATAAACCTGCGCTTGAAGCAGTTGGGGCGTGAGCCTGTGTGGAAGGATTGGGACGCTTCTTTTGATTTGTTTGTAAAGCAATAACTATCGATGTTCACGACAATAGTGATAACAATGCCGACATTCATTGATGCGGAAGCCGAGCGGATAGTAATGTTTTTGCGCAATGGTGTCACCTTGGTGCATATCCGCAAGCCCGGGGCAGAATATGATGAGTTGGAGCGGTTGGTGCGCAGTGTGCCTGCGGAATGGCGTAACAGATTGGTGGTGCATGACCATTTCACTCTTGCTCAGCGTTATTTGCTTTACGGAGTACACTTGAACCGCCGTAATCCGCAGCCGCCTGTTGGGTGGAAAGGTAGTGTGAGCCGTAGTTGTCATTCGTTGGATGAGGTTGTGCGTTATAAGGATGAGCACGATTATCTGTCCCTTTCGCCAATATTCGATTCCATTTCAAAGCAAGGTTATTGCTCAGCCTTTACACATGACGATATTTGTCGTGCTGTAGCCGACGGTATCATAGACAGCAAAGTGTATGCACTCGGTGGTGTGACTTTCGCTGCCTTGCCGGCACTAAAGGCTCTTGGTTTTGGAGGTGCAATGATATTAGGCGATGCGTGGAGGTGAAAATTAATGAGTTATGAAGACTGTACTTACCATAGCCGGCAGCGACACATGTGCCGGTGCCGGCATTCAGCAAGACCTTAAGACTGTCACGTCTTTGGGGCATTATGCTGTTACGGTTATCACTGCACTGACAGCCCAGAACACAGTGGGAGTGCAGGGGGTGATGACTGTACCTGCAGATATGTTGCAGGCACAGCTTGATTCTGTGCTGAGTGATGTGGAAGTGGCTGCTGTGAAGATCGGGATGATACCGGATGCGCAGTCTGCACATGTCATTATTGAAACCCTTAGCCACCTTAGTGTACCAATAGTATGTGACCCGGTGATGCTTTCCACCAGTGGCACGCAGCTGATGAGCGATGAGTGTATAGATGCTATAAAGCGTGGGTTGTTTCCGCTTTGTACACTTGTCACTCCAAATATTCCGGAATCAGAACGACTGGCGGGTGTTACTATGGCGGATGCCGGTAATGTCGGACGTATGTTGGTGGAGCGTTACGGGACATCGTTCCTGATAAAGGGAGGGCATGCCATGGGAGAGATGATGACAGACCACTTGTATTGTGTTGACGGAAGCGTTTGTGAATACATATCACCACGCATAGCCACTACAAACCTTCATGGCACAGGTTGCACATTGTCAAGCGCTGTGGCAGCTTTGCTGGCAGAAGGAAAGAACCTGCAGGATGCTGCCTGCGGAGCAAAAGAGCTGATTGATAAGGGTATAAAACAAGGCCGCTTACTCAGCATAGGCAAAGGAAACGGCCCGTTGTGGCTGTTTTGATGAATAAAATTATTTCAGCAATGCCATCATTATCTTTGCCGCATTCTCCGGTGCGGACTCGTTGCCGAGTCGTGCATGCACATCTTTATATTCGTCCAGCATTTGCTTGCGCTTTTTTCCGCCGGGAAGAATGCCCACTAGGCAGGAACTGATGCTTTCGGCGGAAAATCTGTCGGCAAAAAGTTCCGGAACAATCTCTTTGTCGGCAATGAGATTCACCAGCGAGATGAATTTGCATTGTATGATATGGTCGAAAGCCCATCGTGTTATTTTCGGAACGGGAGTCTTGTAGCATACCACTTGCGGCACATCGAACAGAGCCGTCTCCAATGTTGCTGTTCCGCTTGTCACCAATGCGGCGTCAGAGTGGGATAGCAGTTCGTAGGTTGCATTATCCACCATGGGCACATCTATGTCGTTGATTTCCACAGAAGGGGCTTTGGCTACAACATATTGGCAGCCCGGTAGTATGTCAGCGACTTCGAGCATTGTACTGAGATTGTCTTTTATTTCCTGTTTCCTGCTGCCGGGGAGCAATGCGACGATAGGTTTCTGCGGGACAAGTTGATGCTTTTTGCAGAACTCCTCCTTTGTCTCGGTGTATTTACTCTTGAACTTTCTTACCTCGTCGGCTGTCGGATTACCCACATAATGTACAGGGTAGTTGTGCTTTCCCTGGAAGAAATCCACCTCAAAAGGCAGGATGCAGAACATTTCGTCGACATCCCTCTTGAACTTCTTTATGCGGTATTCCTTCCACGCCCATATCTTCGGGGCGATGTAGTAGAACACTTTCGGTTTCTTCTCAGCCTTGATTTTCCTGAGCCATTTGCATATATTGAGGTTGAATCCGGCATAGTCAACAGGTATGACAACGTCGGGCTGCCATGCAAGAATGTCCTTTTTGCACAGTGCCATACTGCTGAAAATCGTGCGCAAGTGCATAAGCACCGGTATGAATCCCATGTATGCGATTTCCTTGTAGTGGCGCAGCATGGTGCCGCCGGTGGTGCGCATGTTGTCTCCTCCTATGAAGCGGAATTCCGCTTCCGGGTCATGACGCTTCAAGGCTGTCATTAGATGCGCTGCATGAAGGTCACCGGAAGCCTCTCCGACGATAAGATAGTATTTCATTTTCTGCCGGTTTTCTGTTGGTTAGAGTTCAAGTGATTTGAGAAGACTGTAATCCGTAATATCTATGGTGCAAGGAGTTACGGCAGCATATCCGTTGCGTATTGCCCACGCATCAGTGTCCTCTGCGTCAGGCTCGTTGCTCTTATAGTATCCCTCAAGCAGGTACATCTGGTTCCCTTGCCTGTCGGTTCTGTCCTGAGGAGACACCTCATTGCGCCAGTAGCCGTCAGCCATACGGCATGCGCGGATGCCTTTCAGCTCTTCGTATGAAGCAGTCTTGGGCACGTTTACATTCAGGCAGGTGAAGTGTGGCAGACCTTCGGCAAACACCTTCTTGATGACTTTCTCCACTACAGGGCGCATTGGCTCGAAGTTGGCGTCAGGCTCGAAGTCACAGAGAGAAAACGCTATGGACGGAATCCCTTTCATGCAGCCTTCGAAAGCCACGCCTATCGTTCCGCTGTAATGTGCGTTTGTAGATGCGTTGTCACCATGGTTTATGCCTCCGAGGATAAGTTTCGGCTTGCGTTTGCATAATGTTCCGTACGCCATTTTCACGCAGTCCACAGGCGTGCCGGTGCAGAACCATACATCAACGTCCTCAGGGTAGCCAGCCTCAATGCTGTTGGCTTTGTGGAGAGTGATGTCGTTCATTGTGAACGCCCTTGACTTTCCTGACTGTGCACCCTCAGGGGCACAGACGAGAACTTCTCCGAACTGCATCGCTATTTTTGCGAGTTCGCGTATTCCTTTTGCACGGTATCCGTCGTCGTTGGATATTAAAATAAGTGGTTTTTCCATAATCTTTTCGTTTCTTTTTAAAAGCATTTTCCATGCGGTCCGGCAAGTGTAGCAAAGCAATGGTGCATGCGTCGCATGGTGCTTGTAACTATCAATGTAACTTAAATAACCATGCAAAATTACTAATTTTTGGGCTAATATGCTAATTTCTCAAATAAAATCATTAACTTTGTACCCAAATATCCGGCACTTTGAGCCGGGGACAATGAAAAAAGATAATATTTCATATTATGGCAAAGATAATAGCTATCGCTAATCAGAAAGGTGGTGTGGGTAAGACTACGACTACGATTAACCTTGCTGCCTCATTGGCAACACTGGAGAAGTCTGTACTTGTCATTGATGCTGACCCACAGGCGAATGCGTCCAGTGGTCTTGGTGTTGACATCCAGGATGTGGAATGCTCCATATACGAGTGCATAATCAACCATGCGGACATCCGCGAGGCGATATACACGACAGACATTGAGGGACTGGATATTGTGCCAAGCCATATCAATCTTGTAGGTGCAGAGGTGGAGATGCTTAACGTTGACAAGCGTGAGATGATAATAAAGACAATGCTTGCACCGGTGGCAAACGAATATGACTATATCCTGATAGACTGTTCACCATCGCTCGGTCTTATCACGGTCAACTGTCTGACGGCAGCCAACTCAGTCGTCATTCCTGTGCAGTGTGAATACTTTGCGCTGGAGGGTATTACAAAACTGCTGAACACAATAAAGATTATAAAGACACGACTGAACCCGGCTTTGGAGATAGAGGGCTTCCTGCTGACGATGTATGACAGCCGCCTGAGATTGGCAAACCAGATATATGACGAGGTGAAACGCCATTTCCAGGAACTCGTGTTCAAGACTGTAATCCAGAGAAATGTGAAACTATCCGAGGCTCCAAGCCATGGAATCCCTGTCATCCTTTACGATGCGGACTCTAATGGAGCTAAAAACCATATAGCTCTTGCTAAGGAGATTATCAACAAGAAATAACAAATGGCAGTAAGAAAGAAATTCACCACGCTTGGACGTGGACTTGATGATATATCCGCTCCGGGAAAAGGATTGGGAGCATTGATTTCCACTAATGATGTGCAGACAGGCGGCTCGTCAATGATTAATGAGATTCCTATCACACAGATTGAACGGAATCCTGACCAGCCACGCCGTGACTTTGACCAAGAGGCACTTATGGAGCTTGCCGGCAGCATCCGAGAGATAGGCATAGTCCAGCCAATAACCCTCAGGCAGCTGTCCGAAAACCGTTACCAGATAATCGCCGGTGAACGCCGATGGCGTGCTTCCCAACTGGCAGGGTTGTCATCATTGCCGGCATATATCCGCACCATCAATGACGAGAATGTCATGGAGATGGCTCTCGTGGAGAATATCCAGCGTGAGGACCTCAATGCCATTGAAATAGCGTTGGGCTACCAGCATCTCATTGATAATACGGGCATGACCCAGGAAAGACTTGCCGAGCGTGTGGGAAAGAAGCGTACGACAGTCGCAAATTTCCTGCGATTGCTGAAACTTCCGGCACAGGTGCAGATGGCATTGCAGAAGAGGGATATTGATATGGGACACGCGCGTGCATTGCTTTCGCTTGATGACCCGAAGATGCAGATAAAACTGTTCAAGGATATAATAAAGAACAGTCTCTCAGTGCGCAAGGTGGAGGAACTTGTACAGCAGTTGAAGAATGGGGAGGATGTGGAGCTTGGCAAGAAGAAAGTGAAGGGAACTTCAGCTTTGCCAGAACCTCTTGAGGCTGTCCGCAGACATCTTGCAGAAAGAATAGGTCAGAAGGTCCAGCTTTCTTGTGGCAATAACGGAAAAGGAAAAATAACAATCCCTTTTGCCAATGAAGAGGAACTGCTGAGGATTCTGGACACGTTGAATTGATGGGCAGTGAGCATGAAGCAAAACCTTTGTGTTCTGACGAGATAAGAATACTCTATTAATATTAATGTATAGAGTGAAATGTTGTTTTGATAAATTCTGAGGAAAGTATTAAATTTATACTGAACATATTGCTTGTGCTGATTGTTGCCAATGCTGATGTGGCTGCACAGGAAGTTGCTGACACTACCTTCAAGAAAATGGAGATAGTGCAGGATTCTGTTGTTGGCAAGGATATGGAAAGCATACTGTTGCCTTCTTCAAACGACGAGAAGGCGGTGGAAGCAAAGGCTGAAAAGCAGGCAAAGGATTGGAACACATGGAAGCCGAATGTGAAAAAGGCGATGTGGATGGCTATTGTTATTCCCGGAGGAGGTCAGATTTATAACCGTAAATACTGGAAGCTCCCGATCGTCTATGGAGGATTTGTAGGCTGTGCTTATGCTTTGCGATGGAATGGACAGATGTATTCCGATTACGACAGGGCTTACCGTGATATGATTGACGGTGACCCGGCTACGGACAGTTACATGAAGTTCATACATCTTGGAAACACGGAAATGACTCAGGAACAGATTGTTGAGAGATACAAACCTGTATTCAAGTCCCGAAGGGATAAGTTCCGCAGGTGGCGTGACTTGAGCATATTCTGCATGATAGGTGTGTATGCGTTGTCCATTGTCGACGCGTATGTTGATGCCTCTCTCTCCGAGTTTGACATAAGTGATGATTTGACGATGAAGGTATCCCCTGCATTTATTGACGGAAGGGGACAGAAAATGGTGGCGTCGCGCAACAGCCTGCAGAATAATGGTGTGGGAGTGCGTTGCAAGTTGAACTTTTAAAAATGACTATGAATATAAAGAAATACATTACAGTGGCAGCTTTGTTGGCAGGTGGCGTCTGGGGGACAGCCACGGCACAGGTTGTTTACGTTGAAGATGAGGACAATGATGTAGTTGTTACGGACGATAATGGTGACGAAGAGAAGATAGAGGTTCCTGAAGCGATGATGCAGGACCTTGACTCACTTTTGAATTCTTATCACGTTCAGACTTATCTGAAACAGGATGAAGATTGCAACATGCGTGATGTTAATCCGTATTTTGAACCGGATGTTTACCGTGAGCGTCTACGCAGATTGCCGACCCTTATGGAAATGCCGTATAATGAGGTCGTGCAGAAATTCATAGAGCGTTATGCCACAAAATTGCGCCGTTCCGTAAGTCTTATGCTCGGTGCCAATAATTTCTATATGCCGATATTTGAGCAGGCATTGGAGACGTATGGTATGCCATTGGAGTTGAAGTATCTTCCTGTCATAGAGTCTGCATTGAATCCAAGGGCAGTCTCCCGTGTCGGAGCTACCGGACTTTGGCAGTTCATGCTTACAACAGGAAAGCAGTATGGTCTGAAAGTGAACACCTTGGTTGACGAACGCCGTGACCCGGAGAAGGCTTCCTATGCCGCAGCACATTACTTGCGTGACCTTTATCGTATTTTCGGAGACTGGAATCTCGTGATTGCTGCTTACAATGCCGGACCGGAGTCTATCAACAGGGCAATTCATCGTGCCGGTGGGGTGAAGGACTATTGGAAGATTTATCCTTATCTCCCCAAAGAGACAAGAGGATATGTTCCGGCGTTCATTGCCGCAAACTATATCATGAATTATTATTGCGAGCACAATATCTGTCCAATGGTGACAACATTGCCGGTCAAGACGGACACGGTAATGGTCACTCGTGATGTTCATTTGGAGCAGGTTGCCAAAGTCTTGGATATAGACATGGATGAACTTTGTGCCATAAATCCTCAGTACAGGCATAACATTGTCCCGGGCTCTGCGGAACCGTCACCTATCCGCCTCCCATTGTCGTACGTCAACATGTTTATAGACAGGGAGGATTCCATTTATGCTTACCGCGCTGATGAGTTGCTGCAAAAGCGTACGGAAGTGGAGGTTGCCGATGTGGTGATGTCCACACGCCGAGAGTCTGTTTCATACAAACGTTCTAAAGGGCGGGGCAGCAAACGGAGCAGAAGAGGACGTGGAGCAAAAAGTGTGACAATAAAGAGCGGTCAGACATTGTCCGAAATAGCTCGCAAAAACAACACTACTGTAGCCAAACTGAAGAAACTGAACCGCATCTCCGGAACTAATATCCGTGCCGGCAAGAAACTTAGGGTGAGGTGACGTGTCTGATTGAATCATCTTTGGAAATCTGAATTTCATATAGTACAATACAGTCTATGGCAGAAGATATTCTCAAGAGAACGGATGACGAGAGCATGGTTGATGCAGCTTTCCGTAAATTACTGGACTGCTATATGCAATCATCCCATCGTCAGAAAGTGGACATCATAACGCAGGCGTTCAATTTCGCACGCCAGGCGCATCGTGGTGTACGTCGTCTATCGGGCGAGCCGTACATCATGCATCCACTTGCTGTGGCTTATATTGCCTGTAAGGAAATGGGGCTCGGCTCTACAAGTATCTGTGCTGCATTGCTGCATGATGTTGTGGAGGACACGGATTACACCATTGATGATATTGAAAGCATTTTCGGTTCGAAGATAGCCACGATTGTCAACGGACTGACAAAGATTTCCGGTGGCATATTCGGTGACAAAGCATCTGCACAGGCAGAGAACTTCAAGAAGCTGCTGTTGACCATGAGTGATGACATCCGTGTCATACTTATAAAAATATGTGACCGTCTTCACAATATGCGAACACTTGCATCTCAGCCTGCAAACAAGCAATATAAGATTGCCGGTGAGACGCTGTACATCTATGCTCCGTTGGCGAATCGCCTGGGTCTTAACAAGATAAAGACGGAACTTGAAGACCTGAGTTTCCGCTATGAGCATCCGGAAGAGTATGAGAACATCTGCAGGAAACTCAAATCCACGCAGGAACAGCGTGACATGCTCTTTGATGAGTTCACCTCACCGATACGTGCTGCTCTTGACAAAATGGGAATGCAGTATGAGATTAAGGCAAGAGTCAAAAGTCCGTACTCCATTTGGAACAAGATGCGCAACAAGCATGTCACGTTTGACGAGATATATGACATACTTGCCGTGCGTATCATCTGCAGTCCCCGTGAGGGCGAAGATGAGATAAATGAGTGCTTCCAGATATATGTTGCTGTCAGCAAACTGTACAAGGCTCATCCTGACCGCCTCCGCGACTGGCTTAACCATCCGAAGGCTAATGGTTATCAGGCTCTTCATGTAACCCTGATGTCTCTGCTTGGCAGATGGATAGAGGTGCAGATACGCTCAAAGCACATGGATGAGATTGCCGAGCAGGGATTTGCCGCACATTGGAAATATAAGGCAGGAGAGAACAGCCCTGACGATGAGCGTGACAAAGAGTTGAACGACTGGCTGCGCACAATCAAGGAAATCCTTGATGATCCGCAGCCGGATGCAATGGATTTCCTTGACACGATAAAGCTGAACCTGTTTGCAAGCGAGATATTTGTCTTCACTCCCAAGGGTGAGATTGTCACCATGCCGGCAGAATGTACAGCTTTGGATTTCGCATACAATATCCATACGTTCATCGGCAGCCACTGTATAGGTGCAAAAGTCAATCATAAACTTGTGCCGTTAAGCCATAAACTGCAGTCCGGTGACCAAGTGGAGGTGTTGACATCGAAAGCACAGCACGTACAGCCTGAATGGATAAACTTTGTGTTTACAGCGAAGGCAAAAGGCAAGATTCAAGCTCAATTGCGTCGTGACGAAAAAGTCATACGCAGTGAAGGCGAAGAGATGCTGCGTCAATGGTTCAAGGAACATGACACGGAAATGACGGTGTCTCTTGTTGACAAGCTTTGTGACCTTTTGGAAGTGCATAAGCATGACCAACTGTATCTGGGAATAGGACGTAAGTCTTTTGTGCTTGACGATGTTTTGCACAAGAAACTCACAGGCAAGAAACGAAAGGCTGTTGACATTGCAGGCTGGCGCAAGTATGTCCCTTTCATAAAAGCTGAGAAAAAGAAAGCTGTCAAGACTGAGGATAAATTCATAGTCACAGATGATTTTGACAAGAAAAAGCCTGTATATCTCACGGAGGAGACAATCGGCAAATACATATTCCCGGACTGCTGCCATGCCATTCCGGGTGATGACATATTAGGATATATAGACAACAAGAACCGGATAAAGATTCATCGTCGTGACTGTCCTGTAGCAATACGTCTGAAGTCAAGCTATGGCAATCGTATTGTTGACGCAAAGTGGGGAATGCATAACCAAATGCTTTTCGATGCGGGAATCTTTGCGAAAGGAATAGACAGAATCGGCTTGTTGAAGGATGTGACGCAGATACTTTCTGACGAGCTGCAATTGAACATAAAGTCTGTAAACATAAATTGTGAGAACGAACTTTTTGAGGCACATTTCGCAATCAGAGTTCACCACCGTGCCGAGGTTCAGGACATAATAAAGAAATTGCGTGGCATTCAGGGAATAGAGGAAATCTCTATGGAGTGAACTGCAAGCCAAATACACAATAATAAATAGGAATAGCTAATAGAATAAAATACCAAAATCTATAAAATCATGAATTACTTTGGAAAGATATTGCTGGCATTCGTTGCCCTGATGAATGTCGTTGCCCTTCAGGCTGCCAATAAGTATGATAACCCGGACACACTGTTTGTTGCTCGTGACGGCACGGCAGAGTTCCGCAATGTTGCGGAAGCGATAGAGGTTTGCCGCGCCTTTATGGACTACCATAAGGTGATTTTCGTAAAGAAAGGCATTTACAAGGAGAAGATTGATGTTCCGACATGGCTCACCAATATAGAGATATGTGGCGAAGACCGTGACAACACCATCATCACATGGGATGACCATGCAAACGTGAAACAGCCTGAAACCGGCAAGCCAATGGGGACTTTCCGCACTTTCACTGTGAAGATAACCGGTTCAAACATAACGTTCAAGAACATTACGATTGAGAACAACTCCGCACGACTCGGTCAGGCTGTAGCCCTGCATGTAGAGGGAGACAAATGTGTGTTCCTGAACTGCCGCTTCCTTGGTCATCAGGACACAATCTATACAGGTCGCGGAGGCGCACTCCAATATTTCAAGGACTGCTACATAGAGGGGACAACAGACTTCATTTTCGGTCCTTCTACAGTATGGTTTGAGCATTGCGACATCGTGAACAAGTCTGATTCTTATGTCACAGCAGCGTCTACTCCGAAAGACCAAAAGTACGGATATGTCTTCAACAACTGCAAGATAACCTGCCTTACCGGTGAGGCTGCTGCAAAGAGCAACCGTGGAGGGCAGCCAATCAAGAAATGCTATCTTGGCCGTCCGTGGCGTCCTTACGGCTACACTCTGTTCATGAATTGCGAGTTGGGAGCACACATTCTCCCTCAGGGCTGGCATAACTGGGGCAATAAGGAAAACGAAAAGACTGCCCGTTACTTGGAGTACAACAACCGTGGGGAAGGCGCGAAGACCGAAGGCCGTGTTGCATGGGCAAAGCAACTGACAAAGAAAGAGGCTGCAAAGATAACACCGGCAGAGGTGTTCGGCGGTGATACCGAGTGGCTCAGATAAATATTAGGTAAAAGATTCACCGATAGACAACAGTCGGAAAACAGTAGGGATAACTTGATAGTGATGGAGACTTTGTGGAACAGGAATTATGTGAAGGCATTGACAGCGAATTTCATGCTGTACTTTTCCTTCATGCTGATAGTGCCGATTCTGCCATTGTATCTTGCTGATACGTATGGAGCAGGGAAGCATACCATTGGTATTGTGCTGTCAGGATATACCATAACCGTCATGCTGGTGCGCCCTTTCAGCGGATACATAGTTGACAGTTTTGACAGGAAGAAGGTGCTGACAGCATGCTATGGCGTGATGTTCATCCTCTTCGGCGGATACCTTATAGGAGGCTCGCTACTGCTGTTCACACTTGTAAGGACACTCCATGGAGCTCCTTACGGTGCGACGACAATCGCCAACAGCACTGTGGCAATAGACGTCCTGCCGTCATCGCGCCGTGCGGAAGGCATCGGCTACTACGGATTGTCCAACAATCTTGCAACGGCGTTGAGTCCTTCTGTAGGCATACTGATATACGATGTCACACATGATTTCCGAATCCTGTTCGCACTATCCATGCTTGTCAGCGGAATAGGACTGCTCGTAGCTTCCTCAATCAAGGTCAAGTCCAAGGAATGCACGCAAAAAGTGGAACTGCCGAAGATGAAGCTCGACCGCTTCTTCCTTACAAAAGGATGGAGCCAGGCACTGATAACCTGCTGCTTCGGACTGAGTTACGGCATCCTCTCCACCTATCTTGCCATCTACGGGCGTGAGCGGTTGGGAATAACAAGCGGCACGGGAATGTATTTCCTGATATTGAGTGTCGGCCTGATGCTTTCGCGTCTGCAAGGAGCAAAAGCATTGCGCGACGGCAACATAACCCATAATGCAGCCGTCGGCGTGAGTATTTCTGTCTTCGGCTACATCTTGTTTGCCGCTGTTCCTGACCTGTGGGCATACTACGCCTCGGCGTTGATTATCGGTCTTGGCAACGGTCACATGTTTCCTGCGGTACAGACAATGTTTGTCAATCTTGCGCCGAATAGTCTGCGCGGTACGGCAAACTCCACGCTGTACACATCATGGGATGCCGGTGTGGGACTTGGAGTAGTGTTCGGCGGCATATTGGCGGAGATGTTCGGCTATGGGTCGGCATTCCGGCTTGGAGCAGCCGTGAACTTGTTCGGCGTGGTGTTCTTCTTCACCTACGTCCGCAATAGTTTTGAACGGAATCGATTACGATAACCCCTCTATTTATACAGTTATGGCATTGAATACAAATAAGAAGCTAAAGCTCTACTACTCAATAAAGGAAGTGGCAAAGATGTTTGACGTTTCCGAAAGTCTTCTCCGCTATTGGGAGACAGAGTTTCCTACTCTCCATCCGAAGACCACATCGAACAATGTGCGCCAATACACTGAAGCGGACATAAAGCAGATTCGCAACATCCATAACCTTGTCAAGGTGCGTGGATTCAAGATTGCGGCAGCACGCAAGATGATTCTTAAGAACCCGACTGTTGTTGATAAGAGTACGGAGATTCTTAATACCCTTGTCTCTGTCCGTGACGAACTTAAATCGATTCGCAAACAATTGGATACTTTGCAGTGAAGTGAATCTTGGAATATGACAATTGATAATAAAAAGATATAAACAAAAATATATGATGACAGCAAATGAAATCCGTGACTCATACAAGAAGTATTTTGAGTCAAAGGGACATGCCATTGTGCCAAGTGCACCAATGGTGGTGAAGGATGACCCGACATTGATGTTCACCAATGCGGGCATGAACCAATGGAAGGATATAATTCTCGGAACACGTGACCCTGAGCCACGCCGTCGTGCTGACTCTCAGAAATGTCTGCGAGTATCAGGCAAGCACAACGACCTTGAAGAGGTAGGACATGATACATATCATCATACAATGTTTGAGATGCTCGGCAACTGGTCTTTCGGAGATTATTTCAAGGAAGGTGCCATTGACATGGCTTGGGAGTATCTGGTAGACGTGTTGAAAATAAATCCTGCTGACCTTTATGTTACAGTTTTTGAGGGCGATGAGAAAGAAGGACTTGTGCGTGATGATGAGGCCGCAGGTTATTGGATGAAACATGTGCCTGCCGACCATATAATCAATGGTAATAAACATGACAATTTTTGGGAGATGGGCGATACAGGACCTTGTGGCCCTTGCTCTGAGATTCATCTTGACTCCCGCACTTCTGAGGAAAAAGCCAGGACTCCCGGACGTGAGCTGGTAAATAAAGATAATCCACAAGTGATTGAAATATGGAATATTGTTTTCATGCAGTATGAACGCAAGGCTGACGGACATCTGGAACCATTATCAATGAATGTCATAGATACCGGTATGGGTTTTGAGCGTCTTGTGCGTGCCATTCAGGGAAAGAACTCTAATTACGATACTGACATATTCCAGCCGATTATCAAGGAAATATGCCGTTTGTCAGGCAAGGAATATGGCAAGGAGGAAGAGACAGACGTTGCTATGCGCGTTATCGCTGACCATTTGCGTGCCGTTGCATTCTCAATAGCCGATGGACAGCTGCCTTCCAATGCCAAGGCAGGTTACGTTATCCGTCGTATCCTCCGCCGCGCAGTGCGCTATGCCTACACATTCCTTGACCAAAAGGAGGCATTCATGTTCAAGCTCCTCCCTGTGCTCATCCGGGAGATGGGTTCTTCCTATCCGGAACTGCCGGGACAGCGCGAACTTATCGGCCGTGTGATAAAGGAAGAGGAGGATTCCTTCCTCCGCACTCTCGACAAGGGCATCTCCATGCTTACCGATGCTGTCGACGCTCTGAAGGCAGAGGGCAAGACAGTCCTCGACGGCTCAAAGGCTTTCCGCCTGTTCGACACCTACGGTTTCCCTCTCGACCTTACCGAACTCATCTGCCGTGAGGCAGGCATAGAGGTGGACGAGAACCGGTTCAATGTGGAGATGGAAGCCCAGAAAGCTCGTGCACGCAATGCCGCGCAGGTGGAGAACGGCGACTGGAACACTGTCGGCGACTTTGACATCAACGAGGAGCAGAAGTTTGTCGGATATGACTTCTCTGAGTATAATTGTCACATCACCCGCTACCGTATGGTGAAGCAGAAGAAGAACACTTTCTATGAGCTTGTTCTTGACAATACTCCTTTCTATGGCGAAATGGGCGGTCAAGTCGGTGAACAAGGTGTCCTTGTAAGTGAAAGTGAGACAGTCGCAATTATTGACTCAAAGCGTGAGAACGGACAGACTGTCCATATTGTGAAAGAACTTCCGAAAAACATGGAAGCAGAGTTCATGGCGTGCGTAGATATTGATAAGCGTGACGCATCAGCTGCCAACCATACAGCGACCCACCTTCTTGACTATGCCCTGAAGCAAGTTCTTGGCGACCATGTAGAGCAGAAAGGCTCCTATGTTTCTCCGGATACACTGCGTTTTGATTTCGCTCATTTCGAGAAAGTTAGTGATGAGCAGCTTCGTGAGGTGGAACGCATTGTCAATTCTATGATTAGAGAAGACATCCATCAGCAGGAACATCGTGACACTCCTATAGAAGAAGCCAAGAAACTTGGTGCCATAGCCCTCTTTGGTGAGAAATATGGAGATAAAGTTCGTGTCATACAGTTCGGTCCTTCCGTAGAATTCTGTGGCGGTATGCACGCAACCTCTACCGGACGTATAGGAATGTTAAAGATACTTTCGGAGGCATCCGTTGCGGCTGGTATCCGTCGTATAGAGGCTGCTACTGGCAAGAACTGGGAAGAGCGCTGCTATGTGATGGAGGACACCATCAAGGACATCAAGGCTCTCTTTAACAATGCCAAGGACCTTCACACAGCCATCGAGAAGTTCATCTCCGAGAATGCTGACCTCAAGAAGCAGGTCGAGTCCTTCAAGGCACAGCAGGTAGAACGTCTGAAGACAGCCCTTGTCGAGAAGGGTCACCACGCTACTGACGGCACAACAGTCATTAATACTGTAATCAGTATGGATGCCGCTGCAGCAAAAGATCTTGTTTTCAAAATCCGTGAAGCAGTTCCAGAGAAGCTTATCTGTGTTATCGGAGCTGAGTCACAGGGCAAGCCATCGCTGAACATCATGCTTTCCGACGATATTGTCGCTACAGGTCTGAACGCCGGCAAGCTTGTGCGTGAGGCTGCGAAGCTCATCCAGGGTGGCGGCGGCGGTCAGCCACACTTCGCTCAGGCAGGCGGAAAGAATGCCGATGGTTTGCATGAGGCTTGCAACAAGGTTCTCGAACTTATAAAGCAGGCTCAGTAATCATTTGTATGGTATATTGCATAATATAAGGAAAATAGTGCAGGAAACGGGATTCTCTTTATGGGATTCCCGTTTCTTTGATTCTCACGTCACACTTTTGAAACAAGTATCCATAGAGCATATTTTACATGGTCTTCACGGTAACTATTCAGTGAATAATTCTATCATTTGAAGCTTTCCTGATGATAAGACTATTCAAATAGATAGAGAATCTAAGAAGTTTTGTGTAAATAGAAAGAAGCGATGTCTGATTTTCATAAAAATCTTCTATCTTTTCTATTTGTAAATTATATAAATAACTGATTATCAAACTTAATGAATTGCTGAATAGTTATTCTTAACGTTACTTGTGTTAAAATTGCTCAAATCAAGTGATGTTATAGAAACGCAGTCGGAGAATAATGCATCCATATCCGTCACATTGCTTGTGTTGAGATTTTATAGACCGGATATTGTCACAAGGGAGTGGCTGTAAGCGAAATTAATTGAATAATGATGTAAGCCTTGCCTGTGAAAAAGAAGTATCGAAGACAGCTTCTGTAATACTGTCTCTATATGTATTACCAGTCCATTTCAGTTTCGTCAGGCATGTTGCTTCAGAGTTAATAAATATATTTCTATTCTTTGTCTATTTCATAAAAAAGAATTCCTCTATAAATTTATTGATGCACGGCAAGTGCTGGCGTAACTAATTGTATGGAATTGTGCTATACTGAAAACTTTATTGTATTACAGGCGTTTATCATGAGTGAGCGAAGAAGTGATGTGGCATTGGACTGAGTGCCAGACTATCTCAAAAATGATTTTCATTGCGAAAATCCGATACTCCTTAGCCATTTTATGGCAAGCATCGTCCATGTTGAAGTCATGTCCGGGTTGTTTGTCAGATTGATGCCATGTCCTCCTTTAGGGTATATATGCAGTGAAGAGTTGCCCACATTATGTTCTTTCAGTGCTTTAAAGTATAGTATGCTGTTTAAGCAAGATACAGTACGGTCATCTGCTGCGTGTACGATAAATGCAGGCGGGGTAGTTTCCTGAACACGATTCTCACATGAAAACATTGTTCTGATGCTGTCATTGCAGATGCTTCCTAACAGATTCTCCCGGCTGCTTTTATGTGTATATGTCTCCATGGATATGACTGGTGATATCAGCATGGTGAAATTTGGTCTGGTTGCTATGGTGTCAAGTGAATCGCCGGTGGTTTCGCATATATCATCCATTGTTGAGAGGCATGCGGCAAGATGACCTCCGGCCGAACATCCCCATGTCCCGATTTTGTCCTTATCTATATTGTACGTAGCATGATTGCCTCTTATTATTTTCATGGCTCTCTGTGCGTCTTCTAAAGGTATGTTATAAGACGATGCGGATTCCCCGGCCATAGGCAGCCTGTATTTTAATACGAAAGCCGTGATGCCAATAGTGTTGAACCACTTGGCAATCTCGAAACCGCTTAGTCTGTATGCCTGATGAGCATATCCTCCTCCGGGAATAATTAGCACAGCACTTCCGTTTCTTGTAAATGCAGAAGGACGAAAAACATATATCCCGGGAGTCCTTACCTTATAAATAATTTCATTATTCATGCTGTCTTTTGTGCTTACACATTTATTGTACTGACTGTTACCTCCGTGCCATAATGGTATGAACTCCTGTCCGGAAGTTTCAAGTGTGCAGAAGCATACAGCTGTCAATGATAATAGGAATGTTTTTATCATTTGAAAAATGTTTGGATAGTTACATAGCCGGCGGTTGTCAAATGATAGCGGCTATGATTTCAATTGTGACAGAATGTTGTTGTTTGTTAAGAGATGATAGCACTCCTCTGTGTTCATGTTGGCATATAACGTCATTGCACTTATTCTTGATGTCATGATTCCCGAGTGACAAGTCTGTTTCTTTTATATCATTGTCCATTGGACATGACTATTTATGTTATAGTTGGACATGCTTTTTTCGGTCATGAATCAGATAATAGGAATTTGCTGTAAGGCACATTTGTATTGTCGTTGCTATCTGTCATGGCAGTCTTTGTGCCATGTGCTTTAAATCAACTGTTTCCATTTTAATGCTGCCCAGCTGGCGATGCTGACGAAGATGGAGATGAACAGGGCGATGGCAAAGCCAAGCGGATTATTCTCCATGCCGTTGACAAGATTCATGCCGAAGAGGGATGCAATGAGAGTGGGGAACATCATGATTATCGTCACTGAGGTAAGCGTACGCATGGTGGTGTTCATGTTGTTGTTGATGATACCGCGGTAAGTCTCCATTGTCGATTCAAGGATGTTCGAATAGATGTTCGTTGTCTCGCGTGCCTGTGACATCTCGATGTTGACATCCTCGATGAGGTCGGCGTCAAGCTCGTCCACCTGCAGCTTGAATTTCAGCTTTGCCATAAGATTCTCATTACCACGGATGGATGTCTGGAAATAGGTCAGGGAGTCCTGCAGGCGTGAGAGACCGATAAGAGCCTCGTTGTCCACATCCTCCATGTCCTTCTTTGCCTGGTCGATGCGCTGTGAAATCTGCTTCAGGCGTTTCAGATACCACACCGCACTGCTGAGGAAAAGCCTGAAAATCATGTCCACATAGTCCGTGAATCCTTCGCCTCTGCGCTTGTGGAAACTGATGAAGTCTATCATCATGTTTGTCTCGAAGTTGCAGACGGTGATGGTGACATCGCGCTTGTGGATGATGCCGAGAGGCACGGTGGTGTATGGTGTGCGTGACCTTATCTCCTTGACATAAGGTATGCGGAGGATGATAAGCATCCATCCGTCGTCGTATTCATAGCGCGCCCTCTCGTCGTTATCGGCGATGTCGGAAAGGAAATAATCGGGAATCTTGTATGTCTCTTCCAAGTGACGGCGGTCCTCGTCGGTAGGACAAGTCACCTGTATCCAGCAGTTTGGCTGCCATTCATCAATCTGTTTCAGCTGATGCTCGGTATTCCAATAATTCTTCATAATTTGTAAGCCTTTTTTTACACAAAACATTTCCTGAGGCCTACAATCCCAAAGGTCGTATCCCCAGAATCACATGGTTTCGTTTTCCGGATGATAATCGTCCATTTCTTGTTCTTATTGGTTAAACATGAGTATAAAGAAAACTACCTTTACACCGAAATCAGGTGCAAAGGTAGTAAATATATTCCTAAAACCAATGATACGAGTTGTTGTTTTATACTTTTTTTAACAACAAACATTGCATCCTGTTTCTAAATGTATGTCGTGCAAAAACCTGTTACTTCTCAGGAACTTCCTCAAGAGTGCATTTGATAAGCTGCCAAAATTTCCACATTGTAGAGATTTGGCAACGCTCCTGAGGTGTATGCGGATGTTCAAGTGTCGGTCCTGTACTGACGATGTCAAGACCAGGGTATTTGCTGAGGATAACGGAGCATTCCAGACCGGCGTGTACGACATTTACTATTGGTTTATTGCCGAACTCACGCTCATAGATGGCCGACATAATCTTTATCATCTCTGAGTCTGGATTCGGATCCCAGCCGCCATAGCTTCCGGAGAGAGTGACTTTCATTCCTGCCATGCAGAATGCGCTTTCGAGGATTGAAGCGATGTAATCCTTCTGTGACTCGGAAGCCGAGCGTGCGAGTATCTTTATCGCGGCTTTTCCGTCGCCGATGCTTACGATGGCGAGGTTGCTTGATGTCTCGACAATCTCTGGAATGGAAGGGATATAGCGCAGCACACCGTTGTGGCACGCGTTGATTGCGTTGATGACATTGTCGGCAATATCCTCCGGAATCTGTGTCGCAGGCAGCTCGGTGTCCTCGGTTGTCACGACGATTCCCTTTTCTATTCCCTTATACTCGTTGCAGAATGTGTCGTTGTACTCTGCCACAATTGCCTTCAGTTCTTCCACATTCTCTGCCGGAACGGTGAAGACAGCCTCACAGGTGCGTGGGATGGCGTTGCGCATGTTGCCGCCGCTCCATGTCGCGAGTCTTGCGTCAAGGTTAGCGATTATGTCCACTGCGATGCGCGCCATGAGTTTGTTGGCATTGGCAAGTCCCAAGCCAATCTCCAGTCCGGAGTGTCCTCCGTGCAGTCCGTCGATAATGATTTTCACGGCCTTGTCCTCGCAGTCTGTCGCCACCTCTTTATATTCTATCTCCGCAGTGACATCGACACCGCCCGCAGAGCCGATAATCATCTCGCCCTCTGTCTCGGTGTCGAGGTTGAGGAGTATCTCGCCTTCGAGTTCTCCCTCAGGAAGAGCGTTTGCGCCGACCATGGAAGTCTCCTCGTCGGCAGTGATGAGCGCGTTCAGCGGACCATGCTTTAGAGTCTTGTCCTCCATGATTGCCATGATTGCAGCCACGCCCATACCGTCGTCAGAGCCGAGAGTCGTGTTGTTGGCATACACCCAGTCGCCCTCGATGTGTGTCTCGATAGGGTCGGTCTCGAAGTTGTGTGTGGATGTGGGAGACTTCTGCGGCACCATGTCCATGTGCGCCTGAAGGATGATTCCCTTGCGGTTCTCCATGCCCGGAGTGGCAGGTTTCTTCATTACGATGTTTCCTGCCGGGTCCTGGAACGCTTCCACTCCCGCCTTTTCCGCAAAGTCAAGGAGGAACTTCTGTATTTTCTCAAGATGTCCTGAAGGACGTGGAACCTGTGTGAGCAGGTCGAAATTGCGCCAGATGCACTCCGGCTTAAGGTTCTTAATCTCGTTCATAGTATTTGTTTTTTAGAGTTTGTCAAAGACAGTGCTATCCAACTGTATACGCCCAATGCCACCACAAGCAGTGTCTGCACAGTATGCACGATAAGCACAAAGTAAAGTGCGTTGATGTCATCCACACCGTAAAGTATCAGCATAGTCTTCACTGCGAAATGCCAAGGGCCTGCACCGTTAGGTGTTGGGACTATGACTGCAATCGAGCCGACGATGAAAGTGACAAGGGCGCACATCACACCGAGGTCGGCGGTAAAGTCGAAACAGAAGAAAGTCAGATAGTAATGCAGGAAATAGCTTGCCCAGATTGCGATGCTGTAGAAGAGGAATAGTGGGATGTTCTTAACTTGTTTTAATGACATCAAGCCCTCCAACACGCCTTGTGTCGTGGCTTTCACCTTATTATAGAAAGACAGTTTTTTCCTTACAAAATAAAGAGAGATGAGTGCTGCGATGCCGCAGATGGCGGTCACGATATAGCCGGTCGCGGTGAATCGGCCAAGGAAATCGCCGATATTGACACCGGTTTTCTCAAAGAAAATGCCGAACACCCGCATCTCGAACAACAGTGTACAGGCTGTAATCATAAGGATGAGGGCGGAATCGACCATCCTTTCCACCACGACCGTGCCGAGAGCTTTAGGGAACGACACTCCGTCCTTTTTGTGAAGCACACCGCATCGCATGAACTCGCCTACGCGCGGTATGAGCAGGCTTACTGCATAAGAAAGGAAAATGGAGTTGACACTTGTCGATGTGCGCGGCTTCTCGCCGATAGGTTCCAAAGTAAGTTGCCACCGCCAGCCACGGAATGCCTGTGCAAGGATGCCGAAAGGGAATGACAGCCACATCCATGTCCAGTCCATCTCCTTTTCCATAAACCTCCACATCCCTTGGAAGTCAAAATCACGGTACATCCAATAGAGTATCGCGCTGCCAAGTATGAATGGCAGCAGTATTTTGATTGTCTTTCGGATGATTCTTTTCATAATAACTGCAAAATTATAAAATAAATTCGTAACTTTGCATTTGGAATCACAAAAATAACTTTTATTATGATGAAAACGACAGGATTATGGTCAGCCTTTCCCTTACACCACTGCCATAAAGGACCGGCAGGACCGGCGTCATGGCTCAGAGGATGTGCTGTGGCTCTTACTGTTTTGCTCCAGCCGATGGCTGTGTTTGCAGACACGGATGACGAGTTTGCTTCTGAAGAGAAACTTGAGGAGGGCTTTCTGACAAAATATGTCAACGAAGCCATTGCAAAGGGAGTCGAGAAGCAGAACAAGTCCGAGGCGAAAAATATCTCTGACTATGTCAGCGCACCAAAGTTTGGCGGATACTTTGTCGGCAAATACAGCTATTCCACGGAGGAGGGGAAAGAAAGCGGTGACGGTTTCTCCCAGCGTTTCGTGCGTCTTTATGTTGACGGGAAAATACTGAAGGATTTTGCCTACCGCATACAGGTTCAGACCAACAACGACAAGTTTCATATGAAGGACTACTTCCTTGAATGGCAGAAATTCAAGGAGTTCCGTGTGAAGATTGGCCAGTTTAAGCGTGCTTTCACCTTTGAGAACCCGATGAATCCGTGGGATGTCGGTAACGGAAACTACTCGCAGGTGATGCTTAAGTTGTCAAATTCAGGAGATTATCCGGGCGAGAACAGCAGCGGACGCGACCAAGGTCTGCAGATTCAGGGCGACTTGTTCCCTGTCGGAAAGGACAAGCACAGCCTTCTTCATTACCAGCTTATGGTTGCCAACGGACAGGGAATTAACTGTGCCGATGCCAACAAGCGCAAGGACATTCTTGGCACAATCCAGATTCAGCCAATAAAGGGACTTGTGCTCGGAGTTTTCGGATGGACTGGAAACTTCACATATAACGGTGTCACTGCCGACCGCGAACGCTATGCAATCTCCGCAAAATATGATGCTGCCGACTGGACTTTCCGCTCCGAATATGTCCACTCTGTCGGTCATCGTTATGCTGATTTCACCATTGATGAGCATGGGGAGGCTTACGTTTCAGGTGGAACAGGGCGTGCCGATGCGTGGTATGCCACCCTCGGTGTGCCTTGCACGGCATGGCTGAAGACTTATGTCAAATACGATGTCTACCGCGACCAAGGGACATGGGGCTCTGCAAAGTCCATTTACAGTGTTACGCCACACATAAGACTTCATAAGAATCTTATGTTCCAACCGCAGTTCAATTATGTCCACGACCGCAACCTTGCCAAGGCAGACTATTGCGAATTTTGGTTGGAAACTTATGTCAGATTCTAAAAAACATAGTGTTATGCAGATAAATATCAGACCAAAGACCTTAGTGTTGAACGGTTCTTCCTGTTCGGGACATGACGAAAACAGAGAACGACTGTTTGCTGTCATCTCAATCGTTGACGAGGGAAGCGACAGAATCGGTATAGGCGAATGCCTTGTGACGCCCGAGACTTTCGACATGCCCGCCGGCAAAATCGATGCGGAAGGCATGATGCAAGTCATTGCCGGACTGGTGGATAAGGCTTTGCGCAGTGATGACCACACGGCGTTCCTGCGTCCTTGTCCTGCACTGCTGTTCGCTTTGGAGTCGGCAATGTTTGACTATCAGAAGAATCCGTTGCTTTACGACACACCTTTCGCCCATAGCGAAATGGGAATCCCTGTTGTCTCCGAAGTGCCGGAAGACAGCCTCCTTGTCCGCCCGATGCTTGACGGTGGCATAACGGGAGCTATCGAAAGAATCTGTGATGCACAGCAGAAAGGCAAGGAGGTAATCCTCGGTGCAACCTGTGAGAGCAATATCGGGCTGCGCAACATTGCGCTTCTTGCCGGTCGTGTCGCACCGTTCATGCTGTACATCCCCGAGTATTCCTATAAGGAAAACATAGAGATGGACATCGAAATCCGTGGCGGCAAGCTATGGCGATGTGAGGTGGACGAGTGAGTAATGTTCCTCATACGCCTAAAGATTTTACAGGACATCCATAAAAAATATAAATATTCGAGGCGGATTTTCTTTTGTCTCGTTTTTTTTTGCTACTTTTGTAGCGGATTATGTGCCGTTGGTACAAGGTCATGAAAGAGGAATAAAAACAAAACAATACTATAAAGTTATGAATTCAGGAAAAATCGATGTCCTGCTCGGTCTGCAGTGGGGCGATGAAGGTAAGGGTAAGGTCGTTGACGTTCTCACACCGAAGTATGATGTTGTTGCACGTTTCCAGGGTGGTCCTAACGCCGGACATACATTGGAGTTTGAGGGACAGAAGTATGTCCTCCGTTCTATTCCTTCCGGCATTTTCCAGGGTGGAAAGGTCAACATCATAGGCAATGGCGTGGTTCTTGCGCCGGATCTTTTCATGGGTGAGGCTAAAGAACTTGAGAAGAGCGGCCATGACCTGAAGGAGCGTCTCTACATTTCAAAGAAAGCACACCTTATCATGCCTACCCATCGTATTCTTGATGCGGCTTACGAATCGCTGAAGGGCAAGGACAAGGTTGGCACCACCGGAAAGGGCATCGGTCCTACATATACAGACAAAACTTCACGCAACGGTTTGCGTGTAGGTGACATTCTTGACGGTTTCGCTGAGAAATATGCTGCTCACAAGGCACGCCACATACAGATACTGGAGTCTATCGGTTTCAAATATGATGAGGCGCAGCTGGCAGAGACAGAGAAAGTGTGGATGGAGGGTATAGAGTACATCAAACTGTTCCATATCGTTGATTCCGAGCACACTGTCGGCAAGGCTCTTAAGGCAGGCAAGACAATCCTTGCAGAGGGTGCTCAGGGCACTATGCTTGACGTGGATTTCGGCTCTTATCCGTTTGTGACTTCTTCCAACACTATCTGTGCGGGAGCATGTACCGGTCTCGGTGTTGGTCCTAACAAGATAGGTGAGGTGTTTGGAATCATGAAGGCTTACTGTACAAGAGTAGGCGCAGGACCGTTCCCGACAGAGCTTTTTGACGAGACAGGTCAGAAGATGCGTGACATCGGTCATGAGTATGGAGCTGTGACAGGCCGTGAGCGCCGTTGCGGATGGATAGACCTTGTGGCATTGCGCTACTCAATCATGGTCAATGGTGTTACACAGCTTATCATGATGAAGTCGGATGTGCTTGACACATTCCCTACAATCAAGGCTTGTACGGCATACAAGGTGAATGGTGAGGAAACACGCGATTTCCCTTATAACATAGAGAAGGGCATCGAACCTATATATACAGAGCTTCCGGGATGGCAGACCGATATGACGCAGTTCACATCAGAGGACGAGTTCCCTCAGCAGTTCAAGGACTACGTAGCATTCCTTGAAAAAGAGCTGGAGACACCTATCACTGTCATCTCCATTGGTCCTGACCGCGCACAGACCATTGTCCGCAAGTAATCCTGAAGAAGCAAAAGTAAGATTATGGCACAGAAACCAAGCATACCAAAAGGCACTCGCGATTTCGGACCAATGGAAATGGCGAAGCGCAACTATATCTTCAATACTATAAAGGATGTCTATGCGCTCTACGGCTTTCAGCAGATAGAGACTCCTGCCATGGAGAATCTGTCCACGCTTATGGGCAAATATGGCGAGGAAGGCGACAAACTTCTCTTCAAGATTCTTAATTCCGGCGATTTCCTCCATGGCATGACAGCCGAGGAAGTGGCAGAGACAAGCACGCTGAAACTGGCGGCAAAGTTCTGCGAGAAAGGACTCCGCTACGACCTTACAGTGCCTTTCGCACGCTATGTCGTGCAGCATCGTGAGGAACTTCAGATGCCTTTTAAACGCTATCAGATACAGCCGGTGTGGCGTGCCGACCGTCCTCAGAAGGGACGCTATCGTGAGTTTTACCAGTGTGATGCTGATGTTGTGGGTTCAGACTCATTGCTCAACGAGGTGGAGCTTATGCAGATTGTTGACACTGTGTTCACAAAGTTCGGTGTCCGTGTGCAGATAAAAATCAACAACCGTAAGATTCTGACCGGTATTGCCGAGGTGATTGGTGAGGCAGAGAAGATTGTAGACATCACTGTCGCTATCGACAAGCTCGACAAGATAGGACTTGACGCTGTCAACGATGAGTTGCGCAAGGATGGCATTTCTGAGGAGGCAATAGAGAAACTGCAGCCGATAATCAAACTCGAGGGCACCAATGATGACAAGCTCAATGTCATCCGTGAGGTGCTTGCGACAAGCGAGACCGGACTGAAAGGTGTTGAGGAGACGCAGTTTATCCTTGACAGCCTGAAAGGTTCGCTTAACAACGAGATACAGCTCGACCTCACTCTTGCACGCGGACTTAACTACTACACCGGCGCAATCTTTGAGGTGAAGGCACTTGATGTGCAGATAGGCTCAATCACAGGTGGCGGTCGTTATGACAACCTGACAGGAATCTTCGGCATGCCTGGCTTGTCCGGTGTGGGCATCTCATTTGGTGCTGACCGCATTTATGATGTCCTGAACCAGTTGGATCTTTATCCAAAGGAGGCTGTCAACACAACACAGCTTCTCTTTATCAACTTTGGAGAGAAGGAGACTGCTTACTGTCTGCCTGTTGCAGCGTCAGCAAGGAAGGCAGGAATCCGTACGGAGGTGTTTCCTGACAGTGTGAAGATGAAGAAGCAGATGTCATACGCCAACGCCAAGCATATACCTTTCGTTGCCCTTGCCGGCGAGAATGAGATTGCGGAAGGCAAGCTGACATTGAAGAATATGACAACAGGCGAGCAGTCACTCGTAACTCCTGAGGAACTCATTGCTGCAATTTCAGGCACATGCTGATCGTGGTACGAGTCTTGAGCCGTATTCTCTGGTCGTTGTGATAAAGGCTTGTAAGATAACGTTATAGCTTGAAAATATAAATGAAATGAGAAAGATGAAATTCATTTGCAGCATACTCCTTGCAGTGTGCCTTACGCTGCTTGTCTCCTCGTCAAAGCGTCAGACGACAGTGTTCATCATCGGTGACTCCACGGCAGCGGAGAAAGACATATCAAAAGGCTCTCCCGAGCGTGGCTGGGGCATGATGCTTCAAGGATGTTTCTCTGAAGACATAGTTGTCGATAACCATGCACGCAACGGCAGATCGTCACGCTCTTTCAGGGATGAAGGCTTGTGGCAGAAGGTCATGGACAAGATAAAGCCGGGCGATTATGTGTTCATACAGTTCGGGCATAATGACGAGAAGCATGACATCCCGGGCAAGTCGAAACGCTTTGCCAAACCGGGAACGTCGTTTGACGCTAACCTCGAACGTTATGTTCGTGAGACACGTGAGAAGGGCGGCATACCTGTTCTTTTCAACTGTGTGGAGCGCAGACTCTTCTTTGATGCACGTCTGAAGAAGACTGATGCAGAAAAAACAGCGGAATTGTCAGCCGCTGAGAAGAAAGGTGCTGCCGATGATGAGGCGTTGCGTGATGTTAAGTACAGTGAGGAAGAGGTCAACACCGAGTATCTTGTGGCAACACACTATACAGAGGATGGTGATTATACCGCTGCTCCTTATCTTGTTGCAAAGCGGCTCAACGTGCCTTTTGTCGATGCCAACCGCATAACGCACTGGATAGAGACAGAGTATGGTGTGGAAGGCTCACGCAAACTGCACATGTGGCTTAAGCCCGGTGAGGTTGCAAGCATACCTAAAGGCAGGAAGGACAACACACATTATAATATATATGGTGCCCGTGTCGTGGCAAACCGCCTTGCTGACGCCATAGGAGAGGCTGTCCCAGCTTTGAAGGAGCATGTCCGTCACTATGACTATGTTGTGTCGGAGGAAGGACGTGGCAATTTCTTTACCATAGAGGAGGCTGTCAAAGCCATTCCGGCAGGAAAGCAGGCGATAGTCTTGGTGCTTGACGGCACGTTCAAGAAGCCTAAGGCTTCAAAGGGCGTGAAGTATGAAATCCGCTCTAAGGCGGTGATAACAAAATAAGGTAAAACAATGTGTTGAACGGGGCAGGCTGTATGAATGAACTTTCCCCGTGCTGATAACTAAGTGATAAAGACACATATATACAAACTTTCACAGGCTTTCTTTATTTCCGTTTTTCTTATAAGCTGTTCCACGAAAGAACGCTTTGCAGAGGGAGAAATGGAGATAAAGAAAGTCCGTGTTGTTACTGATAATCCCAACATAGATACGCAGATGATGCGTAACTATGTGCGCCAGCTTCCGGGCTTGGAGAACGGAAAGCGTCTGCATCATGCTTATGACTCGGTGAAGACACGCCTGACATGCGAGGACCTTGTCACGGCTCTTGCCAATCAGGGCTATCTTCATGCCGATGTCAGGTCATCTGTTGTGGTGCGTCCGAAGACTGCCGGCAAGAGGAATCCTAAGTGTGAGGTGATTTATTTCCTTCATCCGAATGAGCCGTATGTCGTGGATGACATAAAATATGATATCCGTGATGCGCGCATAGACACACTTTTACGTGAACTTCCGGAGGAAGACAGGGTGATCAGACAAGGCAAACAGTTCAGTGTGGCAGACCTTAACACTGAGCGTTCCTTGATTTCCGGGTTCCTGCAAGACCGCGGATACTATAAGTTCAATAAGGAATTCATACGCTTTGAGGCAGACACTGTCAAAGGAAAGAATACCGTTGACCTGACGTTGCTGCTCCTTCCTTACCGTGCCAATAACAATGCGAAGGAAGAACCGCATCCATGTTACACGGTACGCAAGATAAACTATCTTCCAGGTGGTGGGGATGAGAAGGTCGTTTTGCGTAACAGTGTGCTGGACATTAGCACGGAATTGCGTGAGGGCGAACCGTTCAGCGCGTCGGCATTGCAAGGAACTTACCGGCGTTTCTCACGCCTGCAGGCTCTGCGCTACACAAACATCCGGTTCAATGAGGTCAACGACACTTTGAAAACACTTCCCGATTCAATAGCAGGGGATGATAATCAGGTGGCAGAAGATGACATTGTGCAGACGGATGCAGATGTGTCCGCGCCTGTGAAGTATGGACTTGACTGCGACATACAGCTTTCTTCACGCAAGCCAAACTCCATCTCTGTGCAGCCGGAAGGCACGAACACTGCCGGAGACCTTGGCGCAGCGGTGTCCCTGACATATTCCAACAGGAATCTTTTCCATGGTTCGGAGACCTTCTCCATGCAGCTTCGTGGTGCTTATGAGGCAATAACACAGCTGGAAGGCTATAATGACAAGAACTATGTGGAGTACGGACTGGAATCCAAAGTGCAGTTCCCGAGGTTCATAGCACCTTTCATCTCCAATTCGTTCAAGCGCAACATACAGTCCACAAGCGAACTGAGTGTAGCTTATAACCTGCAGAACCGCCCTGAGTTCCACCGCCGTGTGTTCTCCACATCATGGGGCTACAAATGGTCGGAACCTAACCACCATACCAGTTACAAGCTGGACATGATAGACCTGAACTATGTCTATATGCCATGGATTTCAGAGACATTCAAGGAGGATTATCTGGACTCCGACGACAACCGTAATGCTATCTTGCGTTATAATTACGAGGACCTGTTCATAATGAAGATAGGCTTCGGACTGTCATACAATAACGGAACCAACGCGTTCAAGCTCAATGTCGAGACGGCGGGAAACATCCTCAATGGCTTTGCGAGTGCTTTGAATTTCGGCAAAAACAATGACGGACAGTATACATTGTTCAATATCGCGTATGCGCAATATGTCAAGGGAGACTTTGATGCGACACACATAATGAAGCTCTCTCCCGGTTCCGAACTTGTGTTTCATGGCAGATTGGGCATTGCCTACCCATACGGCAACTCCAAGATACTGCCGTTCGAGAAACGATATTTCTCAGGTGGAGCCAATTCCGTTAGAGGATGGGCTGTCCGTGGTCTCGGACCCGGCAAATACGGAGGCAGTGACGGGCGCATAGACTTCATAAACCAGACGGGCGACATAAAGCTGGATTTGAACATGGAGTATCGCACTTTCCTGTTCTGGAAGCTGTATGGTGCGGCGTTCATCGATGTCGGCAACATCTGGACAATACGCGAGTATGAGAACCAACCGGGAGGACAATTCAAGTTCAATGAGTTCTACAAGCAGCTTGCTGTCGCTTACGGAGTCGGTGTGCGTCTGAATTTCGGATATTTCATCCTGCGTTTTGACTGCGGAATGAAAGCTGTCAATCCGGTATATACAAAGCGGAGTGAGCACTATCCAATCCTCTATCCCGATTTGTCGCGCGATTTCGCGTTCCATTTCGGTGTCGGTTATCCGTTCTGAGATGTGCGTTGTCCGTGCTGTGTGTAGAACAATGACAGCAATAAACATTATTAGGAAACAAGAGAATGATGAAACAAAAGGTTATAATTTCGACATCTTTGGAACAGCATCTTGACGATGTCATCAAGGCGGTTTGTCCTGACCGCCTGTTTCTGCTGTGCGATGCGACCACGGCGGAGGTGTGCTTTCCGAAAGTAAAGGCGTTCGAATGCCTGAAAGATGCCGGTCTTATTGTGATAAAGGCAGGTGATTCCAACAAGAATCTTGACGCTATCGCCGGTGTTTGGGAAGCGTTGCAGAAGGGTGGGGCGACACGCCACTCCATGATGATTAATATCGGTGGCGGAATGGTGACAGACCTTGGTGGCTTTGCCGCGTCGACTTTCAAGCGTGGAATACACTTCGTGAACATCCCGACAACACTCCTTTCGCTTGTCGATGCATCGGTAGGAGGCAAGACTGGCATAAATTTTGGAGGGTTGAAGAATGAGATTGGAGTGTTCAACACTGCCGATGTTGTTATTCTTGACACACAGTTTCTCGACACGCTCAGCAACGTTGAGATGCGTTCAGGCTATGCAGAGATGCTGAAACACGGGCTGATATGCACCTCCGGTGATGACTCTTCTCATTCCCGGAAGCGTATGTGGGCGGAACTTATGGACTTTGACATTGCGGCTCCTGACCTTCAGCAGCTTCAGCGCATGGTAGCGGAATCGGTGCAGGTGAAGGAACATATCGTGGAGATCGACCCCTTGGAACACGGTCTGCGCAAGGCACTGAACTTCGGACATACAGTGGGGCATGCTTTTGAAAGTTTCGGTATGGCTTGCGGAAAACGTCTTGACGGCAAGCAAAACAGCAGCGTCAGCCCTGTCCCGCATGGCTATGCAGTTGCTTATGGTATGGTCTGCGAACTGTGGCTGTCATGTGTCAAGACCGGTTTCCCGCAGGATATCATGCGCAGCACAGTGCGGTTCATCAATGATTATTATGGCAAAATGATGATTTCCTGTGATGATTACGAGACCTTGTTTGAACTGATGACCCACGACAAGAAGAACACCGCCGGTACAATCAACTTTACACTCCTTTCCGACATAGGAGGAATAGAAATCAACCAGACTGCCACCAAGGAGGAAATCTTTGAGGCGTTTGACTTTTACAGAGAAAACTGATGAAGCAAGTAAGAGCGAAAAAACAACTCGGACAGCACTTCCTGACAGACCTCGGGATTGCGCGACGCATAGCTGACACCGTGGATGCATGCCCGGAGCTGCCTGTACTTGAGATAGGGCCGGGCATGGGTGTGATGACACAATACCTGAAAGAGAAGCCGCGTCCGTTCAAGGTTGTGGAGATAGACAAGGAGAGTGTGGCATATCTTAATGAGCGTTGGTCAGACTTTCAGCCACAGATTATCAGTGGCGACTTCCTTCGTATGGACCTTAAAGAGGTGTTTGGAGGCGAACAGTTCGTGCTGACGGGCAACTATCCTTATGACATATCATCACAGATTTTCTTCAAAATGCTTGACAATAAGGATTTGATACCTTGTTGCACAGGTATGATACAGCGTGAGGTCGCCTTGCGTATAGCGTCAGAACCGGGCACAAAAGCCTATGGCATCCTTTCCGTTCTCATTCAGGCATGGTATGACACGGAGTATCTGTTCACTGTCGATGAGACGGTTTTCAATCCACCGCCAAAGGTCAAGTCGGCAGTCATACGCATGACACGCAACGGAGTTACCGACCTTGGATGTGACGAAGTGCTCTTCAAGCGTGTCGTGAAGACGGTATTCAACCAGCGCCGGAAGATGCTGCGCGTCTCCCTGAAGCAGATTTTCAATGGAGAGCAGCAGGCACGGCAGGAGTTCTTTACAAATGAGATAATGACAAAACGTCCTGAGCAACTGACTGTCCGGCAGTTTGTCGAACTGACAAACCTTGTAAAGGCAGAGCTTGAAGCCGTTGCGAAAGACTAACCTTGTAAAAGCGAACGAAAGGCATTGCTGAGAATAAACGACAATATAGAGACGGTAAGCGAGGATACTCTTATAGCCGAAATGGCACTGTTGCCACAGTGGCGGCGGCAGGAAGCCCTGCGCTACAAGCACATGACAGGGCGCAGGGAATCGGTAATGGCATTCCGCCTGCTGCAGGAAATGACCGGAATACGTGACTTGGAGTTTGTCATCGGAGAGCATGGGAAGCCGTCGATAAAGGGACATCCGGAACTGCATTTCAACCTTTCCCACTGCCATTGTGCTGTGGCGTGTGCTGTCGATGATGCCCCGGTCGGAGTAGACATTGAGAGGGTAGGGCGCTACAAGCGTTTTCTGGCGGAGTGCACCCTGTCGGACGATGAGTTTCATCATATCCATTATTCCTCTCCGGACACATCTGTGCCACGCCCTTCTGCTGAGACAGACCTGCTGTTCACCGTCCTTTGGACAAAGAAGGAAGCACTCATCAAGCTCCTCGGGATAGGCATCGGCTCAGCAGAACATATCCGCAATGTCCTTGCTGACTATGACGGAAAAGTACTGTTTGACACTGTTGTGGACAAGAGTGGCAGATATGTATGTACAGAGGCGCGTTTCTTGTCTTGTGCGAAATTATTGATGTTCGGTAAAAAACAATGACAATCAGCAAAGTTCTTAGATATCCCCATTTTATGAGGTTCTTCTTCAAAATGGGCTTGTCTTGTCAAAGCTAACGCGGTTCTCTGTCCGGAAACATCCGGAAATTGCGTACACAATCAAAGATGTATTTGCGTTTTTACCGGACACCAATAGTACGAAATAAACAGAACCTACAGAAAGAGCAGAATCAGAGTTATTCCGATTCTGCTCTTTCTGTAGGTATATGTCATTGTATGTCAGTGTTTTCTGTTGTTGCCAATACTGATATTCTGTGAGGCATGACTGAAAATTGTGTGTGAATATGCGTGTTCAGGATAATCAAGTTTCTCAATGTCTATGAGCCTGCAACTCGATTCTGTTCATTATGTAAGTAAAATACCGATAATAGCTTGCATAATGACAATGATATTGCATTTTTTGGTAAATTGAAAATATAACACATGTTAAAATATGGATGATTAAACGAAAGGTAAGCCTTTTCACGTTCAAACGTTACCTTTTGTTAAGCCGAGTGTAACCTTTTCCAATGTGAATGGTTATCTTTCATAATGCGAGAGGCAACATTCCATAATCATGTCCGAGACGTTTGGGGATATAGAATAATCAGGTTTTGTTGTTAGTGGATTGTTTTTGAGTTTCTTTGAGGTCCGTTTCTATGCCGTTCATTCCCTCCTTGAAGGAGCGTAGCCCTTTTCCCACGCCGTGCATGAGCTCGGGAATCTTTTTGCCGCCGAAGAGGAGAAGTATAGCCAAGGTGATAAGAAGCATTTCCTGCATACCTATGCTCCCTATGAAAAGCAGTTGATGTGTCATGGTGTGTTGGTTTGTTTGGTGGGTTTTATGGGTTTTATGTTTGTTGTTTTAATCACTCCACAGATGCTTGTCAGAATCCAACCTGTTTCTGCTGTTCGGCATTGTATCGGTCACCGACTACAGGGATGGCAGAGACGCGCTGTTCAAGTTCGTTCCATTCACTGTCAGCGAGTTGGAAGTTCGGCGTGAGGAGATTCTCTTCAAGGTGTGAGAGTTTTGTCGTTCCGGGGATAGGCACCATCCACGGAGCCTTATGCAGAAGCCATCCGAGAGCCACCTGTGCCGAGGTCATACCGAGTGTGCGCCCGAAGTCCTGAAGGATGTTGACGATGCGGTAGTTCCGGTGTATAGCCTCCGGTTGGAAGTCCATAATCAACACATTGTATATTGAATCTGCCTGTGGGCAGTTCATCCATTATTGTTGTTGTCCGTGCTGTCGCAAGAATAACTTTCTATCATCAGAATGGGTAGCCGATGGCAAAGTTGAGACATTGTGCCTTGCTGAATCTCGGAGTATTGAAATATCCGCTTTTGCCGGTGTCGTATGGGGCATGGACAATGAATGCCCAGTCAAGGCGTATGATGAAGAAGTCAAGGTCATAGCGTATGCCTACACCTGCATCTACGGCAAGGTCTTTAGGGAGGTTCTTGAATTTGAACCCCATTCCTTCTGTGTCCCTGCGGCTTTTGTCAAGACACCATACATTACCGGCGTCAATGAATGCGGCACCATAAAGTGAGCCGAAGAGCCGTGGGCGGTATTCAAGAGAGAATTTCAGTTTCATGTCACCGTTTGCCAGCAGGTAGTTCATCTCTTTGTTGTCAATACCGATATTGTCTGGGTCGTTATAGCGGAAAGAGCCCGGTCCGACACTGCGTGTTGAGAAGCCGCGCAAGTCATTGGCACCACCGACATAGTATTGTTCTGAGAATGGCGCATAGCTTGTATTGCCATAAGTAATCATCCAACCTCCTGCAGCATGTGCGATGAGGCTTGCATTTGTGCTTACGCGCCATAGTTTGCGCCACTCAAGGTCAAGTTTCATGAATTGTCCCACAGGCGCATTGAACATTGTCTTTCCTTCCTCGCTCCATGAGTGGTGTTTCCCGAGTGACAGGATTCCGTTAGCAACATTTCCACATTCCGTCACTGTTCCGGAGAAATAGATTGGATGGCGTTTTGTGGAAGGTGAGGTGTAGGTATAGGAGTAACGCATTTTCGGCAGGAAGTTGTCTTCCAGTGCAATAAGGGCGACAACGGAGTTCTCCATTTTGTCCCAGAACTCTTCTGTACTTTCGGCTACATAGGAGTAGTCGATACTCAGTGGTGTGAACGAGTGGCGTGACACCTCGTTTGGCTTGTAGTTATAAGTAAGCTCACCTGACAGCACATGTCTCCGGTAGGAACCTGTCCTGTTGATTGTCTCGCGTGCGATGCGCAGGATTGTGTTTGCTGATGTATGCATGAGTGACAGCGGTGTGGTACGGTTTGCTGCTCTCATTCTCCGGGCACGGTTGATGTCCGGACGCATGCAGTTGGGAAGAAGGAGGCGAGGCAGTTCGAGTGTCATGTCGGTGATGATGTTATAGCTTCCTTTCTTACCGGCATTGTTTTTCCCGACATTGAACTCATAGTTTCCTGAAACATTGAATGACAGCAGTTCTCCTCCTCGGAAAGCATTGCGCATAGAGAAGCTCACGCCGGCTCCGGGACCAAGGCGTCCGTTGGACTTCTGGGTGTAGTTGGCCTGCATGGAAATATCATACGGTTTGTCAAGGATGCAGTCGACAGTCATGTCAAGAAAGCATGAATCAGTCTTTGCCGAGTCGGTTGTTGTCATAAGACTGTCAGTTGTCGGCATGTTCCTTGGTGTGAAATTGATGTTCACGTAAGAGAAAATTCCTTTTTGTGACAATCTCGACATAGATTCTTCATAGTTTGCCTGTGAGAAAAGGCGGCGCCGTTTCAGCAGAATGTCCTTAAGCACAATTCTTGGTCTTACGGCTGGCTTTTTTCCGGCATAGTGTATTGTTAGGGTGCGGTGTGTGATAGAATCTGTAAGTTGTTCTGCAAAATTGCGGCGTATATGGAAATTTGTCTTTCCGATGTACCATTTCTTGTTTGCTTCTATAGGCAGAGAGTCTATTTTGTGCATTACAAGCTGCACATGACCGGGAACCTTGATGGTGTCGGCAGCATACTTTGCATATTGCGGTTTGTAGAAATAGTAGCCATTGTCGCGGAAGATGTTGTAGAGCCGTGCGCGTTCATTGTCAAGTGCATTGACAGAGAACGGGTCGCCTTTGTGAAGGAATGTAGTGCTGTCATTGAACAGTGCCATTTCTTCCTCGGTATAGCCTTTGTAAGCAATACTGTCAATGGTGAATACCGGTCCCATGTCAACAGTGTAGCTGACCTTCGCTTTATGTGGGCGCAGGACACTGTCACGGCGTGTGGTTGTAGGTTTGCCCTCATGAATCTTATATTGGATGTTACCACGGAAATAGCCGTTGTTTTCAAGTACGGTCTTTGCCACTGACATGCGCAGTTCCGGTTTGACATCGCTGATTAGCACAGGTGCTTTTCCGAAACTGGAGGTCAGCCATTTTGGGATAGCCCCTTTCTTTTGTGAGAAAGCATTCCAAATCCACAGTCCCCAAGGGAATGGTGTGCGGTAGTAGGAAGAGCCGAACAGTGCACCGTTAGGGGCGCATGCGAGCACTGCTTCCAGTTCTTCCTTTGTGTCAATGAAATGGTCTTTCTGTGAGACGGATGTCAATGAAGGGGTGGTATTGTCTTTTATGTATTCTGTTGGCTTCATTCCTGTGTACAGTTGCTCACCCGGTTCAAGTGAAGATGTTGTGGAGCATCCTGTAATGGAGAGAGTCAGAAGCAGAAACTGTATGGTGCGTGTCAATGATTGTTTATTTTGCATTGATAGAATCCTTTCTTGTTGTTATAGAGTCTGTTTTTACACCGCTATTTGTTTGGTTGTCCGGCATTTTGGATGATGACGGGTGGAAGAGTTCGTACAGGTTGCTGAATTTGCGTTTGTACATGTAACCGGCTCCAAACTGGTCAACATATCCTTCCAAGTGGTCGTAGACATCATGTTTGTAGAACAAGCGCAGATATTGGTTAGAGGTTTCATGCAGACGATACTGCACTTCCACATTGTCAAAAATGGAGGCTGTCTTTCCGTCAGCTTCATGGCCTGTTGCGATTTTTCCTCCTAATGAGACTGAGAGACGGTTGTTCCAGAAACGTTTCGCAAACTTGAAAGCATAGTCAGTACGCATAGTTCCATCCTCTTGAATTGTGTTCTCAAGTCCCACACTGAGGTCCAGTGTGCGCATGGCACTGCCTGCGATGCTGTTGATTTGTGACTGCAGGAAGTTGCTCAGTGCGGAGTTCATTGAGAAATTGGAGGTGCTGTTTCCTGTCAGGAACATTCCTGTAGTGAGCATTGTTACAGCAATCTTGCCTCTTTCCTCCATGGACATCATGTTGAGTTGGTCTGTCACCGACTGGTCTTCAGGTGCGGAGATGATGAATTGCAGTCCCATGTCGTTCAATGTCTTTGACAGTACAACTCCACACTGGAAGTTTACTGTCTTGTTTGATTCGGCAGCGCTGACGTTGGCACGTACATTCTCTATGGCTGTGATTGAGAGTTTCGGGTTCATTATGTCACCGGTAAACTCGATGTAGGAGTCTTGTGAGATGGTGAAGGTCTTCAGAGGTATGACCGGCAAGGAATATTTCATTTCTCCTTGAGAGATGGTGTATCTTCCTGTCATGGACATATCATCCTGCTGATAGAGGAAACGCAAGTTGCCGTTGCCGATAATGTCAAGGTAGTTGCTGTGGTTAGGGTTAAGCCAGCAAGTGATGTGTGAACCGTCCAATATGTTCACATTGAGGTCGATGGAGATACCATCAACTGTTGGTGGAGAGGACACCGGAGTCTGTTTCTCTGAGAAATCCACAAAGTCCACAAGTTCCTTGAGTCTGTTGTCCGTGGTGATAGGGGAGTCGTTCAGGATATAATAGAGGTCTGTTGTAGGCAATACTTCAAGTCCGCCACGCACTTTGAGAGCATCGACTTCGCCTTTTACGGTGCAAAGGAAATTGATGTATGCTTTTCCATAGGCAAGTGATTTGCGTGTTTCTTTGGCATCAACGACAAGGATGTTGTTTGCCGAGATACGCATGTCAGCACGCATGTGGCTCAAGTCGGCAAAATTGTAAGTGCCGTTGACGGTAAGAGCTTGGTTGTTGGAGTCAAAGAATTTGAAGTCGTTGAACTTGATGCTTGAGTTGGATATGGCTACAGGTTTGCTGTCCATCCTGAGTTTCACTCCGTAAGGCACGGAAACAAGCTGTGCACGTGACAAGTCGGCAGTGCCGTTAATGTCCGGTCTGTCCAGTTCTCCCTTGATTGTAAGGTGGCCCACGGCAGAGCCTTCCAGACCAATAATTTGGTCAGGAATAAAACCGTTGACAAGGTTCAGTGGCATTTCTTTCATGTCTATTTCTGCATCAATGCGGTCGCCGCCATTGATGAAATGGTAGGCACCTTGTACGGAAGCCACTTCATTGTTGTCTTTGTAGAGCACGCCGTCTATATGGTGTGAACCATCGCTCAAAGGCATATACACCAGTTCCGTAGACAGGTTGCCGAGGTTGTAACCTTCATAGGTGAATTGGCGGATGTCCATATTTGCAGATATAGACATGTCCTCCTTGTTAAGGATGATATGGTAGTCACCGTTGGCAGTGCCTTTGATGTCCAGCATGTATGGTATGACGGAGATGATGTCAGCAAGGTTGAGATTGGTCACAGACATGGTAACGTCTTGCAGTGCCGTCGTATTCTCATCGTCTGTATAAATCTGTATACCTGTGTTTGCGTTGTCATGCAACTGTACCTTTGCAGATACACGCATGTCATTTCTGAAAGCTATGTAGTTGTCCTTGTTGACTTTGAACTTTCTGTATCCAAGTATTGGCTCGTCACTGTCAATGGCAACTTTGATGCCATCTTCTGTCATCATTGCAGAGAGCCCTATGTCAAGTCCTCTTCTGCTGGCTTTGTCGTCAAGAGCCATTGACAGGGTCAGGCTGTTCGGACGCAAGGCACCATGAGTGTCAGCCTTGAATGAATATTGTGGATTGTCTTTGCCGTTTTGTACAATGAGCTTGTAGTCCATTTTGTCTTGCTCGGACTGCAGTTCAAGGTGTATGTCGTCAAGTTGCATGCCACCAACGATAAGTGTGTCAAGCTGCATTTCTCCGTTTATGCCTTTTATAGGGCACATATCCATGTCTGCGTAAACAGAGGCGAAAGAATAGCCAAGCCCATTGAGCATGCGTGCGATAGGATTGTCTTTGTCTGCTCTTGCATATAGTCTGCCTTTTGGGAGTTTGCTGCGTAATGCTATTTCGTCAATGACACGGTTGCTGATTTGTGATTTCACTTCGTTGGCAAGGGCATTGCCGAGATTCATGAGTTTCTTGTATCCAAGGCTGAAATCAGTCTTGAATATAAGGTCCCCGCAGTCAAAATGGGTATGTGTTGTGTCACGTCGGGTAAATGCGTCGAGGTTTATGTTGTAGGCATAGTGTACCTTGGCAGAGTCTTTCAGTGTGAAATTGTATATAGTTCCGTTGATGGCATGGTTGTCCTTCATGTCACTTGAGAGAGCAAGGGAAGCCTTCATCGATGTTGACAATGGAGTGTCAACAAGGCGTAAGGCATACATGTCTATGTTCTTCACCTCGCCGGCGATATTGCCCTTTACGCCCTTCTTAATCATTTGTGCGTCAAGGACAAGGTCTGTGTTGAGTATTTCAGATGGTGTGTGTATCTCAGCATGTGCTATGCCATTCTTTAAGGACATGGACGCAGAGGCTCCGCCCAGGTCGTATTGCCCATAGCGGAAGCCATGAATCTTAGCCATGGCATTGATTTTGGTTCTTTTGGAATATATGTCTGTACCGTTTCCGTTGATGCGTACTGTGCCTGACATCCTGCCAAGCCCGTGCTTTGGCAGGTATTTGTTAAGGTTGAGTCTGCGGATGTCAAGGTTTGCACTATATGCCTCGCTGCGCATGTCGTAAGCGACAGTGCCGGCAATGCTGCCATTGTTGCCTGGTGCTTGGACTTTCAGACTGGCTTTGGCGGAAAGTTTGTCTGTATTATCAAGGTTGCGGAGAGTGCCCGTCAATGTTCCGGACATCAATGTCGGAATATTGACGACAATGTCATTAATCTCCATGCGCTTCATATTACCATCGATGCAACCTTTGACAGTTGCCGGTTTTGTCGGCCACAGGCGCTTGATGTCTTTAGGAAGATATGCTGCAGCAAATATCATCACATCTTCCTTTCCGAGTGATGCGTCAAGGCATGCACTTGTCTTTCCTGGGTTTGATGTGTTGAAGGTTGTAAAATCAAAGTCGGTGTTTCCTGTTATTGTAGAGTAGGGAGTCGTGAGTGCCAAATCGTTGATGTGGACAGCGGTTGTGTCAAGGCTGATTTTTCCTTTTAACGACTTGATTGTCAGCCCTGATTTTTCATAAAGATGGCTGTCCCTTACAAGCAGTGCAAGGTTATAGTCTTTTTCGTTTTGTTTGAATAACAGATTAGCAATGCTTATGTTAAGTTTGCTTATGTCAATATGATTGTAGTCAAGTCCTTTAACCTTTGTCTCAAATCTGTTGTCATACTGTAATTTGCTGTCAGCAAGTGTGGCAGAAGCAAGTTTGTATTCGGAATTCTTCAGGTCGAATGCTCCGTCTTTGATGTTGAAGGCACCTATTCCGGCAGTGATGTTCAGTGTGTCACCGGGAAGATGCACTTTTACCTTTGATTTGGCAATGTCAAGGGATTTTACTTTTACAAGCCAAGGTGTTTCTGATTTTGTGGTGTCCTCTTTCGCTGTGTCCGAGAGGCAGATGTCAAGGTCGGCACCTGTCATCCGTGCTTTGTTTATAAGGACAGAATCATTCTTAAGGTCTATGCCATGGGAGGTTACATGCACTCTTCCGACTTTGCCTTTCACGCGGCAGTCGGAGATGAAGCCATTCGTGTTTAGTATGACATTGTCAAATTGCAGGGCATCAACCTCTATTTTACCATCGAACAATGGACGTAGCTGTATGTCGCATAGTATTCCCTGTGCGTCAATAAGTGTGTCTTTCACTTGTGGCAGAGAGTCATTCCTATGCAGGGCTCTTACCCCATTGAGTTTGAGGTCCAAAGGAAAACGCAACCGTACATCTTCAATGGATATTTCCATGTCGGTGGCGTCAGACGCATACTCAGTAGCTATGCCTACCGCCCACTTTTGGACAGGAGGACAATAAAGCAGCAATGTCAGTAGTAGAAATATAACGAATGGTGATGCTGCAATGCCAATCAGCCAATAGAATGATTTTCTCAAAACTGATACCTTGTTTTATTACGTTGGTCAAGCAAATGGGCAAAGCTGTTTTTGATATAGGCAAACGAAAAATTCTTCTATCATGCAGATTTGCCCATTTGCTTTTATTGTATGTTATTACTAAATCCTGTTTTACGGCTCTACTGCCTTCCATAGTTTGTCGTCAGGCAAAGGAGCGGTGATAGAGATAGGCTCTTTCGATACAGGGTGTATGAATTCCATTTTGCGGCTTAGCAATGATATGCTGCCGTTGGGGTTAGAGCGCGGTGCGCCATATTTCAAGTCTCCTTTTATAGGAAGACCTATTTTCGCAAGTTGGCATCTGATTTGGTGGTGGCGTCCTGTAAGCAGTCGTATCTCCACCAACTGGTATCTGTCGGAACTGCCGATGATTTTATATTCGAGAATGGCTTTCTTCGTGTCATGCCTCTCGCTGTCATAGGCGTAGCTTTTGTTTTGCTTTTCGTTCCTTGACAGCCAATGGGTAAGCCGCGTGAAACCATCAGGCAAAACCTCTGCGTTCTTGCTTTTCTTTTCCTCCGCTTTAGGCACAATAGCCCAATAGGTCTTTTTTACTCCTTCCTCGCCTTCTTTGTTTTGGAACATCTTGTTAAGGCGCGGAAGGGCTTTTGACGTGCGTGCAAAGAGGACAAGGCCATAAACAGGACGGTCAAGGCGATGTACCACGCCGAGAAAAACATTTCCCGGCTTTTGGTACTTCTCCTTGATATATCCTTTGACAATATCCGAAAGGGGAACATCGCCGGTCTTATCGCCCTGGACAATCTCCCCACTTTCTTTATATACCACAATGATGTGGTTGTCTTCGTATACTACACGCATTACATGTTCATGCCACCGTCAACCTGGATAACCTGTCCGCTGACATAGCTTGAGAGGTCGGAAGCAAGATAGACAGCTGTGTTTGCGATGTCGTCAACCTGTCCCGCACGGCGGAGAGGAATCTTCTTAGCCCATTCCTTGCGAACCTCGTCAGGCAGCTGTGCTGTCATTGCTGTCTCGATGAAGCCCGGAGCAATGGCATTGGCACGAATACCCTTTGCACCCATTTCCTGTGCGATAGACTTTGCAAGGGCTATAAGACCGGCCTTTGATGCAGCATAGTTGCACTGTCCTGCGTTACCGTGAACACCTACGACAGAAGCCATGTTGATGATAGAACCGCCCTTCTGACGCATCATGATTGGGGTGCAGGCATGGATGAAATTGAACGCGGACTTCAGGTTCACATTGATGACAGCATCCCACTGAGCCTCTGTCATGCGGAGCATAAGACCGTCCTTGGTGATGCCGGCATTGTTGACAAGAATATCAATTGAGCCCATCTCTTCCTTTACCTTCTTGACGAGAGCCTCTGTCTCCTCAAAGTCAGCAGCATTGCCGGCATAAGCATTGCACTTTACACCAACAGCCTCGATTTCTTTGCGTGTGGCTTCAAGTCCGGCTGCCATGTCGTCGTTAAGTACGAGGTCTGTAAATGCGATGTTTGCTCCTTCTTCTGCAAACTTAAGCGCGATGGCTTTGCCGATACCGCGCGCAGCACCTGTGATGAGGGCTGTCTTTCCTGATAATAATCCCATAATAAATTGTTGTGTTTTTAATATTTTTAGTTTCGTTCTTCGAACTATTTGTCTTTTAATTCTAAAATCCTTTGCTCTTGCCTAATGCTCCATATACAAATTTTGCCACAAGCGGACGGGTGCTGATGTCTGTGACACCTTTTCCCAAACGTCCGTAAATGTATGGAACCTCAAGTCCTTTGATGCAATAATGTGTTATGGCTGCTGTCAGTTCGACATCGTCTATTTCAAACTCTCCGGCTTCCTTTCCGGCTGCATAGACCTTGCGGAACAATTCTATCTCGTCATCATCAAAATTCTTCCTGACTTTCTCCACCATCCAAATGTTGCGGAAGAACTCTGCACGAAGATTGCCGTTGCGGACAACTGTCTCACGTATCATGTGAAGATGGGTGTAAATCAGCTCTATAATCTTCTCCTGAGGGCGCATCCTTTTTTCCGCAACTTGGTCAAGCTGCTCAGAAAGACGCTCCAACTCATACTCAATAACGGCGGAGTAAACTTCCTCCTTGCTCTCGAAATAAGTGTACAGAGTCCTGCGCCCCTTTCCTGCTTCAAGGGCAATGTCGTTCATGGTCGTGTTCCCAAGACCATTCTTGGCGAAAAGCTGCCGCGCGACATTAACAAAATGCTGTCTTGTTTTTGATACTGACATATAATAATAGGTATAGGTGCTTGCAAGTGAATATTCATTGCACATCACTCAATTCTGTGCAAAAGTAGAAATTTTATTCCATATAGCCAAATTATTACCTGAAAATATGCAGCATAATAAGCCTTTTTGACTTTTTATAGAAAATAAGTGGGAAAATATTTGCACAGTTCACAAAAAATATGTACCTTTGCACTCGCTTTTGAAAACAATGTTAACACAAAGTGTTGCCGATGGTTTTCAGAATCTATATCGCGGAGTGGAGCAGTTGGTAGCTCGCCAGGCTCATAACCTGGAGGTCGTTCGTTCGAGTCGGGCCTCCGCAACTAAGAAAAGCACAGTTTCCTGATATTCAGGGAATTGTGCTTTTTCTTTTAAGAAACATAAGTCCTTCTCGGACATCACTTGCATTCTTCACTCCAAAGAATGTAAAAAAAATGTTTTTAAAAAACGAAACAAACAACAAAAAATCTAAAGAGCCTTCACAGGGGCAGTTGAACGACAAAACCCCGTTTAAGTTCTTACCAAAGTTCAAACCATGCAAGCGTGCTCAGAGCTCAAACGGAAAGGACGATTACATCTATTATTGTACTCTTGACGAGACGACGAACAAGTATGTCCGCCACAAGATCATGCTCAACCGCTACAAGAAAGGCCGTGAGCGTGACATGATGGCTGCGCAACTGTCCGCACAGGTTTTCAACATGTTCTTCAAGGCGGAGGCCGCTGATGCGCTGTCGCTCCGTCGCAGTGCCACGGTTGCCAAAGTCATCGGCTTGTACTCGCGTTACATAGCTTCCATGGCGGAGAAGGGGCACATGAAGTGGAAGACAAAGGTCGACTATTTTTCAAGAATCAGCATCCTCAGCGAATATATTGAAGACCGCAGGCTTTCGGAACTTGAAATCGGGCGCGTCGACACTTCTTTCTTTGTCGATTTCCTTGACTATGTGTTTCTTGACCGTGTCAACAGCAGCACAACCAGGAACAATTACCGCACATGGTGCTCGGCGTTCTGCTCATGGCTTGTGGAAAGGAACTACCTTGACTCCAACCCGATAGCCGGCATAAGGGCGTTGCCGGAGAAAAAGAAATTCCGTGAGCCTCTTTCCACAGCTGACATCAGGAAGCTGTCGGAGCACCTGAGGATAACCGACAAGCGTTTCCTGCTTGCATGCATGTTTGAGTATTACGAGATGATTCGCCCCATTGAGCTTGTCCAGATCCGAATCCGTGACATTTCAATGTCTGACCTTACGTTGTTCGTCCCTTCCTCCGTGAGCAAGAACAACCGTGACGGTCTCATCGCTTTGAACGAGAATGTGGCGCGGTTGCTGGTAGAGCTGGAGGTCTTCGACTATCCCGACAGTTTCTTCCTCTTCGGAAAGGACATGCAGCCAAGCAACATGATGGCACGGTCTGACATCTTCAGGAAGAAGTTTGAGGAGCTGCGCCATGTGCTTTGCTTCCCGATGACTTACCAATTCTACTCTTTGAAGGACTCAGGCATAAGGGACTTGTCGAACGCCTGCGGCGTGGTGACGGCGAAGGAACAGGCGAGGCATACGGATATTTCGACGACAAACAGGTATCTGGTGGGCAAGGATGGGAATGTGGATGATGTGACGAAGCATTTCAATGGGTTCATGTAAGGTATCAAAAAATGGGCAGTGCGTCATCACGACGAACTGCCCTTTTTTTAGGAAGATGTAAAAAAAATGTTTTTTCGTTTTTAGCCCTCAGGGTCAAGAGGCTTTCGCCATATCGCCCATGCGACAGACCCGTCAGCAAGAGTGGCAAGGGTGTAGTTGTTGAGCTGCATGTATGCGTTGATTGTGCCAAGAGGCACCTCGTCGATGACTCCACCGATAACCTTACATGCTGTCACAATTTTGTCCTTACATATTTTCTTTTTGCTTATGCGACAGTCTTCTCTTATGGGGAAAAGGTCGTAGTCCACGAGCGGATAGCTTCTTACGGTTTTGTCTTCGAATCCGCCATTCTCTGCTATTCTCTGCCCCTCAGCGGTAATCTCTATGTATGCCTGACCGAGCCAGCGGAAATAGGTTTCGTCGCTCATCAGCGATTCAAAGAGCAGTTCGAGTTCAAAATCATTGTTGTATTTCCTCAGGTAGACATACTTTAGGCTTACCAAGTCCATCCTTCCGCCCTCACCGCTGATGGTGGTGACGAGGAAGATGATAAAGTCTTTTTCTTTTTTAGTCAGGTTCTGCATGGTGTTTCGTGGTTTTGCTCAGGAAAATCCCCCGATGCTCACGCACCGAGGGAATCAAAATTTATTGTTTTGTTTCTCCATCGGGAGAGTTCAAGGTCAGGAATATGCACTAAAGGTTGCCGCTAAACAAAACCTAGGATAATGCCATGCAAGCCTGACCTATCTTGTGAAGTCCTTCGATGATACGTGCACGCTGTTTTTCGCGTGGTGTCTTGATTCCGTTGGCATAATGGCTGAGCAAACGGGCGTTGATGCCTGATGCACGGCTGATGGCTGCCATGGTTGTGAACTCTTCAGAGTAACGGATGAGAGCTGTGGTGTCAAGGTCGTACTCTATTATATAGTCGCCGTCAGCAAGCCACTGCGGTAGCTTCTCACCGTCTTCCTGCATGCCTTCAACATGGAAACTCAATGCGTCATGAAACTTTTGCTTTAACTCTGAAAGTGTTTTTCCGGTAGCCATGACAGCTCCGACACCTTCCAAAGCCCAACCGCAACAAAAATTCTTGTCACTCCATCTTACCTCTACCTTGATTTTTTCCATAATCTTGTATTTCTTTTATTCTTGTTGTTGGAAGGTAGGGTGGTTATTTCCACCCTGCCTGTTTCCAAATGCTGTTCAAAATCTCTTGTTCAAGTGTTTCACTTGTTTTTCCTGCCACGGTGACAGTGCCTTTCTTTGTTTTGTGCTTGTACTGCATGTGGTCTCCTCTTGTCCTTGCGAGATACCATCCATCAGCTTCAAGCAACTTGATGACCTCTTTTACTTTGTACCTTTTATAAATTCATTATCTTAATAGTTTTGTTTAGCAATGCAAAGGTAGTGCTTTTTATACTTTTGTGCAAGTATTTCCGGTACTATTTTTACTACCATACTATAATTTAACATTTAGACATGAAAACTCCCCCGATGCGTCGCGCACCAGAGGAGTCAACGTGTTCTATTAAAAATTGAAAGTATTCAGAATCAACCGAGGTTGACGCTGTTAAGTTCTTTTGCGATTTCACGGATTCCGGCTTGTATTTCCGTTAACCGTTTTTCACTTGGTTTGCAGACACCGGACTACCGCTGATAATAGCTCTCGACGCTAACGCCAACATCAACTGGCTTGTGGTCGGGCAGGTGGGAGAGGATGGCAAGCTTCGTGTCCTGAAGTCTTTCTACGTCAAGTATGAAAGGAAAATTCCGGAGCTTATCGATGATTTCCTCGCATACTATCGCTGGCACAGGAGGAAGCAGGTCATCTTCTATTATGATGCCACCTTCGTCGGCAATAACTACGCATTGCATAACAATGATTTCCATTCCGAGATTGAGCGTTTGCTGCGCAAGGCACAGTGGGTGGTCAAGGCCGTGTATATCGGTCAGCCTATGAAGCACATTGACAAGAACGCGCTCATAAACAGGATGTTCAAGGGACGCTCGCGGTTCATGGTGCTTATAAACAGGGACAACAATCCCGACTTTCTCATCTCCATCACCTCGGCGGGCGTTTACAACGGTCAGAAGGACAAGCGTGGGGAGAAACTTGTCGAAACAGAAGAAGACAAGCTCGAAAGCCGTACCGACGGCTCGGATGCGTTTGACACGCTCTGCATCGGCGTTGAAAGATTCCCACAGTCACATGTGCGTGCCGGCATCGTGAACACTTACGGATAAGGCTTGTGCCCATTTTACTTTTTATAATTTACAATTTTTTTGGTCGTCTGCTCGTGAGATTCGGCGGCCTTTTTTGTGCCTGCATTGTCCCCAAGTCCGCTCCACCGTTCTTTGCTCTTATGGTTAATGGTGTGGTTGTGCTCATTATGACAACAAACTGAATGTGTAGCTGTTGGCTCTTGTTTCTTTGACAGCCTCTCAGCCTTTGTCGGTTGACAGCATTATTTTATCATCGTCATCGCTGATACCGCAAACCCGGCTTGTCCGCTTTTTTGTTACACATGCAAAAATATGTCCTGCACCTGGCGTTCTGAGATAAGCGTGTGTGCCATTCGCATTATTCCGTGCCATTGACTGACTTGTTATTTTTTCCTCTGCAAAGTTAGGGCAAGGAGGAACTGCAAGGCGTGCTGTTGAACTTTTTTGTTTTTTTTGCCTCCTCCGTCTGTAAAAAAAACTATTCTTTGATACAGACAAAAAAAGTTAAGCTAGTTCCTTGCCGGTGCTGCTTCCTCTTCACTTGCTCCTCTGTTAGCATCGTAAAAAATAAAAAAGTCAATCAATTAAAATTTATAAAAATGGTACACACAGCTATCTTCACAGAACTCAGCACAGGTTGCAGGACACATTATCGCAAGCGTAACAACGTAATGGACAAGATTTATCAAGTTTGCGTCTATGGCGAGGACGATGATTTTGAAGAATTCGAAGTGTCAGCTTACGACGAGGCAGAAGCCCAGTCAAAGGTTGAGAGCCTGACAAACATTGTTGACATTCAGTTTATTGACATAATGAGCCTTTAGTTTTGATAAACCCTATAAAGCAAAGAACGATGAAACAGACAAACTATGAAGAGAAGGCACTGCAGCAGTTCGCAGACCTCATGATTGACAAGATTTCAGAGATCGAAAAGTCAAATTGGCAAAAGCCTTGGTTCACGGAATCACTTGCATAGCCACGCAACATGTACGGAAGAGAGTACAACGGCATGAATGCCACGATGCTCCTGCTCCTATCCGGAGTGAAAGGACAATGATGCTGCATTCTCCTTTCCGGCGGTAGACACGATGATTGCTGAGAAAGGATGGCTCTGTCCTATAAGACTCAGGAAATAGAACCGTGCTTATTTCTCTCCAGCCAAAGACGAAATAATTGTCCCTAAAAAGGGGCAGTTCATGTCGGGCGAGAGCTTTTATGGCACGGTATTATGAGTATATACACAGTCTTAGCCCAAAACAATGGCATGGATATATCGTTTTTCGTCTTTGTAAAGGCATTTTTGCGAGGCAAGAAGTGTGAATAGCAATATTTTTCTGTAATTTGTTTTGTAATATTTCAAATAATTGCTATATTTGTAAAATATTTACCTGATAAAAACAAAACTGTATAAAGAAAAGCAAAGACAAGATTGCCAATCATGTTTTTTGGGGGGGTGGTGATTTTGCTTTATGATAAAGATAAGACAATGAGAATTTCCATTAAGAAACTCTTGGCAGGGCTGCTCTTTGTGGCAACGTCTGTGCAGGCTCAGGAACGTTATGTAGGTGGGGACATATCCCTCCTCCCTAATTATGTGAATGCCGGTGCAAAATACTTTGACCATGAAGGGAAGGCCGTTGTGGATTTCCTGCCGTGGTGTCATGAAGAGGGTATGAATACGATGCGTGTGCGGCTTTTCGTCAACCCGAAAAAATACAAGGTACTTCATGCGAATGATAATAATGCAGATACGAGGTATGACTCGAATGCCTGCCAGGACATAGATTTTGTTCTGCCGTTGTGTCAGGACATTGTCAATTCTGGGCACAGTCTGATGCTTGATTTCCATTATTCCGACACATGGGCAGACCCGGCAAAGCAATGGACTCCTATAGAATGGGAGAATATGAATGATGAACAACTTTGTGACAAGATTTATGAATACACCAAAGAGTCGCTGCTCACATTGAAGGAAGCCGGTGTTACTCCGACTTTTATCCAGCCGGGCAATGAAATAAGCTATGGTATGCTGTGGGGCAACCTTGGCACTACATCTCCTAAAAAGGCGTTTATGGGCAGCAATGCTAACTGGGATCGCTTCGGCAAACTCCTTTCCCGTGCCATAGAAGCGTGCCGCGAAGTTGTCCCTTCGGCAAAGATTGTCTTGCACACCGAGCGAGTTTTGCAGATTGATGTGATGACAAACTTCTACCGTAAGATGCAGGAAATGAACGTAGATTACGACATCATCGGACTGAGCTATTATCCTTTTTGGCATGGTGACATGGCACAGTTAGACAAGGCTCTGACTGCCCTTGAGACGGAATTCAGGACAAAGAACATAATGATTGTGGAGACCGGATATGGTCTGAAATGGCAGGTTCCATACAATGACATTATTGACCACACATCGATTTGGCCTATCTCTGACGCCGGTCAGATGAAATTCATGCAAGACTTGGTTGCAACTGTGGAGAAGCATAAGTCTGTCAACGGGCTGCTTTGGTGGTGGATGGAGTACAATCCTTATAACACAAACCTCTCTGGGTGGTACAATGCGCCACTTTTTGACCCAACAACCGGTCGTGCATCATCAGCATTCCGTACGCTATGTTCGTATGGCAGCAGTGGGACGGGAATAGATGGCGTTACTAAACAAGGCAACAATGAAGCCACCCGGTGGTATAACCTGAATGGCCAACGTGTCGATGCGTCTACGCCGGGACTGCTCATTTCAAAGGACAGAAAAAAGATTAACCGATAAAAAACATTCAAAAAAATATGGATTCAAAAATAGTTATGCTGTCCGTTTTGACAGCTTTTTGCTGCAACGGAACAGCCTATGCGCAGCGCAGTGTGCAGACATTGAAGAAAAATTGGCAGTTCTCGAAAGGTGAAGTGTTCAATGCCAAAAGTGCGGAAAACGTCTCCGTGCCCCACGATTGGGCGATTTACGGTCCTTTTGACCGCAAGAACGACCTGCAAGTCGTTGCCGTAGAGCAGAACGGAGAGAAGGAAGCAACTGAAAAAACAGGCAGGACGGGCGGTCTGCCTTTTATCGGGAAAGGTGTCTATCGCACGAGTTTCGAGGTTCCGGACACCACAGGCAAGACCGTCACACTTGTCTTTGACGGTGTCATGAGCAACGCCCGTGTAAAGCTGAACGGCAAGGATGTGGCTGCATGGCCATACGGTTACAACTCTTTCCACTGCACTGTAGACGGCACAGTGAAGCCCGGTAGCAACCAACTGGAGGTTTCCTGCGAGAATAAGGATGGGCAATCACGCTGGTATCCGGGAGCAGGCATCTACCGCAACGTGCATGTTGTCATGACAGACAAGGTGCATATTCCAACCTGGGGCACTTATGTCACCACACCGAAAGTGTGCAAGGATTATGCAACCGTCAGCCTGCACATGAAGATTGAAGGCGCGCGCCAATTCAAGAAATGGCCTTATGGCGACGCTGTCGGTGTGAAAACAGTCATAATCTCTCCTGACGGGAAGGAGGTGGCATCAGACTCTTCCACCTATATAGCACGCGGACAGGACTTTGCGCAAAACTTTCTTGTGGAGAAACCGATGCTGTGGGGGACAGAAGATCCTGCACTCTACATTGCACGCACTACTCTTTCCGTAGGCGGAAAGACTGTCGATGTCTACGACACTCGCTTCGGAATCAGGAGCATAGAGTACATTCCGGCAAAAGGATTCTTCCTCAATGGCGAGCATACTAAGTTCAAGGGTGTGAACAATCATCACGACCTCGGACCGTTGGGAGCGGCTGTCAACAAGTCGGCTTTGCGTCATCAGATAGAAATGTTGCAGGATATTGGTGTTAATGCCATACGCACTTCGCACAACATGCCTGCTCCTGAACTTGTGGAACTGTGTGACGAGATGGGCATGATGCTCATGATTGAGCCGTTTGACGACTGGGGCTTCCGTCCGAAATCGCCTAACGGCTACGGCGCAGTATTCAACGAATGGGCGGAGCGTGACATAACAAACATGGTGGAACAGTACCGCAACCATCCTTCTGTCGTCATGTGGTCGATAGGCAACGAAGTGCCTTCGCAGTGGGGACCGGTGGGAATGAACGAGCTGGTAATGCTTCAGGACCTTGTCCACAAACTTGACCCGACACGCCCTGTCACTTGCGGCATGGACCAGATAAGATCTGTCCTTGACAATGGTTTTGCCGCTGCACTCGACATTCCGTCCTTCAACTACAAGCCACAGTTCTACGAGGACATCTATAAACGTATGCCTCAGCAGATGGTTCTTGGTTCGGAGACAGCCTCAACGGTATCCTCTCGCGGCGTTTACCATTTCCCTTTGGTGATGCCTGGAACTAATGCCCGCCATACAGAGACACATCCAGACAACCAGTGTTCAAGCTATGACAACGAGACTTGTTCATGGTCGAACATCCCCGATATAGACTTTGCACGCGATGACGACCACGATTGGGTTCTCGGACAGTTTGTGTGGACAGGTTTCGACTATCTTGGAGAGCCTTCTCCTTATGACACAGACGCATGGCCTAACCATAGCTCCATGTTCGGAATGATTGACCTTGCTTCACTGCCAAAGGACCGTTATTACCTTTACCGCTCACAATGGAACAAGAAGGACAACACCCTCCACATCCTTCCTCATTGGAATTGGAAAGGACGTGAAGGGGAGGTTACACCGATTATGGTCTACACCAACTATCCTAAGGCAGAACTGTTCATCAACGGAAAAAGCCAGGGCGTGAGGGAAAAGAACAACTCCACATGGCAGAACCGTTACCGCCTTATGTGGATGGAGACGGTCTACACTCCGGGAGAGGTGAAGGTTGTGGCGTACGACAAAGAGGGGCGGAAAGCTGCCGAGAAAACAATACGGACAGCAGGCAAGCCTCACCACATCATGCTTACCACAAACCGCAAATCGTTGGCTGCCGATGGTGAGGACCTGCTGTATATCACTGTTCAGGTAGCTGACAAAGACGGCAACATCGTTCCTACCGATGAGCGTCTTGTGAAGTTCTCTGTCGAGGGCTGCGGAGCATTCGAGGCGACAGCAAACGGTGATGCAAAATGCCTGTTGCCGTTCCATAAACCGGAGATGAAACTCTTCAGCGGTGCTGCCACAGCTATCGTTCGTTCCGGAAACAAGCCAGGTACATTGAAATTCACAGCAAAGGCAAGTGGCGTCAAATCTGCAACTATCAGCGTTCCTGTGAACTGATTCAGGAAATAATCACTTGTGGACATACATGTGCAATGCCACCAAATGGGTATAATCTCCATTTTGTGGCATTGTTCTTTTAATACTATTCGACAACCAGTTATGTCAAATCTGCATACAAAAAGTCGGCAGATAAATTTCAGAAACATTATAACGATACTGTCATTACAATATCCTACAAAATCTATCTGCCGACTTGTTCTGTCTTTATGATATTATAAATATGGACAGTTTGTTCAGAATGCTATTGCAGATTCCAGTGCAAGCCGCATCATCTCGCGGAAAGAATTCTGACGGTCTTCTGCCGAGAGAACCTCATTTGTGCAGAAAGAATCGGAAATCGTTAGTATGCATGCAGCGCGCTTATTCAGCATGTTGGCATTATGGAAGAGTGCGAAACTCTCCATCTCCACACACTCCGTACCGGTCTGCTCGCGAATGTCCTGCCAACCGCCGACGTTTGGAGTAGTGTAGAAAGCGTCGCTTGAATGTACCACTGCCTTCTTGCAGTTTATGCCAAGCTCGTCAGCCTTGCTCATGATTATGGCATTCAGTTCTTCGCTCGGATACATTGTTTTCTCCGTCGCACCACTTGTCTTCAGCGCGAAAGTCGAGTCACTGTAAGCGCTTTCGGCAAGGACAACGTCACGGACATTCAACCTTTCAACATAAGAACCTGCAGAGCCGATGCGTACAATGTTCTCTACGCCATAGTATTGGTAAAGCTCATACGAATATATGCCTATCGAAGGCATGCCCATACCTGAAGCCATGACAGACACAGGAATCCCTTTGTATGTGCCTGTGTAGCCGAGAATATTGCGCACTTCATTTACAAGACGAGGGTTCTCGAGGAATTCCTCTGCAATGAATTTTGACCTGAGTGGATCGCCAGGCATAAGCACTGTCTTGGCGAAATCGCCCATTTGGGCACCGTTGTGAGGTGTCATAATCTTTTGATTTTAAGGTTAGACATTTATTGTTATCCACACGCATGGGTATTTCCCATGGTCCGGAATCATCGTTTTCATGAGTTCCTGCACGGAGTGAGTATTCCACGCAATTCATTGCGGAACTCATCCATGGAATGGAAAAGCAAGTCAGCCCCTTCATCCAGAAGCATTTCGTCCGGCAAAGGACCTGTATTTACCGCTATGGTAAATGCTCCTGCTGCTACGCCTGCCCGAACTCCAAGCGGTGCATTCTCGACAACAATCGTCTCCCACGGCTTTGTTCCGGCAAGTTGCATGCCTTTCAAATAAGGGTCTGGGGCAGGCTTCCCTTTTTTTATGTTCAGGGCTGTAACAAAAACCTCTGTATTCACAAGTCCTTTGTAGTCAGCCTTGACACGCTCAAGCAGTGATATCTGCCCACTGCCTGTTACAACTCCAATGTCCAGACCAAGGCGGCGCATCTCCTGCTGAAGCTCATAAGTGCCTCTCATCATGGGGGCTGTGGGGCATGCAGAATAGCAGTCGGACTTCACGCGGTACATCTCCACGGACTCCTCATCGGAGATTTCCCTGTTCCATTGCTTTCCTGCTACAATCTTGATAGTCTCGAAGCCACGCATGCCCTCAAAGGCATAGGCTTCCTCCTCACTCATTTCAAGACCGTAACTTGCCATGGACTCACGCCATGCCTTGGCATGATTGGGCATGGAATCGTAAAGCACACCGTCCATATCGAACAGTGCGACCTTTGGGCAGAACTCTTCAAACCCATGTTTTACAAGATATGCTACTTTTGCTTTTTCCATAATTCGGATTGCAAAAGTAGCATATTTTTTTTGATTTTCCAAATTTTGCCACCAATAATTCGTGACATTATGTAATTTGACTTCGTATGAAAGTCAAACATAATATATAAGTGGAGTGACCCGGCTGGGACTCAAACCCAGGACCTCAGGAACCGGAATCCTGCGCTCTATTCAACTAAGCTACCAGGCCATCATCATTGCAAAATTAATGCTTTTTCTTGAAATTCTGTGTTTTTGTCATCTTTTAGAATGTTATTTTATAGTTTATTAACCTTCTTTGTTGTATGCAAAATGAAAGTGAAATCCAAGGATTTTTACAAATGTGATGTGGAATAGTAATTTTTATTGACAAAAAGTTGTAAATATAAAATATTATTTATAACTTTGCACCAAAAGAATGAAATATTCAAAACATAATAGGTAATGAGTAAATTGATTAAGCCTTCAGGGTACAAGGCTCTTTTGGACACGGTACAGACAGAGCAGGGCATAAAGCTCATAAAGGAGTTTTTCCAGCAGAACCTCAGCACAGAGTTGCGCCTGCGCCGTGTCACAGCACCACTTTTTGTGTTAAAGGGGTTGGGCATCAATGACGATTTGAATGGCGTTGAGCGTGCTGTGACATTCCCTGTCAAAGAGCTTGGCGATGCAAAGGCAGAGGTGGTGCATTCCCTTGCCAAGTGGAAACGCATGAAACTTGCGGAGGACAATATCGCTCCCGGGTACGGAATATATACAGACATGAACGCGATACGTGCTGACGAAGAACTGGACAACCTGCATTCGCTCTATGTCGACCAATGGGACTGGGAGGCTGTCATCAATGAGGGGCAGCGTACACAGGCATACCTTCGCGAGGTTGTGGAGCGCATCTACGGTGCAATACGTCGCACGGAGTATCTTGCCTGCGAATGGTACCCTCAGCTTAAGCCATTCCTTCCGGAGAAAATACACTTCGTCCATGCTGAAGAGCTTTTGCGTATGTATCCGGAGCTTTCACCCAAAGAGCGTGAGGACAAGGTGACAAAGGAGTATGGTGCAGTGTTCATAATAGGAATCGGCGGAAAACTTTCCAACGGCGAGAAGCATGATGGCCGTGCTCCTGATTACGACGACTGGTCGACAGTGGCAGAAAATGGCACAATAGGCTTGAACGGTGACATACTCATTTGGTATCCGGTCCTTGACCATGCTGTCGAACTGTCGTCAATGGGCATCCGCGTGGACAAGGCTGCACTGTTGCGCCAACTGGAGGCAGAGGGAAAGGAAGACAGGAAAGGGCTGTATTTCCATAATCTGCTGCTTGATGGCAGATTGCCGCTTAGTGTCGGAGGGGGAATAGGGCAGAGCCGTCTCTGTATGCTGATGCTCCATAAGGCACACATAGGCGAGATACAGGCGTCAATATGGCCCGATGAAATGCGTCGCGAATGTACAGAGGCAGGAATGCCTCTCATTTAGCCTGAAATATTGAACCAAAGAGGGCATTATATATATCAACAAACCAAAGTGTGACCTTTTGACTGATGAAAGGTAACACTTGACACTGTAAAAGGTAACGATTCGTTATGTGAGTCGTTACCTTTTGTTTTATGGTGTGTATCGTGTTGTGTTTCAGTGTGTTATATTGTGTAGTGTGGTGGGTGGTGTGATAAATTATGTCACTCCGGGCGTTTGTGCTCTTTCAAGCAACATAACAAACGGAAAATATCTCCAAATCATTTCCCTGTCATACGTTGCTTTGCTTTCTCATAGCACTTCCTGCACAACGGCTCATACTCACCTGTCTCACCAAGAAGCACGCGTTTGTCTCCCTCCACTATGCGGTGGCTTACATAGGCGAGTGAGCCGCAGTGCACGCAGATGGCATGCACCTTCGTCACATCGTCAGCAACAGCCATAAGAGCCGGCATGGGTCCGAAGGGAACTCCCTTGAAATCCATGTCAAGACCGGCACAGATGACCCTCACTCCTCTGTTGGCAAGCTCGTTGCAAACATCCACAAGCCCGTCGTCAAAGAACTGAGCCTCGTCAATGCCCACGACATCAATGTCACTCGTAAGCAGCAGTATAGACCCTGACGACTCAACCGGAGTGGAAGTGATGGTGGTGTTGTCGTGGCTTACGACGTCGGCTTCACTGTAGCGGGTGTCTATTGCCGGTTTGAAGATTTCCACTTTTTGCTTTGCAAATTTCGCACGCTTCATGCGGCGTATAAGCTCCTCTGTCTTTCCGGAAAACATTGAACCGCAAACGACCTCTATGCGCCCATGACGACGCAGCTCACCTTGTATGCTATTAGTCATTGACCTGTTTGTTATATAATAATTATGTGTATTAAGCCATGCAAGCTATTGGCACTTTGTCCTTGGCTGCCATGGCAACAAAAGTGTAGGATAAAATTCAACGCAAAATTACAAAGAAAATTTAAAATTCCAAAGAAATATACGCTTTTTATTGCTTATATCGGAATTTAGGAGTATTTTTGTACACAGTTATGGGAACACTTTATCTTGTCCCCACACCTGTGGGAAATTTGGAGGATATGACATTCCGCGCAGTGCGTTTGCTGAAAGAGGCTGATGTAATCCTTGCCGAGGACACCCGCACATCGGGTATTCTCCTGAAACACTATGACATACACAAACCTCTTCTTGCACACCATAAGTTCAATGAGCACGGCACATCTGCCTCCATTGTGGAACGCCTGAAGGCCGGACAGACAATATGCCTTGTCACAGATGCTGGCACTCCGGGCATCTCCGACCCGGGATTCTTCCTCGTCCGCGAGGCTGTCGCAGCAGGGATAGAGGTGCAGACGCTGCCGGGAGCAACGGCTTTCGTGCCGGCATTGGTCAGTTCCGGACTGCCGTGTGACAAGTTCTGCTTCGAAGGGTTTCTGCCGCAGAAAAAAGGAAGGCAGACACGGCTTGAGCAGCTCGGCAGGGAAGAGCGCACAATGATATTCTACGAATCGCCTTACCGCCTGCTGAAAACATTGCAGCAGTTTGCGGAATTCTACGGAGAGAACCGTCAGGTAAGTGTCTGCCGCGAGATAAGCAAGATTCATGAAGAGTCCGTGCGTGGCTCTTTGGTGGAAGTCATCGCCCATTTCGCAGCAACACCTCCAAAAGGTGAGATTGTGATAATATTGGCAGGCGTAGAGCCTGTAAAGTCAAAGAACAACAAGGACAGGCATAAAAACACAGAGACTACCAACGACTAATAAAAACAAATACAGCTATGAAGAAAATCATATACCTGGCATTCTGCCTTATGTGCTTTACAGCATGCGAGAACACACAGAAGCAACAGTCTGACAACACGGAGTCAAGAGATTCCCTGCAGCGTGTGATAGAACAGAAAAACAATGAGATAAACGATATGCTTGGAACCCTGAATGAGATTCAGGAGGGATTCCGCCAGATAAGCATCGCTGAAGACCGTGTTACTGTCATAAAGGACGGCGAGGCTACAAGCCGCAAGGAGCAGATACGTTCTGACATAGAGTTCATTGCGCAGCAGATGCAGCACAACCGCGAACTGATTGCAAAACTCCAGAAGCAAGCACGCGAAGGAAGCATTGCCGCCGAGCAGTTGAAGAAGACAATAGAGAACCTCACGGCACAACTCGAGGAGAAGAACAAGCAGCTTGAGACTCTCCGCACAGAGCTCCACGCAAAGGATTTGCGGATAGAGGTGCTTGACATGACTGTCTCCTCGCTCAACAATGATGTTGAAGAACTGAAGAATGAGTCTGCAACCAAGTCAGTAACCATATCCAATCAGGACAAGCAACTGAACACAGCGTGGTATGTGTTCGGAACAAAGAAAGAGCTTGCAGAGAACCGTATACTTGAGAAAGGCAAGGTGCTTCGCGCTAATTTCAACAAGAACTACTTCACGAAAATAGATGTGCGCGTGGACAAAGAAATCAAACTCTACTCAAAGTCTGCAAAGCTCCTTACCTCACATCCGTCAACATCATACACACTGCAGCCGGATGCATCAAAGCAATATGTCCTGCGCATAACCAATCCGGAGCTTTTCTGGTCGACAAGCAAATACCTTGTCATACAAGTGAAATAGCACAAGTGACGTATATGACATTGCCACTAATGCCGTGAGAATACGCGATTAAGTAACTGTTGAAAGTTATTTACAATAGTTACTGATTAACATAAAACCTCAGAAACATCCGACATAAAATGATTCAAAGCGAAATAACATTTGACCGCTTTATCCGCTGGGTGATGACAGCTATTGCTGTTGTGGCTGTGTTCCTTATTGTCAACTATCTCAGTAGTGTGCTGCTCCCGTTCTTCGTGGCATGGGGATTGGCATATCTGCTGTTTCCCATTGTCACCTTTGTGGAGCGCGTCATGCGGATACGCATCCGCGCATTGGCAATAATAATAACGGTCATTATCGTTGCCGTGGTACTGACGGGAGTGACTCTTGCCATCATTCCTCCAATGGTAGAACAGTTTCAGAGACTTGGAGAGATAGCTACAAACTACATTCACCGGCATGCGCATATTGACAGTATTCCGGAGGCACTGAATGAGTTGTTCGTGACTTACCGTGCAGAGATTGACAATTTCTTCCTCTCTAAGAATTTCAGTGATATTGTGAAGCATACGGCTCCGGGGGTGATTGATGTCGTGACAGAGACATTCACATTCATAAAGAGTTTCGTGGGCTCATGTATCACATTGCTCTATATGTTTTTCATACTTCTTGATTATGAGAAACTTACGGACGCATGCGTGAATATGTTTCCTGCAAACAACCGTCCTTTCGTGCAGTCGCTCATACGCGATGTTTCTGTAGCGATGAACAGCTATGTCCGCGGACAATCACTTGTGGCACTTATAATGGGCATCCTTTTCTGCATCGGATTCACTATTATCGGCTTTCCGATGGCTATAGGTCTCGGCATCCTTATAGGTATACTTGACCTTGTGCCATATCTGCACACCTTTGCGCTTATCCCGACAGCATTCCTTGCCCTGATGAAGGCTGCCGACACCGGACAGAACTTTTGGGTGATTTTCGCTTCTGCCGTTGCAATATTCGCAATAGTGCAGATAATAATAGACATGATTGTCACTCCGAGGATAATGGGGAAGGCTATGGGAATGAACCCTGCCATACTGCTTCTGTCATTGTCAGTATGGGGCTCTCTGCTTGGATTCATAGGGCTCATAATAGCTTTGCCGTTGACAACGATACTCCTGACATATTGGAAACGGTATGTGTCCGGTGGCAATAATATGGAAACAGACTGTACCAATAGTATTGGCAATATTGACAGTACAGGCAACCTCGACAAAAACTCCAACATTAAATAAAAATCAAACTAACAAAAAACATTTATGGCACAAAGATTCATTCTTAACGAAGTATCATATTTCGGTGCGGGATGTCGCAAGGAACTCCCGGAAGTACTTAACCGCATGGGACTGAAAAAAGCCCTTGTCTGTTCTGACAAAGGGCTTATCAAGGTCGGTACAACAGCAAAAGTGACAGAGGTGCTTGATGATGTGAATTTCCCTTATGAAATTTACTCTGAAATCAAGCCTAACCCTACTGTTACAAACGTAAAGCAGGGTGTTGAGGCATTCAAGGCTTCCGGAGCGGACTGTATCATCGCTATTGGTGGCGGTTCTTCCATGGACACAGCAAAGGGTATCGGCATTGTTGCCAATAACCCGGAATTCTCAGACATCGTAAGCCTCGAAGGCTGCGCTCCAACAAAGAAAAAGAGCGTGCCAATCATCGCACTCCCTACTACTGCAGGTACAGGTGCGGAGGTGACAATCAACTATGTCATCATTGATGAGGAGCGTCAGGCTAAAATGGTATGTGTAGACCCTAACGACATCCCTGCCGTGGCTATCGTTGACCCGGAACTGATGTATTCTCTTCCAAAGGGACTTACAGCAGCAACAGGCATGGACGCTCTCACACATGCTATTGAAGGCTATATCACAAAAGGCGCATGGGTAATGTCTGACATGTATGAGCTTCAGGCTATCAAGATGATTGCCGAAAACCTTCCTATCGCTGTCGATGAGCCAACAAATCCTGTCGGCCGTGAGGGAATGGCACTTGCACAGTACATTGCAGCACAGGCTTTCTCTAATGTCGGTCTCGGACTTGTCCATGGCATGGCTCACCCTATGGGCTCACTCCACGACATACCTCACGGTGTTGCCAATGCACTTCTCCTTCCTACAATCATGGAGTTCAACATGCCTAAGTGCATCGAGAAGTTCGGCATCATAGCAAAGACAATGGGCGTAAACACAGACGGAATGACACCTGAAGAGGCTGCTAAGGCTGCCGTGGATGCTGTCAAGGCTCTTTCTATACGTGTAGGAATACCTCAGACTCTCACAGAACTCGGAATCAAGGAGGAAGACATTCCTGCACTTGCAGCACAGGCAATCACTGACGTCTGCACTCCTGGCAACCCACGTGATGTGACAGAAGCCGAGATTGTCGAGCTTTACAAGAAGGTTCTGTAAAATTCCTGAAGACATAATTAATATTGTTGATAACTTAGATATGATAGAAATGGGTTCCGAAAGCGGCATAAACACCTGCTATCGGACCCCATTTCTGTTTACTGTTCTTTACAGCATGTAATAGTATCGTATTTTGTCTGTTTCTGTCCTTTTTGTTAATATTATCTAACAAAAATGCATTTTGTCTTCAAATATTTTCTCATTTCATTTTTTATGAGTACCTTTGCACTCGCTTTTGAAAACAAAGTAGAAACGGAGATCCGCTAGCTCAGTTGGTAGAGCACAACACTTTTAATGTTGGGGTCTTGGGTTCGAGCCCCAAGCGGATCACCAGAAAAGATGCTTAAAACCGCAAACAGTTTGGTTTTAAGCATCTTTTTTTTTGTTTGTCCGGATGGAAGAGAGGTAGTGTGGGGAATGCCTGCCGGTTCTTGGTTTCGCTGGTTAGAAGTGTTGTGCGAAGTATGTGTAGATGCGTAAACAGAAAAAGCCGAGATTCAAAAGAACCTCGGCTTTTCTTCGTTGGGGTATCCGGACTCGAACCAGAAAAGGCAGGACCAGAATCTGCAGTGTTACCATTACACCATACCCCAATTTTGATGTGCTTCTCTTAGCACTGCAACTGTGTTTCTCAATTGCGAGTGCAAAGGTACGGAGTTTTTTTGAAACCACCAAACTTTTTGCTGTTTTTTTTTGAAAAACATGTGTTTTTCCTTTGTATTACATAAAAAAACACAAAAAAAGAGCCTCTACGATGCTTATTCAATAGAAATAGTGTACCTTTGCAACCTAAGAAATCACATAATTATAAATAAGATAATCATGACAGAAGAAATAAAGACATTAGTCAACAAAGTTGTAGAGACCATACAGGATAAAAAAGGTCGTGGAATAACAGTGATAGACCTTTCGGATATTGATGGTTGCATAACAAAAGCATTTGTTGTCTGTGAAGGTGGCTCTCCGTCACAGGTTGAGGCAATCTCCGACAATATAGAGGAGAAGATGCGTGTGGACCTAAAAGAAAAGCCGATAAAGACTGCCGGTCTTGAAAACTGTGTTTGGGTGGCAATGGACTATGTTGACATCATGGTTCACATATTTGTCCCTGAGACACGCGAGCATTACGATTTGGAGCATTTGTGGTCAGATGCTCCGTCGGAAGTCATTCCTGACGTGGACTGACCCAAGGTTGCTTGTTTATGCAGTGCCATGAAGTTGTGTATGTTTCATGGCTTTTACCAAAGCAATACATAATTATATAATTCAAAAAGTAAAAAATATTTCGGACAAAGTTCGACTATGGCAAAATCACCAGTAGGAGGCTTCGGACCGGACAACATGCCAAAGGGTCCGAAAATGCCACGATTTAATCTGAATTGGCTTTATGCGATAATAATCGTAATACTTGCCTATTTCTTTTTCACCGGTGGTGGAAATATAGGAAAACAGTCTTCCACGGAAGCATCATACAGTGACTTCAAGCAGTTTGTTAGTCATGGATATGCCTCCAAGGTTGTTGTAAACAAGAGTGAGTCTTCCCTCAAGATGTATGTTAAGGCGGAGCATGTCCGTCAGGTGTTCCACACCGGTGCCAAGCAGGTGGGTGTCAATCCCTATGTTAATGTGAATTTCGGTTCTGTTGACCAGGTGGAGAAATTCCTTGACGCTCAGCAGGCACAGAAGCATTTCAACGGAAACCTTGAATATGAGGTTAGCCACAATGGCTTCCTTGACATCCTCCTTTCACTTGCTCCGACGATATTCTTCATTGCGATATGGATATTCATCATCCGCCGCATGAGTGGCGGTTTCGGTGGGGGTGGCTCTGCCGGCGGAAGCAGTATCTTCAATGTAGGCAAGAGCAAGGCACAGGAGTACGGAAAGGATAATTCTCATGACATAACATTCAAGGATGTTGCAGGTCAGGAGGGTGCCAAGCAGGAGGTGCAAGAAATAGTTGAGTTCCTGAAGAACCCTAAGAAATACACCGACCTCGGAGGCAAGATTCCTAAGGGCGCATTGCTTGTAGGTCCTCCGGGAACAGGTAAGACTCTCCTTGCCAAGGCTGTTGCCGGAGAGGCAGGAGTGCCTTTCTTCTCAATGTCAGGTTCTGACTTTGTGGAGATGTTCGTGGGTGTTGGTGCATCCAGAGTGCGCGATTTGTTCAACAAGGCAAAGGCAAAAGCGCCAAGCATCATCTTCATCGATGAGATTGATGCTGTCGGTCGTGCACGTTCCAATCATCCGGGAATGGGAGGAAATGACGAGCGCGAGAACACTCTTAATGCCCTTCTGACTGAGATGGATGGCTTCGGAACAAACTCCGGTGTGATTATTCTTGCAGCAACAAACCGTGTCGACATGCTTGATAAGGCACTTTTGCGTGCCGGACGCTTTGACCGTGAGATTCATGTCGAACTGCCTGACCTCAATGAGCGTAAGGCAATCTTCAAGGTTCATTTGCGTCCTGTCAAGATAGACAAAGACCTTGACATAGAGCTTCTTGCCCGTCAGACACCGGGATTCTCCGGTGCGGACATTGCAAATGTCTGCAATGAGGCTGCACTGATAGCCGCCCGTGCCGACAAGAAGGCTGTCACACAGCAGGACTTCCTTGCTGCTGTCGACCGTATCATTGGTGGTCTGGAGAAAAAGACCAAAGTAATGACTGCGGATGAAAAGAAAGCCATTGCATATCATGAGGCTGGTCATGCCACAATCAGTTGGTTCTGTCAGTATGCCAATCCGCTTGTCAAGGTGACAATCGTACCGCGCGGAAGGGCTCTCGGTGCTGCATGGTATCTTCCTGAGGAGCGTCAGATAACGACAAAGGAGGCTATGCTGGACGAAATCTGTGCACTTCTCGGCGGTCGTGCAGCAGAAGATGTGTTCCTCGGAAGAATCTCTACTGGTGCAATGAATGACCTTGAGCGTTCCACAAAGGCGGCTTACTCTATGGTAGCGTATGCAGGTATGAGTGACGCTTTGCCTAATCTTTGCTACTATAATCAGGATCAGTATTCATTTACAAAACCATATTCTGACACTACCGCACGACTTATAGACGAGGAGGTGCAGAAGATGATTAGTGAGCAGTATGTCCGTGCAAAGAAACTGCTGGAGAAATATAGTGAGGGGCATAACGCATTGGCACAGTTGCTGATAGACAGAGAGGTCATCTTTGCAGAGGATGTTGAGCGCATCTTTGGCAAACGCCAATGGGCTTCACGCTCAGAGGAACTGCTCTCTTCTGACGATGAGACAAAAACAGCTGACATTTCTGTTTCTGTTCCTGAAGGCAACCCACAGGCTGATGATGTGATTACAGACACAACTCCAAAAGACGCGTGATGCGTATAATAACCTTAATGCTATGACTGAAAAACAGAAAAATCTGATAGTGAGGGCAATAACGGGCGTGTTCTTTGTAGCCGCCCTTGTCACTTGCTTTCTAAAGCCGACATCGATGGTGTTCCTGTTTACCCTGATAACGGGAATGTCTATATGGGAATATACAGGGCTTGTCAATGACAATGTGGAGAATGTCTCCGTCAACCGTTTCATCTCCACCGCAGCAGGTGTGTGCCTCTTTCTTGCAACTTCCGCTTTCGTCAGCGGAATGTCTACGGCTGAGGTGTTCATACCTTATCTTCTGACAATCATTTATCTGCTTGTCAGCGAACTGTACACAGGCAATCCCAATCCGTTGGCTGACTGGGCGTACACGATGATGGGACAGATGTACATCGCATTGCCGTTCTCCACAATCAATATCCTTGCGTTTCAGAACGTTGACGGATACGTTGAGTACCAGTATCTTCTGCCATTGAGCGTGTTTGTCTTCTTGTGGGTAAACGACACCGGTGCCTATTGTTCCGGTTCGCTGTTAGGAAAGCACAAGCTGTTCCCACGCATCTCTCCGGCAAAATCATGGGAAGGCAGTATTGGAGGTGGAATATTCGTGATTATAGTGGCAGCTCTCATTGGCTATTTCTCTTATATCCCGTCCTCATACGTTGACCCTATGCCACTGTCATCACATATTGCAAAATGGATAGGCCTTGGCGTTGTAGTCGCGGTTTTCGGCACATGGGGCGACTTGGTGGAATCACTTATCAAGCGCACGATAGGCATTAAGGATTCCGGCAATATCCTTCCAGGACATGGAGGAATGCTTGACCGCTTTGATTCATCTCTTCTTGCCATTCCGGCAAGTGTTATATACCTTTACGCTCTGCAGTACGTCATGCAGTAATGAGCTTGAGGGCTTTAAGGACTCTAAAGATTTTAGGGTTCTTAAAGCCCTCAAATGTTTTTAAAGCCCTTAAAGGACAGAACTTTGATAACAAAAAAAATAACACTATGTACACAGAAAAACTCTTGGCGTTTCTTGACGCTTCTCCGGTTAATTTCCTTGCAGTTAAGAATGTTTGCGACACGCTTGACAAGAGCGGTTACATCCGTGTGGATGCCAAAGACCGTATGCCGGCTGTCAAACCTGGTGACAAACTGTATGTGACAAAGAATGATTCCGCTGTCTTCGCATTCCATATCGGAAGCCAAAACATAGGTGATGCGGGCTTCAGGATGATATGTGCGCACAGCGATTCCCCTACATTCCGCATAAAGCCTAATGCCGAGATTCGTTGCGAGGGAGGAATGGTGAAACTGAACACCGAACTTTACGGTGGTGCTATAATGTCAACTTGGTTTGATCGTCCGCTGTCTCTTGCCGGCAGGGTGATACTTCGCACATCAAACCCTCTTAGTCCTGAGACACGCCTTTTGCACATCAAGCGTCCGCTTCTGCAGATTTCCAATCTCGCCATACACTTCAATCGGCTGGTGAATGACGGTGTGAAGCTGTCAAAACAGAAGGATATGCTCCCGATAATGGGATTTGTCAATGACGAACTGGAGCGTGACGGCATGCTTATGAAGGCTGTCTGCGACGAACTTAACGCCACACGTCGGGACGGCGCGCCAATGGTTGAGCCGACAGACATCCTTGATTTTGACCTTTATCTTTACGATACCACTCCGGCATGTCTCTTCGGCATGCACAATGAACTGATTTCTGCAGGGCGTCTTGACGACCTTTCCATGGTTCATGCCGGTATGGAAGCCTTGGTAAGTTCTTGCGACACAGTGCCGGAAGTGACGAAAGTCCTTGCCGTCTTTGACAATGAGGAGACCGGTTCGCAGACAAAGCAGGGGGCAGGCAGTCCGTTCCTCATGTCGCTCATTGAGCGTCTTGTCTCCGCTCAGGGAGGAACAGCAGAGGATATGTACCGTGCTGTGGAGCACGCGTTTATGATTAGTGCAGACAATGCACACGCATGGCATCCAAACTACTCTGAGAAATACGACCCTACAAACCACCCTGTGCTTGGCGGAGGACCTGTCATCAAGTTCAATGCCTCACAGAAATATGCCAGCGATGCCGTCTCTGCAGCCGTGTTCCAGCAGATATGTGAGCACGCCGGTGTGCCTTGCCAGCGGTTTGTTAACCACAGTGATGTCGCCGGAGGCTCAACCTTGGGCAACATTCTCGCATCCTCTCTCCCTCTCCGTGGTGTGGATATGGGCAATCCTGTGCTTGCCATGCACAGTGTGCGTGAGACCGGTTCCGCAGCCGACCATGAGTATTGCACAGTCGCATTCATGGAGTTTTATAATGGGAAAATGTAGGCAAGTTAGTCCGCAAAATTAGTTTGCATTGTCAGTGCCATCTACAAAATCAGGCATAATATTTGCGTATATTGTAGATTTTCACTATCTTTGCATAAGTTAGGCTTCGGCTCAGCAATTAAAGTAAACTTTATTGCGTTCGCTTTGCACTACTTTTGCATAAGATAGGCTTCGGCTCAGCAATTAAAGTGAACTTTATTGCGTTCGCCTTGCACTATCTTTGCAACGAGTAGCCATGTAGCATGGCTTGCAGAATAGAGTTAATTGAATGTATAACCCTTTAAATTAATTGTTTAAGAAACAGACATAAAAGAGAATGAGACGCATATGAAAGGACAGCCGATGCAAGGCATACGGCGTGTTCATGGCGAGTGCTACGGCAGGGAAAGCCTATCTTCATAAACTCGCAAACTATTTAATTTTAACACATTAAATAACCTGACGCGTCACCATTCCATAACATTTTGCCACCCATGAGGGTGAGATATATTGAGCTTTTAGCTCTTGTTCTCTTTCTTCGAATACCGCCAATATTCCGTACATGAGGATAAGCAGTTTGAAGGTTCGCGCCATAAGGCGTGAACCATTCGTTGCTTGTTATGTACGAGGTCACTTGGCGGTAACCTGAAGAAAGGCAAGCGTATGAATGGTTACGCCTTTTTTCTTTTTTTATTTGAAGTTGTTTAAACTAATTGTATTTAAGACATTTTTTAACAAACATGACTATG
>NZ_SRZC01000007.1 GCF_004792655.1 Palleniella muris | reverse complement strand
CCGCACGGAGAAGACTTACTACAACAGTGCCCACAGGCATGGTTATGCGAAAGGTATGGCAGAAGGTATGGCAGAAGGTATGGAGAAAGGCATTGCGGAAGGTATGGAGAAAGGAATGGCAGAAGGTGCAGAGAAAGAAAAACGTGACACCCTCATACGCATGCAGAAAGCCGGCACAAGCATAGACATCATGGCTATTGCGACAGGTTTGTCTGCAGAGGAAGTCAAGAGACTATTAAGTCTGTAGATATTATGTCTTAGCAAATGACTTAACCTTGAAGAAGTTGTAATAATAACAGACAGTGAAAGTCCATAAGAGTTTCACTGTCTGTTATTATAAATGACAATAATGCTGTGAGTTTTCTAACCTAAACTCAATAAAAACCGAAAATGCGTCATAACCTTTAGGTAATGGAAACCACAGGTTATGACGCATAATCAAACTTTATTTCTTCTCTTTCACGACATAGACAATCACCGGAAGGTGGTCGGAATAGCCGTCAAGCCACTGACCTCCGGCATGCGTGCGCTTAGGATTTCCCTTGTACTTTCCTTCTGTCTGGAAGAGGTAATCACGACGGAAAATCTGGTGGTTATAGTATTTCAGTGACTCACAATCCTTCATCACAGCCTTCTGATAGTCCTTGCCGCCGTCCTTGACAAGCAGGTTCGGAGTGACAAGAATCTGGTCGAAGAGATTCCATGCGCCATTGTACCTGAGGGTTCCGGTGCCGCTTTTCAGCACACTTATCCACGGATTATACAAATCTCCGTCACCAACTTCGGCAATGTTCTCCTTGCCACGCAAGCCTTTTGTCATGGAACGGTCTGTCGGGTCGTCGTTCATATCACCCATGATGAAGAACTTTGTGTCCGGCTCCTGTGCCAGAATGTTGTCCTTAATCTTAGCCAACTGCTGCGCTCCGCTTACGCGATAGAAATCATCACCACGCAGACGGGAAGGCAAATGGCACACTATGCAGCACACTTTGTCACCGGCTATTGTTCCTCTCACCACAAGGAAGCCACGGGTAAAGAATGTTGTGTCCTCACGCTCAAAAGGCACAAGGCTGGTCTTATCGTTGTCAATCTTGAACATCTTAGGATTATACAGTGCCGCAACATCCACACCGCGCTTGTCAACGCCCTCGAAATGCACGAACTGCATATCGCGCTTCTTCAGCGGTTCCTGGGCGCAAAGGTCCTGAAGGCATTTTGCATTCTCCACCTCCGACAGTCCTATGAAGGCACAACCGTAAGGCAGCTTGTCGGTAGCCATTTCCGCAAGTACGCGAGCCATGTTCCTTAACTTGTGAGTGTACTTCAGTCCGTTCCACTTGTATGAGCCTGTCGGAAGGAAATCGTAGTCGCGCTTGCCCTCGTCATGGCAAGTGTCGAAGAGGTTCTCCTGGTTGTAGAAACCGATGGCATACATTGAATACTTCTTCTGCGCAAAGCACACGGCAAGGGCAAGAAAAAGGAAATAAGTGAGAAGAGATAATCTTTTCATAGTCGTATATTTTTACGTATTATTATGTTGCTCTGCTTGTCATTTTGTAAGGCAAAAAGACTGGCTTTTGCTGTTTTTCAAATTCTTTGATGCAAAATTAGCAAAAAACATGCATAAGTAAGAAAGAAATATCAGAAAACTTTCGTTTTTCCGTGAAATTTCATTTAATTTTGCAACCGTAATAAAATAACACACATCAATCATTGAACCTATGAAAAAGAAACAAACACTTGTCGTTGCCCTGATAGCGCTGGGACAGTTTGCCATGGCACAGAAGCCATACGCGACTGATTCCATCGAGTCTGCGGTGGACGAGGAAGCACAGTTTACTTTCACAGAGGCACAGCTTGGAGAGGATGACGACATGTCGCAGAGCGTGACAATCCTCAATTCCAATTCCAATGCGTATGCCTCAGAAGTGGGTTACGCTTTCTCTCCAGTGCGTTTCCGCTATCGCGCATTCAACCAGAAGTACAATGACATTTATGTCAACGGCATGCAGTTGAACGACATGGAAAGCGGACAGTTCCGCTATTCTCTCGTCGGCGGTCTCAACAACCAGACACGCAGTGTGGAATTTGCCTTGCCTTTCGAGGACAACCAGTTCTCGCTGACGGCCATGGGCGGCTCAAACAACTATAATTTCCGTGCCGGCTCCATGCCTTCCGGACATCGTGTAAGCATAGCAGGAGCCAACCGCAACTATACTGCACGGGCCATGTACACTTACAATAGTGGATTCAACAACAACGGATGGGCTTTTTCCGGGTCGCTGACCTACCGCTGGTCAAATACCAAGACTGCTTATGTGAAGGGCACATTCTATAACTCTCTGAGCTATTTCTTCGGCGTAGAGAAACTGCTCGGTACCAGGCACAGCCTCTCTTTCGCAACATGGGGTAACCCTACCGAGCGCGCCAGTCAGGCTGGATGTACAGACGAGAGCTACTGGCTTGCCAACTCAAACTTCTACAACCCTTACTGGGGCTATCAGAATGGCAAAATCCGCAACTCCCGCGTCGTAAACGATTTCGCTCCGTCAGGACTGTTTACATGGGATTTCAAAATCAATGACAACGCCAAACTTACCACTACGCTTGGCGGAAGGTATTCCATGTACAAGAGCACGAAACTCAACTACAACAACTCCGACAACCCTCAGCCGGACTATTGGAAGAGACTCCCGTCGGCATTCTATGATGTATGGAATCCTGACAACCCACGCAACGCCGCACAGGGAACAATCTTCGCTCCGGAGTTTGGACAGGAAGTGCCACGCAACTGGTACTCCGCTTACCAGTATCTCGCCTACTCTGAGGCTAACCGTCAGGTCAACTGGGATCGTCTCTATGCTTCCAACAAGGGAGCAAACGCTGCCGGCGCTGATGCAATGTATTTCGTTCAGGCAAAGCGTATTGACGTTCTCAACTTGCAGTTGAACTCTGTACTGAACATCGACATTGACCCTAAGCGTCATTTCACAGCAGGCATAGGACTCGGTGCAAACAACGGACGCCACTATCAGAGCATGGAGGACCTTCTCGGTTCGTCATCTTTCCATAACATAAACACTTATGCCATCAGTAAATTCGGTGTCAACTCACCAAAGGTGCAGTATGACCTCAACAATCCTAATGCTGTTGTCCGTGAGGGTGATGTGTTTGGTTATGACTACTACATTAACATCCATAAGGCCAATGCATGGACAGCATACACTGCAAACCACGGTCGTGCGCACCTCTTCTTCGGAGGAAAGCTCGGCTATACAGACATGCAGCGCGACGGTAAGATGCGTCACGGATTGGCAGAGAACAACTCCTATGGCAAGTCTGGCATCGCACGCTTCCTTGAGGGAACAGCCAAAGCGGCTGTCTCTTTCAATCTCGGCAAGGGGCATGCCCTCTCTCTCGGTGGCAGCTTCGAGTCACGCGCGCCACAGGCTTCCACAGCTTTCGCTGCTCCGGAAATGTGCAACGATTTCGTTACACATCTGAAGAACGAGATGGTGACAAACGTTGAACTGTCTTACCAAATGTCCACCTCATGGCTCGCCATGAACGCTTCTGGCTACTACACCTTTATCACTGACGGTACAGAGTGGCAGAATTACTACTACGATGATGACAACACATTCACCTATGTTTCTATGACAGGTGTACATAAAGCAGCTTACGGTGCGGAACTCGGTGCAAGAGTGAAACTCACATCATTCCTTGACTTTGAGGCTCTCGGTACAATCAGCGATGCAAAGTATCTCAACAACAACACCGCAAGATACATGCTTTCAACCGAAGGAACATATAAAGAGACAACGGTTTACAGCAAAGACATGCGCGAGAGCGGCACTCCGCTCACGGCAACATCACTCGGACTGAGCTTCCACATGAACGGCTGGTACATAGACCTCGCCGCAAAATGGTACGACCGCATCTATCTCTCATGGTCAATGCCTCTGCGCTACGAGACTTCCCTGGCAGCACAAGGACTTATCAATACAGGTGTGGACGAGAACGGAAACATCACAACAAACGTTGATGTGCCGGGACAGTCACTCGGAAAGGGAGGCTGGATGGTCGACGGCTCTATCGGCAAGAACATCTATCTGAAGAAAGGCAGTCTCTCCTTTAACCTTTCTCTGACAAACATCCTCAACAATGTGAAAATCTGCACAGGAGGTTATGAGCAGGCACGTCAGGGCTACACCACAAACAATGACGGCTCAATGAGCGGACAGCGTATATACAGCTTCTACAATAACCCTAAGAAGTTCTATGCTTACGGCACAAACGGAATGTTCAATGTCACATACAAATTCTAAACATAAGGAGGACTAAATAATGAAAAAGACACTATTTGCGTTAACCGCATTTGCCGCAGCACTCCTTATCACCTCATGCCAGGATGGCGGGTATGGCGATATGGACCATGTCTCCGCAGAGACCGCTTACGGAAACAATGAAATCACAGAGCAGAATGTTGTCACACTTGCTGATGTGGAGAAAGCTTTCCCAGAGTTCAACAACTCCTCTTACCGCGGATGCAGCAAGGCCATAGAGCAGGACATGAAACTCAGACTGCGTGTGACTGCAAACGACATCGGCGGCAATATCTATAATTACATAGCATGCGAGGATGCTACAAGCAATGACGGGAAATCCGTGCTTATCTATGTATACTCCGGCGGCCTGTTCTCCTACCTTCCTGTCGGACAGGAAATCCTCGTCGATTTGAAAGGACTCAGCGTCGGCACCAACGGCAACCAGCAGGCTATAAGTACGCCTTACATGACATCCAGCGGCAACACATACCCTAAGAACATGCCGTTCTGGGTATGGCAGAAGCACTTCAGAATCATGGGGTATAACCCGGAAGCTGTCAAGACGCAGGAATTTACTGTTGACCAGTTCAAGAACGAAGTGTCAAAGAACATTGCCAACCTTGCAGGACGTGTCGTCACAATAAAGAACGCAGAAATCACTGATGCTGACGGCGAGAAGAAATGGGCGCCAAAGTCTGACCTCGCAAGCACCAACGATTTCAATGTGGAACGTGCTATCGTGGGATTGCCGAAATCTACAATCTTCATCAGCACATCGACAAGCGCAAAATTCTCCAACGACGTAATGCCCGCAGGAAAAGTAGACATCACAGCACTCGTAGTGCGCTACGGAAACAAGTGCCAGCTCACTCTCCGCACAGCCAACGATGTTAAGCCGGCAGTTAACAGATAACCACAAACAACAAAAAGAAATAATCTATAAAAACATATAACACTATGAAAAAGATTCTTTATACCATAATGGCTCTCGCCATATCAGCTTTCGCTCTACAGAGTTGTGAGGATGTGCCGGAACCATACGATATCCCGGGACAGGAAACAGGAGGCGACCAGGGTGGCAATATCACAGTTGAGCCTGCCGGTGACGGTACAGAAGCCAATCCGTACAATGTCGCGGCAGCACTTCAGATAATTTCTGCTTTGGACGAGACAGGAAAAACAGAGCCGATGTATGTAAAGGGCAAAATCAGCTCAATTCGTCAGGTTGAAACAGCACAATATGGCAATGCTAATTACTATATTTCTGATGACGGTTCCTCCAGCAATACTCTCTACATATTTCAGAGCTTATACCTCGGAAACGTCAAGTTCACAAGCGAGGATCAAATTAAGGAGGGTGACGAAGTCGTCATCTATGGCCGCTTCGTAAACTATCTTGGCAACACTCCAGAGACAGAAGGAAAGGGAACCAGCTACATATACTCTCTCAACGGACAGACAGCAGGCGGCGGCGACAAGCCGGCACTGGAGACGAAAGGCTCCGGCACAGAGGCTGACCCGTGGAATGTAGGAGGAATCATCAATTTCACAAGTGCACTCGGCAAGGATGAGCAGTCTTCCGAGAATGTTTACTTCAAGGGCATCGTGTCAAGCGTGGAAAATATCGACGTAAGCAACTATGGCAACGCAACATTCCGCATCTCTGACGACGGAAAGGCAAGCAATGAGTTCTACGTATTCCGCTGTTATGGTCTTAACAACGAGAAGTTCACATCAGCAGACGCCATACAGGTAGGAGACGAGGTCGTTATCTGCGGTCTTGTGACAAACTACTACGGCAACACACCGGAAACTGTAGCAGGCAAGGCATATGTCTATTCTATTAAGAAAGGTGAAGGCACACCGACACCGGCGCCTGCAGGCTTCGATTTCTCAAAGCAGGGATACCAGAATCAGCAGGATTTTGACGGAAAGGCAATCAACTATGATGAAAACACCACAATGACTTTCTCCAAAGGAAGTGGCAGCACAACACCAAAATATTACAATACAGGCACAGCAATGCGCATGTATGGCAGCAATGTGCTTACTGTCTCTTCGTCAAAGGTAATCAAGACTATAATAATCACATTCGCAAGCGGTGAGGACCAGAACGCCCGTCCATACTATGCTACAGATGGAAACAGTTCTTTCAGTCCTTCTAATGTCAGCCTGAACAATAATATCGCAACATGGAGTGTAGGCGGAAACACTGCAACTCTGACATATACAACAATGGGAGGACATTTCCGTGTAAAGACAATAAACATTGAATATGCAGAATAAATGACTTGCATAGTAGAAAACGAAAACATGGTGGCATGGCTTACGCTGTGTCACCATGTTTCGTTTGTTCTCAAATATGTGTACAATCTGATGTTATAGATAACCTATATTATTTAATTTTAGAAATTTAACAGAAACAAAATAATTATTTGTTAAATGTTTTGTTATAATTTTATGTATTGAGGAAAAACAATTACTTTTGCACCATTAAAAAACTCAAAGATGCACTTTCAGTACCATTATTTGCTATGAATAATGTGGAATTGACAGTGCTATAGACTGCGTAAGAATATAAAATGAATATAATAAATGCAGAGACAAAAATTATAAAAACAATAAAGATTTTAGTAAGTATGGAAATGAACAAGATTGTAATGCTTGCGGCAGCTGCTGCAATGTTGGTGTCTTGCGGAAGCAAAAGCGGAGGCGGAAAACCGAACTTTGGTGACAACGAGTACGCCGTCAGAACGTTGAAAGGACAGAGTGCTGATTTGCAAACCTCTTATCCTGCGACCATCAAGGGTGTGCAGGATGTGGAGATACGCCCGAAAGTATCAGGCTTCATCACAAAGATTTGCGTGCAGGAGGGCCAGCAGGTGAAGGCCGGACAGTTGCTTTTTGTGATAGACAATGTGACTTATCAGGCTGCGAAGAACCAGGCGAAGGCTGCTGTCAACTCAGCAAAGGCACAGCTTGCCACAGCAAAACTCACTTATGACAACAGCAAGAAGCTCCATGCCAACAATGTTATCGGCGACTATGAGCTTTCATCAGCGCGCAACTCTTATGAGACAGCCATGGCAGCTGTAGCTCAGGCAGAGGCAAACTACACTGCTGCAAAGCAGAACCTTGACTTCTGCTATGTGACGAGTCCGGCTACAGGCGTTATTGGCGAGTTGCCTTACAAGGCAGGAGCTTTGGTGAGCTCTTCTATCCAGCAGCCACTGACAACTGTTTCCGACATACGCACAATGCAGGTTTATTTCTCTATGACAGAGAAAGACATCATGGCTCTCACAAGAAAGGACGGCGGCATAACAAGCGCCATAAAGGATTTCCCTTCTGTGAAGCTCCAGCTTGCCGACGGCTCCATGTTCAATCATGAGGGCAAGATTACTGCTGTCAGCGGTGTAATCGACCCGGCGAAGGGCACTGTGCAGATGCGTGCAGATTTCCCTAACCCTGAATCACTGCTGAAGAGTGGTGGCTCCGGTTCTGTGGTTATCCCTAATTCTACTCAGAATGCCATTGTCATTCCGCAGGATGCCGTTATGCAGGTACAGGACAAGTTCTTTGTCTATGTTGTCGGCAAGGATAACAAAGTGAAATATACTCCGGTCACAATCAATCCAGAGAATGACGGCAAGACCTACATCATCCAAAGCGGTCTGAAGCAGGGTGAGACCATCGTTGTCTACGGTGTCAGCACACTTAGCGACGGCATGGAAATCAAGCAGCTCACAGAGGCACAGTATGCCAAGAAACTGGAAGATGCCGAGAAGCTCGGTGAAGCTCAGGGAGACCTCGAGGAGTTCAAGAAAGCTATGGGAAAATAACAATCTGAGGTTTTGTCAGTGTTGACAGTATTGTCGATTTGACAATATTGGCAATATTGACAGTATTGACAAGAAAATAAGACAAACATGAAATTAGACAGATTTATTGAACGCCCGGTGCTGTCAACGGTGATTTCCATCCTGATAGTCATCCTGGGTTTCATAGGACTGGTGTCACTGCCTATCGAGCAGTATCCTGACATCGCTCCACCTACAATCATGGTTCGTGCCTCCTATAGTGGTGCGAACGCTGAGACTGTGCTTAACTCTGTGATTGCCCCTCTTGAGGAGCAAATCAACGGTGTGGAGGGCATGACCTACATGACATCTGCCGCAACCAACGACGGTTCGGCATCAATCACTGTGTATTTCCAGCAGGGAGCAGACGCCGACATGGCGCAGGTCAATGTCCAGAACCGTGTCTCACAGGCTTCCGCCTTGCTTCCTGCCGAGGTTACCCGTGCCGGTGTGCAGGTCATGAAACGTCAGAGCAGTAATGTCATCATCTTCGCCCTGACCGGTGACCCTGAAAGATATGACAATCAGTTCATCGGCAACTATGCCGACATCAACATCATTCCTGCCATCAAGCGTGTGAAGGGTGTCGGTGAGTGTCAGGCAATGGGTCTGCAGTCATACACCATGCGCCTGTGGCTTGACCCGATAAAGATGAAGAGCCACAACCTTATGCCAAGCGATATCACAGGCATCCTTGCCCAGCAGAATATCGAGGCGGCACCGGGAAAGTTTGGCGAGCAGACAGACAACCAGTATGAGTATACCATCCGCTACAAAGGTCGTCTGAAGACTCCTGAGGAGTTCCAGGACATGATTATCACCAGTGACACCAATGGTCAGACAGTCCGCATAAAGGATGTTGCCAAGGTGGAACTTGGCGGTCTGTACTACTCCTTCAAGCAGAGTGTGGATGGAGAGCCTTCTATCATGATGATGGTGACACAGACAGCGGGAAGTAATGCCACACAGATTATCAAGGATGTTAAGGAAGTGCTTGCAGATGCAGAGAAATCCCTGCCTCCCGGCGTGGAAATCAAGATTATGCAGGACGTTTCCGAGTTCCTTAACGCTTCTATCGATGAGCTTATCAAGACCCTTTTTGAGGCATTTGTCCTTGTGTTCATCGTGGTGTACATCTTCCTGCAGGACTTCCGTTCCACGCTTATCCCGCTTATCGCGGTGCCTGTGTCATTGGTCGGAACGTTCTTCTTCCTCTACGCCTTTGGCTTCTCGCTCAACCTCCTCACCCTTGCAGCCCTTGTGCTTGCCATTGCGATTGTGGTCGATGACGCCATAGTGGTGGTGGAGGCTGTCCACGCCAAGCTGGACTTGGGCTATAAGAGTACGCTTACTGCATCCAAGGATGCCATGAGCGAGATTTCAGGAGCCATCATCTCCATCACTCTCGTTATGGCTGCAGTGTTCGTGCCGGTATCGTTCCTTGGTGGCACGAGTGGTACGTTCTACCGTGAGTTCGGTGTGACAATGGCCATCTCTATCATTATCTCAGCCCTTAACGCCTTGACTTTGTCCCCTGCACTTTGTGCCGTGTTGCTTAAGCCGCACAACGAGGACGGTTCGGAGCGCAAGATGTCAATGATTGACCGCTTCCATGTTTCGTTCAATGCTGCATACTCCAAGATTCAGGGCAAATACCAGAATGGAGTGCGCCGCATAGTCGAGCGTCCGCTGATAGCCGTCGGCTCTGTTGTGGTGGGTATCGTTGCCATGGCATTACTCATGATGAACACACGTACAGGTCTTGTGCCTGACGAAGATACAGGTACACTCTTCGTTACCGTTGCCACACCTCCGGGAACATCGTTGGAGAAGACCAACGGCGTTATGGACCAGGTGGACAAGATGCTGAAGTCAAATCCGGGCATTCAGAGTACGCTGCGTATCTCCGGTTACAGCTTTATCGGCGGTCAGGGTTCCAACCAGGGAACATTCATTGTCAAGTTGAAGAGCTTCGAGGAGCGTAACGGTGCGGAAGGTCCGCTGAAGTATATCGGTGTGCATAACCTTGGCTCATCAATGATTCTTGGCATGATTTACAAGCAGACGGCAACTATCAAGGGTGCACAGATTCTTGCTTTCCAGCCTCCTATGATACAAGGCTTCTCTGCTACAAACGGCCTGACATTCTCCATGCAGGACCGTACCGGTGGCGATGTCAACAAGTTCTTTGACATAACACAGAAGTTCCTCGGCGAGCTCAACAAGCGTCCGGAGGTTGCCAGTGCCATGACACAGTACAACTCCAAATATCCTCAGTACATGATGGATGTTGACGTTGCCAAGTGTAAGCAGAGCGGCATTGACCCATCCGTAGTGCTGTCAACCATGCAGGGATATTTCGGCGGTCTCTACGCATCCAACTTCAACAGCTACGGCAAGCTCTATCGCGTGATGATTCAGGCTTCGCCGGAGTTCCGTGGGGATACTAAGAGCCTTGACAATATATATGTACGCACAGGCAACGGCACAATGAGTCCTATCGGCACTTATGTCAACCTCACAAAGATGTATGCGCCACAGGAGATTGACCGTTTCAACCTATTCACCTCTATCAATGTCAATGCTTCAACAGCGGAAGGCTATTCTACAGGTGATGTAATCAAGGCTATGGAAGAGGTCGCAGCACAGAACCTGCCGGAGGGTTACTCTTACGAGTTCTCCGGTCTGACACGTTCCGAGCAGGAGTCCAGCAACTCCACAGCGATCATCTTCGTGCTCTGTCTCACCTTCGTGTACCTCATCCTTTCGGCACAGTACGAGAGCTACATCCTGCCTCTGTCAGTAATCCTCTCCATTCCGTTCGGTCTGGCAGGAGCGTTCATCTTCACCAACCTGTTTGGAAAGCAGAACGACATCTACATGCAGATTGCGCTCATCATGCTTATCGGTCTGTTGGCGAAGAACGCCATCCTTATTGTGGAGTTCGCCCTTGAACGCCGTCGTACAGGTATGGCAATCTCTTGGTCGGCAGTGCTTGGCGCCGCAGCCCGTCTGCGCCCGATTCTCATGACCTCACTCGCCATGATTATCGGTCTCTTGCCACTCCTCGTGCCAATGGGTGCAGGCTACAACGGCAACATGACTCTCGGTGCAGCAGCCATCGGCGGTATGCTCATCGGTATGCTCTGCCAGATTATGGTCGTTCCGGCTCTGTTCTACATCTTCCAGGTATTGCAGGAGAAGATAAAGCCGATAGAGTTCGATGACAACAATGCCAATGTCGACTCGGAGTTGCGTCAGTATACAAACCCTTATGCTGCTGCCGAGCTTCAGAAGCAGATTGACAAAAACGTAAATAAAGAATAGTGACGATGAAAGTTAGAAATATCATATTGTTTGCATCTGCCGCAGCAGTAATGAGCAGTTGCGGACTATACAACAAATATGAGCGTCCTGACGTAAACACACAAGGTTTGGTGCGCGACACAGCAAGTATCAGTGATACTCTTGCTGTGTCCGACACCGCCAGCTTCGGCAATCTGCCTTGGCGCAGCGTGTTCACCGACCCGCAGCTGCAGACGCTCATAGAGTACGCGTTGGAGCATAACACAAACATGCTCAATGCCGCACTCAATGTGAAAATGGTTCAGGCACAGCTGACAGCGGCAAAACTGGCATTCGTGCCTTCATTCACGTTCTCGCCACAGGGCACATTGTCTTCATGGGACGGACATACTCCAAGCAAAGTCTACTCACTGCCGGTACAGGCAAGTTGGAGCATAGACCTCTTCGGCAACCTCCTCAACGCAAAGCGCAGCGCACAGATGCAGCTGCTTGCCACAAAGGACTATCAGCTCGTGGTGAAGACCGGAGTAATCTCCAACGTGGCAAACATGTACTACACTCTCATGATGCTTGACCGCCAACTTGAGATTGTCAACAACATGGCTGACCTGACCAAGGAGACATGGCGCATCATGAAGCTCCGCAAGGAAATGGGACCTGTCAACGAAACAGCCGTACAGAGTGCAGAGGCGAACTATTACTCCGTGCTCTCACAGGCTGCTGACCTGCGCCGCCAGATTCGTGAGACAGAGAACTCCATGTCACTCCTCCTCGGACAGCCGGCACAGACCATCGCACGAGGAAAACTGGAGAACCAGAGTCTGCCGTCATCCTTCAGCACAGGTGTGTCAATCAGCATGCTCAACAACCGCCCTGACGTACATTATGCTGAGATGACCCTCGCATCTTGCTTCTATGATGTGCAGCAGGCGCGCTCAAAGTTCTATCCGAACATCACCATCAGTGGCAGCGGCGCTTTCACCAACAATGGCACCGGTGGTATCGTCAATCCAGGAAAATGGCTTCTCAGCGCTGTCGGCAGCCTTACCCAGCCTATCTTTGCGCGTGGTCAGCTTATTGCCGGACTGAAAGTTGCAAAGGCACAGCAGGAACAGGCTTTCAACACATGGCAGCAGGCTGTGCTCTCAGCGGGCAGCGAGGTGAGCAACGCACTTGTGCTCTACAACTCTTCCGACGAGAAGAGCAAACTTGACGGCAAGCGCGTGGAAGTGCTGACAAAGAACGTTGAGATGACAAAAGAGCTGTTCAGCTCCAGACCGAACACCACTTACCTTGAGATAATCACAGCAGAAAGCAACCTCCTCAACGCACAGTTGGCTAAGGTGCAGGATGATTTCTACAAGATGCAGGCTGTCGTAAACCTCTATTACGCTCTCGGCGGAGGCAGAGATTAATTTTCAAAAAAGACATAGCTATGAGTAACATAAGTCAACAAGCACACATCGACCCGAAGGCAAAAATCGGCAATAATGTCACAATCTATCCGTTCGCCTACATTGAGGGAAATGTAGAAATAGGCGACGACTGCGTCATCTATCCGTTTGCAAGCATTATGAACGGCACACGTCTGGGGCGTGGAAACAAGGTTTTCCAGAATACAGTCCTTGGAGCAGAGCCACAGGACTTCAACTATAAGGGTGACTGTTCCTGTCTGGTTATCGGCAATGAGAACATCTTCCGCGAGAACGTTGTCATCAACCGTGCCACATTCTGTGATGGAAACACACGCATCGGCAACCGCAACTTCTTCATGGAAGGCGTGCATGTCTCCCATGACACGAAGGTAGGGGACTACTGCACCTTCGGCTATGGCACAAAGGTGGCAGGCGACTGCGAGATACGCTCAGGTGTAATCTTCTCATCAAGCGTAATCATCAACCCTAATGTGCGTATAGGTGGAGCCTCTATGGTCACCAGCGGTGTGCGTGTGAGCCGTGATGTCCCACCATTCATAGTTGCCACCCATAACCCGGTGGAGTATGGAGGTGTTAATGAAAGGCTGCTCCGTTCGTCAGGCACATCAGAGAAAGTCATCGGACATATTGCCAATGCCTATCGCCTTGTCTTCCATGGACAGACAGCTGTGCTGGATGCCGTAAACCAGATTAAGCAGCAGGTGCCTGACGGTGATGCCGTGCGCAGCATCATCAAGTTCCTTGAAACAACAGAAATAGGTATCATCTCCAAGATATAAAGTCTCTGCTGAATAATACCGAAATGATAGCAATCCTCCGCCGGCTGCCTGTACATAGGTTCTCGGCGGAGGATTTTTTTCATGTAGTCTTTCCTGTGGCATAAAGACATTATAATTGTCATAACCGTTAAAAAATGAAAAAAGAATGTTGTTGTATATGACCGAATCTTGTAGAGTTGCAGGGAAATGCTTATTTTTGTATGCTCAAACGAACCAAATGATTTTTCCTTATGCCATAGGGGTAAATGCCGTCAATCGTAAGGAATCATGCTGATATCTTATGAAAAGCAATACTATATGACAAAACTATTATTCTACAAGACAGTGGTGACCATATTCTTCGGCATCACAACCATGTCATTCCTCGCATCCTGTGGTGGAGATGAAGAAGGCGGAAACGAAGCCGGCATAAATGTCAATGCCAACGATACACAGAAGAGCCCGCATGCACAGCGACTTGAAGTACCACGCGTGCAGCCGGGCAACAACTATCAGCTGATAGTCAAGTACGATGACGGCATCGGTGTCAACTACATAGTCGAATGGGACAAGACCAGACGTGCGCAGCGTTGGACTTGCTGGCAGTGGACAAAGGCGAATAACTTTAAGGGTTGGCAACGTCAGAATTGGGAAGACGGCGTATACTGGAACGGACAGAAATGGAATGATGACCCGTTCCATGAGGAAAGCGAGATAGATGCAAACTATCAATCCTTGTTGTCCGACTACAAATACTCAGGCTATGACCGTGGGCACATTTGTGCATCAGAAGACCGCATCTGCTCCATGAATGTCAACGGACAGACATTCAGTCTCGCAAATATGCACCCACAAATCCATAACTTCAATGCTGGGGTATGGATGCAAATGGAGATTAAAGTACGTAATTGGGCTGATGTGACAACCAATAACAGTGGGGTGCTTTATGTCTGCAAAGGCGGTACTATTAATAATGTCAACCTCAACGGCAAGCAAGAAAGTGGCACAGTAGGTATGATAAAGAACCGTATTCCTATACCAAAATATTTCTTCATGGCAGTGCTGAAGCAGACGAAGAACAACACCTTTTCCGCCATGGCATTTTGGGCGGAACACAAAAAAGACAACAGTTCCAACCTCACTCCCTACATGATAAGCATCGACGAGTTGGAGGCGCGCACAGGATATGATTTCTTCTGCAACCTGCCTGACAATGTAGAACAGTCTGTTGAAGCCCTTCTCAACACAGACGATTGGAAATAACCATATAGAGCATGATGCTCGATAACTCCAAAATGTGCCACTTTGTACAAAAGCAAAGTGGCACATTTTTATTTGCGAATATTACCTATTATCCGATGTTTATCTCGCGCTCTATGCCGACATCCCTCACGAACTCCTCATCATGGCTTACCACGACCAATGTTCCACGGTAGTTTCGCAATGTTGCAGCAAGTATCTCCATGCTTGCGATGTCTATGTTGTTGGTCGGTTCGTCGGCAATAATCATGTCGGGCGCATTGTCCCCGGCAAGCAGGCAGCATAACGCCAGTTTCATCTTCTCCCCACCACTGAGGTTTCCGCACCTCTTCTCCCATGTCGTGGCATCAAATAGGAAACGGCTCAAAAGCATCTTCAGCTCATGCTCAGGACGCTTGGTGGCACAGCTTTCCAACTGACCATAGACTGTCTGTTTGTTATCTATACATGAATATTCCTGGTCGATATAAACTATTTTCAACACCTCCGCCCTCAGCATCTCGCCGCCCGTAGGCTGCAATTCGCCTGTCATGAGTCTCAGCAAAGTGCTTTTTCCGCTGCCGTTACAACCTTGCAGGCGGATGCGTTCACCACTGTACACTGACAGGTTCAATGGCGCATGCTGCCACAAAACCGCCCTGCCGTCATACGCAAAGGTTACATCCGACGCCTTCAGCAAACGTTTGCTGCCCGGCTTGGAAGAATCGCCGATAGTGAGCCGCATGGCAATCTGTTCGGGAATGGACGCCCTGATGTCTTTCACCTCTTGGCTCATAGCCTGCAGTTTCTCCTCCTGCACCTTGTTCAAGCGTGAGGTGGAAGCCTCCGACTTGTCGCGCAAGTTTCCCATGGCAATGCGTGCAAGCCCTTTCTTTGCGCTCTGTTTCTCTCCTCGTGAAGCATGCTTCTGCTGCCGTTCCATGGTTTTCCGTGCCGCCTTCTCCGCTTTTGCCAGCTCTTTCTGCTGACTTTGCAGACGGGTGAGCCTGGCAGCCTTCAGACTGTCCGTCACCTCCTTGTACTCATCGTAGGGCATCGGATAGTACTGCATCCCATGTTGCGACATCTCATAGATAGCCGGCATAATATTCAGCAGCGTCCTGTCATGGCTGACAATGACAACTGTGCCGTTTGTCCGCCTGATGTGTTCATACAGCAAAGCCCTGCCCTCGGCGTCAAGATGATTGGTAGGTTCGTCCATAAGGGTCACGGCAGGATGATGGATGTCCATGCCTGCCAAGAACACCTTTGTCTTCTCGCCTCCGCTGAGCTCGCTCATCGGCATGTCTGGAGTGACATGCCCGATGCCCCACCGCCAGAAAGCCTCTGCCAAGGATTCATTGATGCCCCAGTCATCGTCCAGCACCGCAAAGTCCTCCTCTGTGCCCTGACCGTCGAGGATGTTGGCAAGAGCCTTCAGTTTCTCTGCTATTCCCAAAGCCTTGGCTACCGTCATGCCGTCAAATTGCCCGAAATGCTGCGGTACAATATACGGCGTTTCGCTGATAACCTGTCCCGACGACGGTGGCAGAATGCCTGTGATTATTTTCAGAAGAGTGGATTTTCCCACGCCATTGTTTCCCACAATGGCACATTTTTCCCCGTCTGCGACGGAGAAACTTATATCATGAAACAATACCTCCTTGTCAGGATGTATATAGGAAATATTCTGAACCTGTAAGCTCATATTCTATTTGTAATCATAAAAAAATAAAACAATTGTGGTACAAATACGCGACTATACATCAGGCGAAACAACCTCTCGCCTTGACCATATTATTACTATGTACAGTCTTTCTTTTTACATGATTACAAATAAATCTGATTGCAAAGATAATGCAAACCGAATGCAAAGGTAATACTTTTATCTGATAATACCGCTATTTTGCCGGGAAAAAATAATTATGGCGCGGATTTTTCATGTTGCGCACCTGACAGACAAGGCTTGCAATGGCAATGTCCTGACTTTCTGCAGGCAAGCCCTTTCTGTCATTTTTGATGCTTTCTCTCGTAGACAAGTTCCACGATGCCGTTGTAACTCAATGTCCTGCGCAATGTCAGATGCAGTCTGCTGTCCGTCTTTCCAAACTGTTTTATCCCACTGCCGAGCAGTACCGGGATGATGGCGATATGGTAGACATCAATCATGTCCCTATCAATCAAGCCAGCAACGGTCTCCGCACCGCCACAAATCCAGATGTCTTTTCCTGTTCCTTTCCGCAGTTGCTCCACAAGCAGGCATGGGTCTGTGTCCCTGAACCTTACCGTTTCGGTGTCGGGCATTGTCGCATCGTGAGTGAGCACATAGGTCACAGCCCCGTCGTATACCCATGCCCCGGGCGAGAGTTCCGTCACAATCTGTTGGTAGGTCTTGCGCCCCATGATGACAGTGTCAATGTTTTCAAAAAACGGAGTCCATGTGTCAGGCGTTTCCGCCTTGTCGTCCTGCCCTTTTATCCAATCGACAGAGCCTTGGCGGTCAGCAATATAACCGTCAATACTCATAGCGATATATAACACAACGTTCTTCATTTTCTACGTTTTCTTTTACTGTTCAATCCGCCATGTCCTTTTCTTACAGTACGGATGTATGGCGTTTCACGATGAGTTGCCTTACTGTTCCTCAACTTCGCAGTTCACTCGGAGTCTTGCCTGTTGAGGCTTTTATGCACTTCGCAAAATATTTCGGGTCGGAGAATCCGCATGAATAGGCTATTTCCGAGACAGAGGCGGAGGTCTCTTTGAGCATCTTCAGCGCGCGTTTCATGCGTGCTTCTTTGAGGAAATCGGCAGGAGTGACACCAAGTAGCTGCTTCATCTTCCTGTTAAGCCCTGAGCGGCTGACAGCTGTAGCGGCAGCAATGTCATTGATTGTGATGTCGCTGTTGGCGATGTTCTTTTCTATGAAGTCCGTCATTTTCTGCATGAACGCCTCGTCCTCTTCCGACAGTCGTGGTGCGATTACTATTGGTGCCTGCGCCTTTTCCTCATGTCTTGGCGCGCTGTCCTCCGCTTCATTCTTGTGGTCAAGCAACCGAAGGTAGGCTTCCAATGTCTCCTTGCGCCGCTTTTCAAGGTTGCGGACATACACAATGGCATAGGTGAGCATGGCGATGCCTGCCACGATGACCAGGAGAATGAGCAGTCTGCCGTACCATGTCTCGAAGAATGTCGGTTCTACAAGTATCGTCACCTTGCGCACATTGTCAGTCCATTGTCCGAGAGCGTTTGTGGAACGTATCAGAAGAGTATGCGTTCCGGCATCAATGTCCCTTATGTCAATGCTGTTGGCTGCCGTCGGATGGCTCCATGTGCTGTCGTTGTCAAGCCGTGTGGCATAACGGATGTAGCGGTTGCCGGTATAATCAATGGCAGCGAAATGCAGTGCGAAATCACGGTTGTGACGCGGTATGCGTATGGTGTCACTGTACTCTATGCTGTAGTCTGCCGGCATATCAGCCACGTGAAGCTGTGTCAGTGCGATGCGTGGAGTGAATCCTTTTGCGAACATTTCGCGTACAGGAACAGTCAAAGCACCCGTTTGCAGTGACAGAAGGAGGCGGTCTTTTCCGATGATTACAGGCTCTGCGTCCGAGAACTGCAGGTTCTCTCCCCAGAAAGCCCTGCCATAGTTCTCAATGTGGGACGTTTCCGTGTCAAGGATTGACACAGTGTTGTTGCACTGTATGATGAGTTTGTTGCCGGAAAGCGGCACGCACGCCATGGTGACGTCCGAGGCAAGACCGTTGTCGGTGTTATGATGCCTGAACGAAAACCTGTCGGCATGAAGGTCTGTTGTAAGCAGCTGGTTAAGCCCGCCGCTTTCCGTGGTGACGAATATGCGCCCCTTGTAGTCCCTTATGACATTCATTGTGGCGTTGTCGGACAGGCTTTCCTTGTGTTTTGCCTCACGAGTGTGCATGCGCCATTGTATCTTTTCTGCCGGTTTGTAGATGTTGTCCGCCACAAGAAGCCCTTTTGTCGTTGTGGCAAGCATGGTGCCGTCGTCAAGGATCAGCAACCTTCTGACGCGCAAACCCTCTGTGGCTTTGACGGCTTTTGCTGTCAGTGACAGCGGTTTTGTGCCTTTTCCTTTGGCAGGTGTGACAACATTTATTCCGCCGACATGTGTCGCTACCCATATCCTTCCTCTCTTGTCTTCCTTCAAATCATAGATTTGTGTGGAGTTTATGCCGGTGACTTTCAGCATGTTGTCCCCTTGCTTGAGGAACAGACCGTGAGGCTTTGTGCCAATCCACAACATGCCGCGACTGTCCTCCAGCAGACTGTAGACCGGCATAAACTCGGTGGATGCCGTCCGAAGCCTGCCGTCTTTGCCGATGTATCCTTGGAGCTGCAGAGCGGAATCAAGCACCGTCAGTCTGCCGTCCTTTGTACCTATCCACAGATTTCCTTTGCGGTCACGGTACTGCATGCGTACAACGGAAGGGCTGATGCCCTCGATGCGGCTCCATCTCCGTGTGTGCGGTGTCTTGCGCAGAAAGCCTTCCGGTGTCATCTGCCAATGGATGCCCCTGTTGTCCGTGAAATCTTCGCATCGGCTTCCATTCTTTGCAAACACCTTCCGCGCCTTTTTCTCTATGCTGCCTGTCACGGGAGTGAAAGACGATGTGCGCACATCGAACAGGAACACATCATAGTCGACAAGGCAATAGATGTTACCGATGGCTGTCTCCGGTGTCACATCGTAGTCAGGCACGATATTGCGGAACCTGTCGCTGCTCATCTCGTTGCCGTCGCCGGGCTTCGCTTTGAACGATACAAAGTTGTAGCCGTCAAAGCGATAAAGACCGTTCCATGACGAGAGCCACAGGAATCCCCGTCTGTCCTGCATGATTTGGGTGACATGCTGGTGGGAGATGTCCGAGATGTCGTCAAGGTTATCGGTGGTGGAAAAGTCCTCCTGCGCGCCAAAGGCAGGGCAGGGGAGCAGTGAGAGGAGCAGGATAAGGATGAGAGGCATGGCGTTTTTTGAGGTTGGGACATGGAAAAATCCTGTATGACGGACTCTTGTCCAAAGCCGCGTCATACAGGATTCTGCAAGAAAATTATCTGATTACGATCTTCCGTCCGTTATGGATGTATATGCCCGGAAGGGCAGGTGCTGCGGTCAGTTTCTGTCCGTTGATGTTGTAGTAATCGTTGGTTGTGCCGGCAGATGTCTCAGGAGCATCGATTGCTGTTGTTTTCGGCACGAACACTTTGATGTTGTCGATGAAGGCACGCTTGGCCGTTGTCTCGATTTTCAGCTGCGGATTGGCAGAGACATCATCGAATGTGAGCGTCAGAGTCTCGAAATCATCGCTTGTCGTTGCCGTGTATTCCTTTGTCTGAGTCTCGCTTCCTGTCATGGAGACTTTTATCTTTCCTTCAACGGTTTTCCAACCCTTGATGTCGAAAGTGACGCAAAGTTTTCCGCCCGGGAACTTGATTGCTCCGGCTTTTGTTGTGATAGAACCGGCTTTTGAGCCTGAACCTAACTTCACAACTCCACCGGCTTCCCAGCCGTTTGTGGCAGTCATCTTGTCACAACCAGACCATTGAGTCCCTGTGTTCGTAAAATCACCTCCTGTTATGCAGCTGAAATCCTCCTCAAAGACTACTGTTCCCTCAATCACAGGCTCGTCAGGTCCCGGCTCATCAGGGTCAGTCGGGTCGGTAGGCTCTCCGCCTTCTCCCGGCAGATAGTCAGCGTAGCGGTCATCATCGGAGCATGTTGTGATGGCTGTGTATGGGTCGAAAGCCACGTCAATGCTGTCACCCCAGACATATTCCGCGAGGGTAGGGAAGTCGATGTACAAGTTTCTGTTCTTCTGAATGGCATAGACAGCAGCGTTGCGGTCAACCTCAGTCTGTGAAACCTTGTCCTTGCGTGTCCATTCGAGGTAGAGTTTGTACGCCCATTCCTGCAATGTAGGCCATGGATTATTATTGTGAATCAGTTTTGTTCCCTCACTTGTCCATGGCAAATCATAGTAGGTTGTCACCATATAAAAATAGGTGCGGCAGAAATCTCCTTTCCATTTGTCGTTAGGCTCCCATATATTGATATTTTTATATGTGCCTGCATCTCCTTTTCCTATCTTCTCAAAAGCATTAGGGTCTTTAGGGCTTGTCACGACTCCCATAGGGTAGTTTCCCTTGTCAGAGTTTGCTTTTGAGTCGGAAGGATAAAGGTGGTTAAGGTCTTTGTAAGCATTGTTGTTAGTATGTCCCCACCATGAATTAGGCATGGAGTGTTCTATATTCATGCCATTGATGGCTGATCCTTTACTTCCGAAATAGTATTCTTTTGCTGTATAGCGGTCAATGCACTGATTGTTTGACGCTATGCGGTCGGTAGTGTAGAACGCTCCCCATGTTTTTTCGCTGCCACTGCCGTAGTCAACGACATTCTTCACTTGGCTGATTTTGTGAATCTGCGCCTTTAGTTCCGCCTTTTTCAGACCTTTCAGGCTCTTTGCATATTCTGCCAGTCCTTTACGGTCAAGACTGTAAGCAGGCGTGACGCTCGCAATGGCAAGTGCCAGTACGGTTATGGATGTAAAAAGTTTCTTCATAGTGTGTCTGTTTTTTGTTTGTTTTGGCAAAGTTACTGCTTTATTGTGAAAAAACAAAAACATTCGTTATTTTTCTTTCGTGCTTGGTGGCATATAAGGCAATGTGCGGTCAGGACAAGCACGGCAGGCATTTGTTTAACGACTTTTCAGGGTTGTTAAGCGGTAAGAATAATTTTGACAAACAACATTCATGGTTTTTCGGATGATTTTCTTTTGAAGACGAGAAAATGACGACAGAAAATGCGGTTTCCATTGTTTTTTGACCTTGTTTTTGGCAAAAATCACTCCGAATAGTTACGATTGGTGATGCAAACCGTTACTATTCACACTGTCAACCGTTACTTTTGTTGTGTGAATTGTTACCTTTTGCACTGTGGAATGGCACTTTTACGGCTTAAAAGCGTGTGGAAGAACAGAGCTTTTTTGTAATCACTTGACAGTCAGGATGTTGGAGGAAAACGTAAAGACAGGGCATATTTTTCGGTATTTCATCTTGTGATTTGGTTCGTCCATGGAATTATGTTAAAATACAGAAAGCGGCAAGTCTGATAACTGTTCTGTTCCGGTTTGGTTAATTATTGCTAATATATATAGGTGTAATATGAATAAATGAAAAGAAAACTGTAATTTTGCGCTGAGTTTTGTAATTATAATGAATATCAATATTTTTATGAAGAAATTCCTTTTGTTTTTCATGCTCCTCCCGGCATGTGCGGTTGCCGTGTCTGCCCGGGAGGCTACGATTGGCATTAACCTTCAGAAGGCGATAGAGATAGCCATTGCCGAGAACCCTACGATCAGGGTTGCGGACAAGGATATTGAGCTGAAGAAGATTGCCGACAAGGAGGCTTGGCAGTCCCTGCTGCCTACGGTGACTGCCGACCTTGCCCTTAACCACAGTATCACCGTTGCTGCGATAAAGACCCAAATGGGTGAGTTCAAAATGGGAATGGACGGCACGACCACCGCGACAGGTACGGCTACGCTTGCTGTCCCTGTGTTCGCGCCGGCTGTCTACCAGAACATGAAGCTGGCGAAGCAGGACATCCTGCTTGCTCAAGAGAAGGCGCGCGCGTCCCGTCTCAGCCTTGTCAACCAGGTGACCAAAGCGTATTATTCCGCCCTTCTTTCAAAGGATAGTTATGAAGTGATGCAGCGCAGCTACAACACGTCAAAGGAGAACTTTGATGTCGTGGACAAAAAGTTCCGGGCAGGGCGTGTCAGCGAGTATGACAAAATCTCTGCCGAGGTGCAGATGCGTGCCATGCACTCCAGTGTTGTGAGTGCGGAGACCGGTATGAACCTTGCCATCCTGCAGCTGAAGGTGCTGATGGGCATCAACACTGATATTGATGTGGACATCCAAGACTCGCTCCGTGCCTATGAACCCTCGCTTACCCTTGCCAATGCAGAAGGCGGAATGGAGGAGGTTCAGAACAATTCCGCACTGAGACAGTTGGACTTGAACAAGGGGCTTCTTGAGCGTTCACGCAAGATTCTCCGCACGAATTTCATGCCTACGGTGGCTGCATCGTTGTCAGGACAGTACTCTTCCTATTCCAACACTGACTGGAACGTGTTCGGATACAAGTACTCTCCAAGTTCCACGTTTGTGCTTTCAGCAAGCATTCCTATCTTCAAGGCAAGCAACTGGACAAAGTTGCAGTCCAACCGTGTGCAACTTGAGCAGCTCGCCGACACGCGCCGTGATACGGAACGACAGCTTTCCATGGCAGCACAGAGCTACAGGCAGAATATGCTCAAGACCATTGCCAAACTGGAGTCTGACCGTGAGGCGGTGAAACAGGCTGACAAGGCTGTGAACATTGCCGGCAAACGCTATGATGTAGGTCGTGGCACAATCCTCGAACTGAACCAGAGCGAGACGGCTCTTGTGCAGGCGGAACTGACATACAATCAGAGCATTTACGACTATCTGTCCAACAAGGCTGACCTGGACTATACGCTTGGGCGTGAATAAAACATCAACAATTGCAAGAAAACAAAACCAGAACCATTATATAGGATGAAGAAATATTTTATTATAGCTGCTGCAATGCTTGCAATGGCAAGTTGCGGAAACAAGAACAAAGAGGCAGAAACAGTTGCCGAAGAGTTGCCGGAGGTGAAGCTGGCGACTGTCCATAGTGATGTCTTGCCACAGACGGAGACTTATACGGCGGTAGTGGAGAGTGACGTGAAGAACAACATCTCACCTAATGTCGCTTACCGCATAGAGAAGGTTCTCGTGGATGTCGGCGACAGAGTGAAGAAGGGACAGGTGGTTGTGCAGCTTGATGCGTCAAGCCTGCGACAGCTGAAACTGCAGATAGACAACCAGAAACTGGAGTTCAGCCGTACCGAACAGCTTTACAATGTAGGTGGAGCAAGCAAGACAGAGTACGACAATGCCAAGATGCAGCTTGACGTCCTGCAGACCCAGTATGCACAGATGTCTCGTAACACACAGCTCTATGCTCCTATCAGCGGTGTCGTTACGGCACGCAACTATGACAATGGCGATATGTACAACGGCACTCCTATTCTCACAATCGAAGAGACAAGTGTGGTGAAAATCGTGACAAACATCTCTGAAATCCATTATAAGGACATCAAGAAAGGTCAGGCTATCGACATAGAGCTTGATGCTTATCCGGGCGAGAAGTTCGTGGGACATGTTTCAATCATCCACCCAAGCATTGATGAAGCGACACACACTTTCCCTGTGGAAATCACAATCAGCAACCAAAATCAGAAAGTCCGTCCCGGAATGTTTGCCCGTGCGACAGTGAATTTCGGCAGCCAGGAGCATGTCCTCATACCTGATGAGGCTCTTGTCAAGCAGATTGGTGCCGGCGACCGCTATGTTTATGTCTATGATGCGGCAAAGCAGACAGTAACATATAATAAGGTGGAACTTGGAAAGCATATAGGCAAGACTTACGAAATCTTCTCCGGTGTGAAGGACGGCCAGCAGGTTGTCGTTGCAGGACAGTCACGCCTTGCCAACGGAAAGAAAGTGAAAGTCGTGAAATAAATGGGAGGGCGGTTCTTCATGTTATATTATGTTGCATCATGATACGGCATGATGCAACATGATATAACCAATTTTTAATACAACAAAACCAACATGACACTATACGAAGGCGCGGTCAAACGACCGATTATGACGAGCCTGTGTTTCTGCGCCGTCATCATTTTCGGTATATTCTCCCTGATAAAGCTCCCTATCGACCTTTATCCGGACATCGATACCAACACAATCATGGTCATGACGTACTATAACGGTGCGTCAGCCAATGACATAGAGAACAACGTGACACGCCCGCTGGAGAACACTCTGAACTCTGTCGAGCACTTGAAGCATATCACGAGTAATTCACGTGAAGGAGTCTCCGTCATCACCCTGCAGTTTGAGTATGGCTATGACATTGACGACTTGACGAATGATGTGCGAGACAAACTTGACATGATAAGCAACTCCCTTCCTGACGAAGCCCAGTCGCCTGTCCTGTTTAAGTTCTCCACGGACATGATTCCTATACTCCTCCTTTCGGTGGAGGCGAATGAGTCGCAGAAGGCATTGTACAAGATACTCGATGATGTCGTCGCCAACCCTTTGGCGCGTATCGACGGTGTCGGCACGGTGAGTATCTCAGGTGCTCCAAAGCGAGAGATAAACATCTACATGGACCCTCGCAAGATGGAGGCTTACGGACTGTCGCCATTGCAGGTGAGTCAGGCTGTCAATGCCGAGAACCATAATGTCACAACGGGTACTGTCGATATAGGCACCCAGACGTTCACCGTCCGTGTGGAAGGTGAGTTCAGTGACCCTAAGCAGATGGAGAATGTCATTGTCGGCACCAAAAACGGTGCGAATGTCTATCTGAAGGATGTCGCACGAATAGTCGATAATGTGGAGGAACGTGCACAGCGCACGTTCACCAACGGCACGCAGGGTGCCATGATTGTCGTGCAGAAGCAGTCTGGTGCGAACTCCGTTGCCATTGCCGATGCTGTGATGAAGAAACTTCCGGAGTTGCAGAACAATCTTCCTTCCGACGTTAAGTTGGGAGTCATCGTCAATACTTCGGACAATATCCTCAACACCATAGGCTCTCTTGAGGAAACAATCGCCTACGCCATGCTCTTCGTGGCATTGGTTGTGTTCGTTTTCCTTGGACGCTGGCGTGCTACAATGATTATTGTCATCACAATCCCGATGTCGCTCATCGCATCGTTCATCTACCTGTATGCCACCGGCGGCTCATTGAACATGATTTCTCTCTCATGTCTTTCCATTGCCATCGGTAACGTTGTGGACGATGCCATTGTGGTTTTGGAGAACGTTACGACACACATCGAGCGCGGCTCCTCACCAAAACAGGCTGCCATACATGGCACTCAGGAGGTGGCTATCTCCGTTGTGGCTTCCACGTTGACCATGATTGCCGTGTTCTTCCCTCTTACCATGGTGACCGGTATGGCAGGTGTGCTCTTCAAACAGTTGGGTTGGATGATGTGTATCATCATGACCATATCCACTCTTTCGGCACTCTCGTTCACGCCGATGCTGTGTTCACTGATGCTTAAGCTGAAGAAAAAGCAGAGCCCTCTGTTCAAAAAGCTCTACTCGCCTGTAAGCAAGAGCCTTGATGGGCTTGACGATTGGTACGAGAAAAAGATTAACTGGTCGGTGCGCCACCGCAAGACTGTCCTCGCAGGATGCTTCGCCTTGTTTGCCGGAACGATAGCCCTTGCCGGAATCTTCGGCATACAGTCGGAGTTCTTCCCTGCCAACGACTCCGGTCGTGTGGGTATCACTCTGCAGTTGCCTGTAGGCACACGTGTGGAGATTTCCGAGGAACTTGCAAAGAATCTTGTGAAGAAATGGCAGCAGCGCTACGGCGATGACTTGCAGTCATGTAACTTTACTGTAGGTCAGGCAGGTGATGACAACACATGGGCATCACTTTCCGACAACGGTTCACATATCATTTCGTTCAACATAATGATGGTTCCGTCCAATGAGCGTGAGAAGGGTCTGGCAGCAATCTGTGACGAGATGCGTGCAGACTTGAAGGCTATTCCTGAGCTGGCGAAGTACCAAGTGAACCTTGGTGGCAGCAGCGGAGGCTCCATGGGTGGACAGGCGACAGCCACTTTCGAGATTTATGGCTATGACATGAATGCTACAAGTGATATCGCACACACTCTTGCCGACAAGCTCCGCAAGGAGAACATTGTGACTCAGGTATTCATCTCACGCTCCGACTATCAGCCGGAAGTGGTGGTGAATTTCGACCGTGAGAAACTGGCGCAGCAGAACATCGGCATGCAGACAGCAGCAAGTGCCGTGCGCAACATTATAAGCGGTTCGCGACTCTCTTATTTCCGTGAGGACGGCGAGGAGTATGACATCAAGGTTCGCTATGAGCCTTCTGCCCGTATCTCTGTCAATGACTTGGAAAACATGGTTATTCCTAACGGCTATGGTCAGAACATACGTATCTGCGACGTGGCTACTGTGGAGGAGAGTGCCATCCCGCCTACAATCGAGCGTAAGGACCGACAGCGTTATGTCACTGTCAGTGCGGTGCTTGCCGACGGCCATGCCTTGTCGGAAGGTGTAGAACTCGGTCAGTCTATCTACAAGAAGATGGACCTCCCGGCAGGCGTTACTGTCCAGGTTGCCGGCTCTTACGAGGACCAGCAGGACTCCAACCGCGACCTTGGCACACTGGGCATCCTCATCATCATCCTTGTGTTCATCGTCATGGCAGCACAGTTTGAGTCAATGACCTATCCGTTCATCATCATGCTCTCAGTGCCTTTCGCCCTCTCGGGTATAATCCTTGCACTTGTGATAACACAGACAACGCTCAGTGTCATGTCAATGCTCGGTGGCATCATGCTTATCGGTATTGTGGTGAAGAACGGTATTGTACTCATCGATTATACCAACCTCATGCGTGAACGTGGCAACGGGCTCATACGTTCCGCTACAATCGCAGCACGAAGCCGTCTGCGTCCTATCCTCATGACCACACTCACCACTATCCTCGGTATGGTTCCTATGGCTGTGGGACAAGGTGTCGGTGCTGAGATGTGGCGTCCGATGGGTGTCAGCATCATTGGTGGCCTCTGTGTCTCCACTGTGCTTACGCTGATTTATGTCCCTGCGATGTTCTGTATCTTTGGCGGTGTCGGCACCAAGAACAAGCGCCGCCGGATGCGTGAGGAGCGCGAACTTGACGCTTACTGGGCAGAACATAAGGAAGAAGAGCAACTCAATAGGGCAAAATAGTCTGTAAAACAACAATGGTGGGGCGTAACTGCCCCACCACAATACACAAGAACATTATGAAAAGTATCTTTATAACATACGACCAGGCTCACCACGAAGGAGTGGCTGAGGCTCTCAAATCATCACTCTGCCGTGGCTATACGCTCTTCCCGACGGTGGGAGGCTGCGGCACAAAGACCGGCGAACCGCACCTCGGTTCACACGCATGGCCGGCAATGAACGAGGCTGTTATCACCATCTGCGATGACGACCGTGTGGAACATCTCTTGGCGCGTCTGCGCAAACTTGATGTGGATAATCCTCTCCTCGGTCTGCGCGCATTCGTCTGGAACATAGAGCAGACACTCTGATTTCCTTTGTATGGAAATACTGAAATATTTGGTTATTCCGGCAAAAAGTGTTACCTTTGCACCGGAATAACCATTTTTCATATATACATTAATAATATAAAGACAATGGAAAAAGTGATACTTACCGGTGACCGTCCTACCGGAAAACTGCATATCGGCCATTATGTAGGCTCTCTCCGCCGCCGTGTGGAACTCCAGAACTCAGGGGAATATGACAAGATTTTCATCATGATTGCTGACGCACAGGCACTCACCGACAATGCCGACAATCCGGAGAAGATACGCCAGAACGTCATAGAGGTGGCTCTTGACTATCTTTCAGCAGGTCTTGACCCGTCAAAGTGCAACATCTTTGTGCAGTCTGCCGTGCCTGAACTGACAGAGCTGGCTTTCTACTACATGAACCTTGTCTCCGTGGCACGTGTGCAGCGCAACCCTACAGTGAAGACGGAAATCGAGATGCGCAACTTCGAAGGCGGCTCTATCCCTACCGGATTCTTCTGCTATCCTATCTCACAGGCAGCGGACATCACGCTCTTCCATGGCACGACAATTCCTGTCGGAGAAGACCAGAAGCCGATGATTGAATTGACAAACGAGATTGTGCGCCGCTTCAACCATATCTATGGCGAGGTGCTGAACGAATGCCAGGTGCTGCTCCCTGAGAACAAGGCGTGCATGCGTCTGCCGGGAACGGACGGCAAGGCAAAGATGTCAAAGTCACTCGGCAACTGCATATATCTTTCCGATACTGCAAAGGAACTGAAGAAAAAGGTCAACTCCATGTTCACCGACCCACAGCACCTGAACATCGAAGACCCGGGACACATCGAGGGAAACACGGTATTTACATATCTTGACGCTTTCTGCAGGGACGAGGATTTCGAGCGTTTCCTCCCTGATTACAAGAACCTTGACGAGATGAAGGCTCATTACACCCGCGGCGGTCTTGGTGACGGCACATGCAAGAAATTCCTCTACAACGTCCTCAATGACCGTCTTGAACCTATCCGCACACGCCGCAAGGAACTGGAAAGCAATATCGCTGAGGTCTACGAAGTGCTGCGTCGCGGAACGGAGGAGGCACGCAAGGTGGGTGCAAAGACTCTTGCAGAGGTGCGCCATGCCATGCGTATCGACTACTTTGATGACAAGGAACTTGTTGCAGAGCAGCAGAAACGCTTTAACGAACAGAACAAATAGATTCTTTCAGGCATACAAATGATTACCGCCGATAGCTCTTTTATGGAGAACTGTCGGCGGTAATTGCGTATAGGGAGGGTAAAAGATTACGAGTCGTTATGAGAGTTTCGGCTTGGATGTGATAACCTCAAAGAGGGTGAATGCTGTTAGCATGGTCCAAAAGATTGTGACCTTTGTCGAACCGATCAGCAAGCCATTGAAGGTTCCAATGCATCTAATCAGGACATCAAACCAATTCAGTCTGTAACCATAGAGGTTTGTAAGGAATCCGGTTCCCGTCTTGCGTGAGTTGATAATGGCAGCTATGAGAAGAATCAGCAATGGGAGAAAAATGAGCACGCATATTACAGCACACCACAAATCATAGTTGTATGCTATGGGTAGCATAGCAAACGAAAGTAAGGAAATTCTTGGTAAAATGAAAAGATGTTTCATGTCAGACATGTGTTTGGTAATAATAATGAAATGGGCTCATAATGCAAGGCGAAATCAAAGGTAACCTTTTGCCATGTGAAGTGTAACCTTTTGCATGGTCAACTGTGACACTTTACCTGATGAAAGGTAACACTTTGTTTGAGCATCTTTCACGCCTTGTTGCGGCAGTGGTGAAGGGTGGGGTGTGAAAAAGAAAGAACCGGCATCGAAAGAAACGATGCCGGCTTCTTGCTTGTCGGGATGACCAGACTCGAACTGGCGACCCCTGCGTCCCGAACGCAGTACGCTACCAACTGCGCTACATCCCGAATTGCATCTGCAAAATTACAACTTATTTTGGAAATATGCAATAAAAATAGGAAAAAATACACTTTTTTGAAAAAAAACACGAAAAAGCTTGCACAGTTCAGAAAAAAGCAGTACCTTTGCACTCGCTTTTAGGAAATAACAATCCTAAGCACTGAAAGACGAGGTGCCATAGCTCAGTTGGTAGAGCATCGGACTGAAAATCCGTGTGTCACTGGTTCGAATCCCGTTGGCACCACTCGAAAAGGAAGTTGAGATAATCAACTTCCTTTTCTGTTATGTTGAATTTGTCGTTTTGTGGATTGTAAGTGATTGATTTCGCGCTGATTAGGCATACATCCAACTAACATCAATCCTGTTAGAACGAAAAATTCAAAAAAGGGAACGACCCGGTTGGTGTACATTGTGGTGTACATTGGAAAAGTTACATCCGGTTACAACTATTGGTTCATCATTCTTCTATTCTTAAATGCAAAACAAGAACAAAGAGTTATGGTGAAGCTAAAATTCATAATAAAGGATAGTTCCCTCGTCCTGAGAATAAGTGAGGGGAAAGAAAGATACTACAAATCGGTCAAACACCTTTTGACCGGCAGTCCCAATTTAGCGAGGCATTGGAACGCGGACAAAGAGCGTTTCTCAGCCAACGCCGTTTCATACTCGGAGAACAACAAGATTCTGGAGGAGTTCAAGAACCCCTATACAAAGTTGCTGCTTGAGCATCCTGAACTCACGGCGAGGCAGGTAGCGTCATACTTCCAGCCTATCAAGCAAGTCAAATGTGAAATCATTGAAAGACCGGTGGGAAATGCAGTACCGGCATCCGATTTCAACTTTGTTGAGAAATATCTGGAAGAGGTCATCTTGCGGGAAAAGGCAAAGTTGGGCTGCAATTTCGAGACCTATTCCAAACTGCTGAGCAAGTGCCGCAAAATCATCAGGGGTTTCTCATCCTTGACTTTCCAGTCGCTCGATTATAAGGCTTGTGTTCAACTGGCCCACACATTCGCAAAATATGATGGGTACAAGGGAACATCAAAATCTTTCAGGAACTTACTGGGCAAGGCCAGCAAGGATAAGGATGTCCCGTTCTCATTGGCCCAAATAGGGGACTTCAAGTTCGCGGAATATAATCCCAAAAGAAACTGCGCTGACAATAAAACTCCCGATATATTAACGCAAGAGCAACTGAGACGATTCATCAATGCGGATTTGTCCAAACTCACTCCGCAATACAAAAACCGTAAAGAAGTTGAACTGTATCGCGATTTCTGCATATTCATGTTCCACTCCTTTTTCGCTCCATGTGATGTCATTAAACTGAAATACTCGGAACTTACTCGCAATAACACAATCAGAACCAGACGCAAGAAAACACACCAACTGGTTGAAGTTCCGGTGTCTCCGGTAATGGGGAATATCATTTCCAAATACAGAGGAACAACTACAGATGGGTATGTCTTTCCAATCATGGACGATGAAAAAGAAAAGACATATCAGACCAAAGACTATACATTCAAAAAGTTTCGGGAAAAGCTCAATATCTGGCTTAAATCAGTCGGAAAAGAGCTGGGTATGGACTACGACCTGTATGCCTATGTGTTTCGCCATACGGCAATCACTGTGGCCTTGGATAGCGGCTTGCCCATTTCCTATATTGCAATGGCGGCAGGCACAAGCATAGAGATGATTCAAGAGCATTATTATAACGGGGATAGCGTCACGAATCAGCAGAGACTCCAGATGGCGTTTATGAAAGCTGCGACATAAATGTAAAAAGTCCCGGTAGCCTTGTTTTGCTACCGGGACTCAATTCTACACTTCACTTCAACAAATGGACGTACCCAAAACAAGATAACGGAACAAGGCTCCTGTAATTCCACCAATAATGGTAGCGATGAAATCGAGCCAATCAAAACCGTTACCTTTGATCCAACCGAAAGTACCGCCACGCTTGCCGTTCCAAAGCCAGTCTTTCATTTCAGCAGAAAAAGCGGCGGTAAAAGCTGCAACAACACCAAGAGTTAAGCCAATAAAGAAGCCGACAAGAATGTGTTTGGGACGGTTGCTTTCAGTAAGCCATTTGAAATACTTTTTCATATAAGATAAATTTATTCATTGTGCGGAAGGCATCCCAATCGAAGAGAATCCTATACAGGACAATCGGTTTTCAAGACCGTTGCAGCACCTTGCTGCTTTACCTTCCAAAATCCTCTGCGATTTTCACAAATGACAGAGGCAAAAGTGTTTCGTATGTAAAAAGAAAAAATAGCAAATTGCTTTGCGCTTTCAATGGGAGGGGCACCGCCGGAAGTGATCCAGCACCTTCAGATGAAACACCTGCTGTTCTTCATTAAACTACGCACCCATATTGTTACGGGGGCAGGACTCGAACCTGCGACCTCCAGCTTATGAGGCTGGCGAGCTACCCACTGCTACCACCCCGCGATATTATCGGTTACATTATAGATTAGTATGTAAACCGATAAAAGGTTTATTTTATCCCTTTTTATTGTGGAATTTACTGCCACATAGCCCATTTGGGACGTGTAGAGAGGTAATTCAAATCTCTTTCATGCTTGTATGCCTCACGCTCAAAAGAAATGTTTCGATAAGCGTTCCCTTTCTTAAAGAGACGCACAATCCACTCCAGCAGATATATTATGTAGAACAAGATATATCCAAGCTCTTTCATCTGGGCTGTATGGATTCTTTCGTGATTGAGCACAATATCGTTGATGTCACGCTCTGTACCTCTGACAAACAAAATACCGAAGAAATTGATTGCCAGGAATCCCTTAAATGGGATGATGTTATTGTAAATAATTTTCATATTTAATCTTTGAAATGTTCAACAACTTCTTCTATTGTGGCTTTACGCCATTTAAGGGAAACTTCCGATATATCATCATAGCCCTTATTATAGCACCAACAGCCTTCAGGTGAGATAAACCATTGGTATTTATCTGTATCATTTCTCAATCCAGCAATAGCAAGAAATTTTTCTTCATTAGTACCACAATCAATAGAGCACCCTATGTCAGGGTTGTTTTGTAAATCCCACTCTGGTGATGCAACATACCGCCATTCTTTTGTTGCCTTAATTCGGAATGTTGCAAGATATTTGCCCATCCATTTGCCATTATTCAGCCGATACCCCAGGCTTCCAATTTCTTGCGAAGCTCTGGGGTGTTTTTATGTATGAAACATGGTGTTGTGAATTTCGGTGTCATACCTTCCCTCCTTTCATAAAGCAAATCCAATGAGTGTTGGCGCGTTTGCCGGATATATGTCCAAAAATAGGTTTTTCTGATGTTAATTTAAGAATTTCAGACACTTTTATGTCTGTCTCATTCCATTTGAAAATTAGAAAACCACCGGGTTTTAGAACTCTGAAACATTCTTTGAAGCCCTTGGACAACATATCTTTCCAATCTCCTTCAAGACAGCCATACTTAATCATTTGGTAGCCTGATTTTTCTTTCTTGCTGCCTGTATATTTCAGATGTGGTGGGTCAAAGACAACCATCGAAAAGCTCTCATCAGAATATGGCATTGAAGTAAAATCAGCTTTTACATCAGGCTTCACCTCAAACTGACGTCCATCACATAGGGTTGTCTCAACATCACGTATATCTTGAAATAACACGCGATCATCCTGCTTGTCAAAATAGAACATCTTGCCGCCACAGCAAGCATCTAAAATGGGTTGTGTGATATTCATAACTTTTCATATTTAAGTCCGAAGCACCAACGAAGCATCAGTGCCTTGAAACGTGATATAGGCTTATAGACAGTTATAGAAGTGTCGGTTGGTTCATGCCTCAAATAACCGACCGGCTTCATAATTTTGATCTTGCAACTGCAACCATTGCGCATCATGTCTTCAAAGCCCTTACCAAGAGCCTGGAATTTTTCCACTGCATCCATATCATTTATGTTCTTTTTCAATATTCAACAATACGTCCTTTATCAATTGAAGAAAATACTCATCATCGTGAGATAACCTCCATCTAAAATATGGGGCGGTTTGCCATTCCGGATCATCTGGCGCATCCTCAAATGTGAAGAGGGCGAATTTATCAGCCCACAGTATTCGCCAAATCGCAAATAGTTTTCTCATTCAATAAATTACTTATAAATAATACCCCCATAAAGCATATCGTAAGTTCTGCTTTATGGGGGTATTTTTAACTTGTTTGGATAAGGCTATCTTTTGATATTCCACATTGTACTGGATGCTCCACCATCAAAAAGAACGTCAATATTCGCGCCCTTTTTCGATGCGATTATGTCCCACGCTTTAAGGTTGATGAATTGTTCGGCTGTTAAACCCATTTCACGCTGATATGCCTTGTCTGATGTCGCTCGCTGGCGTTCTGCGCGTTCTCGTGCAACCTCCATTTCATATCTGCGTTCCTGGGTCTGTCTTGCCTGAATTTGGGCTGCGGTATTGTTCATTTCTGCTAACTGTGCGGTATTGGGTATCGCTCGTCCTGTAATAACATTTATGACGGTAACAGGAAAATCTTTCTTCTCAGACAACTTTGCGATGTATTGTATCATGTCTGCCTTTACACATGAGTCTATATGCGCTATAACCTCTCTGTTACTTGTTAAATCAAATGGCGAATACTGAGAAACATAATGTCTGGTAAGATTGTTGTATATTTCCTTAATGTTATTGTTGTACCAATCAACACCGTAATTTTCAAGGAGCAATGGCGATTTACCTTTCTGAATCTGTAATGTAATCATTGTGTTGAAGTCCAGCGGAGTATTCTCGTTAGAAATTATATCATCCAATTTTTCCGTGTATTTCACAGGAATAATCTTGAATGTCTCCGAACTGGTACTCCACCAACACCAGGTACTTCCGGTTGTGACTGCATCCTTGTCAACACCGCCATGACCGAAAAACCAAGGCTTATGAACAAGAACGGATTCTTCGCCAGCTCCAGGTGCCACCCGGTGACAACTGGAGAATACTGTACATGCGATTAACGCAATCAATAGATACAAAAACTTTTTCATAATTTTTTGAATTAAAATGGTTATTGAATTTGATACTTGCTTACAAAGTGTTTGCACCCCAGATATGACTCGAACATTATCAAGCACCAGATTATAAACCTGGCATGTCTCCTTTCATAGCGGGAAGTGTCCATGTTACCTAAAAAATTTGGCAAATGTCTTGATTGACGATTCATTACTTACCTTCAATGCAGACAACTCCGCATTTTGATTGGTCAATGCGATAATTTGAGCTTGATTTGCCTCAATCTGATTTTGTATATCCCCATTGAGGCATTCCAAATCTTCTTTTGCTTTGTTAAAAACTTCCAAAATAGATTCTCTTCTTTCTTTGAAATTCGTCATAAGTTGTAATTTTTAGAGTGATTGTAAGATATGTGAACGAGTCATTGACTCCCATAACATAAGCCTGGTGAACTGTCATCTGCTCTATTTCACGATATATTCTTTTTAATGAATAGAACCATAATAGACATAATGTTTAGCAAATTACTGGCTTTTTGTCTATTCATGCTTAGTTGGGCATTATTTACGACCAAAATCTGCCGGAGTTTCACCCCAGCGTTTGTTGTCCCAGTGATAAATTTCAATTGTGTCCACGTCCGATGACAGTGCCCGCAGGAACATTTCTGCACGGGTCAGGTCTTTGCACGGTTTTGTAGATGACGTTTTCTTCGCTTTGAACCATGCGATTGCAGTCATGGAGTCGGTATAAATGATTCGAGGCTGGAAGTCATTCTCAATGATGAACTTCACAGCCTCGACAACCGCAAGAAATTCTCCTATATTAGTGGTTTGGTTCCCCAAATCCTTATAAAATATCTGTTCTTTGGTCGCTAAGTTTATACCTTGATACTCTGTCTTTCCATTCTTCATGGAATGGGCCGCATCAGTGGCGATTCCTTCGACCGGTCTTCTCATTTTTGCCTCTCTTGTTATGGATTTCACGCATATCCTGCTTCATCTGCTCTACCAGTTCGATAGCTGCGGTATTGAAGCTCTCTACGATATACATCAGATCCTTGACGTCACATCGCTTTTCCAGAACTGCCAGACAAGCCGGCAGGGATTTCACGCTTTCCTTCTGCCCGTGAAATGGGTCAAACCTTATGATTTTGTTGCCGAAAGCGACTTCTACCTGATACATGGAACCGCGAACATATTTGGTAGTCACAGTAGCCTTAAATTGGACAGCATTTGCTTCGATTGCAATATAGCCTGGAATGTGCTCCTCGCCAGTCTTTTTATTGATGGTCTTTGTCATCGGAATGAGGGTGCAGTCATACAGCACATTAGGCAGTATGTTGTTTGACATTTCCCGGTCGATGATGACAATCTTTTTAGGGTACGGGGAATCCTGACGAACTCCGCATACTACGCCATTTACAGGATTCTGGGAAACGAAACTGATAAATGCTCCGTTCTTCTCAGATTTGATGAATTTGAGCTTCGTGTGAACCTTTTCTACACCAGCTCCGGTTGTCTCGATTTTATTGATGTCTTGTTCCATTGCGGTTGTTATGATTATTCAAAATAAAAAACCACCGAGCCGCAAATGATGCAACCCAGTGGTACAAAGTTAGCTTATAAAAGTTGGATTTAAGCTATTTTTAACGACAAAATGTTTTCGTAAAACACTGATATTCAGTCGTTTTGTGTTATAAATAAGTTGCCGTTTGAATTTGATTTATTTGCTTTAATTCAACTTGTTAGACAGATAACAGCAATCTCAATTCCTGTTATGATGAAAAAATTTAATAATCCATTTCTTTTTCTGCTTTTATGCGTTCTATATCTGGCAAATCAAGTGCCCCGTTCTCGTTTCGGCAATCAATGATACATATCTCAGTACCGTCTCTCCCGAAAAGGGACAGGACAGATAAGCCATCAGGCATAACGCCTACACCAGATTCTAACACGCGGATAGTTGACAATGATTTTAACGCTCGATCAACGTCATTCCCCAGAACCATATATTGCCCCGGAATATGATAAAGAATGAGCGCTTTAGGGTGCAATGCTTTATAATAGTCATGCACTTCAATTTGCTTTACGTTCATATCGATAAGAATTATAGTTTAATACTATCTATTGCGCAGTTCTCGCAGAGACCATCAAATTTTTTATGCTCACTGCGAGAAATCTCTTTACGGCATTTTGAGCAATAATAAACCGGCTGCTTTCTATGAAACAAAAATCCCCTCACTTTTTGAGGGGATAAGCCGTATTTATTTGCTATAGCCTGAAGGACGAGTTTTGGTAACGCTTTCGTCATTTTTCGCTGAGTTTGATATTCATATTCCAGCACCATGCGAACTGCCACATCATTCGCCAGCAGACCCAAGGCGTCGAGTTTCTGAAGGTCAATTGCAGGGAATCCGGTTACAGTAGAAAGCTTATTGTATTCGTCGTCGGTAAATTGAAAACGTCTCATGGCTTTTTGTTTTTCTGCTTTTTCTTAGGACGTGCAAATTCTTCTATTTGGCATTGTATTTTGTCTATTGAATCAGTAAATCCATCGAGAGTGTCCATAGCGTCTTGCATCGCAAATCCTCTGGAAGATTCTTGAAGTCCCTCTGGAAGGGAATACAAGGCATCTTCTTCTTCCTCTCGGATTTCGCCAATCCTATCTTTTGCCTCTTCCAGCAAATCGATTACGTCCAATAGTTCTTCTCTTCTTTCTTTATTCATATATTATTCAAATTGTATTTCTATATCCAAAGCATTGATAATGTCCAAGAAGCTTTCAATTCTCAAACCGCCATTACGATTTTCAAAAGCGTCTATTACTGTCATGGGCACCTTGACATTCTTTGCTAATTGTCTGGACGATATTCCGGCAAACTCACGCTCTCGCTTAATGCACTCACGCAAATCGTCAACGGTGCTGATTATCCAGTATTCCTGACCGGTTAATATAAAAGATGTCTTACACATAAGAATGTAAAGCATCATATCATTAACATTGAAACTGCCAAAGCCACGTTCAATGGCTTCTATTTTCTTGTTGGATAACTGTAAGATATATGGTAAACTGTCTTTTAGACGTACATGCGCTTCATCTTTCTGTTTTACCAATTGTTCGCATAATTCTGTACAATTCATATCAATTTGTTTTATCTTTGCTGTTTTTGTAATAAGGTATAGCCACCTCACATATAAGACCTATAGCAATTCCTGCAAACGTCGTAACCAGCAAAGTGGCTTCAAATTCATGCTTTAGGCAATAAAAGAACAGAACAATAGACGCTGCTATTATGTGAAATGCAACAGCAACAATCAAGATCCATTTTATAGTTTTGAAGTACCATATTATTGGAAAGCGTTTTGGGTGATCATCTTCAGGCTCTCTCTCAGAGAAGTTTTTATTCGCTATGATACATTGAAAACAACCTATCAATATGAGCGCCAAAGCGAACAATACGATACATGGGTTGTTTTCCACCCAGTATGATAATACTGGTAAGCACAATAGCAACAAGCACAATATTCCTCCATTTATCAGGATTTTGGCCATAATTAACAATTTCTTTCGATTCATACCCTTCTTTTGGTTACATGATAAATTGATAAGCCAGCCCTATAGTCAAAGCCATGCCTGGCACCACAGAAGCAAAAGCAAGCAGTAACTTAAATCCGTTTAATCTGGGGAACAATACGCCTGTTTTAGATGCAATAAGTTTCCAATATAGCAAGGTGATTATTCCGATGATGACACTGATACACATGCTCATCAGGCCCGACCATACGGCTTGCAATGACCATGTTTCATTTTCACCAGCCTCGATAAATACGCCTAAGAAAAGAAAGAATACCGTAGATAGCAATGCTCCGGCTCCAAAGCCTATAAGCATCAACATCGTAGTGTCTATATCATCTCGTTTTTCTTGTTTCATAATTGTAACATTATATTTGCATGGACACAAGAAAAGTGGGCTGCCATCCGTACTAATTCGCAGGTATCGCCAAACACCTATATACACGCACGGATAGGCAGCCCACTGTGTATGAGCTGTCTCCGTGCCTCGTGTATATTTGTTTAATTTGGCGATTTAACGAATATGAGGCACTTTTCTAATATGTCTTATTCGGCAATTAAAGCCACTGCAAAATTACAAAATATCATTGGATTTCTTGTAAACTTTGTACAACTATTAACTCAATTCTACCATTATAGCTCAAATTGTTACGGTTATAGCCTTACGAAGTTCACCTGTATAGCCATGAGCACGCAACGCTTTCAGCAAAAGGTCCACTGGAACCAATTGAGCTGTGGTGTCATCTTCCAGCACCAGAGAAGCTTTGAAAGCAGCATAGTCCGGGCACATGTGCTTTTGTTCAAACGGACACCTGTTTCTGCCAACGACTTTCTTGTTATGGCAGTTGCTACAAAATTGTTTAAGCCTGTCATTCATACATTGATCACTTTAACGAGTCTGAGTTCTCCGTTATAACCACGACGACGGAGTTCGCCAAATAGATTGTCGTCACTAAAATCTGCCAAACTGAGGATGGCCTTATTCCCAGGCTGAGGTTGATAATCTGTTGGACGAACCTCACGTACTTCATTTTTAGATGTGTTCTTACTTGTTTTTGCCATTGTTGTAATGTTTTTATTGATTATTTTTGTAAATTTGCGGTGTAAAAAAGATGAGGGTCAGAATATGCCAGTACCCCAACCCTCATCAACCGGTGAGTTGACTTACGCCTATCTTATGCCGGCTGTAAGTCTGAATCGCAAGCAATTCCTTTTAGAACGGTGTTGTCAACTTCAACGCGATAGAAGAACTCGCGTTCCTCCGCATCGTTATCGCTGAAAGAGGCATAGACCTTCTTGATTTTACCAACCTTCCCCTTGTACTGGGGTTGAAGGCTGTTGCTCACGATTGTTACTCGGTCGTTTGTTTTGAATTTTGCTGTTGCCATTGCTGTTATGCGTTAAATTTTGCTCTCCATGCCAAATAGTCTTCACGAGCTTGAGCCAAAACATCGGGCGCTTTGGCTTTAAGATCATCTACTCTTACGATAGGCACCCCATCGTGAGCAATATATAGACAACCGTTAAACTCGGTGACGTTGATACTTTCGCAGCTTATCTTCTCTAACTGCTTGGTATGACGTTCTTGACGTGCGGCCTGAGAGCGTTCTTTAATACGCTTCAGCCAATTGCAAATAGCATTAAAAAATTTCATTTACATAACTGTTAAATGATTTAGATGAATTATTGTGGTCGGAGCCACCATATCAATTTGGTTTATTCGTATGATTTACTGCGTTTGCTTGTTTAGGAAATTAACAAATTGTTCTGCTTCTTTCTCAGATTTACCAAAGCAATTCATAAGAACTTGAATTTTCGCTTCATTTAGGCATTTCCGGCAATAAGGTTCAGCCGGAATGTCAGGGTCAATCATGGGCCAAAAAGCTACGGCCTGTTTGCCGCAGATGCAGCATTTACATTCAGAGGCTTTCATTCCTTACTCTTGTTTTGCCCATTCTTCTACAACCTTACATGCCTCTCCTCGAATAAAGAGCATATCCCCACTTCCATCTCCCCACCAGTCGTTACATTGACTGAGGAAACGTCCAGTGTGATTGTCTGGGCAAAGTTTCTTGTAGATTGACTTAAACATCGAGGCAACTTTACGACCGCTAAAATGACCAGCGTCCTTGGCATCGTTAGTACAATAACCCCATGCGTAGGCGGTTTCCACCTCTCCAACTTCATTGCGAAATTCCATATCGCAATCTCCCCAGGAGCCATAGTTAATAGTATCTTTCAATAACTGTTGCTCATCTGTTGTAAGCTGGGATTCAATAATTTTGATTATTTCTATAGTTTCCATTTTGATTTACTTTAGAGAATCCTAAAATTTTTACATCGTCTGAATATGCTGTGTGCCATATCCAATTTTTCGATTGAAACATTGTACACCCTTTCTTGCGGAATTTTGTATTGGCCGGGAATCTAAAAACTGCCGTAACCAATTCGATGGAGCCATCGGATAACTGTACAAACATTCCACGCTTTAGGCGTTTTGGTGATGACTTATTATTATGAGTTTTCATCGCTGTTCATTTTGCACCCCTGCTGGATGCCTTACTACATATAAACTGGCAATCAGAGTATTATCTTCTTGCTCGAAACCGAGTATTCCCTGGTCAAAAAGATATTGACCTATTTCAATAGCAATATTTCGCTTTACTATGTCAATAGGCATCATATCAATCTCTTCTTGCGAGAGCATATATTTTCGCTGCACCAAACCAAAATCTGAACAACGAATTTTTATATAATCCTCTTGGTTGTTCCTTGTCTCCATTCCTTATATTTTTTAATCCACTCATCATAGCTTTTCAACATGATGTTATTAGGTATATCTGTAATACACAAGCATCTATCACACACTATATTGCCGTTTAGGTTATCAAGCTCATACCACCCATGATGTTTGATATATTGTTTGACAAATGCTGTCCAAGCGAAAATTCCCCATTGTTTTTGTAACTCTTCCGGTGGTATTGGTATGTATATTTCTTTGCCACACCGCTTGCACTTGGGGTGCTCTCCATCGTAACGAAGCTTTTGACGTAATTCTGTTATATTCATATCACGACTTTTTAAGTTCTTCGATGAGAGCATTAGCAATCAGCACGGAATGACGTGCCACACATTCAACGCTTGGATTAGGATCAACGCCTGGAATGATTGGCGAGGCCAAAATACCAACTATTGCATTTTTGGCAATTTCGTACTTACGCTGCTCCCAATCAATACTTTCTTGCGCTATTGCAATAGTGGTAGGGCGTTGTAATGCTTTTATCAATTGTTCCTTTCGATCGGTTTCAATAGCTCGTTCAATTTGTTCCCGAACTTCTTCGTCCGTATAACCTAATATGTCAAATTCATTTCTGTTCAACCAGGCTTTGGGTTCAGTGTCCTTGATCCACCCGTCGTTCCAGTGGACATCAATTATTTCTCCTGTATTTTTGAGTATTGCTTTCATATTTAATTATTATTTATGTTCTATTCCATACCCAAACAAGGCAAAGTCGCCTTTTGCTGGGTCATTCGGAAAAACTTCTTTCATTGCACCGGTAATCTCCAGAGCGGTTTGCATGTCAGCTCGCTTCCGGCTGGTCAAATCCAGTTCCAATGCCATACGATGTACATGAGTGTCCAATGGAATCATCAAGTCGTCGGCCTTCAACTTGTGCCACAATCCCATATCAACTGGACTATCAGACCTCACCATCCAGCGCAAAAACATACAGAGTCGCTTACATGCAGAGCCCTTACTATAATCCGGGATTCCATTGATACCCTTAAAATAGTTACACAGGGCTTCTACAGGCGTTTTATTTGGTTGGGAGATAATCATATCCTCCATACGTTCAAAATCGCTGTAGAGCCTTCGCAAACGGTCTCCAAGCTTGTACAAATCATCATAAGACAAGAAACGATAAAACTTCCTGTGGTCGTTATAATAAAAGTTATACTGCTTCGTCATCACCCAGCAATAAGGGTCGTCACAAAAGTCCTTGTCCAGCCAATCCGCTGCTTTAATGATAGCCTTACGATTACCGAAAGCGAGCCAAGACGTGATAAAGCCACTAATCTCAGCTCGCTTTCCAATATGCTTTCTGGGGAATTGCACCGGGTCGTCAATGATAAAGGCTGGAGATTCATACCGTCCAGCCCAATCAATCAGCCGTTGCTTAATTCTGTTGTCCATTTTTGAGTTTGTTGCTTATGATTTCATAAAGCATGACCGCCAAACAAAATCCATTGCTAACTATGAGTGGGGTGTTCCGGGTCATAATGCCATTGACCATCCAGAAGAGATTGCCGGCACTCACCAAATATTTGATAGTGTTAGCGCTTTTCGCTAACATCCCGGCACCGCGAAACAATGTCGCCACCCAAGCTATAATTTCTGCAATTATTGTCATACTGCCTCCTCTTTGTTTGATTGATTAGTAACACCGTACAATATGTTGCAGACTTGCTTTTCCTGCTCAGTAGAAGGGTTCTGAAGATGCCACTTATACGAATCGCAGCCGCCACACGGACGGAAGCTGAATAATTTCTGGGTAATATGAGATACCGGCTCCGATATGTTAGCGATGACTTTGCACTGTTCAGACTCTCCTAAACGAATATTGCCGTCCCAACTTACAATGGGGAGGCAGAAACGCTGATGATGCTCCATCAGTGCACCTATACCGATTTTGCACAGAACCTTTGTCTGTGCCAATATCAATGATGAGTTGATACAGGAAGGGAATCCGTTTACGCATTTAGCCTCATCGTACCACTTACCACTGCAAGCACGACCCAACGGTTTCATCCGAATGTCGCTGTCTTTATCACACAACGCGACCTTTTCACCAAACAGACGCAAGGCTTTCAAATTGGGTTTATGCAGTTCATCATAGTTGGCATATAATCCTTTGAATGAAGAAATCTGCAAGAAAAACCCTTGCCGCTTTGACACCATTTGAGCAAATTTCTCAGTGAAAGTGTGGTCTCTGATGAACGTGCCATTGGATAGCACCGAAACTGATATGAAATCACTGTTGATGAGGAGTTCCATAAAATCAAAGAACTCTGGATGAGATGTCGGCTCACCTCCAGAAAGCATGACAACCTTTGACCCTATGTTCTTTGCAAATCGCAAAGCCTGGATAAATGTGTCCTTGCTCATCATTTCGTTGCGTTCAGGCCCAGCGTTTTGCATACAATGCGGACAACGCAATGTACAGTGTTGTGTTATGTTGATAATCATAAAGCGTAATTTTTCTTTTATTTGATCTCATAATAGTTTACCACATATTACTCCTTTGCCTTGAAATTATAGATAGGACGAATGATTTTCTTAACCTCAACGGTGTCCTGAATGGCATCAATGATAGCCTTCATAGGCTTGTAAGCCATCGGTGCCTCGTCAAGAGTTGCTTCGCACACCGAAGAAGAGTACACTTGATTCATCTCTTCGGCAAATTGTTCTACCGAGAGCGTTTCCTTTGCCTTCTTGCGAGACATCAACCTCCCGGCTCCATGTGGAGCAGAATAGTTCCAGTCCGGATTCCCCTTACCAACACAAATCAGTGAACCATCTCGCATATTCATTGGAATGATAAGGTGTTCATCTTGATTTGCCCGAACTGCGCCTTTACGGAGGATAATCCCTGAAGTGGAAAAGTCGATGTAATTGTGAACAGTATGAAATGGCTGAATAGCCCTACTTATCTTTAATCCGAGCTTCGCAAGTATGATATATGCCATTGTTTCACGGTTCATTTGCGCGTACATTTGGACAATCTGCATATCATGGAAATAGTGTTCTTGGACTTCTCCTGTTATGTATGCAAGTCCGTCAGGCACCGAAATAGGCTTTAGCTTTGACAATTCAGTTTGAATTTCATTAGCACGGCCTTCAGCCTTCAAATGCTGAATAATTTCGTTTCTATCGGCAAAACCACGACTACATAACGATTCGGTCATCTTTTGATAATACTGACATACACGAACACCGAGGAATCGGAGTATTATGAATGTTATGGCCGGATGGGATATACTGATGTACAACTTCATCAAACTTAGCGAGGTCTATATCAACCTGACCCAGCGGAACGACAAACATACCGCACCCTATGTCAACGCCTACCAGATTAGGGGTCACAGCATCGGTTATATACATTGTGGTACCAATAGTACATCCCTTCCCAGCATGAACATCCGGCATAATTCGGATATGGGAATCCTGATATGGCTTGAAATCGGCCAATCGCTGTATTTGAGCCAAAGCCTCATCTTCCAGAATATCTCCGAAGATCTTCACGTCTTGGCCTATTAAATTTTGAAATATCTTCATTGTGTTATACTTTTCGGTACATAAAGCACCGTTGGATTATTCTTGTGAACGTCAATCTCCGGAAACTTTTCTTTGAACTTCTGAAGATTAAATGGTTTAGTGATAAGATGGCATCCATTCATTGTCGGAATCTCAGCAAAAAGATACACGATGTCACGGCAACACTCATCCAAATACTCTTTCGATTCTGGATGAGTTTCCAGCCAGATGCCATCCAATTCTTCCAGTACTTCGTATTTGGTGTCGAGGTCTCGTGTATCAATGTCAATTATCCAGCTCTTACGACGGCTTGTTAATTCGCCACAAGCACTGTTGTAAATATGCCAGGGGTTGATGACATTGCCTGTATGAACATTATCCGCGAGTTTTTTGAGTATGAGGGTATTTAACTTCTCAAAATCTTTCCCAGCAACATTGATATATGCCCGCGCTTTGTAATGTTCGCACAGGAATACAACCTCATCCTTCAAGTTATCAAGTTGTTCCCGACTTCTAACGAGCCATGACTGAATGAGTTTGTTTGCCGCTGGTAGTTCCGGATGATCCTTACCACGCCTCAGTATCTGAAGATGAAAAAACATATTGTTCACTTCATTGAAGTAGAACAAAGGTTTGATTATGTCGAAATTGTCAATCATTTGTAAATGAATTTAGGGAGGTCAACGAATTGGCCTCCCAGTAAACATTTAGTTACTCCACTACAATCTCCCAATCATCAGCAAACACATCACTGATAGACGGAACCCACGAATCAGCACGACCAGTGTTCTCATTATAGATAAGGCACTGGGAGGTGTAATCTATGGTTCCTTTACCTTTTAGAATAAGGTCTTTTGCGGATTGAGGCAGAGATTGCATCTTGGGAACGATTTCCTCTGTAATATGAGCCGGCACTTGTTTGATGACCCACAAGCCTTTGCCATTCCAGCCGCTTCTACGGATTGGATAACCCGCTTTGAGAGCCATGATAGCCATGCCAAAATTCATCTTCCGCACTTCTGCGCTATGAGAGCCTTGCATACGTTGTATGCGAGCGTCAAGAAGACGTATATAGTCGAACATGGTACAACACTGCATTTCCAGCAAACACTTGTTGTACGTGTCATCCACAACTTCATTCATTTTACCAGAGTCTATGAAAGCAGCCAACTTTATATATCTGTCATTGACTTCGCTGGCTTCTATCTGCATACGGTCAACAGGTGTTTCTGCAATCTTATATGCCTTTTCAAACACATCTTTCGGAGACCAACTTTCATAGCCATCTTCATAAACGACTTTGTAGCCGTCTTCACGATTCATCGAGCGAGGCACCTCTCCATCTTTAGGATATACCTTACCATCTACTCGCCACGCAGGGGTGGCGCTAATTGTTTTTGTTCCAATATACTTTTTCATATCATTATTTGATTTTTTAATTTCTATAGCATTAGCTAATATGTTTTGCGCAAAGCTTTGGCCGTCAGTTAAAAAATCCAAACTCTCATTGTGAAACATCTTTCGATATTCTTTTTCTGATGTTGGATAACACATGCGACCAGCTAAATGTGATGTAGGGCCAGCGCCAATCAATCTAACACAGCCGCTATCTAATAAGAAAGCACCAATCCCCCAACAACCATGTTGCTTAGGATAAAAATAATAGGCTTCTTTTCGGCTATTATCAACGCTTTGAAGATATAACCCATTATTCAAGAAAATGGGGAACCCTTGATAAAACAAAATGCGTTCATCTATCATTATTATTCAATATGTTTTAGTCAAACCACTCTCCATTATCTTCTTTCAATACTTCCACCAGTTGTTCGTCAGAAAGCTGAAGGTTAGTATCATCAGTGAAATAAAATATCTCATCATAGATATTTCCCGCTTCTTTACTCGCAAATCCGTCATTTTCATCTTCAAAACTTCCGGGTTGTAGCGCATCTAAAAACTTGGTGCTGGCAATAACGAGGTCACCCCCGTCTTTGTCTGTTACGATACGGCATCTATATGTCGTACCGTTAAATTCATAATCTTGAAATCTCATACTGCTTGGTGTAATCAAATCAGGATAGACTGGAGTCAACTCGCGAACATAGACTTCGGCCTCGCTGTCAGAAGATGCAATACATACAATTGCGTCCAAGAAGAAATCATCACGGTCGCCGGTTAGCTCGCCTTGCTCGTTAAAGCTAAAAGGAACCTTGAAAACCTCATATTCACCAGACGTTTCTCCAACAGGATCATTCCACCAAACTTTGGCACCGGGTTTAATAAAGCGATAAAAATAAGATGTGTCTGTATCATCCTCTTCTTCAATCCTTGTTTCAGGATAGCACCAATCAATATCATTGAACAGGGCATCGCACCACTCTCGATTACCACAGCAAAGCTCAAGAAGGTCATTGTGGGTGTAATAATCACAGTTTTCGCCGCCACATTCATACTCTATGCCATCAACCACTACCGCTGCATCTTCCGCTGCATACTCCGGTACATAGCAAGGAGCATCCCAGTCATCCTTATAGGCTTCCTCATCTTTGAATATGAAGCCATTGTCACTTTGCCCGAATAGAAAATATGGCAGACCGTCATACCAATGCACTTCTCCTATGTCGGCTATTCTTTTATTGTCCATATTTTGAGAGTTTAATAATGGGACCCACCAGCTATTAAAGCACTTGGTGAGCCCCTGTTTCATTTTATTTGCTTCGCCATTCGTTCATTTTGGCTTCGATGTCAATGCCATTGTTGACAATCAGCTCTTTCATGGCGCCAAACATACGCCAACCTTCTCCATTTTTATAGACTTCAGCAAGTTTATCAAGCTCACGGAGAGATGACGACTCTACCAGCGGATTCCCCTTACTGCTAAGCATTTTGCATCCGTGGAACATGATAAGGTTACGCATAGTGAAGTAGCCACCAGCACCCTTGTACGCATCCTTAAACGCCGGGCTCATCACGAGACTGTAAGGTGAATACATCTCTTTCACAATCTGGTAGAATCCGACGGCAGCACGGTAGAGGTCTGTCATGTTTTTTGCATCTTTAATCAGTCGGGCGCATCTTTCCAGCGGATTGAACACTTTCTTGCGCAAATCATCAACAAAGATGTTGTTGCCGTTGAGCGTAATATAAGGAGTGCCCTTACAACGCTTACATTTTTTCTTTCTCTGCTCAACATGCTCGTTAAGCTGCTTGAGATAGTCTGCTGCCATTGCACCGGCTACATTCTTATTGAACCAACGATTGCGCTGGATAAAATTTTCCTGGTCGAGCATTTCCAACTTAGCCTGTATGCGGATTTCCTCAATTAGCATTTCCCAGCTATAACAGAAGCCCTTTGCCTGAAGCGCATTAAGAAATCCTACAGGCTTACCGGTTTTCCAATCCTTCTGAGTCAGCATGTGGAATACCTGCGCCATAACCCATCTGCGGAACAGACGGCGGTTAGGCACAGTGCCACCCTTGAAGATGGCGATAATGATAGGGTCGTTGTCTGCCAAAATAGTCAGACCTCCGTTTTCAAGACGTGCGATAGATTCTACGCCCTCTGCATTTGTTACTGCGAAAAGGTTTGTTACGTCAATACCGGCGGCTTTCATCGCCTCAATTTTCTTTGATGCTTTCATTGCTGTTCTGTTTTTAGAAATTGAATTGTTTTCTGATTCAAGTGGGAGCGTAACAGTTCCCAGACCGCTATCCTTACCGATAGCGATACCTGCTGTGAATGACTCATGTTCAGGAATTGCGATACTTGCGCCGCATTTAGGGCATACTACTTTTGTTTCTTTCATTGTTGTATATTTTATTAGTTATTGATTTCTATCCATTGTTTAAGCAACACAAGAGACGGGTGCTTCTTTGATTGCCAAAACCATTTACCTTTGGCAAACTCATCCCAAATCAATGTGTTCTGTATAATTGCTATCAGGATAAACAGTTCCAAACGTAACTGGGTTATATCCCGGTGCTGACCGTATAGCATATCTTCTTCAGAAAGTTCATGCTCCGGCAGGGCACGGAAATAACGCCTATACTTTGCTTCACTACGGGCAGACGGAACACTATGAAGATATTCCCAGTAGTATTCCTCTACCATAGCGAGTAAGGCATTAACTGGGAATTTAGTATCATATCCCAGTTTTCCTTCATATTTACCATCCTTGATGATGTATTTGCCATCAATTACAAGGTCACGCTTCTCCAAATTGATTCTGAAGGTGGAACCATTATGGACTTTTTCTTGCGCTTCATTCCAAATATTTTCCATTGAATGTCAATTAAAAAGGACGTATTCAAAATTTGTGACGTAGTTCTTTAATCGAATCGATACATAACAGGTATTGAATCCGGGTGAGGTCAGGATATAATCCTGAGAGAACCCGGATGATTGTGACCTGTTACTTAAAGCCAAATCCCTTATACATCCGATGTTACGTTACATTGTTTTAATTATGCTCAGGCTAATTGACACATTGCTATATTAGAGCCGATGCGAAGAGCGGGTTTGGCACGCGTAGGTCATCTCATATTTGAGATGAACCACGCGTGTGTGTACCCGCCGCGCTGAATTAAAGCCGCTTGCATAATTGATACTGTGCTGTATTGATAGCCAGTCTCATCAGTCTGGCACATTTCTATATTTGCTTCGATGAGAGAGCTGGATGCTGAAGGCGAGTAATCCAGGTTTCAAACCTGGATGGATAGCCTTCATTCAAATCCAGTCTCTTATAAAGGTGCTGCCTTGACTGGCCGAAGTTGTGCTGAAAGAATTTTGGTTCTCAAAACTGCGATACATTACTTCAATCGTTTCGATGTGTGCGGCCAGATGAACGGAGTGCGCCGGCGGCGAAACAGTGGAAACACTGTTGGCGCCGGCTCACGCGGTGGATTCTGGCCGCAAAGCTGAACATTAGTTTCTTAAACCGGACCAGCTGTATTGCCGAGATTACCAAGATATAATTGCACATAACTATATTGGCGTCAATATGAAGAAGATTCGCCAGAATCGACGGGCTGGCTGGAGATGGCAGTCGCTGCTCCAAAAGCCCGTCGATTCTGGTTTGAGTCTTCAGAATTAAATTTTATATCTCATAATCTATCTTGTGCAGATGCCCAAATGTTTTATGATTGTCAAGCGTTTTTGTATGGTTCTGTAATCTTTTCAATGTACGTGATCTGCTTCATCGATAACGGTCCAGGATGTATAACAGACTCGGACCTTATCGAGTGTTAAGGAGATCACGCTGAAGTATTCGCTATTCAATCATATTCTGCATACTCAGAAGAGAAGTCAGGTTTTACTGTGTAATACTTTAATGGTGTCGATATTAGGATCATCTTGTCTTGATTCTGACAGTCTTGGTGGTACACTCAAGACGAAACGAATCAAGAGTTAAAGATGATCTTAATTGAATTTTGAAGCCATTCCTCTCAAACCGTACACTCGGTTGCTGAAAGTCAGCACTTATGGTGCATTTCTGTAATCATTTCGATATTGGGACGCCATTCTGTCCGCTGGAAGCTCCGGCGCAGGAGTCGGGTACGACTACAAGTCTGAGCTGGAACTGGACAACATTATGGCGTCTAAATTGAAAGAAGTGCTCTTCTTCCAGCGTATTGCACTATCAAAGATTCTCAACCAATGTCGCATAAGCTTCACGGCTCGTCAGAAGAGCGTTTCTCATGCAGCCAATGGTTAAATAGCCGGGAATTTCTTGCTCCGTCTTGTTTCGGTTGCTTTTGACATTTCTGCCCTGTCCGCGTTGTATGCAACCTTCAGACTTTGTTTTGACATAGCCAAGACCACCGACCTTCTTCTTGCCAGTTTGCACAGCCCTCAGACAATCCATAACAAACTTATTCAGTTCGTTAATGTCTTTGATGACATTGCAAATAGGGAGAACTTGTGTGGCCCAACTGAACTCGCCATTACCCTTGTAAAGATAACGATTGACAGAATTGACAGCCTTTGTCAATGTAATTCCTCGTTGTTTGATTGTACGGTGCTCAATTTCCTTCTGGAAAGTTTTGATTCGAGACCCGCTTAATGAAATGTCGGCACCTTTAATAGAGAAGCCAAGGAACTTGAACCAATTCGTATGAGTCAAGTATTCTACTTTCTTCGGATTGAGCTTCATATCCATTAACGCAAGGTCGTCTGTCAAAATAGCCATTGCCTTTTCATATTCGGGACCGACAAAAAGCATATCATCGGAGTAGCGAGCATAATAGCCATCCAGCTGACTCAACTTAAAATCGATGTGATACAAAAGAACATCTGCCAGCCATGAAGCAACAGCGCAACCCTGCTTTAATGATTGATATTGCTGCAACAAATTGCCATCTGGGTCGAAGTAATAATCACTGTGATAATACTTCCTCAGTACATCAATAAGAGCGGAATGGCCATATTTGGCTTCAACCATATCAAACGCCTTATCGATAAATCCGATAAGCACACTATCGAAATATTTACTGAGGTCGGACTTCCAGCCAGTCACATCACCTTTAGTCTCGCATATCATCCTTGAAACTTCTTGAACGACCTTACCACAGCCGATTCCTTTCTGATAAGACTTACAGCTCTTATGAACCATGTCTGGGGTCAATTCAAAAAGGAGATCGTTGGCAATGCTGAGAAGTATGCGGTCCATCGGCTCGTTAATGTAAACTGTCCTGAACTCACCGTTGTCCTTGGGTATCTGGGCTGTATGAGGAGGTGCGATCTCATATTTGCCATCCTTGATAGCCTGATACATTCGAGCTCTCGTTTCGGGCTTAGTCAATTTACAAAGGTCTCGCCGGCTTATGTCCTTGCCAACGCCTTTGTCAATGGCATATTCCCACCGAGGCATCTCGAAAAATTTTTCTAATATAATATCTGCCATGTTGTTTGAAATTTTGATTAAAACCACCGTAACAGATGAGGCGTTTCCCAGTAGTAATGTTTCTCCGGGCAAACTCTCCTAAGAGCAGCGATTACTGTATTTTTCTTTGCGGCGTCTTTCAGGTATATTTGACCATTACTAACTGTATAATCACGGCCTTTCTTTAATCCATGAAGGGAAAGAATTGACGGAGCGCACTGTTCGATTGTTGGGATAAGATTATCTTTTGCTTTCAACATTGGTCGTAATGTTATTCTGCGTTTTCTCCCATCAAGTCCACCGCAAGACCATTGGGACAACGCTCATCAAACCAATGCCAGACATCAAAACGGTATGTTCCGGCGGGAAAACACATAAAATCCCGTTCAATCTCGTCATCGTTGTTGATTGGAATTTCAGAAAATCTCTCCCACAATTCAGAAAGAGTCGCAAGTCCGGTGTGGTCTTCGCAATCTTCGCACCATGTATCTTCCGTCTCAGCCGGAGTGTTTACATCAGAACAGTATTTGTTCGTATTTGCATCCACCCATGCCATTATTTGAACATTAGTACCGCCACATTCAGGACAATACAAAGTATCTAATGTATGTTTCATATAATCTGATTGTTAATAATTTCTACCACAGACTTCCACATTATCCACAAAGTATGGACAATCTTGCGAAAGTTGCATTTCTACTTGTGCGCCTTCAAGTTCTTCTGCGATTTCTCCGTCTGATAACTCATAGTTGTCAGGCACAGACAAATCTACACGCACTGTTAGATAAATAGCTCTACTTTCCATATTGAATTTTATTATAGCCGGGCCAGAAAAACTGGCCCGGAAGAAAGAATAAAGATTAAACTGATAGGGCTACAGCAGGGCGAACCACGCCAGTGTTGCACTTGTTGCCGTAGCCGCCACCACTGTAGAAGCCCACGTACCACGAGTAGCCGGCACTGTGCTCAGTGGATGACCAGTACCACTCTTTTCTCATCGGAGAACCACCAACAGCCTCCAGCGCCTTGTTGACTTCCTTTATATTCAGCAGAATTAGATGCAACTGGGCGAGAGATGGGATATACTGTCCTTCTTTCAGGTCAATCTTCGGATTCAATGCCTCACCATAGTCTTTGGTATTGGCTTCACCATCCCAGTCTGTGATTGCATCGAAGAAGTCTGAGTGATAAAACTCCGAAGTGCCACTTCTTTCATCTGCGGTAAGAGCAACCTCTTCACCATCAGCTGCGTCGTGAAGCGCAACAGTCGCGATTTTATCACCCATTTTGACAGCCACGCCAATTACCTTGTCGGCGATTGACTTCGGGTCGTCAGTAGATGTGAGGTGTCCACCCTCCAAGACGTAATACACGCTGTCTGACCAGAACTGTTGCTGGGATGAAACCGAAGCCTGTTCATCACCAGTTACGAAATTGTACACTTTCTTTGCTTTCTCAACATCGAAGTTGAGGTTGGCTACGATAGCCATTCTAAGCTTTTGAATCTCTGTAAGATTTGCTGCCATTGTAATTTGAATTTAATTGTAAATAATAAATTATTCGTTCTCTTCTTTCAGAGTAGGAATTTCTAAATAAGCACAAGCCTCTCTAACATTCTCAAGGAACTGAGGAAAGAAGTCTTGCCATTCCAGGTATTTTTCAATTCTACTTGCAACCTGTTGGAAATCGTCATCAGGAATTTCCGGATCATAGCCGGCATCGGAAATGTCTTCTCGACACAGGCTTACTACTGGCACCTCACAAACGGGCGGTTCCGTAGTAACATCTTTCACATCGTTGGTCTCTGGAATCTCATCTATGATATAGCTAAGATGTCCAAACTCTACATCATCAAGACGCATTTCTTCATTGCCATATTCTTTATCATATCCGTAAATCTCAAGGGTGCCATCTACTACCGCTACACGAGTGATGTAGCAATCACAGTTAGACTCCCAATGACTATCTCCGGCCATCACGATTGGCATTTGAACTCCTTTTACGTTTTCTCCGTCTTCTGTCTGAAAGCGAAATTCGTCACCGTGAGCAAGAACAGCCTTTTTAAGTTCCTCTCGTTCTAAGGCTTCAAGCTTTCTGTACTGTTGATAAAAATTTGAATGTCTCATTTTATATTTGGGTCTGGTAAATTTTCAAGTATATCAAGAATACCTCCCAACGAAACATGGTCAAGCTGGATGGCATCTTTGAGGTCTATGCAATCATATTCATCTATGCCGTAAAACTCGATGCCATGATTGCCAAGGATAACTGATGTCACATAGAAAGAACCCTGCCGGCCTTTGTAGTAAGTATAAGCATCAACAAGAGGAAGTTCCAACTCACTCAGGTCATCAATCTCTGCAAGGCTTTCATCGTTTTCATCGACAAAATAATATGCACCGCCGTGAGCCCTGATAGCATCCAGCAATGCTTTGTTGGCATCGTCTTTTAATGAGAGCCAACGCTTGTTCAAATGGTCTATGTTCATAATCTCAATCGTTTATAGGATAATGCCATTGGGACCAATAAACTTCGTCCCACATAGAATTTTGAGGGTCGTCACCATCTTTCAGGTCTTGCTCAAATTGCTTTTTATCTCCATCGTAGCCGCCTTTAATTGTACATTGTTCACAGCAAAAGAAGCTTCCAGCGATGTAGTAACCATCAAAAACTGGAAAACCACAATGCTCACAGATGCGTAGATCGTCCAAAGCATCGTCTTGTTCGTAAGAATAAAGAGTTTCAACAACGGTCTGGCTATACAACTCACCCCATTTACTAAGGGAATCATAATTGACCTTCGGGCCTTTTGGCGCAAATGGATAGTACCGGAGTTTCAAAGTTTCTTCCCACGCTTTATCAAATGCAACGGCAACAGAACACCCTTCACGTTTCCAGTACATAAAACAGTCGTGGCAGAACTTCGTAAAGATGTCCTGCCACTGCTCATCAGTAAGTTGACTCATTTCACAATATTGATTCGGGTTGCCAATTTGTATCAAGTTCATAGTCACCGGTCGGTTCAAATGTGCTTCGAGGAATTTCTTCTTTTCGCATCATCTCATCTACGATGTCGTATGCTTCATCCTCAGAAGCCGCTATAACTCGAATTGACCGAGCAAAATCCCAATGAATATCTACATTTACATAGGTCGGAGGCAATGGACATTCGCCATCAAAACAACCGTACCATTGTAGAAGGGTGTCTTCATTGTCGTATTTCTTACATTGCAATTCAAGGTAGGCATCCTGCTGATAGTTACTAACTTTAGATTCAGAAGCGTCCGGTTCGTTGATAAGACGTTCTTTAGCCAATACTACAGCCTGTTCCCATAGACCATCTTCTTTAGCGAGTTCTTGACAATAACTATCCCAAAAGGAAGTGAAGAAATCACAAACCTTTTTAGATTGGATGCCAAAGCTGTTCTCATAATCAGAAACATAAATGCTTCCGAGTGTTATTTGTTGACGGAGGGGCCACAGGTATTCGTCCTTCAACCATCCGTTTTCATCGAAACAATCATTCGTTCTCATACTTTTGCAAATGTTATAAGAGCCTGATACATTTGTTCCCCGAGGTCATCCCAGCTAATCATTTGCTGAAGGTCTTCGTCATAGTTAGCCGTTTCACCAGCAAAATAATATGCTTGGTCACGAATCTCATCGGCTATAGCCTGACGTCGGAGATTGTTGGGCTCAAATTTATAATCTTCAAGGAGCTCAGATATGGGAGTTTCAAACTCGCCACACACCAGACACACATATTCCATGTCGTCCGGCCCATCACCCAACAAGTCGAGCTCTTCTCCGTTGGGCAAGGGAAATAAAAGTTTCATTAGTCAAATAATCCTGGAATTACAGGCATCGCAGCAAGCGCAGCCTTACGTTTTTGTTCTTTTTCATGCTTCTCGACATAATCGAGGAACTGTTCTTTGTAATCATCCCAATCAATTACAATCCAGTAAGGCCATTTGCCTTTATCGGGATTTTCATATCGCATAGGATGTGCTGTAGCATAATCGGTGTAGAGCGAACCATATTTCAGATAAATCTCCCATTCCTCTTTTGCCTCGTCCGTTTCTGGTTCTACACAATGATAGTCAGTGTTTTCTTCAACATACATATAGATAGACTCATTCAAGCCTTCAATTTCTTCTGGAGCCATCAGGCTGAGCAAATAACCAAGAAAATAACTGGTGTAATGATCGTTTGACGGGTCTTGCATCAGTTCAAACCATTCTTCAATATCATTGCTCATAAAGGAGATGAAACCACTGCAACTCGTATGATACTTCTTAATTAGAGCAGCAAGTTCAGTGCGATACTCCGGCAAACTTCCTAATTCTTTCAGGCGTTTAACGAGTGCATCGTAATCAGGAACCTCGAAGGTTGCGAAAATTCGGTCAGTAGTGAAATTGTACTCTTTTGGAGAACTGACATAGCAACCAACATATTCCATCGGAACACCAAGACAATTTTTAATTATCTCAGCATAATCATCAGCAAATAGTTTTGCAACTTTATCTCTATAATCGGGACCAAAGCCCCAATCATCAATGAGATTCAGACTTTCAAAATCTTCATACTCACCATACTTCATTTCATGGATTTCCGTCCATTCATTTTCGCCCTGCTCCCAGATACCTTGATAAAAACCGGTAAAGTTGGGTACTTCTAAATCCAGTCTCATAATTCAAAAACTTTCAGGATAAAGGGTTCTGGCGACGTTATATGCAAGTTCCTCATAACAGAACCAGCATATAAATACATAGTGAGGCAGATGCTTATCGTTGCGAACAGGTTCACCAATCTCTTCTTCAAAGTCTTCTACAAACGCTTCTAAATCATCAATATGCTGGATATAGAATCGCTTGCAATCAGAATTATAAACAAACATTCCAATCATGCCGGAGGAGCAGCCGCCATAAGAAAAGTCATGGAAAAATCCATACGGTGTATCATATCCTTCAGCATGGCCGGCCATATCTTCGATAAGCTCATCCACAAAATCATACTTTTCTGTGTATGCTTGCTTGAACATCTCAGTCAGGAATGTTTCAGTGTCTGGAAGGTCGTCTGCAAGAATGGAGCGGTCTGCGCAATAGCCAAAGAAATGCTCATAAATCTCCTCCGCATCCTCCTCACCCTTAGTCATCAGCCAATCGTAAGGTGTTTCTCCTTCATCGAGATAATCCTCAATGGTTTCTTCCTCGCCGATAAATAACTCCATCAGGCGTTTTGAGTCGTCTTGGTGGTTTTCAATATATTCTGTCCACCAGCTAAGTACATATTGTTCAAATGTCTGTTCCATGTTTTTAAGAATTTGGTTGTTCCCAAAGTATTTCTTTATTATTCGCTTCAGACAAGGCATCGGACAAATTCTTTATCATTTGTTCGCACTGCTCCATATCTTTCACGACATCAGTAAGGCGATACGGTGCTCCGTTTTTGCCATGTCCATCAGGGCCGACCCAAAGCATAGCTTCCTCGTCCGGGTCATACCCTTCATAGTAGTTATCAACTTCCTCAATCAGGGTATAGATGTCATAATTTTGCATCGTAGCCCAGAAACAAAAGTCTTGTCCGAAATCGGTGTACTGGGAGAATGTAAACTCAACATCATCACCATTGATTTCAGTGCTCACGGAAAATCCTTGACTTTCCGCGATTTCTATAATGCGGTCAATAAACTCTTGCCGATTCATAGTTACTGGTATTTACGATATTCTTCAACTTGGTCAATGTCGTCCATGCCGTTCCACCAATCCATGAAATCTTCAGTGGCCTGATCCCAATCACAGTCTTCTTCACCATCCTCGTTGGTACAAGCATAGTCATTGATATTCAAGTGAGCGATGGCGAACAACGCATTATAGTCTGTGGAAGTATCTTCTGCCCATTCTTGAGCTTCTTCCATTTCGTTCTGAGTAATGTCCTTTTCCAAATGCTCTTCATCAGCATAGCCGAGCCATTGAGCAATGGTATCAAACTCGAACCAGAACAAATCATTGATGGCAGTATCAGACCAACCATCAGCCGGTTCTATCTCTTCCAGCATTTGTTCTACCGTGTCCAGTTGCTCAGCAGAGAGCAATTCAGCGCGGTCTTTGCCTCCACTCCAAAACTGGAAGTTAGAGAGGCTTTCTTCTACATAGTATTTCATATTGAGTAGATAAATTCGTTGATAAACACAGGTTTATGATACAGGCTGGCAGCGTACTTTTCAAGCCGACAGCCCTTGCTGTTCTCCCAGCCATCCAAAAGTATGATTGCATCACATTCCAGTAATGCTTTGATGTCATTACCCATCAGCTCTGAATAAGGAGCGTTAAGGTCAGTTTGTACTTCAAGAGGCGAAACAGGAATATATCCTTTCGCCTTCAGCAATTCCGAAGTCTCTTGGATGCGCTTTCGCACATCATCAAGATTTTGACCAGAAATTGGAAGGCTTATATATACTTTCTTCATAATTCCAACTATTTAATTTGATTAGCATAATCAATGGCTAATTGGCATGCTTTCCGTGTTTTATACTTGCCATGACACAAATATGTACTCCAGCAATGACGCTGGGTGTCATAAACGCACCACCATTGCTTTCCATCAATAGCAGTGCGTTTTTCAGGGGTAAAACGAGGAGTGTCCATTTTATGCTACTTCTTTTAATCCGTGCTCAGAAATCACTTCGTTAATGAGCTCTTCTGTTTCCATAAAGAACCCCCAACATGAATGAACCTCTTCCCAGTCAAAATCATCTTCGTCTTCACGGTTGGGGTCTTGGAAATGCTTCGTGTATGACACTTTCTCTTCCAGAACATAGCCTTTGACATCTCCCCACATCCACATGCCAATACATTCGACTTCACCATCAATCAATGCGTCAATTTTGGTTTTCCAATCGGTAGTGTCAGTGCTGACCATTTTTGAGTATCGTTCCTTTGTACAAAAAGCGATACCTTCAACATAATCCCCTTGACCGTACCCTGTTGTGGACCATTCTTTGACAAATATATCTTTACCTAAGTCAGAAAGAATCTGAACCAGTTCGTCACACTCCAAATCTTCTATAAACTGGTCCGTATAATCATACGTGTAAAGGTCTGAAGGAGAAACGCTGAAAATTTCTTGATAGCCTTTATGTTCAGCGTATCGTGAATCGTTGTACCATTCCAAATACCATGTTTTATCATGCTTATCATATCTCATTCGATAGCCGTCCACCTTGCCTTTCTTAAAATAATTCAGCAAATCTTTCCATTCAACATGCTCGCCAATAAGTTGATGTAGCGCATCTGCAAGTGAATATCGGCTATCTCCGTATTTACCAAACACTTCTCTCCAATTGCACGCATCAGACAGTCGGGCTGAACGGTCATATTCCCACAGGAAACATGCAGCCATATCCCAGTCTGTACAAGGGCACATTGCATCTGTATCATAATAAATCTTGATACGATGGTTGCCAATTTCTTTTGTTTCTATCAATAAATTGTTGCTCATAATCATGTCTGTTTTATTGTATTGAGGGAATAAAAAACACCGCAGCCCAAATAATCAGACTGCGGTGCCAATCAAAACTCTCAAAACACATTCTTAATCTTCGTCAAGTTCCTCTGGGAAAGTAAACCTGAATTGGGCGCTTTCCTGCTGTGCCTTATCAAAGGTAGCCATCATAGCAGTTCGACCGTCCATATATCTTATCTCTATAAATTTTGCTCCTCGCTCCGCAAGGATTACCATTGCCACCGCCCTCATTTGTAAAGGGTTGGCCGTGAAAGTGAACTCGTCATTTTCTGTCCGGCCAAAGAACTTCTGCTTGAACATATTCTTACTCTTCAAAAGGTTCACCGGTAATCATGGACATCACTAATTTGTGAGCCCGTATCATTCCTTCACGATAGCCACGAGCGTAGCCTTCACGATAGCTCAGGTAATACGGGATATGCTCAGCCCACTCACGAATTTTAGCCAAGATTTGCGCTTCAGAACATTCCTCAGAATCATCTTCGCAAATTGTACGCTCATCGTTGTAGTTGTCTATAACCCACTTCAAAAGTAACCGGCGGTTTTCGTTTCCAAGCTCAGCATAAAACTCTACCAGATAAGCATTAGAGTTCTTGGTTCGAGTTGCAATATGCCATTTAGAAAGAATGTGATCAAAATTGCATGTCCATTTAATTTCTGTGAGAAACACAGGAACAACCTCAAACTTCTTTTCTCCATGAATGTTAGTCCACTCGTGTTCAATACTGGGATAGTTCCAACCAAAGAATATCCACTTATTTATGGCTTTTATAGCCGTTTTTATTGATTCTGTCATAAATCCACCTCCTTAATAAAATACTTTACGCCATGACCACGCTCTGAATCGCAGTTGTAATACCGAAAGGCGTTTACCGGTTTGTCAAAATCTTTTTCGCTGGATTCTTCTATGTTAATTGGACAGGGGCTTTGCCAAGCGTTGTTCAATCGCATCATGTCCTGAATCAAGTAAATGGTGTTTCCTGTGTTGAACTTGATTCGTGCTTTCTTCTTGTCAATGCGAACATAGTTCACCCCACCATTATTATACTCTTCGTGCATCATATCTGTTATATTTTAAGTGTGTGATGCCCACCCATATTTAGGATCGAGCTGAACGGAATTGCTTTCCTGATACCCGCTTTCAGGCCAGCCATGAAAAACAATGGCACCATTCAACTGGCATTTTCCATTCACCATTTCTGCAAAGGAGAACTCATTGCAACGCTCATTATACCAAATAGAAACCTTGTGGTCTTTAGCTTGCTGGCGATGATTGTGAAAACGCTTCAGGCATTTCAACAAACTATCATCATTATGACTACGGCAATCCAGGATAAGCTCCTTTAATTTACAGAGAGAGATGTCTCCTATTTCCACCCGTACTTTGAATTTAGTAGGCATTTTTTCATTTTCTTGCTCCCATGTCGCAATTGCCAATTCAATAGCGTCTCTGGCGATATTGCGAGCTTGTTCTAAACTGATTTTTGTCACATGGTCTTTGGTGACAAAATAAATATCCTCAGTTACTTTCATGCCTGTGGGCCACAAATAAGCATGAATCCAGCTGCAACTCTGTGCAATATCGTACCGAAATGCTTCATTATCAAAGTAATCCTTTCTGATTTCCGACAAGCGAATAAGATAAGTATGTGACCGATGTATCATCCACAAAAAAGGGAAAGCGTTCACGCCTTCCTTGATGATATATTCTTTGTCGTACTTCTCAAAATCAGACTGGAATGAGGTCATAGTGTTTGCTACAATCTCAGCCATTTTGTTTAATATATCTACTATCATATTACTTTTGCTTTACTATTTTGGTTATATTCAACATATTGATTATATCGCCTAAGATGTACAAATCAGTGATGTCAACCTCATCACTCTCTTCTAATTGCTGATAGATGTTTTGAAGAGAATCGGTTGCGTTCTTTAGCCAAGCATTGTATTTTGCTGACGTGAACCCTGTTTCGGTCTGCCATACAGCTTTGTCAAATTGCTGAGGTTTGATTGATAAAGATGCAATAGTTGAGCTGCCTTTCTTACTAAATACACCTTTCACATACCCTCGAACAAACGCTTCATGGCAAATCTCTACATAAGCACACGCTTTCTCGCCAAACTTACATTTACAGCAATGCCTTTCACGTCCAGATGCTTCTCTGGCACGTTGTTCAATCGTTGTCCTCATATTCAAACTCTTCATCTATAAGTTCAACGGCATGTTGTATGTTTTCCTCTAAAGACAACGTGCCGTCATACATTACTTTATCCAAGAAAGAGTCTTTGGTCACTCCGACATATATCCAGCCGTTCTCAATTTCGACACGACCGTATTTACAAGTTGCTACTATCATAACCTACCGATTTTATATTACATGTTTACCGTTTTGAATTGTTTCTCAAGCCGCAAAGCTGTTTCATTGATTTCAATACTGATTTTAAGATTGTCACGCAATTCTTGAAATTTTCTCAGCAAATACTGCGCTTTCGGGCGTTTGTCAGCCAATAATGACGCAATCGCCTCATTGACCTGCTTTAATTTGGCACGGTTTTGAATTATAATGTCTTCAGTGAACATGCGCTTAATAATTTTGGTGAATTGAATCTAATTTCTTTTGCATTATTCTGGCGTGTGATGACCACCATAGCTTGTACACCGGGGTTTCAATGTTGAAGTAACGCTTCCAGAAATGTTTTGCAATCCATAACAACGACCTAACAATCACACGGCAAATAACCATGAGAATGTCGCCAGTGAGGGGTAATATGCGAGACTTGAGTGTTTCTGAGTTTTGATTGTTGTTCGCCATAATTAGAAATTTTCTGAGTTTTGAACGAATGTGAATACTTGTTGCCAGTGGCCAGAAAGACTGTCGTTTAATACAAGCGCCCCGACCATTTCCTTGCCGGATTTTATTGAGTCAATCACGCTTTGGTATGTCGCAGAGTCCACTACAATTTCAACGTCAAACAGATTGGCGTCAGCGTCGTCATAGCGGATGCAATATGCGTCATCGCGCTCATACTCCTCCAGAACATACTCGGAGCTGAAGAACATACCCGACACAGGCTCATTTTCCTCCAGATATGTTTCTTCCGTTTCGGGCTTATTAAGCGTTACCTTGTTCTCAATGTGGGCAAAAATAAGTTGTGCTCCCACGACTATCGCCAAGAGAGCGCAGAAAATTGTTGAGGCTTTCATCTTCATTTGTGCCGGGTGTTTGCATAGTTTGTGTACACGCCATTGCTTGTGCAAGTGGCAACCAATATCGCTTTGTGAGGCTTACCCCACAGGGAATATCTTACTTTTTTCATTGTTTTTGGGGTATAAAAATAGCCGCAACCAGATTGCTCCGATTGCGGCTATTGACATGATTATGAACTATTTTATAACGCTTCTAAAATTTTTCTCGCTCTTGCTTCCACACGACACTCAAACATAAGTTTCTCAGATTTAATGCGCTGGGCATTGGCTTCCTCAAAACTGATACGACACCGACCAGCTTTCTTGCTTCGGATAGGGCGGGCAAGGTCGTAAAATTCCTGCTCTTTCCGTCTTGCGGTTTTGATACGGCGATATTCGGCATCAGACATGGGCGTGTCGTATGCTTGTGAGCAAAGTGGGGCTGTGAGTGTGCTATATATGCGCTTCCAGTTGTCCCAAGTTACCATAGTCGCTCCTTTGCCAACCCAAGCAATAGAATATCCGCTTTTGAGCATCTGACCGAGGTGCTTTGCGTAACAAACCTGACGCATCACAGGCTCTATGCGCACTTCCTTTTTGCCCTTCATGCACACCATGACTTCTTGGCTTGTCTGTATGTTTGCATCCAGCGTTTGCCAGAATTTTTGTGACAATTTTTGTCCAAGTCCTGCCGCCATATCATAGAGCATTTCCCACGCTTTTTCGCTTACATGGGACGTGTATTTTTCCGCATCTGTCGGGGCGGTTGCAATGCTTTTGAGCGCAGATATTTGCGCATCTGAAAATATATTTCCGAGTTTCATGTTGCTTTTGAATTGACCGGCTCCTTGGACCGGGGGAAAATCTGAAAAGTTACGCGTTTAGGGCTTTGTCACCACGTTGCGACACACAACAAGTGGACGCGAATGTAACGCACGATGAACATATATGTGCGAGTGGGCACGTTGCCTATGTGGACGCAATTTGCAAGTGGGCGCACAACGCATTGTGGGCGTGCGTGCTTGCATAAGAAAGCCACCCAACCCCGAAGGGCTGGGTGGCAGTCGTATTGCGGTCGGTAAGTTATGCGGCTTGTTCGTCGGTTGCACTTTCAGGGACTTGTACGGGTGCCGGCTCGGTTGTAGTGCCCACAGCGGCGTTGTACATGCTCTCAGCCTTGGCGAGGATAGCACTGCGGAGGTTGGTTTGCTTTGCAATAGCCTTTGCCGTTGTCTTGAGCAGTTCGGAGAGTGCTTCACCCTCAGCCGTGAGCAGGGGCGAGGTTTTCTTGACGTTGAGGTTGGTGTGTCGGAGCAAAAGCCCGTCGTCGAGTGTGAGTGCGTTCTTGAGTTTGCCGTCACTGTCGGTCTTGTACACCACGTTACCTGCAAGCCAACGTGTGAACGCGCTCTTGGCGGTCAGCTTGGTTTCGATTTGCTCACCGTTCACAACCACGATTTTGAAAGCCGTGGCGAAGCCGTTACGCTCTTGTGCGTCTGCCACCATGAGAGCGAGCAGGGGGAGCAGGATGCCGTCACCAGATGCACGGCGTACACCTTCAACTGCCATGAACTCGGTCACTTCTTGCATCTCGCCATCGATGCGCTTCTTTGCGTTACGCAGGAGCACCGCTGCATTTGCGGGCATTGTGTTCACGTTGAGTTCGCCGAAAGTTACGTTGAACTTGATGTTGTTTGCGCTGTTTGACTTGTTCGTTTTAGCCATAATCATGTCGCTTGGTCCTTGTACCTGTGTGTAGCCCACACACCGCTTCCGTGTGTCGGGTGATTGAAAAATTACGCTTGACTCTGCCTGTCGCATTGCTACAAAATGCAATTTTCGCCTTGTCACGAGCGTACACAATTAGGACAGAAGTCCGTATGTACGGGGGCATTAAGCGTGTCAGCATGACTATGCAGTTTAGACCCTGTTACCCTATGCGTACTCAATGCGTCAGACGTAAATTTCCGCTACTCTCCGAGGGCTATCTTGTGCTCACGTTATGCGCCATAAGGCTCACACAACGCTTGTCGCATAATCAATCATGTCAAAGAACTTGTTGCCGTACTTTCGGACACCTGCCGATGTCGATTTCGGACGTTGCAAATATAGGGTCGTAAGTTGTTGATTTCCAAACATTTTTGCGAGAAATTTTTGAAAAACTTGGCGCGTGAGGCAAAGCCGGCGCGTGAAAAGTTTCGTGGGCAGAGGGCGCGTCAAAATGGGCTCGTCCACGTGACCTGGGCATGGACGCCTCATAGTGGGCGCACCCATTTTGCGCATCCACCTCCACGTATCATGGACACCCACAAAACACTCACGAAAATGTGGCCACATAAGCACGTGCGCAACCATAAATTCACGCAATTTTGGTCGTCCATTTGCACCCATATTTGGACGCACGTGGTAGCCCACAAATTGCGTCCACACGTAACCACTCGTCCACACGATTTTTGGCATCCAGACATATCCACTCACTCCCACATTTGTCCACTCTCGCCCATAAAGTTTTGGGCACCCAAACAACGGATGAACTCCCACGTTTCAGGCAATATTGGGGCGACCACGAATTGTTATGGACGGTCATCCGAAATTTTGGGCATCCATAATCGTCCACGAAATTGGATAGCCACATGCGTTATTGGGCGTCCAAGAATTGTCGGCTATTGGTAGCCCACGTTATGTTAATGGGCTCCCACGAGTAATTTATTGGTAGCCACACTATATATCTGGGCATCCAACACGTATGAGGTGAGTGTCCACATATTGTTTGTGGGCTCACACATATTATTCCTGGGTGTCCATGTGTCGTATGTGGTTGCACACGTGTTATATATGGGCGGTCACACGTTATTTGTGGATGTGCATTACACGTCGTATGGTCGCCCAAACATGGGGCAAACTTCACGCACTTTTGGGCTACCAAGCATTTCAGATGGGCGACCACTAAACTTTGTGGACTCCCACGAATATGGCTGGAAGGTCACACATTTAAGTGGTCGTCCATGATATTGTCGTTGGTATCCACGTTGTCTGTCGTGGGCGCCCACGAAAAAATTGGAGCCTCATGCGTTTTGTTGGGCTACCACGTGAACTCTCTTGGGCTCCCACGTGTTGCGTCGTGGATGCGTATGTCACGCACGTTGGCACCCATGCACATACACGATACGCATTGTGGGCGTGCATGACTGCGTATGGGCACGAGTGAGCGCACACTTGCACGGATGGGCGCGTATATGCACACGCACACACGAATGTGGGCACGCATATACGCTATATGGGCGCACACGCGTGAGGAACGGCAACAACCCCCTACCCAAAGGGTAGAGGGCGATGCAGCAACCGGCTTTGCGATGGTTTTATAGCTTTGCTATGACGGCTTCGATGAGGGTCTTTGCCTGTTTGGGTTCGGCTTTACCCACGAGTTTGTCGAAGTCACCCGAAGGGTGAAGGTTGAGGAACACTGTCTTTGCGACCTCTTCGAGGTCGAGGTTTGCGAGGTCGGTGCCTTTGGCGTGTTTGTAGCCCTTGCGACTGGCAAAGCCAGCAAGCAGCGAGTACGAGTAGGGACGGATGTTCGGTTGCAACTTTGTTGCAAGTTTCTGGGGTTTGCCGTTCTTGTCGGTCGTTTTGCCAAAGGCAAAGCCTTCGTTTTCATCCTTCCCAAAGGCTTCGCCTTTGACTGCCATTGCAAGCAGGGTTGCCGTGTGGTCAAAGACCACAGCCCACATTTCGCGAGTTTCCACTACACGAAGTGTAGTGCCCTTTTGGGCATTAGCGGTTTCGGACTTGGTAACAACTACGTTGTTAGCGACTACGTTTGCGGTGTTTTTTGCAGAATTTGCCATGATTTGAAAATTTTGATTTTTGCCGAAACCCGTCGGCGGCGGTTTGTCGAGATTGACGGTGCAAAGTTACGGCATCCAACATGCGCGGTGGAGGCAAGAATTTTACTCCCTAAAGGGAGTAACGAAAAAATTTTTATCCCCTTTGGGGATAAACCTGCCGAAGTTCCACTCCGTGCGTTGGCCCTGTGTATGCACACCCAGGTCATGCACAAGTGGGCAGGCACATGCACTTGCGTGTACGCCCACACACTCGTCATGTGCGTTGCGTATGGGTGTGCATGGGCGCATTATGGGCATACACATACCAGCGTGATGTGGGTGCAATGGGCACGCATACACAAGCATGTGGGCATACTTGGGCGCATCTGGGTGTGCATGGGCGTGCATTATGGGCGCACATGTCTGCACTTGGGCACGCACACGTAATGTGCCTGGACGCACAGATGCACCTCCACACACGCCTTGCAACTGGGCGTGCATACGCAACACGTTGACGCTCAGGCACTACCACGCACACATAATGGGCGCACAGTAGCCGTGACCGCACACACTTAGGCACAACGGGTGGGCGCAGGAGGGAGTCCGTGTGTGAGTGGCAATTTCTTTCAGAAATTGGGGTGCTGGGAGGGGTCGCACAACCGCCCATGCGCTTGCCTGAGTGCCCACGTGAGCGTGCATGGGCGTAAACCCGAAGGGTTTCACTTTTGCACAAAGTGAAAGTCATAAAGTGTTGGTTTTCAAGTGTTTGCGGTCTATCATGTGGGCGCACCCACGCAGGATTGCTACCACGTGCCCACTCGCGGTTGTTAATCGCGCATGCACGCAAAAATACGCGGGTGGGTGTGCCCGATGGTGGGGATTCCATACATATACTCCGGCCCAATTTTTCAAATTCGTTTTTCATAACAGAATTACTGGGTGTCTAAGCAATGTCCCACTACCACTCATTCCTGTTAGAACGAAATCCTTCCAGTAACACATTATTATATATAGGCTTTTCATCTCTAAACCTGTTGTTTCCAATTTTTCACCTTTGTCATATACAATCTCCTAATATGTTAATCTCAAAATTTTCCCCAAAACCCATTTTTCAAATCGTTTTTTGGGAATATAACGCTTATTTTCCGATTGCTATTTGCACACTTTCCAAAATTATGAGTACCTTTGCACAAAAATTGATATATTCATAATCCCACAACAATGAAATCACAGTTTCAGACCCTATCTTTTCTCTCTAATTATGCCCCGAAAACATCATTAGACGCTGAATTTATAAATTCGTTCTTAGTACAACGCTTCCAGATTACCCCTAAAACCCCCGTATTCGCCCCAAATTCCGACACAAACCTTATAGACGTGCAATCTTTCGTCTCATGGTTTGAAAGTGGCTTAAACGCGCTTAAAATCGCTCGTTTCAAAAATGAGACCGTTTTACTGGGTGTGTGCACTCTCGAAACGTGTGAAATCATTGGCACTCTTCTCGAAGACGGTACTCTTAACACCGAAGTCCATACCGTTTCCAAAGAGGAAATAACCGATGCCACTGAAGAAGACATCCAGAAATTCTATGATGCCCTCTTTGAAAACAATCTTCAGCCTGACCCTAACAAGCTACGACTTGTTCCCAAGTATATTCCTAACCCCGGTGACCGTGTAATTTTCTATAACTATTCGCTGGAAGTTCAAGGCGTTGGAGTGGTTCGTCACATTGACTCTGAGCATGACGTGATGTTCTACTGCTACTTTACCTACCCAACCCCTGACCACCCCAAACAAATCGGCTACTCTCTTGCTGAGACTCCAGGGTATGATGTCAGAACAATGGTATTCGAGAACATTGACCAAGACAACATATCAACTACACTTGGAAACTCTACCAGTTGTTTTCGACGTCTTGGAAAAGAGTTGGAGAAAGTTGGAAAGGTCTGGAAAAATAAAACGCTAAGAATCGAACCGCTGGAAGTAAAAGTACCAATTGGAGAAACGTATTTTTATATCACGGATAAAATGGAAGTGAGACAAGAAAAAGAAAAGGGAACCCCAACGTCACACTTCCGTTATCTGTCCGGCAACTATTTCACCACTCACAAAGCCGCCATGACAATGCTGAACAGATTTAACGAAATGCTGAGGGATTATCTCGCTTCTGATAAATGGCCTGAACTGGACGATAAAGACAACGACTGAAAAACAACAATGCCCGACAAGACTGGAAACAATCATGCCGGGCATTGTTATATGCTTCATGTATTATTGGAGTGCCTGATGTGCAATAGTGTCTGTATAACCGTTTCGCTCATTCCATTCCACCACATTCTCTGCTGAAAAGATGTATGCTTTCTTGTGTACTCCATCACAAGGTTTGTATTTGCTGCATAGAACGCCTGTGAACTCATTATACCCCACGGATGATAAATTATAGCACCAAGGCTTCAAAAGATGGTCTGGAAGCCCGCCACCGCTTTCTAAGGCCGTTCCTCTGCCGTCAGTAAACTCATCAATCACATTTTCTTCACCTGAGATAACGAAGTCACGATAGAAAGTCTTGATTGCAATTTCCATTGGAGAAAGGCTGGAATCATTGGCAGACAAGATAAGGCTTATGAGTTTTTTATTCTGGGAGTTCTTTGTTTTCTTATCTCCTCTGCTGGCAGTGAACACATAGTTTGCCTCAATATCATAGAAGCGGTCAATTGCAACCCTCAATGCCGGTACCGACTTATCTTGCATGGTACATGGAGTCCACTGGAAGATTTCGTATGGATTAAAGTCCTGGAAGGATTTGAACCCAAACTTGACCTCCCATTCGTTGTTGTCTCCATAAACATACTTGCCTTGTTCGACGGCCCCAACCATATCTTCATAGATATTTTGAGCAAGAGAATATATTTCATCTTGTGGAAGTGCAGCCCCGATCATCTCTTTCCAATCTGTTGACTGAGGTTCTTCTTCCACTTCACCTTCCTCATCGATTCTGCTGGAAGGATGATAGTGGTCACAATATAAATCAAAGATACCCCACCAGAATTGATACAAAAAGAAATCTACTGGGGATTTGACAACCTCATCAAGACAGTCAACAATCTCTTTAACCCTTTCAACCTTTATGAAGGGTTTGTTACGATAAGGGTTCCTTGTCCTCATTGACTTTTCTGCCCTTTTTAAGTTTTGCTGGGAAAGTTCTTCTATCTCCTCCGAATCTTCTTTTATATCTTCTGAAGGTTTATCAAAGTCTATAACCTCAACCTTTCCAAAACCTTCAAAACCTTTTTGAATATCTCTGGAATAATCTTCATCGGAATCTTCTATGACCTCGTTTTTTTGTTGCTCGTCCCGTTTATTATATATTTTATTATTATATATTATTACTGTGCTGCAAAAGTGCAACATTTTTGAGGCTAAAAGTTGCAAAAGTGCAACACTCAATGTTGCAGAAGTGCAACACTTTTCTGGACCAAAAATAGAGTCTTTGGGGAAGAAACCAGTTTCAAAAGCAATTTTTATAGCGTCAATTGCCTCATGTTGCAAAAGTGCAGCAGGAAAGTCCTTTATAAGTTCTGCAAAAGTGCAGTAAGTATTGCACAAGTGCAGCGTTTCTGCTATCGCTTCTGCAAAATGTTGCACTTCTGCAACATTGAAGGCTTCCATAGGGATGTTGCACTTCTGCAACATTTTATGGTCTTCATTCTGAAAATGCTGCACTTCTGCAACATTTTTCGCTTCTGATTCTGAAAATGCTGCACTTCTGCAACATTGAGAAACAAGGATAGAACTTCCAGAAACGCCTAATAATTCAGAACGGCATTGCACTTTTGCAACAATACCATTTTTCTCTAATACTCGAATACCAATTTTGGTGAAATCTTCAGCGAATTTTTCCCTTTCTGCATTATTGAGCGATTCGTAATATTGCAGAAGTGCAACATATTGGTCGCACATTATTGATATGCCGTTTTTATGCTTCTTGATTAGTCCAAGAGCTTCCAATCTTTCAAGTGAAGATGGAATTGTACGGTATATGTTCAAGCCGGCCATGCGTCCGAGTTGCCGTTGAGACAAAATGATTGTTTGGTTATCAAGTGAACTCGCCAACTGTTTTCTGACAATATCAAGAAGACATTGAAACAGCATCCGGTCTGATACATTCGGGAATAGTTGGTTGTTCGCATGGTAGTGCAAGCCATACCCAGCATACATAGCTTTTTGATTAGGCTTTGACATATTTCATTACGATTACTTTGTTGATCATTTGTTTGATTTTCATGTACCCATGTTTCTTTGCATATCGGCCAACATTGGCGTTGTTGGGAATGAACCACGGATTATCTTCAGCAAAAGCTGCGGCCATTTCATCGAATGTCATTTGAGGTTTGAACTTATTTTCCATATTATTTGAATTTACTGTTTGTTTACGAATAGGGTTTTATTGATTTGAATAGGTGAATTATCCCAATTTTTCAGATAATTGTTTTAGAACGATTTGTCTGGTTTTATCTTATTTTCGTTTTACAATCTCTGTCAGATTCTTGATTATATTGGCACATTCCTGCGCTTTTTCATATTCTTCATTTGCTACAGCTCGTTGCTTGATGTCATCAATGAAAGGAATCATACAGACGACAATGTTATGAAGGGCGTATGAAGTATGATTCATAAATGCGCCGGTCGTGCTGAACGATTGATTGAGGGCATTACACATTTCATTGAGTGCCCGGATTGTGTTTGCTTCTTTTTCGTTACTGTGGTCAACGTATTGCGCAACCTCTTTTAGAGTTTCTGTTACGATATTGAGGGCATTATTCGTTGCTCGCTGTTCGCGTTTCATGTCCAATACATTCCAAAGTATTGCCACGATAAGGGTATAAATGATGATGTTGGCCATTGTTATTGAATCCATATTTGTTTATGAAACTTGGGCAGTTTTCACCGCCAATTTGATAATCTTTTGGTATTATATTCCACGGTTCATCTGGTTCTGCGATGTCGGCCCGGTACCACAAGCAATGATATCGGTCGAAGCATCCCTTTGATAGGCACATTTCAGCATTAAATCCGATAACCCTGCGGTATTCATCTCGTGTGATGAATTTGTATTGATCTGGAACCAACTGTGAGAGTCTTGAAGGAATTGCACCGCGAAGAACCATGCCGGTTGTTGCATATACCTCTTTGGTTCCGGTTTTCACGACGAATTGCAATGTCTTCGCTCTGGTTTTGCTGAGTGGCAGCAGATTTAATGAAGAGGTCAGTTTATACAGTTTACCACTGACAACAATTGTGTCTGGCTCCGGGGCGTTGAGCCAATTTATCCAGTAGGCACAATCAAAGCACATCTGCTCGTTTCTCATTTTAGAAACCAGCGGATTTTTGATTGAGCGGAAGGCTTCAAGGTCTTCTCGCTTGCCGCAATATGAACAAGTGATAAATGTATGCGCCATGCCCTTGTGGATAATGACCGGTATGTGTGGAGTATAAAATTATGCAAGGGCACAACTGGGTGTGTGCTTCAATTTTGGCGCCTTGATTAAAGGCTGATAGAGGCGAAGATTCCGGCCACCTCTTCTTGTGTGATTCCAATATAAGTCTTTGTAACCTGAATAGAACTGTGATTGAGAATCTTGTTGAGAAGAATCAAACTTTCGGCACTATGTTCGCTTTTGTCATAAACATATCTACCGAAGGTCTTACGGAAAGTGTGAGTGGAAAAATTGTCAATGCGCAGTTTGTACTTATACTTGAACTCTTTGAGTTTCATATTTACATACTGAATGGTCATTGGTTTATCGCCTTGCGGAGATGCCATGATGTAGTCTTTCTTGTCTGGGCGTCCCAATAGTTCCCATAATTCATGGAAGTTTTTTTGAACCGAGGGGTTAAATGGAATCTGGCGCGTCTTTTTTGTCTTTTGCTCAACAATAGTTACTGATGAAACACCCAGAATATCTTTCCATCGAAAGCGAAGTGTATCTGATGCTCGACAGGCTGTACAAAACGACAGTCGGGCATACATTTCCCAGCGATAGTCTCCATCTTTATGAAGGCAATCCAGGAATCTTGTGAACTCATCATAAGGAAGATGGTCACTGGTTGTAATTTGATTTTTCTGTCCCATATTATTTGTACTTTCATTTTTGTGCTGCAAAGTTACATAATGAAAATGAAACCACAAAAAGATTTATTGAAAATCTATCTTTTTACAGCAAATTATTTTTAAGATAAGAAAAAACCACTGACTAAAATGTGATATAATAGTCAGTGGCCCGATGAACAACAGCTCTTTATAACTGTTTGAATGTTTCGATTGTGAAAATTGGGATGTCGAGTGATTTTGCTTTTACAGCCTTGCTCGAAGACGAATTGATGTCTGCCATAATTAAATGGGTGGTATTTTTGGACACACTATTAACTATCTCTCCTCCCTGTGCCGCAATTTCTGCTTCCAGCTCTTTGTCACGGACACCGGTAAAACAAATTTTCATTCCTGCGTATTTATTGCCTGTTGCTTTCTTCGGCTCTTCCATAGGGAGAATCTTTAGTTTGTTGCGGGCCACAAAATCATAGAATGGTACAATGCCTTTAAGGAAGGATTGCATGGTTTTGTTTAGGGCAAGAAACTGAGGTGTCTGATCAAACCCTTCTTCAGTGAAGACATAGCCATGTGTAAATGCAAATCTGTCATTTTCTGATAGATTTGAAACGATACTTTTTGCTTTGACTTGTCCTATGCCCAAGAAACAATCACTGGCGTGCATGAGCTTGATGATGTCAACGCCGTCACGTATTTTCTTGTTTGCTGCCAATATAACATTAGCTATAGACTCTCCGAAGCCGTCAATAAGCATGAGTTCATCGAATGTAATGTCAAGGATTCGCTGGAGAGTGTTATATCCCACCTTGAACATTTTCAATATTGTCTCTTCGCCTATTTGCTCAGCTTCTAATGTTGTATAGAAGTGAACGATTTTGGCAAGACGTATGCCGGGACATTCTGGGTTGGTGCAGATAAGTTCAACCTTTGAATCATTCCATTTAGTTGGCTGTCCGCAATCAGGGCAATACAGAAGGCTGTCGCGTTGCTTTATCATCGTTTCAGCTGTCGCTTCTTCCATAACATTGAGAATCTTGGGAATGACGCCACCGGAACGAGTTACTGCAATGCGTGCGCCTGACCCAATGCTGTTCTCAAAGATGTATTTAGCGTTGTAGCCAGTTGGGTTTTCCATTGTACAGTCGCCAGTATCAACTGCATCTATACTGACCACTGGTTTTAATGCGCCAGCCTTGCTAATTTTCCAGTCAATACCCTTCACGGTTGTCTCAAATACGTCAGTAAAATCTGGGTGTTTGTAGGCAATTGCGTACAGGGGGTTGCCGGTGGTTTGCTGTCGTCCGATCGTTTTCCAAAGCAGGATGTCATCCAAATAAATAACAAGTCCATCGATGTAAAAATCCTTGCGCCATTCTTTGAATAATTCAGCAAGTTTCGCTTCGTCAAGTTCTGCAACAGTTACTACTGTACCATAGATGTGCTGATGATATTTCTCGCAAAGAGTTTGGAATAGTTGAGTGTAGGTTTGGAAATTGTCAAGATCTTGTTCGCTTACACCGTATCGGTAGAATGTAGTATGCCGCAAGAGTTCTGACGGCTCGTCACGATTGATGAAGCCGGCTACGGTATTACGAGGCGATTTGAATTTTTCTCCTGTAGAATCTGAAGTCCTTCCGGCTAATTCTTGCTCCCATGTTTTACAATCAAAGACCAATTCTCCGAAAGTGTAGTGAAGGTCGCTGGCCCCATCCTCTTTGTGTAGTGCCAACAAATCATAGTGCGGAGAACAGTCTTGACCTTCGTTGTCGGCGCCACCTCTTGAATACACCTTTTTGGATATTTCATCTCGGAGCCAAGACACTCCATCAAATTTGGGAGTGATTACCAATTTGGCTGTTTTCGGAATAGCCATTGAGCTAAGCCATTGTTTGATGTCGGCTGCTGATTTTACTTTGTTCAGCGATTTCATAGGAATTGGCAGCTTCACTTTACGGTCTTTATTAACTATGGCCGGCTCTATGTGCTGAAACCATTTGTTGCCTGGGTCAAACTCCTTCAGTTCATCAATCAATTTGTCGTATTCGGCATCCGATATTTGCGGTGTACCTTTGCGATATTCCTCATTGTATTTGGCTATTTTTTTAACGAGGTCGGCAATATATTTTTGAGTATTCATCTTGTATATAGTTAAGGGAGGATCAACAGACCCTCCCTGATTTACTGTAAGTGTTTATTTAATACCGGTAGAGTTAAAACCGCCTTCACCACGTTCTGTTGAATCAAGGGAGTCAGTTTCCTCCCATTCAATTTTCACGTATTCTTTAGCAACGATTTGACAAATGCGGTCGCCATTATTGACAACGAAAGGTTCTGTACCGAGATTGTGGACTATAGCCCCCACATCGCCACGATAATCTGCGTCCACCGTACCAGGTGCATTTGTCAGGGTGATTCCATGTTTGAGCGCAAGTCCTGAACGAGGTCTGACCTGAAGTTCGTAGCCTTCAGGAAGCTGGATGTTGATACAGGAGTGAATCAGTTTGCGCTCACCAGGCATGATGGTTATCGGCTCATCAGTGAACGCACGAAGATCCATGCCAGCTGACATCGGGGTTGCATACTGAGGTAACTCATTATTTGAGTGATTGATGACTTTTACCTTGATAGTTTTCATTTCTTATTACTTTTAGAATATTGTTTATATTTCATTCCTTTACGTGACATACTGGCCGTAGGATAGTATGTTCGAGTGACCCCGCACATTTTGTCATATTCTTCCAATTTCAAAGTACCGTAATCGCTTGCCTCTATTTCAATGTCTTGAGCCAGAAATCGAAAATAAAGTCCGCAACTGGATATGCTGCGACCAGTGCAAGCCGAATAGATAACAGAGTTGGCTGTCTTAAAGGCTATGCCCGCAGCGGTCAATGAATGAAAGTAGCCAATAAATCTTTTAAGAGGGCTAAAGACCAGAACTGGATTGCTGGTTTTATTGCTTAGATTTTTCTTCATAGCTACTTATCTCAGTAAGGACCTTACTGGATAAGCGGGAGCGTGCTGCCGATACAAGGTATGTATCTGAAACAGCGACCCCGTGCGCAAATAGCTCAAAAACTCTATCGCACATATATGCCAGAAAGTCAGGTTCGATAAATGCTATGAACAGAAACAGAAATGTTCCATCAATTAGAAAATGCCCTTCTTCGTTGATGAGACATATTTGATCGTCTCCAATTTCGTATGTATCGCAAAGTGATTTGATTTGATAGCGATACTGATTAAAGAATGGCTGTATGGGCTTGGGCTCTGTCATTTGAGACAGATAGTGTGTGGCATCAAAATACGAGCGCCCTGATTCGCTTTGACCAAAGAGCAAGTTAGGAAATTCAGGAAAGGACTGCTCTTTACACTGGAGGTTGATTTCGCCTTTCCCAGTCTGACCCAACATCAGCTAAGGGAGAAATTCTCAACCTTACTTTTATGTACGTCAAGCGGCCAATAAATAGCTTCCGTCTTGTCAAATTTGGTGTCTCGGATTACGAAGTCTGACATAGTTTTACCCAGATGTTTGTTGATTTTCTCGTTTGCGTCTGCATTGGAAAGTGCCGGCACATAAAAATCTTCGATTGTTTTCTTTTCCTTGCCACTTTTTTCGTCAAGAGTTAGGAACATTACCTTGACCATATAAAGGCCAACTCCAGATGTTTCGTCCTCTTCAAAGAAGTTGCAACAAAAATCTTTTACTGTTTGCTCTTGGGCAAGAGTGTCGTTGAATAGAACATCGGAAATCTTGGTTTTGATGATTTCATAGTGAACGCTTCCGAATTGGGTGCGGTTCAGAGAAGATATGATTTCGTGTACCAGCATTTCAGCTTCGGTATAGCTCGTTGCCAGTATCAGTTCCTCAATCTTCTTTTTACCCAAAGCACCGTTTGGAAGCTCGACTGTACATTCCGTTTTTACGCGGAAATAGCTACGCTCTTTTTCTTCCATAATGTTTTGAATTTGAAGTGAAACTTGATTTGTCGCTGCAAAGGTACATAAAAAATTCAATATAACAATAACAAAATTAGTCTTTTTGGTATAATATATTTCTATTATCATTGATTTATAGGGATTTATAGTAAAGACAACAAATAAGATTTTTATATTCGACTATTTTCATTGGATAATTGTGTGTTTGGTCTTAAAACAAAATCATCTTGAATTTTCTATTCTTCAGAAAGTAAACATTGTAACAAATGGCTAACGCAGAATTATCAGATAAAGAGCTCGTCACGCAAAAGCTGGAAAGCATATTTATGACCAGCAAAAAAAGCGTGCAGGAGTATGTTAGGGAAATCGAGCGCAGATGTCGATTCCAATCTTCATATCGTCACCTACAGAACGGTACGGTGTTGGATGACCGTGGCCGTTTGATAGACATTTATGATGCTTGTGTTCAGCAAGACGCTCATCTGCGGGGTGTTATGGAAACTTTGTTCTCTCAGATTGTTGGAGAGCGGTTTATGATGGCAAGTCAAAATGAGAAAGGGAAATATACCAAAGACATAGCCGCTACCAGAAAGATCCAGAATACTGAATTTTTGAAGATTATACGTGGTATAGCAGAATCAAAACTGTATGGCTATACAGGATTAGAGTTTTTGGTTAATCCAGAAGCAGAACGTGGTGGTCTTCAGGTCAACTATGTGGAGCGTCGTAATATCTTGGCAGACCAAAGAAAAATTGTGCAGCGTCAAGGTATTTGGATGCCACAGTGGAGTTTTGATGACCCTAAATATTCTGACCACTATGTACTTATTAACAGTGGTGAATTGGGGCTGTTCTCGGCTGTCGCTCCTTTGATTTTGGCTAAAAAATTCACTTTTGCCAATTATGTCAATTTTTCTCACACATACGGTCAGCCTATTATTCATGGCAAAACTGAGTCTGAAAACACTGTTGACCGCAAACGAATGGCGAATGATATTGCGAGTGCGGCTCAAAATAAGGTAATTGTCACCGGTCTTAATGATGAGGTTGACATAAAAACATTCACCATGTCGAACTCTGAGCATGTGTTCACTGGGCTTATTTCAATTGTGGATAAAGATGTCTCCAACCTTATTCTTGGATCAGAGTCTATGGCGGGAGCAACCCAATCGTATGTAGGCGCAACCAGAGCGCATGAGAATATCTTCAGAGACCGCATAGAGGTGTATCGCGATTACATAGAACTTGTAATGAACGAGACCGTAATACCTCGTTTGGTTCGTTTGGGCTATTTACCGGATGGACTGGAGTTCAAGTATTCTAAGCGCATTGAGATGTCCGATGAAGACCGCATACGCCTCTTCCAGAACCTCACTACATCATGGGAAATGGATCCAGAAACAATTGAGCAAGAGTTTGGTGTGAAGGTTAAACGACAACTCAACGTGATGGACGGCATGACTGGTAGTCCGACTGGAGGTGGGGGTGGCGCGGGGTATAGCCATACAGCTACCAGACATTTAACCGATGAAGAATATTTCCGCAGATACGGTCATGCCCGTGAAACGCAAAATTTTCTTCGGGAGAGGGGGAAATAGGTCCGGTCCCTCTCTCCAATGTAGTAGCCTTACGACACCCTGATGACAATAAGGACCGGCATGAAGAAGAGGTTGCGACACTTCTTCCTCTATTCCATGATTTTGTCATTAGTGTTGTTCAGCATGAGGGTGAATGGGGGTCTTTAGAGGCGTTAATGGAAGCTCGTGCTGATATTGCCATCAGAAGAGCTTGTGCCGGTTTTGGAGTTGACTTTGAGGAAGCGTTACGTCTCATACGCAATGCTGACGGGCTTGACAATGAACAAATAGCTCAGCGGAATATCATTTTGTCCGCAGTTGATAATCTGGTTGACTTTGCGGTTGTGGAAGAATATCACATGGCTGATGATATGGCAGAGTTAGAAGAAGCACTAACGGAAGAGGAAGCAGAAGATATGGAAGATGAAGATTGGTTCAATTTCTATCTGCCAGTCTTTTCTAAATTCCATAACCAATACATGCGTACAGAAAACATGGACATAGAATATGCCATGATTGTCGCTGCCTATTTATCGACGATTAAAAACGACACGACTCTGATGTACATGACACAAGGTGATGAGCGAGTACGTCCGTGGCATCTTCAGTATGAAGGATTTACTGCTCCTAAGTCAATGTTTCCAGCATGGCTTATTCCTCCTATTGAGCATAATTGTCGCTGTTATTTGGTAGAAGATACGTCAACAGTTATAGCTTCTATTCATGCATCTGCGATACCAGAGATGCCTGATTGGTTTAATCGTACATTCAAAGAAAGCGTGGCTCTCGGTGGTCGCATTTTCTCTGATGAACACCCATATTTTCAAGTTGATGAGCGGCATGTTGGCCGTCTCAATGCCATAGCAAATCGTATCAAAGCAAAGTATTTGAAAGATGGCGAAGGTAAATAAAGGCATACCATTGATGCCACAGCAATTTCGTGAGCAATGGGAACCGCTGCCTCACTTGTTTGACTTGAACCTTTGGAACTTTCAAGTGTCGGTAGGACAATCTGCCGTTGATATTTTCCAAAAGTCCTTTGATATGAAACGGTTCAATACAAGAGGCAGCGTGGTTTGGAGGCATAGCCCTAAACGTAACAAAGGTGGCTTCACTGTTGGTGGACTGGTGGAATCTCGGTCATTGCGAAATTCTATCACCTATGAAACAGAATCCTACAATCGCTCCAGAGGAAAAGTTAAAGTTTTCACTGACCCGAAGGCGTTTAACGGGACTTACAATCATAAAGGGTTTTGTTTTGCAGCAGTGCACAACTCTGACGACCCATCTGTACGCACTGGTCGGGTAGCCAATATGCCTCAACGACAATTCATGCCAACAGAGAAGCGTGACTCGTCTGTGATGAACGACAAATTGAGAGAGTTAGAAAGAATCATTTTTAGAACATTCCCAGGTGTAAGACGATGATAATTGATAAGCATAAACCAACACACCCTACAGAGCCAGAAGAGGTACCTGTGGTGCCGGAGCCTGAAATTGACGAAGTTCAGGAAGTCGTGGAGACCAACCCGATGATTGAAGCGTACAAGGCTGTAAGAAAAATTTTAGAGTCTATTCCAAAGGATCCTAAAAACCCTAAAAGTCCTCGATTGTTCAAAACTATCAAATTGGGCAATGGCCAGTTGAATCGAATTAAATATAATACGCATAATAAGGAATACGGGCTCGTGTTCCCGGCGGTGTTTATACATTTTATCAATATTTATTACAATGTTGGTACCTCCAGCATTGCTGAGGGTAAAGGCACTATGCGTATTCATTATGTGTTGAATCGTCTCAACAACAGTGATGATGAAGTGGAGTGTGAAGGCATGGAAGTTTATAAGCGTATAGTGTCTGCTATAGAAGCGCAGAAAGCCAATTTCCCGGCACTTGTGTCAAGGTTTCAGTTGGAGTATTGGGATCAGCCATTGACTTTCGATGATGCTTTACAGCCCTATTGGATTGATTATCAAATCTGGTTTCAAGACTTTACTTCATACGCTTATAAGAATTACCAGGATGTGTATGTCACGGTGCCGCCGTTCACTCAGCCAAGCGACCAAAATGAGATTGCCAACCCCGATCATCTTCCAAATCACGAATATCCGAAGTTTGAAGACATTGCAGGATTCAAAGATAAAAAAGAGTGATTTCACCCTACTCAAATTGCAATCCTCTATTCTTGGAAAAAGAGTAATCAATTATGGATGCAGAAAATTTGAAATATGTAGTTGGAAAGGCTGAGGAAGGCCAACCGGCTATCATTCGCTTTTTTTCAGCCGTAGATGAGTACAGTGTTCGCTGCTTCAATGATGAGTTCTTGTGGTTGCAAGACTATGTGAAACCTTCAAAGATTATTGTGATGATCAATTCTGAAGGAGGCTCAGTGTTGTACGGAATGAGCACGTTCTCGGTTATTCGCTCTTGTCCTATTGAAGTCGATTGTGTAATAGAAGGCATTGCAGCTTCGATGGCCAGCGTTATCTGGGCTGCTGGTGATAACCTTTATATGCACGATTATTCATTGTTGATGATTCACAATCCTTTCAATTCAAAGGTTGAGGATGATGACCCATCGGTAAAGCAAACCGTTGAAGCTTTCCGCTCACAATTGGAAACTATTTATACTAAACGGTTTGGACTTTCCAAAGACAAGGTTGCGGAAATTATGAACGGCGAGGGAGATGCGGACGGTACTTTCTTCAGTGCTAAAGATGCTGTGAAAGCTGGATTCCTGCCGTCAGAGAATGTCATCAAGACCTCTAAAAAGGTGCGTGACAAAGTGAAAAACGAGATGATAGGCATTGATAGCGCAGCTGAAATGCGCAATATCATGTCTGCCGTATCTGCTGAAGTGGACGAAAATAAACTTATCGAGGCAATTACTGCTATTCGTAATCAGAAAGATAATTATTCACCAATCCAAGAAAACAAAATGGAAAACAACGAAAAAAACAATTTCGACGCCATTTCAGCACAACTTGGACTCGCTAAGGACACTCAGGCCGCAGCGATTGAAGCTCGCATTGCTGAGTTGATCAATGCAGAAGCAACACTCAAGGAAACTCAGGGTGAGCTTACTGCCACGAATATCAAACTCGAAGGCAAGGAAGCCGACCTCGCTAACGTCAAAAGCGAACTGGCCGAGACTAAGGCAGCGCTTCAGGCGTACAAGGATGCAGAACAAGCTGCTCTCAAAGCCGAGATTGCAACGGTTATCGATGATGCAATCAAGGCAGGTAAAATTGAGGCTTCTGCAAAAGATGCTTGGACAAAGATGGCTGAGTCTGACTTTGCCACTGTCAAGAGCACTCTTGCATCAATCCAGGCTCGTGAAGTAATCACAGAGGTAATCGCTAAAGACCCTGCGAATGAAGGCAAAATCGAGGAGACGTTGAAAGACGTTGACGCTCAGATGCAAGCTAAAATCAAGGAGAAGCTTGGCGAGGTAAAATTTGAAACATTTTAATCTCCTTACGTTATAACAATGGCTACAATCAATTTTGCCGGTAACACTTATGCGGGCGAGGTACTTGAAGACCTCCTTGTTTACACCGCGAAGGGGAATGAGACCTATGAGGCCGGTCTTATTCATGTGAAGCCCGGTATTCAGAAACGCTACGTTTTGCCTCACATTCAGTTGGGCTCCATCATTCAGGACAACAAGCCTACGCCTACTTCTACAGAAGGTGCTGCGAATGATACAACCGGCTTCAATCAGTATAAACTGTCTGAGCGTTACCTTGATCCGCAGGACTTCATGGTTTACCTTGAGTTCAATCCTCGCGATTTTGAAGAGTATTGGCGCTTTGCTCAGCCTGAAGGACCTCTCGTTTTCCGCGAACTTGACCCTGCTGTCCAGAAGACGATGCTTCGTCTGTTGCTTGACAAGAAAGACCAGTACATCAATGATTGTATTTGGTGTGGCAAAAAAGGTGGCATAGACGCGAATATCACAGCTCCTGCTGGGGCTACCACCCTCGGTGGTGCTTCTGCTGCTGGACCGATGAAGTACTTTGACGGCGCACTTGCTCGCATACTCGCCAACCTCAAAGCTCAGGCTGCAACCGCTCCTACTGATGCAGACAAGAACGAACTGGCTTCCGGTAAGGTCGTATTGGCTGGTTCTACTGCCTTCAGCACTGGTAAAGACGTAGAAGATGCTCTTTATGCGATTTGGAAGAAGACTCCTTCCAATATTCGTAAGTCCAAGAAGCTCAAGTTCGTCATGGGCTGGGACACTTGGGATCTGTACGACCAGTACCTTACCACTCAGAAGGATTACAAGTATGTAGAGAACCCCGACGTCAACAAGCGTACCTTCAAGGGTAAGGAAATCGTTGTCATTGACGGTATTCCGGAATCAACCATCTTCTTCGGTAAGTTCTCTACCGACCAGGATTCTTGTCTTTGGATGGCCATCGACTACAGTACTGATGAAGAGTCCGTGAAGGTTGAACGCCTTCAGGCTAACTCTGAGATGTACTTCTTCCAGATGCGTCTCAAGATGGACGTCAACCTTGTTCGTCCGGGCGAGATTATCGTTTGGACTCCGTACAAGAACGGGACAACTACAGGCGGTTAAAGAGATGCTGAATCACGAAGTGTAATTGTATCATCAAAAGAGGAGTGGAGATACCGAAACTCCATTCCTCTTTTTAATTGTAATTCAATAAAATAATCTTATGGCTAAAATAAAGAAGGCCGAAGACAATGCACCTGTTGCTGAACAGGCAATTGCACAAGAAGTCGAGGCCACCAAAGAAAATACAGAGGTCGAAAAGACTGAAGTTGTTGAGCCTGAAACAGAGGCTACAAAAGTTGAAGATTCTGCTAAGGAAGAGAAAGATGAAGCCAGTGCTAAATCACAGGACGATATTCCCGAATACGTGCTCGCCTATCTGAAGAATCATACAGAAGAGAAGGCGGTGTATTTTGACAAACTGGGCGGTGTATTTTCAGCAGATACTCCGAAAGTTTTCCTGAAGGATGCAGTCCTCTACCAAAATCCATTTTGCAAACAATAAAACTATCATACAATGGCATTAGGAAATGTTTTTATGAGAGACACGGACGGCAATATTCCGGTATTGCGCTCCAACACCATTGAAAATGTGTGTGGTCTCATTTTTGACATCTCTGGTCAGACTAACTTTTGGACTACCGGCGGTGGGGCAAACATCGCAGATACTTGGAAGGACAAGGTGATAGAGTTGAACAGCCTTAATGATGCAATAGAGGCTGGTATTACCGCTTATACTGGAGAAGTTGATAGCGAAACCAATGCCAGCACCGATGTATTGGCAGGTATTCCTTACTATCATATTCGCCAGTTCTTCAACATGGCCGGTGGAAGCGGTCGTCTGTTCGTGATGTTTGCAGATTGTTCTAATGACTGGAACGCCATCATTGAGATGCAGCGTGCAGCCAGTGGTGCAATCTTCCAGATTGGCGTATGGACAGAGCAACAGCTTTGGACTAAGCCTGATGAGAGTGCAAACGCTTACTCTATCGGTCTTGTGGCCGACATCAACCGTGTAGCTGTTGAGCTTGCTGATGAGTATTTCGCCCCTGCTTCAATTTTGCTTTGCGCAAACACATCAAAGGTCAAGATTGGCACTACCACTTCCAATAAGATTGCTGTCAGTCAGATTCCTTCTTGTGTAGTTGACGCTCGTTACGTGACTGTGCTTTTATCTCAGTCAATGGAAGAAGATGTTCGCCGTATGCAAGCATCGCTTGAATCTACGACTCCTGTCGGCGTTATAGGACTTGCGTTGGGTACTCTGACTCAGGCTGGCGTTGGTGAGTCTATCGGCTGGGTTCGTCAGTTTGACCTTGTAAACTATGTTCCGGCAATCGAAATGGGATTTGGCGACTCCACTGTTGTTGATGGACTCATCACCAATGGCTTGAGTTATTCGGCACTGAGCAAGTCTCAGCTCAATGCACTGGAAGAGGCTGGTTATGTGTTTGTACGCTCTTTCGAGGGGCTGGAAGGACACACATACTTTGCTAACGACCACACTTGTTCTGCTGGTGATTTCTGTACCATTTCACGTAACAGAACTATCAACAAATCTCGTCGCCTTATTCGTATCGCCTTGCTGCCTTACGTGAACTCACCTATCAAAGTTGACCCCTCTAATGGCAATCTGTCTTCCGCTCAGGTTACTGTTTTCGAGAACCTTCTCAAAGACATTCTGAATGAGATGGAGAGTGCAGAGGAAATCAGTGGAACTGCTTTCGTAACCGTTCCTGCTGAACAGAATATTCTTGTCACCAAAAAGCTGACCCTCTCGTATGGTATCGTGCCGATGGGCTGTGCAGAGTCTATCGAGGTTACGGAAGGTCTTTACGTTAGTCAGCAGTAATAAAAATTACATACGACAATGATTATCAATAACGTAGCCTATTCGTGGGCAATGGTTCAGCTGACATCCTTGGCACTTACGGGGTCAGCAAACCCTAATCCAATCATCCTTCAGGGTGTGACCGCTATCAAGTGGAACAAAAAGAAGAAGGTTGAGACCAATTATGGTCTTGGAGGTGAGCCGGTAAATCGTGGTTTTGGTAACACTGAGTACACCGCTCAGATTACGATGGACTACAATACTCAGGTTCAGCTGCGAGCACTCAAAGGCTCTTTGATGGCTCTGGGCGAATTTGATCTTGTGTTGTCTTTCGCAAACGAGTTCAATTCTCAGGATTTCTCTACGGAGACTGTGACTCTGAAGGGCTGTCTTTTCAACGAGGATGGCATGGAGGTATCACAGGATGACACCAACATCACTAAAGAGTTCGAGCTTAACCCCTTCAAGATTGAACTGAGCACTAAATAATTTTCTTCCATAGGATTTATTAGAGTGAACGGATGCGGCACCAGTAATGATTCTGGTGCCGCATTTTTCTTGAAGATTTTCACTCCTTTGAATAAGTGACGCCCTATTCTATATTGAGTATCAACTTTAATTTATAAACGAATCATGGAAGAAAAAGAAACTCTTGAGCTTCAGACCATCGAAGAACTCGATCCCAAGCTCCGTGCAGCCGTTGAAAAGAAGGTTGCAGACCTGAAAGCAAACAACCCCAAAGCAAAGATTTTTCCGCTTATGGTGGACGGTGATCCGGACGATGAAAAGGACGTCTATATCGGCTACTTCTGCCAGCCTTCGTTCATCACGTTCTCCAAGTACATGACTTTCGCACAGAAAGATCAGGCTTCGGCTATGCGTCAGCTTGCGCGTGACTGCTTCTTGGATGGCGACAAGGAACTCATTGATGACGACTCTCTGTTCCTCTTCGGTCTTATGGGACAGCTGAACAACATCATTCAGATGCGCGGCGGTCGTGTCATAAATTTATCGAAACCTGGGAAGTAAGAGAGGATGACTATTTCCGTCAAAAGATAATTCTTTTGCGACATTATTTTCCAGGTGTTAATATCGATGACCTTGATGAAGAAGATTTTGCCAGGCTGGTGTGCGATGCGGAGTGGATGCACAGTCAAATGGTCATCACCAGACACGCAAATGCTTTAGGATTGTAATTCGATAACTCGTTGAAAGGCCCCGTTACAAATATCGTGTAACGGGGCTAATCTTTTCCCCATGCCTCATCTCCTATCTCTATTCTTTGTAAAAGACTGATTCGATTATGACCGGACAAACATATCAAGTCAATTATATTGTAAATGTTGATGCAGCCAACGCTCAATCCGCAATCAATTCGTTTAAGCGGGCCGTTGCATCAATGGATAAGGCTACGAAACCAATAACGGATTTACAGCGTAAAGTCCGTGGTCTCGTGGAGACTATGAGTGCGCTTAATCGGGGTAAATACTCGGTTAAGATTGATACTCGTCCAGCTACTCAGAAGATTGGCAAGCTGATTCGCGCTTTGCAAATGGCTAAAGTCGAAGTGCAACAGCTTAATGCAATGGGTGTGACTTTAGGAGGTGTTGGCAATAAGAAAAAAACAGCATCTCGTACTGCCGCTACCGCCGCACCTATTGGCGGTTCCAGTTCGCGTACAAGGACAGCGCCTTCACGCTCATCCAGTACGACCACAGCAGCTACAAGGCGTTATGCAACCTCAGTAATGCGACACCCAACTAATCTTGGATATAAGCTTTGGGGTCCTACTCCGCTTCCTAATAATGGCGGTATGGCTATTGATATGCTCAAGGGTATGGGCATTGCTTATGGTATTGCTGGAGCCGGTATGCTGGTTTCCGAAGTCGTTAATCAGGCCGCAGAGTATGACAATGCGATGAAAACCGTTGAGAACATTTTGAAATCTCACGACACCGCTGAAAATTTTGCCGGCAGATTTGCACAAATGACTCAGGTAGTCCGCAATGTCGGTATGAAGACTAAGTTCAAGGTAACGGAAGTTGCCGATGCAGCTAAGTTCCTGGCAATGGCCGGCTTTAATGTAAATGCCATCCAGCAAGCAATTAGTCCTATTGCAGACATTGCGCTGGTTGGCGACACCGAGCTTGGTAAAACTGCTGATTTGGTCACAAACATTATGACCGCTTACAACATTGAGCCAAATAAGATGCGTAATGCTGCGGATATTATGACCAATACATTCACCATGTCAAACACGACATTGACAGAAATTGCAGAAGCTTATAAATATGCTGCTTCACTGCTGTCTGCTGGTGAGGTTTCATTTGAAGAAGCCACAGCTGCTATTGGCGTATTGGGCGATGCCGGCATTAAGGGCTCTCAGGCTGGTACTACAATGCGTACTATTATGGCCAACCTTGCGAATCCAACTAAAAAACAACGAGCCGGTTGGGAGGATATAGGAATAAGCCTTACAGACAAGAACGGACAAAGAAAAGATATACTTCAGATATTCCAAGAACTTCACGATAAGAATCTGGATGTTGATGCCTATTATCGTATATTCCATAAGACAGCGGCTTCTGGAGCAGTAGCTCTCGCAACCCATGCAGATAAATGGGAAAAAGTCTATCTGGAAAACTTCTTAGCCGGAGGTATGACCCGCCGTTTGGCAGAAGAAAAACAAAATACATTCCAAGGTCTATGGGCACAGCTTGTTTCAGTGTTCACAGATCAGGGTGTAACTGCATTTAATGGAGTGCAGGGGGCTTTGCGTGGTTGGATGAAGATGGCAATCAATTGGATGGATCCGAACAAGAACCCTGATGCACAGAAGGTGTTTAAGGAAGTGGCTAATAGTCTGATGGAGTTTATTCAGATTTTGATAGATGCTTCTAAATGGTTTGTTTGGTTCTTTGATAAATTTGGTGGTCTCGTCAAGACATGGGCTAAGTTTCAGTTGATGATTTGGCCCGTCGTCAAAGCTGTAACGGCTCTTAGAAGTGTATTTCTTGGGCTTTTAGGGTTGAGGAAGGTTGGAGCTGTAATGGTTGGCTTAGCAGGTTCCTTTACCAAACTTGGCAGGGCAGCAACCGTTGCAACTGCTGTGATGCCTTATGGAGCTGGTGCTGCGGCAGGTTCTGCTCCAATGTCTCCATTTGGATTTGCTGCGGGTATGGCAGGGTTTGCGCCATTGTCTTATAAGCAATATATAAAAGCGTCTAAGGGATTGAATTTATCCAGACCTCATGCTTCAACCAGTGGTTATTATCTTAATAGAATAGATAATCTTGGCAGAGAGGCAGAAGTAGCTGCATGGAACTCTGGAGTGTATCAGGCTCGCCAAGCAGAAGATGCAGCCGCGCTAAAGCGATATAAGCAGAATCAAAAGACATTCAATAAGCGTGTTCGGAACATGCAAATAAGGAATGGTCTTAAAGGGTTTGGCAAAATGGGCGTAGGTGCCGCCGGTATGATGCTGGGTATGCACCAGATGACCAAAGAAAATGCAAATGGCTGGGATGTTGCTTCTGGAGGACTCTTTGCTGCGGCAGGAATGGCTGCAATGGTTGGAGGCCCTATTGGGTGGATAGCCGCCGCAGGTTTGGCTCTTGGTGGATTAGGTGCATCTTTAGCCAGTTTCAATCAGAACCTTAATGCTCTTTCTGGATTTGTTAATGATTTCTCTAATAGCCATCAACTTCTTGACGGCGCTTTATTGAATGGCAATACTCGTACTGAGCGTTATCTTGAATTTGTGTGGCGTAAGAATTACGATATAAACGACCTAATTCAGCGTCGTATTGAATTGATGAAAGAGTTGCTGGGCATTGAGACACCAAATGCGACTACTACAAAAGATGTTGGCAATGAAACGTATAAAACTATGTATGAGAAGTTTTATGCAGCTGACTCTATGTGGGGTAGCCGTGGCGCTGCTTCTCGTGCAGCCGATCTCTTTAATAAGTACGGTCAGGAATTTGGGTTATCAGTTCGTAATTACGGTGGCGATTGGTATTATCAAGATGCTAATGGAAAGTATATTAGGTTTGCTAACCCTAAAGGTTCATCCGACACCAATGATGCTGTTATGTATGATGTGGCTGCGGCAATGGAACTGCTACATGGACAGTACCGTTCAAAAATTATGGACGAGAATCAGCATCGTTTGGCTCAGATTCTTTATGGAAAAGCTACTGTTGAAGACGCGAAGAATTGGCGTGATACGTTTGCCGCCACATACGGTCCCGCTTCATGGGCAACTCTGATTCGCCCGGATCAGTGGAATGAAGATACTGATGTCGCTAAATATTGGTCTGGAGAAGACATTGCTAAGTCATATATGGGTGCTCAGCTTCTTTGGAAATCAATGTACCAAATGGTTGAGGCTCAAAATGCTATTGCCGATTTCAAAGAGAAATTAGCCGCTGGTAATTTGACAGAAAATGATGTAGTTCGGGCATTGCGATGGGGTGACTATGATGTTCTCGGTCAGACATTGGCTGACTATAATCCAAATGATGTTACCAGTTGGTTCCGTAATATGGGCTATGCTGGCGATGGTATATGGCGTGACCCTTCAGGCCGTGAAACGCCAGAAGTTATGGCTCAAACCGCTGCCGGTCAGATGCAACGTCTTTTGGAATCTATCCAGAAGCTTGGGCTTGAAGCAGATCCATCCACTCAGGCACTCCAGACATACGCCAATACATTGCTTACATTAGCTCAATCGTTTATGGGCTCTAATGAGGCACTGTCTGGTTCACATGATGGAGAAATAAAAGAACTGAATGGTCAGAAATGGCGTTGGAACGCGACTACTAAACAATGGGAACTTATCGATGACAATAATCAACCAGCTCAGATTTCACAGGGATTGGTGGATATGTCTAACAATATGAATACGTTGTTGACAACCGTTCAAAACGTCAACTCACAATGGCCTACTTTATTCCCTACTGTATATCCAATTAACTTCGGCTGGGGTTATAATAGCGCCAGCCCGTACAATTGGGGGACGGATAATAATAATTTGACCACTAATGGCTTGTTATGGAATCCATTGACAAATACGAACAATGGACAACCATTTAGCTGGTGGCCATCGTGGAATAACGGTAACAATTTATTTACGCCTCAGCAGATGGGTAATGCTGTTGCTAAGCCTAATGCACCTGGTGTGCATACTCCTACTGGAAATAACCATAATGAAGGTACAAACAACGGTGGACGTACCGGCACCCGGACATCTGACTATAAATCTCATCAGAAGGAGCGTGCCATTCCGAAACAGATCAACATCAATATCCAGAATTTGATGAAGGTGGATTCAATTGATATGACCAACGAAAACAATGTTGCAATAATTGAGAAATTAAAAGAAAAAGTTGCCTACGCACTCTATGAAGCCGCCGCTGACGGAACAATGATGCTAAATGGCCTTTCAAACACATAATGTATGGGGTACTTTAATAGTGTATGGTCTAACCTTGTGTTTAACGCAGGAAATGCGACCTCTGAATTAGTAAGCAGCCTTAACTGGCGCTATCAAAAAACTCAGGGCGGTATTCAATATGTTTCCAGATCCGCGTATAAAAGTGCTTTGGTTCATATAGCCAAGCAACTTGCCATGTCAACCTTGGAAGGAGAATTAAATAGCCTCCTTCCAAGGTATGAAAGATATGCTCGTGATAAGATGAGAGACGCAATGCGTGTTCAACAAGAGGCTAATCGTAAAGTGCTTATCAATAATGGCAAGAAGTCCACTGAGGACTTTGGCTTTATTGTATGCGAGGGCGGGCATAAACTTATTGCCAAGACTAAGTATGGTACTCCAGTCCCCGAAGCTCTGATATTGTCTTTTGATGACCAAGAAAAGGTACATTATGATGATGTGCTTTGGGATGAAAATACCGTGGAGTCTTATACAATCAAGAAGAAGAGTACGCTGGAAAAACTTTGGAATCCTGGAAATGAGATTGAACACAATCTCCAGTCTTCTAAGGCCGATCCTTTTGACACAAAGACGGTCTTTCATATCGATCTGGCTCCCAAAGTGTCGATGAATAGCAGTAAAAACGTAATCTTGACTCAAGTACAAGGCCGAGATTTCACTCGTAAAGAGTTGGTTTCTGGTGGTGATTTGACATATAACATAAGTGGCTCTATTGTATCAAATGATGAAGGTGTGTACCCGACCGAAGCAGTGAAACGCTTTGTGAAAATTATGCAATACAATGGAATTGTGAACGTGAATTTTATCACATTCGGATTGCTTGGCGTTACTCGTATCATCATCAAGGATTTTTCACTGGATGCAATCGAATACAAAAACATCCAGCCTTACAGTTTTACGTGTGTTGCGGTTGAGCCTGACGATGCAATTACTATCCAGGCTGACACAATTGCTGCAATCAACAAAGACCTTGCAGAATCTCAATGGGACACTTGGTACAAGGCTATTCTTGATAACAAATTAGCTCAAATGGCTGTTAAGACAACTTTGAATGTAGCTACAAGTGCAGCGACTTCTTCTGCTGGAGCCGGACTTGATGAATTACTTCCTAATATATAGTGACATGGCAGATTTTGATACAAACAAACAGCCTGGTTATCATATCCTCATTTCTTTAATTGAAGTGTGGACACCAACAGATAAGAAAAAGCCCAATGGAGAGATTAGTGGGGACGTGATGCGTATCTGTGAAGTTGAAGAAGTGCAAATTGAAGAATCATTTAAGAAACTGATTGGCACTGCTTCAGTACGTTTTCCTCGTGGCACTATTATTCGCAAGACCATTACAGCCAGAACTGCCGAAGAAGAAAAAGATTTTCAGAAAATTAGTGTTAATCTATCAAATAGCGGCGTGGTTGAAGAAACTCGTACTGAAACCTCCGTGGTATCTGTTGATACATTCAAAATAGGCCAGCGTATTAAAATTTATCTGGGTTACACTACAGACCCACTGGTTGCAGAAATGGCCAAAACGGGGAATACTGGCAAAACAATTTATAATGATAATGACACGTATCAAGAGTATCTGTCGAATTTCAAAAATACTGGCCCGGACTCAAAAAAATATATGAGTTTGATGTTTGATGGGTACATCACCAAGGTTAGTTTGGACACCCCTATTGAACTGGAGTGCGAGAACCTTGCCAGTTATCTAAAGACAATTACTTGCCCGAAGGTTAAACTGAAGAAATGTGAGGTGAAAGATTTTCTTGGCGACAAGGGGCGATACAAGATGCTTCAGGACACAGGATTGATTTTACACCCAGACACCGCAGGAATGGATTTTGACTTGGGGGCAGTAGAACTGAGCACCGAGCTAACTGTTGCGGATGTATTGACAGAATGGGCTAAGTATGGTATGTTCTGTTATGTTAGTGATTACAATGGTCAGCCAGCTATTCAAATAGGACGGGCGTATTTTTCAAATCCAGGGAGAGATTCATTATTGAACGCAACAACGGTTCCCGGTATTGTACCTATCCATTTCGACTATCATGTTGCGGACAATGGACTGACCTTGACTTCCTCTGATAAGGATTTCTTAGCTGTTAAGGCAAAGGGCATATCATCCGATGATAAGTTTATTAACATTACAATATTGAGAAATACCAAGCACGACCCAGGAAAACCAGAGTCTAAGAGTAATTCTCGTTATCGCTATGTTAATGAAACAAAATTGAGCAAGAAGGCTTTGAAGGCAGGAAAACGGTATTTGACAGATGCCCCTAACGATAAGGTTGATATGAAGCTCTATACTCAGATTGCTTTCGTGTCAAAAAAAATTCCGACAACCGTTGAGAAATTGGCAGAAGAGGCAATTAAGTATTTTGAAGGTTACAATATGACTGGAATAGAGGGGGCGCTCACGTTATTTGGTGACTTGCATATTCGGACCGCCCAACAAGTTCAGTTAATTGACAACAGATACCCTGGAAAGAATGGTGTCTATTTAGTTGAGGAAGTTACTACAACTTTCGGTACAAAGGATGGATTCCGTCAAAAAATCACATTGCCGTATTGCATTAAGAGAGAAGGCAACAACGACAAGAAATAATAATTATGAGTAACAATACCAAAAAACATTTGACAGACCATTCATCTAATGAGATGATACGCGAGGCTATACGCGCTATAGCTTTGAAAGGTGTTGTCAATAGTCAAACAGGCGCTGTCCGAGGCACATCTAAAGTTACTGGTTATGTTGCTAAGATACATTCCGATGAAAGTGATGAGTTATTTGGAACAATAGACGTACAGGAATATGCAGACTGGTCAATTGCAGAGTCTGATGACGCTAAAATAGGCTACCATGAAGGTGTTTTACTGACCGCCATTCAGAAGGATAGTCAAGGCTATATCATTATTCCTAAACTGTATTCAGATGTCCTTGTCAGCAAAGACCCTGAAACCAATAATGAGTATGTCACGATGTTCTCTCACGTGGACCTCATCCAGCTCGATTCCCATGAAAAAATCATGGTGGGTGTGCGTGAGCGTGAGGAATATAAACCGGATGACGAAGATGCCCCAGATATACATGAGCTGGAGCTTACAGGCATACAGACAACCACCGAATACACCAAAGATTTAGCTAAGACTATTGCTGTTACCGATGAAAATGCAGAACATGTGGCAACGCAAGTCATAGGAAATGACCCTGATGATGGCTTGGAAATCAAGCATGATGTTTCAGGAAAATCGACATCTACTATGACCGAAGATGACATAGTGTTGGAGCACGATAAAGCTAATGTCACTCTGGACGGCTCTCAGGCAAAAATGGAGATGGGTAAGTCTGCTGTGATAGCTGAAGACGGTACTGTGTATGTCGGCAGCAAAAGTGGTACTGATGATGCCGTTTTGGGTCAACAGCTTGCTACAATCCTATCAGATTTGGTCGGCTATCTTGGCCAAATGATGACTCCGACAATGATGGGGCCGCAACCGCCGGCCAACGTCCTTGCGAGTTTTATTGCATTGAAGGCAAAAATTCAATCATTTGCTTCCAGTCATAGTGGATTCTTAACAAAGAAAGTTCAAATTCAGAAATAGTTATGGCAGACGCACAACTTAATTTTAACGAGGAAGAACTTGATAAAAAAAGTGACCTGTATCATTTATATGATAGGCTTTATCAGGGGATGGTGAAAGCAAATGAGATTGATCCTCCGGCTTTCCCATCTTCTGAAGATTTGCTCGTATTAGACGGAGAAGGCAATCCTGTTTTTGATTCCAATGGAGAGCCGGTGCTTGACCAAGAGAAAAAGGCAGAAGTAGATAAAGTCGCATCCGGCTATTCTACAATTCTGATGAAAAATTCGGCATACCTCTTTGCCAATTCTATTTTGTCCGTTTTGAGCGGAGGTGGAAGTGGTGGCGAAGGCGGCGATACCACAGGTTTTGTATCTCGTGGAGGCGACTCTATGAAGGGCGCATTGTCTGCATGGTACGGGTTCGATGCTGGTGTCAATGGCCAGAAAATCTTTGAGGTATCTATTGATGCGGATGAGAAGAAATGGGCTATTGTACATGGTGGGTTGCAAGTTAAGGGCGATGTCAGCATTACAGGAACATTAGACTTTGGCGATGGGATTTCATTTGGTGGTAATAAGTCCATTTATTTGGATAACAATGCTCTTGTCATAGAACGGCAAAGTATATCAATGAAAGGCGACATCGAAATTGACGGCACCTTCAAATTGGGCGATGTCCTTATCAATAAGGATGGCATTTTCTGGGACAAGTATGAGTTCTATCATTCGGGAAACTCGAATAAATCCGATGTGGACTGGACTATGAAAGATGCCAATGTGTATGGCAATCTGTCAGTCAAAGGTAATGCTTCAGTAGAGGGCGCTCTTGCCGTAAATGATGGCTTTTCTTTGGGGGCATTAAAGAAACAACTCCTTTATTCTGAAAAGATAGACCAAATAGCAGAGGATGGCAGCGTTACTTCGATAGCCCGTACCGTACTTGATTCCGATTTGCGTATCATCAACGGGCATGGAATTAAATTCGACGAAGATTATATTATCAATGTACGCAATAACCAAGTGGTATCGTTTTCAGCTCCCGGAATGATAATGAACTTGGGTGATAGTGATAATGGTAAACAAACCAGTAAAATATCCCTACAGGCTGATATTTGGGATTATTCCAACAATTTTAAGCTTGTTTCAAAAGAAGGTGCTGGAAACTTTGTGAATGGGTTGAGGGCGCAGTGCGCTGTGAATGGGTCTTCTGTACTGGAAACATTTCGCACAGACGCAGATAATTTAGGCGTTTTGTTTCCCAAGCAGATTCGCTTTGGCACTACCGAGGGTCCGGCGATTTATCAAGACCCCGTTACTGGCAAACTGAACATCCAGATACCCTATGTTAATGGTGAAGTAGAAGGACATCCGACTGAACAATTAAAGTTTGATACATTCTTTGCTCAGACCACTTCTCCTTTTAGAAACAAGGCATTAGACTGGTCTGCTACACTCCATTTTAATACTGATGGGGAATTTTTCGCCTTCGACAAACCGGTGGAAGCGGATTATTTTGCAATAAAAAGCGAGCAATATCACACCAGACTGATTGAAGATGCTCTATTCTTTGATGACGGAAAGTTCATAGAAGGTGTAGTTGACGGTCTTCGATATTCTGGCAACGGCTACTTTGACGGCAGTGTTTCATCACCCAGTTTTGCGAGTGGCTTTGCGGGTTATGGATGGGCAGTCAAAGATGAAGTAACAAATGGAGGCTTTCACGCCACCTTCGATTCTCTCACGGTTCGTAAGAAAATGAGAGTTTATGAGCTTGAAGTCCAAAAAACATCATGTACCAACGGGTCTTTTTGGGTCAGTGATTCTTGCTCAGGAGACGAAGTAATAGCGTTAGAGTAATGGCAGCACCGGTCAAACTGGGAAAATACCAAATACTGATAGCCCCGGATTCAAAGAAGGTTCAGGGTTTACGAACAGGTGATATTGTACGTCGTCAATATTTTGATGGTGCCAATATCATCTATTCGCTTATGTGCGTATTGTCGTATGGCACGACAAAGCGGTTCTCCACTGAGGCGCAATACGATTCTAATGGAGAGCCCATATTCAATGCAGATGGCACTATACTCACTCAAAATGTTGAACGCGACGTGCCTTATTTTATTGGGGCCCTGTTGGAAGGAGATGCGCCTAAAACCAACGAGCTGCTTGATTTTGCCAGAATTACTAATCTTTTCGACTCAGACCGGTCCGGTGCCTTGTATCTTACAGCATCGGATGATAAAGCCCCGTTCATGGATGTCATTGATGGTCTTGGCCGAAACAAGAGTATATGCTGGCCGGAAAATATTGCCAGTGAAGCGTTTGAAGACCCACGCTCGCAATACATTGTAAAAGGAAGTGGTCTAACTGCACTTTTCAAAGGGAACGATAGCGACCAAAATCGTATCGTGCGTTTAACTCGTAGTGCAGCAACGACAGGATTCTGTGGGTTAAGCCAAGAATTTTATGAACTGGTTGCAGCCCAGAAGCGAGTGCTTGTTTCCTATAAGGCCAGAGCCAATAAAGCAGTAACTGTTAATGCTGAGATTGGGTATTCGGTTGCTAATGTAAAGGATGCAGAATGGACTGAAGATTTTGCCGAAGATTGGCATTATCACTTTCAGGCTATCAATGTTCTTAATTCAGGACGACACCTTCGTACATTCAGGCTGGATTTTCAGAGTTTGGGGGTAAATGATTGGGTAGAGATTGCTGATTTCAACATTATATTATTGGATAGCATCTCTAATTTTGGCAGCGCCACTGCTATGCGTATCGGTAAACTTGAAGGAGTGAACGATCCGGTGTTTGGCACTCTTACTGGGTATGGTGCGTATATCCAAAAATTGTATGCTTCTCAGACCGCTCATATTTCAGGTACATTGACTGCCGGAGATGAAAATGGCTTTGCTTCCACATTCTATGCGGGCAAAATACACCGTAACTGTTTCAGAAATTCATGTGATGTCAATTTTCTGAGCAGTATTACTATTGACAACGACACGCTTTTGAACCCAACTGGTATGGGTAACGTGTACAAAACGATGAACTCCAGTGAACTGATAATGTTTGCTCAAAGCAGAGAGTGGCTGAATACCCATGCTAAGGAGCGATATTGTTTTTCATTCTGGGGATATGCTGGAAAACCGTGTCAGGTTGGCATCAAACAAAACGGGAAAGTCATTGGCACACTTCAAATAGCATCAGACCAATGCCATGAGTGGCGTAGGCTTCATGTGTTCTTTGATTTACTGATTCCTGAAAAAGATACGGACGACTTGTTGCTTAGTCTGATTCCTACATTCACCAGCTCAATATATCAGTCTGTTGCCGGTAGTCTCAATCCTGATGAGCAAGTGTTGTACGTTACTGCACCTCAATTAGAAACTGGAGAGTATTGCACGCAATACCAGCCGACTGATGATATTTTGGATGAAACCAATGACTATGGCGCATGGTTTTCGCGTGGTGGTATTGGAGGTACTATCCAAAATCCATTACTTCGATTGAATTATGATGGAACCGGTGCTATTGACACTCGTACCAATTCATTCAGACTGAATCAGGATGGCTCTGGTCATTTGGCTAATGAGAATATCAAATGGGACCATAATGGAAAAGTCACGTTTGGTAAAGATGTAACACTTAATTGGGATAATTTATCTGATGATGCGCAGGATGAGATGGCGAATCGTTATATGCGTATTCTCGGACAAGACACCTTTACTATCATCGGACAAGAGGATTCTACAAACGGTAAAACGTGTAGCCCATCATCCATTGTGATGTCATTGGAGGAGGTTGGCTTTGCTTCATCGTCCAGCCAGCGTCAATGGTATCTGTTGATCGGAGACGAATGGATTGCAATACCTGGTGCAAACGGCAATACACTGGAGGTATTTCCTGATTCTTGCTATTGGTATGGTTATGTTACTACACCGCCGGCCACTGATGAGAATGGTGCCCCTATCACATATCATGGTGAGAGTCGTGTGTCATTCAAATGCGAAATTAAATTGAATGATTCCAGAACATACACTGATACATTCAATATCATTAAGCAGTATGTTCAAGGATATACGGTTCAAATTACTTCATCTAAGGGTAACGCCTTTCAGAATGGGGTATGCGCAACCGTATTAACTGCTACTGTATATTATCAAGGTCAGCCGGTCAATTTGGAATATGCGTTGGAGCATTTTACGTTTACTTGGCACCGTTATAATGTCAATGACTTAAATACAGACCTTGGCTTTGAAGATTTGGATGTTACGGATGGCAACAATGTACTAACATTAAATTACGAAATGGACGGTTCTGATCTTTTTGTATGCGAGATTGGACTGGCAGATCATTTCGATTATTCATTCCCTATAATTTTCTGATAATATGGCTATAGAGAAACTGACAATAGGAACTAAGACTGCCAATCAAGGAGTTAATGCCAGTGGAAAACTTACAGCTGCTGAGTTTAATAAATTGGTTGAGAAAGTAAACGAAATGATTGCATCGGTAAATTCCACTGTGTACATCACGCAAGAAGAATATGATGCTCTGTTGGAAAACAACCAGATTATTGATACTGTCGAATATAACATTTTTGAAGAATGATTATCAGAAACAAGTTAGAATTATCAGCCCGGTATTATGGTCGTCGTGCTATATCTGCAACTTATAAAGGCACTCGCCTGATATGGGAAGCCGTTAGCAACTGCTTAGCCGGTGGATGGTGGCAACATGGGCATGGCTGGGATTATGGAACCGGCTGGGGTGCAAATCGCAAATAGTATATTTTAATAATAATTTCTATGGCAAAGAATACTGTAATTCGCAAAACTTTGACCTCGCTAAAGGAACCTTGGTGCAATAAAGAACTGAGAGAAAGCGTGGACATTGAAGACATTGAAACCTTTCTGAAGAGCCAGCTCGGTTCTAAGATAGGCTATCCAGTCATTCCACAAACTAAAGATACCGATGGCTATTACCATCTTTGGGGGTTTGCGGACAAGGCAGCTTATGATGATTATATGACCGATCCTGATTCTAATGCGGATTTGAGATTGGCTAATATAGCGATTCCGCTACTTGAAGAACAAGGTGGAATCAGCAATATCGTTAAGCTAACCAGAATCTCTTCAGGCTCGATTGTGACCAGTAAGCCAATTGCAAGTGTAGAAGTATCTTATCTGTGGCAGCAGTACAATCCTATTACTCAGGAAACAACGGACCAGGATGAAGATGCAACCATTGTTGTGTCTTGCCGTACACAAAATTCAAATGGAGCATGGGGTTCATGGGATTCCAGCAAGGAGTTTACTGTGAATATTCAATCCGGTCAAGCCAAAGTGATTGACCTGAGTAAACTCTTGACATCTGATGCTACATATCAGGTGCGCTTGGTTGCGACTGGCGAAACCAGTGGCATTTCTGCCAGTCCTGTTACAATGACAATCGTATATTCTAATGTAGTCGCAAACTACGAAGGTTCTATTGCAACTGCTTATCAAGGCGCGAGTGTACAGTTACCCTTCCGTATTTCCGGTAGTGTACAGAAGCAGCTTCGTATCAAAATTAACGGTTACACGAAAAACTATACACTGGGCACCGCCACTTATATCGATAACACTTATGGTGCGGTGCTTAGTCAGGCTGAGTTTACGTTAGTGCGTGGGGCGGTAAAGGCAGAGGCATGGATTGCTTTTGGTGAGGGCTACACCGCAGAGACAGAACATCAAGAGTTCCAATTTATCTATATTCCAGAAGGAGATACTTCGACAACACCTATTCTGGCAGTTACGGATATTATGGAAGAGTTCCAGAACTGGACTCGTGCTACCATATTCCGCTATGCTATTTACAATCCGGTTCAAAGTGAAACCCAACTGAATATAACTCTACAAGATAGAGATACAGGTCAAGCATATATCCAAAAGAGCCAGGTGTGTGTTAATGGTGAGGAATACGCCTTTGATGAGAACTTCTCTATGGAGTATGAAGGCGAGGAACAACCGAATATAATTCATGCTCAGGCTGTGTTTACCAATGCAGCAGGCGTAACATTTGGTAACAATATCAATTTTACTGTTGACAATTCAGAAAACTTTGCACCTACCAAGGGGGCAAATGTCGTAATTTCAGCAGAAAAGCAAAGCATTGTTATTGATGAGGTCGAGTATGAGTTGAGTGACTTGTTGTCTAATCCGAAAGACACTAATACAGGTTGGCTTAGTAATCTGGAATCAGATTCTACCGGAGCGCAAGTTAATGCCCCGGTTCTTAGTATTGGCGCCGGCAATCGTTTGACTGTACCGTATGAATTGTTTAATGAGAATACTGGTCAGAATATTAACGGTGTAGAGGGATCCATTACTATTGAGTTTGACCTTAAAGCCAAGAATATTGTGGGTGACGCGCCTATTATTGACGCCTCAGCCCCTTTCAGTCAGGCTTATACAGGATTGAAATTTTATCCTACGCGTGTAGTTTGCTTGAGTCGTAATAATTTTACGGAAGATATTTGCGATGCTCACTACCAAGAGGAAGTCCGTGAACATATTGCAATTAACATTATTCGTAATTTGCGTGGTGAGGGCATGAACCTTGTTCGTATCTATGTCAACGGTAAGTCCAATCGTTCATTCATCTATACTGATGAGGACAGATTCACGCCAATTGGCGTGGCTGGCGCACAGAACATTGTGATTGGCTCAGATGAAGCTGACGTTGATATTTATGGTGTTCGCATTTACAAAGGACAGCAGCTTGGTTCTACTCAGATTCAGAATGACTACATGGCTGGGATGCCAACCATTGAAGATAAAAAGTTGTTCAAGCGTTTCAACTCAATTTTTAATGGTACGGAGATTGGTTATGACTTGTGTAATGCTATGGGGCTTAACACAATTCTTCGCCGTATTCCAGAGGGCGGTCATTACCCTTCTCGCGAAAATCAAAGCAAGCAGAAAAATGTGGCTGTTGATGTTCGCATTTACACCGAGCGTGGCAATGCCGAAAGTCTTGATACTAAGCACTCTGGCACGTTTACTGGCATGACTGATAAGGGACAGGGAACTTCTGCTAAAGGTTATTATTGGTGGAACATTTCTGATGGTTTTGAAGACGATGAAGAAATCTCTGCTGATGAATATAATGCTAATGATCCAACTCACTATACAGAAGATGGGAAATACTATAAGAAAATATCGTATTTCAACTCACTGGATGGGGTAAGCCAGGTGTATGCTTCCAAGTATGAGTTGGAAGAGGGTCGTGGCGGTATCACGAAATTGGTTGGTAAGTGCAACTATGCTTCTCCGATGCAGAGCCATAAGCTTGGTGCGATTTGGGCTTATGATGAGCTTTGGCAGTCGCTCGTCAATAATGGAAGCGATGGTCGTCCGGTGCTTCAGGACACCCATGCTTGTTGTTACGAAAAGCCGTTCCTTGCTTTTTATCAAATAGGCAATGGCAATCCTGTGTTTTGTGGTTTCCAGACTTGGGGTAGCGGTAAAGGCGATAAGAAAACATTTGGTTACGATAAAAAGAAAAGCCCGGACTATCTCTGTGTTTCTGGAGCCGATAATGGTGCTATTGCAGCACTTTTCCAAATGCCTTGGATTGTCAATAAAAACACACAGGGCGCATGGGAAGGGAATATCTATGCTAAGAGCGTAACTATCAATACTGGCGATATTAAAAACGGCTACTGTTATAAGAGTGGTAATAGTGATACACTTGCTTTTGAAGTTGAAATTGGTTCCAAGTATGATGGTGGAGAAACAGATAAGGGCGTACTACGCATTGAGGATGAGGCAAAGGGTGGTACAGAAAACACCCTCTATACTCATTTTGCAGACTTTGCTAATTTTGTTTTTGCATGTTCGCCTTTGTTGAAGCCTTATGCCGGCACTGAAGCTCAATTGATTGCGGATAGTGACAATTTGGTCCGTGACCATCAGTATTGGATTTTCAATTCTGGTTCAGACCGCTTTAATGTGTATTACTTTAACCCCGCAACCGCTAAGTTCGAGAAAATTGTCAAGGTCCCTACTGCGTGGGGAAGCGATGGCCGTGCTTATACTTATGGTAGTCCTAAACTTACTGAACAACTTGCCGGAATTGTTATCAGTGTTGATACGGTTGATGGCAAGCAAAATATGACACTTGAAGAGGCAATGAATACTTTGGGGACATCAAATATGGATGTGCTTAATGACATTTTCTCTAAGGCTCGTGTTGCATATTTTGCTGCTCACGCTTCTGCGTACCTCGACATTACTGATATTGTATTTCATCAGTCATTTGTCAAACTGGAGGCTTGCACGGATAACCGTACCAAGAACGTATATCCGTGGATTGATCCGGCGATTGACAAATTGGTTCGTTGGAAGCAGGACGACCTTGACACTATCAAGAAGACCGATAACCAAGGTCGTCAAACTAAGCCGTATTATGCGTTGGAACATACTAAAGATGCTAATGGCAGCAACTATTGGAATGGTGAGAACAATATTCTCTTTACTCTTATTGAGCGTGCCTATCCTGATCGTATGCGTAATATGATGCGTGACATCTTCACCCTGATGGCTCAAATTGCTGGAAGTGTAGAAGAATATATGCAGAAGCGTTATTATTGGGTTCAAGAGTATTTCCCGGCTGTGGCATATAATGAAACGAGCCGAGTGCTTTATGAAGTTGCTCAGGTGAAGTTGATGAGTGGGCTTATCGATGTGAGTCAAGACCCTATCACACAGGCTGTAGGAGACCAGTTGGAGTGTGAGAAGCAGTTTATGAATCAGCGTTTGCCGATGCTAATGTCATGGTGTGAGTATGAGACCGGTGGTGATGGCACCCTCAGTTTCCGTTCCGTGAATAACCAACAGGGACAGTCACCCACATACGACATAGAATACACCGCTTACCAATATATTTATCCGAAGTTGGCGATTGGTGGTAGCATGGCAGCATTGTATGCCAAAAAAGATGGAGAGTGGGTTAATCAAGGTAGCGAGCCTTACCTCTGTGCCCCTGGAGAGACTGTACGCTTCATTGTCAATACTGACTCCAATACTCAGTTTACACTGCGTTGGATGCACTATGCTAAGAGTATTGGCAATCTTGGTGCGCTTCCATGCGGAGAAGATGGTAATGTAAATATAACCGGAAGACGACTGAGAAAATTAGAGTGTTGGTCAGCAAACGGGGCTCCAATAGAATTTCATCCACGAGGAATCGTCATATCAAATTGTCGTAATCTTGAAGAAATAGACTTCACTAATGCGTCAGCGTTCTCTGGTACGTTCTCTGCGGATTTGCCACGCCTACAATCGTTGTTACTGAGCGGTTCGTCATACACCAGTGTAACACTCCCCAAAACATCAACACTGACCGAAGTGGAGTTGCCGGGTACTGTTAATGCTATCACTGTTGATGGTCAGCCGAATCTTGTAAGTATGCTGGTTGAGGGAATGGAAAACCTGCGGACTCTGCGTATTATCGGGGAGCATCAGATTCAGCAACAGACACAATCACTTATACAACTTGCTTATACACAAGCTAAAAATCTCAATCTTGTTGAGATTGATAATGTATTATGGACAGGGTTTGCCGTAGATGCTATGATGTGGTTGCAGCAATTAGAAGCCAATTTGACTGGTAGTATTAGCTTGAGTGGTAATTTGTCATTCGACAATAAATTGGCATTGGCTAACACTTATGGGAACATTGATGATGCTGCTAATAAGTTGTTTATCAATTATACAAAGCGTGCAATTAACAGTATTTCTGTTAATGGTCCAACATACATAGCTGAAACTGGAATATACCAGTATAAACTGGTTTGCTCTCCTTCTACCGGTAATGATGTCGCTCTCAAAGATGGGAAATTGGCTATCAAATGGGGTATTGATGATAGTGCCAAAACTTATGGCACTTTTATTGATTCTGCAAATGGTATTTTACAAGTTACCAAATTGGATGAAAGTGGCACTGATATGCGTTATTTGGCTCAGTGTGAGCTTACGAAAACCACAGGTACTATTTTAACCGCAGAGTTTCAGGTAGGATTTTATCGGCGAGTGCCTAAAATTGGAGACTTTGCTTATGCAGACGGTACATTCGATGATCAATACATGAAAGATAAGACATTGGTTGGTATTGTTTATAAACTTGACGAAATGTGGCAAGGTGACAATGAAGCAGAGCCTACTATTTTTACTGGTTATAATAAGCCGACAGAATCTTTTAAGGAAACAAGGAAACTTGTGGGTTATCAAATTAGTGTTGACGCTAAAGAGAATATCCCATTCAAAAGCGAAAGTGGCTTTATCAATGCTGGAAGTTCCGTTTGGGGGCTTTATCCAAGTAGTGATACAAATGGACATGGTAGCATACAAAGTGAAATTAGTGCGGCAACTGGTATCTCCAGTATTTTCGACTTGCCCGGTATTGTCAATATTACAACCCGTGGCTTGACAGGTGGACCTAATAATGACTATCAGACAATCGGCAATTATCTTGACATTAACGAAGATGATGGATTCAAAGATTATTCTGAAGCATCAGGCTGTGTAGTTGATTGGCAAGGAAAGCAAAAAACACAAGCGATTGTACGCCATGCGAATCAAATCATTAACGCATATTTGCTTTCAGATGATAATGAGTCGGTGGGCATTTATTTTACCGATGATGATGGTAATGAGCATCAGTTATCTGGTATTCCAACTACAGTGAAGGAGTTAGCAAACGCAATGGAAATACTTCATAAAGCCAATAATAACTTAACGAAATACCAGCAGTTTCTCTATCCAGCAGGATATGGATGTTATCTCTATCAGCCTACAGTAAAGGAAGGTGAGCAACTTGACCCTCAGTATGCTTCTGGGAACTGGTATTTACCGGCTTGTGGCGAATTGTATCGCCAGTATAGTTTTTTTGCTAAATCCAGAACTGGGGGCATGAATGAGACCTATCAAGAAGGCCAAGGTACCAGCCCGGCTAAGAGTGTAATTGACGATATGATTTTAGCGGCAATCAATTCTTCGGAGCCCAATGAAATAAAATCTAATGTCAATCCATCACACGTGGAATATGGCAATTATACTGGGCTTGAGATAGCTGCTATCAATCGATATTTCCATTCATTAGTGGAAGCCGAGAAGCCAATCTACTCAATGATTCTATGGAGAGCTTTGATTGCTAACGGTGCATCTCCGTTCACCCAGCACAGCGCAGGCTACCACTGGTCATCCACTGAGCGCAGTGCCAACGGCTCGTGGTACGTGAGCTTCGGCAGTGGTGGCAGCGGCTACTACGGCAAGTGCTACACTTACGTGGTTCGCCCTGCTGTAGCCTATCAGTTTTTTCTTTAATCTTCCTGGCGAGCTGCTTTAAGCAGCTCGCCTATAACCGTTAAATAAAACTAAAAAACATGGATATAAATGGAAAATCTATGACTTATGAGGAAGTGTGTGACTTGTTTGATAGTTCGCCTTTTAGCGAGCCTGATGACTCTGTTGTGCTTTCCAATGATGAAATAAATCGTGCCCGTCGCAATAAAAGAGAAGCCCGTAAGAAGGCTACTGGATTTCAGAATACGCCTATTTACAGGTCATTGCACGCTTCTATGAGGCTTATCATTGAGATTGTGCAATTGATGCCCAAGAAAACTGTAAAAGTATCTGACATCTTACTCCAAAATTTTACGGATATGATTCGCTGGACTGCGGCAGCATATAATCATCAAGATGATTTTCTTAAACAAAATGCACTTGAAGAAGCTATTTCTTTAATGAGTGTGATTAAAATTACGCTCAATTGTATGTCCGGTCTCGTTAGCGCTACGAAGCACAAGCAGCTTATTGCGTCCTTTGACGCAGTGATACGTCAACTTGTAGCATGGCGTGGCTCACTAATACAAAGCCAGGGTTCCGATGACGAAGCCTAATAGCTGTAACATCGGAAGAGAGCTTAGAGCTTTGCTCGGATATGGGCGGCTGACTCCGTTTCATGGTATAAACTATGTTCGGAGTTACGAAGCTGCACAGCCGCATATAAACAGCACAGGCAACCACTGGTCATCCACTGAGAACAGTGCCAACAACTCGTGGAACGTGAACTTCAACAGTGGTAACAGCAACAACAACAACAAGTACAACACTAACGTGGTTCGCCCTGCTGTAGCTCATCCGACAAAGGCTTGGCTTCGATTAAGGGAATCTTTACAGGAAGCGTATGAAGACTGTTGCCGAGGCAAGACTTCCAGTCAACAATTCCAGGATTACATTCCCATCGCTAACGAAGACTTGGACTTACTTACAACGGAACTGATAGAGAGAACCTACAAACCAGGGACCTCTACCTGTTTCCTTGTAAGATTTCCTAAACTTCGAGAAGTATTTGCAGCAGCCTTCAGAGACCGTATCATTCATCATTGGATTTGTGTGCAGTTGGTGCCTCATTTTGAAGAACTCAATGAAAATATCGGTAATGTAACTCATAACTGTCGAGTTGGGTTTGGGACTAAATCGGCAGTTGATGGGGTGTTTGAAGCCATCAAAGAAGTCACCTTCGATTATGGCATGGAAGCCTACTTATTCAGAGGAGACCTGGTAGGCTTCTTCATGTCATTGCCCCAGCGCCGTATGTGCGATAATCTGATTGATTTTGCACAAGCCGAATATCATGGTGATTTCAAGAATCTGCTGATATGGCTACTGGATGTGGTTGTGATGCACCGTCCTGAATCGAACTGTGTGTTTAATTCAGACCCAAAAGATTGGGCAGGATTGGCTCACAACAAATCACTGTTCAGGACTGGAGAAGGACGTGGCGCCCCAATCGGGAACCTTACCACCCAGTTATTTGCCAATTTCTATATGGCCGATTTCGATGTCTTTATGGTGGATTGCGTGAAAAAACTGAGAGCAAGAGGCATCAGGGCTGCTTATCATCGTTTTGTGGATGACTTTATATTGGCGTGCAATGATAAAGAAGCATTGAAGTGGTTGATACATGCTGCTGAAATTAAGATAAAATCTATGGACTTGGTAATCCATAAGGACAAACGATACTTCCAACCGGCCAGTCATGGAGTGCTATTCGTTGGCACATACATTAAGAATGGTCGATTGTATTTGAGCAATAGAACTATCGGACGATTCACTGATAAAGCTAAGGAAATCGCAGAATTTATGAAACAGCCAGCAAAAGAAATTACTTCAGCCGACCTTGATCGTATTCTTGCGACTCTCAACTCATATCTGGGTTTCTGTAAATATCGGCAAACTTATCGAATCCGTCGCAAAGCCATGCAACCGCTTATTTACTCCCAGGAGTTTAAGAGGTATTTCAAAATCAACAGAAATGTCTCTAAAGTTACCTTGAGGAAACAATGGAAGACTATTATTAGATAGAAGAATATATTATGAAACAGATTTGCAAATTCAATACACGACCGGCCACTATCAATAATGGCGGGCATAAAAAGGGACACTGGATAGTGTGGCTTAATCTTCAGGTATCAGAAATTGAGCAACTGTCAGAAAATCAGGATGAGCACTTTCAGGCTACCACGGAACGATTGGTGTTGGCCGACCGTTCTATATCTGCATTTCTTGATGCCGTAGATTCAGCTCATATCGCAGAGGCGACCACTGAAGAACTGGAATCGATTTTGCGATTCTTCCAGTCCGAAAATGACGTTGAGGCATGGAAAGCGATTCGGAAAATGCAGATACAAGGTTATGACAATAGCGAAAAGGTCAATCTCTTTTATTTTGACGGCCTTGCCCTTTGGCTTGATAAGGCAACCAGAGTGGGATTGGTTAATTCTATAACCATTGAGCAGAAGGCTAAGCGTAACACAACTTGTTTATGGTTTGGAAGCCATAGCGTCAATGTCAATGTTGATGTCGCTCTGGAAATCTTGTCGCAGCTTGAATTGTATGCACATGAATGTTATAATGTTACCGCACAGCATTTGGCTCAAATAGATAAATGCAGCACAGTTGAAACTCTTAGGACATTTGATATTTGTGCCGACTACCCTGAAATACTTCAGCTTAAAAATGCAGAATAAAGCTTGGTTTTGACACCATGCCATGAGAGTTTTGACTATTCTTCATAAAGACTTAAAGTACAATGGGCACAATAGCAAAAGGAGAAATCACACTTAGTCCGGTGAACGATGCTTATACAGTATTGCTCACCCCGTCTTCGTGTTCGATTTCTGCTGATTTTGATGGCTCAAATCCCAATTTGACTAATGCAAAAGGCACAATCACAGTTAAGCGTGGAACCAAAATAGTGCCATTCAAAGTACGTCAAGTTGTATATTCTTCTGCTGGAATTTCCGTAAGTTGGCCATTTCAAGAGGTTACAACGCTGTCCTTTGCGATGACTAAACTTGCTAATACTATTTTAGACGGTTATGTGAAATTCCAAATTACCACACAAGACGGTTTCAATTATACAACCGAAGTTCAATTCTCTTTCAATGTAGTACGTGAATCGACCATGCTTGATTGGATTCAGGATTGGGATGGCAGTAAAACCAAAGTTGGTGGCACCTATATAATGACCCCCAAGCTGTTCGTTGGTAAGAAAGAGGCCGTCCTTGACACTTCTGGCACTCAGCCAACATGGAAAGAAGGAGCATTGACAGGCGTGTACATCGGCCCTGATTTGCTTGCTTCAGGTGAGAGCAGCAATGGTATTTACGGTTATCTAAAAAGCCAAGAAATTTTTCATCTAAATGGAGATGGGGGAATGATTGGTGGATGGAGTATTGACTCTTATGGTATCTCCAGCAAAGAAGGTAGGCTTCAAATTCTCAGCAATGGTGTAATTCGCGCTGTCAATGCAGAAGGAGACGCTATATGGAGTATCGGAGAAAACGGTGAAGCCAGTTTTGCGATGGAGAATGTGAGGTTTTATGCAAACGGTGACGCCGAGTTCAAAGGGAAAATCACATCTCAGGAAGGCTCTATCGGTGGATGGACCATTGAGGAAGGGCGTATGTATAATATACCTATTGGAATATCTGCTGCCCGAAAATATATTGCCATCGCAAACGTAAGTAAACTTGAGCCCGACAGTGAATGGGGAGATGACCATTGGGGGTGGATGCGTGGATATGGCGGTGCCGCATTATATTATAGCGCCAGCAATAATTTTGGCTTTGTAGCGTATGGAACAGGTGGGGATAATTTAGTTTTTTCCGCTGGTTCTACCAATTGTATTGCCGGCTGGAACTTCGATACAGAAGCAATTTGGTCTGGTGATAAGAATAATACAGTTAAGGGATATGCTACAAATGGCATAACAATTGGCTCTAATGGTTTGCGTGGTATCAAATGGTATATTGACGCAAATGGAGACGTGTCGTTTATGGGAGGCAAAATCACATTCTCTGCTGCTGACAATGGCGGTGAGATTGTGGGGTGGAAACTTAATGCAAGCCGTTTCTCTACGGATAAGATAACTCTTGTGTCAGATGACGCAAACACTGGGCTATATATGTCTGCTGCGGCAAATTCCCAGTTCAATTCCAGGTCTGCTGCATCATTGGAAAACTTTATAGATTCCTATGGTGGCATTTACTTGAAGGTTAAAGCTGATAGTGCGGACCTTGCTGCATACGATTTGAATGGCAAACGCATTTTCAAGATTAAAAGCAATGGTGTCAGTCGTATTGCCGGCTGGAACTTTGATAACGCGACCCTCTACACTGGCACTCCTGTAACTTCTGGATATACAAACACTGGAGAAATCACTCTTGGTCCTACAGGATTGCGTGGCTATAAATGGAAATTTGAAAACGATGGCTCCGGCGCATTGGCTGGTGGTAAGATCAATTGGGATGCGGACGGCAATCTCAATGTTGATGCTAAGATTAGCGCAAACAATATTACTGCTGGCACTATATCTACTGCATCTATTCAATGTGAAGGAAAATGGGCTTTACTTACAGATGGCTCAGGATATTTAGCATCCAACCATCTATTTTGGGATGATAATGGTAATCTAACCGTAGAAGGAAAGATTGTTGCTACATCTGGTAGTATTGCGGGGTTCAAAATTTCATCAGGGTGCATCGGGGTTGAAAGTTCAAGTAATTCCGAACCAGGGTCAAATTCGCAAGCGAATTGGGCTGCTTTAACAATTTATAAAGATTTCTTTAAGGTTGGAGGAGCTAAAGGATATGTCATGTTTGGCAATGATGTCATTCCGAGCTCCGCAGGTGGCGCTTTCACGGCAGTTGGTCGTATTGTCAATAATGCTCCTAATACTTTTGGGTATTATGGATTTGATCAAGCAAATTACGGTTTGCTAATCAATGTTACCGGTGGTACGAAAAACTATGGTATAGAATCAAACGCTGCTTTGAAGGCTCCTGCATTTATTAACACAAAAGCTAAAATGCTTACTTTTGGGAGTGGATCCTATACTGTTGATTTCTCGCAATATAATATTATTTTAATGTATTACAATCAGCCGGATTATAGCGGTACAGAAGTAACTCTCCCAACGGAATCATCCGTGGCTAAACAATTTGGCCTAAGCACTCTTCCAGATGACTTTGCTACTATAGTGACTTTTAGAGTAAGACCTGGTTCAAAGAAGATCATATTGAAAGGAATTTATAATCACAATGAAGGAGTGCAAGATTACGAAATGGCTTCTGGAGATTCTATAACAGTGTTAATTAGCAAAATTGACGGTTTTAGATACCAAATACTAAATCATTCAAGTTAATGCGTAGAGATATAGAAATACATATTATAACTGGTGATGTTGCCATCAGCCCCCGGAATAAAATCAAATTGAGAGAGTTTCGGTGGGTTGATGAGCCGACATTATTATCTCGTTATATTTATGGTGAGATAGATGTGCCATATACACTTAGCGAGCGCACCATACTTAATCAAGGGGTGTGCTTCGTAATTCCTTATACACCGAAATACAAAGAGTTCATGCTCCGAATCCGGCGTGTAAATGAAGATGGAACATTTGTCTATGTCAACAACGATGTAGATGGTTCCCAGTGGTTTCTTGTTAAGTCACAAGTGTATGGCGCCACATTAAGAAATGTATTTGCATCAGAGTTGCCTTCTATATCGGAGAATGGATTCTTCGTCATACTCAAAAATGGTATTGCTCAATTATATGCCAGCAGTCAATCCGATTTTAATATCATCAAGGCTGGACGACAGAACGCAAACTGCCTTCTTGCTTGTTTCCCTGGTGGCAACTATCGTTACCCATTGACGGGCGTTGGTCTTGCTCGATGGATTAACTCAAACAATGTAACATCAACCAGTCTGACCAAAGTACTTCAGGATGAATTTGGTGCAGACGGCGTAACGATTCGTAATGCCGCCTACAATTATGAGACCAAGCAAATGGAGTTGGACGCAAAAGATTTGGAGGGCTAAACTATGGGCGTATATACAGTAAAACCGAATCAGAATTTGTTTGATGTAGCCCTGCATTTGTATGGCAGCATCGAAGGACTATTTGACCTTCTCATTAGTAACCCGGAACTCAATATGACTTCAGACCTTGTGTATGGTCAAGAACTCATATACCATGAAGATTTTGTATTGAATGAATCAGTTGTGAGCGAGTTCAAAAAACAAAATATCACCCCCTCATCTGGAGCACGTAAAGTCTATTTCAAACGTCCTGGTGAAGATTTGATATTCCTTGTAGGAGTCAATGCGGATATGGCCTTCACTTCCTTCAAGGTTGCGGGAGAAGGCATAATGATTATTGATTGGGGAGACAATACGGAATTGGAACGTGTACAATTAACCGTAGCTGTACAATCTATTGAACATTATTTTGATAATGAGACAGAAAAGAGACGCATCCGCATTTATGGAGACACCCAAGCGCTAAAATTCACTCAGCTCGATACAACAGGGTTAGCTGGAGCTTTAATTCTTTGCAGGCCTGTTGTTGTCGATGAATATGCTTGCACTAATCATGGGTATTCATTGGTAGGGTTATCTATGTTTGAGGGCACATATAAGATAGACCTTCATTCGACTACTATTGACAGTCTGCTACCGATAGGCGATATGAGCCTTCAAGAACTTGACTTGACAGATGTTCGTTTCCTGCATGATAACACTGTGGACGATTATCTTGAATATATTGTGGCTCATCATGCCGATCGTCGGCCTTGCACTATATGGCTGACAACAGAGCCTTCAGAAAGAGGATATGCAGCTATCAATATAATTCTAAATGAGCCGGAGTGGAACATTTCAGATACATGGAAATTTTATATTAACCATCAATTATATCAACCTGACAATGGCACGAACATTAAGTGAAATATATGCTGAGGCAAAAGATAGTCGCAACCAGTATCTTGAGCTCACAGAGTTCGAGAACAGCTCTAAGATGTCTATAATTGACGCATTTACATGGGTTACATCGGCGTGCATCTGGACGTTTGAAAATGTCTTGGATGTATTTAAGATTGATCTGGCGAAAGACCTTCAGAATCGAATCAATGGCACTCCGGCATACTTTGCCAATGCTCTATTGAAATATCAATCTGGCGATGAACTGGTGATGAATGAAGATGGAACAGCTTTTTCTTACCCTAATATTGACGCCTCTAAGCGTGTTATTACGAAAGTGGCGTATTTTGAGGAGGAAGAGGTTGGGTTCCATGATAAACTGGTTCGTTTCAAGATAGCGACAGGAAAGCCCGGTGCCTATGCTCGTATTGAGGAGGACGAGTTGATTTCAATCCGGGCCTATCTCAATCAAATATTGTTTGCCGGCCAACATGCTAAAGTGGTTAGTCGCATTGGTGATGTATTGATACCACGGGTAGTTGTGTATTACGATGGTGCTGTGACCGAAGATGAGATATATCAAGCAATTGAAGATGCCCTCAATGAATATATCGCTAATATCGAGTTTAATGGTTTAGTGTATGCTCAGAAAGTAATTGACAGCATCCAGAGTGTTGAACACGTTACTGATGTGTCTGTTTCTTCAGACGATACTGACCATCAAGGCATATTTGTTGCCAAGTATGACGATGATAATCATCTTATCAAAGATGAAAATGGCAATGTCCAGACTAAAATTGGACGCTACTACATCCCTAATTCTGGCTATATCAAGCAGAGCTCTTGCGCCGATGAGGAAGTGGATATTCCTTTGTGGCGTGATACAATAATTCTTAAACTGGAAGATAACGTATGAGGTACTTTATCAACTTCGACAAAACGATAAATCAGCTTGTGCCTTACTATATAGGAGGACGCAAACTGATTCTGTATCTGCAAGCATTGATGTCCCCGTTACGGCGTGTCAATGATGGCTTTGTAGAATATGCCAAAGAAACGAGAATCGAAGCTGCTATGACCTCTCAGATTTTTAAGTTTGAATGGTACCTCAATCGTAAATTCAAAAAGTATTTTGCGAATGGTGGGCGAATTGCGATTAAAAACTCTGAAGCATTAGGCACTCCGATTTATCACGAATCAGCCAACATTGATGTGGAGCAAAATATATTAGTGTACCACGACAAAGAGGCTGGTGTTACTCGCCAATTGATTCTATATCGTAGTGATGAGCAGACAGAAGAAAGCTCTGTTAGTTTTATCGTTACGACACCCCAAATTGATACGAAGCTTATTACAGAGCAAAAATATGTCGCAATGCTGAAATATGTCATAGACAGGTATCGGCTTGCAAATAAAACTTATATCATCAAATACGATTGAAATGAAAGAATTTAGCGCACAAACCGGTGGACGTTACACCTATGCCGACGACCTGGAAAACCTTCAGGATTTGGCGTTAGCTTTTGCTCAGATTTTTGATGACTGTGACAATTTCATTGTAAGCGGTTGTGAAATTACAGGCAGTGCTATCAGTGCTGGCTATGTGTTCTTGAATGGAAAATTCCGCTATTTCTCAGGTGCTACAGGTATCACGTCATGGCCCCAGTACATTTATGAAGCCAATTTTACCGAAAATATGCCTTATGAAAGCGGTGGCTCAAAGGTTGGCCGTAATATTTATGGATGTGCCATAGGTAAGTCTGTCCCCGTAAAGCAAGACGAGCTCACTGGTAAAGCCCTTCAGTCTATTGCAATGCCTTCAACAGGCGGGCTACGCATGAAGGACGCCTTTATCGGTAAATACGCTCTTTTGCTCAATCCTGCAAGCAGTTCGCAAACTGTCAACAGTGTTGTAAATTTTGCCAAGACAATCAATGCTAATGGCGATGTTACGGTCAACAAGAGTGTCACTATTAAATCTGGTGCGATCAAGACAGAAATAAACTATAGCGGCAGTACGCTTAATGTCAAATACACCGGCAATGCGAATAATTATCAATTGTCGTTAGAAGACGGCGTGGGTCTTCGCTTTTATGCAAATGGTACTTTGATTGCCACCATTGGAGCATCTGCTATAACTTTCAGCAAACCAGTATCAGCAAATGAGGGCATGTTTGGTGGGCTCGTACTGACTGCTAATAACTTGTATCAAGGAACGGCCAATGCTACCAGTGAGTTGGCTATCAATGTATGCGGTTATAACGGCGGTATCACCCAGTTCAGAACCACCCATATCGGAAATGGTAAGGGAAAAATTCTGTTTAGCATTGTCGGTTCTGAAGGAAGCGCCAATATATATGGCGTGACAAAAATAGAAGCTGGCGTTACTGATGGGTTAATCCTGAAAGCAAATGCTCAGAAAGAAAACAATAGTCTGACTAATGCTATTTCTTGGCGTGACTCACTCAATAATGTTATGGCCCGCATTGGCTTTTTGAGCACCACAGATCAAGTATTCTCTATTTCGGTACCATCATACAATCTCAGTATCATGGGCCACGCCAGCGTAAACATTGGTCCGGCTATTATGGAAGATGGTATATTGCTTTCTGAGAAATATGTGCTGGCTACCAATTTCACTAAGGAATTGAATAAGAAAGCTAACACAGCAGATGTTTACACAACCACTCAGGCAAATGAGAAATTTGCGATAAAAGCCAGTGGGTTATCGCAGTTTGTATCAACAACCGTTACTGCGGCCGATTGCCGTTCTCATATAGGCGCTATTGGCAAAAGCGACTTGAGCTCGTATGCAAAATTGTCCAATTGCCTTTCTGATATGGCAACAAGTGATGCACAGAAACAGAAGATCCGCAACAACATCGGAGCTGCTGGCGTAGGCGATTTCCAGCCTAAATTAACAGATTCTGGTTGGAAATGGATTAAAGATTCACTGTATGTACGTCAAATTGGCAATATCGTTTGCATACAGGGTTCTACTAAAACAGTACATTCAGGTACAGTGTTTACTATACCAAACACTATAGCAGCCCCAAGTCATGCAGTTAAACATAGCATTGCTCTCTCCAATAAAAAATCCTGGGTATGCAAAATTGCAGCCGGCCAAAGGGCTTGCACAGTTGTCTATTGTGATGGCAGTTGTGGAAAATCAACAGAATTTTCAATCACTTATATGGTATAACAATGAAAACGTACAATTCACCCGCACAGGCTCGCAACTTGCGAGAAATTGAGGCCGCAGCCGCCTCTTCAGTAATTAACATTATTCCTACAATCAATGGCGACATTCAACCCGTACAAGCCGCAGAAGAAGGGGAAGAAAAGAGGACGGAAACCGAAACCGAAGCCCCAGGCAAAAAAACGCGGTCGAAAAAGAATACTAAGGAGGTTTGATGAAGTCCCTCTTGGCTATAATTTGCGATTGAACGCTCCATTAGAGTTCGACCTTATTATGCAAGTAGTCGGCTCTAATGGAGTCCCAGATGCAGATTTGGTGGAAGCCATTAGCTATTCATCCAAAAATCCATATTTCAGGACTGTGGATTTCAGACGAGTTCTGATTTTATATAGAAATGAAGGCTGTTATGCAGAACACCCCAAGAGACCGCCAAAGCCTCAAACGATTGTGGCTGCGATAAATAAGCGAAAAAATATGATGAAAGGATAATTTCAAGAATAGTCTGAAAATTGGTGCGAATGAGAAAATTGTTCGCACTTTTTTTCACGCTCTTGAAAATTTTTGATTAACTTTGCACCGCATTTCAAATTGACTTCGTACAGAATTTATTTATTAAAACTATGCAAACTCCTATAAATGAAGGATTTTACTGTGTCTGTACGAAAGCTTACAGACTTAGAACTTTTACAAGAGGCGTGTGCTACGACGTTTTTGGGAACCAGTCATGCGACACTAAGTTCTCTTTACAAGTCTGAGCACTCTCCAGTACGCACTCAGCTATTTTGGATTAGTCTCAAGAACATTCCTCTTTACATTAGTACACACTTAATCCGTCACCATGTTGGTTCTGTTCCTTTTCAACTAACTTGTCGAGATGACAGAAACGGGGGCAACCCTGGTCTGCCCGGTAAAGTGGATTTAATTATTGAACGTATCAGGGAACTGATTGATTCTTGGCATAATGGTGGTGCATTTATTGGCGACCATCAGCATGAAGTAGATGCAATCTATGAAGAGCTGGAGTGGCTTAAAAACAATGCTGACAGAGAAACGCCAGTAAACCTTAGTCTATGTATCAATGCTCAATCATTGATTGATATGTCGAAGTTGAGATTGTGTACTGGATGTGCGTCTCCCGGTACTGTAACCGTGTTTCAGGCGATAAAAGAAGAGATTGTAAAAATTGACCCGGATTTGGCTTCAGTAATGGTTCGTAAATGCGTATATCGAGGTGGCATTTGCGGAGAGCCAAGATGCTGTGGATTTAACGGAACTCAGAAATTCCGTGAAGAATTGTCTCGATATTTGTCAAATTTCAATCAAAAGCAAAAAGGGTTATTCCATGAAAACTGTAATTAAACGCGATGGCCGTAAGGTGCCGTTTGACCAGATGCTTATCACTAAGGCGATTCTCGCCGCGATGAAAGAAGTTGGTACAACGGATGAAGACTATGCAATCAAAATCGCTAACAAGATTGCAACCAAGTGCCCCAATGAAATTTCCGTTGAGGAAATTCAGAATCTGGTGGAAGAGAGCTTGATGGCTTCCAAATATAAAGATGTAGCGCGTGCGTACATTTGCTATCGTAATGAACGTAGTAAGGCCCGTCATCGTGAAAGCGACCAAACCATCCTCAGCATTATCGCTGCTGAAAAGAACGACATCACTCGTGAAAACGCCAACATGAACGCCGATACTCCTGCCGGCATGGTAATGAAAATCGCCAGTGAACGAAGCAAGGAACTGGTAGATGATTATCTTTTGTCCGAAGAAACAAAGCAAGTTGTTGCTGACAACATCCTTCATATTCACGACAAGGATTATCTGCCTACCAGAAGTTTGACTTGCATCCAGCATCCCGTAGATAAAATTCTGAGCGGAGGTTTTCAGGCTGGACATGGAGAATCACGTCCGGCTAAACGTATTGAAACCGCAAGCATTTTGAGCTGTATATCTATGGAGTCGGTTCAAAATGTCATGCACGGAGGCCAGGCTATTCCAGCATTTGATTTCTACATGGCACCTTATGTGCGTGTTACTTTTAAGGAAGAACTCAAGAAGTTGGAAACGGTTAATGAGGTTGACTTGTCCGAAGCCTATGATGCACCTTATGATGATTTCCTTATCAGACCTTTGGATGGTATGAAATCGTGGGAACGTATGGTACAGCACGCTATGAATGAAACTGTACGCCGTGTACATCAGTCTATGGAGGCTTTCGTACATAACCTGAACACCATTCATTCCCGTGGCGGTAATCAAGTAGTCTTCAGTTCTGTCAATTACGGTACTGACACATCGGCAGAAGGCCGTTGCGTAATCCGTGAACTGCTGCTGACTACAGAAAAGGGAATTGGTAACGGCTCTACTGCTATATTCCCTATCCAAATTTGGAAAAAGAAACGGGGTGTAAGCTATCTGCCTGGTGATCCAAACTATGACCTTTATAAATTGGCGTGTCGCGTAACGGCCAAACGCTTTTTCCCGAACTTTGTTAATCTTGATGCGCCGTTCAACCAGCATGACAAATGGCGTGCAGACGACCCCAAACGCTACATGTATGAAGTAGCCACGATGGGATGCCGCACCCGTGTATTTGAAGACCGTCATGGCGAGAAGACTTCTGTGGGGCGTGGCAATCTCAGTTTTTCGACTATTAACCTTCCAGGCATCGCTTTGAGTGTTCGAGATATAGAAGATGAGAATGAACGTATCATCGCCTTCTTCGATAAGCTTAATAAAGCGATGACGGTAACGGCACGGCAGCTACTCGACCGATACGAGTTCCAGTGCACCGCTAAAGCCAAACAATTCCCATTGTTGATGCAGGGTTTATGGGTCGGTTCTGAAACTCTTGGTCCCAATGATGAGGTAAGACCAGTACTTAAACATGGTACCTTGGGAATCGGTTTTATTGGCCTTGCAGAATGTCTTGTAGCACTCACGGGTAAGCATCACGGAGAAAGTGACGAGGCTCAGGAACTTGGCCTGAGAATTATAGGCGCTATGCGTAATTGCGTCCAAGCATTTTCCGACCATTACGATATGAATTTTTCTGTTCTTGCAACACCGGCAGAAGGTCTTTCCGGCAAGTTTACAAAGAAAGACAAGCAGAAGTATGGCCTTATTCCTGGTGTAACAGACAGAGAATATTACACCAATTCAAATCATGTTCCAGTGTACTACAAATGTAGCGCTGCACATAAAGCGCAGATAGAAGCGCCCTACCACGAATTAACTCGTGGTGGACATATCTTCTATGTCGAGCTGGATGGTGATGCGACACACAATGTAGAAGCCGTAATGAATGTGGTGGATTTGATGGACAAGTTCAATATTGGTTACTGTTCAATCAATCATACCCGCAACCGTTGCCTTGATTGTGGATATGAAGATGCGCAAAAGGAACTTCATACATGCCCAAATTGCGGAGGCGATAACATAGATACCCTTCAGCGTATTACCGGTTATCTTGTAGGTACAACAGATCGTTGGAACTCTGCAAAACTTGCAGAACTAAAAGACCGGGAGACACATGAGTAATATACTATATGTAGCTAAGATTGTCAGCTCAACCTCAGTTGATGGGGTTGGGCTGCGCAATTCCCTGTATGTGTCTGGGTGTAATTTTCATTGTCCCGGATGTCATAACAAGGAATGGTGGCCATTGGAGTCTGGGCAGGAAATGACAATTGAGGAAGTTTATGCAGCTCTTAATGTTGACGACTTCAATATTTCCATTCTTGGCGGCGAACCTCTTGTGCAGTACCCAGCAATTCTTGAACTGTGCCGATCCATCAAAGAACGCACTGATAAAACCATTTGGATATGGACCGGATATGAAATGGCACAAGTTAAAAGCTTGTTTAACGACCTGATAAAATATGTAGATGTCATAGTTGATGGGGTTTTCAAAGAAAACTTGCGAGATGCGACACTACCATTTAGGGGATCGAAAAATCAGCGGATTTATGAGATTGTGCATAATCCGGAAATCCGCATTACTGATATATCTGACAGGTTTGATTAGTGTAATAAGCAAACACTTTCAAAAATAATCTTTTTAATATAAATGAAAATGTTAAATACTTGATTTACAGCAATAATGCAAAACATATTTTCAAGCCCTTGAAAAATTTTCGCCCAAAAATTTTGTTAGGTTGAAAAAATGTCTTAACTTTGCAGCGCAATCAATAATAACGAATGAATATGACATGATTAGAAGTAAGGGCATAGTCGAAGTCCATGAGGGCTATGCCGACACCAGCGAGCTTGAAGAGGCTGTGGACATTCTGCCAGATGGAGAATATGGTTATCTCCTGTTTGACAAGAACAAGAACCGCTCGCTACCTCAGTTGAAGTTTCTTTTTGGGTATTTACTGAAAACTCTAAGTGAAGAGTTAGAAGGCAACCCAGATCCGGAAGCACTATACAGTTATTTTGAAGAGCTTTATGCTCCGATTCATCGCTGCAAAATCCCAGGAGAGGCAAATGTATTTGAATACTTTGACCTTAAAAACGAACCAGCAACTGAGATGGATTATGTTATTGAAAAAATTATCCATCATGCCAAGACAGAATGGGGTATTGACCTGCTTTCCCGCGAAGGGATTAAAGCTGCTGAAGCAGCAGAACTTTATGCAGGTGCCTATGCTGATACTTGGAAGAATTATCAAAGGAAAGTCTAAAAGACAATTCTCCCATGATGGAACAAGAAAAAAAAGCACGTACACTCCATGACGTGTTTGCGGCATCCCAAGAAACATTTGATGACGCAAAGAAAAAGAGTGCAGAAGAGAGCAGCAAACGCGCCTCGTTTTTCCGTTTTGCCAAAGATGGCACTTATGCTATTCGTATTCTTCCTTTGGCACCAGTTCAAGACCAGGATGGTAACTTCTTACCGTTGGAACGTAAGGGCTATGAATATCCGCTTCGTTCCTTGATGCTCAAAATTGAGAACGACAAGAAGCTGGTGAAGGGTAAGCCGTCTATTACCTATGTTACAGTTTGTAACGCCAAGTATGCCTTTAAGGAAATCAACGCAGACCTTATTGACACCTATGTTTCCGTGGCATGTGAAAAGTACGCAGACGATGACAAGCTCTGTAAGAAGTTGCGTGAAGGCAGTTTTTCCGGTGGCTTGAAGTGGGATTCGCGTCGTTGCATGTATATCATCGACCTTGACAATCCCGGCGATGGCATCCAAATCCTCCAGCTTTCTTATTCACAGTACAAAGACCTTGAAGAGCGCAAGTTGAACTTGTGGGGCAAACTGAACAAAAACGGAAAGATGGTGCCATGCCCTATTTCTTCTATTGACTCAGCTTATCCTGTTGAAATCACTCGTAAGACTGAGAATAACAAGCCGGCATACAGTTTCAACATCGACACCGTATCTGATAAGGATGTTCTGGACGAAGCTATCCTCCAGCAACTGATTGACATGCCTCGTCTCCCAGAGCAAATTTACCGTTACACTCGTTATCATTTGGAGGCTACTGTTGCTTATCTCAGTCAGCTCGATGAGAAGTTTGACATCGATGTGATGAGCGAAGACAAGGTTCAGAACTGTATTGACCAGATCAAGACCTTGCTGCTGGCAGACGATCAGTCTCACTTTACTCTTGGTGAGGGTAAAGAGGATGAATCTGATAGTGGCTCTGCTAATGACATTGATTCTCTGTGGGCTCGTTACGATGCTCTTTGCAATGATGACCTCGATGACCAGACTGCTGAAGGACAGGAACTTCGCACTGACATTATGGCTTATATTGAAGCGCATAACCTTGATGTAAAAGTAACTCGTAAGAAATCCAATGAAGATATTCTGAATGAAATCGAGGATGAACTTGCCACAGTTGCCAACAATAGAGGTAATGAAGAAGAGGAAGAGGATGAGGAGGAAAAGCCCGATTCTACTCCTAAACGCCGTCAGGCCCCTGTTGAAGAAGAGGAAGAGGATGCAGAACCCGCTCAGCCAGCCGATGAGGAAGAGGACGATATACCAGAGCCTGAACGTCCCCGTTCACGTCGTGAGCGCAATGATGACACCAACGAACCGGCCGCACGTGCAAGTCGCCGTGGAGCCCGTCCACCCCGTCGTCGTGATTAAATAACAACGCACTTTAATCGAAATGTTCACCCAGTTAAGTCTGGGTGAGCATTTCTTAAAACACAATTGATTATGTCAAAGAAATCTCCCTGTGCGTTGTTGATAAACGATATTCACGCCAGCAAAGATAATATAGCTGAGTTTCGCAAGAACTGGAATGAGGCTTTACAACTCTGCAAGCAGAACGAAATACAGTATCTGATTGTAGGAGGTGATATGTGGCTTTCACGCAGCGCTCAAACTTTGGATGTCCTTATGGCAGTCCGTTGGGCCATCTTGGAAGCCACTAAGCAATATGGGCTTTATGTTATTATCGCAGAAGGTAATCATTGCAAGGTTAATCTTGAAAACATGGAGGGTTACAGCCATGTGTTCTCTGACTATGAGAATGTGGAGGTAATCAATGACTTTACCGAGATTGATTTATCTGATGAACTCTCTCTGTATGTGATGAGCTATTTCCCAGAAAGCGGCTCATTCATTGAAAGATTGGACTCCCTTCAGCAAGAATATAACATTGACAGCCAGAAAAAGAATGTACTATATATCCATGAGGGAATACGCGGAGGCTTAGCTACTCCAAGTGATGATGAACTCCCGGCTAATATCTTTAAGGGTTTTGATTCTGTATTAGTGGGTCATTATCATAATCGTAAACACATCCCCGGCACACAAATCGAATATATTGGCTCTTCTCGTCAACACAACTTCGGTGAAGATGAAGAGAAAGGCTATACTATACTTTACACAGATGGCTCTACTAAGTTTGTCAAGAACGAAGCGAACCAGCGATATAGGGTTATCGAAGTAGATGTAGCAGATATGGACGATGATTTTATGGAAATGCTGGCTAAAGTTAAGGCCGATAGCCGCTATAAAGTCAAAGTTCGCGTAAAATGTAATTCTGCCCAGTCGTCCTCAGTCAACAAGCAACAGCTTGCTGAAGCCGGCGCCAACAAAATTGAGCTTGTCACAGAGCAAACAGAGGTAATGCGTACTGACCACCAGAGCATTACACAGAAGTTTGACAAGTCAGGCATTAAGGAAGAGTACACGAATTTCTGTACTCAAAAATCCATCGATAATCAGCTCGGTCTTCACTATCTTGATAAACTGAAATAAGTATGTGGCATCTGAAATCCATTCACGCTAAAAGCCTTTGCTCATTCTTGGAATTGGATTATTCTCCAAAGCAAGGAGCAGCAACCCTTATATTTGGCAATAACCTCGACAGTGATTCCCAGAACTCTAATGGCTCCGGGAAATCGGCATTGATAGAAGCCATTGCCATCGGCCTTACAGGAGAACCACTCCGTAAAGTGAACGCTGATGAAATTATCAATGACACGAAAGATGAGGCTACGATTGGCATTGTGCTGACCAATGATGTATTGGGTGAGCAGATGACAGTTAATCGTCGTCTTTCTCGTAAACAGCCCCAGCAGATTCAAATCATCAAGCAATCCGGTCCGTATGACACCGATACAGAAGAAATCAGTCAAGCCACGGTAGCGGATTACAATAAGTACATCCTTGACCAAATTGGCTTATCAAAGGATGATATTTTCGGCAATTTCATTCTGACCGCTCGTAAGTACAAGTCTTTCCTTGCCAGTTCTGACAAGGAGAAAAAAGAACTTATCAACCGCTTTAGCAATGGCGTTATGGTAGATCAGTCTATCGAAGAACTTCATGCTGACATGGAACCCGTTGAAGTGGAACTTAAAGAAGCAGAAAAACAGGTAGCCACTTGTACCGGTCGTGTCGAGGCATTGGGCACAGAGATTGAAAAAGCCATCAATGAATCAGCAGAACGTAAGGCTACCAATGAGTCCCGTATCAAGAACTGGACGGATTTGATTGCTCAGAAACGCGCAGACATTCGTACCACCAATGACAACATCAGCAAGATAGATGAAAGCCTTGGAGATTTGGATGATCTGGACACGGAAATGCAAGAGCTCGAAAAAAGTGACAAGGATGTTAAGGATTCCTTGAATATAATCATTGAACGGTTCAAGGCAAATAACATTGCTTTGACTACTGACTATTTCCGTGAAATGACAGTTCTTGACACCCAGTTAGCCACAGCTTCACAGAACGCTAAAGAATTAGCAGCTAAAGCTAAAGAATTGAGCGATACATTAGGGCAACAAGAAAGTCAATATGAAGACACTTGTGCGGAACTTAAAACCAAATTAGATAAAAATAGTATCAATCGTGCAGAATGTGCAGGACACTTAGACAAACTGGGTAAAGCAGTAAAACGCCTTCAGAATAAAGCCGATTCGCTGAACGATGATGAACGCTCTAAAAAACGTGAAGCAGCCTCTCTCGAAAACCAACTTGCCGGTGTTATTCAATGCCCTAAATGTAAACATGAGTTTGTGCTCAATGCCCAGCTGGATATTGAGGCTGCACGTAAAGATTTGAAGTCCTTACAAACAGCTATTGCTCAAATTGGTAAAGACCTTGCAGAAAATAGTAAGGAGTACGATAAAACTGTTGCGAATGGCAAGAATCAACGAGAGATTGAAACCGCTTTGGAAAACGAGCGTAAACGACTTGTGCAAGAAGTTGAAAATGCAGAAAAAGCAATCAAGGAAGCCCGACAAGCTTGCACTCGATATGAAGGCGAAGTAGAGGGTGCCAATGCCCAGCTCTCTGATATTCAAGACAAGATTTCCAAAATTAGGAAGCACATCTTTGATGAGGTGTTTGAAATTATCGACGGTGCCTATAAGCGTCGTGAAAATCAGATCAAATCACTGGAAGAAGATGTGAATACGATGAAGGGGTCTATTGCATCTTATGAAGAGGCGATAGAAGAAGCCAGAACCGCATCTGAAGAAGATACGTTGGCTTCTTTGAAGAAGAGTCAGGCTGAATATCAGAAATCTCTCCAGAAAGCCATAGAAGCAAAGAATGAGATTGAAGAACGACTGAATGAGTTGAAAGCTCAAGAGTCATATTTCATTGAGTTCAAAACTTATCTGGCTAATACGAAAATCAACGCCATCTCCCAGATTACTAATGAGTTTTTGGAGACGATTGGTAGCGATATACGAGTTGCACTATCTGGATATACCATTTTGAAATCCGGAAAAGTACGCGACAAAATTTCAGTCTCACTTCTTAGAGACGGGGTTGATTGTGGTTCTTTCGAGAAATTCTCTGCCGGAGAACGTGTTCGAGTAGAACTTGCAAGCATCCTGAGCATGAATCAATTGACGAATCTGAATTGCGAAGATGGGAAAGGATTAGACCTTCTTATCGCGGATGAGGTTCTTGACAGCGCAGATGAGCAGGGGCTCGCCAGCGTTTTTAAGGCACTCAACCAAACGCAAATCACTTCATTAGTGGTTAGTCATGGTTTGACCAATGAGGGCTATCCCAACAAAATTACTATAACAAAAAGTAATGGGATTTCCTCAATTTATGAAACGACAAACAACGACCACAACTGAGAAACTTACTCGTAATGAAGTGGCCGCACTCGACATCGCAACGCACACCGGCTTTTTCTGTTTGAATGAACGTGGTACATGGGATTTCACCGAATCTATGCGCCGTAACAACAATAAACAGCACAAGGCTTTCCGCGACACACTGATTGATTTCATCCAGCGTAACGGAATTAAGCAGATTGTGGCTGAAGATGTCAGTGTAAACAACCACTTCACTGATACACGCAAACTTTCAGAGTTTCGTGGAATTTTGTTTGAGGTGTGTGACACCCTCGACCTGCCTGAGCCCCATTTCATCAATCCGGCATCCCTTAAAAAGTTTGCCACTGGAGATGGAAAGGCTACAAAGGCAAAAATGATTGAGTTTTGCAAACTCAGATGGCAAATTGAGCCCGGCGATGATAATGAGGCCGACGCAATTCACATATTCTTCTGTTATATCAAGCGTTTTAACCTCTAATCATGCAGCCAGTTAATAATGTATTTCCAAAGGAAGTTAAGAAGCATAAGAAGGTTTTGAACAAGCATCTGAAAGAGTTCTATCAATTATTGGACTCCCAGCCCAAACCTTCAAATGAGACAGTACGAGCTGAGTTCATAAGACATGAATCAGAGTGGCGTGTACACTGTGTCACCCACCGTCTTGGGACACGTATAGCAGATTTGTTTAATGCTAATGTGTCGCTCGCATGGGAACAAAAGTACACTCTACCGAACAAAAAGTAGATGTCGATTGCCTTCCAGAAGTAATAGCCCGCAGAACAGCTCTCTTCAATCAATACGTTCTGCCCTTCTCCAATATGATATACAAATTATGTAAGGATTATAGTTGGAGCTCGCAAAACGTAGAAGAGAACTATTCTGAGGTTATGGTAAACTTCTATAGAAGAATAGAGACATACGATCCGAACCGACCAATAAGAACGTGGATTCACATTTGTGTCAAGCGTCAGGTCTGGGCTTGTGAACGACAAAGAAATGCCCACAATAATAAGAGCGACGACAATGATATTGATGATTATAGGGACGAACTGTTGAATGATGATCATGTCAGTGAAAATGTTTTGGGTGTAGATAATTGGCGTGAGCATTATAGTCCTGATATAGTTGAAGTCATTGACGAACTAAAGCCAAGATACCGAGACGCATTGATACTCCAGGAAGCTGGGTATTCACTGAAAGAAATTGCAGAGATTGAATATACTAAAGGTTCATTGAAAACTCTCAACATTGATACTATTAAAAGCCGGCTTAGGTTGGCAAGACAATATTTAAGAAACAACCTTACTAAAGATGGTCAACGAATACCTCATCAAACAGACCCTGAAGATGTTCCATGAGATTGTAGTTAAGCTCATACATCCAGGTTGTCGGCTTCCACAAGGCGGGGAACCGACAAGAGTTATGCGTACAGCTCTCCAACGGGTTGAAAAGAAATATGGTGCCCTTACAGCTCAAAGAATAGTTGATTATGTGGTGTGCTCATCCTATGCTTTCAAGGATAGGGGTGCAAATTGGAAATTGAACCAAGTATTTGGACCGAAGTCTCTTGAACGATTTAACTCCGATAAAGGCCGTATGTTCTTTGAAAACAAATGGCTGGAATCTGAAGATTTGAGTCGGTCGTTACTGCTAAATATGATTGTTGACCGTAGCGAACACCCCAAGGCAAAATTCATTTTTGTCCCCAGTGAGGAAGGCACTAAGCAAAGGCTACTTAATAGAGAAGTCGGTTTTGCTATCTGTCAAACCTCTACATTGGGGTGGTCGCCATTGTCAACAGCATGTTCGGAGTGCCACTTTGTTGCAAAATGTAAAACAGAAACTCAAAAAAAATATCCGGAAATCTTCCGATTAAGAATAGAATATGTCAGCAAACAATAAAACAAACGTCCTTTCGGAAGCTTTCATCGAAGATTTGTTTATCACATGTATAGAGGACAGTTATATACTTTCGATGGTATGCGAGCATTTGGAAGAAGAACATCTCCCAGATCGCAATACAGCAGCTGTTCTCAAAGCTTTTAAGGACTATTATAGAGAATATCGACGAGTGCCGAATTACTCAATTATTCAGCAAAAGCTCGCTGGCAAGAATGGTGCTCTCAGATTTTGGAAGGAAGCCTATGATAACGGTGAAGCATTTGCTACTGATGAATGTCTTGGCTTGCTCGAAGAATATCTAAAACGTGTTGAATTTCAGAAAACATATAAGAAAGCCGGTGAGGTGTATAATCGAGAAGGGTTAGAAAGTGCCCAGCAACTGCTTGCAAAGCACGTGGATTGGATGCGTACATTCTCATTGACCGAATCAACTTATACCGATGTGATTGATACTTTTACAACACGGCATATTCAAAATCGTGCTAAAAACAATTCCCGTGGTACTATACGTGCTATCACACGCTTTTATATTGATGAGCTGGACAACCTTAACCAAGATAGGGATTTGCGTGGTCAACTTTCTTGCATCTTGGCTCCAACTGGTGTTGGTAAAAGTCATGCGGCTCGTTGGATAGGCTCCCAGGCTTGTATTGACGGTTTTAACGTACTCCATTTCCAGTTAGAAGGTAGCCGAGAGGAAGTTGAAAATGCTTACTCTGCGGCACTTGTTGCTTGTAATGCCTATAGTTATGAAAAGGGCTTTATCAAGGATAAGGACATGGATGCTTTTGCTAAAGAATTGGAAAGCATAGCCGGCAAATTGTACGTCAGAAGTTATCCAAAATTCAATCAGCATGTTTCCACTATCAATATCAAGGAAGCTATTGCTGAGTTTCGCAAGAACTATGGCGTTAAACCGGATATTATCCTCATTGATTCTATGGACTTATTGAACGATTCATCTGGTCGTAAGTATGGAGATAGCGGAGAGCGCCTGAAACGCATCGCTGTGGCAAATGACTTAAAGGATATTGCCAGTGAAGAAGAAGTCTGGGTGGTGACGACTTATCAGGCACGCATAGAAAACCCTGATTGGGTGAATGACGAAAAGAACGTATTAACGGAATACTCGTCATCGGAGGCTAAAGGAATCGCCCAGCCACTTACTCACTTGATTACTCTCAATCAATCCGCAAATGAGCGTCGTGAAAAGACAATGAGAATCCATGTTGCTAAGAGTCGTTTCTTCCCCAAGGGAGATACATTCAAAATAGCTACAGATTATGACCATGAAAGGTTCTTCGACCGGCAAAGAACAGCCAATCTTTAATATACGGAGGTGTTATGTATATAAGCAAGGAAGATAAAGAATACTTGATTCGTGAGCTTCAGGCAGAGCTTCACGCAAGGCTGGACGGCGGTCGTAAAAACCTAATAGTCCCCGAATGTATTTGGTGCGGTAAGACCGGTGGCAAACTTGGAATTTATGTTGGCCCTGAAAAGAATGGCAAAGTATTCGGTATGGCACATTGCTTTTCTTGTGGTAGAACTTGTAAAGACATTAACCGATTTGTAGAAGAAATTGGTCGATCTGATTTACAGGTTAAGGACACAGCCAAATTTACTCCAGTAGAAGTACCGGAGTTCTTCAATCTGGAAGAGGATGAGATTGATGATGAGCTTGTGGTCGTAGAAATGCCGGAATCTTGGAAACGGTGTTTCAAAAACCCATATTTGAAATCTCGCGGCTTTACCACCGATGATTATGCCTATTTTCCTGTTGGGACAACTCGCGGCCTAAACTTTAAGTTTGACGATTATGTGGTTTTCCCGATATATGATGATGGCGACATTGTAGGATATGTCTCCAGACATGTATGGAGCAAACAGGATATTGACGAATACAACGACAAAGCAAAACGTAACAACAAATATCAGATTCGTCGATACAACAATAGTATTGAAAACGATTTTGTCAAGCTCCTATACAATTATGATTCAATAATTGAGGATGAGACTGACACCGTAATATTGGTTGAGGGTATATTTGATGTCATTGCCCTTACCCGCAAACTGGATTTGTATGACAACCATCGTATAGTGGCTGTCTGCACATTTGGAAAGAAAATCAGCGATGCCCAGATTTATAAACTGCAAAGTAAGGGCGTCCATGACATCATCATAGGTTACGATACGGATGCGTCAGACGCAATCAACGTGGCCGCAGACAAATTGAACGAATACTTTGACAACGTAATGATTGCCAAACTCGTAGGTGAAGGTAAAGACTGGGATGACGCAAACTTTTGGGACATCTATGATACTTTCTCAGAATCTCTATTTACTCCAATCGAATATAAATTGAGCAACGTAGATGGCAAAATCAGATAAAATAATCGAATTGTATGAGTGGCTGGAGAAGAACAAAATTCAGTACACACAAGTAGATGCGGAAGTTATTGATATTCCTGAGTTTGGTAAGGCGTATTTTCAAGACACCCAGCGATCAACCTACAATTCAATCTTCCGCAAAGATACGGACGGTAACTTTATCTTTAATAGTTTAGTGCGTCCAGAAGAATTGTTGAATGATGGCATTGAGAATATCATTTTCAAATTCGGCGACAACTTTTACTATCACAACCTAAATCAAGATTTCAAATTGAATATCTTGAAGTACGTTGGTGAGCGAGCCAAGTTACAACATGACATCCCATTTGTAAATCTTGGGGTACACACCCCCTTTGAACTCTTAAATGGCAGTTTTATGCCGGAGGAATGGATTCGTAAGGCGAAGTATTTAGGTCATACCGCATTGGGGGTATGTGACTATAATACTATGGCCGCTTGCTTTGTATTTCAAAAAGGTTGTGACGCTGCCGGAATCAAGCCAGTGTTTGGTTATTCCCTTACTGTTGAGGCTGATGGATTTAACTTCGGAGCAAAGGTCTATGTTCAGACGCAACAAGGTTTTCGTAACCTGCTGAGAATCCAAAAAGCGATTATGGTAGATAATGTAGAAAACAAGACCATAGATATTTCAGAACTGCTTAATCGAGCAAAAGGCAATGCACTTGTGCTCGATAAATATGCACCCGCTTCTTTCGTGGGTAACAAGCAAGTGGTTGATACATTAACACAGGCGTTTGACCGCATTTTCTATCAAGTTGATTTATCAGAATACAAAGCCGAGCGTATTGACATCAAGGTTTTAGAAGCCACTAAGAAATACTTCCATGAATGGTATGACGACAGCAAAATGCCACGCCCTGTACTGCTTAGCGATGCGTATTATCTTGACTCAGACGACGCCAAGAATAAAATAATTCTCAACAAGGTAGCAGAAGGTGCCGCACACGAACAAAGCAACGACCAGTATTTCAAAGATATTGATGAGCATTATGCTTTGTTTGAGGCCCTATTTGGAGAAGACTGGGATATAGAAGGATTGTTTCGTGAATGTGCAGAGAACACGTTCATCATTGCAGACCATGCAGAAGGGCGTATGGACACTACCAGAAACTATATGCCGAAATACGATATGACTCTGGAAGAACTGGAGAAATATGGCACCACCCACAATATGTTCAATCAACTTTTGGAGGAAGGACTTCAGCGTTTGGCTCCTAAAGATAAAATGGATCAGTATCGGAAGCAGATGGAGTATGAGAAATACATCATTGAATCTACTGATAATGTGGACTATTTGCTTGTGCAGTATGATACTTGCAACTGGGCTCGTAAGAACAACATTTTTGTGGGTTGTGGACGTGGTTCTGCTGCCGGCTCTCTGCTTCTTTATTTGCTGGGAATTACACTAATAGACCCTATTAAATACAATCTCATCTTCGAGCGTTTCCTTCTTCCTGAACGTGCCGGACTGTCTCCAGCAGATACAACCATTATTGGTAACGACATGGATTCTAATCGTTATTTTGAGCTCACATTAGACGATGGCAAAATCATCAAAGTCGATTATGATGCTGAGTTCATGGTTAAGCGGACGGGAACAGAAGAGCCTATCAGAATATATGCTGATGAACTCCAAGAGGGTGATGAAATCATCTTTGATAACAAAGACATTCTTTTTACAATCAACGAGTTATAATTATGGAATTGACAGATGAAATGAGTCGTGCGTTTCAAATCATAGAAGAAACGACAGACAGCCTCTTCATTACAGGCAAGGCTGGAACCGGGAAGACTACATTCCTGAAGTACATAGTTGAGAACACTCATAAAAATATCATTGTGGCTGCATCAACCGGGATTGCTGCCATCAATGCAGGGGGTGTGACATTGCATAGTTTGTTTGGAATCCCGTTTGATTTACAAGGCCCAAATTCGCCTATCAAAGGAAAACTGTATCAAGATAAGTTTGAATTATTCGGTAAACTTGATACGCTTATTATCGATGAAGCGAGTATGGTCCGGCCAGATGTGCTGGATTATGTGGATCGAAAACTGAGGCTCTACAGAATGAATGAACTTCCATTTGGCGGTATTCAAATCGTGCTGTTTGGAGACTTGTTCCAGTTACCTCCGGTTATAAAGAAAAACGAGGAAATCATTCTTCGACAGTGGTATCGTGGAAACTACTTCTTCTATTCTCATGCACTTAGAGAAGTAGGTTTTCAAATTGTTGAACTCACTAAAGTATTTCGTCAGAAAGATGAACGATTTGTTAATATGCTGAATCGCATACGAGAATATCAACTTCTTCCGATGGATATTGATGATTTGAGCGAACTGCGGGACAATCGAGAGAGCAAAGACTTCAATACGCAAGCTATTCATATTTGTTCATTGCGCCGCGATGCCGATAAAATCAATAGTCAAATGATAGGAGAAACGACACATTCATTTACAGCAGAGTTCAAGGATGCTTTCAATCCTAAAAATGCGCCTTGTGATTTGGATTTGAAGCTACGTGTTGGTGCTCGCGTAATGACTTTAGTAAACGATAACAGACAGGGGTTCTATAATGGTTCTATGGGCACAGTAACTGATATTAGTGCCACTAAAATTGGAGTAATGTTGGATGCCGGCCATCAAGTAATCATTGAGCCTTTCACGTGGGTTGACCGAGAATATAAAGTTAATGGCAATGAGATTGAAACAATTGAGAAAGGAAGTTGCAGACAATTCCCACTTACTTTGGGATGGGCAATCACAATTCATAAAAGTCAAGGACTGACCTTTGACAACGTGGTTATACATTGCCCCTATGCGTTTGCGCCTGGAATGTTATATGTTGCATTGAGCCGATGTACTTCGATGAAAGGAATCGTAACGGATTTTTTCATTAACAAAAGAGCCATTATTAAGGATAAAGAGCTCATCGCTTTTAACCACATCTGCCGGAATAACGGTAATAAGTTTAATCTTGACGTGTATCGCGCCATTTGCAAAAGTTTGAGCTATGAGGGTAACTAAAATACAAGAACATCATACGAAACATCCAGTCAAAGTGCTGGATTGTTTCGTTGGCTCCGGCTATGTAAAAACAGAGCACGGATCACTTCCTGACGTGGACAACGATTTCCAGTCAGACAAGCGTCAAGAAGTTAAGGAATACATAGAACGCCGTTACAATCACGATGGTAAGCAGCGCGTGTTTTCTGCCGGTACATTTACCACTCTGAAAGCCAAGGCGGTTATTAAGGATGTGGCTCGTACAATGCGTATCAGCCCTTCATTGGTAAATTATCTAACGGCTATTATAGAGGATGATGGTGCCGATTATACAGAAATCTTCAAACTTGCAGCTTCTAACCGAAAGATTGCCAAATTTATCCATGACTATCCACAACTGTTTGAAGACATACGCACTCTCATGTTTCAACCTCGCTCCAGTTCGGTCCATGCTTCAGCATTACTTGTAACTCCGGACGATATGGACGGCGAAGATGTGGAGTGTTTTGACTTTGTGCCTATTAAAAAGGTTGACGACATCCTTGTAAGTGAGAATAGTGGTTACGACCTCGATGAACTGGGCTTGCTCAAAAACGACTGTCTGGCAACTAAGGAGCTTTCCAAACTTCACCAGACTTTTGATCTAATCAATGAGCATTATGGTGCCGGCCTTACAATGGAGGGTGTAGTGGAAAGTGATTTGGCTAATGAACGTGCATACGAATTGTTACGCCAAGGTTGCACGCAGAATGTATTCCAGCTTTCATCACGAGGCATGACGAAATTTTTGGTTGAGATGCAACCCACTTGTATTCACGATTTAATTGCGGCCAACGCTTTGTTTCGTCCGGCAACATTGGAAAATGGTTCAACAGAGGCTTATGTTGACAGAAAAAAAGGACTGGTTGCGCCAACGTATCTTTGGGGTACTTATAACGCCCTGAATGACACATTCGGGTTGATTACTTACCAAGAACAAGTTGCCCAAATTGCTCGTGAAGTCGGCGGCTTCTCGTTAGGCGAAGGTGTGAAACTCGTAAAATTCATCTCAAAGAAGAAGGCTGAGAAGATTCAAGCCATGCGCGAAAAATTCTTGAAAGGAGCAAAAGAGAACGGCTGTCCGATAGAAGATGCCATTGCTATTTGGCAACAGATTGAAGCGTGCGGTTCTTACCTCTTTAATAAATCCCACGCAACTGCCTATGCTGTTACCTCATATATCGGTGCTTTTCTAAAAGCACAATATCCAACAGCGTTTTATACGGTCGCACTGGAATGGGCTGATGACAAAGAACTTATTCCTATCATGTCTGAAATGGAGGCTTGCAGCAACGCTAAGGTAGTGTCACCGGACATCAACAAGAGTGCGATGAGTTTCTATACGGACTATGAAACCAATCAGATATTCTGGTCGCTTTCTCGTATTAAAATGGTCGGCACAAAAGCGGTTGATTGGATTATCAACGAGCGCAACAAAAATGGTGAGTTTACCAGTATTAACAACTTCATTGAGCGCATATTCAAGTATAAACTCAAAAAATATCAATACTGGGATGATCCAGACAATGAAGATGAGGTACAACGATGCCCGGTCAATGCCCGTCATGTCCTCAACCTTATCCTTGCTGGGTGCTTTGACAAGATAGAAAACGCACTATCAGTAGTTGAAAGATATGCAATTGTGGAGAAGGCTGCGGAAACCCTTGGGTTTGAAATCAAACAAAAAGATTTCCCAGATGACTTACGCAACAAGCACTATTTCTGGTCTCAGCAACAAATTAAAGTGTCCGGTCTCGGAGCCATTGATTATAAACGAATTTATGACAACAGCGCGATTAAAGAGCAAATTCGTGGTCGAGCAGCATACACTACGCTTAAAGACTCCTTGAGTGAGGATAAAGACGGTAGAAAAGCTGCTATTGCCGCTACCATAGTAGAAATGGAGGAAAAGAAATTCACCAGTAAGAAGACTGGAGAGCAAGAGGTGTTCTGCAAAGTCACCCTTCAGCAAAATAACGATATGGCAGAATTGGTGATATGGCCTGAAGAGTATCGTAATGCTCGTGCCTTACTCATTGGCGCCAAGAACAAATTGATAATCTGTATGGCTACCGTGAAATACAGTGACTACGTTGGCCATAATAATCTCCAACTCACTCGTAACAATTTTATTGAGATAATATGAAACCGTTAATTATTTGTATTGTAGGAGCATCTGGAAGTGGTAAAACAACTGCTTCCATGATTCTCCAACAGCAGTTGGGATGGACTGCTATTGTGTCTTATACGACACGCCCTATGCGTAAAGGAGAGATAAATGGAAGAGACCATTGGTTTGTTAAGCCAGACCAAGTACCTCCTCAAAGCCGAATGTGTGCTTACACAAAATTCGGAGGTTATGAATACTGGACGGAGTGGAACCAATTCCTTACGCTCTTTCCCAGTGTGTATGTAATTGATGAAAAGGGACTCGTAAATTTGCAAAGTAAAGAATCTACTCCTTTCCCATTCTCTCTGGTGACAATCAAGATTAAGCGAGATAATTTGAAAGACATTAACGATAAGCGTAAAGCGCGAGACAATGACCGTATCAACATCCCAGATGAACTATATGATTATGTCATCAATAACAATGGCTCGATTGAGAATCTTCGCGCCACTCTTTATTTAACAGCACAATGTATAATTCAAAAACATCAATAATATGGCAGCACCTAAAGAAGAATCCCCGGTATTGGTAGCGTTTACCCTGGACTTTGAGACCGGCGGTTTGAAATGTCAGACATCGGCTTGTACTCAGATAGCGGTACATGCCACTCGACTCGATACTTTTGAAAAGATTGGCACATATCAAAGCTACATTGCCCCTTATAACCGTAAGGAAATAGCCGGCGCCACAAAAAAACGCAAAACATTGAAGTCAAAATATGACAATGATGATGCGGTGTCAATGGACTATGAGGCAAGAGCGTTGGAATATTCGGCTATCACTATGGATATGCTGGAGTCCTATGGTAAGCCCATTGAAATAGTGGCACAGGAAGTCCTTCAGTTTATGATAGACAATACGCCTAAGTGTCCTAAAAACATGAAACCATTTTTGATAGGACAGCATATCGCATTTGACGAGGGGTTCCTTTGCCAAATGTTCGAGTACGCTGGCCTTATGAATGAACTGAAAAAGGTTCTCCGGGGAGACGAGGATTTCTACGGGAACTGGCATCCGCTCTATGTAGATACAATTGTACTTGGGCAGCTTGCGCTATGCCATTTACCTAATGTCAACTCATACAAATTGGAAATCATGTGTGAAAATCTGGGAATTGAGTTGGATGATGCCCATGATGCAGATGCAGATGTTTCGGCCACTACCAATGTCGCCGCCGTTCTCACTCAGCGTATGAGAAGTATAGGTGGCGAATACGAAGGTGAAGAACTTGCAATTTCAAAGGCCGAAAAATCACGCAAACACTTCAAAATATAATAAATTATGTCAGAACAGAAACAAGAAGGGACATATTCCCACGTTGATGAACCCGTAGTACAGTTCAAAGTTAATTCCGACCGCATTATTCGTGAAGTCATAAATGCAGATACCAAACAAGTGCTTGTTCATATCTCCGGTTATGACCTTCAGATTAACTTCAATATGCAGTATTTGAAGTCTATAGAAGATGTTGAAGCAGCTTGTAGCGGTATCTCGCAGTTGTTCAGAGACATCATCATGGAAAAATTGCTGGAAGGGAATAAACCGGCAGAGTAGAAAACGACTATTCGTTAATGAGTATGGGTTATCACAACGATTAGCCCAGCATTAACGAATTAGTGTAAACATGAAAAATAAAAATACCCTTACAGACCAAGAGATACTTTTCTGTGACCTCTATGCAAATGGAGAAGCACCTTATGGTGGTAATGCGGCAAAGTGCTATCAGGAAGTATTTGGCGATAGAACACATCGTGCAAAAGGTCTTGCCATTCGTATGTTAGCTCGTCCTGAGATTCAAGAATACTTGAAGTCTCTTGACGAGCTTCCGTATGAAGAGGCTAAATATATGAAAACATTCTTGCGTGAGAACCTTGTAAGCATCATCAAAGAATGTGCAAGTGCTGAATATAGAGACCGAAAAGGTACATTGCAATCCCCAGCCGCCCTTCGTAGCGTAGCGGTCAATGCCTCCAAAGCATTGATGGATTTGTACCCTGTCAAAGAAGCTCATGTTAGTAAAATCAATATCGATGGTGCTGGAGAAGGTGGCATCACTTTCAACGTAATCATGCCAGAGCAATCTGAAACAAAACAACAATAACTATGGTGGAATACATACCTTCAATTATTAGTGCAATAGGCACAATTATCGCGGCATGGTTCGCTTATAATCAGTACAGTAAAAACAAACTGACGGACTTAAAGATTGAGAAGTTCAAGAAAGACGAAGAAGAAAGAAGCCATAGACGTGCCGATAATTCATCAATCGTTTTTGGTGAATTGTGGACCGTGCTTCACGAACTGAACGCCGACAGAGTGTACATCGTCCAGCCGCATCCTCTCGGAAACGAAAGTCTGCTATCGATATATTATGAGGTCAAGAGAAAAGGTATTGAGCCAATGAAGCCTCATGTTCAGGACTTGCACATATCTGAGGTTGCAAAATTCAGTAGTGACCTGGTGAAAAACTTGTTCATGTATGTCACAGATATAGACAAGCAAATAAATGATAAATGCGCTCAGTCTATTCTCTCCAGCTACGGTTGCCAAGCAGCGATCATCAAACGTCTCAATGACAACCGTTATGATTGGATTGGAAGTATTTTCTGTGAGTTTACACACCCAATTGATGTGCCAGAAGAAGAGGCACGAAAGATAATGTACGAAGCGGCCAAGAACATCCAGTATCTTTTGCCTGAAATTAGATAATCAGTTATTAGTATGAAACCTGGGGATAAAATCATTATTCTTCCATCTTGTGCTTTGACAGAGATGAAACTGGAGCCTCTTGTAGGATTGACTGCGACAATTGTTGAGGTGAACGATATTTCCGGCAATATCCGTGGATGCTGGGTGAATCTTCCTGGTCAGTATCTTGGGGAGCGAGAATGGTACATCCCCTATAATTCGATAGGTATATGAAAATTAACTCGTTTTTGAGCGGTTGCCTAACTACCTTAGCAGTAGTTTTGGGCACCGCTTTGATTTATCACGGTTGCCAAAGAGACCGTATAGTAACAGATTCAAAGTCAGAAACTAAAGTCAAGTATGACACAATACCGGTGTTCATTGACGTACCTGTACCAAGAGACAGTCTTATAATTCGATACAAGACTGTTAAGGTACCCGTGTACGACACCATCAAAGCACCTCATGCTGACACGCTTTCTTCTGACAGTGTATCTGTCGTTTTACCGATTACCCAAAAACATTATAGCGATTCCACTTATGAGGCTTGGGTAAGCGGATATGAACCGGCTTTAGATAGCATTAGGGTATTTCAACCGGTAATGACTATCACTAATACTATCACTAATACAGAGATTAGATATAGACAGAAGCGTTGGGGGCTGGGTGTACAAGTCGGCATAGGGGTTACGCCCAGCAAAATCGAACCTTATATTGGGCTTGGAGTAAGCTATAATCTTTTTTCTTGGTAAATCTCACCCAAACGTAATTCTTAAAGGCTATTCTTAATAAACGAATTTCAAGCACATGAAAATTTTGATTGACAATGGGCACGGATCAGACACTTTAGGGAAGCAATCTCCAGATGGACTGTTGAAAGAGTATAAATGGACACGTGATATAGCACAGCGATTGGAAACTGCGCTCAAAGCTAAAGGTTACAATGTTCAACGCATCGTACCTGAAACCAATGATGTTCCAATTACCACACGCTGTAACCGTGTCAATGCAATCTGCAAGCAGGTTGGAGCCAAGAATGTTGTGTTGGTGTCAATCCACAATAATGCAGTCAGCAATGGTTCTTGGGGTACAGCAAAAGGCTTTAGCGTCTTCGTTTCCAAGAACGCATCATCCAACTCTAAGAAACTTGCATCAATCTTCACAGATGAAGCCATTGATCGTAAATTGACCGGCAACCGTTCAATTCCAGTCGAAAAATACTGGACATGGAGTTGGACAAAAGCCGACATTGGCATCCTTAAAGGCACCGCTTGCCCTGCTGTTCTTACTGAGAATGGCTTTATGGACAACAAAGAAGAGTGTGATTACCTTCTGTCTGAGAAGGGTAAACAGGACTTCGTTGACCTTCATGTTGTAGCAATAGAAAAATATATCAAATCACTTTAATAATTATAAGATATGGAATTGCATATTATTGACAGAATCGCCATCCCTTCTATTCTTCCGGCAGAGAACTCCTTCATGGACTACAACCTGAAGCGCTCCATCATCAAGAAGGTTGGCATCAGCAAAGAAGATGTTGAAAAGTATAACATCAAAGAGGACACCGAAAACAAGCGTACCACATGGGACATCAACGCAGATCGTGAAAACCCTCATGTGGTGGATTTCACGGAACAAGAGTTGGCTTACTTGAGGAGTGCATGTGAAAAACTCTCCGACACTCCAGCCCCAGACTATCTTTGGGACACTGTAGAAAAAATCTACGCGGCTGCTCAGGCTACTGCATAATTTTTCTTGATTCCTTTATATCCATAACACCCCGGAGCGCATCTGATGAGAATCAGGTGCGCTCCATTTATAAACGATAATTTTTAACTCCTTGAAGATTGTCTATGCCTATTCTTTATAAATGATAATTGTTTATGAAGAAAGAAATTGACAACACGACCCGTGGAAAGGCTATCGGGTTCCTGATTTGGTTCAGAAACCAATACAAACTATGGACCAATGACACCTATTATAAAATCGCAGAGAAATACGGCCAATGCAATTATGGCACATGCCGTAATCTTTTGATGGAACTGGTACAGGCCGGTTATCTCACTGTTTGGAATGATGGAATCCACAAACGCCGTTTCTATATAGACCAGAAGAAATACAATGAATTAGTGTCACCTTTCATCTACCAGAAGAATGATTCCAGGACTGAAAGCACCCAGCAATCTGAAGATTGATTTTGCTCCTTCGGCAAGACAGTATGAAGTCTGGAAGAATCTTCAGCCGGAGTGTCCCTTGTGCGGCGGTAATGTCGTACAGGTGCAGAATGGCGTGGACCGTAATGGCAACCCGACTTACACTTCAGTTTGCGAGCACTGCGGAAATGACAATATCCCTCAGATAATTCTTGGTGGAGGTGCCGCTGGTGGTGGTAAATCGTATCTTGGAAGTTGCTGGCTCATTTCCAGTTGTCTTAGATGGCCGGATATGCGCATGGTCGTTGCCCGTAAAACGCTTAAAAGCCTACGTGAATCAACATGGAACACCATTCAGAGTGTAGCTAAATCTTGGGGGCTTGAAGAGCAGGTACACTTCAAAATAAACAATCTTTCAGGAGAAATGATATTTTGGAACGGCTCCAAAATCATTATGAAAGAAATGGCTTACAGCCCCAGTGACCCTGACTATCTCCGCTTTGGTTCCAGTGAGTTTTCTGGTGGGTTTATAGACGAGGTGGGTGAAGTGGATCAACGGGGTGTCGATGTCCTATTCTCTCGTCTTCGTTGGAAAGTTGCAGAAACGACAAAGGTTCCCAAACTTTTCATGTCCACCAACCCGTGCTTAGGGTGGGTGCGCGACCGCTTTGTCCTTGACGAGAACTTAGAGCCTGTTGTATGCCGTCCAAATGAAATGTATATACCTTTCAGCGTTTATGACAATCCTGACAAGAACTTCGTGAACGCTTATGTATCGGCGCTGTACAAGATTTCAGACCCCAGTGTACGTGAACGCCTTCTTTTCGGTAACTGGCTGTATGTGGACATAAATGACGCTGCTTGCTATTGGAAATTTGACGGAGCCAAGCATCTCGTCGATGGGTTGAAAGATTCCAAGTATGACCCACTGAAGCCGTTGGTTCTCAGTTTTGACTTCAACGTGGCTCCATATATGAGTTGCTTGATGGCTCAGATCGATTATGAGAACAAGATTGTATATATATTGGAGGAGGTTCTTGGGAAACCGGAAAATAAAGAGAACAACACCCCTAAATTTGCTGAAAAGATAAAAAGACTGTTGCTGGGGATGGGACATACCGGTGGTGTAGTTGTTACCGGCGACCCTGCCGGATTGTCCAGAACCACAACTACCGAAGATGGCGTTAATAACTACACCATCCTGCTTTCAGTTCTTAAAAACCCACAACTCCGGCCAAGAAAGAAACTTCTCAGCAAGCAACCATCTCAAATCACCCGTTTGGAATTTGTCAACAATATCTTTGAAGGTTATGACGGTTGGACTATTCAGATTGACCTTAAATGTCGCAAGTTGATAGAGGACTTGATTAACCAACGCAAAGAGATGGATGGCTCAAAATCCAAGGCAAAAGTCATGGATGCCAAGCTCGGTATAAAAGTGGAGAAATACGGCCACTTTTCTGACACCTTTGACTACCTCCTGGTACTATTCTTAAATGAACCCTGGAAGAAGTTCAACGCCACGGGAAGTTCAGGAATTGTCACTTTCACCGGCACGCCAATCTACGGTTCCTTTGAATATTAAACGTATTGGTTATGTATCAGAGATTTCTCAATAACGAAGATTACATGAGCCAGATTTCGGACGAACTGTTCAACCAGCTTATCCGAGGTCAGCAGATTCGTGTAAACCAGGCAGAGGAAGCCGCAGAAGCCTCCATCGTGGAATACCTTACCGATAACTATGAAGTGGAGAAAGCGTTGGAGGTGGGCAAGAATCTGAGGGAATACAACCCCCGTATTACTTACCCGGTCGGCGTGCATTTTTACCATGAGGGTAAGATTGTAGAGGCCATGCGCTCCATCAACGGCATCAAGGCGCCGGCCACAGTAGAGTATTGGCGCGAGTGTGAGGATGTGGACAAGATAGACCGAGAAACAATTATGGCCTACTCACAGCTCCTCAACTACCACCCCGGCGACCTTGTGTATTTCTCAGGTTCGGTTTACGAGTGTTTGGAACACAATGGATTTGATTATGCGGACATTCGCATACCCGGCATTAACGCATGGGAACAGGTTCAGACTTCTCCCTGGGAGCCCAACGTGGAATATGAACCGTGGGCTGTCGTCGAATGGGACAGCCAGTTCTTCGCACTTCTCAATACGGATGAGATCGACCTGACCGTAAACCCGATGGAATCCGACAACTGGGGGCTCATCGGAGAATATGACCCGGAATATGCTTACGAGTTCAAGGACACTGAGTATGTGGTATTTGACAGCAAGGTTTGGATTCCTACCATGCTGCCGACTGCTGACACGCTTAAAGAGGGATATAACTTCCGTTATCACGACCCTCGCAATCCCAATATCAAGAAACACATGATTAAGATTGCGTTGTACGAACTGCACAAGCTAATATCGCCAAACAACGTCAGCACGGCCCGTATAACGGATTACGAGGCGACTATGCAGTGGCTGCATGATGCCAACCGATGCAAAATCAATCCTCAGATCCAACGCAAGCTGGACGAGGAGAAGAAACCGGTCAGTGAGATTGCGATGGCCACATTCCAGCGCGACTATGACCCATACAAAAATCCGTGGCAGATATAGTGCGACCGCCCGGAACAACCCCGACAAGGTGCGAACCCCAGCCATCACGGTTGGGGTTCGTTTTTATTATACCACCAGTTTCGGTGGTATATAAATTTGGCATAATTCTCTGAATAAATGACAGATATGTATATTGTCATGTACAGTACACTCTCTGAAAATTTCCTGTTAGGTTGAATTTTCTCATATTATTTGTGTAATGTGCTAATTAAAAACACATTGAAAATATTTTGTAGGTTCGGAAATATGTTATACCTTTACAGTCAGATAAACTGAGGTTGCAATCGGAACGATGTACTGAAAGTGTACATCCAACGTATCTCACTTTCTATACGATTCTGTATATCAGCAAGATAAAAGAATTAAACGTGGTTGCCTGGTGGCACCACTCCTCCTTTCACCTGACCTGTAATTCCTTCGGGAAGTGCAGGTCATCTTTTTTTTATGTCTCCATTGTTGTTCTTTTTGCATCTCTATTGTGTACGCAATGTCAGGATGCTCCCGGGCAGAGAACCGCGTTAGCGGTGACAAGAAAGTAGCCGTGGGTAGCCCCCACGGAATACAAGTAACGCTCTGTGCGCGACCGATTTATCGGTCGAATAAAGGAGGGTATTTCTGTGTTGTTCGACCGATAAACCGGTCGTTGTCCGGTGCTTGTATAAAAATCCGTGAGTTGCGCCCCATGGCTACTTTCTTGTTATCGCTAACGCGGTTATCAAGATAAGCCCATTTTGAAGAAAAACCTCATAAGATTGTGATATATAAGAACTTTGCTGCCTGTCGTTGTTTTTTTACGGACGACACCAATAATTAGGATATAATAAAAAGAGCGGCATCCTCAGTGAAGGATACCGCCCTTTATAGTTTCTTCCCGGCGTTTTTTGT
>NZ_SRZC01000006.1 GCF_004792655.1 Palleniella muris | reverse complement strand
TTATTTCCTATATCCCAAGGCAATTCGGGAAAATAAATGGTGAATTTGGGAATGGTGGTTCCTTTTTTGCACGAATATGCACATTTTTAACTTTCATAAGTGGTAGTTTCAGGGAATTTTAGTATTTTTGCACCACTAAATAATTGGGCATAATGGAAAAGGTTTCTCTCGGTGATATATATAATATGGTGTGCGAGGCACCTTCCGGTGATGGTTTCGGCATAGAAGCTATGCCGGAATTCCTTGACATGGACATGGAAACCAACAGTCATCCGCATGTCCACACCTTCTACGAGATACTGTGGTTCTTTGAAGGTGGTGGCATCCATACTGTGGATTTTCAGGACTATGTTGTGGAGGAAAATTCCATATTCTTCCTCTCTCCGGGGCAGATTCACAGCTTTGACGGCCGAACAAGGCATAAGGGAATCTCTGTGAAGCTGTGTACGGATTTTCTGAAATATGAGAATGCCGATGAGGATATTTTCATAAAATATAATATGTTCAATGCTTTTGACACCGCGCCTTACTTTGTGATAAAGGAATCTTCTGTGGTGAACCACCTTCACGGAATAATAGAGCGTATGCGCCTGGAGCAGGAGAGTGTGGATGATTTCGGGCACATGGACATTCTCCGTGCGCTGGTGAAGATATTCCTTGTCAATGTGCAGCGTCATGGTGTGCGCCCCGATTCTTTGCCGTTGCATACGACACGCGCGTCCCACCGCCTGTTCCTGCTATTCCGCAAAATGCTGGAGCAGGAGTTTGACCGCATACATACCGTAAAGGACTATGCCGAACGGCTTAATGTCTCGTCAAAGACCCTTACCAACAGTGTTACGGAATGCTCGCGCAAGTCTCCGCTCGCGTTCATCAATGACCGTGTCATCCTGGAGGCGAAGCGTCTCCTGCGCTTCACAAACCTTATGGTGAAGGAGATAGCCTACCGCATGGGATATGACGACCCGTCGTATTTCGTGAAGTTTTTCAAGCGTCAGACCGGCTATCTTCCCTCTGATTTCCGTGACAAAGTGCTTGTAGAGGAGAAGGAAAAGGTTGCTGGCAAGTGACTTTCGGACATGAATAAGTTATAGAAGAAAACTTCAAAATCCCTATATATAATAATTTTCAGTGCAGGTTAGGGACCTGCTTTTATCAAAATAAAATTATGCAGAAAAAATCATTCTGTGAGTTCAACAGGCTGCGTTTCACACGTTTCTCACGCAAGAGTTATGCTCTGTTTGCGTGCATGGGACGTGAAGTGATTATCGGCACACTGAGCGTCGCGACCCTTACGCATACGAAGGCTGAGGGGATAAGCGTGCGCACGGACGCTGTCGGTGACTCGTTGCAGCACAATGAGCTCAGGCTCGACGAGGTGGTGGTCACCGGAAGTCGGGTGCCGCTGACTCTCAGTGAGTCGGCGAAGATAGTCTCTGTCATCACACGTGAGGACATTCATCGTGCGGCGGCGGAAACCATCAACGATTTATTGAAGTCAGTCACAGGCGTGGATGTCCGTCAGCGCGGTGGCTTTGGTGTGCAGACGGACATCTCGATTCGTGGAGGAAACTTTGACCAGATTACGATTCTTATTAACGGAGTCAACATTTCCTCACCTCAAACCGGACATCTTTCGGCAGATTTCCCTGTCAGCGTGGAGGACATCGAGCGCATAGAGATACTCGAAGGCCCTGCTGCACGTGTTCATGGAACTTCGGCATTCAACGGTGTGATAAACATCATCACGCGGCAGTCCGGCAATGAGGCTATGGCGCATCTTTACGGCGGCAGTTACGGCTATGCCGGAGGAAACGGCTCTGTCTCCGTCGACGCCGACGGGCTTGGCAATAATGGTGCCGGGCGCTTCCGCTCAATGCTTTCCGGAGGCTATACACGGGCGGACGGTGGCACACCGAACAGTGCGTTCTCGTCGACGCGCTTCTTTTATAACGGAGGCTTTTCCATGGATAATTTCTCCATAAGCGGTCAGGCGGGCTACAGCTATAAGCCCTATGGTGCGAACACTTTCTATGGTGCTGCGAGCACAGACCAATGGGAAAGCACCGAGAGATGGATGTTTGCCTTGAACGGGAATGTGAAAATAGGAAAAGTGCACATTTCGCCACAGCTCTATTGGAATCGTTGGTACGATCATTATCAGTGGCATAAGGGAGAGCCCGCAGGTGAGAATTTCCATAAGGTTGACTCAAGAGGAGCCTCTGTCAATATGTGGTTTTCGACATTTCTCGGCAGGACATCTCTTGGTGTTGAAGTACGCAAAGAGTCCGTCTTAAGTACCTCTCTTGGAAATCCTCTTGCGGAAAATGAGTGGCAGGAGACCGGCGGCTATGATGCTCAGGACGGGAATTTCTATAAGTTCAAGGATTCAAGAACCAATGTCTCTTCATTCATGGAGCATGACATTCTACTTAAGTGTTGGACTTTCTCTCTCGGATTGCTTGCCAATATGAATACAGGCAATAACCGTCGATGGCGGTTTTATCCCGGTCTGGACATTGCATGGCGACCTGACTGCAATTGGAAACTGTATGCCTCATGGAACATGGCAATGCGTATGCCGACATTCACGGACTTGTACTACAGCGGGAAGAACATAGAAGGCAACCATGACATTCGTCCGGAGAAAACATCAGACCTTCAGTTAGGTGCATCCTTTTCTGCCAAAGGTGTTGCTGTTGAAGCACAGGCGTTCTACAGTCATAAGACTGACATGATAGACTGGGTGACCTACAGCAGTCTTTCTCAGTCAGGAGAACTGGAGTCGGACGGTATATTCCATTCGGTCAATTTCTGTCTTGACAATGTTGGAGCAGAGCTGAATGTGCGTTTGTTGCCGCAACAAATGTGGGGTGAGTCTTTTCCTGTTGCATCTGTTGGGTTACAGTACGCATACATCAACGAGAGCTCTTCTTACACAGTTAATGTCATTTCCAGTAAGTATGCAATGGAGTATTTGCGCCATAAGTTCGTGCTTTCCGCTTCAGGAAGGATATGGAAGAATCTGGCTCTAAGCCTTTCATGGCGTTGGCAGGACCGTGTGGGGGAGAACAACCCAAGCTACGCGCTCCTTGACGGCCGCCTTTCTTGGAAAGAAAAACGTTGGAAATTATATGTTGACGGTGAAAACCTTCTCAACAAATGCTACTATGACTATGTCACAATTCCGCAACCTGGACGCTGGCTTCGTGCCGGAGTAACTGTAAGTCTGTGGAATAAATAGAGTATTAAGAAAAGGGATTTTGAAGTTTTTCTTTTTCAAAACGTTCATAAGAAGTGTTTGATAGTATATGAATTAAAATGCAGAGGATGCATTATGTTTGAAGTGCACTCCAAAAGTTAAATACAAAACTTTTGGAGTGCACTTTATGGTCTGTGACAGGCATTAGTTAAAATAATTGTCTTATTTCGCCCGCAGATTTATGACAGAGTTTATGAATAACTCATGCACACGAGTATCATTGTTCAGTTCAGGGTGGAAGGCTGTGACAATCTGGCATCCTTGTCTTGCGGCGACAATGTTTCCTTCGATTTCTGCAAGAATCTCCACACTGTCCCCTACAGCCGTGATATATGGTGCACGGATGAATGTCATGGGTATCTCTCCAATTCCCCTCATCTCGTGAACAGTATGGAAACTGCCGAGCTGTCTGCCATAAGCGTTACGCTTCACGGTGATGTCCATTGTTCCGAGATGCTCCTTGTCAAGCATTATCAGCCCGGCACAGGTGCCGAATACCGGAAGCCCGCCTGCAATGGCATTCCTGACAGGTTCGAAAAGTCCTCCGTCATTGATGATGCGCATCATTGCCGTACTCTCGCCTCCGGGAATAATCAGACCGTCCTTCTGCTGCTGCCAGTCATCGGCGTTCCTTACAAGGAAGGAGTCCGTGCCTGTACGCCGTAGCATCTGTTGGTGCTCCGCAAAGGCACCTTGCAATGCAAGTATTGCTATTCTCATGCCTTTATTTGCCTCTCTCTGCCATCAGCAGTTCTATTTCGCTCTCGTTGATGCCTACCATCGCCTCGCCAAGATTCTCGCTCAGCTCTGCTATGATTTTCGGATTATTGTAATTGGTGACGGCCTTTACGATTGCCTGTGCACGCTTCACAGGGTCACCGCTCTTGAATATGCCGCTTCCGACGAACACTCCCTCTGCGCCAAGCTGCATCATAAGGGCAGCATCGGCAGGTGTAGCCACACCTCCTGCTGCAAAATTGACGACAGGGAGCTTGCCGTTCTCATGCACATACTGCACGAGGTCAAACGGCACACGCAACTGCTTGGCAGCCTCATACAGTTCATCCTCGCTCATGGAGACAAGGCGGCGTATTTCGCTCTGTATCATACGCATGTGACGTACGGCCTGGATGACATCACCTGTGCCCGGCTCGCCCTTTGTGCGTATCATGGTTGCGCCCTCGTTTATGCGTCGCAGAGCCTCGCCAAGGTTTTTGGCACCGCAGACAAAAGGCACATCGAACTTGCGCTTGTCAATATGGTACACATCATCGGCAGGGGAGAGCACCTCACTCTCGTCTATGTAGTCAATCTCGATAGCCTCAAGTATCTGTGCCTCGACAAAATGCCCTATGCGGCATTTCGCCATTACCGGGATTGTCACCGCCTCCTGTATGCCCTTTATCATCTTAGGGTCGCTCATGCGGCTTACGCCTCCTGCTGCACGGATGTCCGCAGGAATACGCTCCAATGCCATTACTGCACATGCGCCTGCAGCCTCGGCGATTCTTGCCTGCTCCGGTGTTGTAACATCCATGATGACACCGCCCTTAAGCATCTGTGCAAGGTTGCGGTTAAGTTCTGTTCTGTTTTCCATTTCTTTGTCCTTTTGCTTTTGTTGGTTACGGTGTGCCTTATGCCCACCGTTTCAAGTCTTGTGCAAAGGTAGTGAGAGGAGCATTGTCATGCAACAATCCATTCCCGAATGGAAAAACATTGTTCCGAAATCTGCTTTATTTCGTCAGAAGATTGTTGTCTCCCTCATATTCCGCAATCTTCTGCTTGAAGGATTCCGGCATGGGGATGGAGTGGTTGTGTACTGTGTCGAAGAAGACCATGACCGTGTTGCATTCGCATTTCACCTCCTTTGTCCTTTTGTTGATGGCTCGTTGGAAGAGCCGGAAGCTCTTTGTGCCAAGATGCGTTATGGTCGTTTGCAGGACAATCTCGTCAGGGTAGAATATCGGTGCGAGGAAATTCGCGTCGATATGCGCCACGACAATACCGAGACTGTCAAAGATATGCTGCCCGAGTACATCGATGAAGTACCGCGTCTTGCACATGTCGAACAGTGAGAAGTATACAGAATTGTTCATGTGTCCGAATTGGTCGATGTCGGAAAAGCGCAGCTGTGCCGGCATCTGGTGATGGAATGCCATTTCTTCTTTTTCCATGTTGTTTGTGTTTTTGGTAAGTATTGTCAGGGGGGCGCTTATCTGTGAAGATACCGCCGGTGTCTCCATGCATGCGGAGTCACCGGCGGCATCGTGTTATGCTGTAATAATGGATGTCGGAATGTTATACTCTATAGAGCAGCCCGTTCTTCAAATCCACCTCTGCTGTGTGCTTTATTTTCACATGCAGCTTCTTGCCTGTGGCATTGAAAGGAATCTGCTCGACAAAGCGGTAATAGCGTGGACGCTTGAAATTAGCTATGGCAGAGCTCTCCTTGCAGAAATGGTCAAGCTCTTCCGGAGTGAGCGACATGTCGTTCCTTACAACGTAGGCAGTGACCATCTGTCCGCGAATCTTGTCAGGCACGGAGGTCACGATGCAGTCCTTCACCTTCGGATGTGTGTTGAGCACAGCCTCAATCTCAGTAGGATAGATGTTCTCTCCCGAGGAGATGATCATGTCGTCCTTGCGTCCCACGATAGTGATGAACTGATGTTCGTCCCATATTGCAAGGTCGTTGGTGTAGATGAAGCCCTTATAGTATTTCTTTTCAGTCTCCTCATCGTTGTTCACATAGTAATAAGGTGACTTGGCAGGAGAGCAGATTATCACCTCGCCAACCTCCTTTCCGTCAATTGATGCAAGGTCGTCCGGTTCGGCACGGTGGTCCTCATAGACTTTCACCACTCTCACATCATCATCCACGCATGACGCTCCGGCAGTGCCGGCGAAGTCAGGAAGGTCGAACGGACGCAGGAATGTGTTCCAGAAAGTCTCCGTTGTGCCGTAGCCGTTGAAGATGTTCGGAGTGAGCACCTTCTGGTAACGGATGCATGCAGAGCGTTCCAGCGGGCTGCCCATGGTGACAATTCCCTTCAGTGCGCTTATGTCATAGCCCTGCCGCTCCTGCTCGTCGGCAAGTGCTTCAAGTACGGTAGGCACACCGATGATGAATGTTATCTTGTATTTCCACACATGCTTCAAGGTCTGGTGAGCGTCAAACTTGCCCTGTATCACCAGCGATGCACCGGCATAGAACACAACACAAGGACCGGCACAGTGCAGTCCGCCACGGTGGAACCATGGTGTGGTGTTCATGGTCACATCCTTATAGCTCATCGGGAAGTGAATCATCACGTCATGAGCGGAAAGAACCTCGTTGATGCTCGTCAGGCAAACACCCTTCGGGCGTCCTGTCGTACCTGAAGTGTAGAGGCGTGTTGTCTCGTCATAGATGTTGTATTCGCAGGTGAATGGCGGCTCTTCCGTTGAAGCGTCCTTCACATAGTCGTCATAAGAGATGATGCCATCATGCGTCTTTCCTCCCACAACAATGATTCGTTTCGGAGTATAGTTGGCGATTTTTATGGCTTCCCGGACATCAGGGAGCTTGGATTCGCAGCAGAGAATCACCATCGGCTTTGAGTCCTCGATGTTGAATGACAGTTCGCCACAGCTTACTCGGTAGCTCACAGGAGCGCAGACACCGTGCATCTTGTGGGCAGTGACGTAGGCGAAAGCAAATTCAGGGCAGTTGAGCAACTGCATCATGATGACATCACCCTTCTTGAATCCGTCCTTTGCCAGTGCGTTGCACAGGCGGTTGACGTCACGGTTAAGGTCGGCATAAGTCCATATCGTGCTTGTTTCGTGGCATATCATAGCCTGTCTTGTGGCATATCTGCGCACATTACGCATGAAGCCTTCTATCCAGGTATAACGGCTTTCGAAAATTGTCTTGAAATCGTTCATGTTCTTGTATTTCTTGTTTTTAACTTTCTTGTGATGGTTCTTTGCTCACAAATGCCTGTTTTTAGTTGCTTTATGCTTGCAAAAAAGCATAGAAAACCGACATCCGGCAGTCATGTATATACAAAGTTAAGCAAACTGACTGATGGAACAAGAATGTTTATAACGAAAAATACTGAATTGTTGTTTTTTGCGGATGAAATGTTATTTCCCTGCAAGCCATTTGCACACTTCCGCTTTCCGTGTGCGACTGACAATAATCTCCGGGTGGCTGTCCCCTTTGAGGCAGATGGACATCTTTCCGTTTTCGAGTCGTTCGGTGCCGGCAACCTGTCCGAGAGGGATGATGTACTTGCGGTCCACGCGCATGAAAAACTTTGGGTTAAGCATGCCGGCGACCTCGTCGAGGGTCTTTGGCAGGGCATAAGAAGTGCCGTCTTGGAGTTTGATATAGGTGGTCTTCTGCTCGGAGACAATATACCGGATGTTGGCAATCAGGATGACTTTCTCGCCTTTGGTGCTCTTGACAAGGAACCGCTCGCGATAGGAACTCTCACCGGCAGTGCTGCTTACCTGCCGTTTCCTGTGCGGTCGTAGTAGTTTCCGCGCTTTGTCCAATGCTTGGGAGAGTGTCTCGCTGTCGATGGGTTTGAGCAGGTACGACAGACTGTTATATCCGAATGCCTGCAATGCGTGGTCGCCATACGTGGTGGTGAAGATTACCGGAGTGTCCTCCGGAGCGTGGTTCAGTGCATCGAAGCACAGACCGTCATTCAGCCTGATGTCGGTGATTATTATGTCTATGCCGTAGTGACAGTACTGCAGATAGTCCTTCGCCTGCTCCACGGTGGATATGGGACCGATGATTTCCGCCTCCGGTCTGATATCCTCCAAGAGATGTTTCAGCAGGTGGAAATCGTGGTTGTCGTTTTCAAGGACAAGTATTTTCATGGGCGTTTTGTTGTGGGACTGATTCCCGATGTTTTTCTTATGCTGCTGCAAAGTTACGTTTTTTTCTTCGTAAATGGTGCGCAGGAGAGCGATTTTTTTTGTTATGAGTTTTCCAATGCTCTATTTATCATAATGTGGAAAATACACCTGAAGAATGTGTTTTGGGACACTTTCTTACGGCTTTTGATAGGTTGGAAAGGGCGAAAAACGACCGTTTTTTGTTCAAAAGATAACGATTCCTTATGTTGTTCGTAGCCTTCCGCAGTGCAAAAGGTAACACTTGGCACTGAGAAAGGTTGCCTTTTGTGGCGCAGAAGGCTGTGACTTTTTGGATGTTTGTATATAAGGTTTTGAATAACAAGATGTTATGGAAATCTTGAAAAATTCGCGAATTTCCGCTTTCTTCTTTCCGCTTTTGTTTTCAAGCGATTCTCATGAGGCAAAAACACGGCAAGTTTTCTAATTCTTATTATTGTTGTCCGGTAAAAAAGCAATGACAGGCAGCAAAGCTCTTGTATATAACCTTCTTATGAGGTCTTTATTCCAAATGGGCTTGTCTTGGGAACCGCTGACGCGGTTCTCTGCACAGAAACATTCGGACATCGCATACACAATCAGAGATGTATTTTGCGTTTTACAGACACCAATAAATTCTTATACACTTGTGTTCATTAAGGCAAAAGGTGGCGATTCAATCACGAACCGTCACCTTTCATTTTTATCAGTCAGAATTCCTCAGACTTCATTACCTTAACAAACAACAATCACATCATGTGAGGAGGGCGCATGCCGCCCATTCCTCTGCCACGGCTGAAACGACGGTCATTGAAATCTGGTCTGCCGCCGTCTCTGCCATTTCCTTTGCGTGCATTCTTTCCGCCGAAAGAGTTTATCTTATATATAAGGTGGAACATCACGTAGGAATTTATCGTGTTATACTCAGAGTCGGTACGCTGCGTATCCGAGATTGCGCGTGAGAGACTGGACTGCTTCTTCAGTATGTCATAGAACTGTACGGAAAGCGTCAGTGGTTTGCCCTTGAGGAACGACTGCGAAACCTGCGCGTTCCATACGAACTCGTTTGTGTTCAGCGATGCATCGTTATATCCTCTGCGGGAATTCATGTGCGCGTCGGTCGAGAACCCTGTGCCCCAAGGTGCGGTGACGGTGATGTTCATACCGTAGTTGAAGTTCCATGTGTCAAGATTTGACTGCGATTGGAGCAGGTTGCGTGTATGTGCGAAACTCAACTGTCCGTTAGGTTCAACCTCAAGCCATGAGCTGCGGTAGCTGATTGACAAGCGTTCGCCGATGGTTGTTGAGCGTGTGGTGTTCTTAAGTGTCACATTGTCCTGCATGAGATAAGAGACACGGTTCTGATAATAGATGTTTGTGAACGTGTTGATGTTCCACACTCCTGCGGAGTCTATACTGCGGTTGTACATAAGTGCGCCTCTGAGGTCCCAGTTGCCGTTGATGTTCTCAGGCTTTGTCTCCTTGCCACCGGTTTCCTCATTGTAGCGCACGCAGCTGGAAATGCTGTTCTGCGTCAAGGAAAAATTAACATGTGTCATCCATGACTGGCTGTAGCTCGGAGCATAACCGTTATAGAACAGGCGGAAATTATGCTTGAACGAAGGCTTCAGTTCCGGGTTACCGGTGGAGATGTTGAGAGGGTCGGAATTATCGCGGATGTCGAGAAGGTCGGTCATTGACGGCTGGCTTGTCGTTGAACGGTATGTGGCGCGCAGCTGGCTGACCTTTGAAATCTTGTAGCGAAGGTCAAGTGAAGGTGCGAAATTGAGCACATCGCGCTTCACATCGACATCCATTCCCTGGTATTTGTACCTAAGGCGGGTATGCTGAGGCTGCATCATCATTCCGACGGTGTAGTTCCATTTTCTGCCGATTTTCCTCAACTGGAAGGAGCCTTCATGAGTGTAGGTGTCGTATTCAGACTTCTTTGACAAGTCTTCGTCAAGATATTCGTCCAAATTAGGATAGCCGTTGAGTTTGCCGAGATAGGTCTCCCAATCACGGTAGGCCGGTATGACAAAGTCGTAACCGTCAATGTCAGAATAGTCGTAAGTGCTACGGTCACTCTTTGACTTTGAGTATTTGAATGAGTATGCAGCCTGTAGGAACATCTGTTTTCCCAAAGGTTCGGAGTAAGTTCCTTTCAATGTGTAGCTGTAAGACTTTGTCGGAGTGACGTTGTATCTGTTTTTCTGATAGTTCTCTTTGTCCAAAGCCTGGAATATAGTCACATCCTGAAGGCTTGTACTCTTGGAATCACCGTCACTGTAACTGAAGTTTCCACGGAATGTTATGTTGCGTCCGCGGTTGTTCAGCTTACGATTGAACTGGAACATTCCGTTTGCCGATGTTGACTTGCTGTAGGAAAGTGAGCTTGCTTTCTTTGAGTTAACAAGCTGTTCAAGCTCTTCCAACTTGCTCAACCCTTCTTTTGAAAGAGGGTCGCTGACACTCTTGTAAGGGTCGTCATTGAACGTAGCGTCGGCAGAGTTTGACACATTGTCGGAAGTGGAGATAGAGATGTTAGGACGGAACATGATGTTTGTCATCGTGTCCGGTGTCCATTCGAGCCGCATCTGGGCATTCCATGAGTCGCCACGTGAGAAGGATTGAGACTTTGAGTTGCCGAAAGACTTTGTGGAACTGAGGAAGTTCTCGGTAGATTTCTTTGACATCACATCCTTGTCGTTATGGTTCCAGCGCACAGAACCGTCGATTTTCAGAATCTTTGCATTCTGATAGTTGACATTGAATCCTAACATCTTGTGCGCATTAAGACCATTGTTCCCACCGCCGAAGCGCATACCGCCACCACCGCCGGGGAATCCTTGGTTGCCGGTGTTGTTGGCACTTCCGAAGCCCATAATCTTCAGATTGTCACGCATATATGCTGCCATGCCACGCTCGGCATAGCGGTCGTAAGTGCCAATGGACAAGTCCACATTAGCCATGAATCCCTTGTTCATGCCGCGCTTTATGCCGAAGTCGAGGACTGTCTCCTCCTCTCCGTCGTCGATGCCTGTCACACGGGCAAGGTCAGACTTCTGGTCGTAAGCCTTCACCTTCTCGATAATCGATGTCGGAAGGTTCTTCAAGGCAGTCTCCGTGTCACCGGTCATGAACTCCTTGCCGTCGACAAGTATCTTCTTGACCTCCTTGCCGTTCATGGTTATCTTACCGTTCTCGTCCACTTGGGCACCCGGAAGACGCTTGACAAGCTCCTCTATGGCAGAGCCTTCGGGAGTATGGTATGCCGCGGCATTGTATACGAAAGTATCTTCCTTGACAGTCATCTTTGCTGCCTGTCCGTTGACGATAGCTTCTTTAAGCATCACGGCATCGAGGGCAAGCGTGATTTTGCCGAGGGAAACGTTGGACCCGCTGACCCGAACCGGTTTGACAAGGGTTTTATAGCCTATGCTTGTGACCTTCAGCAGATAGCTGCCGTCCTTCGGTGCTGTCACCGAGAATCTGCCGTCAATGTCAGAAATCACACCTTTGACGAAGGTGCTATCTTTTTTCAGAAGCGATACCGTAGCCTGTGCGATACCGTCATCGCTGTCTTTGTCAACGAATGTTCCGCTGATAACTCTCTGCGCCATTACGTTGACCGTGGCACAAAGAGCGATAACCATCAATAAAAATATTTTCTTCATTATATCTATAAAAAAGTGTTTACACCCTTATTAGATGCAAACACTTTATTGAAAGTTTAAATTATTCTTATTTTTTTTATCTGACAATTTGTCAAGTTGTCAATTTGCCAACCTGACAAATCGCCGGATAATCAGCCTTATTTCAGCATTTGTCCTGCCGCGGAGAACTTCTTGCCGTCCTTCACGATGACAACCTTTCCGTTCTCGATGAGCTTGATGACTGTATTGGCATTGGCAGCATTGCCTGTCTCAACATTGCTGATACCTGTGCCTCTTGTAGCGACAGTAGCCTCGCCAAGTCCACCCATCTCGTTTGCAGCGCGTACAGACCATACAGCCTTCGCGTCATCGACAGTGTAGGTAGGCTCTGTTGTAAAGTCAACAACCTTGCCGTCCTTGCATACTGCCCAGCAGAGAACATAGTTGGAATCATCCCAAGTGATGTCGTTGCCAGTCAGCTTAACGTTCACCGGAGCACTTGCCTGTTCTGTCAGTGCAGTTGGGTCCCAGTCATCATCCTGACCCATAACGTTTGCGAGAGTCAGTTCTGCAGCCTCTTCCGCTGTCAGCACAGGATTGTTCTTGTGACCGTCACCGAAGGTTGTCTTACGCTGAGAAAGGTCAACCAATGTGCCTGAAGAGAGATGAGAGTTATACTCTGCGAAACGTGCCGGCCAGCCTCCTGACATCTCGTTCCAGCCTACGGCAGAAGGAGCTACCTCCATTTCTGTATTCAGGAAGTATGCCTTCGGTGTGCCTGAGCCCCAAGGACGGCCGAGTGTGAACTGACCATTCACCTTGCTTGGGTCGGTATCGTCGCTGACAATCTTACATGATTCAAAGACATATCCGTATTTCTTAGGTACAGAAGGAACAGCGAGGTAGCCACCTGCCACCTGGCGGAGAGTAACCTGATTGTAGTAAACATCGCCCTTACCGCAAAGGAAGTCTGTGCGTCCGCGGAGCACACCGCCCTCGAAATAGTACTTGCTCTTGTCGCCGTTGGAAACGTATGTATCCTGATAGCCCCAGAGGCAGGCATCCTTCATGATAGTCTTGTTACCCTTATCCTGGAAAGCAATGTCACGTCCGACAGCATCACCGAGGGATGTCTTGACTGTAACGCCCTGGATATAGAGTCCTGTTGATGAGTTGATGAAGACATCAGAGTTGCCTATACCCTCAGCAATGTTTGCAGGACCGTACTTGCCCTGATATGTCTCTGTAGGAGCAGAGTTGGTGATTACAGTGTTCTCGTAGTTCTCACCGATGATAGAGATGTTGTTACCGGTGATGTAAGTACGTGGCTCCTTGTAAGTCTTCTTCACCTTTGTGCCGTTGGCAAGTTCAACTTCCACAGTGACATCGCCGTCATAAGCAGGAATCTTCACATTGCCCTGCTTTACGAAGATGCGGTAGCGTGTAGACTTATCGGCACGCTTGTTGGCAGCAGCGATGGCAGCAGAAAGCTCTGCACCTGTGGTAACGACAGCGTCATAGATGCCCTTTGTGACCTCAGGCTTTGTTCTTGTGGTGAAATTGATTGTGATGTCGTCTGCCACCTTGTTGTTGCCTGTGAGGTCGACAACAGAGTTTCCGTTCAGAGTGAACACATAATCTGTAGAGTAAGCGAGACCTTTGTATTCACATACGACAGTCTTGCCTGATACAACAGGCTTCAGTTCTGTTGTTCCAAGAGTAGCCTTAGCGTTTGAAGTGAGCTGAACTTTCTTGTCAAAGGTGATGACAATCTTGCCGTTTGCACTTGCAGTGTTGCTTCCCTCAGCAGGAACAGTAGTCACAACGACAGGAGCCTTGCCGTCATCGAAGACCTTCTCAGAACCTGTGATGTAGATTGCGCCTATACAAGCACCGTCATTCTTAGAATCGGTTCCGTCAATCTTTGACGACTTGTCTGCTATCCAGCGGAAATAAACCTCTGCCTTGTTGTTTGCCTCGGCAGGAACATCCACAGCAAGGTCTGTCCAATTCTTAGGACCGGTCATGTTGATTGCGCCGAGCTTTGACCAACTCTCACCGTCAAGAGAGTACTCAACATTGTAGGTCTGATAAGCATTGTAGTTGTACACCATTGCAGACTTCACCTTAATGTCAGTGAAATTGCTTGCGTCAACCTTAGTCTGCCAGTAGTATGTGCCTATTGCCACATCATTCTTCCAGCATACACCGCCCGGACGACCTTCGTAGCCTCCGTTGACTTCCGGCTTGTCAAGCCAGCCTGAAGCATTACCAGCCTCGTCACGCATAACGAGGGCAGCAGCCTCATTTCCTTCAGCAGCGAAGTCGGCGATACGGCCGTTGTTGCCCGGCTGATAGAAGTCCCATATTGCAATAAAGTCTGAAGCGGAATATGTCGCAGTAAGAGCGAGATTATCACTCATATTGCAAACTATCTCAGCAGATGTCTGTCCGTCGCTCCATGAGCCGAACTTGACAACCTCATTGGATGCAGCTGTGAGAGTTACATTTGTGCCTTCCTCGTACATCTTCTTGCCGTCAACCAAAGTATAGGCAGGAGAATAGCTAATCATATAGTCCTTACCACCACCGTCGACAGTGACATCAAGAGCATAAGTGTTCACTTTCTTGAAATTAGCAGTCAATGTGGCGTCAGCAACGATTGTATACTTGAACTTCGCTTCCTCAGCAACGACATTGCCGTCCTGGTCTGTCCAGTTGACGAAATCATATCCGAAATTCTCTGTTGCAGTGAGTGTGACATCAGAACCTTCGTCAAATGTTTCACTTACAGGGTAAACGCTGACGGAGCCTGCTTCTTCCGGAGAAACCTTAGCTGTCAGAGTCACCTGCTTGGCTGTAATCTCAACATTCGCGTACACTTCAAGCTCAAACATGTAAGCATTCTGCGAGCCATTAAGATTATACCAACGGAGCTGCACATCCTTTTCATTGATTTCACATTCAACCCATTTGCCTGAAGCCGGATTAGCGACAGCGTCACTCAATGTAACCCAATCAGCATCATTTGCACTCTTCTTCTGGAGTCCCCAACCTCTGTTGCTTCCTGTAGCACCATGATAGTAACGGACTTTTGTAATGTTCTTGAAGACAGAAGTTGTTATTTCAGCCTCCGGCTTCTTCTCTGCCATAAGGTAGCCCACAACATTAGGGAACTTGCTGTTTGTTCCTGCAGGTGTGCACGATGTCTGAACAAAGTTGAATTGAATGTCCTCTTTGCTGGAAAGTGTAGTGATTTTGAGATTGCCTTCTTTGGAAACGCTTTCCCAATCTGTAAAGTCTGTGTCTATAATGGCACGTTCCTCTATCTTTACACCTTCCTCCACGACAGGAAGAACCATCTGAAGATAGCGGAAATAGCTGCCGTCGCCAATGACAACCTCTATAGTCTCCGACTTGCTGCCTATCTCTGTAGAATAGATTGTGCTGCCATTGCCTTCTGCTGCGACACCGTCAACGGTTGTCGTTGTTGTGGCATTGTAAGACTCGAGTGAGAATGTCGCACCCTTGCATGAAGGGATTGTGAACTTAGTGCCTGCATTCATCTGACACCAGTCATTCCAATTGGCATTGGCAATCTTGCCGCCATTGTTTGTGTCAAAATCAACTTTGACATCGATTGTCTGTCCGTTGACAAGAGCCTGTGTTACATAAACGCCTGTGACATTCTGCCAACCAACAGTCGGCGCACCGTTCCTTGTCTGGAAATCCCATTTCAGAGTGACAACCTCTGTGCGGTCAGCAAGAGAGACAGTGTTCTTTGTGAACACCGGAGTCAGTGTCACATCGGCAGCAGGGACGTACTCCTCACCTGGTGCGACAGTCTTTGTGCCGTCGTTCCAGCCTGTGAGAGTATAGCCTTCTTTATATAATGTGAAGTTCTTTGGAGCGTTAAATGTGTCGCCCTCTGTCCATGTCACGCCAGCCGGAGCGATACCTTCCACACCTTCTTCTGTACCGAGGCTGTAAGTGATGTCGAACTTCTTCACAACGACATCGCTCTTTTCTACAGCAACATAAGGGCAGTAGCCCATGCCGGAGATAGTAAGTGTGGTAGCCTCGCCTGTGTAGTACAGTTCGGTGACATTCTTGCGGTCGTTCTTCCAGCAAGCCGTTCCCGGAGTCTTTGTGACAACCTCTGCACCGTCACTGTTGGTCACCTTGATAGCGCTTCCGCTGTAAGTACATTGTCCGACAGTGATTTTCACGTTACCGTCCACGGGAACTACCACTTTCAGTTCTGTAGAACCATGGTCACTGTGGTACTTGCCACTGACAGTAGCCACAGAATTTGCGTCACCGGCAGCCACACGGCTCACAGCTCCGTCCGATGCCACAGCGACACCGAACTCAAAGGCTGTGTGCTGCACTGCCATTTCCTCCGAGGTCAACAGTGTGCCTTCCTGGTTGTTCACCTGCACACTGAAATCCTTGAAGTCTGCCCACGATGCCACTGTCCCTATGCACATGAGGAACAGCATCAAGGCAAATCGCATTGATTTCTTCATAATTCAGTTGTTTTTAAGTTTTAATTATTAGTGATTAAAGTTATCTTCTTTCCGGCAATTTGTCAAGTTGACAAATTGAAAAAGTTGTCTGCCAGGCAATCCACATACAGCGGATTGCCTGACAGACAGTCTGATTTCCATTATTGTTCCCTAAGGAAGCGGTCAGCCTCAATGGCAGCCTTGCAGCCTGAACCGGCAGCTGTGACAGCCTGACGATAGACAGGGTCAGCGACATCGCCGGCAGCAAAGACTCCCGGAATGTTTGTGCGAGGTGTCGAACCCTCGGTCTTGATGTAGCCCACCTCGTCAGTCTCCACATATTTCTTGAAGACATCAGAGTTAGGCTTATGGCCTATGGCGAGGAAGAAGCCGTCGACAGCTATGTCGTAACGCTCCTCGTCTGCCTCTCCTTTGCGCTTTACGACGTGGACACCCTCCACACCGTTCTCACCGAAAAGTCCCTCGGCGTTATGCTCGAAAAGCACTTCTATCTTCTCATTATCCATGACGCGCTGCTTCATCACCTCGGAAGCGCGGAGGAACGGCTTGCGGACAAGGAGGTAGACCTTTGATGCAAGTCCTGCAAGATAGGTCGCCTCCTCGCACGCTGTGTCACCGCCTCCGACGACAGCGACCACCTTCTTGCGGTAGAAGAAGCCGTCACATGTGGCACATGCGCTGACACCCTGTCCGGCATATTTCTTCTCATCGTCAAGTCCGAGATACTTTGCCGATGCTCCTGTGGCGATAATCAGCGTCTCCGCCTCTATCTTGTCGCCATTGTCGGCAGTAAGGACGAAAGGACGCTTTGACAGGTCTGCCTCGACAATCTCTCCGTCACGGAGGTCAGCACCGAAGCGTTCCGCCTGTGCGCGGAGGTCCATCATCATCTGGTTGCCGTCAACTCCTTCCGGATAGCCCGGGAAGTTCTCCACGTCAGTGGTCTGCGTCAGCTGTCCGCCGGTCTGCATTCCGCAGTACTCCACAGGACTGAGATTGGCGCGTCCTGCATATATCGCCGCCGTATAGCCTGCCGGTCCTGAGCCGACAATCAAGCACTTTACATGTTCCATAGTCGTATTTCTATAATCTGTTTTTATGATTTTCCAATATATAGGTTCACCGCCGGCTTTTCCGCCGCATGGCTTCCGCCGATTGTGCCGTCACGCAAATCTGTTCCATGGATGACATGGCATGTGAATTCCCATGTTGCGCAATCAACCGCAAATTTACAAACAAAACACACAATGCACAATAATTGTTTACACTATTTAACGCGAATAGTCTTATTTTACATCCATTTTCGGTATTTTTTCCACATTTTATGTGTCCCTGCTGTTGTTTTCCGTACAATAAACAGTGGCGTGTCACCAGATACAGTCAGACAGAATTGGTTTGCGAAAAGCTGCAAGTGCATTACTCATGGCTTTCAGATTATCCCCTGATTGCGTTTTTGCGAGATGCTCCTGTTGTTTGTGTAACCGCTTCTCATGGAAGTGTGGCGGAGCCACTGTCCTCCCTATAACATTGGAAAACTCACCGTCTTTTTGCCCTCTGAGAATCGCTTGTAACAAAATTCGTAATAGAAAGTGCGGAAATTCGTGAAATTTTCCGTGTTACTGTAATGTGTTGCCGATCAGCTGTTTATGAAAATATACAAACAAATGGTGGTTCTCCGTAAAACGAAAGGTAATCTTTTGCATTGTCAAAGCTGATCCTTCGCATGGCAAAGTGTCATCTTTCATTATCCGAAAGATAAGGAAAAGCATGGTTTCTCATCACTTTTTGAATGAAAAACCATGCTTCCCCACGCTTTTTATGGCTACAAAAGCCACAACAGAGCGTCAAAATCCGCATTTCATAACCCTATCTGCACATTATGATAAATAGAGCATAATAAAACTCATGCATAAATTCCTTGGGTCAGAGAGTGCTCCATGGTTACGGCAGACGTGGCGTTATGCCTTACTCGTCAAAGTCGAAAAGGTCCTCCTCGTCCTCCTCTTCAAAGCCGAACACAGGCATTTCGTTGAAGTCATCAAGCTGCCTGCGCTCCTTCTTCGTAGGACGTCCCGTGCCGCGCTGACGGTCGATGAAGCCGGAGATGCGTGACATCTCCAAGAGTTCGTACTGCTTTGCGGTGGTCACATTCTCATAGACCTCCGGCAGAAGTTTCGCGCCCACACGGTTCTCGATGCAGTTGAGTATGCGGAAAGAGTAGGTGATGGGCGATTTCTTGACATGGATGACCTCGCCGCATTTCACCATCCGTGACGGTTTTGCCAAGGCAGCCCCCATGGCAGCTGTGCCGTCAGTGCCCACACCGCTCACGCTTACACGGCTGTTCTTGCAGGCGTTGGCGGCTACTGTGCGCGTCTTGAATATTCGTGCTGCCCACAGCCATTTGTCCAGGCGGGCAGTGTCCTGATGCTTTAGTTTGTTTTCCATAAGCTAAGGTGGCATGTAAGCCTTATTTCTTGTTGAACTGGTTCATGGTGATGTCAATGCCTGCGAGGACGAAAGACTTGATGCAGGCGACGGCATTGTCCATGAGAGGGTTAAGAATCTCGCGCTCTTCGGCAGGGAATTTGCCAAGGACGTAGTCCACCTGTCCGCCACGGTTGAACTCGTTGCCTATGCCGATGCGCAGTCGGGCGTACTTCTGTCCTATGAGTTGCTGTATGTGCCCCAGTCCGTTGTGCCCTCCGTTGGAGCCGCTGCCCTTCAGCCTCATTTTGCCAAGCGGCAGCGCGAGTTCGTCGACAACGACGAGAAGCCGTTCCGTTGCAATGTTTTCCTTCTCCAGCCAGTAGCGTACGGCATTGCCGGAAAGGTTCATGTATGTCGTGGGTTTGAGCAGGAATAGCTTTCTTCCCTTTATGGAAGTCTCGGCGACGAAGCCGTAGCGCTTGTCGGCAAATGTCGCTCCGAGCTCCTCAGCGAGCCTGTCGACAACCATCCAGCCGGCGTTATGGCGTGTCTCGTGGTATTCCGGTCCGGGATTTCCAAGACCTACGATAAGAAATTTGTCCATTTTGCGTTTGTCGTTTTTATGCTGTTACTGTTGCGGAGAAAACAAAACGGCACCGAAGCTGTGCTCCGGTGCCGATAAGAATTCAGTATGAGGTCAGTGTTACTGAGCAGCCTGAGCAGCAGCACGTGCGGCACGTGTCATCTGTACAGAGCATACGTTAACTTCCTTTGGAGTAGCGAACTCGAGACCCTCGAAGTTGAGGTCGCCAACCTTGATTGACTTGCCGAGCTCAAGGTTTGTAACGTCGATGACGAGCTTCTCAGGAATGTTTGTGTAAACAGCTGTAACCTTGATCTGACGAACGAGGAGAGCGAGGCGTCCACCGTTACGCACACCGTTTGCAAGACCCTTGAGTTCTACAGGGATGCCTACTGTTACAGGCTTGTCCTCTGTAATCTCGAGGAAGTCAACATGGAGGAGGGCGTCTGTTACCGGGTGGAACTGGAGCTCCTTGATGACAGCCTTGTGGTCAACGCCGTCGATGTTGAGGTTGACAACATACACATGAGGAGTGTAGATAGCCTTGCGAAGCTCTGCGAATGAAGATGTGAAAGAGAGAGCTACCGGAAGGTTCTTCTCACCGCCACGCTTTACGCCGTAGATGTTGCAAGGGATGAGTCCCTGCTTACGAATGTCCTTAGAAGCCTTTTTGCCGAGGTCGCTTCTTACCTGACCTGTTACGTTGATTTCTAACATAATTGTGTTACTCTAAATTAAGTAGTTAATGAAATTAAGTTGCTTAATCCGCCATCACACAGTGCCGGTGCAGCACACAGCACGAAAGATTTTGCGAAATGCCCGACAAAATTACTACTTTTTTCTGAATCAGACAAAGGATTATATTAAAAAACATAGAAAAAGTGTGAATTTTCTTGTCTATGTGGAGTATTTTGTCTATTTTTGCAACATAATAGTGTACTCGGTACATAAGGATGCAGGAAATATTCCTCATATATATTATATAGTGATATGATAAACAGAGAACTTATAAGAATCAAGGTGGTCCAGTTGACCTACGCTTATTACCAGAATGGGAACTGCAACGTTGAGAATGCGGAGAAGGAATTGCTTTTCAGCCTTGACAAGGCGTATGACTTGTACCATAGCCTTTTGGATTTGATAGTTGCCGTCACCCGTGTTGCACGCCAGCGCGTTGACGTTGCAAGGGCAAGGCATGAGCGTGGCGAAGGGGCTAAGCCTTCGGAACGTTTCACCTTGAACAAGTTTGCCTTGCAGCTTGAGGAAAATGCTACGCTCAATGAATGGCGCGGACGTCAGAAATTCACTTGGGATGATGATGTGACGGCTGTGCGCAGCGTGCTTGACAGCATAGAGGCAAGCGAGGCTTATACTGAGTATATGGCAGCAGAGGAAGAGCCGGACTATGCCGCTGACCGTGAATTGTGGCGCAAGCTCTACAAGACTTTTGTCGTTGACAACGAAGAGATAGACAAGGTCTTGGAGGAAAGGTCTCTCTATTGGAATGACGACAAGTATATTGTAGACACCTTTGTCATAAAGACAATAAAGCGTTTCAATGAGAAGAGCGGTGCCGACCAGGAACTGTTGCCGGAATTCAAGGATATGGCTGACCGTGATTTCGCTGTCAAACTGTTCCGCACATCGATACTCAATTCGGAGCAGTACCAGCACTACATGACCCAGACAACCAAGAACTGGGACTTCTCGCGACTGGCATACATGGATGTGGTGATTATGCAGATTGCCATAGCTGAAATGCTTTCATTCCCTGCCATACCGGTCTCTGTGTCCATTAACGAGTATGTCAATCTCGCGAAAATCTACAGCACACCGAAGTCTTGGCGGTATGTGAACGGCATGCTTGACTCCATTGCGCGCTATCTCAACGAGACAGGAAAGATGCTTAAGCCATTGCCTGAGAGATGAAGGAACATACATTAGATATTATATAGTAACCATACAATAACATAAAAACATATCAATTATGAATACAATTCTCGCTGCCCAGGCAGCAGGGGGTAACAATTACTCCATGATTATAATGCTTGTGCTGATGTTCGCCATAATGTACTTCTTTATGATTCGTCCTCAGCAGAAGAAGCAGAAAGAGATACGCAACTTCCAGAACGCTCTCGAAACGGGTGCGAAAGTAGTCACAGGCGGCGGTGTCCATGGTGAAGTGAAGAAGGTGGACCATGCGGCCGGCATCGTGGAGATAGAAGTTTCCAAAGGTGTTACCATAAAGGTTGAGAAGTCTTATGTCTTCGCTGCCGCACCTGAGCAGAAATAATCACGACTGCATTTGAACCAATAAGTGACGAGGAAGGTCGTGCCGCACATTGTGGGGCAGTGGGGAACACAAACTGACCTTTAATGCCAAAGCTATCCAATGCCGGAAAAATTGCAACACATAACAAAGATAATCAGAGACTTCCTGTTCAGTGCTGTTAACAGGGAGTTTCTGATTTTTTTGTTCTTCCTTGTCCTTAGCTCCGCTTATTGGCTGATGTCTGTCCTTAACGACACCATGGAGCGCGAGATACAGATTCCTGTACAGCTGACAGGTGTGCCGGGTAATGTCGTTGTCCTTGCCGACAGTATGCCTAATGTGCGTATTGTCGTGCGTGACAAGGGCTTTGTGCTCGCCACCTACATGTACCGCAAACATACTCCGCTGGTAAAGGTGCCGTTCCAGACTTATGCAAAGACTTCGGACAAGATAACCGTCACTGCTTCAGAAATGCAGAAACTTGTAAGCCAGCAACTCTCAGGCTCAACGAAGATAGTCTCCGTGAAGCCTGAAAAGCTTGAACTTGCCTACAACCATGGCAAGCATAAGCGTGTGCCGGTGAAGATGCTTGGTGTTGTCAGTGCTGACGCCAATTACTATCTTGCGCGAGTGCAGTTCCGCCCAGCTTATGTCACGGTCTATGGCTCGTCGCAGATACTTGACAGTCTGACAGCTGTCTATACTGTGCGTCAGAATATACGGAATGTGAGGGACACACTGTCGGCTGTCGTGCGTCTTCGTCCCATTCCTGGAACGAAATTCGTGCCGGACAAGGTGCGCATGACGCTCTGCCCTGATGTCATGGTTGAGGCGACTACCTCTGTTCCTATCATTCCTGCAAACGTCCCGGTGACAAAGACCTTGCGCACATTCCCTTCACAGGTGGATGTCTCCTATGTCATTGGTGCGTCACAGTACAAGAAGATTGGTGTCTCACAGTTCACAGTCGTTGCCGATTACCATTCTACGGCAGGCGGTACGACAGAGAAATGCAGCCTGCGCATCGTACGTTCGCCGCGTGACGCACGCAATGTGCGCCTTGCCGTCTCTGATGTGGATTATCTCATAGAACAATGAAATATGCACTTACCGGCGGCATTGGCAGTGGGAAAAGCTATGTCTGCCGCAAACTGAAGGAATATGGTGTGGAAGTGTTCGACTGTGATGCTTCCGCAAAGCGTCTCATGCGTTCCTGCCATAAGCTGCAAGAACAGCTGTCTGAGGCAGTTGGACAGGATGTCTTTCCCGACGGGCAGCTTGACAAAGCTGCTTTGGCGCAGTTCCTTCTCGCCTCGGAAGAGAACACAAAGGTGATTAATGGCATTGTCCACCCTGCTGTTGCTAAGGATTTCCGGTCTTCGGGCATGCAGTGGATGGAGTCAGCCATACTCTTTGAGGCTGACTTTCGGCATAATGTCGATAAGGTCATTTGTGTCTCAGCCCCTTTGGAGACAAGGGTGGAAAGGGTCATGGAGCGTGACGGCATCTCACGGGAGAAGGCTCTCGAATGGATAAACCGCCAGATGTCTCAGGAGGAGAAGGAGCGTCTTTCCGATTATGTCATAGTCAATGACGGCACTGCTGACCTTGACAGGCAACTGGAAGAACTTTTGGAAAAGATAAAACATGAATAGGCCGGGGATACTTTCTCCGTCCGTATGGCATTTGTGCGGCATGTTTATCTTTGAGCATGTCGCATTCAACAGGTATAATAAACACGCATAAACAACTACAAATAAAAAACACAGAAGATAATGAAAGAAACAATCCTCGCCATTTCTGGCAAACCAGGTCTTTACCGCCTTGTCAGCCGCGGTAACGGTACACTTATAGTAGAAACTCTTGACGAGACAAAGAAGCGCATCCCCGCATTCGCAAAAGACCGCGTCACAAGCCTTGCCGACATAGCAATGTACACAGACGATGAGGACATCGCACTCTGGAAAGTGCTTAAGTCACTCGGTGAGAAAGAAGAGTCAAAACCGGCATCCCTTGACTACAAGAAGGCAAGTTCTGCAGAGCTCCGCGAGTATTTTGCAGAAATTCTTCCGTCATTCGACCGCGAGCGTGTCCACGACAGTGACATCAAGAAACTCATACAGTGGTACAACATCCTTGTCAATGCAGGAATCACTGATTTCGAGGTGTCTCTCGCTCCTACGGAAGGTGACAACATTGATGACAGAGCTTAATCACTGACAGTTATATCCCTTCCCGTTCGGGAGGGGATTTTTTATGCCCTTTATTGGAAAATCTCAAGTTGTTTGAATTTTAGCTTTATGAATATTGCAGATATAATCTTGATGTTAGTAGGCATAGTTGTTGTGCTGCGCGGTGCAGACAACCTTACGGAAGGTTCTGTGAGTGTCGCGCGTAAGTTCCACATGCCGGAGTTGGTCATCGGACTCACCATCGTCGCCTTCGGCACATCTATGCCTGAATTCTGTGTTTCCATGGCTTCCGCGCTGAACGGCACGTCAGACATGGCAGTCGGCAATGTCGTCGGAAGCAACATTTTCAATGTGCTGCTTGTCGTTGGTGTATGTGCCGTGATTCATCCGATGTCTGTCGAGATGTCAACCATCCGCCGTGACCTGCCTTTTGCGTTCTGTGCGACAGTGGCACTCATATTCTTTCTTGCCGACGGGACAATGACACGAGGCGAGGGATGGCTAATGGTTGCCATGTTCGTCATGTATATATGGTATATGCTCCGCAGCATACAGCTGCTTGCCGCCACAGTGACAAAGAAGCGGAAAAGCACATCTGCCGGAAGCACTTCTGCCACTGTAATGCCGCAAGAGTCAGGAACAAGCAGCACATTGATAGGCAAAGCCCGTGCGTTGAATGGCAGATTGCGTGCTTTTGCACCGCTTCTTATTATCATTGGTCTTGCAGAACTTGTTGTCGGTGCAGACATCTTTGTTGGTTCGGCGACACGTTTCGCACAGTCGTTAGGTGTCTCGGAGGCAGTAATCGGTATAACCATACTTGGTGCAGGAACATCCCTCCCGGAACTGGCAACAAGCGTTGTCGCCGCTTGGAAGGGCAGCACATCGATGGCATTGGGCAATGTCATCGGCTCATGCGTGTTCAACATCATGCTGATACTGGGCCTTACATCCGTCATCGTGCCTCTCAGTCCTTCCGGCATCTCCACTGTTGACCTTGCCACACTGTTCATAAGTGCACTTGCACTGTATGTATTCTCTTTCACAAACAAGACCATGGAACGTTGGGAAGGTGCGGTGCTGGCAGCCGGCTTTGTGGCATACATGGCGTGGCTGTTAATGAATGTTTAGGGATTTTCCCACCGCTATTAGGAAAATCACCTTTGCTCTTTTGCCCTTTTGGCAGTAACTTTGCAGCATAGAAAGAAGCATTCCGCAGCACGCATGCCGGATAATGCCATGGAAAGGCAAAAGCAACAACAATAAAAAACATACGGTTATGAAAAAGATTCTTCTCTCCTTCGCAATGATGATTTCCGTAATCATGTCGGCACGTGCCATGAGTTACGAACAGGCACGTGAGAAAGCCTTGTTCCTTACGGACAAGATGGCTTACGAACTGGACCTTACGGAGTCACAGTATGAGGCAGCCTTCGAGATCAACCTCGACTACCTGATGTCCGTCACGACGGCCGATGACGTCTATTCCGAGTATTGGCGCCGCCGCAATCTTGACCTTTCGTACATACTCCTTGACTGGCAATACCGTACATTCTGCGGACTGGAATATTTCTACCGCCCGTTATATTGGGGCAGCGGCTACTGGCATTTCCGTATCTTTGCCCACTATCCTCACCATAATTTCTTCTATTTCAGCCGTCCGCATTTCTACACTACATACCGTGGCGGACATGCTTGGCACAGAAACGGAGGACGCTCATGGTACCATGGCAGGACTTTCTCCGGCTCACACCATCGCGGAATGCGTGCTGTGTTTGACAGCAAGCGCGGACATCACTCAAATGGCTTGCACAGCAGACCCAATGTCTCTTTCGGCCGTGGTCACTCCAACCGTGATGTGAACCACCGCAAAGGCTCATCCGGCTTTAACTCGCAGCATAACAAAGGGCACCGCCGCGATGCTGACAGAGTGCGCGAAAGCAGCACAAGGCGTACGGCAGGCGATGTGAACCGTAGTTCCAACCGCAGTTCAAGCAACTTCACTCCGTCACGCTCCTTCTCAGGCAGCAGTTCCAACCGTAGTGTGACAAGCGGCAGTTCCAACCGTTCCCATGGCAGTAGCTCAGGTTCCCGCTCAGGAGGCAGTTTCAGTGGTGGCTCCCGTGGCAGTTCCAATAGCAGTGCTACACGTAGCTCCGGCGGTTTCGGAGGCAATGGTGGCGGTCACAGATAAGAAAAGTCTGCTGGGTAATAAGTAACTGTTGCAAATTACTTTATATTGAAAAACATCTGTTTTGATATAAACAGAGCGTAAATATAAAGTAATTTGCAACAGTTTTTTATTGTCCTTTAGAACTCAAAAAGCAATGGCAGGATGAAAGTCATGGCAATGCCTATGATAATCTGTAGCGGCAGTCCGACTTTGATGTAGTCACTGAACCTGTACCCTCCGGCATGCATCACCAATGCGTTTGGCGGTGTTGAGAACGGAGAAGCGAAGCACATGCTCGCTCCGAGAGTTACGGCAAAGAGGAACGGATAAGGGCTTGCACCGATTTCTATGGCAGCAGTCATTGCAATAGGAGCCATAAGTACGGCGGTGGCAGTGTTGCTTATGAACATTGTGAGCAACGATGTCGTGAAATAAATGCCGCACAGCAGCACCGTAGGTCCCATGCTTCCCAATGCTTCAACAAGAGAATGAGATATGAGTGCCGATGTTCCCGTCTTCTCCAAGGCGATGGACATCGGCATCATTGCTGCTATAAGGATGATGCTTTCCCAGTTTACTGTGTTGTAGGCGGCATTGATGTTGCGGAAGCATCCCGTCAGGACAGTCAGCAGTCCGGCAGTGATAACCGCGGTGGAAGGTGGGATAGGGATGAAGTCGAACACCATAGCGGCGACCATGGCAAGCATGATTACGGCAGCAAGCGGAGCCTTGTAGTCAAGAGTCGCCTGCATGGCATGCTTTTCAGGATGCCCGAGAACGACCCAATCGGTCTCCTCATGGTCAAGTTTCTCTATGTTGCTCCACTTTCCCTGCACAAGAAGCACATCACCGGCAAGCAGGCGCTTGTCGGCAAGATTGTCCATTATGTAGTCCTTGTTGCGCTTTATCCCAAGCACATTGATGTTGTATTTCTCGCGGAATCCTGACCCGGCAAGCTTTGTCCCGATAAGCCTTGACCGCGGGACAAGCACAATCTCTGTTATGCCGAGGTCATAGAAGTCCATCCCCTTGCCATCCATTTTCTTTATGCGCGCCTTCTTTGCAAACTCGTCCATCCTTTCTTTGCTGCCCATAAGGTAGATGATGTCCCCCTTGGCGAGTATCTTTTCCGGAGTGGCGATGCTCTGTGTCACGTTGCGGATAAGCCCGCCGCGCAGGTTGCTCTCGTTCCTTATCTCAAGAATCGACAGCCCGTAAGTGTTGCGCAGGTTCAGTTCGGCGACCGTCTTTTCCTTGATGTCCGAACTGTCGGTTATGATATAACGCCTGACACCATTGCTGAGGTTGTATTCTTCCGCAAGTTCTTCAAGTGTTTTCCTGTGTCCGTCGGTCTCGCTCCCTGCATTCTTTTTCTTGTAAAGGAACAGTTTGCTGAGAGGGAACATGACAATTATGCCGATGACTATGCAGATTATGCCGACAGGAGTGAAGGAGAAGAACTCCAAAGGCTTGTAGCCATGCTCGATGAGTGACTCCTGAATGACAAGGTTCGGCGGTGTTCCGATAAGCGTGAGCATGCCGCCAAGGCTGCTGGCAAACGCCAGTGGCATAAGCAGTCGTGATGCCTGTATGCCCGATTGGGCAGCCATGCTCACCACGATAGGCATCATCAAAGCCACTGTGCCTGTGTTGCTTATGAACGCTCCGACTACAGCTGTCACAAGCACCACGAGTATGAACAGTGCCGTGTCGTTCCCTCCCGCAAGTTTTATGATGCGCTGGCTCACGGCCTTTGCCAATCCTGTCTGCAGGATAGCCCCTCCGATGACGAACAGTCCGACCATCATCACCACTACCGACGATGTGAAGCCCGATGTCGCCTCCTCGGGAGTCAGTATGCCAAGAAGCCTTAGTGAGACGAGGGCGCATAGTGCGACAAGGTCAGGACGCACTTTCCCGTGTATGAACATTGCTACCGTGATAAGTAGCACAACAAGTGTTTCAGTCATCTGTTTTTTCAGTGTTTTATTGCGTATTCTGTCAACAAAGTTAAGTAAAAATCCTCTATTGCCCACGTTTTTTTGCAAAGTTTTTGAATTAATAGCATTTTCTTCTAACTCCATGTGTGCCGGGATACTGCTGCATGCCACAAAATCAGCATATTGCCCCATGTCCGCAAAGGCATGGAAATGTGTTTCTGTGAGGGTAGCTTGCTGTGCATTCGGAAAATGAATGTCTATGTTTTCACAAGTTGTTTATAATCAAATTGTTATGTATCTTTGATGGTCATTCTAACGAAAGGTAACCTTTTACTCTGTAAAGTGTTACCTTTCATGGTGCAAAAGGTTATCTATTACAGTGTGAAAGGTCACCTTTGGGCGCAGCACTGCCCTGCAGCGTACGGTTTTCACACTGATTTGTGTCACTTATTTATAAAAATAGGTGTCGTATGTTTTGGAATTAGCGAAAAAAACTGTAACTTTGCAACATAATAGGCTCTTTGCCGGCGGCGTGTGCGGAAATGGTGTGGCATGACGTCGTGTAGGGGAGGGCGCTTTGCTGATAAAACAATAGACAATGGCTCTTAGACTTGCAGACCAGAAACTGGCGGAACTGGCAGGGAAACTGTCATCCAACTGCGCCATATGGAAACTCTATCATGAGCATAGAGAGGGGCGTCCGCTGCCTTCAAGCAAGGTGCTTGGTGAGATTATTGACATTACACGTGCGATTGTTTTTCCGGGATATTTCGGAAAGTCGAACGTTCTTATCCATTCATTGAAATACCCTATCGGAGCCGGTCTGCAGCAACTTTATGAACTGCTGGTCGACCAGATTTTGGCTGGTCTGTGCTTTTCTGAGGAAGAATTGGACATTTGCAGCATGCGGAGAAGGGCAGGGGAGATAGCCACCGGGGTGATAGAGAAACTTCCGGAGTTGCAGACCATTCTTGCCACTGACGTTGAGGCTGCTTACAACGGTGACCCTGCGGCGGAAAACTATGGCGAGATAATCTCCTGCTACCCATGCATCCGTGCAATGACCAACTACCGTTTGGCTCACGAATTATTCGTTCAGGGTGTCCCGCTTATACCGCGCATACTGACAGAGATGGCGCATTCGGAGACAGGCATAGACATCCATCCCGGCGCGACGATAGGTCATCATTTCACCATCGACCACGGTACAGGTGTCGTTATCGGCGCAACGTGCATCATCGGCAACAATGTGAAGCTCTATCAGGGTGTGACGCTCGGCGCAAAAAGTTTCCCGTTGGACGAGGAAGGCAACCCAATCAAGGGCATTCCACGCCATCCTATTTTGGAAGATGATGTCATAGTCTATAGTAATGCCACGGTTCTTGGTCGTATAACCATTGGCAAAGGCACTGTCATCGGAGGAAATATATGGGTGACGGAAAGCACGAAACCCGGGGATATGATAGTACAGAAAAAGTGATGTCGGATGGTTTTCATCGGCGGAAAGTGGCTGTTGGAAATGTCTTTCGATAAATAAAGCAAAGGAGAAAGTAAGAAAAGAATACATCCAAAACAAGATATGGAATTTGAAATGATAGCTAAGACCTTCATGGGTCTTGAGAATGTACTGGCAAAAGAGTTGACAGAACTTGGTGCCGACAATGTCCAGATAGGATGCCGTATGGTGTCGTTCACTGGTGACAAGGAGATGATGTACCGTGCAAACTTCCAGTTGCATACGGCAATCAGGATACTGAAGCCTATCAGACGCTTCAAAGCCAATTCGGCGGATGAGGTTTATGAAGGCGTGAAAGCCGTTGACTGGAGCGAGTATATCACGGCGAGTTCCACATTCTCAGTGGACTCTGTCGTCTATTCTGATGAGTTCCGCAATTCGCGCTTCGTCACTTACAAGGTTAAGGATGCCATTGTCGACCAGTTCAGGGAAAAGGGCGGACGCCGTCCTAACATCTCCGTGGCGAACCCGGACTTGAGGCTTAACATACATATCGCGGGGAATGAGTGCACACTGTCGCTTGACTCCTCCGGTGAGTCGCTCCACCGTCGCGGCTATCGTCAGGAACAGGTGGAAGCTCCGCTGAATGAAGTGCTTGCAGCAGGTATGATACTTATGACAGGCTGGAAAGGTGAAACGGACTTCATCGATCCTATGTGCGGTTCGGGAACATTGCTTATCGAGGCAGCACTCATAGCGCAGAACATGGCTCCGGGTGTGTTCCGCAAGGAATATGCCTTTGAGAAATGGGCAGATTTCGACAAAGACCTTTTTGACGAAATATACAATGATGATTCACAGGAGCGTGAGTTCGTGCATAAAATCAAGGGGTATGACTGTGACATAAAGGCGGTGAACACTGCCCGACTGAATGTCAAGGCAGCAGGACTGACCAAATGCATAGAGGTGGAATGTGCTGATTTCAAGGATTTCCAGCAGCCTGCAGAACCGGCTATTCTTGTCAGCAACCCTCCTTATGGTGAGAGAATCTCCACACAGAACCTTCTCGGCACATATAAGATGATAGGCGAGCGCCTGAAGCATCAGTTCCAGGGCAATGACGCATGGATACTGTCTTATAAGGAAGAGTGCTTCGAGGCTATCGGGCTGAAGCCTTCACAGAAGATTCCTGTGTACAATGGCTCTTTGGAATGCGAGTTCCGCAAGTATTCTCTCTTTGGCGGCAAGTTCTCTGATTTCCGTAAGGAAGGTGGGGATGTGAAGACCGGTGATGACAGGAAATTCAATTCCGAGAAGCGCTATGTGAAAGGAAACCGTGAGCAGAGCCGTATGGACGGTGACGATGAGCGCGAAAAGGAAAAGGCGCTTGAACGCAAATACAAGGCGATGCGTTCAGGCAATGTCGATGATTACGACGACGAGGACATACGCTCATTCCATTTCCACTCGCTTGACCATAGGATAGGCAAGGCGGATTTCCGTGAGCGACGTGACCGTGGTGGCGAGCGCCGTGAGGGCAGGGACTATGGCAGAAACGATGAGCGCCGCAGGGAATTCCGTGATGACCGCCGCAAAGACGGCAAGCGTTTTGATAACGACAAGAAAAATCGCCGTGGAGGTTTTGAACGTAAGGGAAGCCGTTTCGACGACAAAGGCTATGGTGAAAAGAAGCCAATGCGTCCTCGCCGTGAAGGTTCCGGACGTGGTTTCGCTGACAGAAAGAAAATGTTCGGGAAGGATTGATTTATGAAACGTATTATTCTTGCAATGGCAATGACTGTGGCAACACTGGGCATCAATGCGCAGCAGAAGCAGTTCACACTTGAGGATTTGAATTTCGGCGGCAAGAACTTCAGGCAGATGTCACCGAAATACCTCCGCCTTTGGTGGGACGGCAACAAGCTGGTGAACAGTGACACGCTGACGAAACCGAAGGGCTACCCGCAGGTGTTCACGCGTGAACATAATATATATGTGCAGACAGCTGTCGGCAATGAGCCGCAGCAGGTTACCACTGACGGCAGCCGTCAGCTTGTTTATGGCGAGGCTGTCCATAGGAATGAGTTCGGAATCAACAGTGGCATATTCCTTTCTCCTGACAAGTCACGGTTTGCTTTCTATCGTATGGACCAGTCAATGGTCACGGACTATCCGCAGGTGAACACCTTTGAGCGTGTGGCTGCTGTGGAGCCGGACGCGTATCCTATGGCAGGAATGAAGAGCCACAAGGTCACTGTCGGTGTCTATGACATGAAGACAGCAAAGACAGTGTGGCTGGAGCTCGGAGATGTGACAGACCGTTATTTCACGAATATCTGCTGGTCACCGGACAACAGAAGCATTTATCTGTTTGAAGTGAACCGCGACCAGACTGACACTTCGTTGGATGTCTATGATGCGGAGACAGGCAAGAAAGTCAAGACCCTATACACAGAGCATAATGACAAATACGTAGAGCCTCTTCATCCTGTTGCTTTCCTGCCTTGGGACTCCAACAAGTTCATATTGTGGAGCGACACGGATGGGTACAGACATCTGTACTTGTATAATACAGACGGCAAACTTCTGAAGCAGCTGACCAATGGAAACTATGTCAACATGGAGATTCTCGGATTCTGCAAGAAGAACAAATCCGTCATAATCCGCTCCAATGAGCTGAACCCTTTGCAAAGCAATCTCTTTGCACTTGACATGAATGGCAAACGTACCCTTCTTGACAACGGCAAGGGCGTTCATTATGGCATTCTCTCAGATGACGGCACGCAGTTGGTGGATGTGTATTCCACACCTGACACTCCGCGTGCATACGACATCATAAATACGGTGAAGAAGACACGAAAGGAGTATTTCGTTTCGCCTAATCCATGGGAGGGATATGCCGTTCCAACGTACAAATGCGGTTCGATAAAGGCTGCTGACGGAACAACAGACCTCTATTACCGTCTTGTGCTGCCACCGGATTTTGACGAAACAAAGAAATATCCGACAGTCGTTTATGTCTATGGCGGACCTCATGCCCATAACGTTGAGGCATCATGGCATTGGGGCTCCCGTTCCTGGGAGACATACATGGCACAGAAGGGATATATCCTTTTCATTCTTGACAACCGTGGTTCGGAGAACCGTGGCAGGGAGTTTGAGCAGGTGACATTCAGGCATCTCGGACAGGAGGAGATGAAAGACCAGATGAAGGGTGTGGATTTCCTGCGTACATTGCCTTACGTTGACATGGAAAGACTTGGTGTTCATGGCTGGAGCTTTGGCGGATTCATGACGACATCATTGATGACAACCTATCCGGATGTGTTCAAAGTAGGTGTTGCCGGCGGACCGGTGATAGACTGGAAATGGTATGAGGTGATGTATGGCGAGCGTTATATGGACACTCCTGAGACCAATCCGGAAGGCTATGCCCAAACATCTTTGCTTGACAAAGCAAAGAATCTGAAGGGCAAGCTGCAGATTATTATCGGTATGAACGACCCGACAGTCGTGCCACAGCATGCTTTGCAGTTCCTTGACGCTTGTGTGAAGGCAGGCACTCAGCCTGATTTCTTTGTTTATCCGGGTGAGGGGCATAACATGCGTGGACATGCATCTGTCCATTTGCATGAGCGAATCACACAGTATTTCGAGGATTATCTGAAATAGGATGCTGCTTGCCGGTGGGATTCCCACTGTAAGGATTAGGCACCTTGCGTGTATGAAAAAAAGAAACTTGTAACGATATGAATATACTTTTATTAGGTTCAGGTGGCAGAGAGCATGCCATAGGTTGGAAGATTGCGCAGAGCGCAAAGTGTGACAAACTGTTTGTCGCCCCGGGCAATGCCGGCACTGACGGTGTCGGTGGCAAGGGTGTTAACGTGGATATGAAAGCCGATGACTTTGAGGCTATCAAGCAGTTTGTTGTGGATAATGACGTGAAAATGGTCGTTGTAGGTCCCGAAGACCCATTGGTAAAGGGAGTTTATGATGATTTGAAGAACGATTCCCGCACAAAGGATATTCCTGTCATAGGACCTTCAAAGGCCGGTGCCGTGCTTGAAGGCTCAAAGGATTTCGCAAAAGCGTTCATGAAGCGCCACAACATACCAACTGCTGCCTATGAAACTTTCGATGGCACACAGGTGGAGGAAGGCTGCAAGTTCCTTGAGACGCTTTCTGCTCCTTATGTGCTGAAGGCTGACGGACTGTGCGCCGGCAAGGGAGTGCTTATCCTTGACACACTGGACGAGGCAAAGAGCGAGTTGAAAGAGATGCTCGGAGGCATGTTCGGCAATGCGTCTTCACGTGTTGTAATTGAGGAATTCCTGTCAGGCATAGAGTGCTCTGTCTTTGTCCTCACAGACGGAAAGAAATACAAAATCCTGCCTGAAGCAAAGGATTACAAGCGCATCGGTGAGCATGACACTGGTCTTAACACAGGTGGCATGGGCAGCGTGACTCCTGTTCCTTTCGCAACTCCTGAATGGATGGCTAAGGTTGAGGAGCGCATCATCAAGCCAACGGTCAACGGTCTTGCTGCAGAGGGCATTGATTACAAGGGCTTTATCTTCTTCGGACTCATCAATGTCAATGGAGAACCGATGGTGATCGAGTACAACTGCCGCATGGGTGACCCTGAGACAGAGAGTGTTATGCTCCGTCTGAAGTCAGACATCGTAGACCTTTTTGAAGGTGTTGCGGAAGGAAACCTTGACACAAGGGCAATAGAGTTCGACCCACGTTCCGCTGTCTGCGTGATGATGGTGTCAGGAGGCTATCCCCAGGAGTACAAGAAAGGCTTCACAATTACAGGCATTGAGGATGTTGAAGGATCAATTGTCTTCCATTCAGGAACAGCCATGAAGGATGGAAATGTGGTAACTGCCGGCGGACGTGTCATAGCTGTCTCTTCTTATGGAGCAGACAAGGAAGAGGCTCTTGCCAAGTCTTTCAAGGAAGCACAGAAGATTCAGTTTGAAGGAAAATATTTCCGTTCCGACATAGGAGCAGACCTATAATTCTCTTTATAAAATTATTGAAGCATGCCGACAAGGGGGAAACCATTTGTCGGCATGCCATATTGCTACAATATTTAGTGATGCGACGATTCCAGAACAATATGGGTTCAAGCCGTATGGCATTGCCTGTTATGATTCTTTACAGTGCATGTCTGTGGGGGCTTATGCTCTTTGCAGACAATACGTTGTGGTGGCAGTGTCTGATATTTGTCGTCAACACATACCTCATGATGGAGTTGAACAACCGCAATGCCCTTATGAGAAGATACAGCCGTATGGTAAGTTGTTCCTATATGGCGCTGATGCTCATGTGCCCATGGCTGTTGAGGAATCTTGAGGTAATGGCAGTACAGATGTGTTTCCTGTTCATGGTGACATTATCGTTCAGGACATACCAGGAGCATGACAGTAATGGCATGAAATATTGGGCATACCTTTTCATGGGACTTGCTGCAATGCTTTGGCCTCCATTGGTGTTTGCCTTGCCGGTATTTTGGATAGCAGATGCGTTTTTCCTTATGTCGTTCAGTTTCAGGTCTTGGCTTGCATCGATTCTTGGGGTGATTACGCCTTTGTGGTGCCTCATGCCTTATGTCGTGATTGAAAACCGGTATGACCTTATTTTTGCGTATCGCGATGCTTTGGTGCCGGACGACAGCACATTGCTCGCATTCAGTGATATGAATACATTATTGCCGGCAGCCTTGCCGATGACATTGTGGGAACTTTACGCAGAATCATTTGTTGTGGTAATGTCTTTGGTTGGAATGATACATTTCCTGCGCCACAGTTCTGATGACAAGATTCATGTGAGGATGCTTTTCAGCATATTCACACTCATATCCTTGGTGTTCACTTTCGCTTTGGCAGCACTATACATCCTTCCCCTGAATGATGTGCCGGGCGCGGACATCTTGTTCGGAATCATTGTCGTGTGCGCCGCTCCTCTGGTAGCGCATTATATCAATTTCACTTCAACACGCCTGACAAACATATCAGTGATAGTTTCTATTGTGCTTGTCTTGGCATTAACCATCATACCCTATTTGCAAGAATGGCTGACATTATAACCCTGCTGGAAGGTTACGGATACATAGGGATGTTCATTGCGGCATTCATTGCCGGAAGTGTGTTCCCATGGAGCAGCGAAGCCATAATGGTTGGTCTCCAGGCTGCTGGGCTTGACCCTGTTGGTTTGGTGGTGTGGGGCACTGCTGGCAATGTCCTTGGCTCTATGTTCAACTATTGGGTCGGACATCTTGGCAGAATTGACTGGATAGAGAAATACCTGCATGTGAAGAAAGAGTCATTGGACAAGGCTGAACGCTTCATGCATGGACATGGTGCATGGATAGGCTTTTTCGCGTTCCTGCCCATTATTGGCAGTGCAATTACCATTATGCTCGGTCTTATGCGTGCCAACATATTCATCACAACAATAGCAATAGCGATAGGCAAGTTCCTGCGCTATGCCATCCTCGTATGGGGAGCGCATTTTGTCTTGTGAGGCATTTGCAACATATCTTGTAATAATCATATACACATATAATTATGGCAACATTCTGGACACGCCGCAAAGATAATGTGGCAAAAGATGAGCGTACTGCAACCCCTTGGCAGGCTGTAACCGACGCAGCCACGGTTTCTTCTTCCGACAAGACTTCCACATCGGAGATAGTTCCGAAACAGAAGCCTGAGAATGCTAAAGTATATAATACAGAGTCACCAAAATAAAGCCTGGTATGTTTTGATAAATGCCGGAATCTTGCAGAATATAATTTTTTCATACCCAATGGCGTGGGCTTTTACTCATATATGTGGCATGGTGTTTGGCGATACCTCAAGAACGTAGATGAAGCTATTAGTCCACGTTTTTTTGATGCCTTGGCTTAGCTATTGATGCCATGAAATAAATGTTTTGTGGATGCAAAGATATAGGCATCGGCCTTGGATTCCGGTTCTGACGGAATCCATAACATTGCGGTTTTTAGAGAAAGGAGGGTATTTTGGCACACCCTCCTTATTATAGATGTCAGTGTTTTTGCTTTTTGTTTTCAGCAATATATTCTGAGGCAGTCTTTCCCATAACATTCTTGAAGACCCTGCTGAAATATTTTGGGTCTGCAAAGCCTACAGCATAGGAAACCTCACTGACTTTTGTATTGCTTGCATCGAACATTCTTGCTGCATGCTGAATCCTCATGCGCTTCAGGAACTCCACGACGCTCAAGCCTGTTAGTGATTTCAGTTTGCGATAGAAATTGGAATAGCTCATGTGCATCATCTGGGCAATGTCTTCCATGCGCAAGTCTGAATCGGAGATGCGCTCTTCAAGAAGGTTTGTCAATGTCTCCATGAACTCCTTGTCACTGTCACATGTTTCCGGGTTCTTGAACTGTACAGTAACCTTTCCGGCATTGTCCTTCTCACGTTGTATCTGCAGATTGACCTGGACCCTGTGGTAGATGTATGCGGTGGCAAGCAGTGCCAGCAACAGTATTGCTATCCAGAAAACACTTGACTCGTAGAAATATGGCTCCACATTGATTGTTATCGTCCGCACATTATCATAGTATATCCCATGGTCATCAGAAGCGCGAATCTGCAAAGTATGGTTGCCTGAGGACAGATTGTCAAGGTGTATGACATGGTCATGGAACAGATAGTGCCATTCTTTCTCATTGTCCATCTTGTATGCAAAACTGATTTCTTTGGCAAATGCATAGTTGAAAGTCGTGAGGTTAAGCTTGCACCTGCGTTGGGAAGCGTCCAGCGTGATGCTGTCAATGTCCCTCACGGCACGTATTTCAGTGTCGTCACCATACCTTATCCCTGACACAGCGATGGTTACCATGTCTTCCCTTTCATTCCTTATGCTGTCAGGGTTGAAAGTCAACGTTCCTGTCATTGTACCGACAACGATACTACCGTCATTGAGCATCAAAGGTCTGCACTCTGTGAAGTCGATGTTCTTCCCGAAATGAGCCTCACCATAATTGACGAAGGTTGATGTCTTGTCATTATAGCTTATGATGGAGTTGGATGTCACAAGCCATAGGTTGCTGTTCCTGTCAACGAAAGATGATTTTATGTAGCTGATGCTTTTGTCACCGACATAAGGGCAGAGGCGTGTAGTTTTTTCATCAAGGGACTTCATGTGGTGGAGCCCTTCACCATATACTCCGAAATAGTATTTGCCGTTGATGCAGTCAACGGTGTATACATCCCTGTTGTCAAGTATCTTCCGTTCCTTCCCTCCTGTAGAAAGAATCACACCGTCCGTGGTGGCGACAAGCAGGCTGTCACCTCCTAAAACTCTGATTAAGCGCACCTTCTCTTTTCCGAAAATATGTTTGCGTGCTGTTAAATCATAGACTCCGTTCTTATGGCTTCCCACAAGAATATGCCCGCGCCTGTCTGTCTCGAAGCAGAAGCATCTGGGGACATTATAGTCATAAGGCTTTATTCCGTTGCTGTTGGCGATGAAGATGCCGTCCTTCTTAGAAGCTATAAGAATGTTCCCTTGTGCGTCCTCCGCAAATGCGTAAGGTCTGCATTTTACGTTGAGTGGCTTGCCGTCAAGCTCACAGAAACCGCCGTCCGGGGTGTCAGTTGATTTGCCACCCTTCCAGAACCGCCCACGACTGTCTATGAACAAAGCCCGAGTCTCCGCTTTCCTACGGTTAAGGCTTTCTTTGAATGTCTGTTTGTGTTGGGACATATAAACCATACCCCTGTCCATCAATATCCACAGATTCTTCTGGTTGTCCTTGAATATAGCTCGTACCTTGTGCTCTTCAGGAACAGTGATGTCAAGGTCACTCCTCTTTACTTGCAGTGGGTTTATGGTTGTGCTTTTAATCTCTGCGGCAGTGGCAGCACGGAAAGAGAGAGTGTTGGTGTCAAACAGTTTGTACTTTGAGTTATAGTCCTGAATCAATATGCCGCTTTTAATCAACCTTGCCGTGGTTATCCTGTTTTTGGCATTGTCCTGTCGGAAAGTGACAAAGTCATAGCCGTCATAGCGCATAATGCCATCCCATGTTGCAAACCAAAGATATCCGTCATCGGTTTGCAACACTTCCGTGATTATCTCCAGGAACAACCCTTCCTTGGGAGTGAACGTCCGTGTGTTCCAAAAGGTCTGCGCATTTATGCATAGCAAAACAAATGCCAGGTGGATTATTACGCTAATTGTTCGTTTCATGCTGCAAAGTTAAGAAAAATCCACCTTTTTGCAGAATATTTAGCCTAAAAAGTCCACTTTTAACAATAAATTTGCAAAAAATCTCTAACCGACATGTGTTAAGTAAGTTGGGAAATGTCTTCACAATAACTATATAAACATTACTTATTCCTTAATAAAACTATCAAACAACTAACTTAAAATTTATGCAAAAAAACAAGACTTTAGTCAACAGGGCTATGAAAGCTATGTTGCTTGCTGGTTTTGTTACAACTGTGTACCCTTCTTCAGTATTTGCAGATGTCAGGGCTAACATTTTGGTGCAAACTCAGCAGAATTCAATCAAGGGAACTGTTGTTGACGAACAGGGGGAGCCTATGATTGGTGTCACCATAAAGGTGAAGGGCTCTCAAGCCGCGACAATCACAGACGTCAACGGAGGGTTCTCAGTCAATGCGCCTAATGGAGCGACTTTGGAATTGTCGTATGTAGGCTACACCACGCAGACTGTTACCGCAAAGACCGGAATGACCGTCAAGATGTCTCCGGATTCGCAGGTGATGGACGAGGTTATAGTCATCGGCTACGGCACAATCAAGAAGCGTGACCTTACCGGCTCGGTTTCTTCCGTAAAGAGCGAGGACATTGCACGTGTTCCTGTCAGCAACCCTATCGAAGCTATTCAGGGGCAGGTGGCAGGTCTGGACATCACACGCACTTCCGGTGACGCTGATGCAGAGCTTAACATCATGCTTCGTGGTACGCGCTCTATCAACGGCGACAACACTCCGCTCTTCATCATCGACGGTATGCAGGGGTCTTATTCAGAACTGAACCCTAATGACATCGCGTCTATTGAGGTTCTCAAGGATGCTTCCTCGACGGCTGTCTACGGTTCGGCAGGTGCCAACGGCGTAATCATCATCACTACAAAGAGCCCAAAGAAGGGCAAGCACAGCATCAATTTCGACGCTTATCTCGGATTAAACACCATACCTTCCTATCCTGAGACACGCAAAGGGGAGGATTATGTCAATTTCCGTCGTCTTGCACAGCAGAATGCCGGAACATACACAAGTGACGCCGATTTGTTCCCGACATCTTTTCAAAATCTTATTGATAACGGTAATTGGGTCAACTGGTTTGACCTCGGCACGCAGGCCGGTATCACACAGAGCTACAATCTCAGCACATCATACGCAAATGACCGTATGAGCTCTTATTTCTCCCTTGGCTACTATAATGTAGAGGGCAACTTGCAAGGAGATGAAAAGACCCGCTACTCCGCACGTGCGAAGATTGATTTCACAGCCAACAAAATTGTAAAGTACGGACTGAACGTCTACGCCATGTACTCCGACCATGACAAGCGTTCCAACCGTATATGGAACCGTATGATGGGCACTGCCCCTCTCGGCATTCCATACAATGAGGACGGAACTGTGAATCTTGACCCGTTGGGCGACGGCGGCAACACTCTTAACCCTATCGCCGATGAGGCAGAAGGGCAGTATGTCAACAACATCAAGGTGCTCAGTGTCACTCCACAGGCATACGTTGAACTAACTCCGATGAAAGGACTTACATTCAAGTCAACATTGGGAGGACATTTCACAAGCCGCCGTCAAGGACTCTATACAGGAAGCCAGTCTTACGAACATCTCGAAAAAGACCCTGTATCAGCAAAGATTCCGACAAAGTTCACATATAATTATAAGTGGGAGAATGTCCTTTCTTACAATTTCCGGATAAAGAAGGACCATGACTTCACTGTCACTGCTGTTGCAGAATGGCAGAAGAACCGTTTGGAAGAATCGTCTGCTGAGGCTTACGGCTTTGATTCCGACTCATTCGGTTACCACAATCTTGGCGCAGGAACGGGACAGCCGAAAGTATCCTCTTCTTTTGTAGGCAGCCAGAAAATGTCATACGTAGCACGTGCCAACTATTCCTACAAAGGACGCTATCTTGCAAGCGTTTCCGCACGTTGGGACGGTTCTTCCGTACTCTCCGAGGACAAGCGTTGGGATGTGTTCCCCGCAGCTGCTGTCGCATGGCGCATCAGCGATGAGGCATTCATGTCCGACCTCAAAGCAATATCCGACCTGAAACTCCGTGCAAGTTACGGTGTGACAGGCAATGCCGGTGCAGCCGAGTATGCCACAATACAGAACATCCGTGCCAACAAGTTCGGCTTCGGCGGTGATGTGCAGAACTCCAGTGGCTACAGCAACATCATGGCAAACAAGGAACTCGGTTGGGAGAAGTCCTACATGGTGGACTTGGGACTTGACCTTGCTCTCTTCAAGAACAGGCTGAACTTCGTTGTCGACTGGTATCGCACAACCACAAAGGATGTGCTTTACAAGAAGACCCTCCCAATGGGAGTAGGCGGTTTTGGCGGTGGCGGTCTTTCTATCTGGGCAAACGTCGGAGAGACACGCAACACCGGTTGGGAAGTGGCCGTCACAAGCCGTAACATCATAAAGAAGGACTTCACTTGGACAACAACCCTCAACTGGTCCACAAACAAGGAGGAAGTCGTGAAGACAACATCCGACGGACCGCTCCAGTTCGGGGACTACTACCTGATTCCGGGTGAAGCAATCAAGACTTACTATGGCTACAGGTATGCCGGCATCTGGGGAACAGCTGAGGCTGACGAGGCTGCGAAGTACGGACAGAAGCCGGGACAGGTGCACATCGCGGAGAAGGGCGAGGCTGACTACAAACTCAACACTGACGACTACTATGTCCTCGGACAGGCAACCCCTAAGTGGGCGGCAAGCATGCAGAACCAGTTCACATACAAGAATTTCGACCTCTCTGTCCTTATGACAATGCGCTGGGGACAGACTATCCACTACGGACTGACAGGCTGGTACCGTGGCGACGGTCTGAATGCCACACCGGTCATCTGCGACTATTGGACAAAGGAGAACCAGTCTGCACGCTATCCTATGCCGGATGCCAACAACGGCAACCCACAGTACCAGGATTGGGCGAACTTCTTCGACGGTTCTTATTTCAAAATCAAGACAATCTCTTTCGGATACACACTTCCGAAGAATCTCGTGAAGAAGGTTCACATGGAGAATGTGCGCTTCTATTTCACTGCAAACAATCCGTTTGTGTTCACGAAGTGTGACTACTTGAAGAACTACGACCCGGAGAAGGGCGGTGACGATGATTCCACACCAATGTCCAAGCAGTATGTGTTTGGCGTAAATGTCTCATTCTAAAAAAAACAGAAACACCTATGAAAAAGATAAATATTTGGATTTTGGCAGCTTCGGTACTCCTCTTAGGCGTTACCACAAGCTGTGAATTGGATGAAGAGAATCCTTCCGGTGACACAGAATTGGCATGGAGCTCGATAGCCGGATACACAAAAAAGATAAACGACTGCTATTTCGACCTTGTGCGCATCATCTATGGTCAGTCAGAGGACAGCTTCCTTCTTGAAGCCGAAGGCGGTACGGACATCTGGGCGGACGTCAACGAGAACGGCACTAACGGCAATTACAGCAAGCTCATGCGCTATGAGGATTTCGGTGCGGCATGCAACCTCATGAATGAGGGCTACGACGGTTTCTATGGCGTCATACATGCTTGCAACGGCGCAATCGCTTACCAAGACAAGGTGACTGACGCTCCGAAGGAGACTGTCTACAAACTTGCTGCCGAGGCTCATTTCATCCGTGCCCACGCGCTCTTCAACATTGTGGAGCACAGAGGTGGAAAGTATCTTCCTCTGGAGCCGGTAACCGGGGAAATAAAGTCTCTCCCTATGAGTTCCGTGAATGATTTCTACAATGTCATTCTCTCCGACCTGGAATTTGCGATGCAATGGCTTCCTCTCACTCAGTCCAATCAGGGACATGTGAAGCGTGCCGCTGCCTATCACCTGTACGCAAAGGCATGTATGACATACTCTACATACACGGACAAAATCTCCAATGTTGTGCCTATCTCTGCCACAGAGAGTGAGGAACTGCTGAAGAAGGCGAAGAAGGCGATAGACGAGCTTATCGACCATGCTGCCGACTATGACACTCAGCTCTATGCTGATGCAAAGGACATCTTTGCCGAGAAGAACAACAAGCATAACAAGGAGGCGTTCTTCGTGATAAGCCATGATGAGACAGAGCTGAGCCTTAATCCGCGCGGCAACTATCCTAACCGTACATGGAAGAAGTACTGTGCTTACAACAATGACAAGGCAGGAATCTACATCGAAGGCCTTGAACCAAGCGTAAAGTCTGCGCCAAAGGTGCTGAAGGGTGACTGCATCATGGAGCCTACAAAGTACATGTACAACCTTTACAGCAATCCTGCCGACGAGCGTTTTGATGCGTTCTTCAAGGTTGTTTACTACTGCAACAAGGCTACAAACCCGGAGAAGACCGGCTACAGATGGATTGATGCGGATGCCAAGCGTTACGGTGTGAATGACGGCCGTGTGGGCAATGCTGCTTACGATGTGATGGTCGGTGACACAATCATCTATCTTTCACGCACAAAACTCACGGATGCGGAGAAGCAGAAACACAAATATGCTGTCTACAACATAGACGACAACTATCTTGACCTGGCGCGTCCGAAGCGATTCTTCCCTACGCTCATCAAGGGCGACTGCATGGTTCCTGATTATCTGACAAACCCGAACAAGGCTTACAATGCCAGTGACCAGTTCATCTACCGTCTCGGTGAGAGCTACCTTGTCTCTGCTGAAATCGAATGGCGTCTTGGCAATAAGGGCGCGGCAGTGAACCGTATCAACACTCTGCGTAACCGCGCTTGCAAGAACCATGACGGAAGTCTTGACATCAGCGAGGCACAGCTCACACAGGACTTCCTGCTTGACGAGTATGCACGCGAGATGATTGGCGAGTGGAACCGTTGGATGACACTGAAGCGTTTCCGTGCTTTCGAGTCACGCCTGGTGCACAATCCTCAGATTAAGAGCTTTAATCCGGCTGTCCACTACCTGCGCCCAATCTCAAGCAAGGAGATTCTCCTCATAGATAATGGTGCGGAATACCAGAATCCGGGGTATTAGAATGTTGCTCTCTGCAGCTGCTAATGCTTCAGGGAAAATAAAAAACAGAAGCAAATGGCATTTGTCTGCCGTTTGCTTCTGTTTGTATATTGCATGGTGTTGCAAATATCTTCTTTTTGTCATTTGCCAATATGTAAGCAAAATATAGTGGCTTCCTGTAAAATGTAAAGCATTTCGCTGTTTTTGCTAAACTAAAAACGCAACGGATGTTAAAATGCGGAGGAGAAAACAAAAGGTAACACTTGGCAATGCCAAGTGTTACCTTTTGTCAAGTCAAGTATTACTCTTTGTACTACAAAGTGTTACCTTTCAGAATGTCACTGAACGCTTTCCGGTTTTCATGTCATTATATTCCCCTCCTGATTATGGCAGGATGTATTGAAGGGTGAAATAGAGTTGCGCAGTGAAAAGATACAGCAGGATATACGGCGCAGCCATATTTATGCCGCGTAATGCTGCCGTATAAATATGGTTGAGAGTTGCATATCTTGATTCAAGTGTGCCGTAGGTCAGCGCACAACAGCATGCCACGAAGCACAATGCCGGTACGATTCCTGCCGAGAAACTGCTGTCAAGCAGGTTGCCGGTGGCACTGAGGAGTATGGCATGTGGGGAGAATGAAAGCAATCCGATGGCAGAAAGCATGACAACAAGCACAAACAGTGTGACTTGCAGCGTCCATCCTTTCTTTGGGTGTAGGATTCCGCTGTCCTTGACAATGCCTGCCGATATTCCGGCAAGCAGGAGCCATACAAGGTAGGGCGTTGACAGCAGCCGTGCATGATTGCCTACGAACCAACGGATGCCGTCAGGAGAGAGAAGGGACATTATGCCGCTTTCCTGCCATATTGTGCTTGCAATCCATGACAAGGGGAAGAGGACTGCCTCACATGCGAACAGGAGGCAGAGGACAATAGGGACAATGTTTCTTCTTTGCTTCATGGCGAAAGCTGATTAGCTTCATGATGAACGATGTGGTGTCATTCCTCATCGGGAACGAGGTTGTCTATGTCTATGATGTGCAGTTCGAGGGCTTTTGTCACCAGTCGTGTGGCATTGATTCCTGATTTCTTGGGGAAAAGTTTCTGAATCAGTTCCGCCTGGCGCTTCTCCAGTGACTTTATGCCGAACGGCATGCCGCGGAGAGCCGTGATTTGCTCCTTGGTGTAGCCCAAGGCAAGATGCCTCAGGAAGCGTTCGTCATACTCGTCAATCTCGTACCTTATCTTTGCATCCTGGTTCATCTGTTCCGAACCTACTGTGCGCTTGAAGCGTTCCACTATGCGTTCGAGGATAGGCTGGTTGAAGACAAGCTGCTTGCCGTCCATTACGGCTATGACATCGCGGCGCGTGAGAAGCTCCCCGGTCTTGAGAATAATGCCGTCCGCCCCTGCGTCAAGCACATCGACCCACAGTTTCTCGTTAAGGATTTCGCCTGTGAAGATGAGCACTTTCACCTTTGGGCGTGTCTGTTTTGTCTGTCGGCATATCTCAACTCCAACGGTTGTTGAGCCGCCCAAGCCAAGGTCAAGCAGCACAAGGTCAGGCTCTTCCTTGCGAATCAGCCGCCAGTATTCCGCCTCGTTCTGTGCTGTGCCTATTATTTCCGCTTCCGGGATGTCATTACGTATGATGCCCTCTGTGCCTTTCAGCTCGAGGGCTACATCCTCCACGATGATTATTTTGAAGTTTTCCATAGTCAAGGTATGTATGGATTATTGTTTTTGCCGTTGCCGAATAAGTTGTTGTTTGTAAGTTTCTGACAGTTGTCAATGGCAACCTTGACAAGTTCGTCCACAGGGATGTCGTGCTCTCCGTAAGGCACTTCGCCGACAATCTGAAGGTCAAAGCAGATGCCGATGGTATGCGGTCTGCCGGCGTTTTGCAGGAATCTGTCATAATAACCCTTGCCGCGTCCCAAACGATTGCCGTTGTTGTCGAATGCCACTCCCGGCACAAGGATGACGGTGGAGTCGTTATTCAGGCTGTCTATGTCCGCTTCCTCACCGATAGGCTCCTGTATTCCGAATGCTCCGGTGCGCATGGACGTTGGTCCGTCATACTGCCTGAGCACCATTTCCGTGTCACTTGTCACGCATGGCAGCAGCACTCTTTTCCCTTGTTTGCATAGAGCGTCAATGGCATTACTTAGATCCGGCTCGTCATGAAGGCACCAATATGCCACGACAGTGTCGGCAACCATCACCCGAGGGTGGCGCAGCAGCCATTCACAGATTGCTTCCGACTGCCGTGAAAGCTCTTCCGGAGAGCATTCGCGGAGCTGTTCCCTGACACTATTTCTTAGTTCCTGCTTTGTCATTCTTTACTGGCTTTTGTGGCCATGCGTTGCCGTTGTGGAACAGTTCAAGGGCTTTCAGCACCGCCTTATCGTCAATATTCAGATATTCCGTAAGAGCCTGCTCGTCCAGCATGTTGTAGATGATGCGCGAATTGATGTACCTTTCCAGCAGAGAGTGCGACTTGCGAATCATGAGGTTGCGACGCTGCAGCCCTCGTGAGTTGGCATAAGTGGCGAACTTCTCCACAGTGTTCTGTTTCACAAGGTAGTCGGACATCTCCATCATCTCCTTGAAATTGTTCAGTTTCAGACGGTTGTCGTCAGTGTAGGTGTATGCGAACTGCATGATGAGTCCTGTCATTGCCGCCTGCTTGTAGTACGATGTCATGCCCGTAGTGTCCTCAGCGATGAAGTAATCAGGGGTGATGCCGCCACCGCCGTACACCGGTCTGCCAAGTGTTGTATGGTATTCCGGGCCGTCATGCTTTATGCTGTCCTGCGAGAAGAATTCGCCATGCTCATAGCGTGCAATGAGGTCATTTTCGTATTCCTCCTCATCGCCCATTGTATAAGGCTTCTGTATGCAACGGCCTGACGGCGTATAGTAACGCGCTATTGTCAGACGGATGAGCGAACCGTCAGGGAATGAAATCTGCTGCTGCACAAGTCCCTTGCCGAATGAGCGTCTGCCGATTATTGTGGCACGGTCATTGTCCTGCATGGCACCGGCAAATATCTCGGAGGATGATGCGGAACCCTCGTTGATAAGCACGCAGAGAGGGATATGCTGGTATGCACCGCGTCCGTCGCTCTTGTAGTCTTGGCGTGGCGACTTGCGTCCTTCGGTATAAGTGATGAGGCGTTTGCTTGGCAGGAACTCATTAGCCATCTGTATTGCAGTCTGCAGATAGCCGCCCGTATTGTCGCGAAGGTCGATGACAAGGTTCTCAAGGTTCTCCTGTGACAGTGACGCAAGGGCAACAAGAAGCTCGGCATAAGTGTTCTCGCCGAAGTTCTTCACCTTTATGTAGCCTGTCGTTTCGTCCAGCATATAGTATGCCGTAACGCTCTTTGTCTGTATGTCGTCACGCGTGAGTGTGAAGGTCTTGACTTTTTTGCTGCCATAGCTGAGTACGCCGATAGTCACCTTTGAGCCTTTCTCGCCCTTCAGTTTGCGCATGGCAGCCTCGTTTGTCACTTCTTTTCCGACAAAAGGCTTGCCGTCGACAGCCACAATCTTGTCGCCTGCCATTATTCCCGCACGTTCCGCAGGACCGTCAGACATGACGTTCTGGACATGGATAGTGTCCTCACGTATGGTGAATGCTATGCCTATACCTGAGAATGAGCCTTTCAGGTCATCGTTCATCACCTGCACGTCTTTTGCGCTTATGTAGACAGAGTGCGGATCAAGCTCCGCAAGAATCTGCGGTATGGCTTTCTCAACGAGGTCATTGACATTGACGGTGTCCACATATTGGTCGTCGATGATATGCAGGAGATTGTTCAGGCGGTTGGACTCTGTGTTGATGATGTTGAGCCGGTTGCCTGAGAAATGGTTTGCATAGAAAGTTCCGATGAGTATGCCGATGACCATGCAAATGGCCATCAGCACAGGCATGTATCTGTTTTTTGTGTTCACAGGATGATGTTTTTGATTGTGTTCAGAAAGAGGATTGTCCTTTATGCTGTGTGCTTCATGTTTTTTTCTCGCCGTTCCATCCGCGGAATGCCGGAAGAATGGGGTGATGTCAGTTTTTCTCCATGGTGAGATGCACAACCTCGATGCCGGCACGCTGCAACAGTTCCACACCGTCGGTGATGCGGTACAGGTGCGTGAACACCACGCGTGTGATGCCCGACTGTATGATTAGTTTCGCGCATTCGATGCAGGGCGAGTCTGTCACATACAGTGTTGCTCCGTCACTGTTGTTATGGGAGCGAGCCAGTTTCGTTATGGCGTTAGCCTCCGCGTGCAGGACATACGGCTTTGTGATGTTATCCTCGTCCTCGCAGACATTCTCAAATCCAGACGGTGTGCCATTGTAGCCGTCAGAGATTATGCGCTTGTCCTTGACGACAAGGCATCCCACCTGCCGCCTTTTGCAGTAGGAGTTCTCCGCCCATATCTCCGCCATGCGGAGGTAGCGCTTGTCAAGAAGCTGTTGTTTTGATTCCATTTCTTTCCAGTAATGCGTCGATTGTTGCTTCTGAGCCTTTGAAACGCTTGTACAATTCCATAGGATGCTCCGTGCCACCCTTTGAGAGTATGCAGTCGCGGAAGCGTTGTGCGGTTTCAGGATTGAATATGCCTTCCTTTTGGAATACGGCAAAAGCATCGGCGTCAAGCACTTCCGCCCATTTGTAGCTGTAATAGCCTGCGGCATAACCTCCTGCCATGATGTGCGAGAACTGCACCGTCATGCACGTGTCGTTACGCTGTTTGCCAAGGATAGCCTTCTCCCATGCCTTCTTCTCAAAGGAAACAATATCGTCCGAAAACTCATCCTTCTTTGTGTAATACGCCATGTCAAGCAGACCGAAACTTACCTGTCGCAGGCATGCCGTGGCACAGTTGTAGTTGCGCGCCTTAAGGATACGGTCAATCAACTCGTCGGGAATGACCTCGCCTGTCTCGTAATGGAAGGCGAAAGTGCGCAGGAACTCGCGCTCCACGGAGAAGTTCTCCATGAACTGTGAAGGGAGTTCCACAAAGTCCCACCATACGTTTGTGCCGGAAAGCGACTCAAAGCGCGTGTTGGCAAACATGCCGTGCAGCGAATGACCGAACTCATGCAGGAAGGTCTCCACCTCGCCAAGAGTGAGCAATGCAGGCTTCTCTGCGGTTGGTTTCGTAAGGTTCATAACGACAGAGACATGCGGACGCACATTTTCACCTTTGCAGTCAATCCACTGACCCTGGTATTCTGTCATCCACGCGCCTCCCTGTTTGCCCTTTCGTGGGTGGAAATCAGCGTAGAAGACAGCAAGATATGAGCCGTCCTTATCAAAGACTTCGTATGCCTTGACGTCAGGATGATAGACCGGAATGTCGTTATTCTCCTTGAAAGTTATGCCGTAAAGGCGTGTCGCAAGACCGAAGATGCCGTTGATGACGTTCTCCAGTTTGAAGTACGGGCGCAGCATTTCCGAGTCAAGATTGTAACGCTCCAGCTGCAGTTTGTGGGAATAGAAGGACACATCCCATGGTTCCAATTCCATTCCGGCAAACTCGCGCAGCTCTTTGCGCTCCTGCTCTGCTGTCGGTTTGTACGCCTCGATGAGACTGTCAAGAAGGTTGTAAACATTCGCAACGCTTGTTGCCATGCGGTGTTTCAGCACATAGTCGGCATAAGTCTCGTAGCCAAGCAACTGCGCAATCTCACGGCGAAGATTGACCAAGCGTTTGCATATTTCGAGGTTGTTCTCGTCATTATCGTGGGTGCACACACTGTTTCTCGCCATGTACATCTCACGGCGAAGCTCGCGCTGTGTGGAATATGTCATGAAAGGCGAGTAGGAAGGCATGTCGAGAGTGAACACCCAACCTTCCTTTTCCTGCTCCTTTGCAGTCTGTGCAGCAGTATCTGTGGCAGTCTGTGGCAACCCTTCAAGCTGTGCTTCGTCAGTGATGTGCAGCGAATAAGCCTTGTTCTCCTTCAGCAGGTTCTGTGAGAATTTCAGTGCAAGCATGCTTGCCTCCTCGCTCAGGGCACGCAGTTTGTCCTTTTCCTCTTCATTGAGGAGCGCACCGGAGCGCACGAAACCGTCATAACTCTTGTCAAGCAGCATCCGCTCTTCTGCAGAAAGAGGGCGCAGACCGTCATTGTTCTCACAAGCGTAGCGGTCATGCACACGCTTGATTCTCTCGAAAAGCTGCTTGTTGAGGCTCACATCATTGCTGTGCTTCGTGAGGATAGGCTGCATCTTTTCAGCCAAAGCGTCAATCTCGTCCGACGTTTCCGCCGACATGAGGTTGAAGAAAATCGTTGTTGCACGACCAAGAAGTCCGTAGTAATAGCTCTTCTCCCTGTCGGAATCCTCGCGTACTATGGTGTTGTCGAAAGTAGGTTCCGCCGGATTGTTCACTATGAGGTCGATGTCTTCATTGTCACGGCGTATGCCTTCGAGCATAGCCTCCTCGAAGTCCTGTATTGATATTTCCCCGAACGGAGCAGTCTCGTGCGGGGTGTTGTAATGTCTGAGTAATGGATTTTTATCGTTAAGCATAAGTCCTTGTTGCACTTTAATATGCAAAAATACAAAAAATCATTGAGACGAGGGAAACTATCTGTTTACATTTAACTTACATTATTATTGTATGTGTGCTATGTTGTATAAAATGAATTTGCTTCCAAAGTCAATCGTTGATAGCATGAAACACAAAAAATCATCTTTCCTTTGCAGAAAAACACATAAAAATGATTGATTTACATTAAAATTTTGTATATTTGCACTTGATAAGCAAAATTATTCACCCTTTAATTATTACTGAAGAAACAGACATAAAAGAACGATGAACGCAACAAAGGAAAAGGCTGCACCATGAGTGTGGCGTTCCGTAGAAAAACAGAAAAGCGTTTCCAGTTCATACATTTTACATAAAAAATAGAGCTTTCGCTCTTGTTCTCTGACTCTGAATACCGCCAAACATTCAACATATGAGAACAAGCAGATGGAAGGTTCACGCTCCATGGGCGTGAGCCGTTCTGTGCTTGTTATATGTGCAGGTCACTTGGCGGTAACCTTGAGTCAGACAAGCCGATGAACGGTTACACGCCTTTTTTGTGTCTATCAATTAACAACGTAAATCAAACAAAAAATGTAAAATGATGAACCAATTGTCATCTAACAGTGCGGCATGGCGCTCTTCAACCTCCATGATTTTCTGGGGCGTACTCGCCCTGACTGTTTTCGGCTGCGCCGCTTCCTTTTGTGGATTCTTCTTTAGTATTATCGATACTGCGAAAGGATATCTTGATAACCTGTCTGATGTAGCCGCCTCTTTCGGAGACCAATCTCATGCTGAAGGTTTCTTTAAGTTTTATGCAGTACATGGCAGGATTTCATTCTGTACCCGTGTATTTGAAGTGCTGGCCATCGGTGGCTGGGTTGCCTATGTCTTAGGACTTTCCAAATTCCGGGATACACAATCGACAGAAAAAGGACGCTGGCTGACAGGAAGCCTCTATTCAGCTTGCTGGATAGGACTTGCCGGCATGGCATGTACGTTTATCGGCAGTTTCCTCGGTATGTTTGGCTTATTGTTCCGCTTTGTGGGTTGGGTGCTTAACCTTATCTCCTTGTTTAAGTTCCGCGGGGCGTTCAATCACCTGGGCATTGAAGAAACTTGGAACAGTCTGGCACAGAGAGGAGCCGGAAATCTTCGTGTCTCTTACACCTTCGGAATCATCCTTGCCTTCTATCCCATCATAGTATTCCTGACAGCATTGTTTATCGGTTTGGGTTCCATCAGCAATTTCTCCAATATCGTAAGTAGTTTTGCCGGTGACGGAATGGATGCCATTGCTTCACTGATTGGCGGCTCTATAGCGATATTTGTTCTCTTGGCATTGGCGGCGATTGTCTTCTGGATTTGTCAGGTCTGCTACCTTATTAGCGGCTGGTGCAAGATCAACAATGGTTCGCTTGCCGGTGCTGATGAAGACGAATGTTGGTCGGATAACAGTACAATTATGACTCTGTGCTCAATCCTTGCCACAATTGTTCTCATTGGACTTGCTTCATGGTTTTGCATTTCACCGATTACACATAAAGGTGCGACATACACAATCGGAAAGAATAATGTTGAAGATGTGCGTCCTTCAGAAGAGACGATGTTCTCAGAAGATAATGACGAACCTGCCTCAACGTATCCCAAAACGGAAGAAACGTCAACCGCAATAGAGGAAGCAGAGACCCAGGATGAGCCGGAAGGTAATGAATACACTGATAATTACAAAGGCACAATCGATGGCAAACATGCCATAGAGATGACTCTTACCACAGACGGAGGTGCATATTACAGTGGCGAATATTTCTATACCAAAAAGAAACAGCCAATCCAACTGCGTGGTCAACTTACTGACGACTATGAGCATCTTGTCCTTGAAGAATATGTAGGCATGAACATGACCGGAAAATTTGAAGGCACTCTCACTCGCAATGGCTATTATGGCACATGGACAAGTGCTGACGGTGAAAACAGTTATCCATTCTCAGTAACTAAAAAGTAACAGACCATGAAGCATCTCTTATTGCTACTGACGGCTACAACATGTTTCCTTTCGGCCGTTGCCCAAGTGCGTATACCGTTCAACGTTCCACTGCCGAGGTGGAAAGCACTTGTAACACCGACAATGGAAGGACAACTTTTCAAAACTTCCGATATGCAATCCGACATTCTGATTTGCATTGCCGGGCCTGAGTATGATGAATACGAATGGCACAGACAGTCTTCCAAACCTCTTAATGAAGGCGGAACCAGCATGGTTATCACTCCCGGAACTGTTTTGCCTGTAAAATCCGAGGGGCATGGTTTGATGATAGAAGTGGAATTCAGTACTTATGTTTCCGGAATTTTCAATGGATACACTCAGTCTTATGGCCTTAAAGAAGTAGAGGCTATGCCTGTAACAATTAAGGATTTGGAAGAGTGCACCTATGTCGTTTGTGTTCCTGATGCAGAGGGAAATATAACTGTAGTTCTCGAACGTGGGACGGAGGAGCATGTAGGTTGGGCAGATACTTTCTATATCGGAATGCTCAAGGAAGGATATGTCGTTTTCCCGTACACCTGTACTGTTGAACGCAATCCCGAGTCAAATCATTCGGGCATCCTTAACGGAAAGCTTGGTTACGACATAGACCTTTCAAAATTCACTTTGAGGGATGTCGAATACATCCTTAAGCATGCAGAGTCTATTGAAGACAACGTTTATGCTGTAATGTTTGCATACAATACAAGTGAAGGCAGACGTGCAATGTGGTTTGAAACTCGTCTGGTAGGTGATGAAACCGGTACTTCTGTTTCCGTCGACGACAATCAGATATACACGCAGGTAGAGCAAGAACCCACTTATCCCGGCGGTCCGGCAGCTCTTCTTGCATGCATATTAAAGAACACTCGTTACCCGCTGGTTGCAGCAGAAAGCAACATTCAAGGGAACGTCGTGGTGAAATTTATCGTTGAGAAAGATTGTTCAATCACTAATGTGGAAGTGGTTAAGCCGGTTGATTGCAGTCTCGACCGCGAAGCTGTTAGAGTAGTAAAGGCATTAGGAAAGATGTCTTCTCCGGGCAAGGTAAACGGTCGTGCTGTAAGGTCGTATTATTCAGTTCCTGTAAATTTCAAATTGTAAAGCTACTATGAAGAATTATATCAAATTTATTGCATTGGCATTAAGCCTTAGCGTGGTTTCCTGTGCTCCTCAACGCACAGGCTCTTCTTCTGATGAAACAAAGGTAGAACAGGTGTTCCCACCTATCGGACTATATTATGGCATGCCGACAGCAATGTTCGGCAGTACCCCTGGTTATGAGATAAAACCGTCGAATTTGCCTGACTATGTAACCTATCCCAATGACCTCGCAAAGATGGGATTGCGCGGAAAAGTCAAGTCAGTCAGAGAGAAAGTCAGTACTTTTTCATGGACCTACACCTTTAATACGGCAGGGAATCTGACGGACTACCAATTTCGCATGGACTCTCAAGGAAGATACGGCGAAGGAGCAAAGGCAGAGTATAATGAAGCCGGAGAGTTGACGCTTCTTGGGCGCAATTTCCGAGGTCAAAGTCCAAACAGCCATTCTTATAGCTACAAGAAAGGAAAGCTCGCCCGCCGTTCATCATCGCATGGCGAACGCCTGTACTGCTATCATGACAGTATGGATGTCCTGGTTCCCGACAGCATAGTGACAAATGGCCTGACACCATACCTTAATATCAAGTTCATCCAACGAGACGACATGATACTTGTCGGGCGGATGACCCATAAACGGTCATCACTGCCGGGGAATTTTTCGGCAGACAAAGCCGAAAGCGTGATGGAATACGCACCCGACGGACAGTTGAAGGCTATCCGCACCATGTATCGCGGCGTGAAAGGGTATAGGGCATCTGTGCTCTACGGACTGACAGAGTACACTTACAATGAACAAGGAGATGTGGCAAAGAAGGAGTTTTACCTCTTTACAGACAAAGCTCCTCTTACGGATGAGACATTGCTTTCCACGGCTGTACACCATGGTATTGACACTTTTGAATACCGGTATGATGGACAAGGTAATTGGGTGTCCATAACAATGGGCTCGGAACCCAAGCCGACAAGTTCCATAGATTTCAACACTATGTCACGAACCATTGATTATTATTCAGAAGAAGAGCTTCAGGCAACAGGGAAGGAAAAGAAGGACCTTGAAGAAAAGCCTTTCGTGGGAATGTGGACTTTTAGCAAGACGGAAGACATGGGAGAGGGCGACAAGTATAGATACCGTGGTACAATTGTATTGAATCTCTATGAAAAGTTCATGCCGGACGGCGGTGAAGAGCCACAATGGGGCATTGTGTATTCGGGAATGAGCAACACCTTGGGAGCTAACCGCAATGGCTCTTACAACATCACAGACTTCAAAATCGATGGAAATACAATCAAAATCAACTTGGAAGAGATGTGCTCAGGTGCGAAATATTCTGCAAAACTGAAATACAATCCGGCAGACAAGTCGATAACCATGACTGATGTTTTGGAAACGTATGGAGGCGATGAGAGTATGGCCGGCTTTATAGAAGTTCCCCAATCGGTAAAATATTCATTTCTACGGCGTACAACCTCTTCAAAATAATACGCTTTTTTGTTTTTATGAAGTGTAACCTTTTGCATTGTGAAAGGTTACACTTTGTGTTGTCAAAGGTAACCCTTTGCATGGTGAAAGGTTACCTTTCGCCGGAGTGGTTTAAAAAGAAAAAAGCGACTACCTTCACAGGCTATCGCTCTTACCTTCAATAGGTACTAGTTTAAGGTAAAAAGATTGTTTTCAGGATAACGATTGCAAAGATATTGCATTTTCTTGATTTATGCAAATTTTTCTTGCGCTTTTTTACTGTTTAATTTGCTGTTAACGCGCACATTAATAATACTTAACTTAAAAAGGCAGTAGAATTCAAAATATATATGTTCGATTTCTGCTTTTTGATGAAAAATGAATTCTTGTGTGATAATAAACTTATCCGATAGCAATAAAATGCTACTTTTGTACGTTATTTTACTGTAATGAGACGAATAATATACATAATTATATCTATTGTCTGCTGTTTTCATTCTGTCATGGCAGAGGCACAGACACATCCTGAGGGAGGGAACACATTCACACTCTCGGGCAGGGTCACAGACGAGAATCAAGACCCACTGGAGCTTGCGACAGTGACCATACTGCCGCAGATGAAGGTGGCATTCACGAATCTTAAGGGCAATTACTCGCTCAGTGGTGTTTCCGCTGACAGCGTGGTGGTGCGCTTCTCCATGGTGGGCTACAAGACGAAGACGCGTGTGTTGCGCCGTCCGAAGGGAAAACTTACCCTGCAGGTGCAGATGTTTGCCGACAACCGGATAGGAGAGGTGGTAGTCACGGAGAAAAGGCGTCAGACAGGCTCCACGGAAATGCTTGACAAAGAGGACCTGAAGACAGTGCAGAGGTCGGCTTCCATTACGGGGAATGCCGTGGAGGACATGATTCAGACACAGGCAGGAGTGTCAACCCATTCGGAATTGTCCTCGCAGTACAATGTACGTGGCGGCGCTTTTGACGAGAATTCCGTATATATAAATAATGTGGAGGTCTACCGTCCTTTCCTTGTGCGTAACGGCCAGCAGGAGGGACTGTCGGTCATCAATCCCGACATGGTGGAGTCTGTGGGCTTCTCCACCGGCGGTTATGAGGCGAAATACGGCGACAAGATGTCCTCTGCCTTGGACATAAAGTACCGTCGTCCTGAGAAATTCGAGGCAAACGTAATGGCATCGCTCCTCGGTGCGAGTGGGTTCGTGGGCTTTTCGACAAAGAAATTCTCATGGAGCAATGGCTTGCGGTACAAGCGCACAAGCAGTCTGCTGGGCAAGATGGACACAAAGGGCGAGTACGACCCTTCTTTCCTTGACTATCAGACGTATATGGTCTACTCGCCGAACAAGCGTTGGGACATCAGTTTCTTGGGCAATATTTCAGAGAACCACTACAACTTCACACCTGAAAACCGTGAGACAACCTTCGGCACTCAGGACAATGTGAAGTCTCTGCGCATATATTTCGACGGTCAGGAGAAGGACTTGTTCCGCACATTCTTTGGCACTTTGGGCATCACACGCAAGTTTACGGAGAAGACGAAGCTGTCGCTTATGGGCTCTGCTTTCTCCACCAAGGAGCAGGAAACGTATGACATTCAGGGACAATACTGGCTTGACCAGACCGAGACATCGGAGAATCTTGGTGTCGGAACGTATTTCGAGCATACAAGGAATTACCTCAAAGCAAGGGTGCTGAGTACCAAACTGATGCTTGAACATAAGTCGCGCAAGCATGAATTCCTTGCAGGGCTCACTCTGAAAAAAGAGCATATAGAGGAGAAATCGCGTGAATATGAGTATCGCGACTCATCGGGATACTCTGTCCCTCATACGGGTCATGACCTTCACATGATATACACGCTCTCGGCAAACAATGTCCTTGACGCGACGCGTATAGAGGCTTTCATGCAGGACAGTTACCGTTTCACTTCCGGAGGTTGGGACGCTGAGAAGAATGAGCGTGACGAGAACCGCATGACATTGTACACTTTGAACTACGGTGTGCGCTTCGCCAACTGGTCGTTCAACAAGGAGAGCATTGTCTCTCCCCGTGTGTCGCTCTCCATTGTGCCGGGAAAGAACCATGATGTGACATACCGCTTTGCCGCGGGTCTGTACTATCAGGCGCCGTTCTATAAGGAACTGCGTGACACATCGACAGTGGACGGTGTGACAACGGCGTTGCTTAACGAGAACATCAAGTCGCAGCGTTCCATTCACCTGATAGCAGCCTATGACAGGCGCTTCCGCGTTTCGGAGAAGAGGTATAGGTTTTCTGCCGAGCTTTACTATAAGGCGCTGTCCAATCTTGTGCCTTACTCTGTGTCGAATGTGAAGGTTGTGTACTATGGAACTAATGAGGCGTCGGGACATACCGCAGGCTTGGACCTCAAGCTATATGGCGAGTTTGTGCCCGGAACAGACTCCTGGTTGTCGTTCTCGGTCATGAACACAGGCATGAAGCTGCATGGAAAGTCAGTTCCGCTGCCTACCGACCAGCGTTATGCCGTGAACCTTTTCTTCACGGATTATTTCCCCGGCACGCAGCGTCTTAAGATGGCGTTGAAGTTAGCCTTTGCCGACGGTCTCCCGTTTGCCGCCCCTCACCGTGGTGTTGAGGACAATAATTTCCGCGCTCCGGCATACAAGCGTGCGGACATCGGCATGAGCTACCGCCTGTATGACAATGAGCGGAAGGACGGAAAGGGAAAGCGCGACAAGAAGAAGGCTTTCCGCAACATCTGGCTTGGTGTGGACTGCCTGAACCTTTTCGGTATTAACAATGTCAATTCCTACTATTGGGTGACGGATGTCTCCAACCATCAGTATGCCGTTCCTAACTATCTGACCGGCAGGCAGATTAATGCCAAGGTGCAGATTGAGTTCTGAAAATATCGGATTTTAGTGTCTCCGATGAACGAAACGTCATAGTCTTTTGCAGAATGTGGACACATTTCTTTTGAATTGTTTTGCAAATATCATAAGAATATTGTAACTTTGTGACATAAAATCAATAGTTATGACAGAATTGATAGTAAAAGTTGAAAACACGACTATGCTTGATGAATTGCTGACAGCAATAGGCATGCTAAAAGGTGTTGTGGAGGTTAAGGCGAAAAAACTGCATAAGACAGGGCTTGACAGAGCTTTGGATGATGTCAGGTCTGGTAATTTGTACACTGTCGATAGTATTGATGAACTGATTAATGAGTGTAAACCATGACATACACTTTGAAAGTGACAGGTGAGTTTAAACGTTCTTTGAAGCGGTGCCTGAAACGTGGTTATGATTCCAATCTTATAACTGAGGTCTTGAATATTCTAAAAGAAAAAGGGCGAGTTGCCTAAAGAATATAAGCCCCATAGGCTTCATGGGCAATACGAGGGGTTATGGGAATGCCACATAGCACCGGACTGGCTGTTGGTTTGGGATAAGAAAGAAACTGAACTGTTGCTGATACTTATGCGCACCGGCACTCATTCGGATATTTTCAAATAATGCAAAAACTATTACAAAACAACAAGAGGCTATGTCATGAAAGATGAACATAGCCTCTTGTTGTTGTATATGTGGATTTGGGTTAATTAAGTTTCGTGAGGTTGAAACCTGATATTTTTCCGTCGTTGCTTACCATTGCCGATACGCGGTAGTCGGACTTTGTGACAGTGCCGTTGCGCTCAACATCCTGCGTTGCGGAGAATGAAACGCTGTACTCATATTCGTTTTCTGCAATCTCGCGCTTCTCGATTTTGTACGACTGCGGGTCAATTCGCCATATCATGTTGTCAACATCATCCTTGTAGATTTTGCGCATGAAGGTGACCACATCCTGTGCATTGGCGTTTGATTTGCCAAGGAATGAGTCGATTACCATACCCACTGTTGCCGTAAGTCGTGACTCATCCTTTGAGTTTATGCTTTGGAAGAACTGGCGGAAGAGAGAGGTGACCATCTCTTTCTCGTCAGATTGCACCATGGTGCTGAGGATTTTGGACAGCATGACATTAGCTTCGTCAATGAATCTGCCGTCAGGATGCTGCACGGTGTACTCTTTAAGTTCGTCCTCAGAGTTGCTTTTCTTTGCTGCAACCCAATCGAGAGAATCCAGTCTGACCAATGCCTCCTGCCTGTGGACGGACTCTGGATGAGCGTCAATGTAGGCTTGCAGTTTCTGGCGAGAGTTGCTCAGTATGGCGTTGTTCCATTCTTCGTCCCCTTTTTGCAGAGCGATGAGGTGCGCTTCTATGGAATCGCGGTGCGCTTCCGGTGCGTCATTGTAGCGTAGGAGATAGTTCTGCAGCACTTCCGGGTCTGTGGAGCGCATGGCAAACTCATAGTCTTCCTCTTCCTTTGTGCTCTGTGCCCGGCTGTAGAAATAGAACAGTCCCAGGCAGATTACTGTCGCAAAGACAAAGGCGATGGCAAGAGTCTTTCCGCCTTTATTGGGCTCTTTGCTGCCGTTTGTGCCGGAATCGTGAGTTTCGGCGTGTTGTACAGCGTTTGTGTTGGTGGAAGTTACTGTTGCAGGAGCTGTGTTTGCCGCATCTGTACCAGCATTAGGTGCAACGGCGTTTGTATTGTTTTTCGGCGCGTCTTTTGGCGCATGGCAGTTCGGGCAGATGCCGTCAGCTGTGAAATAAAGGTGTCCGCAATGGTGGCAGTGTGTCACTTTTCCAGCTATTTCGACACCACAGGACGGACATGTCGGGGCTTTGTCGCTCACTTGCCGTCCGCATTCGGGACATTTTATAATCATGTTTCTTTTCTTAATTGTTTGTTCTTATTTCTTGTGTTTGTACCTTATCTCCTTCAGTTTGTGCCTCCTCATGAAGCGCGATTTGTCAACATATCCTTTTATTCCTTTGATATGTCCCTTGCCGGTGTATTGCCAAAGGGTGTAATCCAAGTCGTCTTTCAGTTTCGGTTCATGCTGAGTGTACTGCGCAATCATGACCTTGTAGCCGTCAAGTTTCCCCAACAGATATTTGTCATAGAAGTTTGCGCCGGTGTAGAGGAGAGGCTTCTGCTTGTAATACTTCTCGACAAGGTCAAGGAATTTGAACAGAGAGTCGCAGAAAGCCTGTGTCTGCAAGCCGTTTGTCACCTCGATGTCAATCATCGGCACAAGGTCTTGTTCATGCGGTCTGCACTGTGTCGTGAAGTTTCTCAGCTGTTTTTGCTGTGGTGTCTTTGGGCGATAGAAATGGTAAGAGCCTACCGCCAGCCCGTTCTTGTGAGCCGTCTTGAGGTTGTTCTCGTATTTCGAGTCTATGCGGTCGCCACCCTCGGTTGCCTTGATATAGACATACGCCATGTTGGAGTTCTCCGCTATGGTCTCCCAAAACACATGCCCTTGATAGTGGCTTATGTCAATGCCATGGATGTGGTTGCATGTATCCTCGCATTCCACGCCTGCCATGTTTGGGTCAATGGGCTTCTTTACCCTCTTCCTTGTCGGCAGGTCATAATCAAACCCTTCAGGGAGTATAAGCCCTGTCGGCAGTTTCTCCACTTTGGCGGCTCTGTCGCGCACAGCCTTTATGGCAGGGATATCCTGCGCCTGCACAGTCATTGCCGTTAGCGACATCAATGTGCAGACGAGGTAAAATACAATGTTTTTCAGGATTATGGTGTTCATACTCTTTGCAAAATTACTATATCGCGGGCGAAAAACAAAATAAATTAATAATTATTTTATTTTTGTCCGGAAAAGGTTTTGTGGAATGCCGTGGCATAGCCGTTGAAGATGTTGATGTCCACAGGTGTCTTTATGCCTGCCACTCTGCCATCGGGACTGAGCTGCCAGAACACAAGATGCACGTCAGGCTTGTACTCTCCGTAGCGTGCAATCCAGATGTTGTAGTTCTTTTTTATATACCTTGCATCAGTCTTTGTGTCAGTCTCGTTGAGATGCTTGTTTATGAACGACTGGCTGACATAAAGGATAGGGCGCACGCCCCACTGCTTCTCCACAGCCTCCAGCCACAGCCTTGCCCTTGCAAGGAGCACTTTCTCGCCTCCAACCGCCCGTATCTGTGCTTCCAACGGTTCAAGGTCAAGCACGGGAGGGAGGTCGCCATGGCTGTAGTGGCTGTTCTTTATGAAGTAAGCAGCCTGTGCCTGCGCACCGCTTTTCGTGGAGAAAAAGTGGTAAGAGCCGACTTTGTACCCATGCTTGCGTGCCTGTGCGTAGTCGTTCCTGTAATAGGTGTTTTGGATGGATATGCCTTCTGTGCTTTTGATGTACACGAAAGAAATCGGGAAATCGACAGTTCCGTTGACCTTTTTCTTTGACAATGTGCCAAGGGATGTTATGCGCAGCCGGTCCCATTGTATAGGGTAGACAATCTTCCGGCGCACTCTTATCCTGCGCCATTGCTTTCCTCTCCTGACTTTCTTGATGACAGTGCGGTAGCCTTTCCTGCCCGGCAGTTCATGCTGCCAGCGCGAAATGTCGATGCCGTAGACATGGTTGGCGGAATAGACCGGCTGTTCGCCCTTGAACTTTCCGTTCTCCCACTTGCCGGCGCGGACACGGTTGTCGAAGCCGATGCCGAAGCCATGGCGCGCTTTCAGTGAGTCACTGTACTCCCCTTCGTAGTATCCGCCGCCTTTATAGTGTATCGCCACAAGGTTCTGCCCTTTCTGCTGCATGCGGCAGATTATTGTGTCGGCAGGTACTGACAGGGCTTTTGACGGCGTGTCTCCATACCCTATGCTGTCCGCTCCAAGATAGACAGGACGGAAACCGTCACTGCGGAACTGCCTGACGAAGAGCCTCAGCGCGTCATCTGTAGCCCCGAATGCCTTGTAGCCCTTGCGCAGGGTGAATCGCTCCTTAGCCTTGAATCGCTCTTTTCCGTTGACAATGCAATAAGAAGCCTTTTCTTCAACACGGAAAACTTTGCTTTTCTGCAACTTGCGTATGCTTGCCATGAGTGCCGAGACCGAGTCCTGCCTGTGCAGAATCCTTTCCCTGTGGCGTATGACGACATCAAAACCCTCGTCCTGCATGTCGTGAGAGTGCATGTAATAGTCTATTTCCGACAGCTGGTTGCAGTAGTTCCGCTGCAAGGCGGTGAGTGTCGCAAGCTCCCGGCGTAGCATTGCCGGCACGGAATCCTCGCGTATGACGGTCAGAGGGCGTTCCTCCGCACTGTCGGTTTTGCATGCTACAAGTCCGAAGCATGACGGCAGCCACAGCCGGTTGACCCATGAAGCGGGTCGCTCCCTTGTTATCCTTCGCAGGAAAAGCGAGTCCCGGGCTGTCGCCACGAGTGTGTCTTTGCCGGGAAAAACAAAGATATGCAGCGAGTCTGAGCCATCCTCGTCAGTGAGAAGGCTGTATTTCTGTTCCTCCAAAGTCACCGCGGAAAGTGGCGTTGGGGAGTCATAATAGAAGCGTGAGACAACCGCAGCGACTGCGATAACCGCTGCAATGGCAATGTGAATATGTTTTTTCCGTAACCTCATGTGTATGAAAAAAAAAACGAGACATCCAAGGCTTTCACCTTGAGTGTCTCGCTTTGGTTGTAGCACCTCCACGAATCTGCAACTGCATGGAGGGCAAACGACCATATATATTAATATGGTGGGTCTCCTTACTTCTTCAGTTTTGCGTAGCGGCTCATGAAGCGATCGACACGACCTGCTGTATCGACAAGCTTGCTCTTGCCTGTGTAGAATGGGTGAGAGGTGCTTGAGATTTCGACCTTCACTACCGGATAAGTCTCGCCTTCGAACTCGATTGTGTCGTTAGTCTTGGCTGTAGAGCGTGTGAGGAACATATCGCCGTTAGACATATCCTTGAATACGACAGGGCGGTAGTTCTCTGGGTGAATACCTTTTTTCATTTCTTTGTTCTTTTGTTTAGTTTATACGATTATTGCATAAAGCAGATGCAAAGGTACTAAGAAAAGTTGAAACAGAAAAAGGAAATGCTGAAAGCAAGTCGGTTATTAGCATATATTAACATAAATACGCCACTTCTTTTGCCTGTTTCTCGCAAAGATTTATTAATTTTGCTCACTGAAATAACCTTTTGTTGCCTATGGAAGCCACAGTGCTTGGTGGGCATCGTAAAACCCAAGACAATGACAATCATCGGAATAGCAGGAGGTACCGGTTCCGGAAAAACCTCTGTCGTGAAGAAAATCGTTGAGGCTCTGCCTCCCAACTATGTCACTGTGATACCGCAGGACTCGTACTATAATGACACAACCGGGCTTACTGACGAGGAGCGTAAGGCGATAAATTTCGACCACCCTGACGCTTTCGACTGGGAGCTCCTCATAGAGCAAATCAATGAACTTAAGGCTGGGCGTGCCATAGAGCAGCCGACTTATTCGTATCTCATAAGCAACCGCTTGCCGGAAACCATACATGTGGAGCCGAAGCCGGTGATTATCGTCGAGGGAATCATGGCACTTGTCGACAAGCGTCTGCGTGACATGATGGACCTGAAGATATATGTCGACTGTGATGCGGACATCCGTCTGCTGCGCAACATACAGCGTGACACCATCGACCGAGGACGCACTGTGACAATGGTCATGGAGCGTTACATCAAGGTGCTTAAGCCTATGCACGAACAGTTCATAGAGCCGACGAAGCGTTTCGCCAATGTCATCATCCCTGAGGGTGCGAGCAACACGCCGGGAATAGACATTGTATGCAAGTACATAGAGCGGCTTTGCGGAGTGATAGAGTAGGGAAACAGGTTCTTGTATATAAAACCGCATCAGCGGTGGCTATACTGTGATATAGCCTGTGCATTAGGTTTGCAAAGCCTGTGCATGGAACCGCGTTAGCGGTGATAAGAAAGTAGCCGTGGGGCGCACCCCACGGATTGCAGGAAATCGTTATACAACGACCGATTTGTCGGTCGAATAGGGTTGAGTGTTGTGGGGTTGTTCGACCGATAAATCGGTCGGTAACAGAAAAATACATGCAAAAATCCGTGGGTACGACCCACGGCTACTCTATTCAACCGCTAATGCGGTTCGTTGGAATGGACTTTAATTTATGGAACAGAAAACAAGAACTACTGTTTCCATAATGACACATTGATTTTCAAGCTGTTACAGATGACGTGGCGAAAGGTTACGATTCGTGCGGCAAAGTGTTACCTTTTGGGAGGTAAAAGGTAACCTTTCGTATGGTGAAAGGCTACACTTTGTTTGCCTGCCTGTGACGGGTGCTTTTTCCTTGTGTCACGGATGCTTTTGTGAGGGGTGTCGGCACGTTCTGCAGAGCGGCATCTCGGAATGATTTTTATAATAAGGATAAATTGTTTATGGATAAGATAAGGACACCATATTTCTGTATCGATACCGACCGTTTGGAGCAGAATCTCCGTGTACTGCGCGGTGTGACGGACAGGACAGGATGCAAGATACTTTTGGCACAGAAGTGCTTCAGCTGTTACGGGCTGTACCCTTTGGTGGCGGATTATTTGGCGGGTGCGACGGCAAGCGGCATTTTTGAGGCGCAGCTGTGGCACGAAGAGGGCAGGGGAGAGAACCATGTCTTCTCGCCGGCATTCAAGGAGGAGGATATGGAACGCATATTTGAAATATGCGACCATATAGACTTCAATTCGCCACGGCAGCTGAGCCTTTACGGCAAGCGTGCGAAGGATGCCGGACTGCAAGTAGGTTTGCGCATCAATCCGGAATGCTCCACACAGGAAGGACACGCCATTTATGACCCTTGCGCTCCGGGTTCGCGCCTCGGAACGACGCTCGCCGTGTTTGAACGGGAGGTCGCCGGCACACCGTTGATGTCGCTTCTTGACGGCATTCATTTCCATACACTCTGCGAACAGAACAGCGACGACCTTGAAAAGACACTCGATGCCGTGGAGGAAAAGTTCGGAAAGTATCTGCATGGCATGCGCTGGATAAACTTTGGCGGCGGACATCATATAACAAGGGATGACTACGAAATACCTCGTCTTGAGCGTTGCATCAGGAGCATGCAGGGGAAATACGGTCTTGAAGTCTATCTTGAGCCGGGCGAAGCGGTGGCTTTGAATGCCGGAACGCTCCATTCCCAAGTGCTTGAAGTGCAGGCGAAAAGCGGCGATGGCGTACGGAACGTTATCCTTGACACCTCTGCCGCCTGCCACATGCCTGACGTCATAGAGATGCCTTACACACCGCCTTTGGAGAAAGTCAAGGGCGAGCGTTACACTGCTCCCGACGCTTCGGATGCCGAATGCCGCAAGTACCGCTTCGGAGGACCTACGTGTCTCAGCGGTGATGTCATCGGAACGTATGACATGGCGTGTGAACTGACCGAAGGTGATGAGGTCGTTTTTGGCGACATGGCTATCTATTCCATGGTCAAGACGAACACGTTCAACGGTATGCCGCTGCCGGACATATACATAAAAAAAAGAGAAACGCTCCGCCTTTGGAAACGCTTCTCCTATGAAGATTTCAAGTCAAGGGTGTGAAAGGCATTTGCTTTTCGCACCTTTTTTCATGGTTCTGCAAGATTTGGTGTGGGTGTGGATAATATGCAATATGCATACAGGGGCATTGCCGAGTATTCCCATTAAGTGTGGCTCTGCCACATTTTTTTGTAGATGTCACCGGTCCGCATGCATTTATCAACTGATATGGCTTGCCCCAAACAAAAACCTCAGCGCATCAACCTGCACCGTAATACGGTGCCTCATAATATAAACATGCCAATAGTTACTTTTCTGTGTGAGACACCGTCTTACGGTGCAGAGTCACTTACATGGATACAGCCCCGCATGCTGCCGTAAGCAGCATACGGGGTTAACAAGGAGTCACCGTTTCACGGTGCTTTTGATAGCATGTTTTTTTGTTTCGCCGGATCGTTGGCAATGCATCGAACTAACGTTTTTTTTATATGACGTTTGTAGAAAAGTCTCTGCTATGCAACCAAAAACGGTTGCTTTTCACGAATGTAGCCTTAATTGGTTGCATGGCAGAGAATATTACATTAATCAACAAGTACAGGATTTTCGTCCACCTGCCATGGGAGTCCCCACTTGTTGAGCATGTCCATGTATGGATCAGGGTCAAACTCTTCGACGGTGAACACGCCCGGTTTCTTCCACAGACCCTGCATGAGCATGGCTGTGCCAATCATCGCCGGAACGCCTGTTGTGTAGGAGATGGCCTGGCTGCCGACCTCCTTGTAGCACTCCTGATGGTCACATACATTATAAATATACACATGCTTCTCCTTGCCGTCCTTAACGCCGGTGAAGATACATCCGATGTTTGTCTTGCCGACAGTGCGAGGACCGAGGGACGCAGGGTCCGGGAGCAGGCGGCGGAGGAACTGTATAGGGACAATCTCCTGACCGTTGAACTCTACAGGCTCTGTGCCGAGCATGCCGACATTCTCAAGGCACTTCATGTGGGTGAGGTAGCTCTGTCCGAAGGTCATGAAGAAGCGGATGCGCTTCACTCCCGGGATGTTCTGTGCCAAAGACTCAATCTCCTCATGGTGAAGGAGGTACATGTCCTTCTCTCCGACACCGTCGAAGTTGTAGACACGCTTGATTTCCATCGGCTCTGTCTCCACCCATTTGCCGTTCTCCCAGTAAGAACCGTTGGCACTTACCTCACGGAGATTGATTTCAGGGTTGAAGTTTGTCGCGAAAGGATAACCGTGGTCACCGCCGTTGCAGTCAAGGATATCTATGGTGTGGATTTCGTCAAAGTAATGCTTCAAGGCGTAGGCTGTGAACACTGATGTCACTCCCGGGTCGAAACCTGTGCCGAGGATTGCGGTGAGCCCTGCCTCCTCGTAACGCTTCTTGTACGCCCACTGCCATGAGTAGTCGAAATATGCAGTGAAGCCCTTCTCCTTGCAGCGCGCCTCGTATGTCTTGCGCCACTCCGGATCGTTGGTGTCCTCGCACTCATAGTTGGCGGTGTCGACGTAATGCACGCCGCAGGCGAGGCACGCATCCATGATTGTCAGGTCCTGATAAGGCAGGGCAAGGTTCAGCACCACGTCAGGCTTCACCTCGTTGATGAGGGCTTTCAGCTCCTCAACGTTGTCCGCATCAACCTTCCTTGTGGTGATTTTCGCCTTCGTACCCTTCGCCTCAATGGCAGCTTTCAGGTCGTCACACTTGCTCACAGTGCGTGAGGCAATACAAATCTCCCCGAACACCTCGGCATTCGCCGCACACTTCTGGATTGCGACGCCAGCAACGCCGCCACATCCTATGACTAATACTTTTCCCAATTTTGATACTTTTTCTTTTACTGATTATATTGAACTTTATTTCGCAAAGTTACGAGTTTTATTGTATAAATAGTGCCGTTTTGCATATTTTAACTACGATTTCCCGCCCTTTTCTTGTAGGTTAGGCAAATAATGTGTACTTTTGCAGTCTTGAAACAAGCACCGGGGCTGACTGGATTTGACAGCAAGTTGAAGCGGTGTGTAAGCATGTGGAGCGGTGGCGGTAGGCTCCTTAATCTCTGCTGTCGAACATTTATCTGGCGAAACACGTTACGCTCTCGCTGCCTAAACGAAGTACAGTAGTTTACTGGCCTAATCCCGACACAAGGTGTTGGGACGAGACATCGCTCAGAAGCTCTTGTTCCGAAGCGTCTGGTAAAGCGGTGTAGGAAATTCGGGAATAGTCCGGAGGCAGCCTCGGCCGAAGGATGAGACTTTAGAGGCTAAGGTGCCGGTTGGTGGTCCGGGTCTTGTCGGCACTCGAAAATGAAGTCCGGAATAAACATGTAGAAAGCATATTGGTTCCTTGTGTGGACGGGAGTTCGATTCTCCCCAGCTCCACTTGACGGGTCGGACAGATTCCGGCCAACAAAAGTCTAAACAAGACTAAACCGCACAATATCAACTTATTGTGCGGTTTTTTAATGCCTAAAAATGACGACTCAGGACCGTCATCGGACAGAAAAAAGACTGAACAAGACACCCATTGGTTGCAAATCTGCTACACAAAAATCGTGAGATGCCAAATGTAGCAGTTGTGTAGCAGTAAGTGTCGTAACTATGTTTTGTGCAGCACTTTACGAAACCGAAACTCTGACATAAGTCGGAAAATAGCGGCCAAAATCGGACATCTGATGGCACACAAGAAATGGAGTCCGGTGGCATAGTCCGAAGCTTACATTTGATACCTAATTTTCTATTCCCATGCACTCCGTCAGAATACGCAGGACATCATGTCCGCTATTCGTCCTCTATTGGCCGAGGTGAGTCTAAGCAAAATTAAGTTTAACTCGTTATGAATTTTGCAAGGGGGTAAAAACCCTGCGCAATCATAACCACCAAATCCAAATGTAAGATGAAACAGAGCACATTTAAGATTCTGTTCTATCTCCGAAGCAATCATGTCAACAAGGATGGTACATCCGCCATCATCGTGCGCGTGTCTATTGACGGAGAAAGACAGGACTGGAGCACAAAATTGGTTTGCGAGCCAGAAAGATGGGATGGGAAAGCCGGTAAAGCCACCGGTCGTTCATCCAAGTCTTTTGAGATCAATAACCATCTTCAGGATATTCAGACTATTCTGACCAATCATTTCTATGACATCCAGCGTCGTCACGGCTACGTTACCGTAGAAATGGTGCGCAACGCCTACATGGGCATCACCCAGCGGGAGGAATCACTCCTGAAACTCTATGAGCAGCATCTGGAGGACACCAAGAAGCTCGTCGGACTCAGCAAAGCCGACCCCACCTACCGCAAGTACGAAAGAATGTACCGCCGCGTGGTGGAGTTCATGAAGAAGAAGTACAATATCACCGACATTCCCCTGAGAGAGATAAAGTATCAGTTCATCGTGGACTTGGAGTTCTTCCTCCGTACCGAGTATAAATACTCGCAGAACACCACCTACAAGTGCATGAAGTTCTTCAAGCAGGTAATCAACAAAGCCATCCGCGCCGGACTGATAACCGTTGACCCCTTCAACGGCTACAAAATCTCCATCGAGCGTGTTGACCGTGGCTATCTTACCGAAGACGAGCTTTGCAAGATGATGCAGAAAGAGTTTGCCTCCAAGCGACTGGAACAGGTGCGCGACATCTTCATCTTCGCCTGCTTCACCGGGCTGGCATACATCGACCTCGCCCACCTCCGTGTCGACAACATCCAGAAGATGTTCGACGGTCGCTTGTGGATAGTCACCCACCGTCAGAAGACCAACACGAAGGTAATGGTACCCCTACTTCCGCCGGCCCTGAAAATCCTCAACAAATATGAGGGCTGCTACACCGACGGCCAGCTCATGCCGATAATCACCAATCAGAAGCTCAACTGCTATCTGAAGGAGATAGCCGACATCTGTGGCATCGAGAAGAACCTGACGTTCCATCTCGCCCGGCACACCTTCGCCACTACCATGACCCTCGGCCGTGGAGTGCCCATCGAGTCGGTATCAAAGATGCTCGGCCACACAAATATCCAGACCACACAGATCTACGCGAGAATTACCGCCGACAAAATCGGAAAGGATATGGACATTCTTTCCAAAAACCTCGGCAATCTCGATTTCTAAGCTGAACATTCCATAAGCCTCTTGCGAGTGCCGTTCGGGAATGCTCGGACGGCACTCGCTGTGTCCTGACGTGAGATTTTCAAAAAAATTTCCACAAATTTCTACTTTAACATTCATTAAGAGTATTTGTATAAGTCGCTGTTATTCAACGATGAATTATTGCGGATTTTAGAAAATCAAGCGTTTTTTATCCTACACTTATCCCAACTCTATCCCGGAGTTATCATAGATGCACCTCCTTTTCCCGAAGTAACTTTGCATCACAAACAAACCGCTAAACCCACCTGATATGGACAATTACGTTATGTTCCCCCCTCATCCCGATCTGGCACAAGAGGTACAGAGAATGCAAGGCACTCTCAGCCGTCTTGAAAAGTTTCTCGCGGCTCAGGATGAGAAAATTCATAAAGCCGAGGAATATGGATTTATCCATGAGCGGCTTCCCAACCAGCCTATGGTGAGCAAGGATGAGGCCGCTGCTATCCTCTGTGTATCACCCCGACACCTTCAGCGCATCCGAAAACGGCTGGTGCTGAAATGGAAGAAGGTCGGTCGAGAAACCCACTACTTCCTGAAGGAACTTGTGGAGGCTATCGAAAAGTTCCAATGTCCTTGGAATCCGGTGGCATACGAGAAAGCAATGAAACGTGTAACCCGATTACCCCGATATTGATATGACAGTATTAGAGAAAAGAGCAATCCTCTCTGATTTCAGAGCCATAATTGATGATCTTCGAGCAGAAATCAAATGTGAAATCAGACGCGAAATCAAGGAAGCCAGCAAAGAGATTTATGCTGTCCTGACAAATCAGGGTATCATTGAGCCGGAAGAAAGAGTTTTGACCAAGGCACAGCTCATGGAAATGTATAATGTCGGCAAAACCAAAATAGAATCCATGATGGCTGACGGTACACTACCATTCATAAAATCCGGTGACAGCCGCCAGTCCCGCGTGACCTTCCGCTGGGCAGATGCCAGAATCGCATTTGAAACCACAAGAAGATAAAAACCATACCACCATACACCAATAATTAACGTGCCTCTTTTCAGGCACAAGTTTCCAACCCCAAAAACTTCTAATTAATATGGCACAAGAGCTGAATCAAGAAGAAGTCCTTATCGCCCGCAACAACGACACCGGGCAGGTAGGCGCGGTGACCGGACTCAACGAGGACGGCACACCCAAAATGACCGATGTAAAGTCGGCGAAACTCTCTGACCTCGTGAAATTCTCAAAAGGCCAGAACCCTCTCGAAGCTTTTATGTCGAACTTCGTGCGCCAGTGCAAGAACCCCTCGACATTCGGATTCTTCCGCGTACCCGCCGACCGATACGACACGGTGGGCACCGTAATCGGCGACCTCGCCAAAGACCCTGTGGCGAATGCCGAGATACTCAAAGATAACAAGGTCGATGTGGCGCTCCCGGCTCTGAAAGTCGAGCAGTCCAAGCAGACAGAAACCTCTGCGGAACCATCGGAGCAGACAGCGGATGAAGCTCAATCTCAGACAACCATGTCGCAGGAACCCAAGTGGCAGGCTATCGACCAGTCGAAAATCGACTGGGATATGCTCAAAGAGAAATGGGGCATCGACAAAGAGGCTCTCGAAGCCTCCGGCGACCTGAGGGAGATGCTTTATAACCGGAAATCCAAGCTGGTGAATATCACCCCGACCTTCGGAGGAGAAAAATTCAGCATCGAGGCTCGACTCTCTTTCCGCACTGACCCCGACGGCAGCGTCAAACTTGTCCCTCACTTCATCCAGAGCGAACAGAAGCTCGACCAGTTCATGGGACACAAATTCGACAAAATCGATCAGGCAAATCTCAAAGAGAACGGCAACCTCGGTCGTATTGTAGAACTGATCGACCCTGCCACCGGAGAGAAAGTTCCATCGCTCATCAGCCGGGACCGCTACACCAACGAGCTGCTGGCAATCCCGGCAAAGGATGTCAGAATCCGTGACACTTTCGGCCAGACGAAGCTGACCATGCCGGAGATCATGACCCTGAAGAAAGGTCTTCCCCTGCCCCCCAAAGAGGTGGTATGCCGCGATGGAAAGACCCGCACGGGAATACTCCAGTACAATGTCGACCGCAAGGCTGTCGAATTTGTACCCAACGGCATACACTGGTATGAGAAGGTGGAGCAGGCAAAGCGTGCCGCCGAAGCCAAGAAAGAAGGCAAAGGCGAATCCGTTTCGACCGAGGCTTCGGAAAAGAAGGCTGAGAGGAAACCCAACTGGACACTCAAAGACGGCAGCATCAAGCCTCTCGGACAATGGAACAAGATTCCGCTCACCGAACAGCAGAAGGAAGACTACGCCAACGGGCGTGTCGCCAAGCTCGACAACATGGTCGATGAGAAGGGACAGCCCTGCACTGTCTATCTGTACTTCGACAAGGAGAAACAGCGTCCGGTGACATCGCTCAATGACCCGCGTGTCAAGGTCGCCGACGAATCCCGCACCCAGAAGGCGGTGAACAACGACGGTCTCACCAACGAGGAGACGAAGAACATCACCGACCCTCTGACCAAGGGACAGACCCAGCCGAAGGACGAAATCCAGCAAAAGCAGCAGCGTAAGCCAAAGGGCCCGCGACTCTGATTCCCACAGCAGAGTATAATCCACAACCACTGAACCCACGCGGATGAAACGCCTAGGGAGGGTCCGGAACCTCCCGACGCTTTCGTCTCAAAATTCCCAACTCACAATAAAAACATTTCAAATATGACAAAGAAGACACTCGTGACAGTCGTAACCGCCAACCGTTTCATGGCTGAGACCATTGCCCGCGCAATCGGCGCAACCTCCGAACTCGAAGGCTACTATCATGGCAACGGCTATGCCGTGACATGGACCAACGGCGAAATCATCGAATCCGAATACAAGCATGGCGAAAAGTTCGTCATGAACTCCGGTCAGGACATGCGCCAGATGTACGCGCACCACTTCAATTTCAGGATGCGCAACTATGATGCGCTGCTCGGCTGGGAGAAGTCGAAAGCCGACGAAGCCCAACTCTCCGTAATCAAGACGCTGTGGGCAAAAAGCAATGTCGTCGTCAACGCCATGGAACCCACATTCGAAGGAGAACTGGCGTTCCTGAACCTGTACTGGTATCTCCGTATGCCGGTGACTGTGCGCCGCGCATGGCTTCCACGTCTGCGTAAGCCCATCATCATCCGGGCTGTCGAGAACGGCACATATTCTCCCGACAAGCATGAGGCATGGCTCGCGGAGGAACTCGTGAATTTTTTTCTCAAAGCCAATTCCGAGGCCGCAGGAAAAGACCTCGACATCGAATCGGCTGAGAACGAATCAGCCGATGAAAGCGGCGACGTGGAACTGAATATCGTGAAGGGTCAGACTCTTCACAACATGGTCACCCTGTGGATGGATGCCACTATGGAACTCGGCTACGATTTTGAGCCGACGTTCCTCATCGCCCACAAACTTTACGCCAAAGGGCTGATCTCATACCCCTACCTCTACCAGAACGGCATCCCCGGCAATGTTTATGACTCCATGCGTCGTGACTTCCGTGTGCTGGAACACAACCCCTGCTACGGCCGGATGGCTAAAGAAGTGGGATGGCTCAGCACCCGCAACACCTTCCACAATGGCGAAACGCCCTATAACGGTCATGGCATAGTCACGACCGGGCTGCATCCCACCGACCTCAGCCGTGACGAGGAAAAACTCTACAACCTCATCGTGAAGCGAGTCATCGAGGCCTTCACCCCCGACGAGAATGATTTTCAGAAGAAAGCCCGCAAGAAGCGTAAATCCCACAAGAAAGCGGGTTAAGAGGCTTGAAAATCAGCTAAAATATCAATAACTCCTCCCGAATGTCCCGAAGATTTTGTATCTTTGCACTTGATTCAACGTCATATAATGTTTTTGTTTCATTTTTGACGTGGATTTAGTGGTTGGACATCGGGCGGGAACCCGGTGTCCTTTTGCTTATATGCCTACCATACACCACTTTAAGCAAACAGGATTTCGGCAAACCACTAAATTCCCCACCATAATGAAACAATCTCATGAAAATGAGATGGACTATTTCGCAGCCTATCTCTACGGTCACCTACGTGACCACCGCTTTCCCGAATTAACAGACCCAGAGTTTATCAATACCCGCGCCGGCGAAGCATATAAGACCATGACCCACCTTATCCTCGAAGGGCGCAGTCAGTCCGTAGCCGAGGAACTCGCCATGCGTGTTCTTCTCGAAGGTCACTATGTGTCCCGTTGGGATGTGATATTCAACCTCCTTGAAGAACTGTTCCACAACGACCTGCCGACTGAAGAAGCAAAAATTGAGTGGGCAGAATTACTGCTCGGACTCCGTTACGTCAACGCCATACTTGACAAGTATGAAGTCAACGGGGACTTCCTCAGCAGAGAAGATTACCCGAGGCTACAGAACGAGTTAGCGGGTACCATTGCGGACATTTTAGAACAATACCGCAATGAGTTACAATAGACTACAAACAATGCGCGACAACATCGAGGCGATACGGATGGCGTTTAGTCTCGGTGTCAAGGGGCGCGGGGCGCAGACTGCCGAGGAGATTGCAGTGCTGCGCAAGTATGCCGGATTCGGTGGGTTGAAGTGTATTCTCAACGATGCCAATGAACTGGCGGATGCCGCCAAGTGGAGCAAGAGCGACATTGAACTGTTCGCGCCTACGGTAGAGCTGCGTCGGCTGATTCACGATTATTCTCGTGATGATAAGGAGTTTAACCGCTATATGGAGTCGTTGAAGGCGTCAACGCTGACAGCATTCTATACCGACAACCGTATTGTTGATGCTATTTCCGATGCGCTTAAATATCAGGGTGTAGAGATAAAAAGTTTTCTTGAACCGTCTGCCGGACAGGGAGCGTTTATCGACTCTTTCCTGCGCAATGACAGATACCCCGGAGCCGAGGTGTTGGCTTACGAAAAGGACTTGCTCACCGGTAAAATCTTGTCAGCCCTGCACCCGTCAATGCTGACACGCATAGAGAGGTTCGAGAAGATTGAGAGTGACTTCAACGGTTACTTTGATGTTGCTGCCTCCAATGTTCCTTTCGGAGATTTCGCGGTTGCAGACCCGGCTTATGCCGTTAGCAAGGAGATTGGCTATCGTCAGGCTTCCAAGTCGTTGCACAATTACTTCTTTCTCAAAGGTCTTGACCAAGTGAGAGAAGGAGGCCTGATTGCCTTTATCACATCGCAGGGTGTAATGAACGCCGCTTCGCCTTTCATAAGAATGGAGCTTGTGAAAAAGGCTGACCTTGTGGCGGCTCTGCGTCTGCCCAACAATACGTTCAGCGAAAATGCTGGAACAGATGTCGGCTCTGACCTGATTATTTTCCAGAAGCACACCGAAAAGAATATGGGGCGTAAAACGAAGCGTATAAAACGACATAGAGGGGAATAGGGCGGAATGCATTGGTTATTAATGGTTTAGGGCGGTTGCTGAAAAATACGGGCGTAAAACGAAACGTATAAAAACTTAACATTAGATTTACATTTATGTTACATTGGCGGGCGTTAAGCGAGCAGAAACTGCATGAAAATATTACATTAGAACACACAAAGGCTGTATTCCTTGCCCAAGGCGACAAATGCATGAATATTTGACACCCTGAAATGGCTGTATTTTAGCCTTTTATGTGTCTTAGCTTGTATATAGACTTTGTGCTTTTACGCCTTTAGATGGGCTAAAAATGACTTAAAAACAGCGTTATAATGCCTATTTAATAGGGGGGCTTTACGCTCCTTTTTTTTGTGTCCAGAAATGGTGTTTTTCGTGACTGGGGTTACAGGTGGGGTTACAAAGTGGGGTTACATTTTGAAAAAAGTGGGGTTACAAAATAGGGTTTTGAGGGTACAAATGGAGAGGGGGTATAAATATGGTTTTCCTCATTTCGGCTTGAAAAACCATGCCGATAGTACCCCCTCTATTTCCACACCGTTTTCAAATTTCACCTTATTATATATAGGGAATTACGGTTTAGGGAGGGGGGGGAAGCCGCAAAAGAGATGGTAAAGATGTAACGTTTCGATATGTGCGGGGGTGATGGAGGGTGATTATGGGACGGGGCTGACGAGGTTGGATGGTTTAGGGTGGTTTATTCCAGCCTGATGACCCCGATGACGAGTGCGACGGCGTGTATGGCGGAGCATGGGATTTCGAATGGATCGTATTTTTCGTTATCGGAGACGATGAGGACATGGTCCTTGTCGCTTCCGGGCTTGATGCGCTTGATGAGCGGTCCCTGGTTAGTGTCAATGACGTAGACCTTATTCCACTGGAAGAAGAGGTCGGTCATTGGAACGCGCTGGCACGCCACGATGTCGCCAGAGAAGTATTTCGGGTACATGCTTGAGCCTTTGACTGGTATGAGGAAGTCCGCCCCCTTGAATGCCGGTATTACATAACGCTCGCACTCATATTCGAGGACGGTTCTTTCGCCTGTGAGTGCGCCCGCCATTGCGTCGATGGGTATGAGAGGTATTCCCTCCCCCGGCTTGGTAGCCTGTGAGGCGAGAGGTAAAGCATCATTTTTTTCTGAATCTCTCTGGTAGTTTGGATTATTTTTTGTACATTTACAGTCGGAAATGTTGCCAGAAGATGAGGAATCTGACTCGGGAGTCATTTCGTTTTGCAGCATCTTTCCCTTGCCTGTTATAAGCCAGTTAATATTAACATCTGGGGCGTAAGCAAGAAATCTTGTAAGATTATCCTCGCTTATACCATTGTTTTGTTGTAGTACACCGCGTGTTACACCTGATTTTTTGTAAAATTCGTATGGAGTAACCCCTTTTTTTGATAAATAAAGCAAGATATTTTGCTTTATAAGCGATTTTTCTTGTTGCTTTTCTTGCATAGTCGAGATATATTGTTTATCTTTGCAGCGCATTAACAATATTAACATCAAAAACAGCGTATGGAACGAATTGAAATCAATGGCGGCATTAAAGATTGTCAATCAGCGGCAGCATTGTCTCTTCAGAACCGTCAGAATGCAGAAAGACTTGCTGAGCTTGAGCGGCAGCGTAGGAATCTATCATTCTTGGTATGCCGTATTCTTCAAGCTGCCCCTGAATATAGGCTACATCCTGAAGAACTTGCAGTTGGAAGCGTCGGTGACTTATCTTTTCTTTCTCAGGAGATGGAAGCGTATCTGAGAAGTCGTATGGTGCGAGCGAATCCCTCTCAAACTTCCAGATAAGGTATTTGGCAAGCCACACTTTGCTGTCTGTCTGAGGGTCATTCTTAAAAATGGCAGGCAGCAGCGATGTGAAGTAGTTTCTCAGTGCATTGAACTGCGCTTTGAGTATGATGGTGTCCGTATTCATATACCGTTTTGTTAACAATGTTAATTGGCGGCAAAAATACGAAAAAAAATCGAGATAAACGAATAAAGCATGAAATTTTAATATTAATAATGTATGAAGCGTATAATTTTGGAGTATGGTAAAATCGCAGAAATCGCCAAAGTGATGGACTGCACCCGTACTATGGTAAGTCTGTCATTGAACTATAGGAAGAACAGTTTTCTGGCACGGAAGATCCGCCATGTCGCGAAAACCCAGTTTGAAGGAATTGAGGTTGGTGAGTAGTAAGGAGGAACGCATTATGAAGGCATTGATGAAAATAATGTTGGCTTTGACTCTTGTTCTTATTTGGATATGGTTCGTCCTTAGTTTCAAATGGAGCTATGAGGACATGTCACCGGCGGAGAAGGTTGTCGGTGTTGTCTACTTCGTTACAATGGTGCCGATATACTGTGGCATCAAGGCGTTTGGCAGGTGCCTTATTGAGTATTAAACTATTATTGGCAGGAGATATATGGAGTATCACGAAAACACACTCTGCATCAGTGCGAGGGAGCTTGTTGACGGCGGTGTTATGACACAGTCCAACTACAAGCAGATGTCTGCCCGCAAACGCATCAATGTGGTGCGTCGTGGTGGTGGTGCGGTAGGCAATTACGCCCTTGTAGCCGTTGACAGCCTGCCCTCTCCTTACAGGGATGCGGTGAGGAGCCTGTATGGCGACGGCGGCAGTGTCCTTCTCCGCGGCTGGGTGATGTCCAACTATGAGCTTGACCAGCATGCTGTCGCCTTCTTCAACGACTGGGCGGTGCGGAGCAGAAGCAGTAATGCCACAGCTGAGCTTGCCCGCCGGTATGCCATAAACGCAAGCGTGCTGAACTGCTGCATCAGGCTGTACGACAACGCCTCCATGCGCAAGAAGCTCATGGGTGAGAAATACGGCTGGGAGGACATGACAATGGTGATAGAGACCCTCCGCGATGAGTTGGGTCATGACCTCCCGACGAGCACCCTGCGCTTCAGGAAGAAGGTCAGCGAGTACCGGCAGTACGGATACGAGTGCCTTATCAGCTCCAAGTTCGGCAACCAGAGCGCGCGGAAGGTGGATTACAAGACCGAGCGGCTGATACTTGGCATCGCGGTACTTCCGAACAAGCCGTTCAACACCAGTGTGCTTGAGATGTACAATATGTTTGTGACCGGGGAGTTGGATGTCTATGACCCGGACAGCGGGGAGCTTCTTAACCCTGATGATTATACGGACAAGAAGGGCGAGCCGCTGGAACTGAGCGAGAGCACTATCAGCAATTATCTCAACAAGCCGAAGAACAAGCTTCTGATCGAGCACAAGCTGATGAGCTTCACCACATTCATGCACGAGCAGATGCCACACGTCCACAGGCACAGCGGCGAGTTCTCACTGAGTCAGATAACGATGGACGATGTTGACCTGACACGCAAGCTGAGGGACACGAAACAGAGGGTGCATGCCTATTATGCCTATGATGTTGTCAGCCAGTGTGTGGTCGGCGCAAGCTACTCAAGGAAAAAGGACCAGGGTCTTGTCGTTGACTGCTTCCGTGACATGTTCAGGCTGATAGAGCGCAACGGTTGGGGCATGCCTGCCGGCATCGAGGTGGAGAACCACTTGATGACAGAGTACAAGGACGGCTTCCTGCAGGCCGGTGTCGCTTTCCCCTTCGTCCATTTCTGTGCTCCCCAGAACTCACAGGAGAAGTATGCCGAGGCAATGAACGGCGCAAAGAAGCGCAGCATCATCCACAAGAACCACGAGGGCATCGGCAGGTTCTACGGCAAGGGCAAGTGGCGCACGGAGAGCAAGAAGATAAGTGACGAGACCAACGAGATGTGGGAAGACAAGGAATATTTCAGCTGGGAGCAGCTGGTGGCAGAGGACAGGGCTGACTGCGCTGAGTGGAACAACACCCTGCACCCTAACCAGAAGAAGTATCCTGGCATGACGAGGTGGCAGGTGCTTGTGGCAAACATCAACCCTACTCTGAAACCGTACGACAAGGTTATGCTGAGCCGTTATATCGGCGAGAAGGTGTCCACCTCCGTGCGTCGCAATTCAACAGTGAGAGTCCTTGGCGATGACTGGTGGCTGAGTGATACCAGTGTATTGGAGAGGCTGGAGCCAAACAATTACAAAGTGACGGCCTATTTCCTGCCTGCCGAGGACGGAGACACAGAGGACATCTATATATTCCAGGGCGACCGTTACATCGATAAGGTTGAAAAAGTTGTTACATACAACAGGGTGATGGCTGAGCAGACGGAAGAGGACACTGTGGCATACATCGAGCAGCAGAAGAAGATTGCAAGGTTCGGCAAATATGTCAGAGAAAACGCAATCGACAGGGTCGGCATCATGAAAAAGGAGGATGTGCCTTGTATCGAGTCTGAGCCGGTTGCGCTCAGAGTTCCGGAACAGGAGGCCATTGAGGAAACGGACGATGTTGTTGACACTTTCAGCATGTACAGCTTCCGTTCACCAATCGAAGACTTATAGAATAACATAAAAACAGCGTTAGAATTATGATCAAAGAGACGCAGAAACAGCGGATTCTGGCAGCGATAGCCGCCAACCGTCCTAACTATCCGAGCGACGCAAAGCATGCGGCAAGTCTCGGTATCAGCACATCAGTCTACAGTGCCATAAAGAACGGGCAAACTGAAAAAGCCCTGAGTGATGCCAACTGGATAGGCATAGCAAGAAGGTTAGGTGTGAGCCTTCGCGGTGAGATGGAATGGAAGGCGGCAAAGACCCCTACCTTTGAGTATATCACCACACAGCTTGAGTTTTCACAGAAATCCAGTCTGAGTGCCATTCTTTGCGACATTCCGAATATAGGCAAGACATTCGCGGCAAAGCACTATGTCCAGACTCATCCGCATGCGGTATATATCGACTGTTCACAGGTGAAGACCAAACTGAAGCTTGTGAGAAAGATAGCCGGTGAGTTCGGCATTGACGCCAAAGGGCGCTATGCTGATGTGTATGATGACTTGGTTTACTACCTGAGGTCAATAGATTGTCCGTTGGTTGTTTTGGACGAGGCCGGTGATTTGCAGTATGAGGCGTTTTTGGAGTTGAAAGCCTTGTGGAACGCCACAGAGCGTTGCTGCGCCTGGTACATGATGGGCGCTGACGGTCTGAAGGAAAAGATAAACCGCTCCATAGAGTGCAAGAAGGTTGGCTACACCGAGATGCTGAGCAGATACGGTGACAGATACTCCAAGGTCACGCCTGATGACGGACGCGAGCGTGAGAAATTCCTTACAGCACAGGCGATGATAGTCGCTAAGGTGAATGCACCGGAGGGAGCTGACATCAAGGCCGTTGTGCGCAAGACACGAGGCGGTCTGCGGCGTGTGTACACAGAAATTGAAAAACTTCGACTGTCGGCTGCGCCTCAGCAATTGGAGCAAGCTCCATTGCGTTCGGCTTGCACGCCAGTTGAGAAACTCAAATGTCATCAGAATGAAGAGAGCGTATAGTCCGCGTGACATAGCGGCAAAGAAATGGAGGACCCTTCCGTGGGATGAGCGGTGGAGCGGTCCATTCGGCGAGCCTGCCGAGACCGCCTCATGGTTTATCTGCGGCAGGAGCGCAAGCGGCAAAAGCTCGTTTGTAATGCAGCTTGCCAAAGAGTTCTGCCGGTATGGCATCGTCCTGTATGTGAGCTATGAGGAGCGTGTAAATCAAAGTTTCCAGCGGCGCATGGGCTATCTCGGTATGAATGAGGTGCAGGGGCATTTCCGGGTTATCACAGACGACACATACGATGAGCTGGTTGCCCGTCTGAAAGCCCCCAAGTCGCCAAGGTTCGTGATAATAGACTCGTTCCAGGTCGCCCATGACATGGGCATGGACTATCCTAAGGCGAAGGCTCTTACAGAGATGTTCCCCAAAAAATGTTTTGTGTTCGTCAGTCAGGAGAAGAAGGGCGAGCCGATGGGCGGCGGAGCTCTCAAGCTGAGGTACTGGTGTGACATGAAGATATGGGTGAGCGGTTACAAGGCTTATTGCCAAGGACGCTCCATCAACGATGCCGGAAGCTATTTTACGGTATGGGAGAAGGGGTTGGTGCAGACAAGCAACAAAATACAGACAAGCAACAAAATACAGACAAGCAACAAAATACAGACAAACGAAAACAAATGACTATGGGAAAAGAAAAAATCTACATCAGCGGGGCGATAGCCCACTATGACTTGGAGGAGCGCAGGGATGTGTTCGCCTGTGCGGAGGAAAGGCTTCTGAGGGCAGGCTATCTGCCTGTGAACCCATTCCGGGAATGCGACCTGCGCAGAGTAAAGCGCGTCGTATGGGCAGCCAAAAAGAAAGGGGGTGCGGCATGACAATAAAAGAAGCATGTCACTATTCGGTAGATAACGGGTGTTATCCTGTATTTTTTAGCACCATGGTGGGGCTTGATTTCAAGCTAAAAACACGCCCAGAATTATATGCAAAAACCGCCAGCCCCCGCAAGGTGGTTATTGAAATAACCACCTTTCGCCACGTTTGTTTCGGTGCGGAGCATTATTACGCCAGCATTAAAGCAGACGGCATAATGATATGTGAGGATGTAACGGCAGAAAAGGGCAACCAAATACGCATGCATTGTGGCTATTTATGCGAAGAGTTTAATAACTTACCAGCAAGTAAGAAAGACTTATACGCGCCCAAATACACCATATCAGTTTGCAGGGCGGTATCAGAAAAGGAACTTGCTAAAGACCCAATACGCTGGCAGGGCTATCGAGCTGGAGACCTTACAAATGCCTTTTACACAGAGGATGCCGCATTAAGGAGGGCACAAGCTATAGTTAAAGCCCGTTTTTCTAACATGTGGCAGGTAAGTATAGAAAAAGACTAACATTATGCGCAGAGCGATAAGTAACAAGAACGTAATTGAGAGTAACGCCACGGTCATAAAGATCATAGCGTGCCGTACCACCAAGAAAACGGACTTATAGCATGGAGCAGGAGGTTTTTAATTTCAAGCGGTTTTTCGGTCTGTTCAAGCGTCTGGCTTACATAGGTGACCGTGATGAGTTGCGGAGAGGGCTTGTAAGCCAGTACACGAACGGCAGGACTGATGAACTGAGATATATCAGGGAGTCGGAATATGAGGCGTTGTGCGCGAGCCTTGAGCGTGAGCTGAGTGTCATCGACGAGGTTTCCTTGAAGCATAAAGTGAGAAAAAAGCGCAGTGTCTGTCTGAAACTTATGCAGAAGTTGGGTGTCGACACCACGGACTGGTCAAGGGTGAACGCCTTGTGCCGTGACGCGCGGATATGCGGCAAGGACTTTTATCCTCTGACGGTGGAGGAGCTTGACGCCTTGAGCGTGAAGCTGCGCAGCATAGAGCGCAAGGGCGGGCTCAAGCCTCAGGGGCAGGACAGTGGACAGGGAGGTGGTATGGCATTCATTATACCGATAAACATTGATGACAAATACAGTAACTGACATGAAAGAAACGGTGAGACGCATAATGCAGTACATCTTTGATACTGCGGAGGCAAAGGGACTTGACGGCGAGCGTTATCTTGAGCTGCTTGAGGAGCTTGAGCATGAGATAGAGTGCCACATAGAGATTACACAATACACCCAAGGGGTGGATGAAGACGAGTATTAACAATTCAACTTTCGCAAGTGCTCAAGTTTGATGGTCAGTGAGGTTTGTGGTTGTAGGTTATGGGTTTGCGGTTACTGTGGCAATCCCCCCTGAAACCTAAAACAAACGGCCTAATGAACCTCAAGCGGGTTGCGAGTTGAGCTTACGAAATTTGGCTTAACAACAAATAAAAACAGACAACATTATGGCAAAAAGAGCAAAGAAAGTCCTGGTGACAGGCGTTAGCAGGGAGATGGCAGAGGACGCATTCGCAAGCTATGCGAAGGCAGATGCCCAGAGTTCAAAGATTACTGCGGACATAGAGCTGCAGTGTGCGAGAATCCGTGAGAAGTATGCCGGCCGTCTGGCGGAGCTGGAGGAGGAGAAGGCTGTCGCTTTCGACACCCTGCAGGCTTTCGCGACAGAGAACCAGTCGGAGTTGTTCGCAAAGAGGAAGAGCCTTGACATGACTCATGGCGTGATAGGCTTCAGGACCGGTACGCCGAAGTTGAAGACCCTGAAAGGTTTCACCTGGGCGAGTGCGTTGCAGCTGGTGAGGAAGTTCCTTCCCGACTATGTCCGTCAGACGGAAGAGATTGCGAAGGACAAGCTTTTGGCAGACAAGAACTATGTTTTTGGCGAGGGCATTGCGACGATGGCGGAGCGTATGGCGGAGTGCGGCATCCAGGTGGTGCAGGATGAGAGTTTCTATGTGGAGCCGAAGAAGGAGGACACGCCGTTATGATTCAGAAGGTGAAGAAGCCGGAGAAGGTGGGTATGTAGGAACTTTTGTATAAACTGTTAACATAAAATGAGGCATTCCTTACGGAGTGCCTCATTTTATGTTTGCCGGTATGTATTATTTTTGCTATCTTTGCAGTTATGAAGCGAGGAAGAAGCAAGGTCCTGGTCGCCGCGCGTGACCGCAGGATGTTTGAAAGGTACTTTTATTGGACGGAAGTCCGCCGCCTGCGTTTTGATGACGCTATAAGGAAGCTGAGCGAGGAGGAGTTCTTCGTCTCGGAGGGACGTGTCATGCAGGTTGTCCGCAGGATGATACAGGAGGGTGCCACTGTCGAGGGCAGGCAGATAGAGAAGCCCCTGTTCACAGGCTTCAAGGGTACAGCCCGGCGGAAAGCGACACCTTCAGACGCTCCTGTCCCGGATATGCCTCTGTTTCCCGGATTTCCTCAGTGACGGGCACGGAGTAGACCGCCTCATAGACCTTTATGCCATGGTTCCATGTGTAGAACCGTGACTTCTCGCGGTCCAGTCCCCCTTCATCGACAGGGCGGAAGCCTTGCAGCTGCCTGTGGAGTTCCGCCACCATTTCGGCACGTGCGAGTATGGCGTCCGTTGTCCCCGAGTTGCAGTGCGTGTCATCGTAGCAGTCGATGATGAGCTTCACGCCGACCTTTGCCGTTCCTTTCTGGCTTTTGCCGGCGATGTCTGACCAGTCGCACTCCGGCGCATCGATGAGGACGGCGGGGAAGGTCAGAGGGTACATGTCGATGTTGTCCTTGTCAAGCGCCTCCAGCTGTCCGTAGTCCTCGTCCACAAGGGAGAGCGACGGCATGCTCTCCTTTATGTGGATGACAAGTTTATGAAGAAGGTGTTCCATTTGTCAGTTTGCTTTTTATTTTGTCCAGTGATTCATTGATAGTCTTGTTGATTTTCATGCGCAGCTCCTGCGAGTCGCCCATGAACCGTCGCTGCGGGATATGCACAGTAAGGCGCTTCTTCCTTGTCAGCGCAAGCCCTTTCCATTTTTCCGCCTCCCGGGGCAGTTCCTTCGGGAGCTTCCTGCCTTTGCCTTTCACTCCTGCGAGGGAATAGGCCATGCGCCATGCGTACTTGCGCATTTTCTTTGTGACGGTTGTCTGTATGTCTCCGCCATCGTTGTGCATTGCGGCATACGGCACAGGGTTCTCTATGGACACCATGCCGGGAGACGGGCGCGCCTGTATGGAGCGCATGAGGTGGTTCCGCCTTGATGTCAGTGGTCCGTATCTGGCATCGGAGGTGCCGGCGTCCTGCCTCTTTGTCCGCTTCCATGGGTGCCGGCCGCCGTCAAGCCATCCTCCGTCGCGGAAATTCTGCTTGAAATGGTTGACGGCTATCGTGCCCACTTTGCGCGGAAGGCGGTCACAAACCTCCTTCTCAATATCCTTTTTGGCACGCTGAATGTGCTTTTCTATGTTTTTTGCGTCCATAATAATATTTTATTGCATAATTATTTGGTGATTCAAATATTTTTTGTACCTTTGTGGTGGTATCGGTCAACTTTACATTCACGTGTTTAATGGCCTATACCTCCAATGGGGCTTTTTAGCCCCGTTTTTTATAAATATAACATTTTTCTCCGTGTTTTACTATAATAATACGGTTTTTATGTGATTGCTTAAGGAACCCTCCAATAGTGTTGTTTATTATCCTTCTTGAAATGAATGGTGGAATTTCCAAAATTGCATTATCTGCTTGTCTTTTTGCCGCTTTCACACGGTTTAATATGGCTTCATGGTATTTATCGGTATTGCCACTCTGTTCAACATTCATCATGCTTTTGCCATCAAATAACAGACCACCAATCATATAATCAGGATTCTTATTCGGAATCACACCATCAGGGTGCAATATAGGACGCAACGCAGCTTGTTCTGCATTCTTAGGATCCAGTCTTGGTAATAGATAAACTTTTTTACCTAATTTTTCATGGATAAATACTGCAAGCCTAACATTCTCATCCTTTTCATCTTCTCCATGGTATGGGCTTGTAAAAATATTACCTCCATTTGATGTTGTATATGTAGATACATATGGTGGCTCCACATCTACCAGTTCTTTTAAACTTCTAATGTTTGACTGTATGAGATTGTCTATATCTTGACAGTTGTAGCAGTCTTTCTGTTGGTTCTTGAACCATCCTTTGAGCCTGTTTTTGAATCCGCTGTTCCTGTATGCGAAGCAGTGTCTGCAGTCCTTCGGGAAATACGGGTGCGAGTCAGAGAACGTATGCCCGTCCTTTCCCGGATTGTTCTCCAGTCCGCGCTGCGGCTTCACATCCTCCATGCCGTCCAGAGCCTCCGGAGTTGCCGGCTCGTCCGTCGCCTCGAGAGAGCACTTGCAGTTCCAGCGGTCACCCGGGCGGTGCATGTCCCAGAACGGATGACCGACAGGCAGTGTGAGCCTTGCCTTCCAGTACCGGCTGTGCACGCTGTCCGGTTCCGGCGATGTCGTAGGCATCCACCGGAGGTTAGGCATGACATCCTTGTTGCGCTCGAACTCCCTCCAGTCGGCGGCGTTGTGCGCGCGGATTACTGCTGTGTCATACTCCGTGCGCAGCCATGAGCCCACCTGATGGCTCTTTATGGAACTTACATCCCTTTCCCAAATGCGGAAAGGTTTCAGGTGACCTCCTGCATCATAGAGTTTCGCTGCCATCTCGTCCGCCATGGTGTGCGCCTTGAATGCGGCGAACACCTCATTTGAGTGTCGCAGCTCACGGTAGAACTGCTCATCATGAGCAGGCGGTGCGGCAGCCTGTGACAGTCCTTCCACAGTGCCTTCGTTGATTATCCGGAGTATCTCTCGCCACAGTCCCTTGTCAACGGCGGATTCCGCACCCTCTTCGCGGTACAGCCTCTCCATGAACATTTTCAGGATATTGCCGTCGAAGCGCAGCGGTGCGGAGTTTTGGAACCGTGCATCATTGCCATCGCCATAGTAGAGCGTGTCAATCAGAATTCGGTGTCCGCCCCGTGTTGCTGCGGGGCGACTCCGAAAAAACGGCTCAGGATGTTTTTGAACGGCGTCCGATTGGTGTTCAAATGGTCTTTCCCTTCCGTCCCGTTCTCATTGCCGTTGTCTTCAAGAGCCTTGCGGAGCATATCCTTGCGTTCCTCCGCCATGGCTTTCTGCCGGTCGTAGTCCTTCGGCTTCTCGATGCTGAAGGTCTCGTACAGCCAGTCATCATCCATCGGCAGCCCCATGTTTTTCAGCCCTTGCACTATTTCCAGCCGTTGTGCCGGGTCCATTTTCTCTTTTTCGATATAGACGAACTCTCCGCCGTCAACGTTGAAGCCGAGGTCCGCAAAGATTGGTCTCATGTCATAGTTGAGCACATCAAGGATAAAGTTGCGGTCGTCCGCCTTCATGTCGTCCTCCTCTTCCTTGTGCACTGTCCCCAGAGCCTGTGTTCCTGTATCTCTGGCATCTGTCGTAAGGGTATTGCCAAGCACGCGTATGGAAATCTTGCTGTCCCAGTAGTCGGCGAAAGTCTTGTAGAGGTCTGACGAGCCTGTCTTGTTCCCCGATTCAATGAGCGTGAGGTCGGAGTCCTTCGGGTGGATGTACACCGCATTCGTGCCCTGGCTTCTTGCGTCGGCAAGGAGCCTGCGTCGTGCCATTTCGTCCCCGGCATCGTATGTGTACTCTCGTATCGGCATGCCGAAGATGTTGCAGAACTGCGCCCAGTCCGCCATGTTCCCGCGTTTGTAAAGGACAGCCGGCATCAGTTCCGCGAATATTCCCAGCCCTCTTTCCGAGCCTACGAACATCATGTCCGGGAACTCCCCGGCAGGGATGCCGTCCTGGTCGTTCTGGAACTTGAGGATTCTCTTGCGCACCGGGTCATAATGCTTCCGGTCTATGAGGTCATACTGTATGCTTCCGTCGTCGTCAAGGTAGAACTGCACGAGCGTGAATCCCCAGAACTCAGACATGATGAGGTCTTTGCACAGTCTCTTGAACCATGGCGAGCGGAGCTGTGAGTTCACTGTCTCGTCAGGCACGCCGTCGCGCACGAACTGTATCGGCAGCCGTGTGACACCCCTGAGACGTTTGTCGAGCACCCCTGAGAGATGAAGGTCAAGCATTGCCGACTCATACATGTCGTAGAGCCTTGTGCGGCATGAGTAGTCTATGCTTTTCGCCTGTGTGACGGCGTTCATGTACGCGTTCATGTCGAAGAGGAAAATCTCCGGCATCTGCAGGACGATGTCGGGCATACGCTCACCCTGCTGCGTGCGCATCCCTCCCTGCTTTATGTGCCTCTCTTCCGAGAGCTTCTTGCTTTTCTTTTTCATTGTCTGTATATGCTTGTTAGTCAAAGACTTTTGGATGACGAAATAAAAGGTGTCACTTTATGCTGCAAAGCGTAACGCTTTATATGGTGAAAGATAACGCTTCGCATGGTGAAAGGGCACCGTTTGTTTTGCGGAATGACAGCGTGCTGTCCTGCTCATCTGAAAGCCGGCCTCAAGGTGTCTGCGAGAATCTGCCATGGCGAGTTGTCCGCTTTGGCATCGTCCTCCAGCATCGGCGCCCCGTCAATTGTGATGTCGCCCTTCATGATGCCCTTCAGCCACTCTATCGCGCGGTCGTAGCGGTCCTGACGTATTTTCGCCATCTTGTAAGGGTTGTGCTGGCAGAAGATGTGGTAGACGGTGATGTCGATGGCGAACATGAGTATGAGCGGGTGGCGCTCTGTGCCTGTGGCGGCGAATATCCTGTCACAGTCATAGCTCTTGTTAAGGTAAGAGCGCATCTCGGCGACGGCGCGGTCCTCGCAGATTTCCACTATCTGCGGGTCGTAGGTCGGCGCATCCTTGCGCAGCAGCGCGTCAAGTATCTCGCGGTGTATTGTCGCGTCGTAGTCGGTTGTTTCGATGAAATTGTCCATGTTACATCCTGTATTTGTTGTTTTCGTTAAGTTCGCGGTAAGTGATGAACTCTGTCGGCAGCATCTCCGCAGTCTTTTGGCTGATGATGGTCATTCCTCCCTCTATGCAGTCAGGTCCGTCGGCATTGTATGGAAGGTGCATCTCGAACATCCTGAATTGGCTGATGAGTTCCTGCATGTGCGGGTTGTCCCTTTCCTCCTCGTTGAACACCCAAGCTCCGTTCCGGTCAATAGGTTCAAGGTTCGCCTCGATACGTGTCGCCTTGTCCGTCTTCCTGCGCTCGTCGCCACGGATATGGAGCTCCCTGCCTCTTTTCCTTATCTCCTCACGGAGCAGCGGCTTGAACACCTGCTCGAAGAACGGGTCCTGCAGCTTGTTGTTCTCCATGTAGCAGTACACGTTTGTCCTGCCTCCGACATAGTCCACGAGGTCGAAGTACCAGGATATGAACACTGCGTTCAGCTCACGGGCAAGGAAGCCCTTGATTATGTAGTACACCCCTTTCAGCCTGCCGATGAGGAAGACCGCCTTTGTGGAGCTCGCCTTCTTGCGTGAGTCGGAATATGCCGGGTCGCCATATACCACGAGGAATGGGAACTTCCCCAATGGCGGGACTTTGCCGAACGGCAGGTTCTTGAAGACAGTCCCTTCCGACACCGGGTTGTTGAAGTACTCCGCCTGCGCACTGCGCGCCGAGATGTTTGACAGCACGGTGTCAATCTGCTCCTCCGTGTTCTTCTGCGGCCATGTCGACTTGCCGTCCTTTCCGCGTATGTTGACGATGTCCCAGTGCCTTGCGTGTTCTCCGGCACGTTTTATGCAGCAGTCCTTTGCTATGATGTTGCCGCACCACAGGACGAGTGTCGGCTCGGAGATGGAGCGTGTCGGATAAAGCGCGCCCTCGAACCATTCCCATTTCTTTTTCAGCGTCTCAGGGTTGCGGCAGTCCTCGTCGGTGTCGTAGTCGTCCATATATATTATGTCCGGGCGCACCTCCTCGTTACGGGCGCCGCGCGGGGCTGAGCCGGCACCGAGGGCTACGAACTTCGCTCCGCATTGGGTGGTGAAGTCCTTCTCCGTCCATGCGCCCAATGTCACCTGGCTGCCGTAGAACTGCTTCAGGCGCGGGTTGTTCTCGAAATTCAGCTTGTATGGTGCGAGCAGTCTTATCGCTGCAGTCTCTGTTGCGGAGGCGAGTGCGACGAAGCGCTTTTTCCTTGTCAGTGTAAGGTACATGATGATGAACATCGCAACGGTGGACTTTGCAAGCTCACGGCTCCATGAAAGGACCTCATACCACTCGCTGTTCCTTGTTATGCGGTTGATGGCGCGGATGTGGAACGGCGCGAAGCCATATTTTGCGTATTTCGGGAAAAAGTACCTTATCCATTCCACAGGGTCCTTCTCCAGCTCCGCCCGCTTCTTCTCTATTTCCCTTGCCGACAGCCCGTCATCGACGGGGATGTCCGCGGCGAGCGCCTTGTGGTGTTCCGCCCAGCGTTGCAGGGCTTTTTTCTCTTCCTGTGTCATCTCATCTGCTCTTTAAGGAATGTGTCGAGGAGGTCGTTGAACCTCTTTGCCATGTCAAGGTCAAGCGGGCGCAGCCAGTTCGTGAAGCGTATCGCCACGTTGACGATGTCGGCGATGCCCGCATCATTCTCAATCTTCTTTATTGCTGACGCGAGCTTTGCGAGCGTGTCCGCCTCTGCGACTGTGGCGAACCTCTTTCCCTCCTCACGCCCGTTGATGTTGTTGTTAATCTCCACTATCTGGCGGTTCAGCCCGGCAAGTATCTGTGCCGGTGTGATTGTGCGGGATGCCTTCAGTTCCTCCCAACCACCGTCCTTCACCCACCTTGCCACCGTCTGCCGCGTCGTCCCCACCTTCCCGGCAATCTCCTCCTGCGTGAAGCTGCCGTTGAGGTACAGGGACTTGGCGATGTCCTTTCTGTCGATGTTTGTCTTTGTCATGTGCTTTTTCTAAAAATCAGTGCAAAGTTCCTAATATTCAGCGATAAAACAAAACCATGTTTTTCTGTTTGACCCGGTGAGATACAACATGTCCACGGTGAAGCACATGACGGAAACAGCGTTTTGCAGTGTCGTTTTTTTTAGTGAACTTTGCAGCCAAAACATAGCATGACATGACCAGACAGTTCTTTAACATAATCCCGGAAGAGGACCGCGCCACCATCCTTCTGTATGGAGACATCGGTGAAGGCGACAAGGTGGAGAGCGGGCGCATCGTGAGCGAGCTGCTTTCCCTGCAGTCGCGGTACAGGCGCATCGATGTGCGCATCAACAGCCGTGGAGGTGATGTGTTCAGCGGCATGGCGATATACAACACCCTCCGCCGGTCGAAGAGTGAGATTGCAATATACGTTGACGGACTCGCGGCAAGCATCGCCGCCATCATTGCCCTTTGCGGAAAGCCCCTCCACATGAGCCCATACGCGAAACTTATGCTTCACAGTGTGAGCGGCGGCACCTGGGGCAATGCCTCCGTCCTCCGCCAGACTGCCGACCAGATGGAACGTCTGCAGAAGGACCTTGCGGAGATGATTGCGGGGCGCTGCGGCATGGAGCCTGCTGATGTCCTTGAGAAATACTTTGACGGTGCAGACCACTGGCTCACCGCCGGCGAGGCTCTGGATATGGGGCTTGCCGACAGTGTCTACGACATGCAGGACGATGAAGGCAGACCGGAGACAGACGAGGAGATTTATCATTATTTCAATAACAGGCTCTGCTTTGAGCCCAAAAACGACAATGAAATGGCATTAATAGACGACATCAGGGCAATCCCGTCCTTTTCAGACAAGGCGGATGCCGGCGCCATCGTGGCGCACATCAAATCGTTGGAGAGCAAGGCGACAGGCGCTGAAGCCCTCCGGCAAGCTAACGAGGCATACAAGGCTCAGATTGCGGAGCTTCAGGAGAAGGATGCGGACAATTTCCTCAACCGGGCGGTTGCCGACGGCAAGATCGGCAAGGAGCAGCTCCCCTTGATGAAGAAGCTCATGGCAAGCGACCGCACCGCCGCGGAAGAGTTCATAAACAGCATGCAGGCACGCAAGGAGACACGCCGTGCCGCAGACTTCATAGACCGTGGCAGCGGCAGCGGCTTCGAAGGCAAGTCCTGGGACGAGCTTGACCGTGCCGGGATGCTTGCCTCGCTCAAATCCGAGAACCCAGCGCTCTTCGCGGTCAAGTACAAGGACAAGTTCGGCATTGAATACAAGAACTAACAAAACACATAAAGAAAATGGCATTAAACAAAGAAATCTGGCTCAGCGACATCCAGGAGAACTTTTATCCTGACGACTCATTCGCTGTCAAGAGTGTTGATGACTCCGCGTTCGTCAACTACCACACCGTGCACATCCCTAACGCCGGTGCGCCTTCGAAGGTGCAGATAAACCGCTCAAAGGTGCCTGCGGATGTGACGAAGTGCACGGACAACGACCTCACCTACGACCTTGACGAGCTGACGACAGACCCGATATACATTCCGCATATCGAGACTGTGGAGCTCAGCTACGACAAGCGCAACAGTGTGCTTGCCAACGACCGTGAGGCGTTAAGGAGCAATGCGCAGCAGAACCTTCTCTACAAATGGTTCACCGGCGGCAACATCGTGAAGACCTCCGGCGAGGCGCGTGACGCGCACACAAGCGGGACAGCAAGCGGCAAGCGCAAGAAGGTGACGAAGGATGACATCCTTGAACTGATGATTCTCTTCAACAAGGACAATGTCGCCAAGGACGGCCGCTACCTCCTGCTTGACAGTGTGATGTATTCTGACCTTATAGCCGACCTTTCAGAGAAAGAGCTTTGGGCGTTCCAGAACTCCGCCGACACGGAGAAAGGCATCCTCGGACAGCTGTTCAGCTTCCATATCATGGAGCGCAGCCAGGTTCTCCGCATGGCAGCCGACGGCAACACCCTCCTTGAATGGGAGAAGGACGCTGTCGTAGGAGAGTGTGCCGCAGGCCTTGCATGGCAGGAGCAGTGCGTGAGCCGCGCGCAGGGCGAGGTCAAGATGTTCGACTCCATGGACAACCCTCAGTATTATGGCGACATCTATTCCTTCCTGATGCGTTCAGGCGGCAAGTACCGCCGTTATGACAAGAAGGGTGTGGCTGCACTGGTAGAGGCAGCGGGTTAACGCAAAAAAAGAATCATCATGCAACTTCCAAGAGTAAAGATACAATTCCTTAACGGCCAGTTGGGCACCGTCGGTGAGAGTCCCGACGGGCTTATGGCCCTTGTGTGCGGCGCGGAGGCTGTCGGGGACACCATGGCACTCAACGAGCCGTACACCATAAGCGGCATGGATGACCTCACCGCCCTTGGCGTGACAGCAGGGAACAACGCTGCGCTGCACAAGCATGTGAGGGAGTTCTACGACGAGGCAGGCAACGGCACAAGGCTTGTCCTGTATCCGGTTTCCACCGGTGAGACGATGGCTGCCCTCTGCGACTACACCGAAAGCGGCAAGGGTTTCATACGTGACCTTATAACAAGGCAGAACGGTGCACTTCGCGGCATCGGCATCGCCAATGTCGGTGACGGTGCCGCCGGTTCCGAAGGCCTTGCCGCCGATGTGTACGCCGCCCTCCCCAAAGCGCAGCAGCTTGCGGAATGGAGCACCACAGAGCTTTATGCCCCGCTCTTCATGGTTATTGAGGGGCGCAGCTACAGTTCGCCGAAGAGCCTGAAGGATTTGACACAGGAGGACTATAACCGCGTATGCGTGCTGATCGGTGACACGCTGCAGGACGGCAAGGGTGCATGCGTCGGCACATTGCTGGGGCGTACAGCCTCCGTGCCTGTGCACCGCAACATCGGTCGCGTAAAGGACGGCAGCCTCTTCCCTTTGGAGATGTTCATCGGCGGCAGGAAAGTGGATGAGAGCGGCAGCGCCGTGGCGGAGATATACTCAAAAGGGTATATCACACCACGCAAATATGTCGGCAGGAGCGGATATTTCTTCACAGACGACTGCATGGCATGTGACATTACGGACGATTATGCGCACCTTGCCATGCGGCGCGTGATAGACAAGGCGTACAGGGTCGTGTATGACACAGCATTGGATTTCCTGCTCGACGAGATAGAGCTTAACGACGACGGCACGATGTCGCTGGGCGTCGTGAAGAGCTGGCAGCAGGCGTTCGAGAATGCCCTTAACAGGCTGATGACCGCAAACGGCGAGCTGAGTGCGGACGCAAGCGGTGAAGGCTGCAAGTGCCACATCGACGAGAAGCAGGACATTGCCGCCACGTCACGCATCAAAGTGCAGGTCAAGGTGCGCCCGCACGGCTATGCGCGCTATATAGATGTCGACCTTGGATTCCTGGTGACGTCGGCATCATAAAAAGACAGCAATATGTTCAATACAAGAGAATACGAATGGGCGGACGTCAGCGTCGTTCTGGCGGGCCGTCCCATAACAGGGCTTCGCGGCGTGAAATACAGCGCGAAGCAGGAGAAGGAGCTGCTGCATGCAAAGGGCAACAAGCCGCACAGCATACAGCGCGGCAACAAGAGCTACGAGGGCGAGATTACGCTCCTGCAGTCCGAGTATGAGGCTTTGCGGCAGGCTTGCGGCGGAGACATCCTTGACGCGAGCTTCGACATGGTCGTCTCCTACGGCAACCCGACAAAGGGCGACGTGATAACGACGGACATGATTGTCGGCTGCGAATTCACTGAGGACAACACCGAGTGGAAGCAGGGCGACAAGTTCCAGGAAAAAACGCTGCCGTTCCTCTTCACCAACAGGAAGACAGCCTGAACACTGTACGAACGGCATTCAGACAACAATCAAAAAGCAATTGAAAATGGTTTACACGAAAGAACAGGTCTCCGCATGGAAGAAGAAGCACGGGGACATCTTTGAGATAGAAGTGGGCGGCAAGAGCTGCATAGTGCGCAAGCCGACACGCAAGGACTTGAGCTACCTCAGTGTGATAAAGGACCCTATAAAGATGAGCGAGACGATGCTCCGCCAGTTGTGGGTTGACGGTGACACGGCGATACAGGAGGATGATGAGTACTTCCTCCCTGTAATCCCAAAGCTGGAGGAGGTCATGAAAATAAAGGAGGCACAGATAAAAAAACTTTAGCGGATGCGGAGGTTCCGGGGGCGGAGGACGGGGACGTGCTGTTCCTGAACACCATGCTGAGGTATTACATGCACATGGACCCCGACACACTGAGTGACGAAGAGTGGGCACATACTATCCGGTATCTCATAGACATCCGACGAATGGAGGCGAAGGCTGCAAATGGACAACATTCTTAAATTTCTCATAAAACTGCAGGCGGACGGCGGCAACGTGCTCAACGTGGCGCGGCGCACCTCCGATCAGCTGGACACTGTCTCGCGCAAGGCGGCTTCTGTCGGGGTCCGCCTGCGCAATGCCTTCTCAATATCCAATTTCGGGAACTCCCTGATGTCCGTGCCGGGCATGCAGTTCCTGACCAACCCATACACTCTTGCAGGTACAGGGATAAGCGCCGTCGCAAGTCTCGGAGCACAGGCGGAACAGACCTCTGTGGCGTTCACGACGCTTGTCGGCAGCGAGGAGAAGGCGGCGGGCATCCTTGCGCAGATAAATGATTTCGCGGCAAAGACGCCATACTCCAACCTTGACCTTGTGGACAATACCAAGACCATGCTGAACTTCGGTGTGGAGGCGGACAAGGTCAACGGCTACCTGAGACAGCTGGGAGACATCGCAGCCGGTGACAGGAACAAACTCGGCAGCCTGTCACTTGTCTTCGGGCAGGTGGCAAGTGCGGGAAAGATGAGCGGGCAGGATCTCCTTCAGTTCATCAATGCAGGCTTCAACCCTCTCAAGGAACTGGAGAAGATGACCGGCAAGACATACAGTGAGCTTCAGGACATGATGGGCAAGGGACAGATAGGTCTTGACGCCGTGGCGGCAGCCATCCGGCACGCCACGGATGAAGGCGGGGCATTTGCGGGAATGAGCGACAGGCTGAGCCAGACCGTCAGCGGCAAGTTCTCGACCCTCGCCGGCAACGTGCAGCAGGCTGCCGTGGATATGTTCGGGGAGATAAAGCCGGTAATAAGCGGGCTGCTTGACCTGTTCATCATGATAGTGCCGCCGGTAGCGTCAGCCATGCAGGGTATTTTCAAGGTGGCCGGCAAAGTGGCCGGCTTTCTCATTGACTGGAAGGAGGAACTTGGGCTTCTCGCCGCTGTCGTTGCAGTGGATACCGTCGCATTCAATCTCAACACTGTTGCAATATTCGGACTCACAGGAGCAGTCAAGGCGGTCACGGCTGTTACAAAAATATGGGAAGGTGTGCAATGGCTTGTGAACATAGCCATGAACGCCAATCCTATCGGTTTGGTGATTACACTGATTACCGGTCTTGTCGCTGCCGTCGTATACTGCTGGAACAAGTTTGCCGGCTTCCGCGCCTTCCTTCTCACCATGTGGGACACGGTGAAAGGCTTCGGCGACATCATTAAGCTATACCTCATTGACCGTATCAAGGCTTTCATGAGCGGCATCGGGAAACTTGGCTCCGCGTTATCAAAGCTCTTCTCAGGAGATTTCAAGGGGGCATGGCAGAGCGCCGCAAGCGGAGTGAGGGACCTTACTGGTGTCACAAGCGCGGAAAAGGCATTCGCATCCACGAAAGCTCTGGCTTCCGGCGTGAAGGCTGAGTACGACAAGAACTACGCCATACAGAGCAAGGTTAAAAAGCACAGTGTGGCAAAGAATGCGGCAATCTCTACACCTGGGACAAAGGGCAGCGCATCAAACGGGACAGTGTTCAACGCCGCATCCTCCGGCAATGGCAAGGCTGGAAGAGGCAGTCACGGCAAGACCGCAGAGGCTCTTGCCATGGGCGGTACAAGGAACACGAGCATAACCATGCACATCTCCAAGTTCTTCGACAGCATAAATGTCACCATGAATGACAGGATGGACACGGCGGAACTTGAACATGTGATACTGAAAAGCATAAACAGGTCACTGGCAATAGCGACAAGCACAGAACAATGAAGACAACGAGATTCCTTTTGGAGAACGCGGCACTGCGCGCCATGGGGCTTACAAAGATACCGCCTTACTCTCTTTTCCGCGAGAACGACTTCCATGGCGTGAACACCGGCTACATCAGGGGCAAGACCATCCCTGACCCTTCGGGCTTCGATGTGGAGGCGTTGAGCGACGAGGAACTGGAGGACGTCATACGCACCAATGCTGCAGGCATGCCTATGGTGATGCCCCTGCGCTTTTGTCTGGAGAAGTCAGGCGCCAAGGAGTGGCTGTTCCCCGTCGAGCCGATGGTGAGCGTCAACGGGCAGAACATCCTGATACGGCGCCATGTCAGCAAAGGCAGCGTGAAGGGCAGCATCAAGGAAAGGTGGACGCAGGACGACTATACGGTGAGGATAGAGGGTGTGCTCATGTCCGACAACGGGAAATACCCGGCAGCCGACGTGGCGACGCTCAAAGGCTTCTGTGAGGCTGGACATGTGAAGGCCCTTTGCCCGCTGCTGGAGATATTCGGCGTCAGCCGGCTTGCCATAGAAAGCTGGGACTTTCCTTTCACCGCCGGCACAGCGAACCAGAACTATACTATCACGGCATACAGTGACGACATATACAAGTTGTTGCTGAGCCGTGACGACCTTGACACCTGAGACTATGTACACAATGATATATGACATAAGGATAGGCAGCTATAGGCTGGGGATGCTTGACAATGTTGAGGTACACAAAAGCGTGGAGCTTCTTGCCGACACGGCTGTGGTAACGCTTCCTGCAGCACAGTACAACAATGCGCTTGAGGTGGAGAACAAGCTGCATCGAGGCGACAAGGTCTGCATATCGTTCGGATATGAGGAGACTGGACTTGTCCGTGAGTTCAGCGGATGGCTGCAACGTATATCGACAGATGGTGGCAGCATAAAGCTCTACTGTGAGGACGACCTGTTCCTCTTCAGGAAAGAGATTCCTGACGAGGTCCTGAAAAAGACCAGCCTTACGGCTCTGCTTGAAAAGGTAGTTGGCGGTTGCGGGCTTGGCTTACAGATAGCCTGCTCCTACAGCTGGACTTATGGAAAGTTTGTCATACACGATGCGACCGGATACGATGTCCTGAAAAAGATACAGGAGGAATGCGGTGCGGACATATATATATGTGACGGCACGCTGCATGTGCATCCGCCCGGCGAGACCATCGGCAATGAGCGGCTCTACGACCTTGCCATAAATGTTGAGAAGGAAGACCTCACATACCGCCGCGCTGCGGAAAAGAAGGTCAAGGTCGTGGTGAAAGCCCTCCTTCCGGATGGGACTGTCAAGGAGGTGGAAGCCGGGAGCACCGGAGGCGAAAGGGTTGAGGTCAGATGCCCAACAAGTGACGAGGCGGGCATGAAGGCACGCGGAGAACTTGAAGTAAAACGCAGGACTTTTGACGGTTATGAGGGCAGCATCACAGGCTGGCTCATACCGGTGTGCCGTCCTGCTGACATGGTAACGCTGCATGACAAGGACTATCCGTACAAGGACGGCACGTATTTCGTGACAAGTGTGACGACAACCTTCGGCAAGGACGGAGGAAAAAGGAAAATTGATTTGGGGTTCAGAATATCTTGACAACTATGGACGATTACAGAATACTGCGTGATTATCTGACAAAAATTAGTGGAGGACGCACCATAACAATATGCCAAGGCATCGTGAAGAATGTGGAAGGCTGTCTGTGTGAAGTGGAGATTGGAAACATCGTTATCCCCGATGTCCGTTTGAGAGCTTCTGAAACTGACGATGCCGGGCAGCTGCTCATAACACCGAAAAGAGGAAGTGCCGTCACTGTCGGCAGCCTGAGCGGCGACCTCGCGCAGCTTGTGGTGCTGCAAGTCGACCATGCGGAGACTGTCGTCGTCAACGGCGGCAAACTCGGCGGACTGGTGAACATAGCGCAGCTGACACAGAAAATCAATGAACTTGTGAAGACGTTCAACTCGCATACCCACGATGTCACGGTGAGTCACCCGGGCGGAAAGTTCACGACGATAAAGCCCGGGACGGAAGCGGATGAGTTCAACAAGGACGATTATGAAGACCTGAAGGTCACACACTGAAACATGGCATGAACGGAATACAACTGACATGGGACGAGAAAGGGCAGACGCTGGAGCCTGTCGTAAGGAACGGCTCATTGGTGACGGGCGACATCCTCGCGCAGAACCAGGCCTTGCTGCTCTGCCTGCACAACGGGGAGCTGAAGGAGCGCCCCGCCGTGGGAGTGGGAATAAGCGGCATGCTGCTTGACCATGACCCGATATTCTGGCGCACACGCATCAAGGAGCAGCTGGAGATGGACGGACAGACGGTGGAGAGCGTAAGAATAACGCTGGCAGGCATAGATATAAAAGCTACATACTAACCATATAAAAAACAAAGAAGATGCGGAAGAATACAAAAGAGTGGCTGCAGTACGGCTCGGCGCTCGGCATGCTTGCAAGCGGTGTGCTGCTGGCGTTCCTGTGCTTTTTCCTGAACAACTATAATGTCAACGACACTGTCCTGTGGTACGTGGCGCAGTGCCTTGTGTATGCCGGCTCTGTATTCGGCGTGACGGTGTACATCTCGACAAAGTTCGGGGATGTAAGGAATGTCATCAATGACAAAATGAAGGAGGACAAGGATGAGAAGGATTGAACGGATATTCGTGCACTGCACGGCAGGAAGCCAAAAGGCGACAGTGAAAGAGGTGCTGGCGGAGTTCCGGCGCAAAGGGTGGCAGAATCCGGGCTATCATTATCTGATAACCGCAGACGGCTCATGCCACAGGCTGCTTGGTGAGGAACACGCAAGCAATGGTGTGAAAGGCTACAACTCAACAAGCATAAACATTGCCTACACCGGAGGCGTTGACGAAAGGCTGCGCAGCACGGACAACCGTACAGACGCACAGAAGGCCGGACTCCTGCAGCTGCTGAAGGAACTGCGGGGACGCTACCCAAAGGCGGTGATAATGGGGCACAGGGACATATCCCCGGACAAGAACAAGAACGGCATCATAGACCCATGGGAACGCATTAAGGAGTGTCCATGCTTCGACGCCAAGGACGAATACAAAAACATTTGAGCATGAAAGCGTTTGTCATTATTCTGTTTGCGCTGAGCCTTTCGGGCTGCGCGACAAAGGAAAAAGCGGAAACCGGCAGCAGGGAACTGCTGCACACAAGCTATATCCAGAATGCAGGAATGGAAAGTGTGACGGTCATGCAGGATTCAACGAGACAGTCCTGCGTGGCAGAGACTGAGAGCGGGATGGACAGCATCGTGCAGAGATTATGTGAGCGCATTGTCACGGATTCATGCGGACGTATAGTCATGCGTGAGAAGGTTCTGTCGCAGGAAAGGTACAAAGGGACAGGCAGGAAGAAAGCCTCATGTTCCGGCACACACTCGGCACAGTCGTCCGCCATTGCGAACATACAGACAGCGGCATGCCGTGATACACAGTCCAAGTCAGATGCCCGACACCATGTCAAAAGCAGTTCCGGACACTCCATGCGCGGACTGCTCCTGTATGCTGCATTGTCGGCAATAGTTGTTATTGTCATTATTTTAAGGAAAAAAGTGAAATGAGATACACGGTAAAGGACGGACAGACAATGGCGGATGTCGCGATAGAGTGCTTCGGCGCATGGGAGGCCATGACGGAGATTGCGCGGCTCAACAATGCAAGCATGACGGCAGAGCTGAAAGCCGGCATAGTCCTGTCCTTGCCTGATGCGGTATGGAACCGCACGATGGAAGGCTGGTGCAGGGACAATGAGGTGAGCCCGGCGACAGCACGCAATGAGGGCGGAGTGCGCATGAAAGTGTTCACGGAAGAATTCACAGAGGAATTTTCATAATCATATTATGGCACGTAGTACAGCAGAGATAAAGAAGACGATGACGGACGCTTTCATGGCGGACCCGGCTATCCGCGAGAAATACGGACTGGGGGAGGGCGACACATGGCACGGGCGCTTCTCGAGCGTCAGCCTGGAGAACATCCTGTTCTTCATAGTCGCGGCAGGATGCCATGTGCTTGAGGTCATTTTCGACAGGCACAAGGCGGATGTAGAGGAGAAGGTGGCATCGGCTGTGGTGGCAAGCGTGCCGTGGTACCACAAAACAGCGCTTGCCTTCCAATATGGCGATGCGCTTGTCTTTGATGATAAGACATGCAGGTATGGATATGCGGAGGCTGACGAGTCGAAGCGTGTCGTGAGGTTTGCGGCTGTGAGGGACAGGGGCACAAGCGTGCAGATTCTTGTCAGCGGGGAGAAAGACAACCGTCCTGTCGCCCTTTCAAATGATGTTCTGACAGTGTTCAAACAATATATGGACAGGGTCAAGATAGCCGGTGTCATCCTGAACATCAACAGCCATGAGAGCGACCGTGTGACAATCAACGCGGTGATAACGGCAGATCCGTTGATACTTGACAGTTCCGGAACACTGCTGAAGGGCGGAGGGAAGCCTGTGGAACGGGCAATAGAGGAATATCTGAAGAACATTGTCTATGGAGGCACATTCAACAAGACACGCCTTGTGGATGCCATACAGGCGGTGGAGGGCGTGGAGGATGTTGAGCTGGGAATATGCCGCTACAGGACGGACGCATCGGCCGCCTGGACGGAGATAAAGGGGAACAATTATGCAGGTCTGAGCGGAAGCTACATTCCGGAGGGACTTCCAAACACACTGAGCTATGTGGTATAAGATTGATTTTGCGAGATTCGCGGTATACATGCTGCCTCCTGTGCTGAGGAGCGTCTTCCTTGTGGCTTTGCTGAAAGTCATGGTAATGCCTTTGCGGTACATATATGACAAGTTCTACAGCCTGAAAGAGAAAACGGATGACAGACTGGACATAACAGGCAATGTGCAGTACCTTGAAAAAGCCCTGAACGATGCATTCTGCCTGACCGGGCGGCAGATATACATCGTGACGCCTGACGAGGTCACAAAAAGGAGGGCGTTCTATTTCAGGAAGGAAGCGCAGCCTCCGGCATGCCTGTTCACGCATGAAGAAGGGAACGGCCTCGTGTTCGGGCTGAAAAACGAGTATTTCCAGACACTGAACTTCATCGTGAGAGTGCCGACCTTCCTCTGCACATCGACAGAATCCAGGGAGGAGGATAAGTTCGGGTGGGAGCACTACCTTGCAATACGCAATATCCTTGACGCATACAAACCGGCCGGACGCACGTTCGGCATAGAACTATATGACTATGAATAAAATCAAATTCAGCGAGGGCGGACAGCCTGTGTACCTTGATGACCTGCAGCTCTTGCAGGATAATGACACATCCGCCATGGCGGCGTTGGTGAAGATGCTCGGAAACGGGGAAAACGTGTTTCTGTTTCAAAAGGGAGGTTGGGATGTCATTGAACAAGATGAGTCCGGTGTGACTGTACTTATAAAGGCAGGGACGGTTATTGCCAATGGGGAGTTCTTGTCATGGGAAGACACCAATCTGCAAGTCCCTTACAATATGATGGAGGAACCTGTATATCTTTGCATAAATACAGTGGAGGCGGACAGGCGGCAGTTTGACGATGGTCAGGAACGTCCGTGCCGTATCGCCAGGAAAGTGCATATAAGCCAGGATAACACCGGTGCTGCAGAATATTACAATTATCTTGAGCTACCGGTACTCTCTGACCTTGTCAAACAAATGGTGGGGATAAAAGAACCTGAGTCATGGCAACAGATAACAGCTCATTTTTTCAATGGATATTCCGGCACAATCAAATATAAGGAGCTCGGTGACTGCTACCGTGTCCGCGTAGACATCAGAAGCAACAGTAAGGCTACTATAGATGGCAGCATCCTATTGTTCGCCACAGACAAGACATTCCTGCAATATTTCCGCTCGTCATGCGAGGCATACGTGCGCACAGGAAATGGTGTGATTGGTGGACAGCTGCTTGGTTTTGAGGGAAATGTGCGGCTTGACATCCAGCTGCCGTTTGATGACGCGTCCTGCCCGGCTGATGTGCCTGTGAGAATAGTTTTTGAACTACCAAAATAAATCTGTTATGGAATCAATATACAACCTGCAGAAGCGTGCCGGCACGCTGAGAAGACAGACCGATACAGACAGCATCACACCGGAGGATGTGGGAGGGCTGCAGTACGACACACTCGCATATATCGCCACCATGGAGCAGAATGCCGGCAGTCTCGGAATACGCAAGGTATACAGGAGTTGTGCGGAAATGGAGCCGGACACCACACCAGTGGGGACAAACGGTAAGGAACTGCGGTTTGGACAGCTTGTATGTATATATGACAACAACAATCCCACTGCACCGGACAGCGGAGACATCTATGCATTCCAGAACCCCGGATGGCTTCTTATCGGCAACATCAGCAACATATCTACATTGCAGAACAATATAGACAGCCTGCGTACATGGATAGAGGACAACAGAAAGGACATTGATGGACTTGGTAAAGGCATTGTGGGCTTGGGGGCTGACCGCAACCTCCCTTACCGCTTCCTGCCGGGATGGGACACAGAGACACCGGGGAATTTCAGCGACTGGGAGCTTGTCTCTGCAGCTCTCGACAAGCTCAACGGAGGAGCGGATGACGCGAACAGGTCGGGATGGTACCGCGGCCTGCTCAACGGGGCGCCGTTTGATGTGCGTGTGTTCGAGCGTGGCTACGCCAACAATGACTGGACGCAGGTCATCTCCGGTCCGGTAAGCGTTGCCGGGGGCAGTCTCGCTTCCGGTGCAGAGTTCGCCATACTCAGGCGCAATTGCAGTAAAGGGGTATGGGAACCATGGGAGGATGTCATCGCAGTCCTGAAAGCGGAACTCAAAGGTATCAGCGACGATGCCCTCATGAAATCCCAAGGAGGCACAATCCTCAAACCGCTCAACATAACCTCCCTTGGATGCCAAGGCGGAATCATCATTGATGAGAAAAAAGATATTCATGTCATCAACGAACCTACCGAAGACGACCACGCTGTGCCCAAAAGATATGTCGACAAAGTGGCAGGGAAGGCCGCCAACGCCCTGCAGGGAGCCACAGCGCGCTTCGCAGGCATAAAAGAACCGCCAGAGGACTGTGAATACGAGACCGAAACCGCTGACCTGTCACCGGAAAGAATATTCTATGTGCCAAGCCACCGCTGCTTCCGAGGCTTGTACGGCTCTATTGTCTTCACATCATGGACAACGGAAGAGCTGTACAACCACCGGACAGAGAAAAACCTACCGCTGCCCTACAAAGACAAAATCTACATACAGGGCAGGCATCTCTACCTCTGGAATGAGGAGGAACAGACACTGACTCCCATCACCAACGACTGTGGCGGAGAACTCGCTGACGGCTCCGTGACAACACGCAAGCTCGCTGACGGCGCGGTCACATTGACAAAAATCGCACCATGCGCATTCGCGACAGCATCCGAAGTCCTGGAGGTCATCAACAAATGACATATCCCACCCCTCGAACAATACGAGAAAAACTTATTTATTAACCAAATTTCATTTTTATGGCAAACAACAAACTTGTGACCCTTGACGGCATTTCAGCCCTGTGGTCAAAAATCAAGGCGGGGTTCGCATCCAAGACTGAGTTCGACGCTCTTGTCAAGGAAGTCGCGAAACTTGATGTGTCAATCTACAAAATCGTTGAGACATTACCGGCAACAGGTGACCCGAAATGCCTCTACCTCGTGCCGAAGGCGGAGAGTGAGAAAGGTAATGTCTACGACGAGTACGTCTACATCGAATCAACAAAAAAGTATGAGAAAATCGGTCCGGACGGAATAAAAATCGCTGTTGACGACGCACTCTCCGAAACATCCGAGAACCCGGTTAAGAACAAGGTCATCACCAAAGAGGTCAACGACCTTAAGGAAACGGCTGAAGACTATAACGCAGCAAAGGAAAGCTTCCTCCGCCTGTACAATGGAGGGACACTGGAGACAAGCACCGATGATGTCACACTTGGACAGTGCATCATAGGGGAAGGCGATGAGATGTATGACGAAGCCGTACGCATACCTTCCGCAACGACCGAAAAGGCAGGCGTCATGTCCGCTGAAGACAAGGAAACCCTCGAAAGCCATATCGACGCCATCAAGCAGCTGCAGGACAAGGTGTTCCCACTCTCCATCTCTGTCTCAGGCGGTTCCGTCTACAAGAAAGGCACCACACAGACCGTGACAGTGCGCTGGACGGTCAAGGAGGGCGACAAGGTCATCACGCCGGAAACCGTAAAGGTCAACGGAACGGAAGTCACCAACACAACCACGAGCAAGGCTTTCTCCGGCGTCACAGCCAACACCACCTACACCGTAGAGGTGACAAACAAGGGCGTGAAGAAGTCCGGCTCCACATCCGCAACCTTCGTAAATCCGAAGTACTTCTCCGTCGTCCCGGCAGACTTCGTCGCCAACGCTGCAAACATCACAGGGCTTGCTGGAAAGACAGAGGCAGTGCAGAACTCGAAGGCATACACCACTGCCGCATTCACACAGACTGCACAGAAGAACATGTATGCCTATCCGAAAGCATTCGGGGCACTGACATCCATCACGGACGGAAAGAACGAGTTCATCAACTCATACACACGCTCTGAGGTCACACTCAACGGCGAGGCTTACTATGTCTACCTCCTCAACGACGCGTCATCAGTAACAAACTACTCACTCCAATTCAAGTAAACGACCATGGCAGTACAGTATATCGACAACCTTTCCTACCAGGGGAAAAAAGGCAATTTCGAACGTGACCAGTTCGCAACAAAGGCGGCAATGAAAGCCTACCCGGAGGCATCCATTGACGAGGGACACCTAGCCTTCTGTCTCGAGGACAACAAGCGATACGAGTTCCGGGCATCAAACTCCGTTGACACCATAACAGGCAGATGGAGGGAATTCAAGCCTGGCATGACATCCGTCCCGCTCGCGACAGACACAACGACCGGTGGTATAAAGGCTGAGGACAAGACACTTGCCGAACTCCCAAATGAAAACAAATGGGAAAAAGCCTACATCGGATCCGATGGCAAACTCTATGTACAAGTCCCAATTCTCTCGCCTCTTGAAGGACTCGAGATAGACCCCAACGGAGATTTGAACCTCAAACAGGCGGCAGCAGGAGAACTCGGTGGTATCAAGACAGGCTACACAGCAAACAACAAGAACTACCCGGTGGCTCTTGACGAAAACGGCAAAGCCTATGTCAACGTACCATGGGCAAACACCACCTACAACAAGGCAACGAGCGCTGCTGACGGTCTCATGTCCGCTGTAGACAAGGTAAAACTTGACGGTCTGAGCATTGCCTCTGTTGCAGAGGTTGAGGCTCTGCTCGCCTAAGGCAATGTTAACATCCGGCTTCCCCGCGTTTGTCATCCGTGGGGAAGCCATAAAATCTGTAAAAGAGCATGACATTAGGCACACATAACTCACTGACATCATACCCTTTGGTGTGGTATCTCAGACCTTTCGGCGCACTGATAAACATCGTGTGCAGGTGCCAGAGGAAAGGGTATACCATAGAACAACAGTACAATGATGGCATAAGATGGTTTAATCTCCAAGTAACGAAAAGAGGCGGCAAATGGTGTGGCTCGCATGGAATAGCACTCTATGATGTCACTCTTGACAATGTACTTGCATTTCTTGACAACGCTGCACGGAAAGATAAGGAAACCGTCTTCGTGCAGCTTGTCAATGACAGGAACTTTCGTCATTCCGCCTCCCCATTAGAATTCGACATTCTCGTGAGCAGGGTGCGCCTGCTCTATGGCAACCTGAAGCTGCAAGTGGTGTGGGACGAGGCGAACGGAGGGAAGTATGACACCCGCATCCCCATTTCCGGGAAAGAGGTATATTGGGCGACATGGTGGGTGAAGGAGAAGATGAAGGACGCAAGGTTTCCCTGGTGGCTTGGCTTCGTGAAATACCCTCCATTCCTGAGATATTGGGCAAAGAGGTACAACAAACGATATATCAAGGAATTTGGAAATTATGACTATCTGATGTTGGATTATGTACATGTCGAACCCGAAAACAATTATCCAAAATGGCAAAAATCGCAGACCTTAACAGCATATCCGCACTATGGAGAAAAATCAAGCAGACCTTCTACACAAAAAGAGAGCTGGAAGACCTGTTAGGCACGACATGTGTGCAAGAAGCAAACCCATATTTCATCTCTATACGGAACGGCGACACACAAGAAATAGATTTTGATATAGACGGAGCCACAAGCAAAAAGGCCGGAGTAATGACTGCCGACGACAAGGCAAAAGCCGACAGAATACTTTTCGGGCCCGACTTCGTCATCGGAGGAGGCAAGCCAAGCACATTTTACGGCATAAACCCTACATGGAACCAATTCGTCACAGATAACGTCGTGCCGCTTGCCTCCTCCGGGCTGGTAATCATATTCGGAACATTCTCCGGATCCGTATACGGCACCTACCAATGTATCGTCAACGGCTTCGACTACTATCTTACACTCATGGGTGCCGGGGTTGGAGAAGCATGCGGAGGCGTCGAACCCTCAATCATCACAATTAACGGAAACCGCAGCAACAGCACAGGAATCATCACATGGGATAACCCTTAATTGGAAATACTAAAAATGAAAATGGAATAACATGACAGAATAAGCCTGAAAGTTCCCAAGGGGGCGGGAATAAAAAAGCCCCCAGCCTGTTAATATAGACGCCAATCATTTATTAACTACGAACCGAATAAGCACGTGACTGGGGGCATAGACCCTCTTTCATGCTGATTCGGTTTTTCGGTTATATAAATGATTGGCGATGCAAAGGTAAGAAAATATTTTTGAATAACATCAGTAATGATAAAAAAAGTAATGAAAAATGAGAAAACAGTATCTATCTGCACCGCTTCCGTTCCAGGGACAGAAGCGCATGCTTGCAAAAGAGTTCATAAAGGTGCTTGAGGAATTCCCTGACGGCACGACATTCGTTGACCTGTTTGGAGGAAGCGGACTACTCTCGCATATAGCAAAATACCGGAAGCCGAACTCCAAGGTCGTGTACAATGACTTTGACGGCTACCGCCAACGGCTGGAGGCGCTGCCGGTGACAAACCTCATACTTGCGGAACTGCGGGAGATAACCGCAGACATTCCGCGCAACAAGCCTATACGTGGAAAGGCAAGGGATCGTGTGCTGTCCTGCATAAACAAGTACGAGCGTAAAGGATATGTCGACTACATAACACTATCCTCGTCAATAATGTTCTCAATGAAATACGCCACATGCTTTGCGGATTTGCAGAAAAGCACGCTGTACAATAATGTCAGGGCTACGGACTATCCGCAATGCAGGGACTATCTGGAAGGCCTGACTGTCACATCCTGTGACTATAAGGAACTGTTCGGACAATACAAGGATGTTCCAAACGTAGTGTTCTTTGTTGACCCGCCATATCTTAGCACGGACGCAGGCACATACAAAATGTACTGGAAACTTGCAGACTACCTCGATGTGCTGACAGTGCTGAAGGGACACCGGTTCATATACTTTACATCAAACAAGTCCTCCATACTGGAACTGTGCGACTGGATGGGAAAGAACCGTACGGTAGGCAACCCGTTTGAGAACTGCAGGAAAGTTGAGGTTAACGCACAGATGAACTATAGTTCCAGATATACGGATATGATGCTGTTCAAACGTAATTAAAACAACATTCAAAACCTGTTCAAACATGAATAAATACCACAAAATACTAAGCAAAATCCTTGCAGGAGGCAAAGAGCAACATAACAACAAAGGCAATATACGCTACCTGCTGAACGAGCAGTTGTCACTGTCACCCGCTGACCTGTTGGACATTTTCGAGAGCCACGGGATAGCACGGAAAAAGCTGAGGAACGAGTTACAGCTGTTCATGCAGGGCGAGCGGCAGACGGAAAAATACAGGGAAGCAGGAATCAGCTGGTGGGACTATTGCGGTCCAATCCTTGTGAACAGCTATCCGACTTATTTTGAGAAACTGCCAAGGCTGATTGAAAAAATCAACAAAGAGAAAAGGAACAGCAAGAACTATGTCCTCTTCTTGGGCGAGACTGGTGCGGAAAGCAACCAGGCACCGTGCCTCAGCCTCGTGCAGTTCCAGATTGATGAAGGCGAGCTGGTCCTTTCTGCTTACCAGCGAAGCAGTGATGCCAATCTGGGATTGCCGGCTGATATTTACCATCTGTACTTGATGTCACGGCAAATAGACCTGCCGTTGAAGTCTATCACTCTGAATCTCGGTAATGTCCACATTTACGAGAACAACATTGAGCAGACACAGCAGCTGCTTGATGGTGACGAGAACGTGAAGTTCGACTTGAACGTATAAATACCCGACAAGGAAAAAATGAAACGCCCCAGATAAATCTGAGGCGTTTTTGCATTGGAGGGAACACGAAAAAGAAACATTTCGTTTTACGGACGGAGCTTTTCGTTTTATTTTTTCGGAACATTTCGTTTTGCGGATTATAAGAAGTCTTTGTCGGCTGATGAAGAGTTTTTCATTCAATCGGTAGTTGACCGGGGTACAAAAGTGCCAGGCAACAAGTTCTTTCAGGCGTTTCCGCAGAATGTTATATGCACCGACGCCAAGGTTGGCAATGACCAGTATGGCAAACCTGCTATCGTGTACCACCATGACGGAGGTGTCGATGGCATTGCACAAGACTTGCGTAAGGCACTCGACGAGTCGTTGCACCTGCGCCTGAATCTGGAATTGTATAATTCCAAAGGCATTAAGCCGCCTACACCTGACCCTGTTACGCCAACTCCTACACCCAAGCAGGATGCGAAGGTGGAAGTTCCAAGAGCTGAAAAAAAGTCGAGCCATACCAATACACCTCTGATGCAACAGTATCAGGAGATGAAAAAGAAACATCCTGATGCTGTACTTCTTTTCCGTGTGGGTGATTTCTATGAAATATTCGGCAAGGATGCCGTGACAGCCTCGGAAATATTAGGTATAACTTTGACCCGCAGAGCCAACGGCAGGGACAATTATATTGAATTGGCTGGCTTTCCGCATCATGCTCTTGACACATATCTGCCCAAACTTGTGCGGGCCAGCAAACGTGTGGCAATCTGCGAACAGTTGGAAGACCCGAAGCTGAAAAAGACACCTAAGCAGAAGGTGGTTGAAACGGTTACACCCAATCAGCCTCCAAAAGCGGAGCCTGAGCCGGAACCAAAGCCTGCCCCCGCTCCTGTTGATTCATCAAAAATGGAACCAGCCAAGGATATAGAGACCGACGGCAGTCCTGATTACACCGATAATCCCGACCCTCGCCTGTTTGCCTACAATCTCTTCGGCGAATTGGAGCCTATCGGCAAACCCCGCCGTCAGCCGAAACAGGCTGAGGATGCCCCCAAGCCGAAACCGAGTGTCGAAGTCAAGGACATACCCGTAAAGAAATTCCGTCCGCTCAATGAAAAGGAGCTGGAGTTTTATGGCTCTCTTAACTGGGAGGACAATCCGCCCATCAATGGATTCTACGAAACCATGATGTCTATTGCCCACCGCCAGCTTGAAGAAATGCGTCTGGAACGTGAGGCGGAAGAAGCCGCCAAACAAGCCGCTGCAAATGGCGAGACTATCAACGAAAGCGGCACCGTCATTGAAAGAACCGAAGGCGACTTCATACCCGGCAGACAGCCAAGAGTGGTTCCACAAAAGCCGGAGCCTGTCGAAAGGGATATGTCTCCCCGTCCTTTCTCGGAGGACATTCAGTTCTTCCACCATAACGGCAGTATGGTCGTTCAGGACGGTCTTGTCGGTTTCCTTTCGGAAGTCCGCAAGAACGGTGCTACGTTCAATCCGCTGTCCCTCAAACCGGAACAGGCGAAACGCGCCATGTTGTATGTAACGCTGTCGGAGACTTATCAGCAGCTCTACAACTACGAGGCAGAAACACATGAGCCGTCGGAACATCTGCGCGAACACCTCAATCAGTATTATGATGAGTTCGTGGAGAAATATGGCAATCTCAATGAGAAACAGAATGTCAAATTCATCCTCATGGATGCCAACGGACGAGATGCGTTGGCACTGGAGCGAGGCGAGAACGGAAGATTTGTCAAGGCTGACATCTTCGATCATCCTGTTTCATTCGCTGTGGATGAACTGACAAGTGTCGATACTCCTATGGAGGCGTTATCTGCATCGCTCAACAAGTTCGGTGCCGTCAATCTGGACTATATGACCGGATTAGTGGATATGTCCGAGGAAAATCTGATTCAGAGTCTGGAGGGACACATATATTATAACCCTCTGGTGGAGAATTATGAAATCAAGGACAGGTTTATCGCCGGAAACGTGGTGCAGAAAGCCGAGGATGTCAAGGCATGGATTGACCGCGAAGAAGAACGTATCAAAAACTTCCCCGGATATGACGGCATCGAGCCATATATCGCTATGGCGCAGGATTCTCTCAAAGCACTTGAAGAAGCCACCCCGCGAAAAATCACTTTCGCCGAACTTGACTTCAATTTCGGCGAGAGGTGGATACCCACCGGCATATACTCCGCTTACATGAGCAATCTGTATGGCACCGACATAAAGATTGCCTATTCATCCTCGATGGACGAGTATTCATGTGACGCGCCACGCAAGAACATGAAGATATGGGAGGAATTCTGCGTCAGAGGCTATTACCGCACATACGACGGCATAAGCCTTCTGAAACACGCCCTGCACAACACCGTCCCCGACATCAAGAAGTCTGCCGGAAAGGATGAGAACGGCCACGATATCAAGGTGCCTGACAGCGAGGCGATTCAGCTTGCCAATACCAAAATCGACGAAATCCGCAACGGTTTTGCCGACTGGCTCGAAGCGCAGTCGCCTGAGTTCAAGGAGAAACTCTCTGACCTCTACAACCGCAAGTTCAACTGCTTTGTGCGTCCGCAGTATGACGGCAGCCACCAGACGTTCCCCGACCTCAATATGAAGATGCTCGGAGACCGCTACGGCATACACTCCGTGTATCAGTCGCAGAAGGATTGTGTGTGGATGCTGTTGCAGAACGGCGGCGGCATCTGTGACCATCAAGTCGGGACCGGCAAGACACTGATAATGTGTATGGCGGCACATGAGATGAAACGTCTCGGACTTGCCCACAAGCCGATGATTATCGGAATGAAGGCGAATGTGGCAGAAATTGCCATGACATACCATAGTGCCTATCCCAACGCGAGGATTCTCTATGCCGATGAAAAGAGTTTCAAGGCGGACAACCGTGTGGCGTTCTTCAATAAAATGAAGAACAACGACTATGACTGCATTATAATGTCGCACGACCAGTTCGGCAAGATACCGCAGTCGCCCGAAATCCAGCAGGAGATTCTTCAGGCGGAACTTGACAGCGTGGAGGAGAACCTTGAAGTTGTCAGGCAGCAGGGGCATGACGTGTCACGCGCCATGCTGAAAGGTCTTATCAAGCGCAAGGAGAATCTTACCGCCAAGATTGCCACCATCCAGTATCAGATGGAGCAGAACCGCGACAACGTGGTGGACTTCAAACAGATGGGTATCGACCACATATTCGTTGACGAATCTCAGAACTATAAAAATTTGATGTTCAACACCCGTCACACCCGTGTCGCCGGTCTCGGCAACGCCGACGGAAGCCAACGCTCCCTCAATCTTCTCTATGCTATACGCACCATTCAGGAACGTACAGGCAAAGACCTAGGGGCGACCTTTCTCAGTGGCACGACAATCTCCAATTCTTTGACTGAACTGTATTTGCTCTTCAAGTATCTACGACCGAATGAGCTGGAGCGGCAGGAAATCCGCAGTTTTGACGCATGGGCGGCTATCTTCGCCAAGAAGACAACCGACTTCGAGTTTTCCGTCACCAACAACTTGATTCAGAAGGAGCGTTTCCGCTACTTCATCAAGGTGCCGGAACTGGCGGCATTCTACAACGAGATAACGGACTATCGTACCGCCGAGGATGTAGGTGTTGACCGGCCGGAGAAACGTGAGATTCTTCACAACATCCCTCCGACACCGGCGCAGGAGGCTTTCATCGAGAAACTGATGAAGTTTGCCGAGAGTGGCGATGCCACGATACTCGGCAGGGCGCCATTGTCTGACACCGAGGAAAAAGCGAAGATGCTCATTGCCACGGACTATGCCCGCAAGATGGCTCTTGACCTCCGGCTCGTTGACCCTTCATACGGCGACGATCCGAACAACAAGGCCAGCCATTGCGCCAAGATGATTGCCGAATACTACCGCAAATACGACGCGCAGAAAGGTACACAGTTTGTTTTCAGCGACCTCGGCACATACAAGCCCGGCGAATGGAATGTCTATTCCGAAATCAAGCGCAAGCTGATTGAGGATTATGGTATCCCGGCGCATGAGATACGTTTCATTCAGGAGTGTAAGACGGAACGTAGCCGAAAGGCTGTCATCGAGGCTATGAACAGCGGTGATGTCAGAGTTTTGTTCGGTTCGACAACCATGCTCGGCACAGGCGTGAACGCCCAGCGCAGAGCGGTTGCGGTCCATGAACTCGAATGCCCCTGGCGACCGAGTGACCTTGAACAACGTGAGGGCCGTGCGATACGAGCCGGCAACGAGATTGCCAAGTTGTATGCTGATAACAAGGTGGATGTAATCATCTATGCTGTCGAGAAGTCGCTGGACTCCTACAAGTTCAATCTTCTTCACTGCAAGGCTACTTTCATTGCCCAGTTGAAATCCGGTGCTATGGGAGCCAGAACCATTGACGAGGGTTCGATGGATGAGAAGAACGGCATGAACTTCTCGGAATACATGGCTATACTCAGCGGTAACACCGACCTGTTGGATAAAGCGAAACTCGAAAAGCGCATAGCGGCATTGGAGAGTGAGCGCAAATCCTTCAACAAGGGCATCGGAGACTCCCGTTTCAGACTCCAGACCATCAGCCACGACATCGCCAACAATGAGGCGGCTATCGCACGGATGAAGGAAGACGCTGCCAAGTATCAGTCTGCTGTTCAGCGAGACAAGGACGGCAATCCGGTCAACAGTCTTGTCCTTGACGACTGTAAGTATAAGGATGAGCAGAACATGGGCATCTACCTGCAAGGATTGGCTCGCACGACCGACACCCACGGTAAATACGTCCGTGTCGGCGAGGTCTATGGCTTCCCGATAAGCATAATATCGGAGCGGACGGTCGTTGACGGCAGAGAAGGCATCCAGAACCGTTTTGTTGTCGAAGGCAACTACAAATACAAGTTCAACAACGGCTTCATTGCCATGAGCGACACACATGCCGCCTGCATGAACTTCGTCAACGCTCTGGAGAAAATCCCCGGCATAATCGCCCAGTACGAGGAACGCACGGCCAAACTCAAGGCCGATGTTCCAGTTCTCGAAGGCATCGTCGCCAAGACATGGGGCAAAGAGGATGAGTTAAAGGCGTTGAAATCCGAACTTGCCGCCCTCGACCGCAAGATTACCGCCGAACTTGCCCCTAAACACGATGAAAAAGACGGCGAGGAAGTCAAGCGGGATGAGCAGCCACAGCAATCACAGCGGGTCGAGAACCCGGCACAATCCTCCGGCTCAAAGGAGTCGATGGTGGCTGAACCTATTTATATGTATGCCTCACGGCGTACTTTCACTGGATTACGATAGATGGCAAAGCCGACAGCTACTGAATTGGATTCAATGCTGTCGGTTTTGTTTTTTGCACTTTATTGTCAAAAATGGGCTACAAATTCCAAGACTATCTTATTTTGTTCTGAAATTGCCGGAGTTACACCTTCGTTGTAAAAATATTGCTCATAGTTGAAGCGAATATCCGCCTGCAATGATTTCTTTCCCATGCTGAATGTAACACCACCGGTCAGTCTGTGTCTTTCAGGATCATCTATTTTTAGATTGCCGGATTCATCTTTCGTACCTTTGCTATGGTCTGACATATAGTCATATCTACCGAGGAATGATATGGACGTCAGCCCCTTTTTCAACGGAAGTCGATATGCGGCAAATGCGTCAACAGCATTTACAGGAGCGAAAGAGCCGTGGGCATAATGCTTGCGGAGGTACTCAGCCTCAATGTGCCATCTCTGATTTTGCCAATAGGCTCCTGCATCGTACATCATCACGTTCACATCCCCGGCATTTGCCTTTTGGCAACTGAGTGTTATATTGAATTGCCGGGCAATCATAGTATTCGCCTTGAACGAGAAATTATAGTTGTCGGTCCAGAATTTTTTTTGATTTGTAAGTCCCGAGCCGTTGAATATACCCCCTTCAAGAGTAATGGGCATACGGTCATTGAACGTCCATGACGCTGATGCTCCGACATCGCGCACATTGCCGACCTGCTTTGCTATGAAGGATCGGTTGGCGAAATACTGTAGATGTGGTGAACGATGAGCGTCAATGGTAAACGGCACTCTCATCTGACCGAAGGTGAATTTTAACGCATCCTTTGGTTGCAGTCGCACGTATGCGTCGAGCATCTTTATTGTTCCCTCGTCAGAAAGGTCTATCTCTGCCTTGTATCTCACAATGGGAATCACCTTGCCTTCCACGCTCAGCCGTGCATTGCGTATCTCGAAGCGTCCCTTGTCTATCTGAGGTTCATATTCATATTTGGCACGGATTGTTCCGTGTATTTCAGGAATGAATGGATTTTTATTCTGAGCCACGGCAGACATTGCAATTACGGACAACACCGCCGTCATAATTAAAATTTGTTTCATGCTGTCTTTAATTTATTGTTGGTTTCGATGTTTCTGAGTGCCTGTGAAAAGGAGCTGACAAAGGAATGAAGATAATACAGGAGCATAAGATAGGAATATGCGGGTGCTCCTTCATCAAAGTCTTCATGGGTCATCCCTTTGGAATGTACGGCTATGCTGTGTTCTATAAAATCCTTCTCCAGACCTGTGTCTCCGGCAATCTTTATTATATCGTCATCAACACCGAGGATGCCGTCAGCCAATCGAGATAGCCTGACAATTCCTCCACGGATTGTCTCAATCTCGCATTTGTATGAAATCGGGATATAACTGTCGGGGGAAGTGACAAGATGCCGTGTCGTTTCGGCTATCTTGTCAGTGGCCTCAAGCATATATTCGCAATATAGTGAGGTCTTACCGATCTTTCCTTCTGTGTCTGCCGAACAATCCCGGACTTTATCGCTGATTATATCAATGGTCTGAGATCCTGTTCGATGGTTCTTACAAACCTCAATATTGTCATTGCTTGAAAGACATTCCAATGCTTTGTCGATAATCGGGCCACATGACTGCATCGTCATAATCAAACACGACTTTCCAACAGGCCGACCAGAAGAGACAAGACAAAATCTTTCCTTTATTTTTCGTCTGCTGATATGTCTTTGCAACATGACAATGATTCCTGCCAGAGATATGATGGAGATAACTGTTATGCACATGATTTATAAGTTTTCTTTGTTGCAAAGTAACCTCATTTTTATTTCACGTTTATATCGGAAATATTAGATAAATATTAAATCGCTCAGACGATTGCAATACAAAAAAGATGGAAGAATAAATCTTCCATCTCAACCTTAGGAACAATCTTTCTTACCTTAGACTTTATACTGTCGGCATCACGATTTTTGCCGGGCGGGTACGGAACTCCGAGTCGCGCAGTTTAGCAAACGCACGAAGGTATTTACGGATTGACGATACCATTTCCTGCGTCTCCTGAAGCATATTGACATATACATACAGAACAGACATTGCCGATGTGTCCCCGTCGCGAAGCTGGTCATGCACACGGTGATATGTATCGGAAACGGTATCCTTGATTTCGTCGCAGTGTCGGCGAAGATTGCCTATTGTCTCGGTGTCACCACTTCTCATAAGTCCGAGAGTATCGTTGAAAAGAGTGCTTATTTGGGTTCTGATTAACTCGTATTCAGTGGCATATCGGGGCGGCAACGGGAGGAAGTTATTGTCGATGTGTTCCTTGCACACTTCGTTGATGCGTCGCAGGTTATATAGTATACCCATGCAGCAGTTATTACTGAGATAGAACCATGTGCTTTTTTCTATCGACATCTCTCGGGTCAGGTGACGGAAGCACAGAGTCTCTTTGCGGCGAGCATTTTTAAGTATCGTTTTCTGACGTGCAAGGCTTGACTCTGTTTTGCTCAGCACCCCGGAACTTTCAGTTATGAAAGCTGATGTTATATCCCGGTATTTTTCCTCGGCATAGGTCATGAATTTCTCCTGTTGTTCCGTGATATACATCATAAGCAACGGCCATGTCTGCGTTTTATCCTGAGTGGATATTATGGTCTGGAACAGTGCATCGCCATTGTCTTCCTCAGTCTTCTTTCTAAATCTCCGATTGCTGTTGATAATTATGAATATCGTCAGAGCCGCCAACAGAAGCATAACCCATTGTCCGCCATAGTGCATAGCAGCGACAATCATTCCCGCACCGATAAACGCCGCTCCCGCAGTCAGGAACCAACCACCAATTACTGAAATCACACCGGTGATGCGGAATACCGCACTTTCACGACCCCATGCTCTGTCAGCGAGAGAAGTACCCATAGCGACCATGAATGTGACGAAAGTAGTTGACAGGGGCAGTTTTAGTGAAGTACCGAAGGCAATAAGCGCGCCGGCAAGTACCAGATTTACAGAGCCGCGTATGAGGTCGAAAGCCGCCCCTTGATCCATAATGGTCTCATCCACATTAAAACGGCGGTTGAACCAACGGCGTACTTTTATCGGTGTCACACGGCGCACCCAAGATAGAAATGATAAAGTCCATCTAACCAATCTTCTGGCGATGCGGGATGAACCGAACATCTCATCGCCACCCTGCTGGCTTCCGAGTCCGATTTCAGTCTTGGTCACATTCCGGGCTTTTTTTGACGTTGCAAGTGACACCACCATTATGACACCGGCACCGATTAGGAAATATATCGGGGTGTTTGCCGGGCCGTTGAGCGAATCCATAAGGAAGCCTTTGGAATCTCCGCCGCCGTTGGCTATAAAATCCTGATATGAAGCCAGACCGCTCAAGGGAACACCTATGAAGTTCACAAGGTCATTTCCGGCAAATGCCACGGCAAGCGAGAATGTACCCATCAGCACAATCACTTTCAGCACATTGACCTTGCAGATATGGAGCAGTTGCATCAGCACTGTAAAAACTGCGAAACAGGACAGTATAATTAACGCTGTATTGTTTTTTATCCACGCTTTCAGTTCAGGGGTCATAAAAGAAAGATCCTTTGCCCCTTTAATCAGGAGGAAGTAAACAATCGCAGTGGCGCAGATACCGCCGAATATCCCTATCTTCCATTTCAGATTGCTCCGGTAATTGAACGAGAACACCATGCGGGATATGAACTGCACCACCGTACCGAAGAAAAAGGCTATCGCAACAGACAGGAATATTCCGAGAATAACCGACAAGGCTTTCTCTGTGTTAAGCAAGTCATCAAAACCGAGACCGATGCCTCCCGCCATTTTGATAAGAGCTACAACGAATGTAGCACCCAAAAGCTCGAAAACCATTGACACGGTTGTCGATGTCGGCATACCCAGCGAGTTGAAGATGTCGAGAAGGATGATGTCTGTGACCATTACCGCCATGAAAATGCAGATAAGGTCATAAAATGAAAAATGCTCGGGACGGAAAATTCCGTGCCGGGCAATCTCCATCATACCGTTGCTCATCGCCGCACCGATAAAAACACCGATGGAAGCGACAATCAGGACTCTTTTGAATGATGCCGCCTTAGACCCGATTGCCGAATTCAGGAAGTTGACAGCATCGTTACTCACACCTACTGACAGGTCAAACACAGCCAGCAGAAACAGAAAAATTACTACGCAAAGAAACAGTATTTCCATTGTTGTCTTAATTACTTATTCTGCTGCAAAGTAACTAAGAAAACATTTCATGAATATTTCAAAATCCTTAACCATTTATTAAAACTACCGAACAGTCAGAGAGTTTAATTGCGGTCAAACCGTATATAGCTCTGTTCGATGGGTTTATATGTGGGGTCATCCCACAGGCGGCTTGAAATCATCAGGTCGGCACTTATACGGTTGCAGGCAATCGGCACGTTGTGGAGACGACATTGACGCAAAAGCATCTGAATGTCCGCCTCGTGGGGCTGCGCATTAAGGTCGTCTATCAGGAAAACAGCGAGGTCAATCTCGTTTCTTACCACCATTGCGGCTATTTCGGCATCACCGCCCATCGGACCCGAGTTCATACATTCGACTTGAGCATCTATTCCTGCTTCTGAGAAAGCATTCTTTATAAGCCCTCCGGTCGTGCCGGTACATACCAGCTCATGTTGGGAAAGATATTGGGCGTTGAATTTTACCCAATCTACCATATCGGCTTTGCGTTGGTCGTGAGCGACAAGCGCAATTTTCAGTTTTGTCTTCATTTTGAGTTCCTTGAAAATGTTATTTTGAATAATAATCCTCCAGAGCATTTATTTTCGGCGATAATCTCGCCACCATGCATAATCACGGCGTTTTTCACTATTGAAAGGCCGAGTCCTGTTCCTCCCGCCGCACGCGACCGACCCTTGTCGATGCGATAAAACCTTTCAAACAGCCTTGGAAGGTGTTCGGATGGTACACCGCAACCGTTGTCTGACAATGTTAACGTCACCTTGTCGCTATCCAAACCGGTTAATCCTATTTTTATCCTTGTTCCTCCACTATAAACAATGGCGTTGTCGATAAGGTTGTTGAACACCGCTTCAAGCAACGGCGAATTTCCGGCCATAACGATGTCGCGGGAAACAAAATTCTCGATTGTTATCCCTTTTGTGGCGGCAAGTATCTGTCGGTCCTCAACCACGTCATTTATTATATCAGTGAGATTGACCTGTTCCTTTATGATGGAGGTGCTTCCGTCATCCATGCGCGTAAGGAGTGACACATCGGTCAGAAGCCGCTGTAGCCTTTCCGTGTTCGTAAGGCAGCGTTGCAGGAACAACGTTTGCTTTTCATCGCTCATATTCCTGTGTGCCAGCATCGTTTCCACGCTGACCCTGATTGACGCTACGGGAGTTTTCAGTTCGTGATTTATATTGTTCGTGAGTTGCTTTTTGATGCGTTCCTTTTCAAGCTGCTCATGAAGAGCGGCACGATGCTCGCTGTCCCTGTCTGCCACCGCCTGTTGCAGACGGGCATATAGACGGACTATGTGGTTTGAAATCTCGCCAAGCTCATCGTGGGGAAACGGTTCTGTATCGGAAATCTGTGCCCCGTTTTCCACGTTCTCGGCAAATTTGTTAAGCCTGATTATGTGGAGACCTACCCTCCGGGTTGCGAAATAGCCCAGGATGCACATAATCAATGTAATAATCCCCATAATCCATAAAAAACCGTAATCTGCTTGCAATAGTCCGCTGAACGATATGGAATACGGCACTGCGGTACGGACAATATTGCCGTCATTGCTCTTTCTCGCCGAGTAAAAATAATAGTTGCCTGTACTCTCGCTGTGCCGTCTTACAGCATAGCCGGAGCCATTCAGCATTGCATCCCGTATTTCCTGACGGTCAAGGTGGTTGGTTTTAGGCAGGGAATCAAGTGTGTTGTCATATATTATATGTCCTTTGTCGGAAATTACGCTGACACGGATATCGTCAAACGGTTTGAAATCGTCGAGTCTGATATCCGGGACATAGTGTCCCTCTCTTAGTTCTGTAAGAATATATGTATTGATAAGCTGGAGCTGCTTGTCAATCTCTTCCGCTTTGAATTCCTTTTCCCTATGATACTGAAACACGACAAAGCAGCCTACCATCAGCAAGGAATATCCAAGAAGCCACACGAACAGCCGCTGCGGATAGGAGAGCTTATTCAATGAACCCATAACCGTACCCCGAGCGAGTTACAATATTCTTGCCGTAGATGCCGATTTTCTGGCGGATACGGGTTATGTTCACATCTACAACCCTGTCGAGCACTACAACCTCGTCAGGCCATATCTCGTTAAGCAAATCCGCGCGGGTGAAAACCCGCCCCTGGTTGGAGATTAGTTTGAGCAGTATCTCAAACTCCTTTTTAGGCATTTTCACCTCCGTCCCGTCAACCGTGCAGGTCTTGTTTTTTGCAGACAGGACCAGCCCCTTGTATGAAACAAGGTCAGAATCAGCCTTGGCAAGTGCGACAGAAGCCGCCGTACGGCGAAGCACAGTCCTTATTCGGGCAAGTACAGCTTTAAGAGAATAAGGCTTCATTATATAGTCGTCAGCCCCGAGATCAAGTCCCGAAATCATATCCTCCTCAGTGTCTTTTGCTGTGCAGAATATGATGGGAATGGAGGCCGTTGCCGGATTTGACTTCATTATGCGTGCCAGTTGAGTCCCGGATATTTCCCCCATCATAATATCGAGGAGTATCAAGTCATAGGCGGCAAGGTTGAGGGCAAGAGCCTCCTCCGCGCTATACGCCATGTCGACCTGATAGCCTTCCGCTTCAAGATTGAATCCAAGGCCGTCACACAGGGCTTCCTCATCATCGACAACAAGTATCTTCTTTTTTGTTTCCATACCGCAAAATTACTAATAATCGGTTAAATACTGTCCTAATGCTCAAAAGTTTAATAAAAGTTTAATGACACAATTTATTTCATAAAATCTAAACAAATCTGATAAACCCATGAAATATTATTTAGCGAATTTTGCAGCGTGAATCAGAAACAAAAAAACAATCACAATGAAAAAAGTAATATCAACTTTTTTGGTCGCACTTGCTTCAAGTCTGACCATTATGGCGGCTGACAGTCCGAAATACGGACAACTTAAAGGCCGCATCCTTGACAATGAGAAGAACCCGCTGCCGGGAGCGGTGGTTATCATCGACGGCAACAAGCTGTCGGCGGTTACGGATCTCGACGGCTTTTTCTCGTTTGCCAACCTTTCATCCGGGAATCATAATCTGAAAGTAACGTATATCGGTTTTCTTCCGGTCAGTAAAACAATCGTGGTTTCGGAAGAATCGACGGTTGACGACATTGTAATGTCGGATACATCACAGGATCTGAATGAAGTTGTAGTGACCGGCGTTTTCTCCGGGCAGCAGAGAGCCATAAATGCCCAGAAGAATAATATCAATATAACCAATGTGGTGTCTGCCGACCAGATTGGCAAATTCCCCGACTCGAATATCGGAGACGCTCTGAAACGTATAAGCGGTATCAATGTGCAGTATGATCAGGGCGAGGCCCGCTTCGGTCAGGTACGCGGCACTCCGGCTGAGTTCAGTTCAGTGACAATCAACGGGTCAAGACTGCCATCAGCCGAGGGAGACATTCGCAATATTCAGCTTGACCTTATACCGTCCGATATGATTCAGACAATAGAGGTCAGCAAGACACTTATGCCGGATCAGGACGGCGATGCCATCGGCGGTTCTATCAACCTCGTTACGAAAAATTCGCCACACAGATTTACTGTCGGAGCCGTAGCGGGAACAGGCTACAACTGGATAAGCCGTAAGGCGCAGATGAATTTCGGACTCACTCTCGGTAACCGTTTCTTCAATGACCGCTTCGGAGTGATGCTTGCGGCCTCCTATAATAATGCGCCAGCCGGATCATATAATACAGAATTTATATGGGAAAAGGATGACGACGGCAAAATCTATGTCAACGACTATCAGATAAGGCAGTATTATGTCACACGAGAGCGACAGAGCTACTCATTGTCGCTCGACTGGAAGTTCAATGACTTCAACAAGGTCTGGTTCAAGGGTATTTTCAACAACCGCAATGATTGGGAAAACCGTTACAGGACAACACTCAAAGACATTACGCCCGAAGGGAAAGCCGATGTGCGTGTCCAGACAAAAGGAGGTTCGGGTGACGAACGAAACGCCCGTCTTGAACGCCAACGGACAATGGATTTCACTTTGGGAGGTGAAAACCGTTTAGGTATCCTTGGCATGGACTGGAAACTGGGATATGCACGGGCTACGGAGAAACGCCCGAATGAGAGATACATCGACTACCGTCTCAAATCGCAGAGGTTCAGCTTCGACCTGAGTAATCCGAGAGAGCCATTTGCCACTCCCGACGAAGGATATACAATGACCTTGAATGATGACTTTTCGCTCAAAGAGCTTACACAGCAGCAGGAGGATATTGTGGAGCAGGACTTCAAGGCGGCACTGGATTTCAAGGCCCGACTTAGCGAACGCTCAAAAATCAAGTTCGGATTCAAGTTCGTGAACAAGACAAAAGATAAGGAGATAGACTATTACGAATACACTCCGCTTGACAAAAAGGCATTTAACGCAGATGCGCTTGCACATACCACAGACCAAAGTACCGACAAATTCATGCCTTCCTCAAAATATCAGGCCGGCACATTCGTTGACAAGAAATTTCTTGGCTCCCTCAATCTTGACGATTCCAATTTGTTTGAGCGAGAGCAGATTGCGGAGGAACTTGCGGGCAATTTCCATGCGAGGGAGAATGTGGCATCAGGTTATGTGCGTATTGATTCCAGACTTTCCGACCACCTTAACTTTATGGGCGGTCTGCGTGTCGAGAACACATCACTGCGTTACATAGGCAGAAATTACGATGATGAATCCAACAGCGTCTCCAAGACCGAGCCTGAGACCTCAAATTATATAAATTTCCTCCCCTCATTATTATTGAAATGGGACATCAACAAGGATTTCATGCTGCGTGCCGGTTATAACCAGTCCATATCCCGGCCAAAATATTCCGCACTCGTTCCCGGCATGAATATCAAACGTGGCGACAATGAGATAAGGATCGGGAATCCCGGTCTGAAAGCAACGACATCTCACAATATCGACCTCAACGCTGAATATTACTGGAAGTCAATCGGACTTGTGTCCGCCGGAATTTTCTATAAAAGAATAGAAGGATTCATCGTTGATGAGGTGGCTTATAACAAGGAGTATCAGGGTACTGTCTGGACTAAGTTCACACAACCTAAAAACGGTGGCAACGCTAATCTTTTCGGAGTGGAAATGGCATGGCAGCGCGATTTCAGTTTCATCACACCGGCGATGAAGTGTCTCGGACTTTACGCTACATACACCTATACCCACTCACGCATTACCGACTTCAACTTCGAGGGTCGTGAAAACGAGAAGGGCCTTAGCTTGCCCGGTTCTCCCGAGCATACAGCCAATCTCTCGCTATATTTCGACAAGTGCGGTTTCTCCGCAAGAGCCTCATTCAACTATGCCTCGGCATTTATCGACGAAATGGGCGCAAGTTCGTTCTACGACCGATACTATGATGCCGTGAAATATCTGGACCTTAACGTCAGCTACACATTCGGGCGTAAAACAAAAATAACAGTATATGCCGACTGCAATAATCTCCTCAACCAGCCTCTGCGCTATTATCAAGGTAGCAAGGACTACACGATGCAGCAGGAATATTACGGAGTGAAAATCAACGGCGGTGTAAAAGTAACATTCTAAAAATACAAAACAATGATTCGTAAATTACTTATCGTGGCTTTGGCTCTCATCCCCTCTTTTGGAGCCATTGCCCAGACTGAAATCGCCAAAGGCGATGTGAACCTGATGGTAGTGTCAGACCTCGGACGCAACGGTCACTATGACCAGAAGCCTGTTGCCGCGACAATGGGCAGAATTGCAGAACAAATAGGACCCGATGCTATTCTTGCTCTTGGCGACACACATCACTACGGCGGAGTGGAAAGTGTGACAGACCCGTTGTGGATGACCAACTATGAGCTTATCTACGACCACCCGGAGCTTATGGTGAACTGGTATCCCGTCTGCGGCAACCATGAATATCGCGGTAACACTCAGGCGGTTATTGACTATTCCGGCATATCCCGCCGTTGGGAGATGCCTGCAAGATATTACACCAAAACATTTGAAGATGACGGGACAACTGTCAAGGTGGTATTTCTCGACACCACTCCTTTGATTGACAAATACAGGAAAAAGACCGACACATATCCCGATGCTGTGAATCAGGATACCGAAGCCCAGTTGCAATGGCTCGAAAAGACTTTGACAGAGGCGACGGAAGACTGGATCGTTGTGGTCGGTCATCATCCCATCTATGCCTATACCGACAAGTCGGAATCTGAGCGAACAGATATGCAGAAGAAAGTTGACACAATTCTGCGGAAGCACAATGTGGACATGTATATCTGCGGCCATATCCACAATTACCAGCACATCCGCCGCCCGGATTCAAAAATCGACTATGTGGTCAATACATCCAGCTCCCTCACGAGGACTCCGCAAAAAATTGATGGCACTGTTTTCTGCAATGATTCTCCCGGATTTTCAGTCCTAACCGCCGATAAAAATAATCTCAGACTGAATATGCTTGATAAGGATGGCAAAACGGTCCATATAGTAAACCGCACCAAATAACACATGACTTATGTGATATTCTGACAAATAACTACAAAAAATCAGATACGTTTCATGCTCTTTCATGGAACGTATCTGACTGTGTATTTTAATAATTCAAAAATTATCTAACAATGAACAAGATTCTCATTGTAGAAGCCTCCGAATCCGACCGTCGGCTTATGTCGGGCCTGCTCACGCGAGCCGGATACGAGCCGATTGCCGTTGATAAGATGGAGGCGGCAAAAGTCGAGGTGGCGAAGCTGCCGCCAGGCGCGGTCGTGGTCTCGGCGATTTCTATTTATTTTCTCCGGAGTTTTTATTCTTTTTCATTTCCAGTCGTTGTTTTTTCTTTAGAGGGGGCAAGCCAAATCCATGCGTGATTTCTAATAACGTCATGAGATTATACAAATGGCTTCTTGATATGCCAAGCTCTTTTGCGGCTCTTATAACAACCCCTTTGTTATTCAGCAAAGCTGTTTTGATGCTATGGCTCTGGTCAATCAGCGAGTCATTCCTGTCAAGATGTGGCGTAAGGTTCATGTGAGAGGGCTTGATATACATGGAGTCAGCCATCATATAACTTTGTTTGAGAGCTTGATAAAGACCTCGAAGATTCTCATCCCACACATGGGCGCGAATAGTCTCCAGTGCATCTTTAGTGAATTTCCGTTCTGAAATTTTTGCCGTAAGGCAATATGCCCTCAATAGATTGTCTGCCAGCATCGGCAATTCCTCCTTAAACTGGCTTAAAGAAGGAACGTTGATGATAAAGTCGCTGATAAGCGCGTATAACTCAGCGGAGAAGTCTCCGTTGCCTACCTCGTGTTCAAGGTATTTGTTTGTGGCGCAGATTATAAGACGGGGATTCTTGTCAGCGACAGGAGCATCCACAACTTTATTGATTTCCTCATACATAATTTTTTGAGCAACCCGATCGAGTTTGTCAATGTCATGAATATATAAGGTGCCCTTGTCGGCTTGGTCGAACATGTGCCTGACGCTTTTCCGGAATCGGTTCTCACACTCCACCGTCCATACAGTATCATTGGGGATATTACTGTCTGAGCTACAGTTGGCAAATACAAACAACCCTTCGCATCGCGGGCTACTGAAATGGGCAATCTGCGCGAGGACTGCCTTACCGGTTCCTCCGGCACCCATTATCAAAACCACATTATTCTTTCGGGGATTCAGCCTTTCACGGACTTGCAGACACTCACATTTTGCATGACTGAGCCATTTCAGAGGCGTTTCTTCGGAATACAGGACACTCAACGGCTCGGTCAGCGGGTCCACTCCAGTTATTGAGTGAGTGAAAATCTTACCGTTAGAGAGTTCCCATATATCAATCTCCCCACTTGGATGACCATTTACTCCAAGAAAACAGGTTTCGATCTCGGAATGGTTTATATGAACCCACGTCATGATTCTTCTGGCGACCGGGTCTTGTTGAGTGACATCAGACATAACGTGAGTATAGTTGCCGCCGTTAATCTCCGCTATTGCTTTTTTGAAGTCATGGGTTATGGTAACACGTGACCTCATTGCCGGGATTGAGTCCAGCAGCAGCGCGAGTGGCGCATCCTTTGAGGCAAAAAGGAGCACCTTCCATTCGGATAAAGGCATCTTTTTCGGTCGTTTTTTCATTTTTTCTTCGATATATCCAATTTTGGGGGAGAAAATGAAGTCTTGAAATCTCAAATACACATTAAGAAACATTCTATCAGCAGATAAAGTTCTTTTGGTTGAAAACACTTTAGACATTTTTGAATGTAGAAAGACAGTTCAAAATACATTCTGAATACACTCAACTACATAAAACACAGCAATTCAACGCATTGACTAATAGACGACAACGAACAAAATTGACTATTCAGCTTGTTATGATTCTGCATTCACGGTTGAATGCCTCGAAACCACAAAAAACTATTTGTTTATGGAAACAAGACGTTTGGATCTGTTCCACCTGACAAATCTTGAAGTATTTAAGAATCTGCGTCAGGGCCTTTTCTCAGCAGAGCTTCCTGCACAACTCACAGACCTCATCATAACCATCCATGAGGTCACAGCAACAGGCTCACCCATGCACAACTACGCGCTGGAACTGCTTACTATCGCCGACATCCAGTTATCGGAAATCAAGAGCCGTATGATGCTCAATCAGGTCAACGAGGCGTTGGCATCAGCCTTCAATACCGCACACAGTTATGTGTCGCGAAAGCTCCAGTCGCTCTCTGCCATGACCGGATTCACCCCTGAAACCGGTGTGCCGGACATCAAAAGCACCCTCCGCTGGCGCAAACCCAAATCACACTTCGCCCACCTGTGCCATGCCATAAAGGTAGGCGGCTGCATCATGGACGATGATTCGTTCTCAGAGCTGGTACGCAACATGGCGGCAGCACTCAACCTCGATGTAACAGTCCACTACGTCAACAACATAATATCATCGCTCAAATCAAAGGATTCAAGCAAGAGCGTTACGGAATTTCTTGACGGCCTCAAAAAGGGCGTCGAAGAAGACGTGCAGCGCAGACTTGACAATGAAGACGATAGAGCCTGATGTCCATCCACTAAATCCGAAATTCCCAGTATGAAAGAATCTATACAATTTAACAGAGCACAGTTTGCCGAACTGTATCACGCTCTGAAAGAAGACGGATGCTTCAATGAAGAGATTCCGCAGGAAGAACTCGTAAGAATCTTCGCAGACGCTGTCACCACAGACAGCCCCGAAGATGAAGTGTTCAAATCAATCACCTCCACCGGTCACTACGAGGGTTTCGACCCGGATGACGAGGAGGACGACATCGAATATATCGAAGATGATTTCGACGAATATGACGACTTCGATGAATACGACCAATATGAAGAATATGAAAGCCTGAGCGCATAAATCACTATGTGAAAGCGCAATGAAATGATAATCCCGGCCCATTCAGTAACTGAATGAGTCGGGATTGCTGTTTATATACCTTTGGGGAGCAATCTACATAGAACCGGATCTTCCTTGATGCGTTCTATTTCTCGTTCTACAAGGTCGCGGACATCTTTCTTAACCTGCTCGTAATTCTTCTGAATCACAAATTTCATTTTTGATTTGTCCTCTGTGTCATCCTTGAAGTCTGTAAGAATCGGAATCGGCCGGTATCTTGCTTCATCCGCCTTGACTTTCTCGGAGTCCACCACTATCTCGGCATGAAAGATTTTCTGGTCAATACGCTGGTCGATATTATCGGACACGGAGCCTACAAACATACCCTGTGTCAGTGTCGAGATTTTGCTCTGCGGAATCAGACTGTCCATCTGGGTGTTGAACGAGTGGCTCACATCATTGCGGTTGATGCTCATGGACTGACGCTTCTGCAACACCTTGCCGAACCTTTCGGAAAGTGTCTTGGCGGTTTCGCCAACGACCTGTCCGGAGAAGATGTTTCCGACAGTATTCATCACCACCGCCGCCTCCTTGTCGCCATAGTCGCGTTTGAGCTGTGAGAAATCTTGAAAGCCGAGGCAGACGGCAACCTTATTGCTTCGTGCCGTTGCTATGAGATTGTCGAGTCCCTTGAAGTAAATAGTTGGTAATTCGTCAATTATCACTCCAGACTTCAACATTCCCTTCTTGTTGATGAGTTTGACAATTCGGCTGTTATACAGACCGAGAGCCGCCCCGTAAATATTCTGACGGTCGGGATTATTGCCGACACACAGTATCTTCGGCTCTTTCGGATCGTTGATGTCGAGAGTGAAATCATCCCCGGTCATAATCCAGTATAACTGCGGCGAAATCATGCGGGTAAGAGGAATCTTTGCCGATGCTATCTGTCCCTGAAGCTGTTCCTGCGCGTTGCCCTGCCATGCGTCGATGAATGGCGAAAGATAGTTTTCCAGTTCCGGATAGCTTGTCAGAATCGGGAATATCTGTTCGTATGGCCGGCAAAGAAATTCTATCGCATGAGGGAACGTGCAATATTTACCATTCTCAAATCGCTTCAAATACCAGATGATAGCGGCGAACAGGACGATTGGCGACTCGACGAAGAAGTCTCCCTGCTTTTGCAGCCACGTGCGGTTCAAGTTCATCATGATGGTATATGCCGACTCGTAAGCGTCGGCAATATCCGTCATGAAATCGGGATGAATAGGATTGCAGCGGTGAGAGTGTTCAGGGTCATCGAAGTTGATGAAGCAGAACCGAGGCGGGTATTGGCCATATTTATCCATGTTGTTCAACATGTGATTGTATGCAATCATCGTTAAATCAGGACTTTTGTAATCATAGACGTACAAGCTGAACCCCTTCTCAATCTGCTGCTTGATGAAGTTATTGACTACCGCGTATGACTTGCCGGAGCCGGGGGTGCCAAGCACTATTGTAGCCCTGAATGGGTTTACGACGTTAATCCAGCCTCTGTTCCACTTCTTTTTGTAAAAGAATTTTGTGGGGAGGTTGATGGAATATTCATTTGTCTTCTTCTCGGTCTCCTGCATGAACGATTCATTTTCCTCGTTGAAGCGGTCGTCCATCATATTGTTCTTCAACAAACGGCTTATCCATACACCTCCCAACAAGAGACAGATAAAACCTGCCACTGTAGTAATAATATAGAGAACCGTCAAAGGGATATAGAGCATCCACCAATTGAGGAAGAACAGAGAGACACCAACCGACAGGATAATCCAGATTTGGCGCCATTGGATTTTCTCATTCTTGACACCCTTCGTGCCGAAGCACGAAAGGGCAAGAAAAAGTAGCGCCCACCATTTGGCGTTCCACGGATTGTTGAACAGTCCGCCGGCCTCATTGAGATTGCCGAGCACCTTCATTGTCTCGGCGTGGAACCGCCAGCCGCCTATAAGCGACTGGCAGAACCAATAGATATTAGCGACCACAAGTATCATGGCTACGCCACGAAGCATATCCATGATTTTGGCAAGCGACCGCAGGTCATCTTCTTGTTGTGACATACTTGTTTTGATTTAGAAATTTAGAATTAGAGTTTCGGACCACGACGTTTTTTCTTCTTACGCCGTTGCATCTCGCGATAGAAGGCTTCTTCCTGTGCATCGAAAGCCGGGCCGACAGAGAACAAACCGCCCAGCCCCTCGAACATGGAAGTGTCATCATATCCGTGGGATTGGCTTTGAGCGGATGTTGATTGTGCAGTATGCCCGTGCCGGTTGGATTGATTGTCGGATGCTGTGCCGTCGGATTGGCTGTCTCCACCCTGATGCTGATACTGATGCTGACTATTGTCAGGAGCCGTTCCGTTGTCCTTAGTGTTACTATGCGTCTGGACAATCGGTTTCTCAGCCGGATTATTGAACCACTTTTCAAGGGCGTTGGCAGAAAACTCCTTGCCGAGACGGGAGCCGTTGAGAACTGTCCGGGTATTGTGGTCGATATAGGTGGCCCCATATATCCGGCCATCATCGGTGTATCGAAGCACAAGGTCTATATTCTCCGTTTTCAGACGGGCAATGAAATCGTCCTTGCCGGATGACTGCGCCATGACCGCTGCGACTTTTCTTTTCGTGGGTCTGACATCTATCTTCTCTTTGGCATTCTGATAACGCTGGTCAACAGCCTCACGACCGGCAAACTTACCAAGTCGTGAAGCCTTCAGCGGAGTTGAGATAGTTTTGCCGTCATCGTCCATTGCGAAATAGACCAGACCATGATACTCACGACCGTTATATCGGCCGTCGGCTTCCTCACACCTTATATTATATAAGGAGAGGACAGCATTGTATTCGCCTAATGTCTGGAACTTATAGCGCATCCCGACCAGCTTTACAGCCATAGCCACCTGACGCTTGACATCTCCATTCGGATCAACCTTGTTGATTGGCATATCCGGCGTAACCTTCTGACGTTCGGCAGAATGAAGACCATACTTCTTTTCAAGTTCGCGGGTTATCTCCTTACTCTTGTAAAAGTTGTTCTTGGTAGATATTGCCGTGCCGTCCGGTCGTACCCTAAGAGCAACAATGTGAATGTGGTGGCGATCAATGTCTTCGTGCTTGACGATGAGATATGGCATATCTGCAAAGCCCATCTTTTCCATATACTCGTGTGCCAATTGAGCATATTCGGCATCACTAAGACGGTCGTCTGGATGCGGATTCAAGGATATGTGCATCATCGGTTTCTCCGCTTTGGTGGATTGAGGCATCCACATCTTGAAGTCTTCAAAAGCGCGGTGGATGTTGATGGTGCCGCTGCCGTCATTGTAGATTTTATTAGTGGCAAGCACCTTGCCCTTCTCCTTGTTGATTTTCTCGCCGTTATATACCAGACTCCCGTAAAGAGAATTTCCTACTGAGATTTTTGCAACCATTGCTCGTCGAAGTCTTTGGCGAGAGCGACAATCTCACGGTTTAGCTTTACCAGTTTGATAGTCTCCTGCTCCAGTGCATAAAGGCATTTCAAGGCTTTCTTTTCGGTGAAATTCTCTTTCAATGTCTGCACCAATAGGTCGTAATCGTTCACAATCTGACGATACTGATTATTGAAATCGGAAAGGTTGCTGATGAAGATACGGCTGTTGTCATCAATATAATGTACCTTGAAAGTTTTTCCAAAGAGCTGCATTTTTATGAATGCCGAGAGAGATGCGATGCCGGTTTTTTCCTGCATTTCGAGTAATCTCGCCTGTTCCGATGCGGTAAAGTTTACCGAACAACGGAATGCTGTGGAGGGGTCGGCCTTCTTGTGCCGCCCTCCACGGTAGTTCACTTGTTTCATAAATTGGATGGAATTTAGTGGGTAAATAGAGATACTGCCCCGCAGGGAGACCTTCGGCGATTACGACTTTGGAGTAATCGCAAGCCCCATGCAATGGCAAGGCGGTTTATGCTGCAAAATGAGTTTCATGCAGCGTAAACCATACCTTGCAATGCACGTTTGTGCATCCTGTTCGATAGAAAAATCGTTGTGGGAATAATTACAATACTCCGGTCTCCGAAAACACATCTTTAATGAAAGATTTTCACAATGAAATCAGTCCGACCCATGACTGAATTGGATATGGAGCGTTGTAATTGAAGATCTGAAAAGCTTTATTTAAGCCCCGAAGGGAGCATCTCCTTTGTGAAAGTAATAACTGCATACCCAGAAAATTGTTCACTGCAAAATGCTGACATGCACGGACATGAACTATTTTTGGCTATGGATGAAAATCGAGAATGAAAATTAAACTTTTCTCAGACAGACAATGTTTCAAAACCGTGTTCGCAAGACTGAATGTCTGTCTGACTTTACGAATGAACATACAGTTGAATGTTCTGCCGTTCATCAGTTCAAGTGTTCAGACGTTCAGTTGAACAAAGGTTCAGACGTTCAAGCGTTCAGTTGTTCAGACGTTCAGTTGTTCAGACGTTCAGTTGTTCAGACGTTCAGACGGATTATCGGTCAATCAATCGAATTACTGATAATTCAAACATTCAATCGTATGAATGAAAAGTCGTTCAAATGACCGCTCATGAACTACTTTTGGCTATGGATGACAATCTGAATCAAATTATAAACTTTTTCGCAAACGGCTATGTTTCCCTAACAAACGCCCATCAAGCGAACAGCGCAAGTAAATCAAATACTTGATGAGATCAAATGAGCCGCATTTTTGGTGTATGGTATAGCGGTTCTGAAATTCTCGGATATATTGAATTGAAAGCGATTATTTTTGCTACATCATTCCAAAGTCACATTCTCCGACCCACTCGTGACGGTGATGAGCCTGTCTGTCGGTAATCTGAGACCGAAGACACCCAATGGCATCGGCCCTGCAAATCATCATTTTATTTACCCTCAAATTCTTCAAATGAGCGACACCGTATTCGTCGCCTTTGCTTCCCAGAAGGGAGGCTCTGGCAAATCGACGCTGACGGCACTCGCGGCAAGCTACCTCTATTACCTTGACGGGGTGGACGTGCTTGTCATGGACTGTGACCCTCGTCAGCACACTCAAAAGGATTACAGGGATAACGATAAACGCGTTACCAAGGAGAATCCTGCAATCAACAAAACATTCACTAAATTCTACACGAAATTCAACAAACGGCCTTACAAGATAATCTATTCAACTCCGGGAGCTGCTGTTGATGACGCGGAAGAATATGTAAGACAGAATCCGGAAATCAAGGTTGTGCTCTTTGACATCACGGGAACAATCAATGACCTTGAGATTGTAAATCTCATATCGTCTATGCACTACCTGCTGGTTCCCATCTCCCCGGATACCGGTGACTTGAAAAGTTCTCTACGCTTTGCGGTCAATGTCAAGGAACGGATGATCGACTCCGGTGACACCTCTATCAAAGACATGAAACTTGTCTGGAACAGAGTCCCCGGAAGGCAGAAGACGAAAATCTGCGAGCTGATTGACAACTACCTGTCGGAGTTCCAACTGTCGTCTCTGAAAACTGTCATGACTTATGCGACCAAGTATTTCAAGGACGGAGTCATAGCCGGTGCGTCGCCGACAATTTTCCGCTCCACTTTGCTCCCGCCGGACAGACGGCTGCTCAAAGACAGCAATCTCCCTGAGCTGATTAAGGAAATTCGTGAAGTAATCAAAGTCTGAAATCTATGCCCAAAGATGAAAAGTCAAAATTTGATCCCCAGAAGTTCCTCGATGAGTACGAGGACAATCTCTCTCCGAGTATTGGCGGCAAGAGGGAGCCGCAAAGCGCGACTCCCCAGGTCGACACTCCGGAGGAGACATCAGCCGACACGAGTGCCTCCGCTGTCGAAGAGAGAACTTCCGGTGGCAGACGAGGAAGCCGACGAAGAAACAAACCGACTGTAATCTCGCCTTTGAACGACAAGGAGGCTGATTACGTAGAAACCTTTCTTGTCGACAATGTAGATATAGGTTTCGGGAGGTCGGGAAAACAAGTACCGATTGATGTGGAATATCATTCACTGATCACGATACTTCGGGCTTTGCATGGGAATAATGTGACAATCGGAGGCATAATCAACAATATGCTGAAGGAACATTTTGACCTGCATGAAGCCGAAATAACCGGCCTTCTCAACAAGAACACCAAACTAAACAACCGCTAAATTCCCCCAAAAAGAACATGAACAATCCAAGATTCTGCGACTTGAACGCCTGTGGTGTAAAAGTCGCCCAAGAGGTCGAATCCGGCCAACCCATAGACAAAGATATTGCCGCCTATCGCGCCAAATATCTCGCCCCCTATACCGTAGGATCAAGAAAAGGCATCTTCGTACCGAGGGAACTGGTCGACAAACTGGCGAAGACGGTATCGCTTTTCGGCAATCCCGATCTTACAATCGGTGCTTTCGTGACAAATATCCTGATTACCCACCTCGTGGCAAATCGCGATGTCATCAATGAACTGACTGATCGTGGCGCAAAAACTGTTCTGGTATGAGTCCCTCGATATACGCTTACATATTCTATGGCTCGCTCTTGATAATGCCGATACTTCTATTTCTTATCTTCCTTGTACTCGACAGATGTCGGGTGTGGAGTAAGAAAACGGCAAAAGATATGGCGGAGGTAAAAGAACAATTTACTTATGGCGACGTAAAGAGGATTCTGTCATGTATATCTGAGCGTCTTGCTGATTTTAATGACAAGATTCTTCCCGATTTTCAGAAGGTTGTCATGTATGAAATCCAACAGACAATCAAGGAATGTGTGAAATGCAATGTTAAAAAGGATTATTCGGATATTGAGTTTTTGGAGCCGGTTGACGATTTGGCTCAATGCGAGAATCAAGACCCCGTGCCGTTTAATCTAGACGATTACCTTGCCAGAATGTCTGATGGACAAAGCAAACCAATTGGCTTTCAGGATTTGGATGAAGCATTCCAAGCGGCATTGGATGAGGGCAAGATTGAAGAAACGGTCAAGAAAGTGAGTAACGACAAGGTAGAGGATTACTCCGAGAAATTCCTTAAGCGGCCCGGTATCTGCCTCAACAATATCGGTGTCAAGCGCATTTCAATTCCCCCTCAGTTGTGGGATACCATTCAGTCACTGGCGTATGCCAATGCCAGCGGTAGCCAGAACATCGAGCCGCTTTCGATAAGTGCTGTCGCATTCAATATCCTCAATGACCACCTCAATTCCCATTCAGAGGAAATAAACATTTTGACTGAACGGGGAACTGAAAAAATGCTCAGAGGATATGACCGGTATTGAAATATTCTTCTGTGGCGGATTTCTGCTGACTGCGATTTTCTGTCTGCTGTTCTTGACCGGCGTCATCAAGCCTGTATCTCAAAAGCCAAGTGAAGAAAAGACTGAGGAGTTGCCTCCAAAAGAAGAAGCGGCATCCGACAACATTCACGTGGTGGCACCCAGCAAATTCAATGTAGACGAGTTTATGGCTCAAATTTCATCGGAAGTCATTTCCGATGTTCGGAAAGAACTTCCGACAATACTGAGGCAGGCTATTGGCGATGTCAGGATTTCGGATGTCAAATTTGAAGACGGCTTTGAAGATGACTCCGAACCCGATGAAGAGTTTGTCCCAAGAAAATTCAAGGCTCTGAACTCGGATGAAACCGATGACGCTTTCAGCACTGATTTGCGAAACATTGATGACACGCCTCCTTCAGAGCCTGTTGCAACCGGAACTTCTATGGATGAATTGGAAAAAGCTATGGATGTAGCTATGGATAATAAATCATCAGAGGAAGAGCTGGCCGAGGCCGGTAAGGTTATTGAGCCTTTTACTGTGACGAAACTCTTCGACGCGATAACGACCAACGAGGAAATAGACCGTCGGATAGAACTCTGTCTTACACTCGCTCTTCGAGCGGAATTATCAATGAAACCCATTTCTTCCAAAGCCGATTCTAATAACGAGAAAAAAAAAGTTACACCAACTGAATCGGATAAGCAGACAACCCAGCTAAAGACTGAATCGGAAGAGAGGGCAAAACAATCAGGATATGATTTCAACAAATTGAATTCCGATGATTTCGATCTCGATGAGTTCGTAGGATAATTCCTCCATTCACTGAATCCATGTCTCTCTGAGACTCCACTAAATTCCACGTCCGAAAGGGCAAAATTCCCAACCCCAATTTATCAACCCGAAGTGTGGCTGCTCCCGTCCGTGGAGCGGTCGGGGCTGTCCATGCTTCAAAAACTGAAACAAAAACATGAAAATGACTATCAAGAATCTCAACAAGACTATCTGTAAACTCGTCGGAAGCCGTGGCTTCCAGTTCGCCATGCTTTTTGTCATGGCACTTGCAACGGGCATACGTGCATACGCCGCAGGTAACGGCCTCAGCGGTATCAACGAGGCTACCTCTATGGTTACCAGTTATTTTGACCCCGGCACCAAGCTCATCTACGCCATCGGTGCCGTGGTGGGTCTCATCGGCGGCATCAAGGTCTATTCCAAGTGGTCGTCGGGCGATCCCGACACCAGCAAGACCGCCGCGTCATGGTTCGGTGCCTGTATCTTTCTCATCGTGGCAGCCACAATCCTCCGCTCGTTCTTCCTCTAATTCGACGACATGGCCGAGTATGCTATCAACAAAGGTATAGGACGGTCGGTGGAGTACAAGGGACTGAAGGCGCAGTATCTGTTCATTTTCGCCGGCGGGCTTCTCGCCCTGTTCGTGGTGTTCGTCATCATGTATATCGCCGGAGTATCCCAATGGATATGTATCGGATTCGGCGTTACTGCCGCCTCAGCCCTTGTCTGGCTCACCTTCCATCTCAACGCCAAGTATGGGCAATACGGTCTGATGAAGTTAGCTGCTGTCAAATACCATCCCCGCTATATCATCAACCGTCCGCGCCTTAACCGACTGATTAAAGGAAGAACAAAATGAGAAACACGCTAAAAGCCACAACACTGGAATCGAAACTGCCCTTGTTGGCAGTGGAACATGGCTGCATCATCAGCAAAGACGCCGACATTACGGTTGCCTTTGAGGTCTGCCTACCGGAGCTTTTCACCGTTACTTCTGCCGAATATGAGGCGATGCACGGAGCATGGTGCAAGGCAATCAAGGTTCTGCCTCACTTCTCGGTGCTTCATAAGCAGGACTGGTTTGTGTCGGAGCGATATAAGCCGGAACTCCAGAAGGATGATTTATCCTTTTTGGACAGGAGCTTTGAGCGTCATTTCAACGAGCGTCCGTATCTCGCCCACAAGTGTTATCTGTTCCTGACAAAGACCACGAAGGAAAGGGCGCGTCAGCAGAGCAACTTTTCGACGCTCTGCCGAGGCAGGATAACCCCGAAGGAACTCAATCACGAGATGGTTGTCAAGTTCATGGAGTCTGTTGAGCAGTTCGAGCGTATCATCAACGATACCGGCTATATCAGGCTGCGCCGTCTTTCCGATGATGAACTTGTCGGTACAGAAAAGTCTTCCGGTCTTATTGAGAAATATATGTCGCTCTCTATGGAGGATGTTACCTGTCTGGAGGACATAGACCTTTCGGCACAGCAGATGAGAATCGGCGACAAGATGCTCTGTCTGCATACACTGTCAGACACGGAAGATCTGCCCGCAAAGGTCAGCACTGACAACCGGTACGAGCGTCTATCGACTGACCGAAGCGACAGCCGCCTCTCGTTTGCAAGTCCCGTCGGATTGTTGTTGCCATGCAACCACATCTACAACCAGTATATCCTGATTGACGACCATGACGAGAACTTAGTGAAGTTCGAGAAGACTGCCCGCAACATGAACAGTCTCTCACGGTATAGCCGTAGCAATGCCATTAACAAGGAGTGGATAGACCGCTATCTCAACGAGGCACATTCATACGGACTGACCTCAGTACGGGCCCATTTCAATGTCATGACATGGAGTGATGACACCGAGGAACTGCGGCGAGTCAAGAATGATGTCGGCGGCCAACTGGCGACAATGGGATGTATGCCACGGCATAACACTATTGACTGCCCGACACTGTTCTGGTCGGCGATGCCCGGCAACGAGGCTGATTTTCCTGCCGAGGAAAGTTTCTACACTTTCATCGAGCCTGCGGCCTGTTTCTTCACAGCGGAAACGAACTATCGTTCTTCGCTATCGCCCTTCGGAATAAAGATGGTCGATAGATTGACAGGTAAGCCTATCCATCTGGATATTAGCGACGAGCCTATGAAGCGCGGTATTACTACCAACCGCAACAAGTTCATACTTGGGCCGTCAGGTAGCGGAAAGTCGTTCTTTACCAACCATCTGGTGCGCCAGTATTATGAACAAGGTGCCCATGTGTTGCTGATTGATACGGGTAATTCATACGAAGGTCTTTGCAACCTTATCCACAACCGTACTCACGGTGAGGATGGAATCTACTACACCTACACAGAAGACAACCCCATATCTTTCAATCCGTTCTACACGGATGACGGTGTTTTCGATGTCGAGAAAAAGGACAGTATCAAGACGTTGCTCTTGACGCTCTGGAAGTCAGAGGACGACAGAGTAACAAAAACGGAGAGCGGTGAGCTTGGCTCGGCATTGTCAATGTTCCTTGACAAGATGCGAAACGACCCTGATATTGTTCCATGCTTCAACTCGTTCTACGAGTTCATGCGTGATGAATACCGTGCTGAAATGGCACAGCGTCCTATCCCTATCTATAAACAGGACTTCGATATAGATAATTTCCTGACTACGCTGCGCCAGTATTATCACGGCGGTCGTTTCGACTTCCTGCTCAATTCCAAAGAGAATATCGACCTGCTCAACAAGCGGTTTGTAGTCTTTGAAATTGATGCTATCCGCGACAATAAAGACCTTTTCCCTGTGGTAACGATTATCATCATGGAGGCTTTCATCAACAAGATGCGAAGGCTCAAAGGTATCCGCAAAGTACTTATCTGCGAGGAAGCATGGAAGGCACTTTCGACCGCTAACATGGCTGAATACATGAAGTATATGTTTAAGACGGTCAGAAAGTATTTCGGTGAGGCTGTGGTGGTTACGCAGGAGGTTGACGACATAATATCGTCGCCGATTGTCAAGGAAACCATCATCAACAACTCCGACTGCAAGATTCTCCTTGACCAGCGCAAGTACATGAACCGTTTCGACCAGATTCAGGAGCTGCTCGGTCTGACCGACAAGGAGAAGGCTCAGATACTCTCCATAAACATGGCTAACAATCCGAACCGCCTCTATAAAGAGGTGTGGATTGGTTTAGGCGGCACTCAATCCGCCGTCTATGCCACGGAGGTGTCGATGGAGGAATATCTCTGCTATACAACCGAGGAAACGGAGAAAGTGCAGGTGTTGAACAAAGCCCGGCAACTCGGTGGCAGCGTAGAGGCGGCAATTCGATTGCTCGCCAATGAAAGAAGGGAGGGTGCCATATGAAGATACCCAAATTCTTTCATCCGATTCTCGGAGTGCTGACAGGCTTTATTCTCTTCCTCGCCGGTATTGCAATTCTGACGATAGTCTTTGTCGGAATGGTCAAGGCCGCCAATTACGCCGCACCATACTTTGCGGAGTTCGTTAAAGGTTTCCATCTTCTAATCCACAGAATATTGTCGTTATGAAAATTGCAATAACTATCGTGAAGGTACTAATGGCAATCACTTTCGGACTGATAGCCGGACTTGCAGTCATGCTCCTGCTGCCGCTGCTGTTCACCTTCGCACTAATCAAAATTATAGGCGGCGCAGCCACCTCAATCCGTTAACCACAAAACCAAAAGTAAAAATGTACGAAGAAATAAAAAAACTACGCCATTCATTATGGCTGACCACTGATGAGAAAATCCAGCTCATCTTCCAAGACAACAAAGGTCTTTCCATGGTAAAGGTACGTGAACGCGGAGATAACAGATCAGAGCACATGTACCTGCTGCTTCCCACTCTTGAAAGCGAAGTATTCGCTTTTGACACTCCCAATGGGCGATTCACCGTTGGCATTTCATCTACCGGCGAAGAACTGTTTCTCTCTCCAATCGGAGTATTCCTGTATCCCTATGGTCAAATCGGTTGCAAGCCGCAGACTATCAGCATCAACAATGCTGAGTCCCAGATGGTGAACAACAGTGCGACAGACATAATCAACTAAAATCCAAAGCAAAAATGAGACAACTGAAATATCTATTTCCACTTATCGCCCTGTGCCTTCTGTTAGGCACGGGCAGGGCAAACGCCCAATGGACGGTAATCGACCCGTCAAACATTGCCCAGTCTATCGTAAATTCCTCAAAATCACTCGTGCAGGAATCAACGACCGCCCAAAATATGATTAACAACTTCAAGGAGACGGTCAAGATTTACCAGCAGGCAAAGAAATATTACGATGCCCTGCAATCGGTGAACAACCTCGTCCGCGACGCCCGAAAGGTGCAGCAGACAGTCCTGATGCTCGGCGACATATCCGGTTATTACGTCAACAACTTCAAGAAGATGCTGACCGACCCCAATTTCACGAGTTCCGAACTATCGGCCATAGCCTCCGGCTACACCCGCATCCTCGAAGAAGCCAACGGCGTGCTGGGCGACTTGAAGCAGGTGGTCAACATCACGACGCTCAGTATGACCGACAAGGATCGCATGGATATCGTGGACAGTTGCCACAAGGAGATGAAGCGTCTGAAGAACCTGACGGCATATTATACAAACAAGAACATCTCTGTGTCGTATCTCCGCGCCAAGAAGAAAGCCGACACACAGCGTGTTGTGAACCTCTATGGTGACGGCTCCGAAAAATACTGGTAAGCCATGCTCTGCGCGATAGATTTTTCAAACCTCCACTCCATACTCCGGTCGCTCTACGACGAGATGATGCCTCTGTGCGGCGACATGGCTGGAGTGGCTCAGGGCATAGCCGGTCTCGGTGCCCTGTTCTATGTGGCTTACCGCATCTGGCAGTCGCTGGCGAGGGCCGAACCGATTGATGTGTTCCCGCTGCTCCGTCCCTTCGTCATCGGTTTCTGTATAATGTTCTTTCCCTCGGTGGTGCTTGGCACCATCAACTCGGTAATGTCGCCCATCGTTCAAGGTACCGCCTCGATGCTCGAAGGGCAGACCCTCGACATGAAGAAGTACCGGGAGGAAAAGGACAGGCTGGAATACGAACAGATGATGAACGACCCGTCCACTGCTTATCTCGTTGACGATGCAGAGTTTGACAGGCAGATTGATGAACTCGGTGTGACAGAGATTGGCACAGCCGCCGGAATGTATATCGAGAGAGGTATGTATAAGGTCAAGAAGGCTATCCAGAATTTCTTCCGCGAATTATTGGAAATGCTCTTTCAGGCTGCCTCGCTCACGATAGACACGATAAGGACATTCTTCCTGATAGTGCTGGCGATATTGGGACCGATAGCGTTTGCCATATCCGTCTGGGATGGTTTCCAGAACACCCTTGTCCAGTGGATATGCCGATACATTCAGACCTATCTATGGTTGCCTGTGGCTGATTTATTCTCCACAATCCTTGCCAAAATCCAAGTCCTGATGTTGCAGAATGACATTTCGGAGCTGGCGAATAACCCGAATGTTGATCTCGACGGGAGCAACACCGCTTACACGGTGTTCATGATCATCGGCATCATCGGATACTTCACGATTCCGACCGTCGCAGGCTGGATTATACAGGCCGGAGGCATGGGCAGCTACAACCGCTCGATCAACAACACCGCCATGACCGGAGGCTCATGGGCCGGCAGCATAGCCGGAGGAGTAGCGGGTAATGTCGCAGGTCGTGCCGGTAAACTCTTAAAATAGTATTCAAATGGAATTTAAGTCATTAAAAAACATCGAGACCTCCTTTCGGCAGATAAGGCTGTTCGGCATTGTTATGGTATCGCTCTGCGCCTTCATCGCAATCGGTGCCGTGGTGCTGTCGCTGAACTTCGCCGAGAAACAGAGGGAGAAAATCTATGTCCTTGACAACGGCAAGAGCCTGATGCTAGCCTTGTCGCAGGATATGGAGCAGAACCGCCCGGCAGAGGCACGGGAACACGTGCGACGCTTCCATGAGCTGTTCTTCACCCTGTCGCCCGACAAATCGGCGATTGAGCACAACATCAACCGCGCCATGTCGCTGGCCGACAGAAGTGCCTACAACTATTATTCCGACTATGTGGAGAAAGGCTACTACAACCGCATCATAGCCGGAAACATAACGCAGGTGCTTCAGGTGGACAGCATTGTCGCCGATTTCAACGACTACCCCTATCAGGTCAGAACCTACGCCCGGCAGATGATCATCCGCCAGAGCAACGTGACCGAAAGGTCGCTTATCACGAATTGTCGTCTGGTTAACACCGGCCGTTCCGACGATAACCCCAACGGATTCATGATCGAGGGTCTGACGATTCTGGAAAACAAAGATTTGATAACCACAAAACGAACATTGTCCCAATGAGTGTAAAACAGAAAATCCACAACCTCGTGTCGCCCTTATATAATAAGGTGTGGCACGGCCCGAAAGGGAAAATCAAAGAACGGGTGAAACAAGCCTGTGAAGATATGCCCCACAAGCAACGCCTAATGGTCGTTACCATTCTTTTATCGGCATTTATTCTTGTAGCCTTCTTCGTGTTCGGTCACTCCTGTTACAAGATGGGCGCCGGTCATGCTCGGCAGGCAATTGAGATAGAGCATATCCGACAACTTGAACTCCCGACCCAAAGTACCTCCGATGTCTCACCTAAAACGGTAGAAGATGAAACTGCTCGATGACCTCAAAGCGAAATTCGCCCCGAAAACTCTGGCAGAACGTGAGCGGTTGAAACGGATAACTGTCTATACGCTGCTGGTTCTCTCGTGCCTCGTATGCTTCTGGATTATCTTCGCTCCAAGCGGCGATGACGATGCCGTCAAGGGAAAGGCGAACATGGAACTTCCAGACCAGACTTCCGCAGGTATGCCCGACACCAAGCTGAAGGCATACGAACAGGAGGCGGCGCAGAAAGACAAGGCGCGTAATGACAGCACGATAAATGCCGTGACGCTACAACTCGACACCGTTACAGCTCCGGCGGAACCGACATTGCCCGATGAGATTCAGAACTCGGCTGCGGCATACCAACAGGCTCAGGCATCGTTGCAGGATTTCTATGTCCCGGAGTACAACGAATCGGCACAGGTAGCGAAGTTGCAGGCACGGCTCGATGAGCTGGAGATGCAGAACTCTATGGCACAGCAACAGTCGCAACAACCCAATGAAATGGAGTTGCTTGAAAGGTCGTATCAGTTGGCGGCGCAGTATATGGGTAATGGAAATGCTGGCAATGTCCCGCCTCCACAAGTCGATGAGAAAGGAAAGCGGAATGTCCAGCCGGTGCAGAATGTTACCCACAATGTCGTATCGACGTTGAGTGCCGCCACAAACGAGAGAGGCTTCAACACATCGGTCGGCATGAAAAGGTCGGTCGGCAAGAATACAATCGCCGCCGTCATTGCCGGCAACCAGTCCGTTACCAACGGGCAGTCAGTGAAGTTGAGAACCACCGAACCGATGTGGATAGGCAACAGGCTCATACCCCGTAACACCGTCCTTGTCGGTGCAGCGAGATTGCAGGACGAGCGTCTGGAGATTGAGATTTCCTCTATTGAGTGTCAAGGCTCAATTTATGATGTAGAACTGAAAGTCTATGATTCCGACGGTCAGGAGGGTATCAATATCCCCAACTCAATGGAGACTGACGCGCTGCACGAGATTGGCGCCAATATGGGGTCAACAATGGGCAGCTCAATAAATATCTCCACCGACGCCGGAGCGCAGATTGCATCCGATGTGGGTCGAGGCCTCATCAACGGTGTGAGCCAGTATCTCACAAAGAAGATGCGTACTGTCAAGGTGCATCTTAAATCTGGGTACAGGGTGATGCTTTACCAGCCCGAAAACAACTAAAACCACTTAAATCCAACGTAAATTTTTATGAAACTGAAAACAATTATTCTCTCAGCCATTGCCGTTATCGGCATGGCAACCCCCGCCTTTGCAAAAGACAAGGCACCCAAAAACACCGATAACAATGTGTCGTCTGATACTGAACAAGTCGCCGAACACGACATGAACGTGTACGGAGCCAACTACACCGACGGCGACAAGTTCGACGGTCTGACCCGAAAGGTCGGTTTCGACCGTATGATTCCGCCCCACGCACTGGAGGTCTGCTACGAGAAAACCACGCATATTATCTTCCCTGCGGAGATAATTTATGTGGACCTCGGAAACGAAAACCTTGTGGCAGGTCTCGCTGATGGAGCGAAGAATGTACTTCGCGTTAAATCAGCGTTTAAGCGTTTCAAAACCGAAACGAATCTGTCAGTAATCACCGATGATGGGAGCTACTACACGTTCAATGTCAAATTTGCGAAAGAGCCTCTGCTTCTGAGCATTGAGATGACCGATTTTCTCCATGACGGCGAGGCTGTCAATCGCCCAAATAACGCTCAGGAGATATATCTCGAAAAATTGGGCAGTGAGTCGCCGATGCTTGTCAAGCTGATTATGAAGTCAATCTACAAGCAGAACAAGCGCGAGATCAAGCATATCGGCTCAAAGCGTTTCGGGGTGCAGTTCCTCCTGAAATCCATTTACACCAACAACGGGATGCTCTACTTCCACACAGAGCTGAAGAACACCTCCAATATCGCTTTCGACATCGACTACGTATCGTTCAAGATTGTGGATAAGAAGGTTATCAAGCGAACCGCCATGCAGGAGCAGGTACTCGAACCGCTCCGCGCCCAGAATTACGTGACTGTGGTACACGGCAAGCAGTCGGAGCGTACGGTCTTCGCTTTGGAGAAATTCACCATCCCCGACGACAAGCAGCTCGTTATCGAGGTCGCCGAAAAGGAAGGCGGCCGCCATCAGTTCTTCGTGGTGGATAACGAGGACATCGTGAGGGCCAATGTAATCGACGAGTTATCAATTCAGTAAATACAGTATCCCATGAAGAAGATTTTTGCAATCTTCGCTGTGGCAGTGTTTTCCCTCCTCGGAGGGAAGGCATTTGCCCAGCGATGCCTCCCCGGAATGTCTGCGGTTGAAATAAAGGCGAACATGGCAGACGGTTTCTACACCGGAAAGTCCCGCGACTGCGGTTATGACCTCGGAGTAATCTATTCAGTATTCACAGGAAGTCATGGCAATACATGGTCTTTCGGTGGCGAGTATCTCCAGACCTTCAAGCCATACGGCGAGAAAGGTCGCATCCCGGTGGCTCAATTCACTGGCGAGGCTGGATATAATCTCCATATCCTCAGCGACTACTCGATGACATTCCACCTCTACGGCGGCATTTCCGCACTTGCCGGGTATGAGACAGTCAACTGGGGTAAGGATGTGCTGTCCGACGGCTCTACGCTACATGACGGCGACAACTTTATCTATGGCGGTGCGCTCAACTTGCAGGCGGAGTTTTATCTCTCGGATAAAGTAGCCCTGACCGCCAATGTCAAAGGCCGGTTTACTTTCGGAAGCGATGTTCAGATATACCATACAACCTATGGTGTCGGTGTCAAATTCATAATTGAATAGCCTATGAGATATACAAAAAATGACATCAGGAATATCCCGCTGACAGAGTTTATGGCCGCTCTCGGCGAAAAGCCTGTCAAGGCTTTCGGGGACATGAAACTATACTATGCTCCCCAGCGCGATGACTCCGAACCGATGTTAGTGGTAGATACCAATACAAACCGATGGTATGACCATGCCACAGACCAGAGTGGCGACATCATCGACCTCGCCGCCTTGAAGATGAACCCTAACCTCTACACGGATCCACGCGACTTCATCTTGAAGTATATGAATGAATATGAGCAAAGCAAGGAGCTTTCGGCAATGGCACGTCGTCCGCAGGAGCCGATAGTTATCAGCCTCGACATAAGGAAAGTGAAACTCACTGACTTTATGAAAGCTCTCGGTCAGGAACACCCGGTGGCGGCTGACGGTAATCTCCGTATTTACAATGCTCCCTACGATGACAAACTCGGTCCGACAATGGTAATCAACATCGAGACTAATCTCTGGCGTGATACCAAGTCCGGCGCATACGGCGGAATCTATGACCTCGCCTATGAGTTGACCGGCTCGTGTAATATGTCGGAACTTAACCGATATATCGCCTCTGAAATGTCGGCTTTGGATAAGACCAAAGACAAGGAACAGAAGATAGAGCCGCCCAAACAGGAACAGGAGCCTGACAAACCCAAACGGAGGATGCGCTTATGAACATTGATGACATCAAGAAAATCTCGCTTGTCGAGTTCCTCAATCAGTTGGGCTATCAGCCTACCGGACGCGACAGCAAAGGTCTATGGTTTTACTCCCCATGTCGAAGTGAGCGTAAGCCATCGTTCCACGTCAATCCCCGCAAAGATGTATGGTTCGATTTTGGCAGTGGTGCCGGAGGCGACATCTTCACTCTTGCCGGAGAACTGTGCAACTCCAGCGACTTCATCAGACAGGCGGAGTTCATCGCCGAGAAGATGCAGATGCCTATAGCAATGCCCTATAAGCCTGAGCCGTTCATCGAGCAACCGACCTTTGAAGATATGAAAGTCTCAAAACTGGAATCTCCGGCATTGCTGAAATATCTTGCCGACAGAGGTATTCCCCGTAACATCGCCCAGCGGTGGTGTGTGCAGGTGGATTACCGACTTCACGGCAAAGACTACTATGCCATCGGTTTCGAGAACAACGCACATGGTTTTGAGCTTCGCAACTCCTTCTACAAGGGGTCATACCCACCCAAGCACATAACCCACATCGCCGATGGTAACACCCGGTGCAACGTGTTTGAAGGCTTCATTGACTTCCTTTCAGCGGAACGCCTCGGACTCAATGACGGTTCCGACTCGGTTGTTCTCAACTCCGTTGCCAATGTCGGCAAAGCCCTGACCATCTTCCCGGACTATTCCGTAATCGCCTGTTACCTCGATAACGACGAGGCTGGACGATCCGCCCTTGCCAGACTCCGCAGGGAGTTCGGCGATAAGATTATGGATAAGTCAGCTCTCTATCCCGACCACAAGGATCTCAACGACTACCTTGTGGCTACCCAACCCAAAATTTCTAACAACTCAAAATTAAAACTCTGAAAAACAATGAATACAATACTGAATAAAATCGGCGCAACCCGCGTCACTCCCGCCCGTTTCTTCGGCTTCTGGGCAATCCTCTTCACTCTCGTTCTCGCTCTCACTTCCTGCTCCGACGACCTCGACGTGCAGCAGTCCTATCCGTTCACGGTGGAAGTCATGCCATACGGCGACAAAATTACCAAAGGGCAGACCGTAGAACTGCGCTTCGAGATAAAGCCCGAAGGAAACTATGCCAACACCCTCTATACCATCCGCTACTTCCAGTATGACGGCGAAGGCACGCTCAAACTTGTTGACGGTCCCGTGCTGGTCAACAACGACCGCGTGCTCCTCGAAAGCAAGACCTTCCGCCTGAACTACACCGCCCAGTCTTCCGAGGCTCACAAATTCCTAATAGTCGTAGAAGATTCGTTCAATTCGACCCCGTGGCAGCAGACCTTCGAGTTCAACAGCAAAGACAGTGGTGACAATGACGGCGGCAAGACACCTGGCATCATCAACCCTGTCAATCCCGGAACCATAACACCCATCGGCTTATGAAAAAACTACTGATATTCCTCATGGCGTTAGTGACCCTCTCGGTCACTACGCCAGCCTTCGCCGCAAAGCGAAGCATAATGGATTTACCTCCATACGAGAGAGCAGTTCTAATCATCAAGCACCATGAAACCTTGCATGACTCCCGGAAACATTGGCCCTACCTCGGATATGGTCATAGAAAACTCCCCGGAGAAAAATACTTTCGTGGTTATAAGATGAATGAACGGGAGGCTGATGCGCTTCTGCGCAAAGACCTCAACAAGTTCATCGCACTTTTTGCCGGATTCAAACCGATGGATGCGCTCCTTTTAGGTGTGTTGTCATACAATATCGGTCCGGGGGCAGTTATGAAAAGTTCGGTCTTTCGTAAACTAAAAGCCGGTGACCGTAATATTTTCAAGTCATACACTGCCCACTGCAAATATAAAGGCAAATTCCATAAGGGTCTATATAAACGTCGCTGTCAGGAGTTTGCAGCTCTTTACGTCCCCTAAAATATATACAAATGGATATGACTCATTGAGTTGTATCCATTTGTTGTATTGTGATAAATCCCACTATCAGAACTTCACCCCGCCTTTCGACATCCCCGAATCATGGCAGTGGGTTAAAATAGATGAAATAGCATCATCGAATATTGGATTAACATACTCGCCTCAGGACATCGTAGATGATGGTGTCCCTGTTTATCGTTCTAATAATATCAGGGATAACAAAATCTGTTTGGACGATATTGTTTATGTGTCTTGCCCTATACTTGAGAAACAATATCTTAACAACGGAGACCTTTTAATATGCGCTCGAAATGGCAGCAGAAGATTAGTCGGGAAAAATGTTATCATTGAAAATTTAGAACGTCCCACTTCATTTGGTGCTTTCATGGCTGTATGTCGTAGTTGTTATAATCCGTGGATAAAGCTTTTATTGGATTCTGCGTATTTTAATAGCTATTTGGATGAATCTAACTCTACAGCTATCAATCAAATTACGCAAAAGATGCTATTAGACTTTATCTTACCTTTACCGCCAAAAGAAGAACAAAGTCGAATAATTTCAGCATTTCATTCTATCGTAGGTGTTATAGATGGTATCGACCAAAGTAAAAAAAATCTGAGTGAAAGTATTGCCAATCTGAAGTCCAAGATCCTTGATCTTGCGATGCAGGGCAAACTCGTGCCGCAAGACCCGGCGGACGAGCCTGCCGCCGAGATGCTCCGTCGCGTCAATCCAAAGGCAAAGATAATAACGGATAACCCACATTATCCGCAATTGCCGGATAACTGGGTGCTGACCAGAATCAAAGATGTATTTGAAATCAATCCGAAGAACAAGGCTTCGGATAATATTCAAGCAGGCTTTGTTCCGATGGCGTCAATCCATGACGGCTACTCTAACAAATTTCATTATGATGTAAAACAGTGGGGTGAAATAAAATCAGGATTCACACATTTTGCAGACGGAGATATTGCGGTAGCCAAAATATCACCATGTTTGGAGAATCGAAAATCTATGATTCTACGAGATCTCCCAAATGGGATTGGCGCAGGAACAACAGAACTGCTCATATTCAGAAGCACAATATTGATTCCTGAGTTCTCATTACTATTCTTCAAGTCAGATAACTTCATTAAATGTTGTACGGGAACTTTTAATGGAGTTGTTGGCCAACAAAGAGTTGGAAAATCAATCGTTGAGGATATACATATCCCGATACCACCATTGAACACACAGCGTGCTATTATTGAACGTGTTCAAGGGTGGTTTAATTGTTTGGATAATATTATCGTTAGTCTATTGAAATAGAGAGATTTGATAATAATTCTGAAATTTTGCTTAATTTCTGAGTGATACGCTTCTGTTCATTTATAGGAGGAATGGGTATAATACCTTTACGAGCATCGGTGGTGCTTAATCGAGGCATCTTAACTCCATAACAACATTCAGCAGTATAAGAGAGAAAGAATGGCGAACGTAGCCATGCGCAGAGATATTCAGGTATAACACAATCGTAGGATTTTACCGGGATTATCTCTGTGGTGCAATAACCATCTGTCGGAGCTACCAATACTTTGTTGAGATAGGTTCGGAGTTTTGAGTATAGAACATCGCCCTTGACGAATCTATGTCGAACTCCATTGACTGTTCTATCTTTCTTAGACCTCTGAGCAACAACGCACCCACTATCTTTTTCGATATCTTCCAATTCAAGTATCCACTCAGAAAGGGCAATTTCATCAACGTTAACATTCTCTGAATAGCCATAATCACAGACCGAATCAATGGTGGTCAGCACCCAGTTATCCGGCAATTGCGGATAATGTGGGTTGCGTTATCTTATTATCATGTTCAACTTAAATTGAATGTGATATGATAACCAAGTACAAATCATTCCTTTCGCGCCAAGATTTGGCGGCGAACACTGTCCGCTCGTATGTGTGGACGGTGACACACTTCCTTGAAAAATACAAGGAGGTGACACGCGAGAATCTGCTCGCCTATAAAGGCTATCTGGTGGAGAACCACAAGCCTCAGACCGTCAACCTGCGCCTACAGGCCATCAACAAGTATCTGGAGTTTATCAGAAAGGAGAAACTCAAAATGCGCTTCGTAAAAGTGCAGCAGAAAAACTTTCTCGAAAACGTAATCAGCGATGCTGATTATAAATTCCTCAAAACCCGACTGAAACGAGACGGTCACACCTCATGGTATTTCGTGGTGTGGTTCCTTACAGCCACTGGAGCCCGCGTCAGTGAACTCCTGCAAATCAAAGCCGAGCACGTCCAGCAGGGCTATCTCGACATCTACTCCAAAGGTGGGAAATTACGTAGGCTTTACATTCCAAAGAGCCTCCGCGCCGAGGCATTAGTGTGGCTCAAAGAGCGAAACCTCGAATCGGGCTATATCTTCCTCAACCGTTTCGGCGAACGAATAACAGCCCGAGGCATAGCCCAGCAACTCAAACTGTTCGCCCAGAAGTATGGTATCAATACAGCAGTAGTCTATCCCCACTCATTCCGTCACCGCTTCGCCAAAAACTTCCTTGACCGCTTCAACGATCTTGCTCTGCTCGCTGATCTTATGGGTCATGAAAGCATTGAGACCACGCGCATCTACCTCCGCCGTACCGCTACCGAACAGCAAGCCATAGTTGACAAGATAGTCAACTGGTAACCAACTCCCTTTCACAAGCGTCTTTGCCCTCTTGACCATTCAAGATTGCAAAGACGCTTCTATCTGATCAAGAACGGAATATAGCTCCTCAATTTTTGCAACGATACGCTTCTGCTCATTATATGGCGGAAGAGGTATCGCTAATTGGTGCAATGATTTTGACGAAAATCCTTGTAAAGCAATTCCCTTACCTCCAATCAAATCCTTATCTTTATAATGCCTAAACACATGATAATAAAGTGGAATATGAATTTCATTGGCAATCGGGCGCAGTCTATGTAAATGATTTTGAATCATAATATTTCTATCAAGATTCCATATCGCTGCTCTACCAACATCACCACCTTCACAAACGAGTAAATCACCATGACGTACAGTACATTTTTCAAGTTCATTCTTCTTGAAAGGCATTTTCTTCAAATCATCAAGTTCAAACCTATTCCAATAAACATTGGAAGTTGTAATATACTCATACTCTATGCCATCGCGATTCGAGGAATTAAGTGCCTTTCCTGTGTTATGCTGAAAAATATCTCCGAGCTGACACCAAGTCCAGGTATTTGGAATGTTCCAAGAATGTGGGTTATCCGTTATTATCTTTGCCTTTGGATTGACGCGACGGAGCATCTCGGCGGCAGGTTCGTCCGCCGGGTCTTGCGGCACGAGCTTTCCCTGCATCGCGAGGTCAAGGATCTTGGATTTCGTTAATGCTATAGACTGAGATAATTGCTGTTTAGATTCCCTAATTTCACAAATAATAGACATCAACGATTCTATCATTGTTAAGATACGCCTTTGTTCTTCTATCGGGGGAATTGGCAAATGTATATTATTCAGATTGTCTTGCGATAGTTTAGGCTGTGCAGAGCCTGTTATATAATCGTCTAATGGTATGGTATTGATATAAAGGGCAACAAATTCTAAAAGGAATTTATCACTGGAATCTAAAACATGTGCGTGATTATTAACCCAATACTTACCATCCGCAAAGAACGCATTATCCTTTGTGCGGCTCAATAAATTAGCACCATCTTCACCAATCAATAAAAGACGTTCATCAAAGATGTAGTTATCCACTTTATCAATGGCTCCTGCCGCTCCGTAATAATCATAAATTTTATTACTTTGTTTGCTCCTTATCGTCGAAGCGATTGGAACTCTTTCGCCATCTCGATTTATAACATAATCACCTAATCTTACCCACTGCCATGATTCGGGGATGTCGAAAGGCGGGGTGAAGTTCTGATAGTGGGATTTATCGGTAGATTTTTTTGCTTTGGGGCGTTTGAGTTTGCCCTCGGCTATGAGACGTTCCTTCTCGGCGCGGATGCGGTCGAGAAGGACGGATGCCGGTTCGTCATTGGGGTCTTGTGGCAGGAGTTTACCACGGATGGCGAGGTCGAGTATGCGCTGGCGTAGTTTCTGAGTATCCATAATTGTCACTTATTACGATAAATCTCATCAAGGGTCTGTCCCTTATCGTTTTTCCATTCTACCCAGCCATTTGAGCTGCATCCTCCGCAAATGCTCGCAGCTGTACTTGGACTTGAAAATGAAATATCGGATGTCAAAACCGGGTTGCCATTTTCATTTGTCTGAGAGTAATCCTTGATAATCATTTCCCGTCTTTCGATGGTATGGCAAGAGTTTACAGTATCTTTGGATAATATACTCCCTCGCAATACAGTAAAGCCATTTCCATCATACACACCTTTTGCATTTGCGCCTCTACGCTTAAAATGGAAAACGGGTAGTTGATTAACCGAAGCTGTTTCAAAAATGCTTATCCCAATAAAAGATGTCAGGAATTTGATGTCCTCGAAGAACTCATCCATAGCATCTTTCTGATATTCCGGAAGGTTCGGTTCTTTCGGAGTCTGCTTGTTTTCCTGAAGACCATATCGGTTGATATTCTTTGCCTGTTGCACGGCAAGATATTCCAGATATTGCACATCTGTTTTGGTCATATCCGCATCTTTTGAAACGAATATAAGAGCTTTCTGCCAAAAGGTTTTCTTTTGGTCATGGTCTTTTACCCTCTCCCTGAAGTTTTCGGTTTCTCCAATATAAGCCTGCGGTTTTGCCATTTCATCTTCGCCAATAAGAATATAGAATGCCGGCTTGTGTAGTTTCTTCTGTTTGTCGAGATAGTCAAGATTTGAACGTGGCACGACAAACATCTGGCATATCTTATTGCTGATAAAAGCATAGCGGGTTCCTTTGGGATCTCCGTCCACGAGGTATGTAGTTACTGTCTTACCCATGGCTTATTCGTTGACTTCGTTAAGGTTAAGCTCGGAAAACAATTCCTTTAACTGAGCGACCGCAGAGGCTATGTTGTTGCTTTTTGTTTCAATGTCAGCCATTAGCTCGGCAAGGGTGCGGTCGTCGGTGTCCTCGATTTTCATCCATGTGATGTCAAGCGAGGTCTTGTCGCGTTTGAGCAGATCTTCAGCCGGATATTTGCGCCAGCGTCCGTTTGGTTCGGTCTCGGCGTTGTACGTTTCCGTTCGTGCCGAAATGTTGTCGGGATTATAACAGGACACGAAATCGTTAAGGTGGCGGCGTTCGAGCTTGTTGTTGGCGAGAGTATGTTTCACTCCGGTGCGGTAGTCGTAGAACCATACATCGCGTGTAGGCTCACCTTTGGTAAAGAACAGTACGTTTGCCTTAACTCCCTGAGCATAAAATATACCGGTGGGAAGACGCAGAATTGTGTGGAGATTGAAATCTGTCAGCAATTTGCGGCGTATCGCTTCGCCTGAACCCTCGAAAAGAACATTGTCAGGCAGCACGACAGCGGCACGACCGCCATTGCGGAGCGACATCATGATATGTTGCAGAAAGTTGAGCTGATTGTTCTTTGTCTCAGTGATGAAGTCATCGCGCTGAATATCGACCGAACCGGCAGGGCGTGTGCCGAACGGTGGATTTGCGAGTATGACATCAAAAAGTTTCTCGGGCTGCTTTTCGAGAGAGTCTGCACAAATGATAGGACTGCGGTCAGTGCCGATACCATGCAGATAGAGGTTCATTGAAGCGAGGGTGACAACAAGTGCGGTGTTATCAGTTCCGCTCAATGCCTCGTTTCGCAGAAACTCCCGTTTCTCCTTGTCCTGACTCTGATTTTTCATATAATCGAATGCGGCAAGGAGGAAGCCGCCGGTGCCACAAGCCGGGTCACAGACTGTTTCGGTTATTTTAGGGCGGGCGCAATCAACCATTGCCTTGATAAGGGGGCGAGGTGTAAAATATTGACCAGCACCGCTCTTCTTGTCCTGACCGTTACGTTCCAAAATGCTTTCGTAAATAGCACCCTTCACGTCGCCTTCGAGAAGCCAGTCTTCCTCATCTATCATCGTGATGACCTTTTTGAGATAGACCGGTTTGTCAATCTTGTTCTGAGCTTTTGTGAAGATTGTGCCGATAAGATTATCCTGACGACTCAAAAAATCGAGCGTTTCTTCATATTGCATTAGAAGGTCTGTTCCGTCGAGAGCAGTCAGTTCTTCCCACTGATACCCCTCCGGTATGGCCGATTCCTCGCCGAGTTCACGGTTCTCCTTATCCATTTTCAGAAAAAGGAGATATGTCAATTGAGTTATGTAGTCAGTAAAGCCTACACCCTGACCTGAAAGGGTCGTGGCGAGGGTCCATACTTTTTTTATGATTGATTGTTCTGTATTGTTTGCCATTGCCGAGTTAAATTTTAGGCTACATTTCTGTGATAGATTATGAATCCGGCGAGAGACAAAAGAGCCTTGTTCGCTTCTGTGAGATTGCCAAATGCTTTAACAAGCTGAGCCGCCTGAGATTTGTCTTCCTCTCTGATATCCTTTATAGTTACAGCTCCATTTGATGCTATATACCTTACAACCTGCTTGATGACCTCAATCTGCTTGTCGGAGATATTACGCTGAAGCTGACCGTACCAGAGGTTGAAATACTGGTTGGCCGACGAACAGAGCGAGTCGAGGCGGTCAATCTGACCGAGGGCATAACGCACAAGCTGGATTATATTTGTCAATGCCTCCTTCTCCTCTTGTGTTGAGCGTGGCTTTACCTTCTCGCGATTGAGAAGAGAATAACAATTCCAGAGTTGAGAGACATTGAACTGGGAGTTTGCCCTGCGAAGCTGGACTGAGAGGTCGCGAAGCATTGAATAGGTCAACGGTTCGCCGGAGTTATTATAGATTATGCGCAATGCTTCAATCTCATCAGCATGTGTCTTGCAGTAATCCTCAAATGCGGAAGTCGTTTCCTGTGCTTCCTCCATAGAGAATCCTTTGGATATAAGGGTATCCTCACCGGGCATCAAGGTTTTGATGAAACCTGCGTTGAGAGTAAGCAGAAGCTCACGCGCCTTCGGATTATTTGCCAACGGCGCAAACAGACCTTTACGATCTAAATTAGGCTCATTGACATTGCGATACGGAGGCAACGATGGAGACGTTTCGGGGTCGATTGCCTTGAACATCCTTTCCGAAAGATCGGCCATAGTTATGCCGTGGGTCAGTTCAGTAAATTCATTGCGCTGTCCCTCGGTAGATTTGGAAGAAATACGAGCCAATCGAGCTGCCAGAAGTTTGAAATAACCGTCAGGAAGTTCGCCGTGCGTCATACGTTCAAGGAGTTTCTTGAATGTTATTGTCTCGGTCGGGCCTTCATCTTCTCCGGGAGCCGGAACTGTCTTTTCAGATTCAGTAACGCCGACAGCATCCACCAGAAAGAAGCAGTCCTTGCTGAAAGCATTCGGGGTCACGTTTCGCAGCACATCATCACCGATGGTGCGTGTGCCTCGTCCCTTCATCTGGATATACAGTGGTTCTGAGCGGACATCACGCATGAAAATCAGGACTTCAAGCGGCTTTACATCCGTGCTGGTGGCAACGAGAGTACAGGTAACGGCAATGCGGAACTCCTTGTCGTTTCGGAAAGAGCGGATAAGAGCATCGCTGTCGCCGGAGGAATACGTTATTTTCTGTACGAACTTATCATCATCTTCCTTGCCGAACACCTCTTTGACAATCTTGACAATGTTGTTGGCATGAGCCTCGTTAAGGGCGAAAATCAGTGTCTTGGGAAGATAGTCAAAATTAGGTTCTCGCTGCGGCTCAATAAACAATTCAGAATAAACGGCATCCTTAAACGTCTGGAGAATAAGCTTAATCTGTGCCGGATTGATAATGGAGCGGTTCAGTTCCTCCTTTGTATAGTTCTGCGATTCGCGGTTGGTGATAGTCTCTACCTTTCCCGTGTAGCGCGTCACCTGACGCAGTTTGTCGCCGACACGGATCGCTCCTCCGTTTTCGGTTTCCTGAGTCTTGATGCGATAGATTCTTGCGCCTACATTGACACCATCGACTATTGACTTTTCAAGAGTGTAGTTGACAACGATATTGTTGTTGAAGAATGCCTTGGTTTCGGGCACGGGGGTTGCTGTCAGGCCAATCAACCGTGCGGTATTGAAATATTCCAGCACTTTCTTCCAGTTGCCATAAATCGACCTGTGACATTCGTCTATAACGATTAGGTCGAAATAATCCTGCGGCAAAGCCGGATTCGGAGGAAGGACTATTTCTTCATTGGTGCCGGATTCTTCGTCATCGTCATTGTCGGTCGTAATCGGCTCACCTTTCAGGAAAGCAAAAAGTCGCTGAATGGTAGAGATTACAACATTGGCATCTTTTGGTATGACCGCAGATTTAAGGCGGGACACACCAAAGATTGTATTAAACGGGTCTCCCGTCTCCGTCAATCGGTAAGTGCCAAATTCTCCTTCAGCCTGTTTACCAAGGTTATTACGGTCAACGAGGAAAAGCACTCTGCGCATTTTGGCATAATTCAAAAAGCGATAGGCTGCGGTAACGGCAGTATATGTCTTTCCTGCTCCTGTTGCCAATACCATAAGAGCGCGATTCTGACCGGTGCGGAACGATTTTTCAAGTTCGGTAACTGCTTCAAACTGACAGTCACGCAATCCGCGTTTCTTCACCACCGGGAGACCTGCAAACTGGTCTTCGATGCCAAGCATCTTGACTATCTCTTTGGGAGAGTGGATGCGGTTTATCTCATCGTAGGCAGCATCCTCCTTTTCTTGATTTTTGAAAAGTACTGATTCGCCGTTTGACAGATAAACGAGAGGCAAGGGATTAGAATGGGTCTGGTAACAGCAGGGGACGGCACGAGTGTAGTGCTCGGCTTGTTCTGCCACGTAATCAGCAGTTATATCCACCTCTTTGCGTTTGGCTTCAAGCACACCAACCGCTTTCCCGTTTATAAAGAGGAAATAGTCGGCTTCAAGATTATTCTCAAGCAATCCCTCCCGTATGGCAACAGCAGTTGATGCCGGGGTATAATGGTCGCGGTCGGTGACCTCCCAACCTGCATCCTCAAACCAGCGGTCAATCTTGACTCTTGCTTTTTCTTCCGGTGTCATGTTCCTATGAACTTGTTCAAACTAATTTATATTCGTTAATTATTCGCTAAAATACAAAAAA
>NZ_SRZC01000005.1 GCF_004792655.1 Palleniella muris | reverse complement strand
AATAATATAATAAACCTTTTGGAAAATACGCTGTATTTTTTGTATTTTAGCGAATAATTAACGAATATAAATTAGTTTGAACAAGTTCATTTTATATTATAAGAACCACAAAGAATGTTGTGGTAAAGCCCACGAGAAAGCCTGTGCATATCTCGGAGAGGGTGTGCAGACGGAGCAGCATTCGTGCTGTTCCGAGCAGTCCGGCGATGATTATCAGCACGGAGAGCCACCATATTGCGTTGAATCCGAATATGAAGGAGAATGCCGCCACGCCACCTGTCATGCCGCCTATTGCCGCCATGTGTGTGGAAACTTTCAGCCAGTTGTTGAACATAGCGCAGACAACCTGCACGAAGAGTGCCGCCACGATGATGGCAGACATGAAGTGCGGGAAATGCATCCACCGCATTATGTGGTAGCAGGCGAGATAGGAGAGTATGGAGATGATGTAGGGTATCATGCGCTTCTCCCGCTTTCCGAGGTGGTAGAGTGACCATCCGTGGTACTTGCGGTAGGAGTGTATGAGCACCGTCGGCAGCAGTATGGTGAAGAAATATGTTGTTATGATGACATACAGCTTATACTGCCACGGCAGGAGGCTGAGGTAGCTGAATGCGAACAGTGCTATCATTCCCACGATAGGAAGATAGAACGGTGTGAAAAGCAGTGACAGCATGCGTGCCACGGGTATTAGTTTCTTCTCTGTCATCTTGCTCTTTTTGGCGTGTGTGATGTATTGATGTTGCGTTTTGTTTCTTTATTCGTCGCGGTTGTAATCAGAGTTTTCCGCCTTTTTCCGGCAATTATTGCTTGTCCTCATCTGCTCCTTGACGAGTTCAACCTCCTTGGTAAGTTGCTCTGCGGTAGGCAGATAAAGGCGGTATTAGCTTGCAAGTATGGTCCTGTTGTCTTCCGGAAGGGTCATCTTCACTGCCGTATCGTTCTTTGCGGAACAGAGCAGTATGCCTATTGTCGGGTTTTCCTCAGGCAGTTTCTCTTTGCGGTCAAAGTAGTTGACGTACATTTGCAGTTGCCCGATGTCCTGGTGCGTGAGCTTTCCTGTCTTTATTTCAATGACGACAAAGCAGCGGAGGATTCTGTTATAGAGCACCAAATCGGCGAAGAACTCATCGTCTTCCAGCAACAAACGCTTTTGTCGAGCAACGAAAGTGAAGCCGTTTCCCATTTCGAGAAGGAACTGTTGGAGGTGGGTTATGATAGCGTTTTCCATGTCGCTCTCGTAATATTCCGCCTTGCGTTCCAGCCCGAGGAACTCCAGAATCATAGGATCTTTGATTATTTCTTGCGGCGTTTGTGGCACACGCTTTTTCCTTGCGACAGCCAGCACAGCTTCCTTGTCGTTGCTGAGCAGCAGGCGTTCATAGAGTTGTGAATGGATTTGGCGTTCCATTTCGCGTGCTGTCCATCCATTGTTGACTGCTTCAAGTTCATAATACTCCCGTTTGTCAGGGTCGTCCATTTGTATGAGCAGGCGATATTGTGTCCAGTTTAATTGCGAACGCACTGCGTTCACAATTGGGTAAAGCCTGTAGAATTGGCGGCAAAAGGCAAGTTGCCTATAAGAAAATCCGCTTCCATATTCCGGTTCAAGGCTCTTGGCAAGGTTTTTAATCAAGTAAGTGCCATAGTCGGCGCGCTCTTTCCCTTGCTGCTCCTCTTCAAAGATGCGCTGCCCGATATGCCAATACATCTGTACTCGGCAGTAGTCCACGCTCCGTACGGCATTATGGCGTGCGGAATTGATGATGTTTCTTATGTCTGTAAGGAATATTGGTTTTACAGGCAGTGCTTCTTTTCCCATGTTATAGATTATATGTAGAACTTTACTTGCTCCTATTATAATATGTATGCGTTTGCGACATAAAGTGAGAGGTATGAAAGCCTTATTTCCTCAGTCTTGCAGAAGGGATGCCCAGCTGTTCGCGGTACTTCGCTATCGTGCGGCGGGCGATAGGGTAGCCTTTCTCGGTCATGAGGGCGACAAGTTTCTCGTCGGAGAGAGGGCGTTTCTTGTCCTCGTTGTCAATGATTTCTTTCAGAGCCGCCTTGATTACCTTTGTCGCAGTCACTTCTCCGTCCTTTGTCTCGTAGCCTTCGGAGAAGAAATGCCTGAGGGGGAATGTGCCCCACGGTGTCTGCACGTATTTCTCACGGCTCACTCTTGAGATTGTGGAAATGTCAAGTCCTGTGCGTTCAGCCACGTTCTTCAGCACCATGGGTCGCAGGTCGTTCTCGTCTCCGCTAAGGAAATACGGGCGTTGCATCTTGATTATGGTCTCCATGGTGAGGACAAGGGTGCTGTTGCGTTGCCGCAGAGCCTCGATATACTGCCGTGCGCTCTCGACGTTGTTGCGTGTGAAGTCGTAAGCCTCCTTTTCCTCGCGCGTCATCTGTGTGCCACTCATCTCGTTCAGGAGTTCTTCGTCCTCCTTTACCACATGGAGTTGCGGCACGCGACCGTTGTTCAGCTCGAAAGAAATGTCACCTTCATAATCCACATGGACAATGAAATCCGGCGTAATCTGCTGCAAGGAACGCCCCTGAACCTCACCGAGAGCCGCGCCGGGCTTGGGGTTCAGCCGGTGGCGTATCTCACGCCTGATGTCCTCAGCCTGCTGTTCCGAAAGGCGGAGAGCCTTGGCTATGCGTTCCCAACGGTTGTTGCTGAAATCGTCATAGCATTCGTTGATGATGCGGTACATGAGCATTGTCTGCGGCGTTGCCGTCATTCTCTCCACCTGAACAAGGAGGCATTCCTTCAGGTTCCTTGTGCCTATGCCGGCGGGGTCAAACTCCTGAAGGCGTAGAAGGACAGCCTCTATCTCGTCAGGCTCCACGAACAGGTTCTCATATATGGCAAGCTCGTCGGCGATAGTCTGCAAATCCTTGCGCAGCAGTCCGTCGTCGTCGAGAGAACAGATGAGATATTCCATAATCCGGTGCTCTTCATCGGTAAGTTCCTCGAGGTTCATCTGCTCATTGAGGGTGTCGATGAACGACACCGTGTTCCCATCCTCCACCGTCCTTTCCTCACCATTGCCGCCATAAGGCAGCCTGTCGTCCTTGCCCATAAGGTCAAGAGCGTCGTTCAAGGCGTCCTCCCTCCGTTCCTCCTCGTCACTCTTTCCCGGTGTCTCGGAAGGCAGGTCCGCCGCCTCGCGGTCATCATAGTCCGGTTCGAGGGAAGGATTTGTGTCCAGTTCCCGCAGCACATTGTCCTCCAGTTGTGCAAGAGGCATCTCCAGCATCTTCACCACAAGCACTTGCTGTGCTGACAGATGCTGTTGCAGAAGCTGCCGTTGCTCCTGTTTCTGTATGTTGGAAAGGCTTTGTTTCATAGTGGTTGTTGGTTTGGGTTAGAGGTTGTTGCGGTTGTCATGATGCGGCATTACTTCATGATGAATCATGATGCAACATGATAAATCATGATGCAAAAAAACTTTAAGCCTCCCATTCACTTCCAGTAGCACTCCAGCTGCCGTGCCATGTTTGACAGTACGGTGGGGTCGTCATAAGCATATTTCTCCCAAATCTTCCTGCATGGCTCAAGCAAAGGGTCGTCGCAATCCTCCGGGTTCTGTACAAACGGGTCGCAACGGAGGTAGATTCCGAGGATATAGGCAACGTCCTCGGCGCGTATGTCAAGGAGTTTTGCCAGTTCTTTCACGTCAGGTGTCTCCGCAACCATTGTCGTCGGGATAAGCCGGAAGTAGAGGTCAAGAATCATGATGAGCATAACCGGAGTAATCAGCGGTCGTCCTGTGAGCTGCGCCGTGGGAGCGTTGACAGGGCGGAAATCCAGTTCGAAGGTCTCGTTCACCTTCACATCGTCATAGAATTCGCCGGCGTTTCCCATACCGTTCAGTGCGCGCAGCTTCCGGCAAGTCAGCGAAAGCCGTTTCGGGTTCCTGCCGACGGTCTCCATGAGCCTTTCCAGTGATGGTGGCAACTGCTGCCGCAGGGCGAACATCTTCTGGTAGATGACCTGCGGCGGTATGTGCAGTTCGAGAGCCAGTCGTACGGTGTCGCGCGAGTACATAGGCTTTATGCCTTCCGGTTTCTTCCGGTAAAGCTGTATCACGAGAGGCCAAAGTTCGTCTGTCCAAGTCATTTTCTGTGGGTTATGGGTTGTTTGTTTTTCTGACAAGTTGTCAAATAGTCAAGTTGCCAATTTCCCGAACTGCCTGTTATCCCTGCTGTGACAGGGCGAGTGCATACATTCGGATTTTCCTCACCATGGCGAGGAGACCGTTGGAGCGTGTAGGCGACAGATGGTCCTTAAGTCCTATGCGCTCGATGAAGTAAAGGTCGGCATCGAGTATCTCCTGCGGTGTGTGGTCGTTAAGGACACGGATGAGAAGGGCGATGATTCCCTTCACGATGAGTGCGTCGCTCTCCGCCTGAAGGTGGAGAAGTCCGTCGCGCATGTCCGCCTGCAGCCACACACGGCTCTGGCATCCGTCGATGAGATTGTCGTCGGTCTTGTACTTGTCGTCCAACGGTTCCTGCTCGTTGCCGAGGTCGATGAGCAGCTGGTATTTGTCCATCCAGTCGTCAAAGTCCTGGAATTCCTCGATTACTTCGTCTTGTATTTCGTTGATTGTCATGGTAGTTGGTGTTTTTTTTGTTGGGTCAGTAATGAAAATTTTGTCAATACTGACAGTATTGTCAGAGCTGTCATTGCTGACTGTACTGTCACAACTGACAAAATTGATGATGAAGATTCAGTGCTTTTTCAGCACAAAGAGCTTGTCGCTCGGGCGCACTTTCTCAGGCACGGGGATGCTCACGCGCTGACCTTTCTCCGCCTTTTCTACCGGTTGGAGGTCAAACCTTATCTCCTCACACTCGAAGCGCACGGCTCCCGTTGTGGGACCTGTGACGAGGAGAGTGTCACCGACGGCGATTTCCTGCGCCTCGACTTGGAACTCCGCCACACCGATTTTTGAGAAGTATTTTATGGTCTTCGCACTGTAGACCTTCCTCTCCGTAGCCTTGGAACCATAGGAATCGTTCCACTCGCCGAGGGTCTGTCCCTGATAGTAGCCGTCCCAAAAGCCACGGTTGAAGACACGCGCAAGACGCTCGTCCCACTCGTCTTTCCTTGCTTCGGAGAACTCCTTTGGGCAGTCTGTGCCGGCATTACGTTGGTCGGAGAGCACGGCATTTATCGCCTCGTTGTAGCATCGCACGACATTGTCCACATATTCCGGTCCGCGCGCCCTGCCCTCAATCTTGAACACCCGCACTCCGGCGTCCATCATACGGTCGATGAAACGGATGGTTTTGAGGTCTTTCGGCGACATGATGTACTTGTTGTCAATCTCCAGTTCGTTGCCCGTCTCGATGTCCGTCACACGGTAGCCGCGCCGGCAAATCTGCACACACTCGCCACGGTTGGCGGAGCGGTTGGCATTCTGCAGTGAGAGATAGCATTTTCCGGAGATAGCCATGCACAGCGCACCGTGGCAGAACATCTCGATGCGAAGCAAGTTTCCCGACGGGCCGCAGACATTCTGCTCCACAATCTGACGGTGGATTTCCGCCACCTGCTCCATGTTCAGCTCGCGCGCAAGCACGACAACATCGGCAAACTGCGCGTAGAATTTCGCCGCCTCGATGTTGGAAATGTTCAGCTGTGTGGACAGGTGCACCTCCTGTCCTATGGAGCGCGCGTAGGTCATGACAGCCACGTCGCTGGCGATGACGGCAGAAATCTTTGCCGCCTTTGCCGCATCGACTATGCGGTGCATGGTCTCGATGTCCTCGCCATAGATGACTGTGTTCACCGTAAGGTAGGATTTCAGCCCGTGCTCGTGGCAGGTCGCCGCGATTTCGTGCAGGTCGTCGATGGAAAAAGTCGACGCTGAATGCGCGCGCATGTTAAGTTGCCCTATGCCGAAATACACCGATTGTGCTCCGGCGTTTATGGCAGCGGCGAGGGACTCGCGCGAGCCTACGGGTGCCATTATCTCATATTTCATTCTGTTTTCGTTCATAATGCAAAGATACTATTTTTAATTGGAAATTAAAAAGAATAGTCTTGAAAAAATCATCCCCGGCACGTTTTTTTGCCTGTGCCTATGGCATGAAAAACCAAAGGTAACCTTTCATGGTGCGAATGGTTACCTTTTGCATGGTAAAAGGCAACACTTTACACTGCAAAACGTTACCTTTTGTCATGTGTTCTGTAATGTATTGTGTGCCAATGCTTTACCTGCGGTTTTTGTGCGGTGGCGTTTCTTTGGCGGAGAGTTCGGCTTCCTTTGTGCCGGACTTTATGGGAGAAACACACATTTCTCTTTATAAAAGCCTTGTTTTCACGGATTTTTAGTAAATTTGCAGGCAGAAAAGAACAAGTATTGGTACAAACACAACAATGTAAAGTGATTTGCACGTAGTTGCTTACCGTAAATTAATTCTCTACAGTCATTTACAAAGATGCGGGACATTTGGAATCCATGGCACGGCTGCATAAGGAAGAGCGAGGGCTGTGCGCATTGCTACATGTATGCCATTGACGGCTATCGCGGGCATGACGGCAGCGAGATTTATCGCACGAAGCAAGGCTTCGGCTACCCTGTCCAAAGGGACAGGAATGGGGCTTACAAGGTACGGAGCGGTGAGATGCTGCGTGTCTGCATGACCTCCGACTTCTTCCTGGAAGAGGCTGACGCGTGGCGTGGGGACGCATGGAGCATCATCCGCCAGCGCCCGGACGTGGTGTTCTTCCTTCTTACAAAACGCCCGGAGCGTGTGGCCGGCTGCCTGCCGCATGATTGGGGTGAGGGGTGGGAGAATGTTTTCTTCAACGTCACTTGCGAGAATCAGTTCCGCGCCGATGAGCGGATACCTATCCTCCACCGCCTGCCGTTCAAGCATAAGGGCATCATGTGCGCCCCGCTGATAGGCAGGATTGACATAGCGGACTATCTGCATGAAGGGCAGATAGAGCAAGTGCTGTGCGGCGGCGAGAACTACGAGGGCTCGCGCCCCTGCCATTATGAGTGGGTGGAACTGCTTAGCCGCCACTGCCGCAAGGCAAATGTCTCTTTTGTCTTCTGTGGCACAGGAAGCCGTTTTGTCAAGGACGGCAAGACTTACAGCATCCCTCGTGGCAGGCAGTCGGAGCAAGCCTTCCGCTCCGGCCTGTCGTTCGAGGGCAAGCCCTTGCGCTTTGACCTGCGCGACCCTTTGGGCTTTGCCATTCCGCAGCAGGACAGCCATAGCCCGCAATTCGGGAATCCCCGTTGCATCACCTGCGGGATGCACCTTGTCTGTGACGGATGTTCCGGCTGCGGACGCTGCAAGGCAGATGAATTGTAATAAAAGGTGACAGGAAAATGGCTGTGTCTGATTTCCGGGACTTTTGCCTGTCGTTGCCGGAAGGCGGAAGAGAGAATGCCTTTCCGAAACTTTGCTGCAGCATTTTTCTGCAAAGTAGTTCCTTTGTTTTATAGTTCAAGGTTAATGCAGTTTCAAAAGGATAACAGGACTCCTGCATGCCGTTATTTAATGACGAAAGTTACATTTTTTTCTGCATAAATTATTTGTCTCCAAATATTTTTAGTAAATTTGCAAGCAAAAGAAGACTATATATAATCTTATAAGGACAAACTAATTAATAATCTGAATATACTATGTCATTGTGGAGCAGACTCATAGGAGGCAGGAAAGCTGAAGATACGGAGAATTTCTTCAGCGACAATGCTGTATGTGTACAGCCCAATCCGGAAAATTATGCCATAATAGATATAGAAGTCGGCATAAAAGACCATAAAATCCATGACATAGGGGCACTGCGACATGACGGTGCGACATTTCATAGGGCTTCAAAAAGCGAATTGCTTGAATTCTTGAGGGATACGGATTACCTTTGTGGACATAACATCATACACCATGATGCCAAATACTTGTTTGGAGAAGGCAAGTGCGGATGGACATTGGTCGATACGCTCTACATCTCGCCATTGCTGTTTCCGGAACGCCCTTATCACAGGCTTGTCAAAGACGACAAACTGTTGGCGGAGCAGATGAACAATCCCGTCAACGACTGTGAGAAAGCGGAAATCCTTCTGCATGATGAGATTGCCCACTGGCATGCGTTGCCGGAGGAGAAGCGCATATTGTTCGCGTCACTGCTGAAGGGAAAGAAAGAGTTTGATGGTTTCCTGAGCATAGTCGGGGCGGAAGATGCTGGTGAAAGTCTCCCAGAACTCATAAAGCGACTGTATGCCGGAAAGATATGCCGGAATGCCGACATTGAATCCCTCGTAAAGGAGCATCCTTGCGGATTGGCTTATGCCTTGGCACTTGTCGACACGACGGACAGCCATTCTGTGACTCCGGGCTGGGTAATCCATAATTATCCGGAGGTGGAGTTTATCGTCAAAACCCTGCGTAACACGCATTGCAAGGAAGGCTGTGACTACTGTTCCACACAAATGGATATGCAGCACAACCTGAAAGTGTTTTTCGGCTATGACAAGTTCCGCGCCTATGAGGGTGAACCCTTGCAGGAAAGGGCAGCCAAGGCTGCTGTGGAGGGCAAGTCGTTGTTGGCTATATTCCCTACCGGCGGAGGCAAGTCGCTTACATTTCAGCTTCCGGCACTTATGGCAGGACATGCTGTCCATGGACTCACCATTGTCATTTCACCTTTGCAGTCCCTCATGAAAGACCAAGTCGACAACCTTGCCGACAGAGGCATTACGGACGCCGTGACGATTAACGGCATGTTGGACCCTATCACAAGGGCAAACGCCATACAAAGGGTGCAGGAAGGGGATGCTTCCCTGTTGTACATCTCTCCTGAAATGCTCCGCTCAAAAACCATTGAGCGGATTCTCATGATGCGTCATGTCGTAAGGTTTGTCATTGACGAAGCCCATTGTTTCTCTTCATGGGGACAGGATTTCAGGGTCGACTATTTGTATATAGGCACGTTCATAAAGGAATATCAGCAGAAAAAGCATTGCAAAGAGCCAATTCCGGTTTCTTGTTTTACGGCTACGGCGAAGCAAAAGGTCATACAAGACATTTGTGACTATTTCAAACAGACTCTGAATCTTGACTTGCAACTTTTCGCGTCCACCGCTTCAAGGACAAATCTTCAGTATTCTGTTATCCACGCCGACAATGATAATGACAAGTACCTCAAGTTGAGGGAGCTTGTGGCAAGCTCTGATTGCCCGACAATCGTTTATGTCTCACGTACGAAACGCACAAAAGACCTGGCTGCCAAATTGACCCGTGACGGTTACAAAGCATTGCCGTTCAATGGACAGATGGAGGCTGACAAGAAAATTGCCAATCAAGATGCTTTCATGACCGATAAGGTGCGGATTATTGTTGCGACATCTGCATTCGGCATGGGAGTGGACAAGAAGGATGTCGGTCTTGTCATCCATTACGACATTTCCGACTCTTTGGAGAATTATGTCCAGGAGGCCGGCAGGGCTGGGCGTGACCCAAGCCTTGACGCACGCTGCTATGTGCTTTACGGTGACAATGACTTGGACAAGCATTTCATACTCCTTAACCAAACGAAATTAAGCATCAGTGAAATACAGCAAGTATGGAAGGCTGTGAAAGTCCTTACCAAGCAACGCATGAATGTCAGTTGCTCGGCGCTTGAGATTGCACGTCAGGCAGGTTGGGATGATTCCGTTTCCGACATTGAGACGCGTGTCCGCACAGCATTGGCAGCACTGGAGCGAAGCGGATATTTGGTGAGAGGAAACAATGTGCCACATGTCTATGCCACAGGAATCACGGTGAAGAACATGGACGAAGCACGCAAGAGGATTTCGGAGTCACGGCTCTTTGACAGTGAGGAGATTGAGAAATCCGTCAGAATAATAAAGTCGCTGATTACACAAAAGCATATTGCCAAAGCCCAAGATTCGGAAGCCGAGTCGCGCATAGATTATCTTGCGGACATCCTCGGGCTAAGCAAAAGGGATGTAATCTCCGTTGTGGAGAGGATGAGGCTGGAGGGGATACTTGCCGACAGCAAGGACATATCAGCCTATCTGCTGGATGCCGGAGATACAGAACGAAAGTCACGGATGCTCCTTGAACGCTTTGCAAGGCTTGAACAATACATACTTGGCAGCATTCCTGACGAGTCATTGCGCATCTCATGTAAGCAACTGAATGACAATGCCGTGAATGCCGGCATAGGCACATCCAAAGAGAAAGATATCCGTACATTGCTCTATTTCCTTACAATCAAAGGCTATACACGCAAAAAGGAGGATGCTGCAAACAATATGGAGATACTACGCCTTGCCAATTCCGAAGCAACGATAAAGCGGTTTGAAAAGCGTTTGGAGATAAGCCGGTTTGCAATAGAATGGCTGTATGGCATTGCCTTGGAGAGGGAAAAGGGCGGTTCGGAAAACAAGTCCGTGCAATTTTCTGTCATAGAGCTTCTTGACAATATAAAGGAACATTCCTTGTCACTTTTTAATAGTTCTGACGAAATCCACCTTAAAGACGTTGAAGAGGCTCTCCTCTATTTGTCAAAAATCGGTGCTCTGAAACTGGACGGCGGTTTCCTTGTCCTTTACAATGCCATGAACATCAAAAGGATAAAAGACAACAAAGCCCGCTACAAGTTGGATGATTATAGGATGCTCAACGAGTTCTATAAACAGAAAATCCAACAAATACATATTGTCGGCGAATATGCGAACCTGATGGTAAGGGACTACGATGCTGCATTGCAGTATGTCAAGGACTATTTCCAGATGGATTACAGGAAATTCGTCTCAAAATACTTCAAAGGGGAAAGAGTAAGCGAGATACAGCGTAACCTGACACCGCAGAAATATGACCAGCTGTTCGGGCAGTTGTCCAAATGTCAAATGGAGATTATTTCTGACAAAGATTCACGGTGTATCGTTGTAGCGGCAGGTCCCGGAAGTGGGAAAACACGTGTGCTTGTCCATAAACTTGCCTCCCTGCTGCTTTTGGAGGATGTGAAGCATGAGCAACTCCTCATGCTGACATTTTCAAGGGCTGCCGCAACAGAATTCAAGCAGAGACTTATTGGATTGATAGGCAACGCCGCCCATTTTGTCGAGATAAAGACATTCCATTCCTATTGCTTTGACCTCTTAGGACGCATCGGCAATCTTGATGATGCAAAAGATGTGGTTGCGAAGGCTGCTGAGATGATTGCCCAGGGCGAAGTGGAGCCGAACAAAATTGGCAAGTCAGTGCTTGTCATTGATGAGGCTCAGGACATGAGTGTCGGGGAATATTCCTTGGTGAAAGCTTTGATGGACAACAACGAGGAAATGCGTGTCATAGCTGTCGGAGATGATGACCAGAACATTTATGAGTTCCGTGGTTCTGCATCTGAATATATGTACTGCCTGACCAAAGAGGACGGAAGCAGATTCATTGAGATGACAGAGAACTACCGCTGTGCCTTGAAGCCTGTGGACTTTGCCAACTGTTTCCTGAAATCAATAAAGAGAAGGATAAAAAACTCTCCCATTGTCTCTATGAGAAAGGAAGAAGGATGGGTGGAAGTCACATGTCATGACTCTATGTTCATGTATCAGCCACTTGCAGAAAATCTACTGAGTCATAGAACCAATGGAACCGCCTGTGTGCTCACTCAGACGAATGAAGAAGCTGTGATTGTGACTGCACTTCTACGGAAATATGGTGTGAACAGCAAACTGATACAGTCCATGGACGGCTTGCGTTTCGTGAATATGGCAGAGGTAAGGTATTTCCTGAAATTCATAGGGAAGCGGATAAAGACACCACTGATTACGGAAGAATTGTGGGAGGATGCCAAGAATGCAACCTTTAATGCTTATGGAAGAAGTACAAGTCTTGCATTATTAAGGAATTGCTTGGAGCAGTTTGAACAAACCAATAAGGCAAAGTATTTCACTGATTTCAAGGAATTTGTCTTTGAATCTGATGTGGAAGACTTTTGTGACATATCAGGTGCAGATGTCGTGGTGTCGACAATACATAAGTCAAAAGGCAGGGAGTTCGATGACGTATATATGCTTGTCTCTGACAGATATTCAAAAGATGACAGTCTTATGCGAAGATATTATGTAGGAATGACGCGTGCAAAGAATAGGCTTTTCATACACACCAATGGCAATTTCTTCAATCATCTGCAGACAGACAAATATATAATTGACCAACAACAATATGGCATGCCTGATGAAGTTATTCTGCAATTATCCCATAAAGATGTTTTCCTCGGCTTCTTCAAAGTCAGGAAAAAGGAGGTTTTGGCGTTGAGAGGAGGGGATGCTTTGGTCTACAAGGATTTCATGTTAGCCAGTGCCTCAACAGGAGAATATGTTGCAAAACTCTCACAAAAGATGCAGAACACGGTTTTGGAATGGGAGCGCAAAGGCTATAAAGTGGAGTCTGCCTCTGTGCGGTTCGTTGTGGCTTGGAAACCTAAAGATGCAGGAAAAGATGAGCCGGAGACAGCAGTCCTTTTGTCAGACTTGAAATTGTCACGTGGCAGATGATGTGTTATGGAGGGTTTATTGATATTATATTGTCAGTTTCTTCGTGGTATACCGTGAAGGGTTTGTATGAACATCACTTTGGCTTTGTTGCCGGATAGGAGTTGTCACAGCTTTGCCGTCACAGGGTTCTTGACGCCCTTCATGGTTTTGAGGAAAGCCTTGGCACTGCCGAAATTGAGGTGGAGGTCAAGGCGTATGGGGACATGGTTCTTGTCGTCGGTGACGAAGAAGCGGACAATCTCCTTCTCTTTCTTGCCTTCTGGCTCGATGTAGGCGAGTTGGAGGCAGTTGTATTTGTTGCCGTCATCCGCCTTGACGGTCTTGTTTCCGAGGTACTTTATCTTGGCGTTCTTCACCCCGCCGCCGTCAGCGATGGGGAAGACGATGGTGTATCCTTTCTTCCAGCCGTTGGTGTTGTAGTTGCGCGCTTTGAGGAAGATGGCGAGCATGTCGTAGACAGGCTTCTGGAAGCGGCGCTCCTGCTGCAGGCGTTCTCCGCGCGAGGTCAGTTCCTTCATGATTACATGCACGCCGTTGTCGTAGTTGTAGAATAGTTCGTCAACATAGTACCTCTTGCCCTCGCTTGCCCCTTTGCGGTAGTAGAGCGGCAGGCATTCGGGTGTGGTGTAGCAGAGGAGTGTGTCGCGCATACGGAAATAGCGGTCAATCTTCTGGCTGCTGCGTGTCGTTAGGGCGCATCGGAACGCCTTTTTCCCTTTGTATTCGCGTTCTTGGATTGTCATTGTTGCCGTTCCGGCGGTGAGCCATACGAACTGCCAGTTGAAGTACATCTTGTACTCCAAGGTCTCTCCTCCCTGGAATGCTTGTGCATTGCCGAACAATGAGTGGAGGAAGGTGATGATTATGAGAACTGATTTTTTCATTTCCGTAGCATTATCATTATGGTGCATAGTGCGAATTGGCGTTCTGTCATGACGGCAAAGCCCTTGTTGCCGAAGTCTTCTCCCCATGAGTTCTTGAGGATGAACAGCCGTTGTCCGTCCTTTGTGTGTCCCATGCCGACGATAGCCATGGCATGGTCGTCCGTAAGGCGGTGGCTTTCAAACAGTCGCTGGCGTTTCTTTTGCAATGAGGCGGTGTCGTTTGGAGTGACATTCCATGAGCCTTTCTTGTTTTCTGCGAAGCTTTTCCTCTTGTCTTTCCCGTCGTCCATGAATGCCATGCACCCTTCCCATGCCACGGGATGCCCGTTCTTCAGGCTTTCGGCGGTCATGGCAAGCAGTTCGCCTATTGGCACGTTCATGGCTTCATGCCCCTGTCTGTTGTCGGGAACCTCTACGGCGAAAGGGCGGTGGAAGGGGTGGTGGGTGAATGATGTGTAAGCCATCCAATCGCCGGGAAGGCAGAGGCTGCGGGCGAACTCCGGCGGAGTGTACTCCATTCCGAACATGAAGACATTGCGCGGAGTAGGGCCGAGGGAGTCGTCAAGAGAGCCTCCGACGGTTTCTTGAAGGCTTTCCAGTCCTCTGTTATTGTTGGAGAACATCCTTGCCATGCGGTCAATGCGACGCGCTTCGGCACGTGATGCGACACCGGAATTGCCATGGTACGCGTCCCATGCCACTATGCCGTAGGTATCAAGCAGGCGCATCGCTTCGGGGAGTGTGCCCCTCAATGAGATTTCCGTCCCTTTGAGGTAAGTTGTTGTCGCCTGTTCTTCAAGGCTTTTCCTTGCCAGCCACAATGGAGAAAGGTTCACGGAGTCCCCTTGTGCAAGGCGGTCGGTCTCGATTGTGGCAAGCATGGCGTAAATCCAGCATAAGTCTGTGGTACCCTGATCCTTTACCGGTGTGGTGGGAAGGATGATGTCTTTCTTGAAGGCGATGGAGCTTTTGGTATTGTCATCCCTATGCGAAGAGCACTCGCTCCTGCCGCAGGAGGCAAGAACGAGTGCTGACAATATGTAGAGACATATTCTTTTCATCGGGTCAGGTTGTGGGGATTGGTCAGTAATGTCAGTATTGAAGTTGTGTCAGTACTGACGGTGTTTTGTCAATATTGTCAGTTATGTCATTATTGAACTATTGTCTGTACTGCCAATACTGATAAAGAAAGCCTCCTAAAAACCTTATTTCATGTACTCAGAGAAGTCTGTGAGGTGCATGTCGCCCTTACGCTGCAGAGTGTCGTGCATAGCGAATGCAGCAGGGAGATTGTGGTGAGTCTGTCCGCCACAAGCAATCTTCAGGTATTCGCGGAGCAACGGGCGGTAGTCCGGATGAGCACAGTTCTCGATGATTTCGTGAGCGCGCTGCATAGGCGACTTTCCACGAAGGTCAGCCACACCCTGCTCTGTCACGATGACATTGACATCATGCTCCGTGTGGTCGAGGTGAGAGCAGAACGGCACAATGGCAGAGATTACGCCACCTTTTGCCGTAGATGCACAAGTGAAGATTGAGATATAAGCGTTGCGCTCGAAGTCGCCTGAGCCGCCGATGCCGTTCATCATCTTTGTTCCCGATATGTGTGTGGAGTTGGCATTGCCGAAAATGTCCACCTCGATGGCTGTGTTTATGGCGATTACTCCCAGTCGGCGGATGACCTCCGGTGAGTTGCTTATCTCTGAAGGACGGAGTACAAGGTGCTGCTTGAGGAAGTCAAGGTTGTCATAAACCTGCTTCAGGCACTCGTTTGTGACAGAAAGAGAGCATGTAGAGGCCTCCTTCACGCGTCCTTCGAGAAGCATTGGGACGATGGCATCCTGCAGCACCTCAGTATAGATGTTGAAATTAGGGACGGCAGGATCCTGTCCGAGAGCGGCGAGAATGGCGTTGGCCGTTGTGCCCACACCTGACTGCAGAGGGAGGAACTCCGGCGGAATGATGCCGCGCTTCATGTCGTTCACAAGGAACTGCGCCACGTTGCGTCCTATCTGTGTCGTCACAGGATCCTCGCCCTTGAAGCCGCGCGCCTCGTCAGGGATGTTGCATTCCACCACGCCGACAATCTTCTTGGCGTCGATTTCGACATAAGTCTTGCCGACACGGTCGGTCACATTCTTTATCATGATAGGCTCGCGGTAAGGCGGATCGAGAGGCTCATAGACATCATGGAGCAGACCTGCCTCCGGATGGTGGAAGGAGTTGAGTTCCAGAATCACCTTGTCGGCAAGGCGTGCCACTGTCGGTGAGATGCCTCCTGCCGAGGTGAGATAAGCCTTGCAAGTGGATTCTCCCTCCTCGATGGCGCAGACCTCGAGGATAGCGATGTCCACTTTGCCCATGAATCCGTAGCGCACCTCCTGTGCCATGTGGCTGAGGTGTATGTCGTTGTAGCGTATCTCACCACAGTTCACACACTTGCGGAATTCGCTGTTTGTGGTGTATGGCGCACGGTAGCCTATCGCTTTGGCAAGGGAGAGCACACCGTCGGTGCTCTGTCCTGTGGAAGCTCCCGTGAAAAGGTTTACCTTGAACTCGCGTCCTGCAGCATGTTCTGCCTCGGCAATGGCAGCAAGCTCTTTCGTGACAGCCTTCGGAGCGCCTGCCGGAGTGAAGCCGGAGAGTCCCAGTGTGTCACCATTCTTGATGATTTGTGCTGCCTCTAAGGCAGTAAGTCTTGTATAAGCCATGTCTTTATAATGATGCGTTATGTTTGAATTTTTGTGCAAAGTTACACATTTTTTTTACAATCTATGAACTTTTTACAGAGAAATTATGTAACTTTGCACTTAATATAATATAAACAGGCTTGACTGTCCCGGTTGCCGTTGGTGTGCGAAAGCATCGCGACGGTCGTGTGACAAGCCGCGTTTAACAGCAAGAAACAACAACTATCATACAATGAACCAGACTCTTCTCATTTACAATACGCTCCACAGGCAGAAGGAACGCTTCGAGCCGCTCCATGCCCCGAATGTGGGAATGTATGTCTGCGGACCTACTGTCTACGGCGATGCGCATCTCGGACATGCACGTCCGGCGATAACTTTCGACATCCTTTTCCGCTACCTGAAGCACCTCGGCTATAAGGTGCGCTATGTCCGCAACATCACGGATGTGGGACATCTCGAGCATGATGCTGACGAGGGCGAGGACAAAATAGCAAAAAAAGCACGCTTAGAGCAGCTTGAACCGATGGAGATTGCACAGTACTACACCCGCCGTTTCAACTCTGCGATGGAGAAACTCAATGTGCTTCCGCCGTCAATCGAGCCACATGCCACGGGGCATATCATTGAGCAGCAGCAGCTTGTGCAGCAGATTCTCGACAACGGATATGCGTATGTCAGCAACGGCTCCGTGTACTTTGACATCGAAAAGTACAACAAGGACTTCAAGTATGGCATACTCTCCGGCCGTTCTCTCGAGAACGTCAAGGACGCAAGCCGTGAGAATCTCGGCGGCGTGGGTGAGAAAAAGAACCAGGCAGACTTCGCCCTTTGGAAGATGGCGCAGCCGGAACACATCATGCGCTGGCCTTCTCCATGGTCTGACGGCTTCCCGGGCTGGCACTGTGAGTGCACCGCAATGGGAAGGAAATATCTCGGTGACGAGTTCGACATACACGGAGGCGGCATGGACCTCGTGTTCCCTCACCATGAGTGTGAGATTGCCCAGGCGCAGGCTTCCATGGGACATCCGGCGGTGAAGTACTGGATGCACAACAACATGATTACCATAAACGGCAAGAAAATGGGAAAGTCGTACAACAATTTCATCACGCTTGACCAGTTCTTCACAGGCAATCACGAACTTCTCTCGCAGCCTTTCGCACCGCTGACGATACGCTTCTTCATCCTCTCCGCACACTATCGCGGCACGGTGGACTTCTCCAACGACGCTCTGATAGCGGCGGAAAAGGGTCTTGAGCGTCTGCAGTCGGGTCTCAAAGACCTTATGCGCATACAGCCAGCAAAGGGTTCTCTGCCTGAGATTCAGAAATTTGTGGAAGAGCTTCCGCAGCGACTCTATGACGCAATGAACGACGATATGCAGACTCCGGAGGTCATTTCGCTCCTCTTCGAGGCATGCCGACAGGTGAACATCCTTGTCGACCGCAAGGCAAAAATCTCTGCCGACGACCTGCAGAAACTCTCAGAGACAATGCACCTGTGGATAGAAGACCTCCTCGGGCTGAAACCTGCCGAGGGCAGTGCCGACCCTACAAAGGAGAAAGCGTTCGGAAAAGCCGTGGACATGGTGCTCGAAATGCGCGCCAAGGCCAAGGCGGAGAAGGACTGGGCGACATCCGACCGCCTTCGCGATGAGCTTCAGGAGGCAGGATTCGTCATCAAGGACACTGCCGACGGCGCAGTTTGGTCGATATAAAAATTGGTCAGTACTGTCAGTTATGTCAATATTGTCAGTACTGACATCACGGACAATACTGACACTACTGTCACCATTGACAAAATTGTCAGAAACCCCAAAACCATAACCCAAAATATAATACAATGGCAAACCTTTTCAACATCAAGGACTACGTTGTAGTCATCACCGGCGGAACGGGCATCCTCGGCCGCTGCATAGCAAAGTATCTGGCACTCGAAGGTGCAAAAGTAATCATCGGCGGACGCAAGGAGGAAGTCGGCAATGAGATTGTCGCTGACATCCAAAGCGCAGGAGGCGCATGCGAGTTCGTGAAGATGGACGTCATGAACGAGGAGGCTGTGCAGGCTGCCTGTGACTATATTGTGGAGAAATACGGCAAGGTGGACACTCTCCTCAATGCTGCCGGAGGCAACATGGCAGGAGCAGTCATCGCACCCGACCAGACCTTCTTCGACCTGCAGCCTGACCAGTTCCAGGCGGTGCTGAACCTTAACCTCACCGGAACAGTAATCCCTACACGCATATTCCTCAAGCCTATGGTCAAGCAGGGCAAGGGAAGTGTCATCAACTTCTCGTCAATGTCGGCATTCCGTCCTATCACACGCGTCTGCGGCTACTCGGCAGCAAAGAGCGGCATCAACAGCTTCACGGGCTGGCTGGCACAGGAGGCTGCACGCAAGTTTGGCGAGGGAATCCGCATAAACGCAATTGCTCCGGGCTTCTTCATCACAGAACAGAACCGCACCCTGCTCACCAACCCTGACGGCTCTTATACTCAGCGCGGTCAGGATGTCATCCGTCAGACTCCGTTCTCACGCATGGGCGAACCTGAAGAGCTCTGCGGAACAATCCACTACCTCATGTCCGACGCTGCGAAGTTCGTTACCGGCACAGTGGCTGTTGTCGACGGAGGATTCAATGTGACAGCGATGTAAAGAAAAATTGTCAGTAACGTCAGTATTGACAGTACTGTCCATTCTGACAATAGTGACAATACTGACATTACTGACCCAAAACCCAAAAACAACCCAATATGGAAAAAACATGGCGTTGGTTTGGCAAGAACGACAAGATTACTCTTGCCATGCTTAAACAGATAGGCGTGGAAGGTATAGTCACCGCACTGCACGATGTGCCGCTCGGCGAAGTGTGGACACGTGAGAAAATCCGCGACCTCAAGGAATACATCGAGAGCTACGGCATGCGCTGGAGCGTCGTAGAGTCACTCCCCGTGACAGAGACAATAAAGTACGGCGGCCCTGACCGTGACCAACAGATAGAGGTCTACAAGGAGTCACTTGCCAATCTTGGCAAGGAAGGCATACACTGCGTGTGCTACAACTTCATGCCGGTGCTGGACTGGGCGCGCACCGACCTCCTTCACGACAACCCCAACGGAGCAAGCAACCTCTACTTCAACTGGGCGGAATTCGCTTATTTCGACATACATATCCTCAAGCGCGAAGGAGCTGCCGAGGAGTGGAAAGCCATTGTCGAGGGCAACGGCTCCAACGCTTCAAAGGCTCTGCAGGGACGTGACCTCATGGCAGAGGTGGAGGCTATCCGCGCGAAGGCTGACGCACAGTACGACCGCGAGCTTGTGGAGAACATCGTCATAAAGACCCAGGGCTTCGTCTCCGGCAACTTCAAGGAGGGCGACGAGAAGCCTGTCGAGCTGTTCCGCGAACTCCTCGCATTATATAAAGGTGTGACAAAGGATGACCTCCGCAATAACATGAAGACATGGCTTGAGGCAATCATGCCGATATGCGACGAGTATGACATCGACATGTGCGTGCATCCTGACGACCCACCGTTCCCAATCCTCGGTCTGCCACGCATCGTCAACTGCGAAGAGGACATACAATGGTTCCTCGACGCTGTGCCAAACGAACACAACGGTCTGACATTCTGCGCCGGCTCTCTCTCCGCCGGCGGTCACAACGACCTCACTCCGCTTGCCGAGAAGTTCCACGAAAGGACTCATTTCGTGCACCTCCGCTCCTGCTACATCTTCCCTAACGGCGACTTCACTGAGGCAAGCCACCTCGGCGGACGTGCCAACCTCATCGAACTCGCACGCATCTTTGAGAAGGAGGAGCAGCGTCGCATGCAGACTCGCAAGCCTTCCACACAGAAGCTCCCTATGCGTGTCGACCACGGCATGACCATGCTTGGCGACGAGGACAAGGGCTACAACGCAGGCTACTCATTCCTCGGCCGCATGTTCGGCTTGGCACAGGTGCAGGGCATCATTGCCACCGTGGACAATGAGCTTGGCATAAAGTACACACAGCCGGGCTTCTTCGGGTAGTAAGCACCGTGCTTTCTTTCTGCATGATGTAATGCTTTGACAATCAATGTGATAACCATGATGTAACAAAAGGTGACGCTTTGCCATGCAAAGTGTCACCTTTTGTTATGCAAATCCTTACCTTTTATGGGGCAAATCCTTACCTTCCGCACGGTGAATTGTCACTGCCGTTTTCTGATGTACCGTTGCGGAAATGATAAAAAACATCATTTGGCATGGCATTTTTGTATCTTTTTCAAAAAAAACAAGAAAAAAGACACAAATGTTTTGGGTGATTCGGATTTTTGTATTACATTTGCCAACAGAATTAACAATATAATATCATTAACCTCTTAAAACCACAGTATCATGAAAAAGTTACTTCTTTTAGCCGCAATCATCATGACTTCTGTCGGTGCCTATGCACAGCACGAAGTGGGTTCCATCACCATCCAGCCTAAAGTGGGCATGAACATTGCCAGCCTGACAAAGGCTGACGGTGCGGATAGCAGGATAGGTCTCGCTGTCGGCGCTGAGGCTGAGTACCAGATTGAAGACCGTATCAGTCTTTCCGCAGGACTGCTCTACTCCATGCAGGGAGCCACGGCCTCAGAGGACGGAGTGGATGAGACCATCAAACTCGACTACATCAACATCCCTATCCTTGCCAACATCTATGTCACGAAGGGGCTCGCACTGAAGGTCGGCGTGCAGCCGGGATTCAATGTCACGCACAAATACAAGGTGGAAAAGGGAAGTGCATCTGCCAGCGATGACATCGATGGCGTGAAATCATTTGACTTCTCCATCCCTGTCGGCGCATCCTACGAGTTTAGCAACCTCGTGCTTGACGCGCGCTACAACTGGGGGCTGACAAAGGTGTTCAAAGATGCCAACTCAAAGAACAGCGTGTTCCAAATCACATTGGGCTACAAATTCAACATGTAAGTCAAAAGCATAGAAACCCATACCACGGGTTCGAACATAAAATGGGATGAGGGGTTGTCCTGCATTCATTTGCAGGGTGACCCCCTCTTTGTGTACCTTAGTCCGCACGGTGGTTGCAAACCAACAGCCACCATGCAGATTCTTGCGAATCCGGCATGTGACAAATCCACCCAAACAAACGCAATGGTTCATGCCGTGATTCCTGCCATAATAAGCCTGTGTCCGCAACTTTTTGCCATTAAAGGGAAGGTTTTTCAAGAATATTTTGTAAATTTGCACTCTATAGCCGGCTGTGCACCATTGATCATGATGCCAATGCCATGCTGTGACATTACCATATACAAAATACAGCCATGCCTATGAACATTAATGACTGCAAGATAATCTCTTTGCCAAAGGAAGAAGACCCAAGGGGAAGCCTTACGTACATTTATGAGAATGTGCAGGTGCCGTTCCCTATCAAGCGCGTGTTCTACATCTATGATGTCCCTGCCGGCAAGGACCGCGGAGCGCACGCCCACAAGGAGTGCTGGCAGTTTATCATTGCTGCCTCAGGTGCACTTGAGGTGTTTCTCTCTGACGGAAAGGAGGAGCGGGTCATCACGCTTAACCGTCCGTATCAGGGGCTTCTCGTGCCGCCGGGAATATGGGCGCATGAGCGGGAGTTCACCACGGGTGCGCTGTGCCTTGTGCTCGCCAGTCATGATTATGACGAAGGCGACTATATAAGGCAGTTTGATGCGTTCCTGAAATGGAGGGGGCTGTGATGAAAGTGGTGCGCTACACTGCATGCCATGCCAAGGAATGGGACGCTTTTGTGGAAAAGGCGAAGAACGGGACATTCCTTTTCCTGCGCGGATATATGGACTACCATAGCGACAGGTTTGTTGACCATTCGCTGATGCTCTATGATTTCAAGGGGAAACTTGCCGCTCTTCTTCCTGCCAACGAGGTGCGTAATGAGGGTGGGGCAAAGGTTTTGCATTCCCATAAAGGTCTGACCTACGGCGGTTTTGTCCTCGGAAGAAAGTGCCATACGGCAGAGGTCGGCGAGATGTTCCGTGCCGTTGCGGACTATCTTTGTGAGAACGGTTTCCGCCAATGGCATTACAAGCAGATGCCGACCGTCTATCATCTCTTGCCCGCCGAGGAGGACAGCTATTGGCTTTGGCGCATGGGGGCAAGGACAGAGCACTGTGCGGTGATGACCGCTGTTGACCTCCGCAACAAGGAAAGGCATACAGCCTCGCGCAAAAAGACTTATTGCAACAAGTTGAGGCGTGAGGGTTACGGTGTGGAAATAGGCGCACCGTTGGCTGATTTCTGGCAGATTCTCACGGACAACCTGCGTGAAAGGTTTGACGCTGCCCCTGTGCACACCTTTGAGGAGATGACTTTCCTGCAGCAAAGATTCCCCGAAAACATCATCTGCTGTACTGTAAAATCCCCTGACGGTACGGTGGTGGGCGGCACGGTGCTGTTCATCACGCACCGGACAGTCAGGACGCAATACATCTCCGCCTCACCCGAGGGGAAGCGCACAAACGCGCTTGACTTCCTGATGCTCGCACTCATGGAGCATTTTTCAGAGTTTCCGCAGTACAGATATTTTGAGTTCGGCACAAGCATGGCTAAGGACGACACAGCCATTAACGAAGGGCTTGTCATGCAGAAAGAAGGCTTCGGCGGCAGTTGTGTGGCGTGCAGAAGCTATGTGCTGGAGATTCAAGAACCAACAAACAATCAATGACATCAAACAGTTATAAGAGCATATTGAAGGCAATAAGCCTTTTCAGCGGTGTGCAGGGACTGAGCATCCTGCTGAACATCGGCAGGGCGAAGCTGGCTGCCCTGCTTCTCGGTCCTGCGGGAATAGGGCTCAACGCCATATACAATGAGACACGCGAGCTTATCCATTCCTCCACAAACCTTGGTATGGACACAAGCGGCACGCGAGAGATAGCCAAGGCTCTCGGCGAGAGGGACAAGGAGGGCGGTGAGGCACGGCTTCACGATGCAGTGATGCTTACGCGCTCATGGTCAATGATATTCGCCATTGCCGGTTTCCTGCTGACATTCCTTTTGGCAGAACCAATCTCCTGGCTGACATTCTCTGACGGCAGCCATGCCAACGGCTACCGCATAATCTCTTTTGCCGTAGCCTTTTCCACCCTCACCTGTGGCGAACTTGTGGTGCTGCGCGGGCTGCAGAAACTCAAGCTCATAGCGACAGTCTCCATCGTCCATGTCATAGCAGGCATACTTACGACAATTCCGGTCTACTATTACTGGGGCATCGACGGTGTGGCGGCTGCCCTTGTGCTTATGACATTCTCCATGGCAGCAACGACGATGGCGTTCTCCTACCGCATAGAGAAGCCGCGTTTCTGCTTCAAGAAATCACATCTTGCCAAAGGAAAGACAATGCTCATCATCGGTCTGTCGTTCGTTCTTTCTGCCTTTATAGCATCAGGGTCGAAACTGACAGTGCAGTCGTACATTAACAGCCATGGCTCATTGGAGATGGTAGGGCTTTATAATTCCGGCGTGACACTGACACTTACGTATGCCGGAGTGGTCTTTGCGTCCCTCGATACAGACTTCTTTCCACGCCTGTCAAGCGTCTTCAATGACTTGGGGCAACGGTGTGTGACTGTCTGCAGGCAGATGGAAATGGGGCTGCTACTGATATTTCCAATTGTTGTATGCGCCATGTTCGCCATGCCGCTGATAGTCCCTCTGCTGTTCAGCAGCGAGTTCAATGCCATGATTCCCATGGCACAGATAGCATCGATAGGGCTTCTTTTCCGTGCGCTCTATATCCCTGCGGCACTGATACCGCTGGCTGCAGGAGAATCAAAGGTATATCTGATTCTGCAAGGGCTTTCATATCTCTCGTTCATTCCGGCACTTATCATAGGCTATGAGTTAGGAGGAGTGACAGGGACAGGTGTGGGGCTGCTTGTCAGTCATAGTACAGACATCATTGTTAACCTCATCTTCGCAAAATGGAAATACAATGTGTCCATAGGCAAACGATTGGCAGTGGTGCTTGCTACATTGACCACCTATACCGCTGTATGCTATGCTATTGCATACAGTCTGCATGGTATGGCATATATAACCATTGGCGCATTACTGTCTTTGGCAAGTGTGGCAATAAGCGGAATAATGGTTAAAAAGAAACTGAAGATAACAGAATAAAGCAGACAAGCATGATTTCCTCCGAGAGAAAAAGGCAGTTAAAGAAGCGGATAAGGGACATCCTTCCATACGGAATTGTGGCAGAGAAAAAGCGCATACGCTTTATGGAGATGTACGATGAATGTAAAGCGTTGGGCAATGATTTCCAATGGGACGAGGAATGCCTCTTCCGTCAGATTGTCTCCGTGGAGGGCTTCGGTGCCACTGGAGCAAGTGCCGTTGTCGACCTCATAAGGGAATATGACGGACAGAGCGTGCTTGGAACTGTTGATCCTGAAGGAAGTCTTGCCGATCCGGAGGATGATGCCGGAGAGATTGATTTCCTGCGTCTTACCGGAGGACTGTTGCAATTGGAGCAGGCGTTTGATAATTTAAGGACACGCAGCTTCTATTGGAATGATGCAGCTGTCAAACAGTTTATAGGACTGATAAATTTCTCCACACTGTTCCAAAAGCATGAGACTCTGCGTCCATGCTTCTTCAAGTTCCTTGACGAGATACTGGCATTGCGAATCAAGGATGCTAAGGACTGTCCCATTAACCCTGTGATGGGGCGGTTCTATGACACGGCGGACATATATTTCCTTAAGGACATGTCCCTTGATGAGTACAGGCATCTATGCCGCAGGATGCTTAACACCATATTCAACAGATTCCATAACGGCAAAGGTACATTTCTAATGCTCGACCAACTGTTTGCCGACTGCAACGGTAAGACAGAAGAGTTCAGGCAGTATGTTCCTAACCTTAAGCAAGTCATAGTCTATCGTGACCCGCGCGATGTCTACTGCATTGCCCACCGTCTTGACCTGCAATGGATGCCTCATGGATGTGCCGAGGATTTCATAACATGGACAAAGATAATGTATGGCTCTTTTTCACCTGACTCGGAAGAATATCTCTCGCTGCGTTTCGAGAATCTTATCCTCGACTATGACCATGAGGTGGGGCGCATAGAACAATATCTTGACCTTTCACCTGAATTGCATACGCGCAAACGGCAGTGCCTCAATCCCGATGTGTCTGTAAAGAGTGTGCGACAATGGACAAGAGAACCGCAACTTGCTGACGATTTCCGCAAGATAAAGGAGGCTTTCCCACATCTGTGCTATGAAGGATGAAACCCGACAATTTGTCAATTTGGCAACCTGCCAGCTTGTCAAAAAACAAGAAGATGAAACCAATCCTGCTTTCCATAATAATCCCTGTCTACAAGGTCGAGGACTATCTTGACCGCTGCGTGGAGTCTGTCATCGGGCAGTCGTTCAAGAACTGGGAGATGATCCTCGTCGATGACGGCTCCCCTGACAACTGTCCGGCAATGTGTGACAGATGGGTGGAGCGCGACAGCAGGATACGTGCCGTACACAAAACCAACGGCGGACTGTCCTCGGCACGCAACCATGGCATAGGAATTGCGGAAGGTGACTACATGACGTTCATTGACAGTGACGACGAACTGGCACCGGAAACGCTTGCACCTCTCGTAAAAATGCTTGCGGAACATCCTGAATACGACATCCTTGAGTACTCTGTCCACCAGGACTATATGCATCCTGACGACGGCGGGAACCTTTATGTGTTAAAGGAAAAGACATACCTAACTTTCAAAGATTATTGGAGTGATGCCTATGGCTATGAGCACTGCTGGTCATGTAACAAGATTTTCAGGAAAGGTCTGCTTGACAGCGATTCTTTCACTACAGGCCGTTACTACGAGGATGTGCTGCTTATGGTCAAACTTGCTACCATGAATCCTGTCATCCACACCACATCACAAGGACTTTATCTCTATCGCTACAACAGCAATGGCATATCAAAAAGCTATGATGCCGGTCTGCTGCAACTCCTTGAAGCACAGCTGTCTGTCGTCAACGTCCTTGCCACAGACCTCCGTGCACCCCGGTGGCACCGTCTGTACATGCGTCTCCTCAATGTGCAGATTGATGTCTGTAAAATCACAGGAGCCCTCCTTCTGCCCGACGTGCGTGTGGCTGTAAAGAATTATTTCGGCATGTCTTCCCTTGTCAAATCCGTGCTGCTGAACCTCTTCGGGCTGCGTCTCACCTGCCTCCTCTTCGGGCTGAGGAAATGCAAATGACATCATTTCATAAGGCGGACGCCCGGCTTGCGTTATTTTAGAGAGACAACCCATTGCCCGGTCTTGTCAGAACCAATGCGGCTGACGATGCCTTCACTGCGCAGAGTGGCGATGTCGCGTTTTACAGTCTTTTCGTTTACACCTAATTTTTCAGCAAGTTCCTTTATGGTGACATTGCCGTTTGCTGCCATAATCTCTATGATTTTCCTCTTGCGACCGTTTGGATTTACAGGGACATTTACAGGGACATTTACAGGGACATCGTCACTCATGCTCTTTTCGTATTCGGCAATCGAGAGTCTGAGACAGTACTCTAACTCACTGAACATGAAGTCACAGAAGATATTTTCGTCCTCTTTTTCGCGCGCATCCATAAGAGCTTGGATATAGGCAGCCTTGTGTTCCTTGTAAACAATGGTTGGGACAATATGCTTTTCCCATTGCAGCATATTCATCACCAGACGGCTCATGCGTCCGTTGCCGTCTGCCCATGGGTGGATTGTAACCAAACGATAGTGTGCACGGAACGACAATTCGTATGACGCCGGCACATCTTTGTCTGTTATGCGTTCACGTTCGGCATTGAGCCAGGTACAGAATTCCTCAAGCCTTGCAGGAACTTTCAGGAAATTCATGTACGAACGCCCGCCTGCATCGGCACTTGCATTAAGGAGGCGAAGGTCTCCTTTGGAAGCATCGAATGAACCTTGAAATGCGTTGTATTGAGCACCGGTGTTCTTCAGTACCAAAGCAGAAAGTCCGCAAAGAAGTTTCACATTCATGCTCTCACGATTACGCGCATATTGCATAACCTGTTCGTAAGCTGCTTTCAAATCGAGGTTCATCAGTTGTTCCATCACATTCTTGCCGGCAGGCGCAATGCCTTCATCGAAGAGAAGTTGGTTCTCTATCTCTGTGACTGTGCTTCCCTCTATGGCTGTCGAGTGAGTGATGATGCTGTACAGATAGAACTTGTTGTAGTCAATCTGCTGCTCGATGCCAAGCTCGCGGAAGCGGTGAAACAAGGCTGATATGTCTTTTTTGTCTGTCATGACGATATGATTTGTTGTTTTTTACTATATCAGAAATGCTGCTTAATAACACAGACGAACACTAAAGATTAGTTTGTAGTATGCTGATTTGTTTTCGGTTGGGTAAGATATAAGCGGTCTGATAAAACTCTTTTCACCTGTCCACAATGGCAAATGTAGTGATTTTTATTGTATCTGCCAAATATTTTTGAGAATACTACGAACCGGGTTTGAAATATTTCAGGTTTTATCTGTTCCTACGCAAGTTTGGGATAGTACGAACTGCCAAAGTATGCAATCTTTCTGTTTTGCCATTTTGCAGCCAAAACAGGATGATTGCTTGCAAAATGGCAGGTATGGCAGCGTTTTCGACAAACTGAAAATCCAACAAACGTTAAAATGCGAGTGGCGTCACGAAAGGTGGCACTTTGCATTGCCAAAGGTTACGTTTTGAGAAGCCGGGCGTTACCTTTTGCTATACAAATGGTTAGCTTTCATTATGTCACTCTTTGCATTCCGCTTTTTATTCCTGCAAATCTCTTTCCGGATTATGACAGCCAAGACAATCGGGACTTTTGCCCGCAATGCCGGCAGATTCTTTGCATTTGGCATTTTGCCTTGTGCAAAGCAACAATTCTTGGTAAAAGATTGGAAGATTGCGTATTTTTTTGTACTTTTGCATAAAATAGGCTGCACCTCGGCAATTCAGAGCAAGCTCTATTGCATTCGGCTTGCACTAATTTTGCATTCGGCTTGCATTATTTTTGCAACTGCCATAAAATAAACAAGGCGCCTTTCCGTTATTCAGTATAGGGAAAGTGCGCCCGCCTTTCCGTAAACTATTTTGCAGAAAAAAGAAAACACTATAATGAAACGAATCCTAATCATCGCTTTAATCAGCATCATTGCCATGACAAATGCCATGGCACAGTCGATGTCCGACTCGAAGGTTATCGAGTTCGTACAGAAAGAACAGAAGAAAGGGACATCACAGGCACAGATTGTCACGAAACTGATGCAGAAGGGTGTCAGTGTGACCAGGCTGCAGCAGTTGCGCAAGAAATATTCCAAGATGCAAAACGGCAGTCTCGGTGCCTCTTCCACACCAACAGAGGGCGCGGACAACCGCAGCCGGACAGCCAACGGCACGTCCAAGCGCGGTGGAAAGAGCGTGGAGGGAAAGAGCACCCTCGGAGGGGAGGAGTTCTATCCGGAGCTGAGCCGCCGCATGGATGGCGGGGATGATGATGAGTACAGCATGGATGACGGTGTGGATGCACTCAACGATTTCATGCCGGACTCTCTGACTATCCTCGAGAAAAAGCTGGAGAAAAAGCTGAAGAGCAGGCGCAAGGTGTTCGGACGTGACATCTTCAACAACAAGGACTTGTCCTTCGAGCCTAACATGAACATCGCCACACCGCAGAACTATGTCCTCGGTCCGGGCGATGCAGTGATAGTGGATGTCTACGGAGCGTCACAGAAGTCGGAAACTTACACCGTCAGCCCTGACGGCGAGATTGTCATCGAGGGCTTCGGACCGATACAGCTCAGCGGTCTCTCCGTGGCTCAGGCTAACCGCAAGCTGCGCTCCACACTCGGTTCTCGCTATGCTTCGTCAAAGGTGAAGCTGACCGTGGGGCAGACAAAGACCATCATGGTCAACGTCATGGGTGAGGTGAAGGCTCCGGGAACGTATACTCTCTCGGCTTTCGCAAGCGTCTTCCACGCTCTTTACATGGCCGGCGGAACCAATGAGCTTGGCACTTTGCGCGGAATAAAGGTGTACAGGAACGGCCGTCTGGTGTCAAATGTCGATATCTACGACTATATCCTCAACGGCAAACTGACAGGCAATGTGCGCCTTCACGACAATGATGTCATCGTCGTAGGCCCTTACGAATGCCTTGTGAACATCAGCGGTAAGGTCAAGCGCCCTATGTGGTACGAGATGAAATCTACCGAATCCATGAAGTCACTCTTGAAGTACGCCGGCGGATTCACCGGAGACGCTTACACAAAGAGTGTCCGCGACATCCGCAAGAACGGCAAGGAATATTCCGTATATAACGTGACGGAGTTCGATTTCGCATCCTTCAAGGTAGCCGATGAGGACTCTGTGACAGTCGATTCCATACTCCCGAGGTACTCCAACATGGTCGAACTGAAAGGTGCGGCGTTCCGTCCGGGCAAGTACCAGTTGGGTGGCGAGGTAACAAGTGTCCGCAGCCTTATCACCATTGCCGACGGACTGCGTGAGGATGCCTTCACACAGCATGCCGTGATGCACCGCATGAAGAAGGACCGCACTCTCGAAGTTATTCCGGTAGACATTCAGGGCATCATGGACGGCACGGTGGCTGACATCCCATTGTGCAACGAGGATGTGCTCTTCATCCCGTCACAAAAGGAACTGACAGGTGAGCGAAAGCTGAAAATCTATGGCGAGGTGTACTATCCGGGCACATACCAGTATGCTGACGGCATGACCGTCGAGGACTTCATCCTGCAGGCAGGAGGTCTCAAGAACTCCGCATCCACCACCGTCAAGGTCAACCGCCGCATGGCAGACTCCTCCGCTTCTTCCACCGGAAACGTGCGCACGGAGTCCTACGAGATGCAGCTTGTCGACGGTTTTGTGCTCGACGGCAAGGAAGGTTTCAAGCTGCAGCCGTTTGATGAGGTCTATGTGACACGCAACGCGGCATACGTGGAGCAGATGAGTGTCAGCATCGAGGGCGAAGTGATGTCCGCCGGACACTACGGCATGACAAAGGCTAACACGCGTGTCAGTGATGTCCTGAAGCTCTGTGGAGGCATAACGGCACAGGCAGCACCTAACGGTGTGTATATCATGCGCAAGTTGAACGAAGAAGAGAAACGCATACGCCTTAAGAAACTCGATGAGCAGCGTGCCTACCGCGCCTATGCCGGCAACGGTTCGCAGCAGCTTTCCGACGGCGGAAGCAAGTATCTTTTTGCCGACTCCCTCCTTATTGAGCAGTTCCTCCGTCAGGACGAGTACAAGGTGGCAGTGGACCTTCAGGCGTCCATCAACGAACCTGGAAGTGCAGGCGACATAATCCTCCGCGACGGTGACCGCATCATTGTGCAGGAGACAAACAACACGGTGAGAGTCACCGGTGCCGTGCCTTATGAGAACACCGTGCCGTTTGTCAAGGGAAAGGGCATAAAGTACTACATGGCACAGGGCGGTGCACGCGGTGCGAAGAACCGCCGCTGGGCGTACATCGTCTACCAGAACGGTTCCGCAAAGATGGTTCGCGACGGTGCTAAGGTGGAACCGGGCTGCGAGATAGTCCTCCCCGAGCGCAACACTCAGAGCACAGCGGCACAGAATGCTTCCATGTGGGTAAGCATCGGCTCCACCCTCGCAACAATGGGTGCTGTGATAGTCTCTGTGCTGAAGTGATGACGGAATGTGCCGGGGATGAGGCATGATGTATTCCCAAGGGCATAAGTAATCTTCTTAATCCGTATGAATCCGCATGAGAAACTATCATGTAGATTCACGCCAATAACAATCCCTTTCAGTGTGAGGCACCGTCTTACGGTGCAGACCGCTTGTCTGAGACACCCCACATGCAGCCATAAGCAGCATGTGGGGTTAACGAAGAGTCACCGTTTCACGGTGCTTTTTATAGTGTTTTGCTTTTTGTCAGATACAGCAAATTCGTCGAAGTCACATTAATATTAATTCTTTTGTCTTTATTTTTTTCTGACACCATATACAACAAAATCAGGGCACCGTTTGCCATGCAGCCGGTGCCCTGATTTTGTTATTTGTCATTAGTGTCCAAATACTTACAACGGGTTCTTGCAAGAACGTTTCTGACCTTTTCTTATCACGATTCCTTTGTAGGAGTCTGTGACACGTCTGCCGTCGGTGGAGAAGGCTGCGGAGCTGTCTGTGCCGGAGATTCCGGCAGTTATGGCACCGATTGCGGTGCTGCCGGAAGCGACAAGCTCAATTTCCTGTCCCACGGTGGTAGGAATGTCGTAGAGCCATGTCTCCGGGAGGTTGGTCTGCGGAATCTTCGCTTCGTTGACAACGATAGGTTCAGGCATGTTGTACGGCTGCATGAGTGAGTTGCTGTTTCTGCCCTCGGCAATGGCGATGCCTGTACCGTCAGCCATCTGCAGCGGTGTGTTGCTGCGCAGACGGAGGTTGCCGCCAATGGTGGACTTCACTTTCAGGCGTACTACCTTACCGCCCTTCCACTGCAATTCGGTCACCTCGAATCCGCCGCGTGAGCGCAGACCCTTCACCTCGCCGTCAGCCCATGCTGTCGGGAGTGCCGGGAGGAGGTGCATGAATCCGGCATGGGACTGGAGGAGCATCTCAGCGATTCCTGCACAGCAGCCGAAGTTTCCGTCAATCTGGAACGGCGCGTGTGCGTCGAACATGTTTGCGTAAGTTCCTCCGTCAGCATCGTTCATTGTGGCGTTAGGGTCCATGAGGCGCAGCTGGTTGCGGATGATTGAGAGTGCGTGGTCGCCGTCAAGCATACGCGCCCACAGTCCCACTTTCCATCCCATGGACCATCCGCGTGCCGCATCGCCGCGTCCGACGAGGGACTTGTGGACGCCCTGGAATATCTTTGTGTTTGTATATGGCGACACCTGATTGCCCGGATATGCACCCCAAAGGTGGGAGAGGTGGCGGTGAGAGTTCGTTTCCCTGTCCCAATCCTCCTGCCATTCCTGCACCTGACCGTATTTTCCTATCTTGTAAGGCGTGAGTTTGGTCTTCAGTTCGTCGAGTTGTGCCGCGAAATCAGCGTCAGTGCCGAGTGTGCGTGCAGCCTCAGCAGTGTTCTTCAGGACATCATAGACCATCTGGTTGTCCATTGCCACACCGCCGAAGAGAGCACAGTTCATCTCCTTGCCGTTGTCGTCGGTGTACTTGGCGAGTCCCGGATGATTCTCAGGAGAGTTGGACGGGCATACGACCATGTAGCCGGTGTTCGGGTCTTTCACGAGGAAGTCCTGGAAGAACTGTGCGCAGCCTTTCAGCACAGGATAGATTTCCGCAAGGTAAATCTTGTCTCCGGAGAACAGGTATTTCTCCCAAAGGTGGGAAGCGAACCATGCGTTGCATGTCGGCCATACGCCCACGGAATTGTTGTCCACAGCTCCTGTGGTGCGCCAGAGGTCAGTGTTGTGGTGCAGAGTCCATCCCCTTGCGCCATACATCTTGTCCGCAGTCTCTGCGCCTGTCACGGCAACATCCTTCACCATGTCGATGAACGGCTCATGGCACTCCGCGAGATTAGCAACCTCGGCAGGCCAATAGTTCATCTCCACGTTGATGTTGGCAGTATATTTGGAGTCCCATGCCGGGTACTGGCGTGCGTTAGGATTCCATATTCCCTGCAGGTTGGCAGGCTGTGTGCCCGGCTGTGATGAGGAGATGAGCAGGTAGCGTCCGAACTGGAAATAGTTGCTGACAAGTCCCGGGTCGGACTCTGTGGAGCGGAATTCCCGGATGCGTGTCTCCGTGTCTTTCTTCTCTTGTGTGGCGTTAGAGCCGAGGTCAAGGCTCACACGGTTGAACATCGCCTGATACTTCGCTGTATGTCCTGCGAGTGCAGCATCATAGGTCTTGTTTTTTGCAAGATAGTCCGTGATGTATGCGAGAGCCTTTGCATCTGCGTCGGCACTGATATCGTCATAGCTCACGAAGTTTGTTGCAGAAGAGATGATTATGGTTGCCGCTGTCGCTCCGCTGACCTCTATGGTCGGAGTGTTGTTCCTGCTTGCCACCAGTCCGCCCTGCAGGACATTCTGAGTGCCGGAGGTGCTCAGTGTGCCGCCGTCGTTCAGGACTTTTATAAAGGTGAAGCAGTTAAGGCGGTTGTCAATGTTCTCTGTCTTCTCCCTGTCAGGCACGAGTGAAGCCTCTATCATGCCGTCTTCGGTGATTCTGTTGATGCCCGTCTTCACCATGTTTGTCTTTATCGGTGCTGCGAAGCATACGTTGAAGTCCAGCTTCCCGGCTTCGGACGCTTCGAGGCGCATCAGTGTAACGTTGTCCTCAAATGAGGTGAATACGGTGCGTGTGTAGGTTACCCCGTCAAGGACGTATGTCGTTGTCGCTGTGGCTGTTGAAAGGTTGAGTGAGCGGACATAACCCTGCACATCTCGTGCGTTGTCGGTCTGTCCCGCCTCCTCATCATCGTAGCGTTGTCCAGGGAAGCCGAGGAGCACGCATCCTGCCGCCTGATACTGTGCACCGTGTGAACTTTTGGACATCCAGTTAGGTATGGCGAGTTTCTGTGCCGAGGTGTAATCCTTGTTGAAGATGTACTGCTGCACATGCTTCAGTACGGATTTCGCGTTCTCGTTGTGGTTGCGGTTAGGCGACTGTCCCCAGAATGTGTCCTCGTTAAGTTGCAATGTGTCCTTTGCGACGCTGCCGCTCACCATTGCTCCGAGTCGTCCGTTACCGAGTGGCAGGGCCTCCTCCCAATAGTTTGCAGGACGGTGGTACCACAGGCGGTTCTTGCTTTCGAGTATTGGTGGCGGTACAGGGCGTGTGTCAGAGGTCACGAATGATGTCTTGATTTCTGTTTCGAGGACATTTCCGGCGAGGTCCCTGACGGATTTTGCCGGCAGGGTGAGAGTGTAGGAAGTGGTGAGGTCAAGCTCTGAATAAGGGAAAGAGACCTTGTTGGCGTTCACCGTAGGGGCTATTTCCTGTGATGTTTTTGTCGCGTTGTTTGTGAGTACGGCAAGTGCACCGTCACTGACCTGCACCCCTTCGTTGAAGAGCATTATCACCTTTCCTGACGGCACGACCCCTGTTGCGCCGTCGGCAGGAGTGATGGATGTGAGTTTCGGAGCCTGAGTGTCATCGGCAAGGATGTTGACATATTTAAGGTTGTAGTTGCTGGTCTTTGTCGCCGACTGTATGAGCAGGCGTACGATGAGGCTCTCTTTGTCGTCTGCTTGGAGTTCGTATGTGGCGTCGTTGTATGTGTTCCAGTGTGCTCCCGATGTGTAGTCGTCAAGTACGGTCCATGACTTTCCGCCGTCGACAGAGTAGACCACGCCGAACTTTGTCGCGGAGCTTGAGCCGTCGCCTATGGAGAAGTTAAGGCAGACATTGGTGAGTGCCGTTGTCGGCATGGAGATTTCGAAGTACTGGTCGTGCTTCGTGCCGTCGGTGTAGTCTGTCTTGGCGGTGAACTTGTTGGTGGAGGCTGTGTTCAGGCGCAGCAGATAGTTGGGGTTGTTGCCGCTTGTTGTCACTTCCCATTTGCCGTCGGAGGTGTGCAGTGTGACCTTGCAGTCCTCCTGCATCATGGCGCACTCGTTAGGCAGAAAGTACGGCTGTGTCTGCGACCAGTACGTGTTGGGCAGTTTCGACCATCCGATGGTGTTCGGTGTGTAGGTGGCGGTGGAGCCTTTCTTCACGACATCATAGCCTGTGGAGAACACCCATTTGGCTACTGTCGTCCGTCCGGCTGCTGCGGTGGCTGCATGGAGGAGTGCTATCAGCAGCGCTCCCGTGTACAGCATGGCTTTGGCTGTTTTTTTCATTGTTGTAGGTTTTTGATTATTGAAAATAATATCTTCTGCAAAGTTCGCTATAATTGCCGTAAGAGATGTGCAGAATAAGTGCAAGTGTACTGTAAAAAATGCGCAAGAGGGTGAAATTCCTCGCTATTTGTCCGTTATTTCACCATTGACCATCTTTTATTCCAGGAAAATCAGTATCTTTGCATAAGAATAAGCATAATTGATAAAAATATTGATATGGCAGGAAAGAACATATATAATAATGCCGTCGAGCGGATAAAGGCTGCTATACTTAAGAGCCAATATACAGCGGCGAAACAGGTTAATGCAATACAGTTGTCATATAGAATTTATAGCAGAACAACTGAAGAAAGAATTGCCGGGACTGAGAGGGTTCAGCGCAAGAAATATACGTAATATGCGTAAATTTTGGGAGGAATGGCATGATTTGCTATCCAATTCTGCAGATTCAATTATGAGAGTTCAAAGTGTTCCGGATATGGAACAGTTGAGGAATCTGCTTATTCAAAGTAATGTTAAAGAGAACCACTCCGAGTCCGATTAATATGTTTTCCAAGAACAAAGTATAAAAATACTTATGCCACGACATCTGATACTCCATATCCTGTTCCTGCTCTGCCTTGTGCAGAGAAGCATTGCACAGATATCCGAGACTGTCTACAACACAGATTCGGGTGTGTCCCATTGGATTGTTTCTGATATTCTTCAGGACAGCAAAGGATTCATCTGGTTCTCGACATGGAATGGGCTGAACCGTTTCGACGGTTACGAGTTCAGGCAGGTGAAATCCTATCCGGGAGACGGTGCAGACATATGTTCGGAAGTGATACGGCAAATGGCACTTGACGAGACTGGGAACATCATTTGCATTACGGAGGACGGTTTTTTCAAGTTAGATGCCCGGACTTACAGACTGACATCAGGTTTTGGCAAGTCAAAGTACATATTTCCAAAGAACACGTGTCCGGTCTCTTTTCGCGACAGAGAAGGGAATCTTTGGCAGGTGGGACGCTATGGAGTGACGAAGGCAAGCAGTGCGGAGCATCCGGCACAGCTTGTAGAGGATACGGAAGGAGTGCAGGCGAGAGCGTTTCTTCTGGACAAAGGCTCTCGTCTGTGGCTTGCCACGAAGGAGGACGAGTGCATACGTCTCTATAACCGCAGTCGCAGGTTGGTGGGGTATCTTGGCAGAGATGGCAGATTTCACAGGGAGAAGACCCCATTCGGCTATCGTGCATACAGTATGATGCAGGCACGCAATGGGGACATCTGGATAGGGTGCAAGCCGGGAGCATTGCTGAGGCTGAGGAGCAGGCATGACGGCACGTATGAAATAAAGGAGTTAGGCAAGGAGGAGTTGCCATGCAATGTCATTTATCATATAGTGGACGACTCTGCCGGACGTCTTTGGTTTGCGACATTCGGCGGCGGTGTGGCATGTATTGAGTATCCTGCCTTGGAAGAACCGTCATTTGTGACTTTTCCGATGAAGGACATTGCGGACGGGAAGGTAAAGGTAAGGCGAATATACCCAACGCATTCAGGGAACATTGTCTGTGCCACGACCAACGGATTGATCTTGGGCATTGTCGATAAAAAAGACCTGCGGAAGACTGTTTTCCGTAGATTGGTGCGTAATGGAAATGATGAGGGGAGTCTTGCCGGGAATGCTCTGATGGATGTTGTCGGGGATAAGGCAGGGCGTATATTCATTGCTACGGAGAACAATGGCATAGATGTGACGGACGAGAAGACACTGTTCTCTGCGAAACCTTCATTCCGGCACTACAACACCGCCAATTCCTCACTTACCTCTGATGCTTGCCATGCATTGGCATTGAAGGATGCCGGCAGGCTTCTGATTGTATCCACAGACAGAGTGATGGACTTCTCACCTGAAAAAGACGAGACTGTGACTTATTCAAGCACTTTCTGGAATGCCGAGAGCCATTTCTCCGAGGAGCGTCCTCTGCAACTTTCTCCTGACTCATGGCTCTTCGGGCAGGAACAAGGGGCGTATATCGCTACACGGCGCAGCATGGATGTTCCGGGCTATGTCCCACCATTGTTGTTTACGGAACTGGCGGTCAGTGGGAAACGCTCGCGCCTTGATGTGTGCAACACTGATACGATAGTAATAGGCACGGATGAGAGGAACTTCTCTTTGTCGTTCGCTACGCTGGATTATACTGACAATTCTGAGATACTTTACCGCACGCGGCTTGACAGCGCACCGTGGAGCCATGCCTCAAAGGACCGCTCACTGACATTCTATGACCTGCAGCCGAGAGAGCACATCTTGGAAGTGCAGTCCACGGACCGTTACGGCCGCTGGGTGAAGAACACGCGTCGGCTTCTGATTGTGGTGAAGCCTCATTGGTATGAGACTCTTTGGGCAAGGTTTCTCGGTTGGCTTATAGTCGTGGCTATGATTACGGGAGCGGTGTACACAGTGTTCCATGTCCGTGAACTCCACCGTCAGCGTCATGAACTTTTGGAGAAGTATATGGCTCTCCTTGACAAGTCTGCCGGCAGTGGCGGCAACACTCCCGCCAAGGAGATAGTGGAGGAACTTCCTTCCGATATTCCTGCAGCGGACAGGAAATTCCTTGACCGTGTGAAGGAGTATATAGAGGAGAACATATCCAACAGTGATGCCAACATCGATGACATGGCATCCTTCGCCGCCACCAGCCGCAGCAATCTTAACCGCAAGCTCCGCTCCCTTGTGGGCATTACTGCCGCACAGCTCCTTATAGATGCAAGGATGCAGAGAGCTGCACAACTCCTCGGAGGGGATGAGGGAGTGGAGAAACTCAGTGTTTCCGAGGTGGCTTACCGCTGCGGATATTCCGATTCGCGGTATTTTGCTCGCTGTTTCAAGCAGAAATATGGTGTCACTCCTTCCTGTTTCTCTGCCGAGAGTGAAAAGGAATGATGGAGTTCTTTCCTGTCAATGTTTACGGTCTATAACAGCAATTACCATAACATCAATTATTGAAATTATAAGAAACAGGAACAAAAATGCCATAACCATTTGGCAATATGAAGAAAAAAACGTATCTTTGCCATATTATTTGTGGAATCATGAGCCTGATGTAATACAGATTAGAGCCATGTTTCCACAATATTAATGAGAACAAGGCGTTAATATAACATAAGGAGTGGAAGCGTGAGTTGCATATACCATGTATGATAACTGGATATATTTAAGAACATAATAAAAGCGGAGGCAATATGGCAAAGCACAAATATCCGATAGGAATACAGACATTTGACAAGATACGTTCTGACAATTTCTTGTATATAGACAAGACCGAGTTGATTTACAATTTGGCTCATGGCAATTCCCAGTACGTATTCCTCGGTCGTCCCCGTAGGTTCGGCAAATCGCTCCTTGCCAGTACCATGCACTGCTATTTTGAGGGCAGGAAGGATTTGTTCAAGGGGCTTGCCATAGAGAATCTTGAAAAGGAGTGGAAGAAGCACCCTGTTCTGCATTTCGACATGAGCAAGGCAAAGCACCTCAATGAGCAGGAACTGGAATATTACCTCTGCCTTCAGGTGGAAGAGTATGAGAGGAAGTATTGCTGTGATGACAATGTCATTGGAAGCGGCAACCGTTTTGCCCGCCTCATGAAGCACACTTACGAGCATACGGGCAGCCAGGTGGTGGTCATCATAGATGAGTATGACGCTCCGCTCCTTGATGTAGCCCATGAGGGCGACCGGCTGAAGAACCTGCGCCATATCATGCGTAACTTCTACAGCCCATTGAAAGCCAGCGACCCATACCTGCGCTTTGTCTTCTTCACCGGCATCACGAAATTCTCTCAACTGAGCATATTCTCGGAACTGAACAACATCACCAATGTCTCCATGTGGGACAAGTATGCAGGAATCTGCGGAATAACAAAAGAAGAACTCCTTACCGCAATGAGTGAAGACATAGACCTCTTTGCAGAGCATAACAGTCTCACCCGCGAAGAGGCAGTCAAAGAGCTGACGGAGAATTATGACGGTTATCATTTCTCTCCGCAATCGCCGGACATCTTCAACCCATACAGTCTGCTCAACTGCTTTGAGCGTATGGAGACTGGCAGCTATTGGTTTGCGTCAGGAACATCAACATATCTCATCGAGATGATGCGCAAATACAAAACACTGCCGTCAGAAATTGGCGGAATATGCAAGGCCACCGCTGATAATTTTGATGTGCCGGTGGAAACGATGCGTTCCATTATGCCACTGCTTTACCAAAGTGGCTACATGACGATAAAAGGTTATTCGCCATTGTCTAAGATATATACGTTGAGTATACCAAACAAGGAGGTTCGCACTGGGCTTATGAAAGCCTTGATACCCAATTACATAAATGCCGAACTGCCGACAACCGTAATCGGAGAATTGGCGGAAATGTTCTTGGAAGGAAATATAGAAGGTGCTCTTTGCCTATTGCAGAAATTCTTCAAGACAGTCCCTTACTGCAACGATATCGACCATGAGGGACACTGGCAGCAGATGCTTTATGTCGTGTTCTCCCTCTTCGGAGCCTACGGCGATGTTGAGGTCCATACCAGTGACGGACGTGTGGGTCTTGTCATGGTGCTGTGGGGCAAGCTGTACCTTATCGAGACAAAACTTGACAAGTCAGCCGGCGAAGCCATGTGCCAGATAGAACTGAAAAACTATGCGGAACGCTTCTCCCTCCTCAGCCTGCCGACAGTGAAGATAGGGATAAACTTCAGCACCAGGGAACGTGGCATAACGGACTGGAAGGTGGAGGAAGTGTGAGCGATACAAAAATATGACAGAAGAGATAGTCCGGGAAATAAAATCCCTCTATCACCGATGCTGGAAAAAATGTACAACGATTTCACAAAAAGGCTATGAGCACCGGACTGTCGGAACTGCATGTAAATATCTTGAAAACATTGTGCAGACATTATCCTGAGATAGAAAGCATCGTGCTTTTCTGTTCAAGGGCAAAGGGCTGCGCCAAACAAGGCTCGGACATAGACATCGCAATAAAGGGCGCACATGTTTCATTGGACACAATCATGCATCTATGTTCAGAATTAGAGGAAAGCACGCTCCCATTCTTTGTGGATGTGCTCCATTATGATACGATAAAGAACCATGCACTCCAAGAACACATCGGCAATGTCGGAATCACATTGTGAATGACCAGTAAAACGCAGAAGATAAATTATGGACAGAAACAAAGTCAGAGACATGGCAGAGTACACAATAGCCCTGACAAATGAGTTTGCCAAGGCACACGGACTCACGGACGAACAGGCATTCCGCTATATGGATCGCTTCGAAGGATTGGACTTCATCCTTGACAATTACGAAGCAGTCCACACACAAAGTTTCTTCGATATGGTCGAGGCAGTCGGAACTGTCTGCCGGAGGAATGGCGGAGAACTGCAACCCAACGACATCAAGAATTACGAACAGCTAAGAAAGATTTGAAGTATGAACATCACAGACAAAGAACTCAAATATATGATAGAGTGCGCCATGAGGGATTTGACAGAGATGCTTGTGGAAAAAAGGCAGATGACTGTCAAAGAAGCTTTGCGCACACTTTACACATCAGACACACTAAAGGCTCTGAAAATGCCTGCCACGGGACTTTACCATCAAAGCTCTCAATACATATACAGTTTCTTAGACAATGAAATAACGACAGCCAGGATGGCTTAACACACACAGCATACGATGGAATTATATCATGGAACAAACATGCGTTTCAAAGAAATAGACCTAAGCAAGTCAAAACAGGGCAAAGATTTCGGCAAAGGGTTCTATTTGTCTGCTGACTACAAGCAGGCGGAAGTTATGGCTATAACAAAAGTAAACCAACTCGGAGGAGAACAAACGATATTGTCATACTCTTTCGATGAGAAACTGTTTGATTCCAATGAACTAAAAGTAAAACGCTTTGAAGGATATTCGCAAGAATGGGCAGAATTCGTGTTTGCAAACAGGAGTAGCACATCACCAATGCCTGCTCATGATTATGATATAGTCATAGGTCCGATAGCCAATGACCGTGTAGGTTTACAGATTCGACGTTTTATGGAGCATGATATTGACATCAACACATTCTTGAACAAACTGAAATACATGAAGGGTGTGACGACCCAGTATTTCTTCGGAACAGAAAAAGCAACAGCACTGTTGAAACCTATAGATGCAAAATAATAACATGCTATCCTTCTTTGAGGTTATTCCCCACCATGACACCTGCACTCAAAGAACACATCGACAATGTCGGAAGAACTTTGTGGGGACATAAATAAAATACACTTGCCGATAAATTAAAAGCATAAAGTCAAATACAAAAACATGGAAGAAAAAGCTAATATAAAAGAAATAGACCTCATTGCACTGGCAACAAAAGTGCTGAAAGACCGTAAATCGCTGACGATAGCAATCATTGCAGGAGCGGTATTGGGATTGATTATAGCGTTCTCGTCACCAAGGTCTTATACGTCGAGTGTAATCTTGGCACCGGAGGTATCCGCCGGAGGCATAGGGCTGTCAAGCAACCTTGCTGACATGGCGTCATCATTCGGAATAGACATCGGTAAAGGAACAAAGAGCATGGATGCCATCTATCCTGAAATCTATCCGGAGATACTTACTTCCAACGATTTCATATATACATTGTTCAATGTTCCTGTCAGAACCAAGAATGACGATACGGAACGTACATATTTTGAACATCTTACGAGAGACACGAAGATTCCTTTCTGGCAATATCCGAAAATATGGCTTGTAGAGGCGCTGAAACCCAAGGAAAGTGTAGGTAAGGGTGGTGGTAAAGCTGATCCGTTCAGGGTTTCAAGATTAGATGAGGAAATGTGCAAAGCCATTTCACTGAGCATCGGATGCACGGTAGACAAGAAGACCAGTGTAATAACAATCACCGTCACCGACCAGGATCCTTTGACAGCGGCAATCATGGCTGACACTTTACAGCAGCGTCTCCAGAACTATATCACAGCCTACCGCACGAAGAAGGCACGCAACGACCTCGAATATTACACAAAGCTGCATACAGAGGCAAAGGCAAAATACCAGAAAGCACAGGATGCCTATGCTGCTTATTGTGATGCCAACCAGGATATGCTGCTCGAGGCATACATTACAAAGCGTGATGAATTGGAGAATGAGATGCAGGCGGCTTTCACCATGATGAACCAAATGTCCCTGCAAATGAACTCCGCTAAAGCGAAGATACAAGCTCGTACTCCGGCATATACTATCATCGAGTCGGCAAAGATGCCACATAAGCCGTCAAGCATGTCAAGAATGATGATACTCATCCTGACTATGTTTTTTGCTGTCATGGTGGATGCTGCGTGGGTGCTGTTTATAAAAGATTTGATAAATAATAGGAAAAAATAGGTGTTTTGCAGTGGGAATAATTCATAACAAGATAACAAAACGGCTGTCATCTGTTGATGGGCGAACATTGAATGTTGCAAAAAACACTGTGGCAACAGCAGTGATGAGAGTTTGCCTACTTGCCTGTTCGTTGATAATGGTGCCAATAACGCTGGATTATCTTGACACAGAGAATTACGGAGTATGGATGGCTATGACCTCCGTTCTCTACAGTTTTTCTTTTTTTGATATAGGGTTAGGCAATGGAATGAGAAACTATATGGCAGAGGCTTTGTCGGCAGGGAACAAGGAAATGGCACGCTCGTACTTCAGCACTGCTATGTTCATCCTGACAGGACTTGCCTTCCTCATTGCCATTGTCATTATTCCACTTGTACACATTATTGACATAAACACTCTGCTGAACATCAAAAGTGTAGGAAATAGGGAACTGGTAATGATTTTTTCCATGGCTGTTTTCTTCACACTGATACAGTTTGTCGCCAAAAACATCGGAATGGCATACATTGCGATGCAGCAGTATGTTGTGAATGATTTTATCATATTCATTGGAAATGTACTGTCTGTGATAGCTGTATTTATCCTTACAAAGACGACAGAAAGCAATCTTGCCTATGTCGTTGCTGCTTTTACAGGAATACCAGCATTGGCTTTTTGTATGGCGGCTGTCCCACTACTACGCAAGCATCCATATCTGAAGCCGAGATTCAATAGTGTGAACACCGATGTTGTGAAGAAAGTAGTAGGCAAAGGACTGGGATTTTTCACTATCCAGATTACCAGTTGTCTTGTTGTCTTCGGAGGAGCCAATGTATTCATCTCACATTACTGCGGTCCAGAGCAAGTCACGATTTACAATATCAGCTTCAAACTGTTCAATCTCTTGATAATAGCATATACCATAATATTGTCACCGCTCTGGAACGCGTATACCGACGCTTTGGTCAAGAATGACTATGAATGGATAAGCCGGGCTTACAGAAGGTCGGCAAGGATGCTGATGATGAGCGTGATCGCAGGTCTTCTCCTCCTTTCTGTCAGTGACTTTTTCTTCAGGAAATGGGTTGGCAGTACAGTGACAATTCCGTTTGAGGTGTCTGTATGTGTCTTGTTGTATGTCTGCTCGTTCAATTTCACGAACTGCTCATCATATCTTTTGAACGGGTTCAACAAAATACGGATTCAGATAGTGTCTTCTATCCTTCTGACAGTCATATACCTTGTTGCTATAACAACTGTCACAGGAAAATATGGAGTTATTGGCATTTCATTGTCCATGGCAGCTGTCTTTATTATAGAAGGATGCCTGTATGCATACCAGGCAAGGTTGCTTATTACAAAAAGGGCAAAGGGAATATGGAACAAGTAAACATTCATCATAAGATAAGCGTCATAACCGTTGTCTACAACGATGTCAGGAACATCCGCAAGACAATGGAGAGCTTCTTCTCGCAGACATGGGCGGAGAAGGAGTATATTGTCATCGACGGAGGCTCCTCCGATGGAACGGCAGACATCATCCGTGAGTATGCCGACAGGCTTGCTTTCTGGTGCTCAGAACCTGACGGAGGCATCTATGAGGCAATGAACAAAGGCATAGGGCATTGCACCGGTGACTGGATAAACATTCTTAACAGTGGTGACGTATATGCGTCGGCTACATCTCTTGAGGATGTGATAATGGAAGCTGGAGACAAGGATGCAGATGTCATCTTCTGCAACAGTATCGAGGTGCATCCGAAATTCAAATACAACCGTTTTGCGGACGATGACCCATCGCGTCTGGACTATATTCCGACATTCCGGCATGGTTCTTCTCTGATAAAGGCATCTGTGCACAAGAAATATCTTTATGATGTCTCAAAGAAGAAATCGTTAAAGTACTCACTTGACTGGGAGATGCTTCATCGTCTGTACAAGGACGGCTATACGTTCCGGAAAGCCGATGTGTTCCTTGAGGAGTATCTCCTCGAAGGTGTGTCGAACAGGCCATACAATAATCTTTGGTACAACTACAAGATTACTTCCGGTGGCGGGATACACTTGAAGAAACTGATGTTCATGCTTATACAGATGTTCAACATTATGAAAGCAAACAGTTCTGTCACAGCCTTCGCTTACAGTTTTGTACTTGAGTTTGTCATCAACAGCATCTGTCCGCATATCCCATTCTGGACATTGCGCCGTCCGTTACTGAGACTTGGCAAGGTGAGACTTGGTAAAGGGGCGTTCATCATGAGGAAATGCTATATTATGAACGCCAATTTCCTTGAAATGGGAGAATACAGCCACATAAACAGAGGATGTCTCATCGACGCGCGTGGCAAGATAACTATTGGGGACAATGTCTCCGTCTCGCATAATGTAAGCATTGTTACCGGAGGGCATGATGCCATGTCCCCGGACTTTATAGGGATTTTCAAGCCCATAGTCATCAAGGACTATGCATGGCTCGGTGTTGGCTGCACCATTCTTCAGGGAGTTACCATAGGACGTGGTGCTGTGGTGGCTGCCGGTGCTGTGGTGACAAAAGATGTCGGCGACTACGAGATTGTCGGCGGAATGCCTGCAAAAAAGATTGGAGACCGTCCGAAGAACCTTGGCTATAAATGTCATGGCTGGAGTTGGTTCACATAAAGCAATTGAATACAATGATATACTCCATTCCATATATGATATTCCTTGTCTTTCTTCTTGTTCTGGCAGTGATTGCCAGCGAAAAGAAGGAAGACAAGGCATTGTTCCATAATATTAACCGTTTAGGTATAGTCTCTTTTCTTGTATTCTTCGGATGCAGGGGATATATCTGGCATGATTGGACTGTATACGCACATTTGTTTGGCAACATCTCTTGGAGTGATTTGCTTTCGTACAACTATTTCAAGCATACGGAGCCGTTATGGCTTGTCTATGAGTTGGTTTGCAAGACAATAGTCGACAACTATTATTTTCTTGCATTTGTCTCAAGTCTTATAAACACAATCCTTCTTGTTCGTTTTTTCAGCAGGTATAGCATAAGCGTGCTTTTTGCACTGGCAACGTATGTGGCTTTCAGTGGTTTTGAAATCTCAATAAACCTCATGCGAAACTCAATGGCAATGTTCATTGTTCTGAACGCCTTGCCTTATATAGAAGAAAAGAAATTCTGGAAATATCTGTTGATGTGTGGTATTGCTATGGGTATACACTTGTCCTCCATCATCTATATACCTCTGTATTTCATTCTGAACAGACGTGTCAACAAGTGGGTGTTCTTTGCAGCCGTACTTATAGGCAATGCCGTGCTTTTCTCAAACATAGCATTTATATTGAAACTGGCTGAGGCGATAGGCTTCAGCAATGAAATTATCACTGCAAAGATTGAAATCTACTCCGATTTCGGAATGTTTGCAAGTTCACGCTTTGTCCTTCTCCAACGTTTCATAATATGCTTGCTGGTGTTCCTCTATTATGACAGACTGACAGAAATGTCAAGAAGCAATCAAATGTTCATCAATGCTTTGATGATATACATCCTTGGTTCATATCTGACAAGTGAGTTCTCTGAAATGAGTAACCGCATTGGAATCCTGTTCTCTTTCTCGTTCTGGATATTGTGTGGGTATCTTGTGAAATGTTTCTACTATGTCAATAACCGTCGCCTGTTCATGTTGTTTATCGGGTTCGTTCTGATGTTCAACACATATATCACCACATCGGAGAACATAAAAGAATATCAGAACTGGCTGTTCGGAACGGCAGAGTCTTACGAGGCAAAAAGGAATTTCTATAATAAGAATTTTGTGGAGACAAAACAAATAAACTCTGATAAGAAATGAAAATAGCATATATATCCTTGAGTGTCTTTACAGACTGTGACATTCCTCTTCTCAACGCTTTGGCAGAGAAAGGCGTGGACATAACATACTATTTGATCATGTCTGACAAGAACAAGTGTGGGACAGTCGTAAGTATTGATAAGATGAAACTGGAAGCAAAGGTCTATCCCGCATCTGATTATCCCGAACTAAAAGGACTAATGAACGAAGCAGGACTCAGGAACATGAGGATTGTCAACATGCCTGTAGCACATAATTACTCGTGGACATCATTCCTCCTTGCCTATAGATTCAGAAGAGAACTTAAAGCAGGAGGCTATGACTTGGTACATTTCACATGGCCTTTCGACTATTGCTTTTTTTTGTTGTATAGTTTGGACATGCCCAAATTGTTCACTGTCCACGACCCGATACCTCATTCCAGTGATGAGAAATTCATATATAATCTGCAACGTGGAGTTGCCATGAGACGGGCTGATTATTTCATGCTGCTTAACAATACCCAAAAAGAACAGTTCAAACAACGATACTCAATCACTGACGACAGAATATTCGACTCCAAACTGAGTATCTACACACATCTGAAAAACAACGAAGTGGGTGCATCACTTTACGACAAGCCTTATATCCTTTTCATTGGAAGCATCAACCCGCACAAAGGTATCAGGTACTTGTGTGAAGCAATGGAGGAAGTACATAAGGAACAACCTTCGTTGAAACTGGTAGTGGCAGGAAAAGGAACATTTGATTTCAATATCCAGGAGTATGTTGACCGGGGATATGTGAAGCTCATCAACCGCTTCATTGAGACAAATGAGCTCATTTCCCTCGTCCATCATTCACAATTTGTCTGCTGCCCGTATATCGATGCGACGCAGAGCGGCGTGATAATGTCCGCGTTCGCATTGGATAAGCCTGTATTGGCGACAAAAGTCGGAGCATTGCATGAAATGGTGGAGGACGGCAGGCACGGACTCCTTGTTGCTCCAAAGGACAGCCATGCATTGGCAGGAGCTATAATAAAGATGAACAGCAATACTGTCCTCGACCGGATGGCAGAGAATATTCTGCACGATTACCATCATGGCAACAATTCATGGGATTACTTAGCCGGCAAACTGATGGATAACTACAATATCATTCTAAACAACAGACGCAGATGAAACCACAGATAATAGCATTCTACCTACCTCAATATCATCCCACAGAACACAACAACCTATGGTGGGGAAAAGGATTCACGGAATGGACAAATGTAGCCAAGGCGAAGCGCCTGTTCCCTGGTCATTACCAGCCAAAAATCCCTGCAGACCTGGGATTCTACGACCTTCGCCTTCCTGAGACGCGCGAGGAGCAGGCTTGTTTGGCAAGAGAAGCCGGTGTGACAGGTTTCTGCTATTACCATTATTGGTTCGGCAACGGTCATGAAGAATTGGAACTGCCATTCAAGGAGGTTGTGGAATCAGGCAAACCGGACTTTCCCTTCTGCTTGTGCTGGGCTAATGAGTCATGGTTCAAGAAATTCTGGAATAATGATGGCTCATTGGTCGACAAGAAGATTCTTGCAGAACAGAAGTACTGTGGCGAGGAGGATGACGTGAAGCATTTCTATTCCCTTCTGCCAGCATTCAAAGACAAAAGGTATCTTAAAGTCAACGGAAAACTTCTCTTCCTTATCTACAAGCCACTGGAGTTCGAGGAGGCGGAACGCTTCATGTCCCTTTGGCAGCAGCTGGCAAAGGAAAACAATCTGCCGGGATTCCACTTCTCCGGATTCACTTATTTTGCGGACACAACAGGTGAGGACATACTGGGCAGTGGCTTCGACAGTGTTGTCTCATGCCGTCATAACAGAGATAAAATACACAATTTCTCATGGTTCCTACGAAAAATTACAAGCATGGTGCTGAGATGTCCGAGGATGATGAAGTATAAGACAATATGGCCACGCCTTATCAGCGACCTTGAACGGCACGACGAAAGATACATACCTGTCATTATGCCAAACTGGGACCATACGCCACGCAGTGGAAGGAACGGTGACCTGTTTGTCGGCTCAACACCGGAAGAATTCAAGAAGCACTGCAAAGATGTGCTGTCCTCCGTAAACGAAAAGAAAACTCCATTATGCTTCATAAAATCATGGAACGAATGGGGCGAAGGCAACTACATGGAACCTGACATGAAGTTCGGCAAAGGATACATCAAAGCCTTGAACGAAGCCTTATCCGAGTTAAAAGACTAACGAATATGAGAATACTATATGACAATATAATCTATGCACTACAACGGTGTGGTGGAATCTCTGTTGTATGGACAAACCTTATCAGCAGATGCTTAGAAAAAGGTAACGACCTCTCGTTCATAGACTACGATAACGACAACATCTCACGGAAACAGGTGGACTTGTCTTCTGCAGAAATCATAAAAGGTCATCTCTCTGTCCCGTCACTGCAACGTCTCATAAACCCATCAAAGAGCATTGTCGACAGTAAGGAACCATTCATCTTCCACTCAAGCTATTACCGCACTCTCGCACATCCTTGTGCCGTGAACATCACCACCGTCCACGATTTTGTGTACTCCTTCTATGAGAAGAATCCGATAAAGAAACACCTTCTCTGCCGTCAGCAGTATGCGGCGATAAGAAAGGCGGATGCGGTGGTGTGCATCTCAGAAAGCACAAAGAACGATTTGCTGAGGCTGCTTCCCGATGTGCCCCCTGAGAAAGTACACGTAATTTATAACGGAGTCGACAACCGTTTCCACAGACTGCCTGGCACAAAGTACAAGGACTATTTCCTGTTTGTAGGCCACAGAGGTGGATATAAGAATTTCGCCGCTATCATCCAACCCATAGCCCAATGCAATTTCGGGCTGAAGATTGTAGGACCGGCTCTGACACATGAAGAAATGGAACTCATGAAGCAGCATAAACTTAATTACACATACTGCGGACGTGTCTCAGATGAAGAGCTCAACAAACTGTATAATGAGGCTTTCTGCTTCATCTATCCATCCTTATATGAAGGATTCGGATTACCTGTCCTGGAAGCTCAGATGGCAGGATGTCCCGTACTGGCGATGAACACATCGTCTCTGCCGGAAGTCATCGGAAACAAGGATTTGCTGCTTGACAACATTACAACCGAGATTCTGCAGGAGAAAATATCACTTCTGAAAGACCCTCTGGCAAGAAAAGGAATTGTCAGTAAGGGACTTGAAAACACTGCCCGTTTTTCTTGGGACAAGATGACAGAGGAATATCTTGCACTGTACCAATACGCCATAGGTGAATTTCATGAGCAATAAGCTATGACAATATCCATTATAACCGCATCCTACAACAGTGAACGAACTATTGCTGACACTATTGAATCGGTGCTTGCACAAACATATAAAGACATTGAATACTGGATTATCGATGGAGCATCCACAGATAAGACCGTAGAGATTGCAAAGAGATACGAACCGCAGTTCGCTGGCAGTATGCGCATCATAAGCGAACCTGACAAAGGCATCTATGACGCCATGAACAAAGGCATAGCAATGGCAACGGGAGATATTGTGGGCATGCTGAACTCTGATGATTTTTTTACCGCCGACGATGCCTTGGCAACAATAGCAGAGACTTTTGACAGAAACGACGATATTGATGCCATATATGGAGACATTCATTTCATCAACGAAGGACATCCGGAGAAGTGCGTACGCTACTATTCCAGTGCGCCGTTCCGCCCATGGATGCTGAGATTTGGATTCATGCCTGCCCACCCGTCGTTCTATGTCCGACGTGATGTCTACAGGAGATGCGGCACATTCTCCTTGGACTACCGCATAGCCTCCGACTATGACCTCTTGGTCCGCCTGATATACAAGCAGCGCATAAAGACAAAATACATAAAGAAGGATTTTGTCACCATGCGCACCGGCGGCATAAGCACAAAGAATATGCGCAACAGATGGTTGATAAGCAAAGAGAATGTCACGGCATGCCGCAGAAACGGACTGTACACAAACATTTGCTTTATCTCACTGAAGTATCTGTACAAGATTTTTGAGTTCAGGAGATAAGCTATTCCGTACATATCATTCAAAAATAGTATATTCCGGAACAGAAAACAAGTTTTTTCTCAATTATCTGTTCCTGAATATACTGTTTTTTTATAAGTAAGCAAGCTCCATTGGCAAATCTATGCTTTGTCATTCTTTCTGTAATATAACGTGAGTTCGACTAATTTGCAATTATCTTTTGAAACTAAGACGCTGCCTCACTCTGCAGAGTCTCTATTGGCATGTTTTTATAATGTGAGGCACCGTTTTACGGTGCTGTCGGAGAGCCTGTATTACCCGGCATGCTGCTTTGGGCAGCATACCGGGTTAGCAAAGAGCCACCGTTTCACGGTGCTTTGGCAGCATTTTATCATTATTGTAGGATAGTAGGCAATTCGTCGAACTCACGTTAATATACTTTTGCATAGGGGTAAATTCTTTTGGAAAGCAGGGGAAAAACATTCATATATAGTAATAATGTGGGCTTAAATTTGGCTGTTTCGGACAAAAGGCATAACTTTGCATAAGAAACTCACGTTCGGAAGACTTCAAACAAGTTTGGTCTCCGCTCACTTAACCGTTTCTTTGCATAAGAAACTCACGTTCGGAAGACTTCAAACAAGTTTGGTCTCCGTTTGTAAAACCATTTCCGGACGACACTGTAATTCCATAAGAACCATAACCGGCAAAATAACAAAACTAAAACATAAAACAAACATCATGAGAAAACTTTTCCCAACACTTCTTCTCGCACTCATGGCTGCAACGCCGTCCGTGGCACAGCAGCCGGCATTCCCGGGTGCGGAAGGATTCGGCATGTACACCACAGGCGGCAGGGGAGGCAAGGTGCTCCATGTCACCACCCTTGAGGACGAATACACAAACAAGGGCTCGCTCCGCTGGGCTGTGGCTCAAAGCGGTCCGAAGACCATTGTCTTTGATGTCTCAGGAACGATAAACCTTAAGGCTCCACTCAATGTGACTGCCAACACAACCTTGGCAGGACAGACAGCTCCCGGCGACGGTATCTGCATAGCAGGATGGCCGGTGACCGTCAAGGGTGACAATGTCATCATACGTTATCTCCGCTTCCGTCTCGGCAATGAGAATGTTGCAAAACATGAAGGGGACGGTCTCGGCGGCATGGACCGCAAGGATATTATCATTGACCATTGCTCTGTCTCATGGTCCATCGATGAGTGCCTTTCCATCTATGGCAGCAAGAACATCACCGTGCAGTGGTGTATCGCCGACCAGAGCCTTGTAAACTCGGGGCACTCGAAAGGCGCGCACGGCTATGGTGGCAACTGGGGCGGCTCGGGAGCGTCCTATCATCACAATCTTATGGCTCACCACACTTCCCGTGTGCCACGCCTCGGTCCGCGTCCCGGAACTCAGACGGATGAGCGCATGGACATGCGGAACAATGTCTTCTACAACTGGGCAGGAGAGGGCTGCTACGGGGGCGAGGGCATGAACGTGAACATCGTCAATAACTACTACAAGCCGGGACCTGCCACAGCGACAGTGGCAGAGGCACGACGCTACCGCATTGCCAACATCGGCATACGCACTGTTGACTACTGCCTTGACAAGAAAAAAATCGCATCAAGCTACACGTCTGCCACCGGCATTGCTGCGACGGACAAGGATGTCAGCGGTTCTGCATCAGGCGGAAAGAACTATGTCACAATCAAGGGCAGGAAATTCGAGATTGACATGGCGACAAACAAAATCGATGTTGACGGCAAGAAAGTTACCATAACATGGAACGACTGGAAGAAGATGCTGCACAAGTGGGGCACGTTCTATGTCGACGGCAATGTGAACCCTGACTACGCAAGCAGAATCACTCCGCAGGACCAATGGACTTACGGCATGTATGCACAGGTTAACACCGGAAAGGTGGACGGCACATTCACCGAGGATGTGAAGAAGGCAATGCGCCTCCAAGAGCCTATCGACTATCTGCCTGTCACCACGCATACTGCGGAGCAGGCTTACACGAACGTACTCGAGTATGCAGGAGCATCGCTGTGGCGTGACTCACACGACACATACATCGTGGGTGACGTGCGCGACAAAAAGGCTTCATACACAGGAAAGGGTCTTGCCTCCGGCTTTGTCAACACTCAGGATGAGGCAGGCGGATTCCCTGTGCTGAAGGAAGAGAAGCGTGCGGATGATTTCGACACGGACAAGGACGGCATGCCGGACGCATGGGAGCTTGCCAACGGACTGAACCCTAACGACGCCGCTGACGGTGCACTGGTGCAGAGCGACGGCTACACAAACCTTGAGCATTACCTTAACTCTCTTGTGGCGCACATCACCGCGGCGCAGAACGCGAATGCCATGACAGGCATCGACTGCATCACGGACAACACGGTGGACGCCATGCCTGCAAACACGAATATATACACCATCGACGGCCGTTGCGTGCGCAGGAATGCTGACAGCCTTGACGGACTTGCCAAGGGTATGTATATCTACAAAGGCAAGGCTGTGGTGGTTGACTAATCGTAACCTTACGGACAGAAAATCAGAAGGTGACCTTTCACACAATGAAAGGTCACCTTTTTTCATATAAAGTGTCATGGTTTACCGGGTGAAAGGTCACCTATATTCCTGTTCTCTTTTCTCAATCCTGTTTCTGTAGGGTTTTGTGTCCGGGAAATAATGTTTCTTTCCTACCACATCATGCCGAGAAGCCACAGAGGAATAGCGTTGCCGGCAGGATAGTCAGTGTTGTCGCGAAGGACATAGTCGGCGTTTTTGGGTTTCTTGCTTTTCCCACCGACCTCCAATGTAATTGAGTTCTTGCCGAGTGCGGCAATGTAATCTCCTTCCTTCTCGTTGCGCATGGCGGAGACAGAATAGCCGGCTTGGGTGAGGCAATTGACAACGTAAGCTTCTCTTTCTGTATCTTGGTGAGCATCCAAAACCATGTACGCACATGGATCGGCAAACAGCATTTTTGCTCCGACACTTCTTGCTTTTGTATCATTCTGCAATCTGATTACTCTCAGTAACTCAACATTCTCCATAATAAAGATAAGCTGGTAAAGCTTTTCTGCTCCGATTCCCCAGTCCGAGCATAAAGATGATACCTGCACACGTGGGACAGAACTGTCAGACAGTGTTCCGATTATCGCACGCATGACACGCAAGTTATTATCCGAAATGCTTGGCAGGAAGAAAGGGATGTCATTGCTTAGAATCTTATCAATTATTGCCATATAGCGAGCCTCGAAATTATTCTCTTGATAAAATGGACGTGTGCCATGACTGCGGTAATTGCGGAAGTGGTTAAGCAGTTCCGCATCCGGTTGCACAGGCAATAAGGTGTCACCTATATTGTATTTGTCATATTTTTCTCCGGTTTCAAGATGCATATATTCACGGAAAGACATCAAAGGCATTCTGATAGGGACATAACGGCGCGAAAGGTCTCCGGTCCCGGTCCGTAACACTAACGAAGAAGAGTCCGACACCCAAATCTTTTTGTTGGGAAAATCATCATACAATGCTTTCAGGTGTATGCTCCACTCTGATGCATAATGGATTTCGTCAATTATGACACCCTCATATCCCTGCATGAATATGTCGTTGACAAGGTCATAGAGAGGTGAGGTGATTACTTTAGGATTATCGGCTGAAAAATATAACATCCTCTTGCCTTGTGAGTGTTGGCACAAGCAAAGATGCTGCCCAATGTGAGAGATTATCCCCTTTCTTGTGTATGTCTCATGCAGACAAAAAAAATGCGCACCCTTATCGGCCGTCACGGCTTTGGGATGCGCTTCCTCTCTCTTTCTCACACTATAAACCATTTTATAAATTATTGTAGGATGCGGACAAATACCGTGAACTAAGCCTTAAAAGGCGAAGCCCACGGAATATATGTTTCTCATGATATAAGATAATGTATTGCTTCATTACAGTCCTGCGGATGTCCGCAGAACGGTGCTTCGTAACGTTTGTTCTTCCACTTATCCGATGTAATACACGTATTCCTACGGTTTGTGTCGCAGAGAGATGCTTCCCGGCTTATGCAGTCATGCATAGGCACGGAAATATGTGTGCAGGAATGTCTTACGCTCTGTCATAAGATGAGGGGATTGTCTGCTTATAGGTCTTTCGGATGATAGGCGACATTCCTGCTTCCACATATATGTGTTTGTTATTACAAATCCAGTTCCCAAGGCCCTGAGAACGGGTTTTCCTTGGCTCCGCCGGATTTTTCTCCCGGGTTGCCCTCTATGACACTGCCACCATCGCCGGTAGGGTTGCCCTCCTCATCATAGACATTCCATGATGTAGGATTACCCATGAGGTTTTCCATGTCCATGGGGATTATTTTTATTTCGGGAGCTATATAAGGTTTTTTCTTTTTCATTGTCTTTTCTTCTTTTGTTGTTTTGTGTTCCATAGTTTTCTGATAAGTAACTGTTGCAAATTACTTTATATTTAAGTTGTGTTTTAGTATAAATTAATTTTCAACAGTTACTTAAGGATTTTTCATGAGGATGCGCCATGAGGGCACATCCTCATATTATAGGTGATTATCTTACAGAAACCTTCTTTCCGTTGACGACATATATTCCGCTTGGGAGGCCGCTGAGGTCTGTGGTGCCTCGGCGGACAGCCTGTCCCCAGAGGTTGTACACAGCCGCAGTGCCACATACTGCGGTGCCGGCAGTGATGCCTTCTATGACCGTCGTGTTGTCAATGATGCCGCCAATGCCGAATGCCAGAGAGTGGCGCTTCGCAGGAGTAGTGCCCTGATCCTGGTCCACTATCCACCAGCTGTAGCCTGGGACCGGGAATGGTGAGGTGAGGTGGTAGATGTCTCCTCCGTAGAAGATGTAGGAGTTTGCAGGTGCGTCTGTCGAGCCCTCGAAGGTGGCGTAGATGTCAAGACGGCAGTTCTGGAATTCTGCACCCTTGAGTCCGTAGGACTTGTCGTTGACGTACTTTCCTCCTTCGTAGTCAAATGCGTGGAATCCCTTAAGATTCTCCGGGTTGAGATTCAGAACGCTTTCAATCATATTGTTTTTGTTGAGCGAAACCTGGGGTATGATGTAGTATGGCGGAGCAATGTTCGACAGATTGACGTCACCGACATCCGCTGTCCCCTCGGTTATGACGCTTCCCTCGCCCGGATTGATTATGTAGCACTCACCGCTCTTCATGACAATGTCGTTGTCTGCTTTTTCGTTGAGGGGCACGAGTGAGAACTCGATGCGTCCGGCATGCTCGGAAGTGTGTGTGCACTCTGTCAGCTTTGCCAGCTTGACATTCACGGAGAATGCTTTCTGCAGCTGCCATTTCTTAAGGTCTACAGGCAGGCAGATGCTGTTCCACTTGCCAGTGGTGAAGGTGCGCTTGAAAATCAGGGCTTTGTTGGCATAAGATGCCGTGTAGTCCTCCTCGGACGTATTGTTTCCCGGTTTCTTGAAGTTGTTCCAGTCCTCGCTGAGTGCGAAGCTCTCTCCAAGGTATTTCAGGCGGAAGTCGTCGACATAGATATAGTCGTTTTCAGCAGCATCGGCATTGTCGGTGTTCGGGCTCACCATGTCTTTTGTCATCTCAATGCCGACTTCAAGGACTTTGCTCTTGCCTTCAGGGATGTTTGCATAAATCATGACAGAGTTCGGGTAGAGTCTTGAATAGAACAGCACTCCCGCCTCTACCTTGTTGGACACTTTCCCGTCACTTATGTCATCGGCAAGGAAAGCATTTCCTTTATAAACGACTGCCTTGAATGTCTCTTCATTGAAATCCACCTTGCCCAGTCTTTCTGGAGCCTCTCCATATGACTTTCCGAGCAATGGGGTGGTTGCCCATGCTGCCGAGCCTTTCACTGGGTCTTTTCCGTTGTCGTCAAGGAATTTCGCATACAGGTTGGCATAAGGAGCCTGTTTGTTCTCGTCATTGAAGAATCCCTGGCATTCAAGCATGTACCATCCTGTTTTGCTCAGTGTGACAGTCTGGTAGAGCTTGTTCCCCTTCTCTGCCTTTCGGAGTCCGGCACACTGGAACATGCCGAAATTAGGTGCCAGCTGCGCAAGAAAACCGCCTGTGTCTCCATTATGGATATGTGCAAAGGCTTGTTCGTATCCTGTAACATATTCAACCTTTCCTTCTGTCCGCCATCCTCTTCCGTATACAGTCTTGTATTCATTGTAGATGTTCGAGATGTTGAAGCCCTGTGCACGCATGAGGAAAGAGGCGTCGGCAAGAGTGTTCATCTTTCCTTTGTAATCCTCGGTGAACAGTGCTTCCATGTTCTTGTCAGAGACAATTTTCCAATACGTATACTCTTCAGCGATTCTGAGGTTCTGGCGTTCTGATTCCGTCAATGCCCTGACAAGGTTGTTGTTTCCTTTTTCGAAGACATTGACAATCATCGGGCAGTTTGCACAAAGGTAGTATTTGCTGTAGTTCTGCGAGATGTATATCCTGTAGACATTGTCATCAGTGACTGAATTTACCTTTTCAAAATAGAAGTCAGGGTTGTTCAGGGAGGTATAGTTTACGTTTCTGTCATAGTACAGTCCTCGTCTGGTAAGGCTTTTGTCGTTCACAAAAGCCAGGACGGAACCGGTAGCATCGCCTCGCGGATTGGCGAATGGGCCTCGGATGTAGTAGGCACTGCTTTTTTTGCTTTTTGAGAAAATAAGCGGCAGTCCCACTGTGAATGTCGCAGTACGTGTGCCCCAGTATCCTCCGGCATTGAGGAACATGTCCTTGCCAACGTTGTAGAGGAGGATTCGGGTTGCTTGGGTGTTGGTGATGTCCGGTATGTCGTCTGCCCTGTTGGCTAAAGTCACTTCACTAAGTGCCATGCCTTTTCCCTTGTAGTCTGCTGCTTCGGCATCACCTTGTGCAGCCAGGCGTTGTGGAATGGCAATGGATAAGAGGCACATGAGACAGATGCGGATGAATTTCTTGTGGGATACATTTTGTTTCATGATAATCCAAATTTTATTTTGTTATTTATATGATGTTGTTCAATAAAGGCATTTATGTATTAGTATTCTTTCTCGCTCTTTCCACTTGCTGCATAGTGTTAATAATCAGCATTTGTGGCAATGCTTTTATTTTCATTTTGTAAAGGTAGCAATTCTTTTGACTATTCTTATCTTCTTTAGGGGGGTAACAAATATTAACAAACAAGCCTTGTAATTTATATTAATTAACAATACGGTGTCTGCTTTTGGTACAATGTCATGCTTGAAGTAATATCATGGAATTTATGTCTGGACTGCTGCCTTTTATTTCAGGATTTGATGTGCCATGTTGAAAAAAATGTCGGAGGTGTGTGTATTATCGGGAAAAATGATTACTTTTGCAGATGTTTCCAAAACTTATAGAACAAAGTATGAAGAAATTATTCATTGAGACCTACGGCTGCCAGATGAATGTGGCAGACTCGGAGGTTGTTGCCGCTGTCATGGGAATGGCAGGCTACGAATTGTGTGAGTCGGTGGAAGACGCCGACGCGGTGTTCCTTAACACGTGCTCCGTGCGTGAGAATGCGGAGAACAAGGTGCTGCATCGTCTGGAGACGTTGCACAACATTTATTGCAACAAAGGGCGCAAGGTCATTCTCGGTGTGCTCGGCTGCATGGCGGAGCGCATGAAGGAGGAACTGTTGGAGAAGCATCATGCCAGTCTGGTGGCAGGGCCTGACTCCTATCTCGCCCTTCCCGACCTCATCGCCCGGTGTGAGTTGGGGCAGAAAGCCATAGACACAGAACTCTCGCTGACAGAGACTTACAAAGACATTCTCCCTCAGCGCACCCGCGGACAGCGGTTGTCAGGCTTTGTGAGCATCATGCGCGGATGCAACAACTTCTGCCATTACTGCATCGTCCCTTACACCCGAGGCCGTGAGCGCAGCCGTGAGGTGGAGTCCATCCTCAACGAATGCCGTGACCTCAGTGAGCGCGGGTTCAGGGAAGTGACGCTCCTCGGGCAGAATGTGAACTCCTATTGTGCGGAGAACAATGGCGAAACGGTGGCTTTCCCGCAGCTTCTTGCCATGGTGGCAGAGGCTGTTCCGGGGATGCGTGTGCGCTTCACGACGTCCCATCCGAAGGACATGAGTGACGAGACATTGGAGGTTATCGCGAAATATGCTAACGTTTGCAAGCACATCCACCTGCCTGTGCAGTCGGGTTCCGACAAGATACTGAAGCTCATGAACCGCAAGTACACTCGCGCATGGTACCTTGACCGTGTGGCAGCCATAAGGCGCATAGTGCCGGAATGCTCCATAACGACGGACATTTTCGTGGGTTATCATGATGAAACGGAGGAGGACCACCAGATGAGTCTCTCGCTGATGAGGGAGGTGGGCTACGACTCCGCATTCATGTTCAAGTATTCGGAGCGTCCGGGGACATACGCCAGCAAGCACCTTCCCGACAACATCAGCGAGGAGGAGAAGATACGCCGCCTTAATGAGATGATACGCCTGCAGACGGAAATCTCCGCCGAGCAGTACCGCAAGGACATAGGCAAGACCTTCGAGGTGCTTGTCGAGGGGTACAGCAAGCGTTCGCGCGAGCAGCTTTGCGGCCGCACTTCGCAGAACAAGATGGTTGTCTTCGACCGTGTGGCGACGGATGCTGAGGGCAGGGAAGTGGCGTTCCATGCGGGCGAGTATGTCAATGTGCGCATCACTGAGTCGTCAAGCGCAACGCTGAAAGGCACGGTAGTGATGTGATTAATGTCACGCAGATTCCGCAGATAGCCGCAGATGGTTTGGTATAAACAGTCTTTTTAAATCTGCGTGTATCAGCGAAATCTGCGTGGAAAACTAAAGACAAAGCATGAGAAACAAATAAAACCGTAACTATGATACCACCTATTTACAAGGCATCCGACAGCCGTTATGAGGCAGGGATGCAGTATGTGCGCTGCGGAAAGAGCGGTGTGAGACTGCCGGCAATATCCTTGGGACTATGGCATAACTTCGGCGGTGTGAACAACTTTGAGAACTCACTGGCAATGGCGCATTACGCCTTTGACCACGGAGTGGTGCATTTCGACCTCGCCAACAACTACGGCCCTCCTTACGGCTCGGCGGAAGAGACCTTCGGACTGATGATGAAGAAATCGTTCCTTCCCTATCGCGACGAGATGTTCATATCCTCAAAGGCGGGTTATGACATGTGGGAAGGCCCTTACGGTAACTGGGGCTCAAGGAAATACCTTATGGCAAGTCTTGACCAAAGCCTGCGGAGGATGAACCTTGACTATGTCGACCTGTTCTATTCCCACCGTTACGACCCTGAGACACCGTTGGACGAGACCCTGCAGGCGTTGGTGGACATCGTGCGCCAAGGCAAGGCACTGTATGTCGGCATATCGCGGTGGCCCCTGGAGGCTGCGGACTACGCTTTCAAGTACCTGAAAGAGCGTGATGTACCGTGCCTTATCTATCAGGGCAGGTACAGCATCCTTGACAGGGAAGTCGCCACTTCAGGCATTCTTGACAAGGCTTGCGATGCCGGAGTGGGCTTCATCGGTTTCTCGCCGTTGGCACAAGGGCTGCTGACCGACCGCTATCTCAACGGCATACCCTCCGACTCGCGCATGGCTGTCGGCAATCATCTGAAGCAGGATGTCCTTTCCGAGAAGATGCTTGCGACGATAAAGACGCTCAACACGATTGCAGGACAGCGTGGCGAAGCCCTTTCCGACATGGCTCTGGCATGGATTCTTGCCGACAAGCGCGTGACGAGTGTCATCATCGGCGCAAGCTCTGTCCCACAGCTGGCGACAAACCTCAAAGCCCTCTCTTCCGCTCCTTTCACGCAAGAGGAACTGGAAATGATTGATGCGGCATGCAGGTGAAGGAATTGCTACATGACACTATTAATTCGGTTTATGAGGTCTGCCGGATGGGAATCCTCCAACAGAGAGAAAGCAAACCATTTCTTGCCCAGGTCTTTGATTGATGCACCGAAATGATAAACATTGTCATCGATGCAAAGAAAACGGTCATGCGAACGCTTGTAAACTTACACATCAATGGGGTCATATTGGCTGTTATGCTGTGTGATGTCCAATTGAAGCTGTTGGCTGATGCGGTCGGTGTAGACTGTGGCTTTCACATCGGCGGCTCTTTTGCTTAGTAATGTCAGCACAGTCTCATCCACATAGTTGTCTATCAAGACAATATTTGCATTTGCTTGTCTTATAAGTCCTGATACAAACTCATAGGCATTATATGTCTGACCATCGTAGAAAATGCCCTGCTTGTGTTGCTCAATGCCTGCATCCAACCGCTTGAAGACTTCTTCTATCTTTGTGTCAGTTTCCTCTTGGCGCTTCTTCATCTCCAATTGATGATACTCTATGGTTTCTATGCGTTGGAACACTTGGGCATTTAATGTAATGACGCGGCGCATGGCTGTAAACGCACGCATAATCATAATGTTTATATTGATTGCTGTTTCGGAACGCAGGACACTGCTCAGCATAGCGATACCGTTCTCTGTAAATACAAATGGCAAATATCTGAGTCCTCCTCTGTTTGAGGTCGCAATTTGCGACCTCAAACGATTATCTTGCTTCAGAAAAGCAGACAGTTCATCTTGTGTCAACTGAAACATGAAATCAAGATGTTTTTCATTTTTTCTGCCAGCCTTTATGCCGTCAGTGCAAATTAAACCTCAAAATTCTTGCAGATTATGAGAAGATAAAATAACTTTGCAAAAGTCGGGCTGCACCTCGGCAGACATGAACAATCAGCAATAACCGTAACTATATGTCATACAGAAACATACTGCATACACTGCTCCTTATCCTGCTCTTTCCCACCGCAATGCTGGGACAAAAAGAGAAGATGTCATCACTCGTGAGAAAGGCATGGCTTGAACATTCCGCCACAATGCGCTCCAAAGGAGAGAGGGGAGAGACTGAGAAACAACGGATTACGGCATTCGTGAAGACCGCTTCGGGTGTCGTTCCGGAGGGCTGCAGGGTGCTTGCGGAGTTCCCGAACAACCTCTTTATCGCGTCAATACCGCTTGCAAGACTCGGCGATATGGCACGCCGCAACGATGTCGTGCGCATAGAAGCCGGCATGCCGTGTACCGCTACCAACGACACTGCGGCAGTGGTGACGCGACAGGGGCTCGTTTGGGAGATGCCGAGGGAGGAGCAGCCAATGCTCCATGGCTACACAGGCAGGGGTGTCGTCGTGGGACTTATGGACATCGGGTTTGACCTTACCCACCCCACATTCCTCACCGGTGACGGCAAATCGCTGCGCATCAGGGCGTTGTGGGACCAGCTTGACAGGACGGAAAGCGGACTACCCGTCATCGATGCGGACACAGTGACCGTCGGCAGGCAGTATGTCGGCGATGATGCTCTCATGGCAAAAAGCCACAGCACAGACGCCACATTCATCTCCCACGGCACGCATACGGCAGGCTCTGCGGCAGGTTCGGGCCGGAATGGCAGCGGTATGACGCCTTACAGGGGTATGGCTCCCGATGCGGACATCTGTCTTGTGGCAAACTACACCTCGGACAATCACGCCATTGTCCCTGAGGAAGAGCGGTACAGATACACTTCCGCTACGGACATTCTCGGTTTCAAATACATCTTCGACTATGCCGCCTCCGTGGGCAAACCGTGTGTGGCGTCGTTCAGCGAGGGCAGCAGAATGGGATTCTACGGTGACGACATCCTCATGCAGGAGGCTCTTGCGGCACTGCAAGGGGAGGGAAGAATCATTGTCGCTTCGGCTGGAAACGAGGCGATACACAACACTCACATGCTCAAAGCGGCAGAAAAACCGTCGGCAGGGGCGTTCATACAGACCGCACAGCGGCCATGCTACACGTTCCGCTCCACAGGAAGCATGACCATCCGCCTTACGTTCTACCCTGACGGCATGCCACCTGTTGCCAAGGACATCACGACGGAAGAGATACTCACATGTGAGGACGGCTTTCTCACCGACACAGTCCGCCTTGGAGGAATAACGTTCCCTATTGCCGCCGCAGCTTACTCTTCGGCATACAACAATGGGGAGACAGCCACCGAATTCCTTATCTCACGCACCGACAACGGCTTTGTCGGACGCGACATAAGTGTGTCACTCGAGCTCATCGGTGAGGGGACGGAGATAGAGGCGTATTCTCTTGGAGGGTATTTCACGGCAAACACACTCAATCCTGCGCTTGCCGATTGCGACAACACGCATAACATCCTGTCGCCCGGAGGGTTGGAGGGCATCCTCTGCGTGGGTGCTACAAACGCACGCAACGGCTATCACAACCATGCCGGAATATGGCAGACCTACAACTACGGCGCGGCGGAGCACCGTGCCGACTACAGCAGTATCGGTCCCACGGTGGCAGGACTCGTGAAACCGGACGTATGCGCTCCCGGAACCTACATCAAGTCTGCGCTTAGCGGGACATACATCGCCAATGGCGGAGACCTCCGCACATGCACCGAACAGTTTGCCTTTGACGGCAGGACCTACGGCTGGGCAGCGTTCACAGGGACATCGATGTCCACGCCCGTCGTCAGCGGTATCGTTGCGACATGGCTTGAAGCGTGCCCCACACTGACGCCGCGGCAGGTGACGGACATCATCGCGCACACCGCCAACCCAGTCCCCTCGGACAGTCAGTCGTCACGGAATCCGCTCACTTACGGTGAGTTGCGCGAGAAGAATGTCATGGACGGCTACGGCGTGATAGACGCTTATGCCGGTCTGCGGTACATCCTTGACGGCAACGCCACAGGTATCCGTGACATCGATGCACAGGGAAAGGGCAACGGTGAGTGTAATGGCAGTGGTGTGGTTTATGACCTTCACGGACGGCGTGTCGTCACACCTGTCCCCGGACGGATATATGTCAGGAACGGCAGGAAAAAGATTTTCAAGTGATTTTGTATATAACTGAATATCAATAAATTGTGCATTGCATAACAGAAGGTTACCTTTTACATTGTGAAAGGTAACCTTTTGTCGTGTCAATCGTAACCTTTTGCATGGTGAAAGGTTATCTTTCGTTTTCCCCTCTGTGACGTATACTGCAACGAGGTGTGGCATACACCAAGAAGATATGGCACTTTCTTTCCCGAAAAACGTGCCGATTCCATGGAATAGTGTTAATTTTTATGAATTTGTCGGGTTAGAAAACTTATTTTTCACAAATAGTTTTCTAATTCGTTTTTATTGGTTTACCTTTGCACAACGTAATGCAACGTTACTATTCAAAAAACCGTAAAGATATGAAAAAGACTATTCTTCTTTCAGCAACACTTGCTGCAGCCTTGCTTTTCCATGCAGCAAATGCGGTGGCACAGCATACTGAGAAGATGCTGCACTATGGTGACATGAACCAATGGGTGATACGCAATATCCACGAATCGGCTGTCATCGGAGGAAAGACAAAGACGCTCTATGAGGTGGGACCTAACCGGACAATCGACGGGAACAAGGCATATAGCAACGCAGGCGGTTCGCCTTGGGGCACGTCGAACGTCATGGCGAAGGTCATGGGAGTGGTGAAGACCAACTGTTCCGTGACGCGCGACAAGCGTGACTCCGGCTACTGCGCCAAGCTGACGACGCACATCGAGAGCGTGAAGGTGCTCGGCATGATGAACATAAAGGTGCTTGCCGCCGGCTCTCTGTTCCTCGGCGATGTGGCGGAGCCTATCACCGGAACGAAGGACGGTCCGAAGAGCATCAACTGGGGCATACCGTTCACGCAGCGCCCGAAGGCTCTGAAATATGATTATAAGGTGTATGTGACAGGCGAAAAGAACCGTATCAGGCAGACCGGATTCAGCAGCAAGAGCACTGTCCCCGGGCAGGACTATTGCATCACAGTGCTTTTCCTGCAGAAGCGCACGGAGGATGCTAATGGCAACATCACCGCCAAGCGCGTGGGAACAATGGTCGTGAAGTACGGCAAGAGCACCAACGGTTGGGTGAACGGTGCGACTTACGAGATTCTCTATGGGGACATCCGCAACAATCCAAAGTATGATGCAGCGCTGATGGGTCTTCGCAGCATCGACTATGCACGCAACAGCCACGGCAAGAGTGTGCTTGTCAAAGAGACAGGATGGGCTGCGGCGAACGAGAAACCGACGCACCTCTCCCTGCAGTTTGCGTCAAGCCATGGCGGCGCTTTCATCGGTACGCCAGGCAACACGTTGTGGATTGACAATGTGAAACTTGTTTATTGAACCGGACAAAACTCACTGACAAGATGACAAGACTACTCCCGGCACTGCTTTTTGCCCTGCTGCCTGCCATGGGAACGGCGGCAATGGAACGTCCTGAGAGCACGGATACTGTGGCTCTCGGTGACAGTGTGCCCAAGAAGCGCGGACTCGTGAAGCGGTTTCTTGACTATTTCAATGATGCCAACAAGCCGAAGGAATACAAGAAATTCGACTTCAGCATCATCGGCGGGCCGCATTACAGCACCGACACAAAGTTCGGTCTGGGACTTGTGGCGGCGGGGCTTTACCGCACGGAACGCAATGACACGCTGCTGCCACCGTCGAATGTGAGCATCTTCGGCGATGTCTCCACCGTGGGATTCTATATGCTCGGAGTGCGCGGAACGCATATTTTCCCGAAGGACAGATACCGCCTTGACTATACGACTTATTTCTTTTCCTTCCCAAGCAACTACTGGGGCATAGGTTACGAGAACGGCAACAACGATGCCAACAAGAGCGAAATGAAGAGGTGGCAGGCACAGATTCAGGCGAATTTCATGATTCGCATAGCCAACAACACTTATGTCGGACCGCTTGTAACGTTCGATTATGTGAGTGGAAAGGACATCGAATGCCCGGAACTTCTTGAGGGTATGGACCGCCATGTGTGGAATCTTGGCGCGGGATTTGCCTTCAGCTACGACTCGCGTGATGTGCTCACAAACCCTAAAAAGGGAATGTATCTCAACATATCGCAGATATTCCGCCCGAAGTTTCTTGGCAATGACTATGCTTTCAGCACGACAAACGTGCGCTTTGATGTCTACAGCCGTCTGTGGAAAGGTGGCATCTTTGCAGCGGATTTCCGCAGCGAGATGAACTTCGGCAACCCTTCGTGGGGCATGATGGCAAGGCTTGGCAACTCCTATTCCATGCGAGGCTACTATGAGGGGCGTTACCGTGACAAGCACAAGATAGAGGTGCAGGCGGAACTGAGGCAGCATGTCTGGAAGCGAAACGGCATAGCTGTGTGGGCAGGAGCGGGCACGGTGTTCGACAAGTTCAGTGCGCTCCGGACTCGCAAGATACTCCCGAACTTCGGCGTAGGCTACCGCTGGGAGTTCAAGAAGGATGTCAATGTGCGCCTGGACTATGGCATAGGAAAGGGCGGACAGACGGGCTTCATCTTCAATATCAATGAGGCTTTCTAAGGAAAGGCGATAACAATACGGACAGTACTGTCAATAATGTCATTACTGTCAGTACTGACAGCCGGGTCAATACTGACATAATTGTCAATATTGACCCGGCTGACACAACAAAACAACGCAATGAAAAAACTTTCTCCACGCCACCTTTTCGCCATCATGGTGATAGTGCTGGCAATGCCAAACATAGCCCTTTGCTTCACCGAGAGCATGTCCTTGCCCGGCAAACTGGCGAACATTCTTGTGCCAGTCGCTGCCGTATGGCTTGCGATGACTCTCTCACGCCGTCCGGGAAGGATGGTGTGGGCACTCTTCCCGCTTATCTTCTTCGCGGCATTCCAGATAGTTCTGCTCTACCTCTTCGGACGTTCCGTGATAGCAGTGGACATGTTCCTAAACCTTGTCACCACCAATCCCGGTGAGGCTCTTGAGCTTCTTGACAATCTTGTGCCGGCTGTAGCCACGGTGGTTGTCGTCTATATCCCCGTACTTGTGCTTGGTACGTGCTCCTTAAGGCGGAAAGAAACACTCGAAAAGGCGTTCATCCGCCGGCAGCGCAAGCTCGCTTCTGCCTTGCTTGCAGCAGGAGTGGCGGTTCTGGCAGTAGCTTATGCCACCGATGAGGATTATAGGATAGAGAACGATATGTACCCTGTGAATGTCTGTTACAACCTTGTCCTTGCCGTGGAAAGGTCTGATGCCACGGCACATTATGCAGAGACTTCGGCGGGATTCACCTTCAACGCCAGACCTACACATGCCAAAGACAGCACGGAAGTCTATGTCTTTGTCATAGGAGAGACGGCACGCGCCATGAATTTCGGTGTCTACGGATATGGCCGCAACACAACTCCAAGGCTCTCAAAGATGCAGGGAGTCAGTGTGTTCACTGACGTCCTCACACAGTCAAACACAACCCACAAGAGTGTGCCGATGCTCCTCTCTGCCGCTTCTGCAGAGGATTATGACCGCATTTATCGTGAGAAGAGTATCATCACGGCATTCCGCGAAGCCGGTTTCCATACCGCCTTTTTCTCCAACCAGAGACCGAACCGTTCGTTCATCGACATCTTCGGTATGGAGGCGGATGAGTGGAAGTTCATCAAGGACGGAGCAAAGGATGCGGAGAACATCTCCGATGACCGTCTGGCGGACATGGTTGAAAAGACCATGACAAAGGGCTACAGGAAGCTGTTCATTGTCCTTCACACCTATGGCTCGCACTTCAACTACCGCGAACGCTATCCGCGCAATGCGGCAGTGTTCCGCCCTGACGATGCCACGGAAGCCATAGCGTCCAACAGAAGTGAACTTGTGAACGCATACGATAACACCATCCGGCAGACGGACAAGTTTCTCTCGTACATCATCGGACTGCTCGAAAAGAGCAGAGCCGTGTCTGCCCTGCTCTATACCTCTGACCATGGCGAGAACATTTTCGACGACAATCGCGGGTTGTTCCTCCATGCCTCACCTGTGCCGTCCTATTACGATATGCATGTGCCGTTCATCGTCTGGACATCACCAGCCTATCGTCAGGCTTTCCCAAGCGTGCCGGCTGCACTCGCTGCCAATGCGCGTAAGAGTGTGGCAAGCAACGCTGTAGTGTTCCATACCCTGCTTTCCATGGCAGGCATCGCCACCCCTTGCCGCAATGACAGTCTTTCCGTGGCAGGCGGAATGTACACGGAGACGCCTCGCCATTACCTCAATGATCACAACAAGCCTGTCCCTCTCGACAAGATAGGGCTTGATTCAGAGGACATTGGCATGCTGCGCCAAAGGGGAATGCGCTACCCATGACAATTCTGCACTATATAAGTATGTATGCAAGATTGCACAATGTCAGGTGTGGTGTATGGGGCACGGCAAGGTGATTCTTATGCCATTATTCCTGTGTTGTTGCTAAAAAAATCTCCAACAGTTGCTTGTAAGTAACATACATTATAAGCAGTTGTTGGAGATTTGTGTATTATTGGTTGCTGTCCCGGTTTTGGAACAGGTTGTTCATGCGTGTCGACTCAAGGATAGGGAGGTTGGTCTCGGTAGGCACATAGATGACGGTCTTGTTGCTCAGGTCCGACTGCTGGCGCACCCAAAGGTACTGGATGTAGGTCGGAGTGATGCTTCCGTTCTCTATCCTTATTGCCTCGGCAGCACCTTTTGCGCGCTCAATCTCCGCCTGGGCATTGAGTTTCTCAGCCTCAAGGTTGGCGCGTGCTTCCTCAATCTTTATCTTGCGGTTCTGTTCTGCCTTGGCGAACTCCGCCTTGCCTTCCATCTCCTGTGACCATACGTTGTACCACGGGCGGATGAATGCCATACTGATTGTTACCACTATCACTGCTCCTATTCCCCAAAGGACGTTCCTGATGACGGCGGGAGTGATGTTGAATTCGTTGCTGTTGTAGTTTGTCATGATTGTTTTAGGATTAAACAGTATGTGGCTGCTGTTGTTTTCTTAGTCCGCGGAGGATGAAGAATGCTCCCACGAGAATGAACGGAACGGAGAGCAGTTGCCCCATGTTGAAGAGCATGCCGTTCTCGAAATCCACCTGCTCCTCCTTGGTGTACTCGATGAAGAAGCGGAAGGTGAAGATGGCAAACAGGAGTATGCCGAAATAAAGTCCTGAGCCTATGAAATGCTTCCTTCCCTCTTTCTTTGCCGTTATTGCGAGCCTGTCGTTACGGCTGTAGATAGTCCACAGGATGAGGAAGGTGAAGGCGTAGAAGAGAGCCTCGTAGAGTTGTCCCGGGTGGCGTGGCAGCATGTCTACGCGCTCAAAGACGAATGCCCATGGTAGGTCTGTCGGCTTGCCTATGATTTCGGAGTTCATGAGATTCCCGAGGCGTATGAATGTTGCTGTTATCGGTGTGGCTATTGCGACCATGTCGAACACAGAGAACAGTTTCATGCCCATGTGCCGGCAGTACATCCATATAGCGAGGAGTACTCCGATGGAGCCTCCGTGGGATGCGAGTCCTTCGTATCCGGTGAATTTCCATTGCCCTGTGGAGAAGGAATCTATGATGCCGTCTCCGAAGAGTCGCACGGGGATGAACATTTCGAACACGCCTTTTGCCGATGCAAGGAAATAGTCAGGCTGATAGAATATGCAGTGGCCGAGGCGTGCTCCGATGATTATTCCGCAAAAGCAGTATAGGAACAGCGGCTCGAACTTCTCTTCGCCGTACTTCTGCTGTATGTAGAGCCGTCTGACGCATAGGTATGCCCCCAGCAGTCCTATAAGCCAGCAAATGGAGTACCACCTGAAGGACAGCGGACCGAGGTGGAGTGCCACGAGGTCAGGATTCCAGTTGATGAATAGATTCATGGTTTTGTTTTTTATGGATGTGATGCGGCATGATGAATCATGACAAAGTATGTTGTATCATGATTAAACATGTCGCATCATGATTCGTCATGTCATGCTTCGCAATGTTTCCTCTGCAACTAAACATTGAATCGGAAGTGCATGATGTCACCGTCCTGCACGACATATTCCTTACCCTCTATGCCGAGTTTCCCGGCTTCCTTTATGGCAGCCTCCGACTTGTAGTTGATGTAATCCTCGTACTTTATCACCTCGGCGCGGATGAAGCCCTTCTCAAAGTCGGTGTGTATCACTCCGGCACACTGTGGAGCCTTCCAACCCTTCTTGTATGTCCATGCCTTCACCTCCATCTCTCCGGCTGTGATGAACGTCTGGAGGTTAAGCAGGGCATAAGCCTTTTTGATAAGGCGGTTCACTCCGGACTCCTCCAGTCCGAGTTCTTCAAGGAACATCTGCTTGTCCTCGTAGCTCTCGAAGCCCGCGATGTCCTCCTCTGTCTTTGCCGCGACAATCATTGATTCCGCTCCCTCCTCCTTTGCGAGAGCGTCAACCTTGCGTGTCCATTCGTTGCCGTCCTTCGCTGCTGTCTCGTCGACGTTGCAGACATAGAGCACAGGCTTTGAAGTCAGCAGGAAAAGGTTCTTTGCAGCGTCCTGCTCCTCCTTGCTCTCGAAGGTTACTGTACGTGCGTTGCGCCCTGCCTCAAGGCATTCCTTGTAGGCACTCATCACGGTGAACTCCACCTTTGCGTCCTTGTTGCCCGTGGAAGCCATCTTCTGTGTCTTTGCATACTTTGCTTCTATGGTCTCAAGGTCCTTCAGTTGCAGTTCGGTGTCTATGATTTCCTTGTCACGGATAGGGTCGATGTTCCCGTCCACATGTGTGATGTTGTCATCCTCGAAGCAGCGGAGCACGTGTATTATGGCGTCCGTCTCACGGATGTTGCCGAGGAATTTGTTTCCGAGACCTTCACCCTTGCTTGCACCCTTGACAAGTCCCGCGATGTCTACAATCTCGCATGTTGCCGGTACGATACGTCCCGGGTTGACAATCTCCGCGAGTTTTGTCAGTCGCTCGTCCGGTACGGTAATCACGCCCACATTAGGTTCTATTGTGCAGAAAGGGAAGTTTGCCGCCTGCGCCTTTGCGCTTGACAGACAGTTGAAAAGTGTTGACTTGCCTACGTTAGGCAGTCCTACTATACCACATTTTAGTGCCATTGATTCTTATGCTTTATAATCTTTAATTTCATTTTAATCTGCAAATATAGGCAAAAATAGTCAGACAGGCAAATTATTTGCAATTATTTAAGCTAAAAGCAAAGATAATGATGGTGACAGGCATAAAGGAGTCGTTTTGTAGTGGTGGAAGAGTGACGAAGTGAAAGGTAACGATTCGCATGGCGAAGGGTTACCTTTTGTGGTGTAAAAGGTAGCCTTTGGCAGCATGAAAGGTAACCTTTCGTTATGCCGTCCTTTACGGCGGTGTTTTCTTATCGTTATTTATCCTCTTTCAAACTGAAATGCAGCGAATTGACAAAAGTTAACCGAGAATATTTGGAACGTGGGCTTCAACTGTGTAAATTTGCACTAACAAAATTGTTAAACGAAACAGATAGCGATATGGACAAGAGCGAAAAGGACACAGAGCAGCGCATTCTGGAGGCTGCGATAAAGGAGTTCAGTTTGAAAGGTTTCGACGGTGCGCGGACAGCGTCGATAGCTGCGGAAGCCGGTGTGACACACGCCATGCTCCATTACTATTTCCGCACTAAGGAGAAGCTCTTTGAATGCGTGTTCAAGGATAAGATGCAGTATGTCCTTGACATGGTTCTTGTGCCGATAGTCAGGGCGGAAGGCAGCATAAAGGAGAGGATATGCAAAGGCATAGAGGCGCATTTCGATTTCCTTATGGCCAACAAGGATTTGCCGTTGTTTGTCTTCACGACCCTCCATTCCCGCCCCGAGATGTTCAGGGAAGCAGTCAATGGATTGGCGCCGGTGTTCCGCGAGCAGCTGAAAGAGGTGCAATGCGAGTGCGACAAGGCACACGAGGCGGGCGAGATAGGCAGGGTTGACGTCCCCATGCTGCTTTGCGACATAGCCTGCCTGAATGTCTTCCCGTTCCTTGCATCCCCGATGATGATGGTCGTTGCGGGCTATCCGCAGGAGCGTTACGGCGAGTTTATGGAGATGAGGAAGAGGGAAACGGTAGAGACAATATTAAAACGTATACAATGAGAAACAGGATTTTTTCTTTTGCCATAGCCCTCGCGCTGTGCATTCCGGCAGTGGCGCAGAAGATGACAATCGGCGAATGTGTGCGTCTTGCCACCGACCGGTATCCTGAAATAGCCAACTATGGGCTGTTGGACAGGATAAAGCATCTCGACCTCTCCAATGCGGCGAAGGTGTGGCTGCCGCAGGGGACGGTGGCAGGACAAGTGACGTGGCAGAATGAGGTTGCCGCCTTGCCCGACATGCTGACGCAAATTCTTTCCCAACAAGGCGTTGGTTATCCGGGACTTGCCAAGACCCAGTACCGCATAGGCGTGGATGTCACGCAGCAAATCTGGGACGGCGGGATGTCAAAGGCTGACCGCCGCTCGGTAAGGAGTGCTTCGGAGGTGGAGAGAAGCAGCCTTGATGTCAGGCTTTATGAGGTGGAGGAAAGAGTGGAAGAGCTGTATTTCTCCATTCTGTTGCTTGAGCATCGCATTGCCGCCACCGACAAGTCTACAGCCCTCGTAGACTCTACGCTGCAGCAGGTGAGGGCGATGTACAGGAACGGTGTTGCCATGCGGAGCGACTGTGACCAGATAGAGGCGCGGCTGTTTGCCTTGAAGCAGCAGCGAACCCGGCTCGTTGCGACAATAGGAAGCTATCGCCGCGTTATGGAAATCTTCACCGGTGAACCAATGGCTGCACGCACCCTTGTCCTTCCGGAAGAGGGCTTGGAAGTGGCAAAGAGGACTATACATCCGCAGATGCGCCTCTTTGACGCACGCAACAGCCACCTTCTGTCGCAGCAGTCGCGAGTGAAGGCGTCGGTGATGCCGCATGTCGGAGCGTTCATGTCCGGCTACTATGGCTATCCGGGGTATGACATGTTCAAGAACATGCAGTCGCGCGACCTGTCGTTCAACTTCATGGCAGGAATAAGAATGTCGTGGAATTTCGGTGCATTGTACACTCGCAAGAACTCCCTTTCCAAGATTCTCCTCCAACAAGAGCAGGTAGAGGCAGACCGCAAGGCGTTCACCTTCAACAACAGTATTGCCGAAAGGGAATGTCTCGGAAGGATAGAGGCGCTGAGGGAGATGATGGACAGCGACGGAAAGATTGTCGAACTGAGGAGGAATGTGACATCGGCAGCCTGCGCACAGTTGCGCAACGGAGTCCTTGACGCAACATCCCTGCTTCAGAAAATCACCGACGAGGAACTTGCGGAGAATGATTTCATGCTCCATAAGATAGAGCTTTTGAAGGCGATTTATAATCTAACACACATAAGGAACAAATGAAAAGCATAGTAAAGACAGCGGTTCTCGCAATGGCTGCCATGGCATTGGCGGCGTGTGGACAGAAAGAACAGTATGACGCATACGGCAATTTCGAGGCTACAGACCTCACTTTGTCTGCCGAAACGTCAGGAAAGATACTTGAGTTTGGCGTTGCCGAGGGCGACACCGTCACCGTTGGCGAGGCGATTGCCCTCATAGACACGACACAACTGCACCACCAGCTCCGGCAACTGGTGTACAGGCAGTCGGCTTCCAATGTCTCGCGGCCGGACATCGCATTGCAGCTTGCAGCGTCGAAGAGGGAGCTGAAGAAGCAAATCCATGAGCGTGAGCGTGTGAAGAACCTTCTCGCCGAAGGTGCGGCAACGCAAAAGCAGCTTGACGACATCGATGCCGGAATAGAGGTTCTTGAACAGACAATCGCCGCAAAGCATTCGGCATTGAGGACAAACACTGCTTCCATTGACGAGTCGTCGGCAGCCATTAACGCACAGATAGAGCAGGTTGCCGACCTCATCGCTGACTGCCGGATAAGTTCGCCCATAGCCGGAACGGTGCTGACAAAGTACTGTGAGGCAGGGGAATATGCCGTGCCGGGAAAGCCTCTGCTGAAGATTGCCGACCTGAGTAGAATCTATCTGAGGGCGTATTTCACCTCTGAGCAGCTGGCAGGGATAAAGCTTGGGCAGAAGGTGACTGTTGTTGCCAACTTCGGCGGTGAGGAACTCTATGAGTATCCGGGGACTGTGACATGGATTTCTTCCGAGAGTGAGTTCACTCCGAAGAACATCCAGACGCAGGATTCGCGCTCCAACCTTGTCTATGCGGTGAAAATCGCGGTGGCAAACGACGGCAGGCTGAAGATTGGCGGATACGGGAACGTAAGGCTGTAAACCACAGGAATTTATCATTATGGACAGTTTTGCGATACATACGGAAGGCATAACGAAGAGTTTCGGGGCGTTGAAGGCTCTCGACAGTGTTAGCCTTGATGTGGCGCGCGGTGAGATTTTCGGGCTCATAGGACCGGACGGAGCCGGCAAGACCACCCTTTTCCGCATACTCACCACCCTTATGCTGCCTGACGAAGGGCGGGCGGAGGTGTGCGGTTTCGACATCATCGGCAATCCGCGCGCTATCCGCTTCCGGGCAGGATATATGCCCGGAAGGTTCTCACTCTACCCCGATCTCACCGTGGAGGAAAACCTTCGGTTCTATGCTTCGCTGTTCGGAGGGCGGGTTTCCGACAATTTCGGCATGGTGGAGCCTGTCTACAGGCAGCTCGAACCATTCAGGAACCGTCGTGCAGGCAAGCTCTCCGGCGGCATGAAACAGAAACTCGCACTCTGCTGCGCGCTGATTCATAAGCCCGAAATCCTCTTCCTTGACGAGCCTACGACGGGTGTCGATGCCGTCTCGCGCAGCGAATTTTGGGACATTCTCTCGGGAATAAAGCAGGGCGGCATGCCGATTATCGTCTCCACTCCTTACATGGACGAGGCTTCGCGGTGTGACCGGATTGCGCTGATGAATGCCGGACGCATCCTTGAGACAGGCTCTTTAGATGAGATACTGTCACGCAACGACATGCCGGTGTATGCCGTGCGTGGCGAGAACAATTACCGCACATTGCAGAACCTGCGCCATGCGGCAGGAGTGCGTGACGCGGTACTTTTCGGCGAGTATATCCATGTCTTTGCCGAAGAGCGGCTTTCCGCCTCAGTCCTCGCCGCTGTCTCAGGAGTGGCTGAGGTCAAAGGAATAAGTCCTAATATAGAAGATGTGTTCATAAACATTATGGGTCATGGAAAGAAATGACGTTATAACCGCCGACAATCTCACCAAACGGTTCGGCGATTTCACTGCCGTGGATGCTATAAGTTTCAGTGTCCGTCGCGGCGAGATATTCGGATTTCTCGGTGCCAACGGAGCAGGGAAGTCCACAGCGATGCGCATGCTCTGCGGACTCAGTGTGCCTACGTCGGGTCATGCCTCTGTGGCAGGCTGTGATGTGGCGAGGGAAAGTGAGAAGGTCAAGCGCCATATAGGCTACATGAGCCAAAGGTTCTCTTTGTACAATGACATGACCGTCAGGCAGAACATCGCACTTTTCGCCGGCATCTACGGGCTGTCGTCATCGCAGATAAAGGAGCGTTGCCGTGAGCTTGCCGAGACTCTCGCCTTTGAAAAGGAGTTTGACATGCCCGTTGCCGTCCTTCCTTTGGGACAGCAGCAGAAACTTTCGTTCGCGGTGGCGACAATCCACAGTCCGGAGGTGGTGTTCCTTGACGAGCCGACAGGTGGCGTGGACCCGCTCACACGGCGGCAGTTCTGGGAGATGATTTACAAGGCTGCCGACGAGGGCACCACTGTTTTTGTCACCACGCACTATATGGACGAGGCGGAATACTGCCACCGTGTCTCCATAATGGTTGACGGAAAGATAGAGGCTCTGGGCACTCCCGGCGAACTGAAAGCCATGTTCAACGCCGCAGGAATGGACGAAGTGTTCCGTTTCCTTGCACGAAGAGCCACACGGCAATAACGTAAAGCCACACGACAATGAATAGAAGTTTTATCGCTTTTGTAAGGAAAGAGGTGACGCATATTGTCAGAGACCCTCGCACAATGCTCATCGCGCTGCTGATTCCCGTAGTGCAGATGATTCTTTTCGGTTTTGCCATCTCCACGGAACTCAACGATGTGGAGGTAGTTGTGGCAACACCCAAGATGACTCCTGCCATAGAGTCGAAGGTCGCGCAAATGGCACAAAACCCGTACATCACGTTCCGTGGCTACATCACCACGGACAAGGTAGACCATTGTCTGTCCTCCAACGAAGCACTCGCCGTGGTCGTCTTCAGCAGGGACTATGACAGGAACGGCAAGTTCCAGATAGTGGCGGACGCGTCGAACACCACCACGGCACAGACTGCGACGGGCTATCTGACGAATATACTGTCAGAAAGCAAAGCTGCTGTGGCACCGAATGTTAGAATACTTTTCAATCCGCAGCTGAAGAGTTCGTACAACTTCGTGCCGGGAATCATGGGGCTTATCTTCATCCTCATCTGTGCCATGCTCACCTCAGTGTCCATTGTCCGCGAGAAAGAGACTGGCACAATGGAGGTGCTGCTTGTCTCCCCGATACGCCCGGTGATGATAGTTGTGGCAAAGATGATTCCTTATTTCGCCCTTGCCTGCATAGACCTGGTGTCCATACTCCTCATTTCGCGCTATGCCCTCGATGTCCCTTTGTCAGGCTCTATGACGGCACTGTTCGCCCTGTCTTTCGTCTACATCATCCTCGCCCTTGCCTTGGGACTGTTCGTTTCCACACTCGTGGAGTCGCAGATGGCGGCACTGCTCATCTCGGGAATGGTGTTCATGATGCCCGTAATCATGCTTTCGGGCATGATGTTCCCCATTGAGAACATGCCCACGGTGCTCCAATGGGTGTCGAACATAGTGCCAGCGCGGTGGTACATCCCTGCCATGCGCAAGATTATGATTGAGGGGCTCGGCTTCGGTTATGTGGCAAAAGAGGGCTTGGTGCTGACCTTCATGGCTGTCGCCTTAGTGGCAATTTCCGTCAAACGCTTTAACAACAGACTGCAATGAGAACACTCCTTATACTGCTGCGCAAAGAGTTCATCCTCTTTTGGAAGAACAAGTTCATACCAAAGGTGGCTTTCATCTTCCCCTGTGTCGTCATCCTTATCATCCCGTTGGTGACGACAATGGACGTCAGGCATGTCGGTGTGGCAATCGTAAGCCATGATAACAGCCGACTGACGCAGAACATAATCACCGACCTTGGTGCAACTTCGTTCTTCACCGTCTCAAGGTCAGGGAGTTATGCCGATGCCATGGAGATGGTGAAGGATGGCGATGTGGACGTGATTGTGGAGATTCCGAAGGATTTTCAGCGGTCGGTGGAGAGCGGCAACCCCATTATGCCGCATATCAGTGCCAACGGTGTGAACGGCACGAAAGGCTCGCTTGGCTCGGGCTATGTGGCAGGTTCGGTGATGAACACTGTCGCACGGTTCAGGGGAATAAAGCCGGAAGAGAAGGCAAGTGTGCGGTATCTCTACAATCCCACGCTTGAGTACCGCAACAACATGATACCCGCCTTGATGATAATGCTGCTCATCATGATATGCGGCTTCCTCCCTGCCCTCAACCTTGTGGGCGAAAAGGAGTCAGGAACGATAGAGCAGATGAATGTGACGCCTGTGAACACAACGGTCTTTGTCCTTTCAAAAGTAATCCCTTACTGGATTATCGGACTGTTAGACCTCACCGCTGCCATGCTGATAGCCGCCGCTGTCTATGGCCTTGTGCCGGTGGGAGCGCTGGCAGCGATATACGTTGCGGCGGCATTGTTCATCATTCTTATTTCGGGGATAGGCATAGTCATCGCCAACCGTTCGGAGACAATGTCGCAGAGCATGTTCCTGATGTTCTTCATTGTGCTCGTCTTTGTACTCATGAGTGGTCTGCTGACGCCGATTTCCTCCATGCCGCATTGGGCGCAGGCTATCACCTACGCACTCCCTCCGCGCTATTTCATTGAGATAATGCGCTCCGTCTACCTTAAAGGTACTGACATGTCGGCACTCGGAATGCAGTACATCCTCCTTGCTTTCTTTGCTGTTCTCACAAACACCGTTGCCGCCCTGACTTACCGAAAGCAGCAGTAAGCGAGGGGATGGATTCCCCTGTTTGGAAACACAAAATAAAGCCGTACCCGGTATGGGTACGGCTTTATTTTATAATATATCATGCAAGACTTGGCTTATCGCTTGATGAAGCGGTAGGTTTCTGTCTTGCCTGCGGATGTCACATGGAGGATGTAGACACCGTTGGCATTGCCACCGAGGGCAATACTGTAGGCGTTTCCTGCTGCGACATCAAGGTCGGAAGCGTGTACGCACTGACCTGCCGCATCATAAACCTTGGCAGAGAGGTTGCCGCTTACGAGAGACTTGAAGTTGAGTGACTCGTGGAATGCGGAAGCTGAAAGGCTTATCAGACCATCGCCTGCTGTCAGTTCATCGATGCCTACATTGTCACTTACGGTCACGTTCACCTTCACAGAAGCAGAGAGACCCTCACTGTCAGTAGCGGTGATTGTGCCGGAAGCTGTTCCGAGGCTTCTGCCGTGGAATACCACACCTGTCGGTGTAGTGAATGCATCGGCAACTGCATTTGCAGGGAAGTTGAAGCTGTAGGTCATCTCATCGCCGTCAGGGTCAGTGAAGATTGTCGCGAACTCAGTCACCTTTGACAGTTCACCGAGTTTGACAGTGATGTCCAGGTCGCCTTCCGCCTCAGGAGCACGGTTCACATTCTCCACCTCATAAGCCTGTGTGACAACAGAGGTATGGCCTGCATTGTCGGCAGCAACGAGTGTGAAGATGTATGAGCCTTCCTGCCCGAATGCAGGAGTAAGAGCGACATTGACATTGACAGGCATTGTAGCCCCCTTGACGGTTACTGTGCCGTCCTCAGCCTTGTCGACTGTGATGTTGTCACCTTCGGAAGGAGTAACCTCGCTGATGGAAGCTATTCCCTCGCTGTCTGCAAGTTTCAGAGTGATGTCGTCCCCGTCCTCGTCGAACACCGTGAACGGAACGTTTGTTGTCTGACCTTCCTTGGCATAAATCTTTCCTGAAGGAGCGCCGATGACCGGTGCGCCGTTCTTGTCAAGATATACAGGATAGTTGACGAGAGACCGGTCAGGGTCATTGCTCTTGATTACGATGACCGCCTTGTTGTTCTTCTCAAGACGTGCGGCAGCAGCGTTAATCTTAATCTTTATCTCCTTCGATGCGCCGACGGCAAGCTCACCTTCAGTCTCCTCTGTGGCGAGACTCACCCAAGGCTCTCCAGGAACAGTCTCAAGACAAGTCAGAATGTAGCCGATAGAGCCATACTGGTCTTCAAATAACTGTGACACGTCGTACCATCCGGCATTCTCTGTCCATCCGAGATAGCGTCCTGCCTTGACAGGCTCTTCCTTCACACAGAGATATGACGGTATTTTCAATCCTTCAGGATAAGTGACCACTACATTGAATTCCTCGTCAGGGTTCATGTAGACAGGCTTCTCAAGAGGCACGACATAGAACTGTCCTGTGTATGCTCCTGTTTCCGGATGCTGCGGCTGTGACTCTATGAAGAGGTTTCCACGTCCGATTACATCGCCATTGTCCTCAGGGGTAGAGCCGGTGAGGAGTTCAATCTTGACATTGACGTTCTTGGCATCCTCTACCAATACAGGAATATAAATATGTGAAATGTTTATACCTGTCTTAGGAGCCTTAAACGACACTGCTTCCTTATAGACATCGAACAGGTTGTTCGCGCCATAGTTATAAGCAGCGTTGTTGCCAGGCATTGACTCATAGTAGAGAGCGTTGGTGTAGTCAAAGTTTGTAGGAAGCTCATAAGGGTTGGCATCCTTCTGGCTACCGTAAGCCTTAATCTCCGACAACATGCCATCATAGAGGTCTGAGGATACCTCACCGTTTGCAGCGAGAGCCTTTGTGAAGGCTGTCGGAGCAATGCCGCCGCCTGTGTCCTCAACAGTCTCTCCCACACCTGACGGGTCAAGATAGAATGAGTAGTCCAGCTTGTACTCGCCCTCGTTGGTGATTTTGAGAGTCTCTACGGAATTATGGTCGTCAGCAGCATTGGCGATGCGTATCTCCTCCTTGTCAAAAACCATTGCCGGAGCTGGTGTGACGGTAAACTTGACATTCACTGTCTTCTGCTTTGGCTCACCATTGGCAGTGTAGCTTATTGTCACAGGAATCTCATAAGTGCCCGGTGTCATCCAGAATTCACACTCCTGCATTGGTACTGCGAACTCCAGAGGAGCCTTGCCTACAGTCTGAGGCATGAAGAAGTCCGGCTCTACAATCTGCCATGCATATTTTCCGGTCGGCTCGCCTGTAATCCAGTCGAGTTCCGGAAGTTTGGCAAGAAGCATAAATGCCGGGAATTCACCGAACATAGGGTCTTCAATCATCGGAGATTCATAGTTTACTCCTGTAACCTGGAACTCTGCCGAGCCCTCGTTGGCAACAGAGAAGTATGCACTGTAGCACATGCCCTGCTGCACCATAGGGTCAGACATATCCATGCTGCGGTAGCCAAGCACGTTCTCCACATTCACTTCATCAGCGATTACAGGTTTCGCCTCACCTGTGACGGTTACGCTTACAGGAATCTCCACAGTTTCCTTTGAAGGAACGTTTGTTGCTATGGAGATTGTGCTCTGGTAGTCGCCTGCCATACGGTCGGTGTTGACAGTGATTGCCACTTCTTCCTTCTCACCCGGTGCCATAGTGTTCTTTATGACAGGAGTGAATGTCACGGCATTACCGAAAGCTATGTAACGCTCCGGCAGACGGATGGCATCGGTAGCGTCCTCGTTACATGTTCCGGCAAGACCGAATGCCGACATGATGTTGGAATTCTCGTCATAGCCCTTGTACTGGAACTTGAAGCTGCCGTTCTTCTCCATTATGAGCTGGTAACATACACCATAGTTCATTGAGTTGCCGTACTCCATGAATGAGACAACAGCGCGGTCCTCTGTGACATAATGGTATGTACCGCCTGTCTTTGTAGTGTTCATGGAATGGAGACCCCAGTAAGGTGCAATGATGTTGTGGAACACTGTTCCCGCAGGGAAGTCGCCCGGCGGCTCAGGCCATATCTTGTCATCGCGGCGTTCTGTGAACGATACGAAACCTGTGTTGTAGACATACATCTTGTTGTACTTCTTGCCGTAGAATGGGAATTCAAACGGCAGCTCCACCTCAATGTAGTCATGGTTCATATAATAACGGTAAGGATTCTGCTCTCCGAGACCGTTGTCAACGATGTCCACCCAGTCATATTCCGCCTTGTTGTCAACGGAAGCTCCGTAGACATAGGAAACTTCAGAGTTCTCCTTCTCAGGAACTGCAACCTTGACATTCTCGTCAGTAGAGAATGCGTATTCGAGAGGCTCGTTGCCGTTGTTGGAGATTTCAAGAGTCTTGGTGAGTGGCGTACCGCTCTCCAAAGTCTCGTTGATGTTGTCAAATGAGAGTCCCAGCTCAGGACATCCGATGACAGTGCCCTTGACGGACACGCTGAGTACACCGGCATCAGTGGTGAGTGTAAGTTTGTCGGCAACGTCACCTTCCTTATCTGTAGGAACATTGACAAGGATATCCACAGAAGAACCCGGCTTCACTTCGACAGGGAGTTCGTTGGAAATGGTGAGTGAGTTTTTCTCGAATGCAGCAGCGGTGAGCTTCATAGCCTTGTGACCATCGTTCTTCAGAGCCACCGGAAGTATAAGCTTCGATGTGCGGAACACCTTGCCAAAATTGATATTGTCATTATCCACGACAGCAAGAGGCTTCATGCCTTCTTCGCTGATGACAGCATTGAAGCGTACTGCGGAAATTGCTGGAGCAGGGTCGTTGGTCACGATTGTGAGATTGTTGTATGTCTCTCCCGCATTCATGTCATCGCTGACGCCTACGGTAGTCTTGACCTCTACGGACTCTCCCGGGCTGACAAGGCCGTAAGCAGGTTCGAGTGAACGTACGAAGAGTGCGCGCGGTGCCTCGAACTTCACGGCTGTTCCGTTTCCGAACAACTGATACCGTGAGTTGTCGGCCGTCGGCTCTTCGACACCGAAATAGTCAGCCATCTCTGAGGAAGTGACTGTCACACAGTCCGTCATGTCAGGGTCGGCGATACCGCAATAGAGTGAGCTGCCGCTCTGGAACATATTTCCAGGGTTGTACTCATCATAGAATATCTCCACGCTGCCGTCAGGAGCAAGTGTCATGTGGAAAGATATAGGAGCATAGTCCTTATCATAGACAAGGGCGAGAACGTTCTTGAAGTTGATGACAAACTTACCGTCCTTCTTTCCGTACTCCACCTTTGACTCAGGAGCCATCTGCAGCTGGCGTCCGTAAGCCATTATGGCTCCTGTGCCGACGAGTGATGTCGACCCCTCATACAGCGGGCCGCGGAGCATCTCCTGATTAGGAGCAAAGAGGACACCGCCGAAAGATGTGATGTACACCTTGTCATAGCTCTTTCCATAGAATGGGAAATTGAATCCGAGTGCCACAGGCTTTGTCAGGTAGACAACATCATTGAAGGTTGGAGTAACATCCGTCGGGTTGATAAGCTCAGGAGCAGGCTCATAAGCAAATTCATTGTACCCTTCAAGAGTAGACCCTACGGCATATCCGAACTTATGGAGATTTGCCGCCCCCTCCACTGTCTGTGAAGAGAATTTCGGGAAGACATATTCCAAAGGATACTTTCCGTCATTGGTGATGGTGAAGGACAGTGCTTTAGGAGCTTCTCCGAGAGTGAGCGTTCCTGCCTCAACCTCCTGCGGAGTGACTGTAAGGCGTGCTGGGTCGGTCGCAGAACCCTGAACCATGATTCTCACAGTCTCACCCTTATCATTGCTGAACGTGATTGTTCCACTGTGGGAACCTGCGCTCTTAGGACGATATGTGAGTTCAAACTTCGTTGTCGCACGTGCAGGGAAACCACTGCTGACACCTTCCGGACAGGAGAAATACTCAGAGCTTGAGGTGATGTTCTGTCCATCATAGAGACCTGGGCCCCACTCCGAACCACGGAAAGAGCCATAACCCTTGTTGTAAACCTCCACTGTCATTGTCTTGGACTCTCCGGTAAGGAGATTGCCGAAGTTCACTACTTTAGGCACCTCAACGGAAGGCTTGTTGCCGCTGACATCAAAGGTCACAGGAACCTTAGTCACCTTATTGCCTGTCTCATTGGATGCAAGATTGATGTTGAATCTGTAATTACCGTTGACAATATTTCTTCCATCAACCTTGATGCCGACAGTCTGCTTCTCGCCCTTCTTCACCTGACCTGATGCCGGATTGAGCTCAAGCACCCCGCTCCAGTCAGGGTTGAGAGAGCGTGCGCGTATAGCCCATACAAACTCTGAAGCCATGGACTCGTAGCTGCTGCCTTTCAGTGCGGTGGACAGCTGTACCCATGTCTTTCCGAGGTCGTTACTCATGTAACTGTTGTTGGAAGAGGCATCAGGCTGCGACGTGTGACCCATGCAGAGAGGGAAGCCTTCCTGATTAGCGTCAAAATGCGCCACAATCCAAAAAGACTCTCCTGGAGCGAACCATATCTGTTCCTTGAGAGGAATGTCATAGTTGTAGGTGAAGAACATGTAATCCACCTCCTGGATAAGGGAGGCACTTGATATTCCGACATCACCCTTGTAAATCTCAAGTTTAGGATTCGCGCCGAAGACTCCGTCTGTCGGAGCTTCAACCCACAATGAAGTGAGGTTGAATCCGTCAGGATATTTCTCAGGATCAACCTTGAACCACTGTGCCATGGAGTTAGGGAGCGATTTGTCAGTCTCGCCAATCATGGCATACAGCTGCTCCGACCATGTCATGTTCTTAGGGTATTCGTCAGCATTGTACTCCGGAGCTGCTGCCACAGCACGGCGGCTTGCCTCCTTCATGGAGAGTTTTCCCGCGAAAGGAACCACCTTGCCCGGCATAGGACGCGCAGACTTCATCTGTGCGGAGACGGTGCGGTGGGTTGCCTCCCATTTGAGGACACCTTCTGCCTCGTTGTTGATGGTCAGACGTGAGGTTGCCACAGGGTTCGCCTCGTCTGTTGCCATAGAGAGTTCTGTCTCATCCACACTGAGCTTAGGACCGGCATTTGTGGTCACACTCTTTACAGGTGATATTTCTGAAGCCCTGCCCCAGCGGTTGACAGCCTGTATCGCCACGTAGTATTCGGTAAGGTTGTCAAGGTTATTGATTTCCGTTGTGTAAAGGTCTCCAGAATTGAGGAACTTTGTGTCAACCATCACACGAGGGAGCTTTGTCAAGTCATCAGAGGCAGTGAACGGAGTCTTTGAGTAGTAGATGATATGGTTGTTGACGTTATTGTCGGAAGATGCAGGGATTATCCATGAGAGAGTGATATAATCCTGTGCTGCTATAATCTCAAAGTCCTTCACGCTCTCCGGTCTGCCGGTCTCATCCATCTGCAGAGCTTTTGCAGCATCAATGTATCCTGAGCCGTAAAGACCTTCGTACTGCTTGTTGTTGCCGTAGCTGTAAAAATCTTTTACGGAAGTCAGGAGCTGCGTACGGAGAGTCTCGTTGAGGAATGTCGGTGAGCCATAGCGTGACAGCACAAGTGCTGCAATGCCTGAGACATGAGGCGTAGCCATGGATGTTCCCTCATTATAGCCGTACTCATTGCCAGGGAGAGTGGAGAGCACTCCCTGTGCCTCGCCATAGTCAAGCAGACCGCCCGGTGCGATGATGTCCGCCCACCCGCCGTAGTTGGAGTAGCTGGCAGGGGTCAGCTCGGAGGTCATTGAAGTGACTGCCACACATTTGGAGTAGGCGGCAGGATAGTAGTTGCCTGTCTTTCCGTCATTGCCGGAAGCAAAGATACATAGACCGCCGTTCATTTTCTCGGAGCGTGCCTCGGCCGTGAAGTAATCAATGGCGTCAAGGACGGCCTGCTCTTTGTACTCAGGAGAACTCCATCCCCATGAACACTGGGCGATGGTGGCGCCCTTCTCCGCTGAATAGATTATGGCAGCGGCAAAGTCACCGTCAGCAGTACCGGAACGGGAGTCGAACACCTGGCATGAGAGCATGCGCACACCGGAGCCAGGAGTGCCGTTTCCGCCTGCCACGCCTCCGACACCGATGCCGTTGTTGTTGACGGCTGCCACAGTGCCTGCCACGTGCGTGCCATGGCTGTGAGGATAAACCTTAGGCTCGTTGGTGCAGAAGTTCCAGCCGTAGATGTCGTCGACATAGCCGTTGCCGTCGTCATCGACACCCTCCTTGCCGTTGAGCTCGGCGGTGTTGACATACATGTTCTGGTTAAGGTCCTCATGAGTGTAGTCCACACCGCCGTCGATGATAGCCACAAGGACGTCATTGGAACCAGTCGAGGTCTTCCATGCGTTGAACAGGTTGATGTCGGCACCCACCACACTGTAAGGGATTGTGCCGAAGTTCTGATAGTGCCACTGCTGCGGAAGGAAAGGGTCGTTGAAAGGCATGGTCGCCGCAGGAGCGGTAAGCACCTTGCTGCGGTCAAGTTTCCGGAACCCTTTGTCACCCTCTTTCAGGGACATGGGAGTCACGACTTCCGAAAGTTCCACACCTGCCGTTGTCGCAAACACCTTGCGAGCCTCAGCGGAGGAAACCGACTCGTCGAAAGTCACCACATACCAGCGGTCGAGTCCGTACTTCGCCCTCTGCTTCGCGAACTTCGCGGAGTAGGGGAGCATCGGACGGATGCTGACAGCTTTCACATTGCGGGCAGCCCTGTCGAGAGGACGGATGCCGGTGGTCACCACGCCGTTGGTGCGCATGCGGGGGGCTGTGCCCACCTGCAACGCCACTTCAGGCTGCAGCTTCACACGGATGACACCCTTCTTCGGGGCAATGTTCTCCGCTTGTGCTTCCATGACCATTCCACCCACAAGGAACGTGAGGACGAACATGGTCCGAAGGAAAAATTTCTGCATAAGCTTTTGTTGTTAAATTAATTAATGATATTTATGTATGAAAAATATGCTATCTGATGATGAAAAAACATATACCCTGCATAAAAAATATATTACCAATCTGCAAAATTACAAAAAATCACACATATTTTATTACATTTCAAATAAAATTCGCAAGAAAACACAAAAAAAATATATGAATCATCATAAAAAAGTTGCAAACAATAAGTTGGTTCGCAGGGTAAGACGGACATTATGACGTATGGGACACTGTTTCGATAACCCCAAAAGAATGGTCGCTGACAGTGTGCAGAGTGAAAGGTAACGGTTTGCATGGCAAAGTGTTACCTTTCACCAGGCAAACCGTTACCTTTTGCACTGTGAACCGTTACCTTTCGTAATACCATCTGTACTTTAATGTTTGTTAAGATTTCAGTTTATCAAAAACACCGAAATACCTGTCGTTTTGCAAGCAATCGCCTTGCTATGGTTGCAAAATGGCAAAATAATGGAGACGCCGACTTTAGAAATGTGCCTGCTTGCCAACGGCTCATGTGCCTACAGCCGTTTCGCGGAAGAGCAAAAGACATGACATGGCAGGTGAAAAACAGGCAAGAACAATCATTTTTATGGCTTTCTGAACTTTTCTTGCTGATTTTCTTGCATTTATAAAGAAAAAGATGTATCTTTGTTACCGTATATTAATGACAGTTGTCGGGAATGATGTACCATGGCTGTCAGATTATTCCATAACCCCATTTTTTTTTATTTATCAAACTTTTACCATTATGAGAGAAATTGTAACCAAATTCCTTTTGTCAGCCTTCGTATGCGTTGGCGCGTTTTCATTGGTGTCATGTGACAGCGACCGGTTGTCTGCCCGTCTGGCGAAAAAAGCCGTGGAAGAGCATACAGCCTTCCGTGACAGCAGTCTGACAGTACAGTTCAATGTCGGCTACTACGAGGTTTCGGAGGACGACATCGCACAGCTCAACCAGTTGCAGAAAGCGAACGTGATAACATTCAAGACCGAGAAGGTCACTGAGAAGAAAAAGAGATGGAGCTACTCTTGGTACAGCTCTTCCTCATACACTGAGAACATCGAGCACACTTTCGCCGATGTGAAACTCACGGAAGAGGGACGCAAGTACCTTGTCAGCGAGAAGCCTGCCATGCGTGAGGACTGGGAGAAAGTCCTCCGTAAGCTTGAGAAGAAGTACAAGGAACTGAAAGAGCCTGACTTCATGAACCTTGAGGCAAAGGCTGGTGAGAAACCGGAGAAGAAGGAAGAGGCGGTTCCCGAGAAGCCGGAGAAGGAAGACGAAGTGATTGACTCTGCGGAGGTTGCCGAGGCTATGGCTGAGGTGGCTGCACCTATGGAGGAGGAGAAGCCGGCAGAGACCACCGCTTCTGCAGGTTCCTATGAAGCAGCCGTGGAGAGGGTTAAGGTGGAGACCTGTAACATGCTTGCCGGCAAGCTGAAGGTTGTCGAGGTTCTCGATGTCTTCTGTCCGGAGGAGTATGTGAAGAACGGCAAGGGCGAGTGCAGTGTTGTCTATGAGATAGAGGACAGGACACCGTTCGGCTGGGTGCTCTATAAGAGCGAGAACTATGGCGTGATGAATTTCAGGCTTCTCCATACAGAGGACAATGGCTGGGTTGTGGCCAAAGCCAATAATGATTGATGCTCTTTCTCCGCATGGCTTCACTCTGTCCCGGGGCACATCCTCCCTTTGCTTTGAGGACAGGATGCCGGGAGACCCCGTAAACAATAACTATTGATGGCAAAAACTGTCGGAAACTCATCTGCAGAAACCGTCTTGAAAGAAGACTGTACCCTGCTTGCAGATGAGTTTCCGGCAGCTTGTTTGTTTTGTTGGATTAACTGTTTCCTATTTGTTGTATATCTTCTCAGCCTGCTTGGAACCGTCGTTTGCAGCGATGCCCGATAGTTGGAAATAGACCACACTGAGAGGGTTCTTCGGCTTCAGCTGCACATAGATTTCCTTCAGGATGCACCGCCTGCCGTTGATTGTGCACAGCGCCACCCATTTGCCTTTGTGCTTGCATATCTGCAGGTTACGCTTCTTGTAGGCGGTAAGGCGCACTTCCGCCTCTTGGTTGCCGCGCTTCAGGACTTTCACCCCATACGCCATCTTGCGCTGGAAGAATGACAGTTCGTTCTCATGTCCCGGGTTGTCGGAGTTGTTGTGCCAATAGACGTGCACGGGGTCGTCCATGTTGAGTTTGCCGTTCTTCACCCTTGCATCGTAGCATACCCAGTTTGGGTTGAGGCTTCGTGCTATGTGGAACAGCCGTTCATCGGCATTTGCCTTGGTGGCGAGTGCCGACAGGTGGAGTGTGAGTATGAGGATTAGTGAGAAGATATGCTTCATTTGTCAGACGATTGACGGTTTGTTCGGGTTATGCAAGGCATTTCACGAGGAAGAAACCGCCGACAACAAGCCATACATAAAGCACGCCGGCAAGGTAGAACGGTTTTGCTCCTGCCTGCTTGAACTTGTCGATGCATGTGTCGCTGCCGAGGGCTGTCATGGCGAGTGTGAGCATGAAGGTGGAGACAATCTCCACTATTTTCAGGCTGTCGGTGAGCCATTGCCGGTCACCGAACATGGCATGGAGACCGCTGTTGACGCCTATCATGAGCAGGAAGACGAAGGCAAACCATGGGATGTTTATCTTGTTTTTCTTTGTTTCGCAACTGTTTGCGCCGCTTTCCCTGCTGTCTTTTTTCCTCAGAAGCCATGACATGGCGATGAGGACAGGCACAAGGAGCATGACGCGCACCATCTTGACGATGAGGGAGTCTGTCGCTATTTGGTCGCCCATGGCATTGCCTGCACCTACAACGTGTGCCACTTCGTGGAGCGTCGAACCTGTGTAGATGCCCATTTGCTGAGGGGTGAGGAGGTCGGCGAGACCGCTGCGGTACATGATAGGGTAGAGGAACATGGACAATGTGCCGAAGATGACCACCGTGCTGACTGCCACCGCCGTTTGGTGGGGCTTGCCTTTGACGATTGATTCTGCACCGAGGACTGCCGCCGCGCCACAGATGGCGGAGCCGGTGGACGTCATGAGGGTTGTCTCGCGGTCAATGCCGAGCTGCCGTCCCATCCATACGCCGAGGAGAATGGTCACGATGACCACGATGCAGTCTATCAGGACGGCTTTCGGTCCTACGGCAATGACATCCTGGAATGTGAGGCGGAAACCGTAGAGGATGATGCCCAGTCGCAGCATCCGTTTGGAACAGAACTTTATTCCGCCGTCCCATTCCTTCGGTTGCCTGTTCCTTAGTGTGTTGGCGTAGACCATACCGATGAGTATGCCTATGATCAAGGAACTGAAGGACAGTGCCTTTACTGCCGGAAGTGTGGCGATGTACCATGCCGCAACGGACATCGCGGCGATGACAAGGAATCCTTTTACTGAATTGCTGTTCATCTTTTTCTGTATAATGTTTGTTGTTTGTTATGGTGATATTGCTGACTTTGTGCTGTTGTCAGGCTTGTTTTTCTTTGTTTTCTCTGCCGATACTGTTGGCGACAATATAACCCATTGTCCATGCAGCCTGCAGGTTGAAACCTCCCGTGACGGCGTCCACGTCGAGGACTTCTCCTGCAAAGTAGAGTCCTGGATAACGGCGCGATTCGAGAGTGCCGGGGTTTATGTTGCTCAGGGCTATTCCTCCGCAGGTGACAAACTCCTCCTTGAACGTGCCACGCCCTGCGATGTGGTGCGTGTCGCTTGTCAGTACGGTGGCAAGCCGGTTAAGCTGCTTGTCGCCAACCTCCGTCCATTTCTTTGTCGGAGCAAGCCCTGCGCGTTGCAGAAGGTAGCACCAAAGGCGCTGGTTCAATGCAGTATGGTAGACGCTTGACAGCTGTTTTTGGCGGTTGTTGTCACGGTAGTTGCGCAGTTCTGCCACCGTCTCCTGCTCTTTCTGCTCACCAAGCCAGTCGATGCAGACATCCGCCTTGTAGTCTTTCTCTGCAAGAAGTCGCGCACTGTAGGACGAAAGGCGCAGTATGGCAGGGCCGGAAAGTCCCCAATGGGTTATCAGCAGCGGCCCTGAAGACTGGAGTTTTGTGCCACAGAGCTTGCACGTGGCATGCTCGACGACGGTGCCCATGAGCTCGTGCAGTGCCTTGTCGTCAACGTTGAAAGTGAACAATGCCGGCACGGGAGCAACCTTTTCGAGTTCGAGGGAGTCAAGAAAGGACAGTCCGGAAGGCTTCGGCGCGCCGCCGGTTGTTACGACCACGTTGTCATACTCTGACATGATGTCCTGCAAGTCAGTGACTCTGTGGTTTGGAATCAGCTTCACTCCGAGGTTTTCCATAAGCCTTGTGAGCGTCAGGACAATCTCCATTGCGTCCTGAGAGGCAGGGAAGACACAGTTGTCTTCCTGCACGACAAGGCGCACTCCCTCATCCTCGAACCATTGCATGGTGGCGTTGTGCGAGAATGTTTTCAAGGCTCTTTTCATGAGCCGTGCACCGCGAGGATAGACACTCTCCATGCTTCGCACGCCGGAGAAGGAGTTTGTGAGGTTGCATCTGCCACCGCCCGTTATGGCAACCTTTGCCAATGGGCGTGTGCCGCTTTCGTAAACGCACACCTCAGAGTCGGGAAACCTTCGCTTGAGGGTTATCGCACAGAAGCAGCCGGCGGCACCGGCTCCGATGATTGCTGTTCGCATGGGTTGTTGGGTTATAAGGTTTTGGGGTCAGTATTTTCAGTACTGACAGAATTGGCAATACTGAAAATACTGTCGGGATTATTGATTCTTGCGGATTATTGTAAGACCGTCGCGCAGGGGAAGGATGACGCGTGTGACCCTGTTGTCTGTTGCAATGTGGTCGTTGAAGGCACGGATGCCTTGCGTCTGTCTGTCGCGTTGGTACTCCGGGTCTATGACATGGCCGTCCCAAAGAGTGTTGTCGGCAAGGATGAACGCACCCGGTGACATCAGCGGAAGCAACGCTTCGTAGGTCTCGATGTATGTGCGCTTGTTACCGTCTATGAACGCCATGTCGAACATCTCACCCACTTTCTGCGCCTCTGTGGCAGCATCGCCGATGATGAACGTCACCTTGTCCGCCCACGGCGACTGCTCTATCCACGGGCGGGTGAAATCCTCCTGTTCGTCGTTTATCTCGAATGTCCACAGATGTCCTTCCGGATCAAGCCCTTCCGCCATGCACAAAGCGGAGTAGCCAGAGAATGTCCCCACCTCGATAACCCTCTTCGGGCGGACCATCTGCACAAGCATTTTCAGCAGTCTGCCCTGCAAATGCCCGCTTGCCATACGCCCATGGAGCATGTGGACATTAGTGGCGCGCCACAGCCGGTAGAGATATTCCGGTTCCGGGTCACTGTGTCCTATGACGTAACTGTCAAGAGCCGCCTCGCCGTCGAGAGTTGTATGGTTCGGGTCTTGTGTCTTTGACTTAGCCATTTGCGAGTGCTGAGATTGCGAGACGATAGGAATCGAGTCCGAAACCGCATATTACGCCCTTGCAGGCAGCGGAAATCATGGAGTGGTGGCGGAACGTTTCGCGAGTGTGGACATTGGAGATATGCACCTCGATGACCGGAGTTTTCACGGCGCGGATGCAGTCGTGGAGAGCCACGGAGGTATGGGTGTAGGCGCCGGCGTTGAGCACTATGCCGTCGTAAGAGAAGCCCACCTCCTGGATTTTGTCAATCATCACGCCCTCGATGTTGCTCTGGAAATACTCCAACTCTATGTCCGGAAACATCGATTTGAGTTTTGGGACATACTCTTCGAAGGACATGCTGCCATAGATTCCCGGCTCACGCACACCGAGAAGATTGAGGTTCGGACCGTTAAGAATAAGGATTTTCATCTTTTTTATTATCTGCGGAGTTTGTTTTATGACTTATTTTTTGTATTTTTGCATTATGTTTCGGCACGTGCCACATCACGGTCATAAGGCAAATATGACGACACCGGCACAACATAATCTTTTTGCAAAGGTAATAAAATAAATGGAAAAAGCAAACAATAATAAAGAAATAACGAAACGTTTCCGCCGTTATCTTCGTCTTGAGCGTTCATATTCAGAGCATACGATGGATGCTTACATGAGGGATATCGACAAACTTCAGTCTTTCATTTCATCAGAAAAAGGCGGTGAAGGAGCAGCGGAAAGCAAGTCGTTGCTGAAGGTCACGCTGCAGGACCTTCAGGCTTTCCTTGCCTCATTGTTTGACCTCGGCATCTCAGCGCGCTCACAATCAAGGATACTCAGTGGCATACGGACGTTTTATAAGTTCCTTTTGCTTGACGGATTCATCATCCAAGACCCTACGGAACTTCTTGATTCGCCCACTCAGGGAGAGCATCTTCCCGAGGTGCTTAGCGTGGAAGAGGTTGATATGCTTGAGGCTGCCATCGACCTTTCGCAACCTGAGGGGCAGCGCAACAAGGCGATTATCGAGATGCTTTTCTCTTGCGGACTGCGCGTTTCGGAACTTGTCAATCTGCAGTTGTCCAATCTTTACCTTGACGAAGGTTTCATCCGTGTCATCGGAAAGGGTGACAAGGAACGCCTTGTGCCTATCTCGCCGCGTGCGATACAGGAGCTAAGGTATTGGTTCATTGACCGTAACGCGATGAAGATAAAGCCCGGCGAGCAGAACTATGTGTTCCTGAACCGTCGCGGCGCGCACCTTACGCGCACCATGATTCTCATAATGATAAAGCGACTTGGCGTGGAAGCCGGAATAAAGAAGACCATTTCCCCGCACACTCTGCGCCATTCCTTCGCCACATGCCTGTTGGAAGGCGGTGCCGACCTCCGTTCCATACAGGCTATGTTGGGACATGAGAAGATTGGCACCACCGAGATTTACACGCATCTTGATATGTCACGGCTGCGCGAGGACATAATAAACTGTCATCCGAGAAACATCAAATACTCTCTGGGCGAGGGGCTTTGAACTTCTCATGTATGTAAAGCAGGGACTTTTCTCCTCCCACATTGCCGGGGAAAATGATGTACCCGAACTTCTCTGCCATGACACACGGGACACTGTTTATAGCTTGTCCCATGACCCTGCCGACCTTTATCGCAAGACCTTTCGTGAGGATGTCATGACTTGTTATGCCGCCTTTCGCCACAAGATAGGCAGGGGTGAAAGGCAAATTGCGCACGATGTCTACAAGGAAGTCCGACACTGTCCGGCCGAGATGCTGTCGCTTCTCCGGGTCATCGGTGCGCACTTCCTTCCTTGCGGTGAAGACAACAGGCGTCTTGCCGTCACGGAACACGGCGGACATGGTGCCGATTGTCTCTGCCATAAGCCTTTCCTTGTCGTCCAGGATGCGCTCTATCGGCAGCTCAATGCCACGGACAGTGTCGGCGGTGAGCAGATTCTCCAGCTGTATGGTGGTCTTTCTTACATGCGAACCTACTATGAACACTCCGGGAGTGTCACCCTTTATGCCGAGATCCTCACGTGAAAGGTACGGCTTGTCACAGATTCCGGACATCGAACGTGGAAGAGACGACGAAGAACGGATGACCACCGCACCGTCAAAATCCTTTGTCTCTGCAAACAGTTTGTCACGGAAAGCGTCAAGCTCCGCATAACTTTCTGCATTGACAATCTCGTAATCGTCCGGATTTCCGCCTTTTTCCTTAATGTATTCCGTGAGCGCGGAGTTCTTGTACCCAAAGACATTATCACGCGCAAACTCCGTTTCCGACACAGGGACAAGCGTCTCTTCGACCGCCATGCCTGACGCTGACGGCACTTTCATGTAATGAACGCCCTCTATGGTCACCCTTCCGCTCTCGATGAACGCAGGGCAGAACGGTGTGCGCTGCCATACTTTTATGCCGTGCTTCTCCAGTGTGCGCCGGATGATGTCAGTCTCCAACGGAAAATGACCGCGGAGACAGGAGTCGCTGCGCGACACGCAAATCAGTCTGTAACCTAACTTTTCGTTCACTCTGAGCACAGCCTCCACGGCACTTTCCAGCACACTTTCCGCCTCGGAGGCTGTCAGTGCGCGAGTGTTTGTGAGCACATAGAAGAACGGTTCACTGTCGTTCATCGCCTCGATGATGTTCTCCTCGCTCCAGTCGGTGACGAGAAGGCAGCCGTGGACTGTCTGTATGCCTGTCGGGTCGTCGTCGAAGACAACCATTTTCGTATTTTTATTCATCTTCCGTGACTATTGGTTTTGAAGGGTTTATGAATGCAAAGAGTGTCGCACTCAGCAGAAGCATCGCGGCAATCATGTACAACGGCAGATTGTAGTTGCCTGTGGATTTCAGCAGATAGCCGAACATCAGCGAGCAGCAGAAGCCTCCGAGGTTGCCGAAAGTGTTCATCGCTCCCGAGACAAAGCCTGCATAATGCTTGCCGAGGTCAATGCACAGTGCCCATGCCGACGGGAGCATGAGGTCGAAAATGCCGAAACAGAGTGACAGGAACACAAACACAGCCACCTTCCCCGGTATGAACGCGGCGAGAACCATGCACACGGCAGACACCGCAAGGCACACTGTGCCAAGGGCTTTCCTGCCCACCTTTATGCCAAAACGTGCCGTAAGCCTGTCCGTAAGGTAACCGCCGGCGATGTTGCCGAACATGCTCATTATGAAAGGTATAGCCACAGCATATTTCAATTCCTCGGCAGCGAAGCCGCGTCCCTGCTTCATGAACTCAGGGAACCATGTGAAAAAGAACCACGATCCGAAGGCGTAGAAGAAGTACATGCCGCAGATTATCCAGAACTGGCGGTGGGAAGCGATGTCGCGCCAAGGGATGTCCTTGCGCTTCTCCTTTATGATGTTCTTTGCCTGTTTCGCCTGTTCCGCACCGACATGCACCTTCTCGTTTGCCTGATGCAGACGCTCACGGACGGTGCGGTGGGGATGAGTCTTGTCGCGGTAGGTGTAAATCCACACCAGCGCCCATATTGCTCCGATGCCTCCGAGCAGATAGAACGAGAATCGCCAGCCTTGGTTTGCCACAAGAGGGATGACAAGGAACGGCGCGGCTGCTCCTCCGAGGCGTGTCGCTGCCCATACGAAGCCCTGCGCCTTGCCCACCTTTTCTTTCTCAAACCAGCGGCTTATGACACTCGTGGAGCATGGCGATGCGCCCGCCTCGCCTATGCCGAAGCAGAAGCGTATGGCGAGCATGGACATCAGTCCGCCTGCCATGCCGGTGAAACCGGTGAACAATGACCACCAGAGGACTATCAGTGCCAGTACCCAACGGTGACCGACTTTGTCGCCAAGGGCACCCAGCGGTATCTGCATAAGGCCGTAGGAGAGGGTGAAGATGCTCATCACCCAGCCCCAGCCGCTCTGGTCTATGCCGAGGTCCTCCTTGATTTCCATGGAGGCGAAAGTGATGCATGTGCGGTCAAGGAATGTTATAACGCTCAGCACTACAAGGAGCACCAAGATGATGTTTTTCTTGCTCATAACTCAAGATTGTTGCTTTTTTTGGAAAAAGGGAATAAACGTCATTATTGACAATATTGTCATTACTGAATTGACAGTATTGACATTACTGACAATATTGACCCAAATTTTTATGCCAAGTTGAGTTATTTGTTCCAGTAAGTGCCAATTTCCAGCATCTCGCGCGCCTCTGCCGGAGTAGCCGGCTCACAGCCCATGAGGCGGATTAGCTGCACAAGTCGCTCTACAAGTTCGGCGTTTGTGTGCGCACGCTGTCCCGGTGCATAGTAGAAACTGTCCTCGAAGCCTACGCGCACGGCGTTTGCTCCCATGCCTATGGCACAGGCAAGCATTGAGAAATCCTTCATGGAGTCGTGGTTTATGCCCCATGATGAGCCCGGTTCTGTCAGCGCATTGAGCAGCGCAAGGTTGCGTCCTGTGGCAGAAAGGTTGCTGCTTGCACCCGGTCCGACACAGAAATTATAGTGTAGAGGGCGGCGTATCACTCCCTCGTCGGCAAGGCGTGAGCAGCATTCCACGTGCGAAAGGTCGAACAGTTCCATTTCAGGAACCACGCCGGCATCCTTCTGACGCTGAGCCCAATAGCGCAGGTCAGGGTTGGTGTTGACATAGACCGTCTCGCCGAAGTTCACGGAACCCATGTTCAGGGACGCGATTTCCACCTCCGGAACGTTAAGGCTCACGCAGCGCTGCTCGAGGGAAAGCGTGGAGAGTCCTCCCGTGGAGCCTTGGATGATGATGTCCGGAGCCTGCTCGCGAATCATGCCTATGGTCTTGGAGAACACGTCAAGCTCGAACGTAGGGTTGCCTTCGAGGTCGCGTGTGTGCAGATGCACCTGGCACGCCCCTGCCTTGTAGCAGTTGACGACGTCCTCCGTAATCTCCTCCGGTGTCAGCGGATTCTTGCACTCTGATGGGATTTCCTTGCCCACATGGCATACCGGGGCGACGGTAACGATGATTTTTCTCATGTTTTTAGGTTAGTGGTTGTAGGTTATTGATTCAGGGATGCCATTATCTTTTTCCCCTTGTAAGTTAGTGGTGGCAAAGGTAATGAAAAATTATGAATTATCCTGCAAAAAAGGAAAGAAAATCTCAAAAAAGTACTATGTGGCATGAGTTTGCATGACCTCATCATCAGAGACTTATATAAATAATGTACGTCAGTGGGGCATTCCGTTCGGAGATTTATGCGAAGGAACACATTAAAAATAATTAAAATCCATGTATCATATATCTTATTCGGTGTGGGACTTGGTATTCTTTGGAACGGAGCAACATCTGTCCGGGATTATTTGCAGGGAAAGCCATTGGAAGAACCTGGTATGTTGGCACTTTGGGCGGCTATCCTGTCTATTGTCATCAAAGAGATACTTTATCAATACACAGCATTTGTGGGCAGACGGGTGGATTCAAAAGCTGTGGTGGCAAATGCTTGGCATCACCGGAGCGATGCTTTCTCGTCCATCGGGACAGCATTGGGCATCGGAGGAGCTATCCTGTTGGGACCGCAATGGCATGTGCTTGCCCCATTGGCGGCAGTTGTGGTGAGTTTCTTTATAATGAAGGTGGCATACAAACTGGTGGTGCCTTGCACTGAAGAACTGATGGAGAAATCCCTGCCGGAAGAAGTGGAACAAGAAATTGAACGGACACTGACATCAGTTCCTGGAGTGAGCGAGCCACACAACTTGCGTACACGAAAGATAGGAAACCGCAGTGCAGTGGACGTGCATGTAAGAATGGATGGCAGCGTGACCGTAGCCAAGTCGCATGAATCGACAAAGCTGTTGGAAGAACGCATACGCATAATTTTGGGTGCTGATGCTTTCATCAACATACATGTAGAACCTTGTCGATAATCCCGAATTTGTTGTAGGATTCATGCTTTTTAGTCAAGAAGCCTGACTATTCAACGGAGAAGGATGCAAATGATAATGCACTGCGAGGCGGTGCCTCACACAAGATCCCATTAAAAACGTAAAAAGAGCAACATGTTTGTTCCGTTCATGACAGGCGCAAAGCCTTCATTATGAAGCAAAAGGCACTGCCCCAGGATATGGGACAGTGCCTTTGCATTTATCTCTTGTATTGATAAAATCCAAGGATTAGAGAGCAGCGTTGAGCTCTGCGCCAGCCTTGAACTTTGCAACCTTCTTGGCAGCAATAGTGATTTTCTCCTTTGTTGCAGGGTTGATTCCCTCACGAGCAGGACGCTCGTTAACAGAGAATGTTCCGAAACCTACGAGAGCAACCTTGTCATTTGCCGCGAGAGCCTCCTTGATAGCGTCGAGAGTAGCATCAAGTGCCTTCTTTGAATCTGCCTTTGTGAGACCTGCAGCTGCTGCAACCTTCTCAACCAATTCTGTCTTGTTCATAATTTGCTATTTATTTAAATTAATACTGTCCTTTATCGCTTAAACACAAGTAAAATAGGGGTTTGCGACAAAAATATTCGGCAAATTTAGTATTTTAGTTTCAGAAAACAAACAAATTTGTCAAAAAAGTTATTAAAATCAACGAAAAAAAAAGCTTTTCGGGCTGTTTTTACGGCTTTTCGCTCTTTTTTTTGTACTTTTGCGCCCGAATAAAGAAAAAGACAGGAATGTTAATGCTCCGCTCTTCCGGAATGTTCTCAGACTGTGCCGCTTGTGGCAAAAAAACGCATTTTGAAGCAAAAAACAGGCGGCAGGAAAACCAAGATAACAACATTAATAGCAAAAAAACAGAAAAACATGCGACAGATACCACCTATCACAAAGAATCTCCTCATCATCAACGTACTGGCATTTCTTGCCAGTCTTGTCATGGGTTCAAGGGGCATAGACCTTAATGACATCTTCGGACTGCACTTCGTCATGGCGGAGGATTTCGCTATTTACCAGCTGTTTACGTATATGTTCATGCATGCGAATATCACCCATCTATTCTTCAACATGTTCGCGTTGTGGATGTTCGGATGCACTGTGGAGAACGCATGGGGACAGAACCGTTTCCTTTTCTACACCCTTGCATGCGGAATCGGTGCGGGATTGTTCCAGGAATGTGCACAGTTTGTCTCGTATGCCGTGGAGGGCTTTGCCGCCTATGACAGTGTCAACATCGGCGGAATGATAATGCCTATGGGGGAATTCCTGAACAACTGGACCACAGTGGGCTTCTCGGGGGCTGTCTACGGCATACTCCTCGGATTCGGAATGACATACCCTGAGGAGCGGATCTTCATCTTCCCTCTGCCTGTCCCTATCAAGGGAAAATGGTTTGTCTGCATATATGCTGCGATAGAGCTGTTCTCCGCGCTTGGCACTTCCAACGACAATGTGGCTCATGTGGCACACCTCGGAGGCATGGTGATAGGCTATTTCATCATACTCTATTGGAAGAACCGGTACAACAGGCAATACCGCTTCCAGGGATGGGACGGATATGAAATAAGGGACAATGACGGTTTCTTCGACAAAGTCAAGGGATTCTTCTCGAAAATGAAAGAGAACGACTCACGCAAGGATACTCCGAAGGACAAGAATGACGAGGAGCGCAGGCGTCAGGCGGAGATAGACCGCATACTCGACAAGATAAAGCGTTCGGGCTATGACTCCCTTACGACGGAGGAGCGCAAGAAACTTTTCGACAGGAAATGACGCTGCCGGAATACAGGAAAAACAGATTTTTCAGGATAGAGACATGAAAATGACAATAGTAAACATGCTTCTTGTCGCCAACATCATTGTCATTGCAATGCTGCTTGCGACAGGATTCTCGGGCTACCTCAACCCGGAGAGGTTCAACCGTCTCCACCTTATCGGGTTCGCATTCCCTGCGTTCCTGCTTGCCAACGCCCTCTTTGTGGCGGTATGGCTGTTCGTTGACTGGCAGAAGGTGTATGTCCCTGCATTGGGATTCCTGCTTTCCTATTCGCCGGTGATGACGTATTTCCCTTTGAACATGTACAAGGAAGTGCCGGAGGACGCCATAAAAGTGCTGTCGTTCAACGTCTTCAATTTCAACAAGACAAACATTCCGGAGGATGAACCGAACCCTATACTCGAATACATGGCCCGGTCGGGAGCGGACATCGTGTGCATACAGGAGTTCTCCGATGTCCCCGGACAGGACTCCTTGTGGCAGGAGATGCGCCGCGAGTATCCGTACCATGACTCCATGAATAACGGTTCCAGCGGAAGCAGCACCATCGCCATGTACAGCAAATTCCCGATAAAGGCGAAGGAAATGCTGCCAATCGTGTCGGAAAACAACCTTGCCGGGGTTTTCACTGTTGAGATAGGCAATCGGGAAGTGAAGGTCATCAATGCGCATCTTGAGACTGTTGGCTTCTCCGTGGAGGACAAGAACAAGTTCAGCAAAATGGTTCACGGCGGCACAAACCGAAAGGGGATTAAAGAGGACTCCAAGGATTTGCTCTCCAAACTTGCCCATTCGGCTGCGAAAAGGGCAGCCCAGGCAAGGGTGATTGACAGCTATGTGCGGGAGAACCGTGACATACCGGTCATCTTCTGTGGAGACATCAATGACCATCCGCTGTCTTACGTGCACAACACCATAGCGAAGAACCTTAACGACTGTTACCGTGAGACGGGGCATTGGGCAGGTTTCTCCATGCATTACTATTCCATGCATGTGCGCATAGATAATATAATGTGCAATGACCATTGGGACATATACGACTGTGTGGTGGATAATTCCGTCAAGCATTCCGACCATTATCCTATCTTCAGCCACATAAAACTGAAAGGTTCAGGCAAATAGTGCAATGCCGTACATGAGGGGAAAAGAAGGTTTGTCCCACATGTACGGCATTGTTTTTCTGGCAGCCATGCCGGTAGACAAGTGCCTTTGAAATGCCACGAACCATGCAATTGTTGCCGACAAGACACAGGTTTTGCCACGTTTTTGAAAAAATAACCGACTTTTTTCTTTTATTTGGATAAAATTAATTAACTTTGCACGCGTATTGTGTATAGCCCCCATTGGCTCCATACCTTAACAGGGACACATGCATACATGGCAAGCACGAAAATAAATAACAAAAAATAAATAAAAAAATGCAAAACAAAGGAATTGTAATTGTTACAGCAGTCCTTCTGACTCTGGCAAGTATCTTCTACCTTTCCTTCTCGGTGGCAACAAGCTACTATGACGGCAAGGCAAGCGAGATAGAAGACCCTATCGCCCAGCAGGACTACAAGGACTCTGTGAAGTACCTTGGCGTCTACACCTACCAGAAGTGTCTCGAGACACAAATCGGTCTCGGTCTTGACCTTAAGGGTGGTATGAACGTGATTCTCGAAATCAGTGTTCCTGACGTTATCGACGTGCTCGCCGACCACAAGTCTGACGCAGCCTACAGAAAAGCCCTTGAAGAGGCAAAGAAAGAAGAGGAGACAAGCCAGTCGGACTTCATCACCCTCTTTATCAACGCTTACCACAAGGCTGCTCCGGGCCACCGCCTCGCAGAGGTGTTCGCCACACAGCAGCTGAAGGGCAAAGTCTCCACACAGTCTACTGACGCAGAGGTTGAGAACGCACTCCGTGCGGAAGTGCAGTCTGCCATAGACAACTCATTCAACGTTGTGCGCAACCGTATCGACAAGTTCGGTGTCGTACAGCCTAACATCCAGAAACTTGAAGGCCAGGACGGACGTATCATGGTCGAGATGCCGGGTGTGCGTGAGCCGGAGCGTGTCCGCAAACTCCTCCAGGGTTCTGCAAACCTTGAGTTCTGGGAGACATACAACGCAGCAGAAGTCCTTCCTTACCTCCAGCAGCTTGACCAGCGTATCGCCAATGGCGAGACTGCTGCCGACACAACAGCAACCAAGGAAGTTGTTGCCAAGGCAGAGGTTGCCGAGGACACAACAAAGGCTCCTGAGGCTCAGCCTAAGTTCCAGTTGAAGAAGAACGAGGCAAAGGCTGATGCGGGAGTGGCGGCAAACAGCGCAAAGAACACTGACAAACTCATCGCTGAGGCCAAGAAAAAGAACCCTCTCTTCGCTGTCTTCCAGCCAACAGGAGGCCAGAGCCTCTCTGTTGTCGGTTACGCAAACGCACGTGATACAGCATACATCGCACAGCTCCTCAACTCTCCTGAGGCAAAGCAGATTATCCCTTCCGACGTGAAACTCCTTTGGTCTGCGAAACCTGCTGACGGCATTCAGGCTAAGAACATCTATGAGCTCCACGCCCTGAAGGTCACAACGTCCAACGGACGCGCACCGCTTGAGGGTGACGTCATTGTTGATGCAAAGGACGATTTCGACCAGTACGGACGCCCATGTGTGTCAATGCAGATGAACTCTGAGGGCGCACGCCTGTGGGCACAGCTCACAAAGGCTAACGTAGGCAAGGCTGTCGCTATCGTGCTTGACGGCGTTGTGTACTCCGCTCCACGCGTGAACGGCGAGATTGCCGGCGGCGACTCACAGATTTCCGGCAGCTTCACTATCGAGGATACAAAGGACTTGGCAAACACACTCAAGTCCGGTCGTATGCCTGCTCCTGCACGTATCGTACAGGAAGAGGTCGTAGGTCCTACACTCGGTGCACAGTCAATCCAGCAGGGTCTGACATCATTCGTCATCGCATTCGTGCTCCTCTGCGCGTATATGATTATGATGTACGGCTTCATCCCAGGCGCAATGGCTGACGGAGCCCTCATCATCAACCTCTTCTTCACAGGAGGTATCCTCGCATCCTTCCAGTCTGCATTGACAATGCCAGGTATTGCAGGTATCGTGCTGACACTCGGAACGGCGGTGGACGCCAACGTGCTCATCTACGAGCGTATCAAGGAAGAAATGAAGCGCGGTCTCGGAATCAAGGAAGCACTCAAGGCCGGTTACAGCAACGCCTTCTCCGCTATCTTCGACTCTAACCTTACGTCTATCATAACAGGTGTAATCCTCCTCACAATCGGTACAGGTCCTATCAAGGGCTTCGCCACAACATGGATTATAGGTATCGTCTGCTCATTCTTCACAGCAGTGTTCCTCACACGCCTGATTTATGAGAACCGTCTTGCAAAGAACAAGTGGCTCGGTCTGACCTTCACAACAGGCATAAGCAAGAACATGCTTCAGAACACGAACATCCACTTCATATCAATGTGCAAGAAGACATTCGTGGTCTATGGGATATTCGTTGCAGTGTTCGTCGTGTCATTCTTCGTGCGTGGTCTGTCACAGTCAATCGACTTCACAGGCGGACGCAACTATGTCGTTGCATTCGAAAAGGCTGTAGAGCCTGAGAGTGTGCGTCCTCTCCTCGCAGAGACATTCGAGGGAGCAAACACCTCCGCACTTGCCATCGGTACTGACGGAAAGACTCTCCGTATCTCAACAAACTACAAGATTGAGTCCAACAACCCTGCTGTGGATGACGAATGCGAGACAAAACTCTACAATGCTCTGAAGAAGGCGGGCTTCGTAAACCAGAAGGATGTTACGGCATTCAAGAACCCTGACATACGTGAAGGCGGCTCTATCATCTCTTCCACAAAGGTAGGACCTTCTGTAGCGAAGGATATTACTTATGGAGCCATCATCTCCGTGCTCGTTGCCCTCGTCGCAATCTTCATCTACATCCTTGTGCGTTTCCGCAACATGGCATTCTCAATCGGCTCTATCGTGGCTCTCGCCATCGACACTGTCGTGGTTATCGGCTGCTACTCTGTGTTCTACGGAATACTGCCGTTCTCTCTCGAGATTGACCAGACGTTCATCGGTGCCATACTTACCGTGATTGGCTATTCCATCAACGACAAGGTGGTTGTGTTCGACCGTATCCGCGAAAACCTCGGATTGCATCCTAAGGCTGACCTGCAGAAGATGTTCAACTCTTCTATCAACCAGACTCTCGCACGTACAATCAACACATCATTCTCCACACTCATCGTGCTGCTCTGCATCTTCATCCTCGGTGGTGACAGCATCCGCAGCTTCTCATTCGCGATGATTCTCGGCGTTGTGTTCGGTACATTGTCATCTATCTTCATTGCCGCACCGGTGGCTTACGTCACTCTTGGCAAGAAGGTAAGAGACCTGCGCACGGAAGAGGAGTAAAGATATGTCCGTAAGCGAAGGATGAATCTTTACACTGAAGCATGAATCCTTCCTTGCCATAACATACAGAAAAAGGCTGCTCCCTGCAAAGGTGGCAGCCTTTTTGCTTATACAGGAACACAAGTAAATAGATATTTTTCAGTTTAACATCAACATTTTCCCACAATGAAAAAGAACCTTGAGACACTCTGCATCCATGGAGGATGGAAAGCAAAGAAAGGAGAGCCGCAGCAGCTGCCTATCTACCAGTCCACTACATTCAAATACGAGACCAGCGAACAGATGGCACGCCTCTTCGACCTTGAGGACGAAGGCTATTTCTACACCCGTCTCGCCAACCCTACAAACGATGCGGTAGCGAAGAAAATCTGTGCCCTTGAAGGCGGCGTGGGAGCTATGCTCACATCCTCAGGACAGGCAGCCAACTTCTACGCTGTGTTCAACATCTGCCAGGCAGGAGACCACTTCATCACCTCCAACAGCATCTATGGCGGCACATACAACCTCTTCGGAGTGACCATGAAGAAGCTCGGAATAGAATGCACCTTCATCGACCAGGACTGGACTGACGAACAGATAGAGGCTTGTTTCAAGGAGAACACAAAATGCTTCTTCGGCGAGACAATCTCCAATCCGGGCGGAAACGTCTTTGACATAGAACGCTTTGCCAACATAGCACATAAGCATGGCGTGCCGCTTATCATCGACAACACCTTCGCAACACCGGTAAACTGCCGCCCGTTTGAGTGGGGCTGCGACATCGTGACCCACTCCACGACAAAGTACATGGACGGCCATGCCACACAGGTGGGTGGATGCGTCGTGGATTCCGGCAATTTCGACTGGGACAAGTATGCCGAGAAATTCCCGGGACTGACAACTCCTGATGAGTCGTACCACGGACTGACCTACACAAAGGCGTTCGGAAAGTTGGCTTACATGACAAAACTCGTCGCACAACTCATGCGCGACCTCGGTTCTATCCCTGCCCCTCAGAACTCCTTCCTGCTCAATCTCGGACTGGAAACCCTCGCCCTCCGCATGCGCCAGCACTGCGAAAATGCACAGAAAGTGGCGGAGTGGCTTGAGAAAAACCCGAAGGTCAGCTGGGTGAACTATTGCGGACTGCCAACAAACAAGTATCACGCCCTCGCACAGAAATATTTGCCTAACGGCTCCTGCGGCGTGATTGCCTTCGGACTTGACGGCAGCCGTGAGGAGGCTATAAAGTTCATGGACAACCTCGACTTCATCTCTATCGTCACCCACGTTGCCGACACACGCACCTGTGTGCTGCATCCTGCGTCACATACCCACCGCCAGCTCTCCGACGAACAGCTCCGTGAGGCAGGCATCGCGCCTGACCTCATCCGCCTTTCCGTAGGCATCGAGAATGCCGAGGACATCATTGCCGACCTCGAGCAGGCTATGGCGAAGATGTAAAACATCAGCGTTCAGGCAGCGGAAAGCATGCAATCCATGCGACATAAACGGACAACCCGACAGGAAGCAGCATGGATGTTTCCTTGCTTGTTAATACATTGTAAACCAACAGACTACAAAATGCTTTATGAAAGGTCACCTTTTGCCATGCGAAAGGTGACCTTTTGGCATGCCAACCGTCACCTTTCACACACCCAACCGTCACCTTTTGCAACACGGCCCTCCATGCATCGCAACACAGACGGCCGGCAGTCATCTCGAAAGCCCTCTGCGGCATATCCGCGAATCCTCTGCGTGACCCTCCGGCAGCCTGCGCCTCCATGGCCGTCGGTTTGGTTAATGTATTATAAAAACTGACGGAAATCAAGTCATATACAAAAACTTTTTATTAATTTTGTACCAAAGATGTTGTCGCCGGAAAACATGGAAAACGGCTGCCAACACAAAGAACAGACATAAACAACTATCATAAAAACAAACTACTATGGCAAATCCATTCTCACTCGAAGGTAAGAACGCCTGGATCACCGGCGCATCTTACGGTATCGGTTTCAACATCGCCAAGGCATTCGTTGAGGCAGGTGCAAAGACAATCATCTTCAATGATATCAACGAGGCAGCACTCGAGCGCGGTCTCGCCAACTATAAGGAAGCAGGCATAACAAACGTGAAAGGCTATGTTTGCGACGTTACTGACGAAGAGGGCGTTAAGGCTCTCGTGGAGAAGATACACGAGGAGGTTGGCCAGATAGACATCCTCGTAAACAACGCCGGCATCATCAAGCGCATCCCTATGCACGAGATGAAGCGCGCAGAGTTCCAGCAGGTCATCGACATCGACCTCGTCGCACCATACATCTGTGCCGCTGCAGTGCTTCCGGAGATGATGGAGCGCAAGGAAGGCAAGATCATCAACATCTGCTCAATGATGTCTGAGCTCGGACGCGAGACAGTTTCTGCTTACGCAGCAGCAAAAGGCGGTCTGAAGATGCTCACACGCAACATCTGCTCCGAGTACGGTGAGTACAACATCCAGTGCAACGGCATCGGTCCGGGCTATATCGCCACTCCGCAGACTGCTCCTCTCCGCGAGCGTCAGGCAGACGGCTCACGCCATCCGTTCGACTCATTCATCTGCGCAAAGACCCCTGCAGGACGCTGGCTTGACCCGTCAGAACTCGGCGGTCCGGCTGTATTCCTCGCATCAAAGGCTTCTGACGCAGTGAACGGCCACGTGCTCTACGTCGACGGCGGTATCCTCGCTTACATCGGCAAGCAGCCTTGATGACCATGCCGTGCGGGGCATCCTGGCACGCTGACAAATACAATGTATAACACACTTGCTTACTTTTCTAAATGATAACATTCAGAAAAGCGACACAAGCGGACGCACTCTTCATAGCCAAAGGCTTCCATGCGGCAATGCTCATGGAGGACGCTCCTGAAGAGCGCATCCGCTTGTTTGCTGAAAAAATATGCAGCCGTGACGATGTGCTCTACAGCGCACGCAACACGACAATAGCGGAACTTGATGGCAAGCCAGTAGGCATGCTCACAGCCTACGACGGCAGCCGCTACAGAGAAATGCGCCGGATTACGATGGAACTTGTCAAGGAACATCTCGGCATAGAGTTCCCCGGCATGGACGACGAGACAGCCCCAGGCGAGTACTACCTTGACTCACTCGCCGTAAACCCCGGACTCCGAGGCAGAGGAATAGGGAGGCAACTCCTTGAAAACGCCATAGCGGAAGGCCTGAGCCGCAACCTTGTGGTAACCCTCGCCGTAGACCCTGTCAACGAGAAAGCACAGAAACTCTACCGCACCATAGGCTTCAAGCCCATGGGAGAACTCTTCATCTTCGGACACACCTACTGGAAATGGGGCATAAAGCCAAAAGAATAGAAAAACATATTTTTGCACTCAGAAATGACAATAAACACCATAAAACATGCACAAAGCTATCAGCCGTGTGCACAAAAAGTGTCATTTCTTGTTAAAATGTTTGCCCAATTCAATAATTATTTGTTACTTTGCAAACGATTTCCGGTATATAAGGAGAAATCATGACATAAACACCCCATAATTTATAAAAGAATATTCAACAAACTTAAAAAATTACAACTATGTCAGAAATTGAAAGCAAAGTAGTGAATATCATCGTTGACAAGCTCGGCGTTGATGAGACAGAGGTAAAGCCAGAAGCATCTTTCACAAACGATCTCGGTGCTGACTCTCTCGACACAGTAGAGCTCATCATGGAGTTCGAGAAGGAGTTCTCTATCTCTATTCCAGACGACAAGGCTGAGAAAATCGCTACTGTAGGCGACGCAATCGCTTATATCGAGGAGAATGCAAAATAAGCATACCTCAAAGATATAAAACTTATCGGAAGTTGTGCCATGGCTTTGTCAGGGCGTGGCTTCCGATTATTTCGTTAAAATAAGCAGGCTGCTCCCCGGAGAAAGGGAAACCTTCACCGCATTGCCACAAAGAGTGGAGAGAGCAACCGGAAATTCATAATTCCCCAAAAGACTATATGGAACTGAAAAGAGTAGTTGTGACAGGTCTCGGATGTATCACCCCTTGTGGTAACACTGTCGAGGAAACCTGGAGCAATATAGTTGCCGGCAAGAGCGGATGCGCACCAATCGAGGGATTTGATGTCGAGAAGTTCAAGACACATTTCGCTTGCCAAGTGAAGAATTTCAAGGCAACAGATTACATTGACCGTAAGGAAGCACGCAAGATGGACCCATACTGCCAGTTCTCGTTGGCAGCCGCGATGCAGGCAATCGATGACGCTGCATTTGACATGGAGTCTCTCGACAAGAACCGCGTAGGTGTGGTTATGGGCGTCGGTATCGGCGGTATGCGCACCTTCCAGGACGAGATTGAGAACTTTGCAATCAACGGACCGACACTCGGCCCTAAGTTCAATCCGTTCTTCATCCCTAAGATGATTGGTGACATCGCCTGCGGACACATCTCCATCAAGTACGGATTCCGCGGTCCTAACTACATCACTTCATCGGCATGTGCCTCTTCTACCAATGCACTTGCTGACGCCTTCAACCTCATCCGTCTCGGAAAAGCCAACGTCATCGTCAGCGGTGGCGCGGAAGCTGCCGTGGTAGAGTGCGGTCTCGGAGGATTCAACGCCATGCACGCCCTCTCTACTCGCAACGACGACCCTGAGCGCGCAAGCCGTCCATTCTCAGCAAGCCGCGACGGATTCGTTATGGCTGAGGGTGCTACAGTGCTTGTCCTTGAGGAACTGGAGCATGCAAAGGCACGCGGAGCGAAGATTTATGCAGAGATGGCAGGTGCAGGAATGTCTGCCGATGCTTACCACATCACAGCGTCACACCCTGAAGGTCTCGGTGCGAAACTTGTCATGGAGAACGCCCTCGAGGATGCAGGAATGAATCCGGAGGACATCGACTACATCAATGTCCATGGCACATCGACCCCTGTCGGTGACATCTCTGAGGCAAAGGCTATCAAGGAAGTCTTCGGTGATGCTGCCTACAAGCTGAACATTTCCTCAACAAAGTCAATGACAGGCCACATGCTTGGCGGCGCAGGTGCTGCAGAGGCAATGTTCTCTGTCCTTGCTGTCAAGAATGACATCGTGCCTCCTACAATCAACCATGAGGAGGGTGACGAGGATCCGGAGATAGACTACAACCTGAACTTCACATTCAACCAGGCACAGAAGCGTGAGGTGCGTGCAGCACTTTCCAACACATTCGGCTTCGGTGGACACAATGCCTGCGTCATCTTCAAGAAATACGCAGAGTAAGAAAGACGTATGGTAAATACTATCATTGATAGGATAAAGCTCCCTTTCCGCAAGGACAAGGAGCTTTATCTTACTTTGTATCAGATATTGGGAGTCCTCCCTCACGACATTTCCTTGTACAAGCTCGCGCTGATGCACAAAAGCATCGCCCACCGTAACCAGAAAGGACGCCCCGTAAACAATGAGCGTCTCGAATTCCTTGGTGACGCAATCCTTGATGCAACGGTAGGACACATCGTCTATGACCATTTCCCTGGCAAGAAAGAAGGCTTTCTGACCAACACACGTTCAAAGCTCGTGCAACGCGAGACTCTTGGCAAGCTCGCCAAGGAAATGGGTATAACACGCCTTGTCCTATCCAGCGGACGCTCCTCCGCACATAACTCCTACATGGGCGGAAACGCTTTTGAAGCACTCGTAGGCGCGCTTTACCTTGACCACGGATATGACGCCTGCATGAGGTTTGTGCAGCGGCAGATTCTCTCAAAGCTTGTCAATATTGACAAAGTGGCTTACAAAGAGGTGAACTTCAAGTCCAAACTCATCGAATGGACACAGAAGAACAAGGTCGTCATGGAGTACCGCAGCATCTTTGAAGGAAAGGACGAGAACGGCTCGCCGGTATTTGAATGCGTCTGTGTCATAGAGGGCGTGGAATGCTGCAAAGGAAAGGGCTTCTCGAAGAAAGAGGCGCACCAGCATGCCTCGGAAGGCACATTGAAGAAGCTGCGCAAGCAACCTAAGTTCTGTGACAGCATCTTCGCCGCCAAGACAGCGCGCACAAAAATGGAGGAAGAGCCTGTGATGGCAGCTCCTGACATAGAAAAGGAAATGGCAGAAGGCCGGCAGTTCATCATTGTCAGCACACAGGAGGCAACCGGCTCCGACAGTTCCAAGGCATCAAGCCTTAAAGGAACGGATGTGCAATCCGCGGCAACAGGTGCAAGTGAGGCTCATTTTGACATCGACTTCTCTGACATACAGACAGAAGCAAAGGAACTTACACGCGAGGACATCATTGCCGCTGCAGAGGCTGCCGCATTCAAAGAGTGATGTCGTCTTGCCGCACTTACAGCGTAAAAACAAGAAAAGTGGCTGCCTGAAAAAAGGAATTCAGGCAGCCACTTTTCGTAGCTCCGCTGAGAATCGAACTCAGATCTGCCCTTTAGGAGAGGGCTGTTCTATCCATTGAACTACAAAGCCGCGTTCTCGCCAATCAGGAGCAGTCTCGCCCACTGATTGGCTTTTGCTTTGCAAAGGTAATGCTTTTTCTCCAAACACACAAATAAATGGATGAAAAAGTGGTTCCCTTCTTTTTCATGATTCCGTCGGGATGACAAGCAAAGCAATAAGAAATGCGACCTATGTCAGTGCCTTATTTATGCGCAAGCAATATTTTATGTATAAAAAACGTTAATTATTTCACCCAAAACTCTTATTTGACTGTTTTACCGCCTATCTTTGCAAAAACTTTCGATTGTGTACGTTAACAGCGCATTGTGTGTGCGTCCGTAACTTTATACTGACATCTGAAAAACAATCAAACAACGCACTATAATTTTCCAACCACTAACTAAAAACTACAAAACAACAATGAAAAGACTTTTACGGCACATTGCCATTATGGCTTTGACATTCATTGTGTCATTATCAGCAGGGGCTGCTGTCATCACGCAAAGCGGATGGTTTGAGACAGCCTATGCAAAATGGGAGCCGGTGAACGGGGCTTCCGACTATCAAGTGTTCATCAAACCGTCAGGAGGCACATACACCATGCTCGACAAGGAACTTGTGCGTCAATATCCCGGCTACTACCGTGCCGATGCAGTAGGACTCACAGCCGGCTCATACGTCATGAAGATTGTGCCGGTCATCAACGGCACGGCAGACGATAGCAAGGCCATGGAGACCGCCCCTGTGATAGTCATGGCTCATGACCGCAACGGTTTCGCACACTATAATCGTAGCGAAGGTGTCGGTGCATACAACAACGATGGCACACTGAAGAGCAATGCACGCGTGATTTATGTGACAGCAAACAATGCAAAGACTGTTACTCTGGGTGTGATGCAGGACAAAAACGAGGTGTCTTTCACAGGGCTTCAGGCTATCATTGGCGCATTTGAGAAGGGTAAGGAGACACGTCCTCTTGCTATCCGCATAATAGGCACAATCAAGGGCGAAGACATGGACAAGTTCGGTTCGAGTGCGGAAGGATTGCAGATAAAAGGTAAAAGCGGTGCCTATAATGCAAACATCACTCTCGAAGGCATAGGCAATGACGCTGCCATCCATGGCTTCGGCATCCTCTGTCGCAGCATATCCTCTGTGGAATTCCGCAATTTCGCCATAATGCTCTGCATGGACGATTGCTTATCCCTTGACACTGACAACCATAACATCTGGGTTCACAACATGGATTTCTTCTATGGCGGCACAGGAGGCGATGCCGACCAGGCGAAGGGTGACGGCACTGTCGACATCAAAGGAAAGTCAAGCCACATCACAGTCTCCTACAACCATTTCTTTGATTCCGGCAAATGCTCACTCGGAGGAATGAAGAGCGAGACAACAGACTGCTGGATGACATATCATCATAATTGGTTTGACCACTCAGATTCGCGTCATCCGCGCATCCGTACAGCGTTCTATCATGTCTACAACAACTACTTTGACGGCAATTCTAAGTATGGTGTGGGCGTGACAACAGGTGGTTCTTCTTTCGTGGAAAGCAACTATTTCCGTAATTGCAAGTATCCTATGCTCATCTCCAAGCAGGGCACTGACGCAGAAGGCGACGGTACATTCTCCGGCGAGAACGGAGGTGTGAACAAGGCTTACAACAATTTCATTAAGGGCGAGCGCAAGGTTCAGTACTATGACGGCTCACAAACCGACGGCAAATGGGATGCGGTTCTCGTGAACTCCCGTGACGAGTCTGTCACCGCAACGGCACTTGCCGGTGGCTCATCCTACAACAATGCTGCCGACACCGAAGCGCGCAAGGCTGTGCCGGCAAGTGCGATAGAGACACCGGAAGTCGCACGCACGACAACGCAGGCATACGCCGGACGCTGCGAGCAGGGCGATTTCAAGTGGACTTTCAACAACTCCATAGAGGACGAGAACTACGGAGTAATCTCCGAACTCAAGAATGCTGTCGTCAACTATCAGTCTACTCTCATCGGTTTTGCTGACGGCACATCAATCAAGAACGGAGGTGCACAGCCGACAGGTGACGGACTTGCTGTCGACGGCGGTAACGGCAAGGGCATCGACCCTGTCAAGAACGAAGAGTATGTCCCTTCATGGGCAGGTGGCGGCAGCATTACCCCTGACCCAGACCCGACAGGAGCGACCCAGATTAATTTCCCTACAAGTAAAGACGGAGTGACGGCAAGCGGCACGACAGCAATGAGTTCCTCATCCATCGCTTTGAAGAATGGATACTATTCAAGCAGTGCAGGCTATGACAACGGCATAATCCTGAAAGTTGCAAACGGTTTCAAGTCCGGTGACATTGTCACCATTGCCGGAACAATCAAGCCCTCTTCGGGCAAGCGTGCTACGGCTGTCCTCGCAAAGGCTACGGCAGGCTGTCAGGCTATGGCGGTTGAAGAGGAAATCCATAAGTTTGACGACTTCACAGCGACGGCCACCGACCAGACATACACTCTGACAAAGGATTATGACGAACTTTGGCTTGTACGCGACGGCAACACAACAGCTACCATCACAAAGATTGTCATCACGCGCCCCACAGGCATAGACAATGTGGGGACTGTCATCCTTGACACCGAACACATGTACGACATCACTGGACGCAGAATCGCTTCTCCTGCAAAGAGGCAACTGTACATCAAGGGCGGAAAGAAACATATCGCGCAATGATGCCTTACATCAAATACTCCTGTATATACAACATAGAATATGCCGTGGGCTCATGAAGTCCACGGCATATTCTATGTTGTATATACAGGTATGGTGCATCTTTCCTAAAACGCGAGCCTCATTCCGAAGCTGAACTGCCGTGGCGCACCCCAGTATCCCCGGAAGGACTCAAGGTCGTGTGCCATCCCGTCGATGCCACGCTCAATATAATGTGCGTCAAACAGGTTCCTGCAGCAAGCGAAGAGGTTCAGGCGGAGACCGTCAGAAATGCTTCCTTCCCATCCTACTGTGGCGTCCACAAGACTGTAGGACGGCAGACGATAGGCGTCGGGAGCATCCTCGTCCGTGCGTGATGACGGCTCAAAATCCGCATACATCCGCGCATTCAGCTGCCAACCGGCATTGAAATACAACGCCCCCGCCTTGCTTCCCAAGGCTGCTGACAGAGGAATCCTGCCGTCAAGGGTCAGTCCCGCCTGCGTCTGCGGTGCATCGCCGACATGCAGATTGTTGCAGTAAATCTTGTATTCCTTCAATGTCTCTCCGCTGAAAGAGTCGTAAGTCACACCCTTGCCGTCACTCTTCCAACGCCATGAAGCGGTGGAGAAGAACGCTTTCGCACGAAGCCACGGCAGCAGACGCTGATGAACGGCAAGCTCTATGCCACGGTGCAAGGCGTTCATACCTGTGATATTGTACTTCTCGGCAGCCTCGTCGGCACGTTTGGTGATGTTCACCGTGAGCGTCTTGTCACGCCATGAGGCAATGTATCCCGACAGTTCCGCACCACCGCCCTGCCACGAGGCGCGCACTCCAAGCTCGCCAAGGAGGTTCTTCTCATTGACAATGTCATTGGTGATAGACAGGTCGCTTGACGCAAGATACACACCGGCATACGGCAAACGCGAGTTGTAACCACCGTTGAGATACACCGACAAATCACGGTTTCCGCCGGCATTCCCTTTCAGGATATGGTAGAGCACACCGCCCCTCACTCCTCCTCCGAAGCCGTGAGCCCAACGGCTGCGCTCGCCGGTGATGTCATTATGGCGGCTGTATGTGCCACTGAACAGCGACGCACCGATGTTGGCTGTCAGGCGTTCCGTGGCATACTGCCCCTGGATGTAGCCCGAAGCATGATGCGTAGTCCTGCCGTAACGCGCTCCGGTGTAGTCGCCCACACCGACATTCTGCTTGGAAGTTGTGTCATACCAATGGTTTCCGCCGAGAAGGTCAAGGACTTTCATCTTCGACCATGTGTCGTAATATTGGTACTGAACGCCACCAAGCACCTTCATTTCCTTGGTAATAAGATACTCCGCGGATGCTATCGCACCTGCCTGAGTATGCCCCGAAAGATAGTCCAGCATAATGTTCTGCGAACCATTCTCCGACGCACGGTTCTCCGCCTGCACAGCATCAAAGTCGATGTGCCCGTCAGGTGTCTGGTGGCTTATTATCGGAACGCTCCCTTTCTGCCCGTAGGTGGAGCGTCCGCCACCGTCGGCTATGGCAACGTACACGGAGTTTTTCATGGAGAAACGCTCACCGTCAAGGATATGCTGAAGGGTGAAATACGGCTTGAAATAATGGTTTCTGCCTATGGAATACTTCTCCCCGTTGAGCCAACCCCAGTTCTTTGAGTAGCCGCGCCCATACTTTTCCACCTCCGCAGCGGAAAGTTCCGTGTTGCGCTGGTCGTGCGTCTCCGGCGATCCGAGTGCCGTGAAGACAAGTGTGTTGTGGGCACCGAGCAGTTTGCTGACACTCAGCATGTAGGAGAAAGTGCTCACATCCGAGCATTCCACAAAGCCATGTCCCCGGGTGTACGACACCATCGCGTCGACGTTCCACCCATGGCGCAATGTCCCGGTGGAGTAGTTCAGCACCCCTTTCGTGAGTCCCTCGTCAGTGACGGAGAGGGCAAACGAGCCGTTAGGCAGACCGTTGCCGGTCTTTGTGATGATGTTCACCATGCCGCCCATGGCACAATCGGCAAGCATCGAGCCACCCATGCCCTTCTGCACCTGCACGGAATAGGTGGCCTCTGCCAAGCCCATCCAGTTGCTCCAGTACATGCTGCCCGACGTAAGTCCCTGGATAGGGATGCCGTTAAGCATTATGGAGATGTTGTCCTGCTTGAATCCGCGCATGTTGAGCGACGCATCGCCATAGCTGCCTGTGGAGGCTGTGGCATAGACTCCCGGCACACCGTTGAGCATCTCCACATAGTTGGGAGACGTAAAGTGCAGGCGTATGTCCTGCGGAGTGATTGTCGTAAGGTTAAGCGGCGTTTCCCTCTCGTTGCAGAAATTGCCGCGGATGGAAACCTCCTGAAGTGTGATTGTCGTGTCGGAAAGTTCCGTCGGACTGACAGAGCCGGACTTGCCGGCATCCTTCCCGCTTACGCCACCGGCGTAGGCGAGGTGTGTGGACATGATTATGCCCAGCGATAAAACAGATTTTTTCATTCTTTTCTTCTTTCATCCAGACTTTACTGTCGGTACCGTAATGGCGACTTTCGCTTCAACGGTTCTGCCTTCCACGCCCTCCGCACTGCCATTTTCCGTTATGTTCCATGGCGTTGCGTGAAGCGTCTCAGGCTCGCGGACTTTACCGCCGATCGGGAATTACACCCTGCCCTGAAGATTTTTCTTTTATGTTGTGGCAAACTCAGTCTTGGCAATCATGAGCATCCTCCTATTGCCTTGTCTTCGTTTTTCCGGCTGCAAAGTTATAAAAAAAAATGTATTTTCCATTATCTATTGCAAAAAAATCGTGGTAATGGCAATAAAAAAGACGATATTCGGACATGCGGAGGTGCAACCGTACATTTATTTCGTGTCGGTTGAAAAAACACTTATGTGTATTATACTTTGGTAAAAAGTTCAAATACCAGATTTACAGTTGGTGTTCATTATGGTCGTAGTAGTGATGGTAAATTGTCAATATATTCGAAAGCTGACAATGTACTTAGTTCCTTAGGCGTTGAACGGTATTAAATGGATGACATATGCGTATATTTTTATTTATATGCAATGTCTTTAGTGTTCTAATAGTATTAGGGTGTAGTCATAAGAATGATTCTGCGTCTTTGCAAAAAGTAGATATAAACTGTTCTGATAACAGTGTGGAAAGACGCTGCAAGTCAATTGTATTGCAATTAATGAATGGTGATACAATAGCATTACCTGCTGGAAAAGTAGATGTGGTAATGATTAATAATACAGATAGTTTATATACTACAGGCAAGTACTATAGGATAGAAAGATTTGAAGATAAGGAATGGGTTGAAATACCAAGGAAATATGGTTCTTTTGAGGATATAGGATATGTTATAAAGCCAAATGGTGGGAAACGAATTTTTACGATTAACCTACAAAATGCGGAATATGCTTATCGAAAAGGAAAATATCGAATTTGCAAAATAGCAAGCAACGATAAAAATAAATTATATATATATTGTACTTTCTATATTATGTGAAAGATATTTCTGTAATAATGTCAAGGGTCTAAGTGTTACATAAAGCGTTGCACTTAGACTCTTTTATTATAAAGCAAAAACAGTATTATTGCTTGCAAAATGATAGGTATGCTTGCGTTTTGTGTAAGCCGAAAACTTAATGAACATTAAAATACGGTTAACATAACTAAAGGTAACACTTTGCATTGTGAATCGTTACCTTTTACCAAGCCAATCGTTACCTTTTATCATGCAAAAGGTAGGCTTTCATTTTGTCACTCATGGTATTTCGCCGTATGTGTGGTTTTGCCGGTGTTTGCAAAATGATGTGCTTCACAATTGTAAAGGCAGCACATCACCGCTACAAACCTTGTGGCAGGCTACGGTGGCAATATATGGCGATGCAGGAGAGAGCGAAAGAAAATGCCTGTGATTGTGTCCGGAACATGTAAAATGTAGATAATACAAGCATTCAATATAGCACAGCACTTTTTATATATTTTTTCTTTCTTTGTGTTTAATATTGTTAAAAATCATCGGGGGGGGTAAAATGTGTTAATTGAGTAGTGTAGATGTTACCATTATATATTTATTTTGCTAAATTTGCGCCACATAATCTTTAGTTACATGTGCATACAAGTCACATTTTTATAATAACTAACTTAACATTTATGCAAAAGAAGAAAACTTTTGTCAACAAAGCTATGAAAGCTATGTTGGTAGCCGGTTTTGCTGCAACGATGTCACCTCTGTCGGCGTTTGCCGGTGGCAGTGTGGAGGCTTTTGTGCAGGCGCGGCAGAATGCAATCAAGGGCACTGTTGTCGATGAGGCAGGCGAACCGATGATTGGAGTGACAATCAAGGTGAAGAACTCTCAGGCTGCAGCCATCACAGACCTTGACGGCAACTTCTCAGTGAACGCTTCCGAGGGTGCGACAATCGAGGTGTCCTACGTGGGATACACCACCCAGACCGTGAAGGCGCATAACGGGATGAAGGTGCAGCTGGTGCCTGACTCTCAAGTGATGGACGAGGTGGTGGTCATCGGCTACGGTACGGTGAAGAAGCGCGATGTCACAGGTGCCGTGGCATCCATAAAGAAAGAGGACATTGTCATTGCCCCTACAAGCAATGCCATGGAGGCTTTGCAGGGAAAGGTTGCGGGCATGGACATCGTGAAAGGGTCGGGACAGATTGGTGACGAGCCTGAAATCCTGCTCCGCGGCACACGTTCCATATACGGAAGCAACGAGCCGCTGTTTATCATTGACGGCATTCAGGGCAGTTATTCCGAGGTAAACCCTTCTGACATCGAGACCATCGACATCCTGAAGGATGCCTCTTCGACGGCTATCTATGGCTCTGCCGGTGCCAATGGTGTGGTTATCATCACGACAAAGCGCGGTCAGGCAGGCAAGGTGCGTGTCAATTTCGATGCTTACTATGGCTGGAGCGGTTCGCCAAACTACGAGAACAGCATGACCGGAGATGAGTGGGTGAACTATCATCAGGAGGCTTACAAGTACGAGCACGGCAACTATGCTGCCGACATGGCTACGCTGTTTGGCAACCAGGACTATTTGGACGCTTACAATGCAGGCAAGTGGATAGACTGGGTTGACCTTGTTTCGGGCAACAAGGCTACCACGCAGAAATACAGCTTGTCAGTGACAGGCGGCACAGACAAGACGAAAATCTATGCTTCCGCCATATATTCCAAGGACAAGGGTCTGCTTTCCAACGAGCAGCGCGACAAATACGCTCTGCGCCTGAACATCGATCAGGAGATTAACAAGTGGGCAAAACTTGGTTTTACATCCAACCTTACTTACGCTAATCATGACCGTGGCGTGAAGAACACGTTCACCCGCGCGCTCACGGCGTTCCCTCTCGGTGACGCTTACGACGCGGAGGGAAACATTGTTTCCGAGTATATCAACGGACAATATTCTCCGCTTGGCGACTTTATCCCTAACCAATACACTAACGAGACTCGCACGACATACGTCAACACGACCGGTTTCATTGAGCTTACTCCGTTCAAGGGAATGAGCATCCGAAGCCAGATTTCGGGTTCTATGTCCCACGCTCGCCAAGGTCTCTATTGGGGTGCGCTCTGTAATGCCAACCGCCCTACATACGCAGGAACGCCTCACGCAGAGAAGGTGTTCAACGACAGCTGGAGCTATACATGGGAGAATGTGTTCGCATACAACACGACCATAGCAAAGGACCATAGCATCGGTGGCACGTTCATCACATCATGGTCTGAGTCACAGAGCGAGCCGACAACTGCCGGCGGCTCCGGACAGACAATGGACTCATGGCTTTTCCACCGCCTGAACGCTGCAACATCACAGTATATCAAGTCTGAGTACACACAGACTCAGAAGATGTCTTATGCCGTACGCTTCAACTATTCTTACAAAGGACGTTATCTCTTCACTGCCTCCAACCGTTGGGACGGTGTCTCATGGCTGTCGGAAGGCAACAAGTGGGAGAGCTTCCCGGCTGCTGCCGTGGCATGGCGCATCTCTGACGAGGCGTTCATGGGAGGCATGAGCAGTTGGCTTGACAACCTGAAGGTGCGCGTAGGTTGGGGTATCACGGGCAACTCCGGCGGTATCGGTGCTTACGGCACACAGTCACAGCCTTACCCTTACAGCGGCTCAGGTGTGACAGTGGACGGCAAAATCGTGCCTTTCTATCAGTACACAGGCACTTACGCAAGTCCTGACCTCACATGGGAGAAGTCTTATAACTGGAACATCGGTCTTGACTTCTCTGTCCTCAACAGCCGCATCGACGGCTCTATCGAGTGGTTCAGCACAAAGACAAGAGGCTTGCTCTTCGCACGCCAGATGCCGAGCACTACGGGTATCACAGGTTGGGGCTCACCATTGAAGGTATGGCAGAACCTTGCCAAGACAAGCAACCACGGCGTTGAGTTCACTATCAACAGCCGTAACATAAGGACAAAGGATTTCTCTTGGAACACATCCCTCACCGGGACATGGCAGAAAGAGAAGATTGAGGAACTGCCTGACGGCGACCTCATCGCTGAGAACTTGTTTGTCGGCTCACCGATAAAGTCTGTCTATGGATACAAATATGCAGGAATCTGGGGCACTGACACTGACAAGGCAACGCTTGACGCTTATGGCGTGGAGCCGGGTTTCATAAAGGTTGAGACAAACGAGAAGTTTGATGCTGACGGTGTTTCTGACAACGGTGTGCACAAGTATGGCGAGGATGACCGCCGCATTCTTGGTCACAGAAACCCTAACTGGATTCTCGGTCTGAACAACACCTTTGCTTACAAGAACATTGACCTGACAATCTATGCCATGGGACGCTTCGGCCAGACAATAGAGAGCAGCATGCTCGGCTACTATACGGCAGACAACAGTCTGACAAAGAACCAGCCTTCAGGCGTGGATTATTGGACAGAGGACAATCAGGGAGCGTTCTATCCGCGCCCGGGTACAGGCGGCAAGCAGTCCACTGTCTATCCTTCACTCCGTGTGGTTGACGGCTCTTTCATCAAGATAAAGAATATCACTCTCGGTTACACATTGCCAAAGAGCTTGACACGCAAGGCATTGATAGAGAACTGCCGCATCTACTTCACAACTTACAATCCGTTCATCTTCTCAATGGACTCACGCCTTAACGACACTGACCCTGAGACCGGCGGAGCTGACAGCTTCCCGACCTACAAGCAGTATGTCATCGGCATCAACCTAACCTTCTAACGAAACAGACTTATGAAAAGATACATAAAGCAGATAACAGGAGTCTTCGCATTATCATCATTGGCACTTCTCAACTCTTGCTCCTTGGACGAGAAGAACCCGGGAGGATTCACATTCGACACCGTGACCATGACAGAGGACGGCTATCAGGCTATCCTTAACCAGATTTATTTCGGTGCGGAGCGCGTCCTCTACGGCACTGACGGCTATATGCAGCTGACAGAGGCTGACACGGACCTTTGGACAACAAAGGCTAATGACGGCAACAGCAACACACAGTATTTCTGGTTCTTTGGCGGTGCGAGTGCTAACACGACGTATACAAACACTATCTGGAACGCCATTTATGACGGTATCGGAAGCTGCAACACTGCCATCGCTTATGCCGCCAATCCGCCTATCTCGGAGGCAAAGCGCAACAACAGCATAGCGCAGGCTCGCTTCATGCGCGCTGTCTACTATTTCAATGCTGTGGAGCAGTTTGGCGGAGTGGTGAAGGTCACTGACCTCGGCGTGCCTAACTATGCACCTGAGCGCACTGACCCATTGACAATATATAAGGAGGTGATTATCCCTGACCTTGAGTTCGCTGTGCAATATCTTGACAAGGGAACTGACGCGACTTGCACAACTCCTACCCAGAAAGCGGCATTGGGTTTCCTCGCAAAGGCTTGCCTTCAGACTTACGAGTATGGCTCCACTGAGTTCCTGCAGAAGGGTATGGATGCTGCAAAACTGCTTATCACTGACTGTGAGAATGGCGGTTCGCAGTATGGAGCATACATGTATTCCAATTTTGAGGATGTCTTCAAGCAGGACAACAACTGGGAGAACAAGGAGGCTTTGTGGAAGCATCGCTGGTATTCGGGAAGTGACGGACATGGTTCATCTAATGGTGCGCAGAAGTGTAACCGCAATGATGAGATGTTCCTCGCAGCCATCAACCATTTCGCTGCACGCCAGGACAATCCTCAGGCGCGCCAGACATGGGAAGGCGGACAGACGGGCAGCTTCATGCCTACACAGCATCTGCTCAACCTTTTTGTACAGGAGGACGGCTCGCTCGACCCGCGTTTCCACAATTCCTTTGTCACAGAATGGAACTGCAACCGTGACTACACATGGACAGAAGGTGATGCAAAGACTTATGGCAAGGACGCTTCTGTCGTAGGAAAGACTCTGAAATTCCAAGAGAACATCCTTGACAAGACACAGAACTCCAAGGCTATCGGTGACCTTGCTATCAAGTTTGTCATGCCGCAGGATGCCGGTTATGCATCGGAGGTTGCCAATGCTGCCAATGCTTCTTACTTGCTCGTGGACTATAAGAAGGTGTACAGTGACGCCGACCGTAAGGTAATCATGACTTCCGGTGAGACAGAGAACCACTGGCGTTATTTCTATCCTTCATTGAGCAAGCACAACTCCAGCAACATCTATGTCGTTAACGAGAGCAAGAACCGTTTCGCAAACCTGAATGCTACGTTCATCATGCGCATGGCTGAGGTTTACCTTATCGCTGCAGAGCTTGACATTTACCTCAACGGTGGCAGTGGTGCAATGGCATATATTAATAAGGTGCGCACAAGAGCAGGGGCAAACGCTCTCTCAGGCACTGCTTCTGTACGCACTGTGCTTGACGAGCGTGGCAGGGAATTGTGTGGAGAGTACAGCCGTTTCTATGACCTGAAGCGCACCGGTATGTTCAAGGATAAGAACTATTTGCAGGAGACTCACCCTGACTTGGCTAAGTTCTTCACTCCGGAGTACGCTCTGCGCCCAATCTCTACGACATACTTGGCGACAATTACCAACGGCGCCGGCTGGCAGAATCCGGGGTATTGATAAAATGAACTGACGACTTTTTCAGTTGTCTGATTAACATATAATCCGTGATACACTCTCAAAAGAGGGCATGTATCACGGATTTATTGTGTTTGAAGGTCTATTATCTCAGGACATTACTCCTTTGCCAGTTCGATGACATGGCTCTGTGTCTCTTGCGCAGTGAACACATCAAGACCGACTTTCATGAGGTAGTCACCGCTGTAGACCTTGTTGTCAGAAGCCCATGTTGACTTGTATGACGGATTAGGAGCGGCAGAACTTCTCTGCTTTGCGGACTTTGTTGTGTCTATCATAGGCATGACATTTATTTCTTTAACGCGATAGTTTGCCGTTGGAATCAGCCCTTGCAACTTCACTTTGTGGAGCTTCTCGGCGAAGCGAGGGTGTATGTCGAAGGCGAAGAGGACAGCCTTTGTTGCATCTTCCGTGGTGTACATTGTGGCAGTGTGGTTGCTTTCGTAAGGTGAAACGAGACGGTACTGCACTCCGTCAAGGATTGCCGGTTTCAGACGGTTCCAGTTCTTTATGGCGTTTTGGACATAGAGGAGGTCGGCAGCCGACAATTCTTTCAATCCGATGTCAAAGCCCAACTTGCCCATTGACGCCACATCGGTGCGGAATTTCACGGAAGTCTGCTTGTTCCAGCTTGTCACATGTGCGCACATAGCCTTGGCAGGGAAGAATTGGGAGAAGCCCCATTGGATGAAGAGTCGTTCCACAGGGTCTGTGTTGTCAGAACACCAGAACTCGGTGAAGTACTTCAGTGCCTCGTAATCGCAGCGCGCTCCGCCACCCGAGCAAAGCATCATAGGAGTATTGGGGAAGTTCTTCTTGATGCGCTGCAGCACGTTGTAGAGTCCGCGCACATGACCGATGTAGAGCTGTTGCTGCTTCTCTTTGAGGTAGTGGGAGAAGATGTTTGTTATCGGAGAGTTGCAGTCCCATTTGAAATATGCCACGTCAGGGTTGTTCCTCAGTATGTTTTCCACAACCTTGTAGACATGCTCCTGAACCTCAGGGTTGTTGAGGTCAAGCACGAGTTGGTTGCGATAGTAGTAGCGTTTGCGGTCAGGGAGGGTGTAAGCCCAGTCAGGATGCTTCTCAAAAAGCTCACTCTTAGGGTTAACCATCTCAGGTTCTATCCACAAACCGAACTTCACTCCTGCCGTCTTTGCCGACTCGGTAAGGGCATGGATGCCACCGGGCAGCTTTGATTTCGTTGGCTGCCAGTCGCCAAGACCTGCCTGGTCGTTCTTACGGGGATGCTTGTTGCCAAACCATCCGTCGTCGAGGAGGAACATGTCCACTCCAAGTTCCTTTGCCTCGTTCATAAGTTGTGCAAGAAGATTCTGGTCGAAATCAAAGTAAGTGTTCTCCCAGTTGTTGAGCAAAGTCATGCGGTCGCCTGTGCCGTCTTTGAGTTGGTAGAGCCTTGCCCAACGCTGCAAGTCGCGGCTTCCCTCACCGGTGCCGTGCTGTGATAGTGTGAAGATGAACTCAGGCGTGACAAAACTCTCTTTTGCCGCCACCTCGTAGGTTGAGGCATAAGGGTTTATGGAAGGCAGAATGCGCAGGTTGCCCACGTTGTCCACCTCGAAAGTGAATTGGAAATTCCCTGTCCATGCGAGTGTTCCCATGAGAACCTCACCACGGTTCTCGCCGGCCGGCGTGTCCAATCCTATCTCGAAGAATGGGTGGGTGTGCATGGCGGCACGGCTTCCTAACTTCGTGTCAATGACTTTCTTTCCGAAACAGAGCGGTTGGGTGCGCATCTGCGCCTCCTTTGCCCAGTCGCTTGAAAACTCAGTGAGATAGTATTCGCTGCGGTTGAAGTAGAGCATTGCCGAGGCATATCTCCATATTTCCACCGGCTGTTTTCCATTGTTGTGGATTACAGTCCATGTCTTGATGATGTTCTCTTTGTAGTAGGACTCGTAATGGAGCGTCACTTCCACAGGGTAGAGATTATCCTTCAGGCGTATCTCCGTTATTGCTCCGAAGGGCGTCTGCTGCTGTTTGTGTTCTGCATATTGCAGGATTGTCGTAAGATTCCCGTCGGAGTGGGTCATGGCAAGTGCCGGTTCGTAGTAGTCCTCTGCACCGGAACCGGGGTAAACCTCCCATCCTCGTTCCGAGACACTTCCGTCGCTGCCGCCCTTAACCTGCCAAGGCAGGATGTCACCGTCGGACTTGTTGAGGAGTTTCTCCCCGAGATAGGTTTGGTAGAGGCGTTTGTTGTCTCCCACTTTCAGTATCAGGTCGGTTTTTGATGTTGAGATGTCGATGCGCTGTGCGCTGATGTTCGTCGCTGAAGATAAGAGCAATAATGATAATAGTAAAGGTTTCATTGTTTGTATGTGATTAGGTTAAAATTCAAGTTTCATGCCAAATTCAAGTGTGAACGGACGAAGATAGTTGCCGCTCATGTAATGTCCCGCAAACAGATGGGCATCCTCTTTCGAGATAAGTTCGCTTCCGTTTATAGTCCCGCTTGCCCCTTTCTGGTTCAGGAAATTGATGACAGTGGCGTTGAGGCTCAGGTTTTTGTTCACCCGCCAGTTTATTCCGCCGAACGATTCCCAACGTCCGTTGAAGAAAAGTGATTCCTGAAGGTTGGCATAAGTCTTGCCGAAATAACGGAAACTGAGCCAAAGTCGCAGGTCATCGGTGATGTTATAGCTTGGGTCAAGCTCAATAAGGGTCTGCGGAATCTCTTTTACAACATTCCCGTTGGCGTTAACAGCCATGGCGGTGCCGTCAGAGAATGTCACTGATGCATTGTAATCCTTGTATGTAGGCTTTTGGATGGTCAGCAGAGCGTGGAGGTGTGCCCCTTTGAACGGTGTTATTTCTGCCGATGTTGTCCACCCTATGGTCTGTATGCCGTAGATGAGCAGGACAGTCTTGCTTTCGGTGCTTCCCGGTCGTGTGAGGTTTTGCTGGTCGATGTTGTTTGTCTTGCCGATGTAGCTGACCATGGATGTCAGGTCAAGCCATGAGTTGCGGTAGGTCAGTCCGCCACGGACGAGCGGGATTGTCACACGCTTGTACTGCTCTTCCGTAGGCCCTGTGCCGGCATATTCGTTGATGCGCGGGAAGCGTGTGGCAATGGTAGCGTCCGCGGTAAGCCCGAAACCATGGCTCAAAGTGTAGGTGGCACGGAGCGTGGCGGCATAGTTGAGCTTGTTTTTCACGATGTTTTCTATTGCCACTGTTGAGCCGTCGGCAGGCGATACTGCACCGATATGGAAGCCGGAGAAGCGGTTCATCGGGATGCGGTCGGCATTCATACGGTAATATTCAAGACGTGCTCCGGCGAAAATGCTGAGGCGCGATGTTGCCTGCCATTGGTCGGTGGCATAAATGGCGAGCTTGTTCTCGTAGCCTTTCGTGTACTCCGGACTCAGTTCGTTATACCCATAAGTGGAGTTGAGCATACGCGGATACTCCTCAACTGTGGCATCCCACTGCATGGATGCCGAATGATAGTCGAGCGAATAGTGCCATTGGTTCAGACCGAGTTTGAGAGTGTTGGTGCGGAAAGTCTTCTGCAGCTCCGTCGTGAGAAGGACATTTCTCACCTTGCCGTCATGAAGCCATGTCCTCCTGCCTTCCTTCAGTCCGGTATATGTAGAACCGTCGTCAAGCATATAGTTGTCGTCGGCACTGACTTCTGATATGGAACTTCCGCCGAAATCCACATATTTGGCGCGCGGAGCGTCCATCCATTTGAACGAGAGGCTGCCCTTCCATCCTTTGTTGAAGCGGTAATCGGCGACCAGAGTAAGCTCGTTTGCCATGTTTTGTGTGTCTTCGCCAAGATTCCATGTGCGCATTTCGCCGGTAATGATGTCCATATACTGAAACCTGCCGTTGCGTGGCACGTAGGAACTTGTGCCAAGTTTGAAGCCCGGAAGCTCCTCGACACTGCCGTCGCCTTTATATATAAACGGAGCAGCATTGGAAAAATTGCCCGGATTTTCGTTACGTGAATGCTTATACATGAGGGAGATGCGTCCGCGGTTGTTTGGCAGAAGGTGCGTCAAACCGAGATGATACAACTGCGTGCGGTCGGCATAATCCGTGAATTTCAGTCTGAAACTGCCCGGGTCGAAGTTCTGATAGACGGACGCTGTGAAGAGCAGATTGTCGGTTATTCCTCCCGAAGCGTTCATGTCAAAGTTCTGCCAACCGAAGTGGTTAGCCTTGTATGAGAGAATGGCGTGGAACGCTTTTTCTCCCCATCGACTGTTGCTGTTGACGGAGTAGGCTACGTTTCCCGTGGCAATTGCCGATTCCGAAGGAGTCATGAGCGACACTTCGCCAAGCGAGTTGTCACTGCGCCAGTGGGCGGAGAGCTTATGCACTGCGGAAGAGTAGACGGCAGGGAGCCCGTTTTCATAGACATTGATGTCCTCACTTGGCAGTCCTATTTGGATTTCACGCGGTTTGTTGGCGTCCGATGCGTTAAGCATGACGTTGCGTTCCTCTTTCTTTTCCTGCGTAACGGATTCTGTTGTGTCACGCTGTTCCGTGGCTGCACTGCTTGCGACGGTTGCCGCAAAGGTCAAAGCAAGTAGAGATGTTCTTTTCATGTGGTGTATATCTTTTAGGTTTTTGGGTTTCCGTTGGCAAAGATAATATGATTTTCTTTAGGTTGTTCCATTAAGTAACTGTGCGGTAAATGTACAGTAGTGTACTATTTTGTGTAATTAGTTGGTAATCAAAACGGTAATATTTCGTGTTTTTGATGTCTCAGGTAAATATAATTAATTGGTTATTTGGTGGAATACAGGAAAAGTATTATCTTTGCAATAGATAAACTAACACATTACCCCTATGCGCAGATCAATAATCCTTTTCCTGCTTTTCCTTACGGCTGCCATTGCTAAAGGCGAGACCGTCAGTATTGATTCATTGGACAAAGTCCTTGCAAAGCGCGACCATTATGTGCGTTTGAAGGAGCAGACCATAGAGCGTCTGAAATCAAAACTTGCTAAAACCACCATTCCCACGGAGCGATTGAAGCACCTGAACTCCGTCTATGAGGAATATTCAACGTTCAGGTTTGATTCGGCAATGGCTTATGCCGACAAACTCCATGGTGAGGCCCGCAGGGCAGGAAGCACGGATTATGCTAACCTTGCCATAATCCACAAGGCGGACATGCTCACCACGGCAGGACTTTTCCATGAGGCTTTGGGCTGCCTTGGCAGCATCAGCCGTGAGGAAATTCCAGATTGGATTCTGCCCGACTACTACATGGTTTATGAGTGGTGTTACGGTGTTCTTGCGGAATATGCCGAGGGGACTGCCTATTCTGAAGGTTATCATGCTAAGGAAAATGTCTATTTGGATTCTCTAATCTCTGTGCTTCAGGAGGGTACGGCATCGTGGTATTACATGAAAGCTGAGCAGGAAATCAAGCGGAATGACCACTGCAAGGCATTGGAACTTTATGAGAAAGCGTTGTCGGGCGTGGCTGTTTACGAGCGGCTTTATGCCCAGATAACCTTCGGAATGGCTTCTGCAGCCACTGCTTTGGGGGACAAGAAGATGCGTCGTGATTACATTGTCCGTGCCGCCATCAGCGACCAAATCTGTCCGTTGAAGGAAAATCTGGCTTTGCAGACCCTTGCTTTGGACATGGTGAATGACGAAACGCCTGATTATGAGCGTGCTAACATGTATTTGGACTATTCGCTTGACGATGCCATCTTCTTCGGAAACCGTCTTCGTCTGCTGGAAATTTCGCGGAAGATACCGTCGATTGTGAATAATTACGAGCGTCAGCTTGTCGAGCGCAACCGTCAGCGTGGCTACGTGATTATGGCGGTCGGCGTCATGGCGGTGCTGCTTCTTGTCGTTGCCGCCCTCCTTTTCGTTGACCATAAAAGGGTGAAAAAGAGCCGGTTGGCATTGACTGTTGCCAACGAATCGCTGCGCGTGGCAATGGAAAAGGCGGAGCGCACGAATGCAAGTCTTGACAGTGCGAATAAGGAACTGCTGCTCATGACGAGGCAGAGGGAGAGCGTCATAAGCATGTTTATGGAACTTACGGCGGCGTATATAGCCAAACTTACTCATTTTCAGACTACTGTACAAAGGAAAGTGAAGGCGAACCAAGTTGCCGACCTCATGAAACTTGCCAATCCGTCGCGCATGACGGAGGCGGAGGCAAAGGAGTTTTTCAACAATTTCGACAAAGCTTTCTTGCTTGCCTTCCCTGATTTCATTGAAAAATTCAATGCTCTTCTACAGCCCGAAAGCAGGATAAGCCTTGGCATGGGTGGTGCGATGAACCTCGATTTGCGTATCTTTGCGCTGGTACGGTTGGGCATAAACGACAGTGCGAAGATAGCCGTTTTGCTTAACTACAGTACGCAGACGATTTACAACCACCGCTCCATGGTGAAGGCGAAAGCAATCAGGAAAGAGACGTTTGATGAGGATGTGATGAACCTGTGATGACCGGGCATTTTCTGTTATGCCATGATGCAGAAAACCAAAGGTGACCTTTCATTGTGTGAAAGGTCACCTTTGGTTATGTAAAGTGTTACTTTTTGTGGGGTAAAACGTTACCTTTTGTTTTCGAGTCTGTTGCTGTTTTGTAAGTCGTTGGTTATCTGTGGGTTGGCTGGGTGTGAAGATTTGAAAAGAAACTCAGGATTACCCATGTTGAATCATGAGACATCTTGATGCAACATGGGTAATCCTGAGTTTTTGTTTTTTGCCTTTTTCGGAAGGCGCGTCCGTGGCTTATCCCACCACTGAGCCCGGTTTTACTTCTTGGTCAAGAGTGGAGGTGACGTGCAGGGTGCCGTCGTAGTTCACGGCTGAGAGTATCATGCCCTGTGACTCTTCGCCCATCATCTTGCGCGGAGCAAAGTTGGCAACGAAGAGCACCTGCTTGCCTACAAGCACCTGAGGGTCAGCATAGTACTGTGCAATGCCTGAGAGGATTGTGCGTCCGTCCTTGGTTCCGTCGTCGATGTGGAACTTGAGGAGCTTCTTTGATTTCTTCACCTTTTCGCATGAAGTCACCAGTCCGACACGGATGTCGAGCTTCTCGAAGGTCTCGAAGTCCACGTTCTCTTTGATAGGTTCCGGCTCAAAGTTTGCTGCTTCGTTGGCACGCTTTGTGTCTTCGAGCTTCTGCAGCTGTGCGTCTATCACGCTATCCTCAATTTTTTCAAAGAGGAGTGCAGGTTCGTTGAGCTGCTTTCCGACAGGCAGGATGTCCATTGTGCCGAGCTGTTCCCATTCGAAGGTGTCCATGGCGAGCATCTCGCGCAGACGCTTTGATGAGAATGGCAGGAACGGTTCGAAGGCGATTGAGAGGTTGGCGGTGAGCTGTAGGCAGACGTAAAGTATTGTCTCCACGCGCTTTGGGTCTTCTTTCCACACCTTCCACGGCTCACATTCGGTGATGTAACGGTTGCCGATGCGTGCAAGGTTCATCGCCTCTTTCTGTGCTTCGCGGAACTTATACTGGTCGAGAAGTTCCTCAACGTTCTTCTTGACATCCTTGAATTCTGCTATCGCATTGCTGTCAACGTCAAGAAGTTCGCCGCATGCAGGGACTACGCCGTTGAAATATTTCTTTGTCAGCTGCAACGCACGGTTGACGAAATTGCCGTAAATCGCCACGAGTTCGGAATTGTTGTGCTCCTGGAAGTCCTTCCATGTGAAGTTGTTGTCCTTGGTCTCCGGTGCGTTGGCGGTGAGGACATAGCGCAGCACATCCTGCTTTCCGGGCATGTCTTCGAGGTATTCATGAAGCCAGACAGCCCAGTTGCGCGATGTGGAGATTTTGTCATTCTCGAGGTTAAGGAACTCATTGGAAGGCACATTGTCAGGCATGATGTACTTGCCGTGAGCCTTCATCATGACAGGGAATATGAGACAGTGGAACACAATGTTGTCCTTTCCGATGAAATGCACGAGCTTTGTGTCCTCGTCCTGCCACCACTGCTCCCACGTTCCGAACTTCTTGGGGTTCTGGTCGCAGAGTTCCTTTGTGTTGGAGATATAGCCGATAGGCGCGTCAAACCACACATAGAGCACCTTGCCCTCAGCACCTTCCACCGGAACCGGTATGCCCCAGTCGAGGTCGCGTGTCATTGCGCGTGGCTGGAGGTCCATGTCGAGCCATGACTTGCACTGCCCATAGACATTCGGACGCCACTCCTTGTGGCCTTCAAGTATCCATTCTTTCAGCCAATCCTGGTATTTTCCGAGCGGCAGATACCAGTTTTTGGTTGGTCGCTTGACAAGTCCGTGTCCCGGATTGTTCTTGTTTGTAGGGTTGATAAGTTCATCCGGAGAGAGTGTTGCGCCACATTTCTCGCACTGGTCGCCGTATGCTCCCTCTGCTCCGCAACGTGGGCAAGTGCCTACAATGTTGCGGTCGGTGAGGAATTCTCCTGTCACCTCGTCGCAGTACTGTTCCTCTGTAATCTCCTCAAGTTCACCCTTTTCGTAGAGAGTGCGGAAGAAATCGGAGGCGAACTTGTGGTGTATGTCGGACGTTGTGCGGCTGTATATGTCGAAAGAGATACCGAACTTCTCGAAAGAGTCCTTTATCAAGTTGTGGTAACGGTCGACAACCTCCTGCACGGTGATGCCCTCTTTGCGTGCGCGGATAGTCACAGGCACGCCGTGTTCGTCAGAGCCGCCAATGAAGATGACGTCCTTCTTCTTCAGGCGCAGGTAGCGTACGTAGATGTCCGCAGGGACATAGACACCGGCAAGGTGGCCGATGTGCACACCGCCGTTGGCATACGGCAGGGCGGCTGTTACGGTAGTTCTCTTGTATTCTTTCATATTCGCTCTATTGTTTTCGTTTACTTTATATCATTGGAAATCACAGTTCCGAAATGCAAAATTAATGTTTTTTTTTGACATTGTCAGCCGTTTGCGGGAAAAAAGTAGTACTTTTGCAGAAAAATACGTTACTTTACAAGATGCGATATGGATGAAGCGATACTTTTATGGGTCAATTCCCATCATTTTGAGTATATGGATGAGTACATGTGGATGCTGACTTACAGGTTCACATGGATACCGATGTACCTTGCCATAGCCTACGCCGTGGTGCGCTCGTTGGGGTGGAGAAGGGGGCTGTTGTACATTGTTGCCGTGGGACTTACCATTCTTCTTGCCGACCAGATGTGCTCCCATGTCATCCGTCCGTGGGCGGAAAGGCTGCGTCCGTCCAACCTTGACAATCCGCTTTCGGCAGTTATTCACGTCGTGCATGACTACCGTGGTGCGCCGTACGGTATGCCTTCGTGCCATGCAGCGAACACAATGGCGTTGCTGGTGATACTCCTTTGGCAGTTCCGTGGCAGGGTTCTTGCCGTGACAATGACGGTGTGGATGCTCTCGCAGGTGTATTCGCGGATGTATCTTGGTGTGCATTACCCTACCGATTTGCTTGTCGGCGCAGTGGTGGGAGGGGCTTCTGCCACACTGTTGTTCTTTGTTTACAAATGGGTTTTGGCACATAATGCCGCTTTCTCGGCAGGCACAGCCAATGCCGGAGGACGCTTGCCGATGCGTGCGGTGTGTGTCCCGGCAACGGTGTTTGTGGGCATCCTTGCCGTGATAGCTGTCCTTGCGGCGTTCTGAGAGTAGGGCATAACGCAAAATTCCCCTGTCTCCAAAACAATGATTTCGCTTTGGAGACAGGGGAAAGTTATTTTGTTCCCATGTTTGGTGGTTGTCTTTTACAGTCCGAGATATTTCCTCAGCCCGAGCACACCGAGACAAGGCGATGAAAGAACCGGCTTGCCGGTGAGTTCCGCGAGACGCTTTTCCATGCGCTCCATAGAGCCTTGTGCGAGCACGAACATGTCCACCTTGTCCGCAATCTTCTGTGCTGCCTCGGCTATAAGGCGGTCATGTGTCTCGCTGTCGCCGCTCTGTCCCGCAGCGAAAGCACCGTCGGCGAGCCCCTCCACGAGTTCTATTTCCTTGCCGGCAGCCTTTGCGCAGTTCTGTAAAAGGCGGCATGTAGGGTCGAGAGTGGTAGGAAGAGTGGAGATTACGCCAATCCTTTTTGCCTCCTGCACAGCCTTTTCAGCCATCGGTTTGTCGATTCTGAACACCGGGATGCGGCAGATTTGGTTGCCGAGGTCTGCTATGTCGCCCACGGAAGAGCAGGTGTTGAAGATCACATCCGCACCGGAATCCGCCGCGGCGTTATAGTAGTCGAGGAGTCGGCGGCGTACCGCAGGAGTCACGGCATTGTTGGCAATGACCTCCTTTATCAGCGAGCTCTCGGCGATATGCTCAACCTCAACTTCCGGAATGAGCCTCTTGAATGTCTCTGTCAACGGCCCTACCAGAGCCATTGCAGTATGAACGCATACAACTTTCATGGTTTTTCTTTGATTTGATGTTGGTTTTAGATTATGTTTCTGTTATTAAGTGTTCCGGTCTTTCTGCCTTTTTGTGAGGGCAAAGTTAATAAATTCTTTCCTTTGTGCCAAACATTCCGGTGGAAATCTTAGTCCCACCAGAAGTTCCATACTGTCGATTCCTTGTTTGCATCGGCAAGTGTCGCAAGGTTGCCGTAGCCTTGGTCGACGATGTCAGGACAGTAGGCGAACTGCTCTTCGGCGAGTTTCAGTGTGTCCTTCGTTACAGGTTGTGGGAGGACATATACTATTGTGTCGGACGATATGCCGGCAATCACGGCACCATACTTCTCGAACCAGTATTTTGCGACAGCCATCTGCTCCTCCGCATCAGGGCATTCGTTCCAGCCGCCCATAGGGAGATAGGCGAAGACTTGCCACGGATTCTTTACCGGAACCTCCACAAGCATGACGTCATAGCCATAGAAATCGAACGCCGTGGATGCTTCCGCCCCTTCGGATGTTCCGACCATCACCTCTTCCCAATCGGCATCTTCGTCGTTTTCCTTAAAGAGTTCACGCTCTCCTTCAAGTCTTTCCGCAAGCAAAGCCTTACCGTCCTTTACCGGATTGTCGAGCATCTGCTGCCTCCATTTGGCGAACTCCTCTTTCTCTGTCAGGCATGATGGTGTCGAAAGACCGTCAAGAAGATTATCGGTCATCTCCAGCAGGATAGGGCAGAACCCTTCTTTCCTGCCTCTTTGGTATTCCTTCTGCCACACTTCCTTCAGTTCATGTTGCATCAAGTCCGGCGAAAGAGGTCTGCAGCGGCAGCCTTCAAGGAGTGTGATTAGTTCTTTGTGGTTCTCATCCTCAATAGGACTGTCGTCTTCAGCTTCTTGCCGAATGTCCGATTCTTTATCCTTTTCAGAAAGAATGCAAGGCGGTTCTTCACCCGTTTTAATGGTTTTCTTCTTGTTTTTCAGGAAAAGAAACAGGCATAAAGCTGTTAGAATGATAATGAGAATAGTACTGCTCATAATTGCGATGTTTATTGGTTAGTGTGTGAGAGAATATGTCAATCTTCACCCTTTCCTCAGTGTTATGACCACGATTTCGGGCCAAACACCGAAGCGGAAGGGTAGGTTTCCGCCTGTTCCGGTGCAGACAAAGAGCTTGCGGTTACACTCTTCATAGAGTCCTGCATACTCATCGTAGATAAGGGATGCAGGAGTCCACCCGAAGAGTTTGAACTGTGTGGAGTGCGTATGTCCGGAAAGTTGCAGCTGGACATTTGTCTCCGGCAGCACATTGCGCCGCCAATGGGTCGGGTCATGACTGAGAAGTATGGTGAAAAGGCTGTCATTATTACTCACCGATGATGCTTTCCTGCCTGTCGAGAGTGCTTTCCGCAAGTCCCCATAGTCAGGGAACGGCGGTCGGCTTGAATTCTCCACGCCCGCAAGGAGTATGGAATCACCGTTATGATGTATAGTCCTGTTGTCATTGTTCAGCAACTGCCACCCGAACATGCGCTCACGTTCCTGCAGGTCGCGGACAGACTTGCGTATGGCTTCCGCGCTCTTGTCCCTGGTGTAGGTGCAGTAATCATGGTTCCCCATGACGGAAAACACACCGTCCTTCGCCTTCAGTTGCGGAAAAATGTCCATAAAACCGTCAAGCTCCTTTGGGCTGCTGTTAACAAGGTCGCCAACGAAACATATCATGTCCGGTTGCCTTCGGTTCACCTCATGGACAATCTTCTCCACGAATTCCGGCGCACTTCCGTAGGTTTCGATGTGCATGTCGGACATCAGTGCGATACGATAGCCGTCAAAACCGGCAGGCAAGTCCTTGAACGACAGTTCCACCTCGTTGACCGCAAGGCGTCGCCAGCCGAAGAGCGTGCCGTACATCACGATGCCCACCATTATCGTTCCGACAACAGCACCGGCACCGTTCATCACCTGCCATGCCACAGGAAGCAGCGGGCGTGTCATGAGTCCTATGAGCGAAAGGAGCATGAAGAGCAGTTTCGGAGCCGTGAATATGAGCATAAGCATCATGCCTGTACGGAACATCCATGCCTGATACATCGGTGTCTGCACAAGCACCATGCACAGAATCGTGGCGATGACCGGCACGAAGAATGCCGCTTGCCACGCCCAATGCGTACTGCGCAGGAACATATACCATATATATATGTCAGGGATAAGCAGTAAAAGAAACAGTAATGCTATCATTTCTTAGTGTTTTTGGTTGTGGGGTTGGTTTTTGTGGATGCGACATGGTAAAGCGTGATGCAACATGGTGCAACATGATTGATGTTACATGATGAAGCATGATGCATCATGATAAAACGTGATGCTTTACGGTAAAGACGTGACGCTTCATGATGCCTTTCCTGCCAATTTGTCCGTCAGCGTGTCACCAATCCTCCTCCACATCGTCAACATCGCCGATGCATTCCCTCGCTTCGGCGAAGGAAAATCCTCTGCCTAAGGCAAAGCGCAGCAGTTTTTGGTTTATCTCGTAATCGTTTCTGCCCTTCACGGACTTGCGCTTCTGCCTAATCAGCGGACGCAGGATGTCCGTCCATCGGTCCTCGTCAATCTCGTCAAACAACGGCGTGGAGACTCTCTTTTCTATGCCTTTCATCCACAAAGCCTGCTCAATCTTGCGCCGGCCCCAATGGTTGTACTCCATCTTGTCATGGATAAAGCCGCGGCAATAACGGTTGTGGTCGATGTAACGCTCTTCGATGAGCGTCACCATTATGCGCGCTTGGGCATCGTCGGCTATCTCCCAACGGCGCATTTTCTCCAGCATCTCGCTTTCGCAATGCTCACTTTGCGAGCAAAGGAGCGTCAGCCGCTGAAGGGCTTCCTTTTCATCTATCTTCTGCATAATACAATCCTTGGGTTTCCAAATTGGTCGTCGATGACCTCCGCAGCGTGGTATCCGAGTGCGGAAAGCATGCTGCAAACCTCGCTGCCATAGGCGCGGTTGATTTCAAAGGCTATCCTTCCGCCCTCGGCAAGTGCCTCCCTGCCAAACTCCGCGATAGCGCGGTAGAAGAGCAGAGGGTCGTTGTCCGGCACAAACAGTGCGATTTCCGGCTCGTGGTCGAGGACATTGCGCTCCATTTCGGCGGTTTCTTTGCGGCAGATGTATGGCGGATTGGAGACGATTATGTCGTATTTCTCCTTGTCGGAAGCCATGCGCCACTCACGCCACTGCAGTATGTCAGCCTTGCGGAAAGTGACCTCCGCACCAAGGCTTGTGGCGTTTTCTTTGGCGATGGCTAACGCTTCCTCGCTGATGTCCATGGCTTCCACGCGACAGCGGTGGCGCAGCGCGATGCTTATGGCTATGCATCCGGAGCCTGTGCCTATGTCAAGTACACGGCAACCGCTGTCTGTCACGCCGCATCTGTCCACAAGACGTTCTGTCTCGGGACGAGGGATAAGCACTCCGGGGGCGACACGGAACTTGTTGCCGCAGAACCATTGCCATCCCAAGACATACTGGACAGGCTCATGGTTTTCTAAACGAACCATAATTTTTTCAAGCTCTTCAAGGTCTTCTCGGCTAAAATCATTAACTTTGCCCAAGGCAATGTCCGTCAGCGAAAGCCCGAAACGCTCCTCCAGCACGAGCCTTGCCACTGCCCGCGCCTCGCCTTGTCCGCAGACAGGCAGTAGCCGTCGTATGATTTCCTGATAAGTCATCGTCTCACAAAATTAGCAATTAATCGAGACAAAACACCGCCTGCCGACGAAAGATTAAGATAATTTAAGGCGGAAAGATGACAGTGTTGACATAATTGTCAGTACTGTCAATAACGACGCCTTGGCAATCCTGACACAACTGACAAGATTGACAATCCTGACTAAAACCCATCCCCAATGAACCTCCGAAGCATAAAAGACGCAATCTTCCCACGCACCTGCCTTTGCTGCGGCAGACGACTTATGCCTGCCGAAAGGCATGTCTGCCTCGGCTGCGTTGCCGGAATGGCGCGCCCGTCGCCACACACCGACCCTCGGGACAGCAGACTTGCACGCATGTTTTGGAACACTTTCCCTGTGGAAGGTGTGGCGGTTGCGTTCCAATATGTCCCTGACGATGTGGTGCATGGCATCATCTCGCGCATGAAATACTACCGTCCCGATGCCGACCTGTGCCGTTATGCCGGACAACTCATGGCGCAGGAGGAGGTGCCGGCACGGATTCTTGCCGAGGGCGAGGTGCTTCTGCCTGTGCCGGTGACGCCGTCGCGTAGGAGAAAGCGCGGCTTCAACCAGAGCGAAGAGCTATGCCGTGGCATAAGCGAGGTCACCGGTCTGCCTGCCGTCATGGATGTGTTCACCCGCCAAGAGTATACCGTAAGCCAGGCGTCCACGGCGCATCACCGCAAAACGGGCAACGCCGGAGGTTTCCTTTTGGGTGACATCGGGTGCCTGACTGAACGCCATGTCGTGCTCATCGACGACATTATCACCACCGGAGCGACTGTCAGGGCGTGCCTTGAGACGTTGCGTGACATCCCCGGAATTAAAATCAGTGTCCTCGCTTTCTGCCGGACGCAGAGGTGAAAGACTGTTATCGGAACTTTGTTATGTCACGGTGTGTAAAAACCACTGTAAATCAGTGAAATACAAAAGGTAACACTTTGCCTGCCCAAAGGTAACACTTTGTCGTGTGAAGTGTTACACTTTACCATGCGAAAGGTAACCTTTTGTTTTGCAGATGCTCACAAAACCACAAAAAAAGTGAAAAATGCTGCAATATCAAAAATAATAACTACCTTTGCAGAAAACATTTGTTTGTTATAAAAAACGCGCGGACGGGCGCACACATTTGAGACATAAACAACAAAAAACATATACACATCATGGAATCAATCAAAAACGCATTCGCAGCAAAACTGCTCGCAATCAACGCTATCAAGTTGCAGCCACAGAACCCGTTCACATGGGCATCAGGCTGGAAATCACCTATCTACACCGACAACCGCAAGACGCTTGCTTACCCTGAAGTGCGCAGCTTCGTGAAGCAGGAGTTGTGCCACCTCATCAATAGCGAGTTCCCTGAGGCGACAGCCGTTGCCGGTGTGGCGACGGGAGCGATAGCACAGGGGGCGCTGGTTGCCGAGGAACTGGGCAAGCCTTTCTGCTATGTCCGCTCAAAACCGAAGGACCACGGCATGGGAAACCTTATCGAGGGAACACTGCCGGAGGGTGCCAAGGTCGTTGTCGTTGAGGATCTTATCTCCACAGGAGGATCTTCCCTGAAGGCTGTCGAGGCTCTCCGCGCCGCAGGGTTTGAGGTCGTGGGCATGGTAGCGTCCTACACCTACGGTTTCCCACAGGCGGAGGAGGCTTTCAAGGCTGCCGGTGTGCGCCTCATAACGCTCTCCGACTATGAGCACACCACAGCGATCGCTGCCAAGACAGGCTACATCCAAGAGTCTGACCTTGAGGTTCTCTCCACATGGAGAAAGAGCCCGTCAACATGGATGCAGGACTAAACATTCAGATTTTAGGTTATGGGCAATATTGACAGTGCTGTCAGTATTGACAATATTGACCCTCAAATACAACCTTTAACCCACAACCATAAACCCGAAAACGACTTATGGCAAAATACGAAAGTGAAGTGAAATTCCTGCCACAGTGCACTGTGGAACAGGTTTACAGCAAGCTCTCCAACCTCGAAACCTTCCGTCCTATCCTCGAAAACGCCGCCAACAATCCGATGATTGCTGAGAAACTGAAGGAGGCGGGACAGGACCCTGCGCAGCTGGAGAAACTGAAAGAAGTGGTGCTCACGAGCGACAGTATCTCTTTTCCGGTGCCGATGATTGGCTTGATGGAGCTGCAAATCGTCGAGCGTGAGGAGAACCGCTGCATCAAACTGGCGGCTGTCGGTGCACCGCTTGACGCGAACCTGTGGATTCAGGTGCTCCCGGTGAGTGCCGGAGGTTCAAAGATGAGGCTCACCTTGAAGGCTGACCTCAACATGATGATGAAGATGATGATTGGCAAGAAGCTGGAGAAGGGCATCGACCAAATGGCTGACATGCTCGCCCAGCTGCCTTATCAGATGATGTGATTGCCGGAGGCTGTGGAGGAAACGGCGTGCAGCCGCTGACGGGTCGTGACACTTGGCGCCCGCACGCTGTATGTCCCTTGACTGGCGGCAATGGCCTTTTCATGTAACATACACATATTACAACTTACAATTTCTTATGAAACTTTGGAGCAAGGGATTTGAGATAAACAAGGAGATAGAACGCTTCACCGTGGGCAGAGACCGCGAAATGGACCTCTATCTTGCAAAATACGATGTGCTCGGCTCTATGGCGCACATCACCATGCTTAACAGCATCGGGCTCATCAGTGACGATGAACTGCCGCAACTCCTGCGCGAACTTCGTGCCATCTATGATGTCTGTGAGCGCGGAGAGTTCGTCATCGAGGATGACATCGAGGATGTTCACTCGCAGGTGGAGCTTATGCTCACACGCGCTTTGGGAGACATGGGCAAGAAAATCCACAGCGGGCGCTCGCGCAACGACCAGGTGCTCGTAGACCTGAAACTCTTCACGCGTGCCGCTCTCCGCAGTATTGTGGAGGAGACAAAGTCCCTCTTTGATGAGCTTTTGGCGAAATCGGAGGAGTACAAGGACGTGCTTATGCCGGGCTATACGCACCTGCAGATAGCCATGCCGTCATCCTTCGGACTGTGGTTCGGCGCTTATGCCGAATCGCTGGCGGACGACATGCTCTTCCTGCAGGCAGCCTACCGCATGACAAACCGCAATCCGCTCGGCTCTGCTGCCGGCTATGGTTCGTCGTTCCCACTCAACCGACAGATGACAACCGACCTCCTCGGCTTCGACACGATGGACTATAATGTGGTCTATGCACAGATGGGACGCGGCAAGATGGAGCGCAACGTGGCAATGGCAATGGCGAGTGTCGCAGGAACAGTGGCGAAGATGGCGTTCGATGCGTGCATGTTCAATTCGCAGAACTTCTCCTTCGTGAAGCTCCCGAAGGAGTGCACCACCGGTTCTTCCATCATGCCGCACAAGAAGAATCCGGATGTCTTTGAGCTTATACGTGCAAAATGCAACAAGCTGCAGGGACTCCCGCAGCAGATAACGCTCATCATGAACAACCTGCCTTGCGGATATTTCCGTGACCTGCAGATAATAAAAGAGGTGTTCCTCCCTGCCTTCGAGGACATGAAGGACTGCCTGTCGATGGCGGCTTACATAATCAACCGTATGGAGGTGAGGACGGACATTCTTGACAATCCTATGTATGACGCAATCTTCTCCGTGGAGGAAGTGAACCGGCTCGCTGCTGACGGCATGCCGTTCCGTGACGCCTACCGCAAGGTGGGGCTTGACATCGAGGCTGGCAACTTCACGCCTGACAAGGACATACACCACACTCACGAAGGCTCCATAGGCAATCTCTGCAACGACCGTATACAGTCGCTGATGGAATCCATATTGAAGGAATTTAACTTTGAAAGGGTTGACGATGCGGAAAAGAAGCTCTTGGCTGTGTAGCCTTGCATTCGCGGCATTCTCACTGGTGGCTTGCAGCGGTGACAACACCTATACAAGCCATCCCTGCTACCTTGTCATTGACAACGGACTCCATTTGGACGAGACACTTGCCTCTGCCATGAACCAGATGTCTCCGGGAGTGTTCTGCATGATAACCAACAACGATGCACGCAAGGAATTCACTTTCTTGAACAACAGCGGTCTCTCCTCCACAAAGCGCTACAACGCCGAGGATGACCGCCGCACACGCGCGCTCGGGATGAACGGCGGGCTCATTGTAGGCTTCGGCACACTGACTGACGGCCAGTTCTGCGCCTATGACCGTGAGTGCCCCAACTGTTTCGACCCTGCCGTGGTGCCTGTGCGCTCCAAGCCCCTCACGATGTCCGGTGACGGCATTGCCGCCTGCAATGTATGCAGGCGCCGTTACAACATGAACAACGGCGGGAACAGCGAATCGGACGGCAAAGGCCTTACGCGCTACCGGTGCAGCACCACCGGCTCTTACGGAGTGCTGCATGTGGGCAACTGACACCTGTATGTGCAGTCTTGCCCTCTGCTTCGATGATGGGTGCGTTTCCACCCGGTTGGTCATCGTACTTGTCCAAAAGACATGGTGAGCAACTGCTGGGAATTGGTTTGTACAGGAAAGAACAAGTTTTAGCAAGAAAATATTCCATTATAAAGTACTTTACAATAGTCGCTGATAATGAAAAAGCCGTATCAAGACTCTCATGCAGAGTGGTGATACGGCTCTTTTTGTGTTGGAGGCTACGCCTTTTGGCTTTCCTTGTCACAACTTGTTTCTGTATGTCTTCATCCTTATGGTATGTCAATATGGGAGGTTTGCGTGAAGTGATTCCTCCGTTGTATAGCCATATTTCAGCGGACTACAATCTTCCGGATGCCATTGCCCTGCTTGTGCAGGATAATCCCGCGAGTCGATGAGGCGGCAGGACGGCCATAGACATCATAATATGTGCCAGCAGCATTGCTGCCGGAAATCTTCTTAATGCCTGTGGACGGCCATGAATCATCGTTAGCTGCATTGAGGGTGACTTTCCCGTTGTTTATGTCCATAAGGTAGCTGTTGGTTTGCCCGTCCTTGCGTCGCACAAGGCTCCAGCCTTTGTCGGGGCTGCCTTTTGAAGCTGTGAACAGCCGGTATTCCCCGTCAGAAAGGCCTGAAGGCAAACTAAGTAAGCCTCCTAATGCCCCTTCCATGTTGCTGAGCACGTTATATAGATACGGTGTCGTCTTTACTGGCTTCTGTGCCAGAACATATTCCTGTCCGTTGCCTTTCAGTATTATGCCAAGTTCACCGGACCATGCATCACCGCTAAGGTTCCACACTGTCTGTCCTACTGCCACATTGATGAGAGCATCAGTGATTTTTGCTGCTGACATAGTATGGTCACTGACAATCTGTGGCTCATAGCGTATGTCCTTGTCAGGGAGAGCTATGCCGATGAGCATGTCCTGGCCTATGCTGAAGCTGTAGCCGGTGGGATTAAGGAGAGCTATATCATAGAAGCCGTTGCCTCCGTCTGCTCCCCATCCCCAGTTTACATGCACAAAGCCGTTCTCGTCATAGCCGTCGATGACGAATGCATGCCCGCCTCTCTGCTTGTCAGAGCCTGCATAGTAGACAGGGCGCTCGTTGCTCAGTTCGTTGAAGATGAAGTTCATCCATTCCTTCTGGGAATAGTAGTCACGGTAGAGCAGGCTGATGTTCTTGTTGTAGCCGAAATGCTTCATGAGCCCGTTGCGTGCCTCTGAGGAATATGCGCCGCTTCCGCTTGGAGTATAGTTCATCTCTACGGCAACACCGGCATGGAACATCAATGTCGCCACGGCATTGCCCTCCTCTGCACTGTATTGTCCGGAAATGTAGTTGTCAAGCATACTGTCCCATTGGTAATAAGTGCTCTCAAACTCGGCAGAGAGAAGTTCTCCAACACCTTCTGAAGGACTGAAAGAGTATGATTTCCTGCCATAGCCATGGACAGGATACCTGTGGTGTTTCATAATCTGCGACAATGCCGTTGCCACGCATCCGGAAGGATATCCGTTGCCTTTTGTGTCTTTCGGGCACAAATCGTTGTAAGGCTTGCTTTGGTTCCATGTCGTGCTGACGATAGGGGCAATGCTGGCCTTGAATCTCTCTGTGTCAGGTGCGGTGGGGGCGTAAGAAGGCTTGCCGTCGGCAATACGTGCTTTCATGGACTCCCCTGCGGCGTACATGAACCATGAGAGGCTGTTGTTCTCGTCAAGGACAAAGGCGTTGTCGGAATAGCCCACGACGGCATTGAACATATCGTCGTTGGCGATAAGGGCAAAGCCGTTGTCGTTGCCTATGACGGTCAGCATCTCACTGCTGTGCTGTATGCGGAGCTTCTGGCCGGCAGCATTGGCTTTTGCCATTGCGGGCTGGGTGCTCCGGACTACAGTTGACGCTGCTGCCAGTTTCTCCTCGATGGAACGCTCATGTGCATAAACCATTGTCACAGTGCAGAGCAGGGACAATAGAAGATAGGTCTTTCTCATGCTATGATTTTTTTTAGGTGTGAGTTGAAGGTCACTCTTGCTTTGATTCCAAAGTCCCCTTATTTGGAAAGACCGGGACGGAACATTATGATTCCGTCCCGGTCTTTGTCAGGGAATGTGAAGAGTGATTAATTGTTTGCTTTAGGGAAGATGACGATGTCCATGAATGTTCCGAAAGAGCCTACACCTGGCACGAAATGGTAGAGAGCCATCTGCGCGATGCCCGTTGCAGGGTCATACATGCCTGCCACGCCGCTTCCGGAACCGTCGGCTTTCGCATCACCGGCAGCATTGCCCATGATATAGACATCTCCATAGTCCTGATGTACCCATGCTGCCTGTGGCTTGACAATGATTCGGTTCTTGCTGTCGATAGTGAAATCGATGTCATAGTCGTAGCCACCTGCCGGTATGCGGTACTGGCCGTCACCAAGGTCATAGAGCTGCCAAGGCAGGATGTCTTCGGTAAATGCTCCGAACAGATACTGGACGTCTATCACAGGGAACACCTGGATTGTGAACGTAATCTCTGACTGTGCATAAAGGTATGCGTCACCTTCTGCCACAGAGACAACAATCTTCTCTGTCGCGCCTGTCGCAATGTTGGCTGTTGCTGTGATGGTCTTTGATTTCTCTCCTTTTGCAAACTGGACTGTTGCAGGGACGGAGAGCTTGTCGCTGTTGCTTGTAAGGGATACTGTTCCCTCTTCTTCAGCATTTATACGACCAACCACGAACTGCACGTCCTGAGTCTGGCCCGGAACGAACATGAATGTTGTTCCTGCTTTAGTGGACTCAACGTATCCGTTGCCACCCAAATTGTTCGGGTCTGCTCCCTCGTACTCGAAATCATTGGTACATGAAGCGAATGACAATACACCAAACAAGGCTGCCAATGTATATTTGAATATATTTTTCATATCGACTTGTGTTTAGTTGTTTTCAACCCAAGGAGTGTACTTGTCTGACGGGTCAGGGTTGTTCTTGCCCACCAAAGCCTCGTTGTTCTCTTCCTCAATCTGTACAATGACCCAGTTCATCCATGCTGGACGGCCGTTTGTGTTGAGGCGTGCGAGATTGTCATCAACGTTAGTTCCCTTATAGCCACGTGTCACAGAGTAGTTCAGGCGCTTGATGTCAAAGAATGACTGGCCTTCGCCCCAAAGTTCAACGCGCTTCTGGAATACAATCTCCTCAACAACATCGTCAGTAGATGATGAGTGGCAGACATAGTTAGGGTCACGGTAGTTCTTCATGAATGACTCTACAAGAGCCTTGCCCTTTGGTGCATCCTGATGAGCGGCAGCTTCTGCCTCAATGAAGTACATTTCCTCGACGCGCATCAGCGGATAAGCTGTACATGCTCCGACAGAAGAGTTTCCGTCGTTGCCCTGTCCTGGACGGAACTTCACAGAGCCGTATGTAGGAAGGCTTGTCTTGTAGCTTGGCTTGAGATAAATGACCTGGTCCTCAAGTGGAGAGCCGGCAGGAGCCTTGAACATAAGCTTGCGGAAGTCTGTGTCGTTGATGCGCTCATAGAATTTCCTGTCTGCTGAGAATGACGGTGAGCCACCAGGAGCGGAGGCATAGCCGAAGGTTGTCTCGTTGCATACCCATGATGTCCAGTTGATGATGCCGGAGGTCACAGTATGGTTTGTTGATGTCTGCTGTGCGCCCCACATCCAAGGGTCTGTCACGTTGAAGCCGGTAGTGGTGTTCAGGCACTCCTGCATTGTCATAGGCTGTATGCCTGCATTGTCTATGGCCATGCGTGCATACTTCTGAGCCTCTGGATAGTTGCCGTCCCACATGTAGAGGCGTGCCCTAAGGCCATAGGCGCAAGCCAAGGTAGGAAGAATCTTTCCACGTGTGTCGGTAAGGTTCTTGATATATGTCTCTGCTTTGTTGAGGTCACCTTCAATGAACTTTACCATATCAGCGTGGGTTGCACGTGGGTTGTTGCGTGCGACAGCCTCTTCCATGCCGGCCTCTACGATAGGCACTGTAAGTCCTGACACGTCATTTCCGTCCTCGTTGATGTTGCTTGTCTTGTCGTTAGGAAGGAATTCGTACATACGCGCCATGTCAAGATAGAGCATTGCACGATAGGCATAAGCGGCACCGAGCTGTCCTACCTGTTCGCTTGTAGCATTGTCCGGGTTGATGGCTGAAATCACGTTGTTGACAGTCTGCATGAATTTCCAATGGTAAATCCACTGGTACTGTGCGTAGAAATAGTCCTGACCCATGTACTTGTTCTGTGTCCACTTGTTGAACCATATGTCATAATTAGAGCCGCTGTACTGCATTACGGCATCACCTGTCTGCAGGTCACGGATGTGCATCATTGAGCCATAGCCAAAGCACATGTGGCGGTCGTCCCAGTTTACAGTGTGGCAGTATGCCGGCATAGCCATCACCAATGCCTCTGTGGCAGAACCTGACTCGCCAACCTGGTCTTCAGTGGCAATGCCGTTGGCTGGGAATGTCTCTTCAAGACATCCTGTCAGCGTAGACAAGCTGACCACGGCGATTGCCATGTTTACGAATATATTCTTTTTCATTGTATTCAAAAATGAGTTGTTCTTTTATTATAGATATGAATAGCGTCTCGTGTCAGAATGTCACGCTGATACCTCCGGAGATTGTGCGTACAGCGCTGTAGTATGCGCTTGACACAGAACCTGTAACACTCTGGCGTGGGTCAAGGCCCTGGCGCTTTGACCATGTCCAGATGTTGTCTGCCACACCATAAATACGCACCTTGTTGATTCCGAGTTTCTGGGTGAGGCTCTTTGGCAGTGTGTAGCCGAGAGTGATGTTCTGGAGTGTGAGGTAGGATGCACTTGTGAGCCAGCGGTCAGACTGTGCTCCCATGCGGTCATCGGCATACTGCCAGCGAGGGATGTTGCTTCCTGTGTTCTCAGGGCTCCATGCGTCATACATATCGACGTGGATAGCCTGGCCGTTGGAACTGCTCATGAGGCTTGCGTATGTGCCGTCATATACATATCCGCCGAGCTGGTATGTGAAATCGACGCTGAAGTCGAAGCCCTTCCACTGTACGCTTGTTCCAAAGCCGCCGTAGACATCAGGGAGTGCATCTTCACATGCAAATGACGTGGCGTCACTGTACTGGTCTGTAGTGACAATGTCCTCCACAATGTAAGTGCCGTCAGCATTCTTCAGGTATTCGCCCGTAGAAGCGTCCTGCGCCCATACTTCCTTGTACCAGAGAGACTTGCCCTCTTCGTTCACGCCTGCATATTTTGGCATGTAGAATGTGTAGGCTGACTTGCCTTCAACCTTGCAGTAGTTGTCGGAGTAAGAACCCATGTATCCGCCACCGATGTACATGCGCTTGCTTGGCTCTGCAAGTTTTGTGACTTCATTGTGGTTGGTGGTCATGTTGGCATAAGCAGTCCAGGTAAGGTCCTTGTTGCGGATGATGTCGCCGCGCACGTTAAGTTCGAAACCACGGTTTGTCATGTTGCCGATGTTGTCAAGGTAGGCTGTGTAGCCGAATGTGTAAGGGAGCGGCATTGTCTGAATCATGTCTACAGTGCGGTTCGCGTAGAACTCGAGACCGCCGGAGAGACGTCCGTTGAAGAGGCTGAAATCAAGACCGATGTTGAACTTGCCGTTCTTCTCCCATGAGAGCTTCTTGTTGCCGTAAGCACCTGGTGTGAGGGATACGGCATCGTTTGAGTTCACGATGTTGTAGTATGTGATGTATCGGTATGCGGAAATCTTGTCGTTGCCGTTCTCACCGTAAGATGCCTTGAACTTCAGTTCGTCAACCCATTTGACATTGAACCAATCCTCGTTATGTATGTTCCAGCCAGCGGAGAGGGACCAGAATGTACCCCAGCGGTTGTCTGGGTCGAACATTGAGGAGCCTTCACGCACTATGGAAGCCTGTCCGAAATAACGGTCTGCATAATCGTACATCACGCGTCCGAGCCATGATTCCGTGTTATAATCGCTGCCAGAAGAACTTGTGTTGCGTACGTTCACTGCACCGGAGAGCTCATAATAATTTGGTGAGAACATGTTGTCACGTGAGCCATAGAGTGCGTCGCTGTAGAGACGGTAGTACTCGTGGGCTACCATAGCCTCGACATTGTGCTCCCCGAACTCCTTGCGCCAATTGAGGCGCTGCTGGTGGTTGTAGCTCCATGTGCGTGAGTTCTCTATAGAAACGATACCGTTGGATGAAGCATACTGTCCGAAGAATGGGTTTGTTGTAGTTGTGTTACGCCCTTCACGGAGATAGTAGTTGCTGATGGCTGTCACTGTGAATCCGTAAGGCAGGCGCACTTCAAGAGTACCTGTGCCGTTGAATGTGTTGCGCTGTGTATGGTTACGGTCAAGCTGTGCTGATGACAGCTGGTTGCCCGAACCGAGATATGGACGTGAGAGACCGATGATAGTGCCGTCGCCGTAGTCATAGTTGTTGATTTTCGCATTATCGTCGTAAAGAATGTTTCCCTGCGCATCACGGATGTAGAGAGGGTAGATAGGAGCTATCATTGACATTGCGAACATGTTGCCTGAGCTTCCACCGAGACCATCATTGTCCACTTCGTCCATGTCGGAGTGGCCGTATGTCATGTTCATGCCGAGCTTCAGCCATGGCTTGAGCTGGTAGTCAGCATTAAGGCGTGCAGTGAAGCGCTCATAGTTGGCCTGCGGAGTGATGCCCTCATTGTTGAGATAGTTCACGGAAGCGTAGAATGTGCTGCGGTCTGTAGCGCCTGATGCGCTCATCGTGTACTCCTGACGTGTGGAAGTATTGTACGTCTCGTCCATCCAGTCATCCGGAGTGATGAGGTAGTCCTTGCCGTTGTGGCTGACGATGTTGCCGAGAGTCGCTGTAGGATTGAGCTTGCCGTTCTGGCCGATGAGTGTCTGGCCTGGCTGTACTGTGTAGACATTGTAGCCAAGGCCATACGCATTGTCTGCAGTCAGGTTGTTGTTTGCAAACGCGAATGCCTGTGCATGGCTATAGCCGTAAGTGTTCTTGGCGTAGTTGTACAGGCCTTTGTACCACATCTCGTAGTATGCAGCAGGGTCGTCAATCATCTCGTAGTCCGGAGTGGCACGGCTGTTGGCACCGACTTTCGCGTCGAAAGTGATGACTGCGTTCTTGCCGCGCTTGGCACTCTTTGTTGTGATAAGGATTACACCGTTGCCGCCACGAGCACCGTAGAGGGCTGTGGAAGCGGCATCCTTCAGGACGGTCATTGACTCAACATCCACAGGGTTGATGTCGTTCAGCGAACCGTCGAAAGGTGAGCCGTCAAGGACGATGAGCGGAGAGTTCTCCGCATTAAGGGAGTTGATGCCGCGGATGCGGATTGTAGGTGTTGAGCCAGGAGCACCTGTTGCTGTGGTAATCTGTATACCAGAAGCCTTACCCTTGAGGGCGTCGACGGCGTTTGTAACCTGGACTTTACCTATTTCGTCTGCATTGACAACGGCTGCAGAACCGGTGAATGAAGATTTCTTCTGCGTTCCGTATGCAACGACCATGACCTCGTCAAGAGCCTGTGCATCGGACTCAAGGGCTATCCTCATGTTCTGGGAAGCCTTTACTGTCTTTGTAATCATACCCACATAGGATACTTCAAGACGCGTGCCATGGGCAACGTTGACAGAGAACTCGCCGTTCATGTCGGTGACAGCTCCCGCCTGGCTTCCCGCAACCTTCACGGTCGCGCCGATTACAGGCTCGTTGTCCTCAGCGGAAACGACAACGCCCTTCATCGGTGTCTGTGCCAATGCCATTCCCACACAGAGGAATATGCTGGCAAGAATTAAAGTAAGTTTTCTTTTCATAAATAAAATATTTGTTAAACAATATTGCCGCTTGGTTAGTGGAGGCATGGCATGAACGCCGGAAAACCATATTATAATATTAAGGTATTGCGCTCTTCTCGGGCAAGAGGAGCATGTGTAACTTGCCAAATGGCTAAGACACGAATACATAAAAGATGATAAAGATGTCAGAGTTTGGCTCTGCAATCAACGCATCTTTATTATCTTTGGAATTTCAAAGGCAAAGAAATACGTGCAACATATTCATCAACTTACACAAAACAACATGGTAACCTTTGACTTCTCATTGCGTTTCTCTTTCGGAAAGAAAAAGAAACGCCGTGCCGAAACACCCACAACCGGTCAGTTTCTCTCCTCAGCACATGACATTGTCAGTGACCTTTCTGCCACTGTAAGCAAATCCACACTTATCAACTACAACACCGCACTACGCTCACTCATGGCTTTCTGCCACGATAACGGCAGAAATGCACCTATGACAGCTGATACAATGGCAGCATACCAACAATGGCTTGCGCAGAAAGGCATAAGGCGCAACTCCTCGTCGTGCTACATACGTTCCCTGCGTTCTATATACCGAAGGGCGTTTCCTGGTATAGGCAACCCTTTCTCAAACGTGTTCACAGGCAACGAAAAGACACGAAAACGTGCATTGAGTGCTGCGTTGATGGCTCAGTTCGCAGCCAACGCACCACTTCCGGCATCCCCACTGCGCCTGTGGTACGACGTGTTCCTCTTCTCATTCCTCGGACTCGGCATCCCGTTCGCTGACCTTGCACGGCTGTCACCGGACAACATCGTCGGCGACAGCATAATCTACTGCCGCCGGAAGACATCACAGCGCATCACCGTACCCTTGCTTCCGGAGATGCGCGAGATAATCTTACGCTACGAAAGCACAGCGCCCAGCGGGCTGCTCTTCCCCATACTGTCCTCCGCTGACAGCGGATGGCAGGAATACCACAACTGCCTCACACGCTACAACCGTGCCCTGCACCGCCTCTCTGCCTCCGCCGGGTTACCGGAAGACATAACGTCCTACGTGGCCCGGCATACATGGGCATCTCTTGCAAGCGTCTCAGGAGTAAGCCTGCATCATATCTCGCAGGCTCTCGGGCATAACAACATCAAGACAACTGAAATTTATCTTGCACGCATTCCTGACACCGAGATGAGGCGTGACAGTATTGCCGTGGCAAACACAGTTGCGGACGCCATGTGCCGCTGACAGCCTTTTTCGTTATCAAGGTGACGTTTTGTTAGTTGCAGGATAATCTTTTGCTCAACAAAAGGGTGCATTTCACTTAACAAAATGTTACTTTTACATGAATAGCTATACATCTGTCACGCATTGGTTGTAGAAAAACACCAATCTCAAAATTTTTGCTTGATTATAGCAATAAATTGTAACATTTTCGTACGCTTTTATAGTGGGATATTAATATTTTGTAACGCGCACTTGATTTATGTAAAGGAAAGGCGGGGTACATGCGCAATATTTATGCAAGAAATACATTTATTTGTAAAAATATTGTTAACTTTGCATCAAGTACGGTGGAAAAGGTTATGCTCCTCTTGCCCGAGAAGAGCATGTTATACATATTTTATTATATATATGGTATCATGGCATGCCGTGCCTGTAGTCATGGTTTCCGTTAGAAAAATGACATATTATTTGACAAATATTTTATTTATGAAAAGAAAACTTACTTTAATTCTTGCCACCATGTTCCTTTGCATAGGAATGGCACTGGCACAGACAAAGGTTACAGGTGTCGTCGTTGAAGACGGTACTGAAGAGCCTATCATTGGTGCCTCTGTGATGGTTACAGGCACCAAGAAAGGTGTCGTGACAGACATTAATGGTAAATTTACGATTGAGGTTCCTGCCGGAAAGAAACTGACGTTCAGTTATATCGGCATGCAGTCTGTCACTCTTGCTGTAAAGCAGAATATGGTTGTCACAATGACACCAGACAACACTACCATCGACGAAGTCGTTGTGACAGGTATGCAGAAGATGGACAAGCGTCTCTTTACCGGTGCTGCGACAAAGGTGGATGCTGACAAGGCAAAGCTCGACGGTGTGGCTGACATCAGCCGTTCGCTCGAAGGCCGTGCTGCCGGTGTCAGTGTGCAGAATGTCTCAGGTACTTTCGGTACTGCTCCGAAAATCCGTGTCCGTGGCGCAACTTCCATCTACGGTTCGTCAAAGCCGCTGTGGGTTGTCGACGGCGTGATTATGGAAGACGTGACAGAAGTTGACGCTGACGCCCTTTCTTCCGGTGACGCAGCGACTCTCATCTCAAGTGCCATAGCAGGACTTAATGCTGATGACATTGAGACTTTCCAGATTCTGAAAGACGGTTCCGCTACTTCCATCTATGGTGCGCGTGCCATGTCCGGTGTCATTGTCGTTACTACCAAGAAGGGCCGTGCCGGTTCTTCCAAGATTAGCTATACAGGCGAGTATACAATGCGCCTCAAGCCAAGCTACAGTCAGTTCAACATCATGAACTCTCAGGAGCAGATGTCTGTGTACAGGGAGATGTACAATGCAGGCTTCTTCTCTTTCATGGACTCTTACCGTGCGTCAAACAGTGGTGTGTTCGGAAAGATGTACCATCTGATGAATGACTATAATCCTGTGCTCGGAGGCTTTGCACTTCCGAATACTCCAGAGGCCATGAACCAGTATCTTCAGGCTGCGGAATACCGTAACACGAACTGGTTTGACGAGCTTTTCTCCAACTCCATCTCAATGAACCACTCCATAAGCATGTCGTCAGGTACGGATAAGGCTCAGTACTATGCGTCGTTCAGTATCATGGATGATCCGGGATGGTCCAAGAAAAGCTCCGTGCAGCGTTACACATCAAATATCAATGCTCTGTACAATCTTAACAAAAGGGTAAGTCTTAATCTTATCGGCAACGCAAGTTACCGTAAGCAGGAAGCTCCTGGTACAGCCAACCAGCAGACAGACCCCGTCTCAGGTGCCGTGACACGTGACTTTGACATTAACCCGTACTCATACGCAATCAACTCCTCACGTACTCTTGACCCTGATGTTTTCTATTTGAGGAATTTTGCTCCGTTCAACATCCACAACGAGCTTAACAACAACTACATGGATCTTGATGTCGTTGACCTCAAGTTCCAGGCTGAGCTGAAATACAAGCCTATCACCAAGGTGGAGCTGTCGGCAATTGCTGCCTATAAGTTCTCTACCACGACACAGGCTCACCGTATCACGGAGAAGTCAAACCAGGCCATGGCGTTCCGCGCAATGGACGATGCATTTATCCGCGACAAGAACCCATGGCTCTATACAGACCCTGACTACGCCAATTCACTGCCGGAGATTGTTCTTCCTAAGGGTGGCTTCTACCGTGAGACAAAATACAAGATGAACAGCTGGGACTTCCGTGCCACAGCAAGCTATAATGACGTTTACAACGAAGACCATATCCTGAATCTCTACGGCGGTATGGAGGTGAACAACGCTGAACGCAGCCGCAGTTACTTCAACGGTGTTGGCATGCAGTATGACATGGGCATGCTCGGAAGCTACGATTATGCTTTCTTCAAGCAGGCAAGTGAAGAGAACTCCATGTACTACTCACTGAACAACGGCTACAGCCGTGAGGCTTCATTCTTCGGTACTGCTACATACTCATGGAAGGGGCGTTATACAATTAACGGGACCATGCGCTATGAGGGCTCCAACCGCCTTGGCAAGTCAAGAAGTGCGCGCTGGCTGCCTACATGGAACATCTCCGGTGCATGGAATGCCCATGAGGAATCTTGGTTCAGCAAGCAGAGTGTGCTCTCCCACGCCACACTCAAGGCATCATATTCTCTGACAGGTGACAAGCCGGCGGTGACAAACTCACAGGTAATCATCCAGGCTTACAACCCATGGCGTCCGTTCACGGGTGACAAGGAGTCAGGACTTGAGGTCTATGACTTCGCCAACCCTGACCTGACATACGAGAAGAAGCACGAGTTTAACCTCGGTTTCGACCTCGGTTTCCTCAACAACCGCATCGGTGTTTCTTTCGACTGGTACACACGTAACAACTACGACCTCATCGGCCCTATCCGCGGCGATGCCAGCAACGGCTCCATTGTCAATTTTGCGAACGTTGCCAACATGAAGTCAAGCGGTGAGGAACTGACCATCAGTACAAAGAACATTGTTACAAAGAACTTTAAGTGGAACACGGACTTCATCTTCTCTCACACAAAGAGTGAAGTTACAAAACTTGACTCACGCAACCGTGTCATTGACCTTGTCGCAGGTAACGGCTTCACCATGGAGGGCTATCCGTACCGCGCGCTCTTCTCTCTTGATTTCCAGGGACTGAACAATAATGGTATCCCGACCTTTGTCAATGAGAAGGGGGAGGTTGTGACAAGCAACCTTGACTTCCAGTCTTACATAACCGACCATCTTGTGTATGAAGGACCGACAGATCCTACCGTCACAGGCTCTTTCGGCAATACTTTCCAGTATAAGAACTGGCATCTCAATGTGTTCATGACATATTCCTTCGGTAATGTCGTACGTCTTGACCCTACATTCGCAGCGTCTTACTCTGACCTTACCGCGATGCCAAAGGAATTCATCAACCGCTGGGTGACATCGGGTGACGAACTGATAACTGACATCCCGGCAATTGCCGACCTGCGCCAGCTGCAGACCGACAGCCATCTGAGCTATGCATACAACGCATACAACCGCTCTACCGCACGTACCGCAAAAGGTGACTTTATCCGTATGAAGGAAATATCACTGGCATACGACTTCCCGGCAAATCTCATCAAGCATGTCGGACTAAGCAGTGCAAGCGTGAAGCTTCAGGGTACTAACCTCTTCTTGCTCTATTCTGACAAGAAACTCAATGGTCAGGATCCGGAGTTCTTCAATTCCGGCGGTGTGGCAGTCCCTATGGCACGTCAGTTTACGTTCACACTGCGTCTCGGCATCTAATAAGTGAATTAATTTATAAATACGAATACAAGATATGAAAAATTTCAAATACATAGCTTTCTCACTATTGGCAGTCCTGGCAATGTCTTCCTGTGATGATTTCCTTGACAAGAATCCGGACGACCGCGCTGAACTGACAACAGACCCCGAGACAAAGATTCCTTCACTGCTGGTGTCGGCATATCCTTCGGCAACGCCTATTCTCATAAATGAGATGCTGACAGATAATGTAACGGACAACGGCAAGCAGTACAGCTCCACACTTACGATGGAGGAACTGTACCGTTTCAAGGATGTGACCGAAACCGGTAACGACTCTCCTTATCAGTTGTGGAACAAACTGTATCAGTCTGTGGCTGTCGCCAACCAGGCTCTCGATGCGGCAGAGAAAGCAGGCAATCCTGCTTCGCTGAAGGCAAGCATCGCCGAGGCCAAGCTGATTCGTGCATACAGCATGTTCACTCTGGCGAACACCTTCTGCATGGCTTATAATCCTGAGAAGGCAGACGAATATCTCGGCCTGTACTATCCTACTCATGTCGTCACCGACATTACAGAAGCACACGAGCGCGGCACTTTGCGCGAACTGTATGCGCAGATAAACAAAGATATCGAAGAGGCTCTCCCTGATGTCTCCGACAACTATTCCGCACCGAAATATCATTTCAACGTAAAGGCGGCTTACGCTTTCGCAGCCCGCTTCAACCTGTTCTACATGAACTACCAGAAGTGTGTGGACTATGCGGACAAGGTGCTTGGCGAGATTCCTGCCAATGTATTGCGCAAATATGACGCGTTCAGCCTCCTTGCAGGTGTAGATGACATGTGGAACAGCTACATCAACAGCTCGCAGTCCACCAATCTCCTGATTCTCTCTGCCTATTCCCAGGCATCGGTCTATTGCGGCCTGTTTAGCACGTCAAACCGTTTCCGCCACAACCAGACAATATGCAGCTACGAGACAATCTGGGCAGGTGCTCCTTGGGGACAAGGCTCAAGCAACAACACACTCTATTTCGCCAAGATATGCTATGGCTCAAACCAGGGAGTATATGTTCCGACACTGCCTTACATGTTTGAATATACAGACAAGGTATCCGGCATCGGATATTCTCACACTGTCGATGTAGTGTTCACCTGCGAGGAGACACTCCTCTGCCGTGCCGAGGCAAAGACCATGCTCCATGACTATGACGGAGCTCTTGCCGACATGAATGACTGGGTCAAGAGCCATTGCAGGGAGGAGGAAGGAAGCCTTGCCCGCCCTACGCTCACAGCTGCAAGCCTGAACAGTTTCTATGAAGCCCTTGACTATGCTCCTGCAAATCCTGAGGGATGGCGCGACCGCTCTATCCGCAAGGAGTTCCATCCGCAGGGATTCGTGGTGGAAGCAGGCACACAGGAGAACCTTCTGCAGATGATTCTGCACATGCGCCGTATCGACGGCGTTTCCCACGGCACACGCTTCATGGACATCAAGCGCTACGGCATCAGCTTCTCACATGCCCTTAGCGGCGAGGATGCCGTTGTCTTCCTGCCGGGCGACCTCCGCGGCGCCGTGCAGATTCCTTCCGATGTGATGAATGCCGGAGTTACGCCTAACCCGCGTAACGCCGGAGGCAATGCAGGCTCAGATACAAGTACAGATGACAATAACGAATAAACAGTAAGCTATTATGAAAATAAAATATTTTGGCTTCATGCTTCTCCTTGCCGCTTCAAGCGCATTGACAAGCTGCTCGGAAGACGACCTCGACCCTAACAGCATCTTCTCCACAGTGGACGGAAATGATGAGGCAAAGAGTCCTGAGTATATAGAGTTTGACGAGTGGATAATGAAGAATTATACCGAACCGTACAATATCCGTCTCCAGTATCTCTACAATGACAAGGAAACCGACCAGTCATATAATGTGGTTCCTGCTGACTTCGACAAGTCCAAGGGACTGGCAAAGCTTGTCAAGCACATGTGGGTGGACACCTACGCAGAGGCTGTAAGTGAGGAATTCATCAAGACATACACCCCGCGCACCATACAGCTCATCGGCTCATACGAATGGAACGGCAACGGTTCTCAGGTGCTCGGTACTGCCGAGGGCGGTCTGAAGGTGATGCTCTACGGCGTGAACTTCCTTGACCTTGACAATCCCCGCGTGAACACTACCGACCCGTATGCCAACAAGGGTGCCGTACCGCTTGACCTGAACCACTGGTTCTTCCATACCATGCACCATGAGTTCTGCCACATCCTGACGCAGAAGAAGGACTATCCTACAGACTTCCGGGCAATCAGCGCCGGCAGATACCACTCTACTGACTGGGTAAACGTCAAGGACATCGATTCTGCAAAGGAAGGCTTCGTGACCGGCTACGCCAGTGGCGAATATAACGAGGACTTTGCCGAGGTTTACTCAACATACATAACAATGTCGCAGGAAGGCTGGAACAAGATTATTGACAATGCCGGCGCGGAAGGTGCGGCCATAATCGAGAACAAGCTCTCCATCGTACGCGAGTATTTCTACCAGAGCTGGGGCATTGACATCGACAAGCTCCGCACCATCGTACTGAGACGTTCTGCCGAAGCGGAGCATCTTGACTTACATTCACTTAACTAAACCAGGACAATGAAAAAGAACTTATATAGCATCATTTCACTGCTTTTGGGAGTATTTTTCCTGGCAGCATGTACGCCTGAGGTGGACGAGAAGTTCAGCGAAAGTGCTTCTGACCGCATAAAGGGTGAAATAGCAAAGACAAAGCAGATACTTGAGTCAGCCGAGAACGGCTGGCGCATGGAATACTACGGCTCCACCACCTACGGCGGCTATAACGTGTTCATGCAGTTCAAGGACGACAAGGTGACTGTTGCCGGCGAGAAGGCGGGAGCATCGCATAATGCCGGAATCGGTGCCGACGGCAAGGCTGTCACCGCTTCTTCCCACTACAAGGTGGAGCAGAGCCAAGGCGTTCTCCTCTCCTTTGATGAGTATAACGAGGTGTTCCATTACTTCTCCGAGCCTAACAATGCCGACTACGGAGAGCCTGCCGACGGCATGGGCGGCGACCTTGAGTTCCGCGTTATCTCAGCCACTCCTGAGAAGATTGAGCTGAGCGGCAAGAAACATGGAGCGCGCATCCTGATGTACCCTATGCCTGCCGGGCAGACCGCAGAGGAATATATCACGGAGGTTATACGCATAAAGAATCATATGGACTCACGTTCTTACAAACTTGAGATTGAGGGTTCCACAAGGGACATCTCTGCCGTGACCTCCTACCGCCGCCTGCGCTTCGCCTACTATGATGACGACAACGAGTATACAGAGGTTGCCGCTCCGTTCATCATCACTACTGAGGGTTATAAGTTCTACAAGCCTGTCACTGTTGACGGTAACGAGATAAGCGCAATAAAGGCCGGGGCAAATGACGACTACTTCGAGACAGAGTCCACCGTCAATGCAAAACTGTGGACATACGTTCCTACAAAGAAGGAACTTCTGGAGACCGGCATGTGGTTCGTCAACTACGCCGACCTCGGCACTTTCGCACAGCCTTGCTGGAACACTATGCTTGACAAGCTTGCGACCACAGGCCCTAACAATACCCGCGAGCGTATGGTATGGGCACTTATCGGCATATTCCAGAAAAAGTGGGGCATCCATCTGCAGACAACCCGTGACTATGCTTACTATGGTCTGACTCTCGGTGAGGTAAGCGGCAGTGACGGCAATGAAATCACACTGAAGTGCAATACTCTGAGCAATAACAAGGCCGGCAAGGAGTTCTACAACAAACTGGGACTGAAGGACGCACTCTTACCGTTCGTAGGCAAAACAGTATCATCCAAACGCACTTTCGTCGTCACATCCGATGATGAGCGTCATCCTACCTACATACTCCTTACGGACAAGGACGAACCTACAAACGTGATAAAGCTCTGGGCTGAGCAGGTTCTCTATCCATACGGCGACCTTGACGACCTGGACAAGGAATAAGACACTTCTTCCACAAGCCTCATGCCTGCAGGGCATGAGGACTTGCGGAAGTCTTGATATAACTAATTTTCAATATTTACTCATCTAATTTATTTTTATTATGAAGAGATTTTTACTTTTCGTAGGTGTTGCTGTAGCAGCAATGACCGCAAGTGCACAGACAAAGACTGTCTCCATGGAGAAACTTGCAACACGCAGCGTGCAGAATGCCAGCATGGTGGCAGAAGGAATGAACCTTAACAGTGCTGTAGCAGCAGCTCCTGCTGTAGACGCTTTGGCTGGAAACTACACACAGGCTAACAACAATTATGGCGAAATGATAGAGTGCGCCCCTGTAACTATATCCATCGATGGAGCAAACGTGAAGATGGAACTTGGAAAGGGCATGACAGCAACAGGTACTTATGACTCAGCAACAGGTGTCATAAACGTTGGTGTTCAGGAGTGCGGCTCTGTTACAGACAGCCGTGGTACTTTCGAACTTAAAATGTGCGGCCTTTCAGAACTTGATCTTGAAAACGGTCAATTAAGCATTACAGATGATCTCTCTTTCACAGTAGATGACCAGGGAAACATCATGTGTGACCAGGTCGGCTATTTCGTGCAGATTTCTAAGTTCACACCTGCTGTGGGAAGTTCTAACAAACCTTCTGATTTCGAAGGCAGGACATGGACATGGTTCGCAGATGTACGTTTCATGCCGGTTAATGGTGTACAGGCAGGAGTGGAAAAAGGCCGCAGTACTAATAACGTATGGACGAAATTCACCCATCCTATATCCATTGAGGATCTGGAGTATTCTGTAAACGTGTACGGCTATCTGGGCATGGGCTGTCTGGCCATTGATGTCAATGAGGACGGCACTGTGTCTGTTCCTATGGGTCAGCCAATGATGGAGATTGGCCTTCAAACTCCTGAAGAAATCGAAACTTACGGTGCTTATCTCTGCGTTTACGGTGTTGATTTGGAGGGTGACAAAATGGTATCCAACAATGAAAAGGAAACTACAGCAGGTACAATCTCCGGCAATACCATCACCATTACAGAGTATACACGTTTGAACAGTCTGTGGGACGCAGAAGGTCAAGGCTACGCTCTGAATTATTACGCAGACGACATGACAATCACTCTCAACGAGGGCAACTATCTGCTTGGCGGCAACGGCACAGGCATTGACAATGTCTCCACAACTCTTGAGGAGCGCGTGAAGAACAGCAAGACTTACAACCTCATGGGCCAGCAGGTTAACCGCATGGAGTCAAAGGGTCTGCTTATCCGCGACGGCAAGAAGTATATCAAGAAATAAAATATACGGAATGAACAGATTGGGTGACATGACAAATGTACCCGCATAAGAAAGCGCAGGGACTTATTCCTGCCAATGTCTGTCCGGACTGCCGGTAAACGGAACGTCCGCCATGCAGACAGTGGCATGGGTAAGTCCCTGTATCATTAAAATGAATATCTGCCGTTAATGTCAGCGCGGGTAATCCGGGGGAGTACTTTTGATGCACAGTATCATCCTTGATATTTTAGAAGTATCATTTATTTAAAAGACTTTGTCCGTCTTGTTGTGCTTTCGGGCATCATGGAGAGATATCCTTACATGTAAGCGGTGGTCTTTTGCAAATCCCGGGTACATACAGCTTTCCGTTGCCTGTCATCATTTATTGTTATTATTAAGGATTAATGTGTGTCGGCGGCATACGCTTCCCGGTACACAGTTTTTTGTGTTTTAGGAAATCCATGAAAAAACATCTATTATCAATTCTATGCCTGCTTATGGTCATTACGGCATCCCATGCCATACCGGCAAAGCCAGGCAAGGTCATGTTCCGTCAGCCGGACGGAACGACGGTGACCCTCGTTCTCCACGGGGATGAGTTCTCCCATGTCACGACAACATCCGACAATTACACCGTGGTAAAGACATCCGCCGGCTACCAGTATGCCGTAAAGGAGCAGGGAATGCTCGTGCCGTCGGGAATTACCGCCCACGACATGTCATACCGTGCGGCTGACGAGAATGCTTTCCTTTCATCCCATGCGAAGATGCTGCGTGCCGACATCACGTATGAAGGGGAGCAGAAAATGAATCGTGCCCGCAGCCTGTGGAAATCTCCTGCGACGGCCGGAGAGCCGCAGAAAGAGGGAAAGTATGACTACAGTAATTTCCGCGGACTGGTGATTCTCGTCGAGTGGAACGACCTGTCGTTTACGCGTACTGACACCAGAGATTTCTTCTCTTCCATGATGAATGACGAGAACTACGGCGGATACTATACACAGGATACGCAGCAGTGGGTGGAATGTACCGGAAGCGTCCGTGACTATTTCAGTGACAATTCCATGGGACTGTTCCAGCCGTCGTTTGATGTGGTAGGCCCCGTAAAGATAAACCGCAGCCACACCTATCCGCAAGGTGCGTCAAACGGATGGCAGTGTGCCGTCGATGTCATTGAGACCGCCAACGGCCTGGTTGACTATTCCAAGTATGATGCCGACGGTGACGGTGTGGTGGATATGTTCTACATCATATATGCCGGCTACGGCAGCAACGTCGGCGGTAATAACGAGGGCTATATATGGCCGTATGCCAGTTCGTACGCCTACCCTTACCGCACATACGACGGCGTGCGCATGGGACGCTATGCCTGCAGTACGGAAATCTGTGATGTTGAAGCTTACGGCGGCAAGACGCTTGACGGCATAGGCACCATCTGCCATGAGTTCAGCCATGTCCTCGGGCTGCCTGACCTCTATGACACTGACTATTCAGCCAACGGCCAGAGTAACGACCCGGGAGTATGGAGCATCATGGCAGGCGGCGGCTACAACAACAGCAGCCGCACGCCGACAGGCTACGGGACCTACGAGCGCTACTCCGTAGGCTTCATGCAGCCTGAGACCATTACGGAGGAGGGCAGCTATTCGCTTGAGCCTTTGAACGAGAGCAATGAGGCATACCGCATCAACTCGTCTGTCCCCAAGGAATATTTCATTCTGGAGAACAGGCAGAAGACCAAGTGGGACACATACCTTCCGGGCAGCGGCATGCTCATTTTCCGTGTCGATTCCACAAGCACATACGTATGGACAAGCAATACCGTGAACTGTAATCCGAATCACAACTATTTTGAAATGGTGCGTGCCAACCCCCGCATGTCCGGCGGTATGATAACAGAAAGTGCCTATGACCCGTTCCCGGGACTTGGCAATGTGATGGCGATAAACAATGAGACCTCTCCTTCCCTGAAGTCATGGACGGGAGCACCTACGCCTCTTTCGCTGAACAGTATCCGGGAGAATGGCGGTATAGTCTCCTTCAATGTCGGCGGTGAGGAAGTTGACAGCGATGTCGAGGACTTTGAGTCCATGGCTCTGACCGGGACGGACATGACCGGCGTGGAGGGCGTGTTCTGCAAATGGGACATGACCGGCGCACGTATCATTGCCGCCACTGAAGACTATGGCACCGGCAACAAGGCTTGCGGAATCGCGCGTGGCGGACATCTTGCGTCGTCCGTCATTGAGAAAGGTGTGAACACCTTGGAGTTTGACTTCTGGAACACCACCGCCGTGTCTGTGATGATACGTACTGAATATTCTGCCGACGGAGGTGTCACATGGAATGCCATGAGGAATACGGAAGGACAGCAGCAGACACAGGTGCAGAAGAACAAGCATGTCCACATGAAGTACCTTGTCAATCTTCCTGCCGGTGCAATGTACCGTATATCACAGACGTCCGGTTTGCCTACGCAGTATAACTGTATAGACAATATCGCTGTAATGTTCAATGATTTGGGAACAGGTATCTCTGATGTGTCATCCGGTGCAGACGCAGCGGCAGTGCAGTCTGCCGTCTATAATCTTGCCGGACAGTGTGTCGTTCCTGATGCTAAAGGCTTTGTCATCGTTAGGTCACGTACTGCTGATGGCAGAATTGTGACAAAGAAAATATGGAGATGACAGAATAAGACGCAATTCACATAGAACTTTTATATTGTTAATGGCAGCTGACAATAAACATGTCAGCTGCCATTAATGTTTTTTCATCCGGAGCGGAATGCCCGGTTCGCATTTGCGTCTCAATTTCTTGAAGCATTCCGCTGCATGCTTTGCAGGCTGCCCTTTCAAGAATTCAGGGTCAATACACAACCTTCTTGAAGTCGTTGAGCTTCTTCAGATAATAAGCCTTCACGTCGCTCCACCGGTAGTAGGGCCATGTGTCAGTGGCGACAGGCAGGCGCGCTTCGTTCTCGTTGCGCAGGACTTTGACGAGGATGTCCTTGCTGCGGCTGTCCTTGTCACTGGTGCCTGCCTTTGCCCCTTTGCTGCGGTAGAATATGAACTGGAGGTTGCATGCCATCGGGAATATGCGGTAGTCGCACCATTCCTGCTCGGCAAGAGTGCTGAGGTCAAGTATGTCCCGGTTGGTGTCGTCAAGTTCGAGGAGGCAGGTGAGCGGCATGACCATTGTGTCATGGCCGTAGCGCAGTGTGGCGCCGCAGTTGTCAAGCATTAGGCAGGAGTCCGCCTCGCTGATGATTTTGCCGAGGAGGTTGCGCTGTGAGTAGGGCTGCAGTCCCCGGCTGTAGCTTGACGGGCCGTAGGTGAGGTACCAGAATGCGTTCTTTGTCTGCCAGAGGTCGTAAAGTTCCTGTTGTGTGAAGTAGCCTGTCATGTTCAGTTTGTGGCGTATTTCGGAGCTTTGCACGTTCATGGCAAGCTTGTAGATGTTGTGCATCAGAGAGTTGGCGTTGATGGAATCCCTCCAGTAAGTATCGGAGGAGAACAGTTCTTTCATGAGCCGTTCAGGGTGAGTATGGCTCTTCTCGAACGCTGTCCCCACGGAGTCCATGGCAGCTTTTTTGTATTTGTAGACATCGTCGGCGTTTTGGTTCATGTAGTACATGTCGTGGTGTGACGCATCGTGTGTGATTTCGAGCTGCGGGTTCATGCCTTTCAGTTGGAGCAGTGCGTTCTCCATGGACAGTATGCAGCGTATGATGATTGTCGATTTTGCGTCGATATGAGTTTTTTTGCCGAATATTTCCGGGAAGTTGCGGTACATTCTCCCGGCAATCTGTCTGTGCTGCAGGGCGCCGAGTTCCGTCAGTTCGCCGTCGCGTCCGTCAGCCTCATCCTTAAGCATCTTGACCTGCTGCATGAGTGTCTTTCCTTTTTCTGTCAGCACGTTGGCAGAGTCAGCTCGCTGCAGCAGTGCGTATGTGTTGGTGTATACAGTGCCTATGTGGTACCGGCTGCCGTGTCTGCCGTAGTGGCTGAGATAGACTGGTTCGTAGCCTTTTGGCGCAGGTGTCAGCGAACCTTTTGGTCCGGGATAAGCAACGTAGTTGGAACCGGCGAGATAAGGGTCGCGTTTGAAATCGTCCTTGCATGTCTGTGCTGTGGCAAGGCTGCCAAGTCCTGCGGACTGCAGGGCGAGGAGGGAGCATAAAGCTAATGATTTTAGTGTCATATTATTGTAGTTTGATTTGTTTCTAAATGCAAAGATACGAATAAGAAATTGAAAAAGCAAATTTTCTTCCTCAGAAGATTTCTTCGGGAGACGAAAAGTTTTTTAGGGGAAAGTGGTTGTTTTTCAGGAATAATATGTAAATTTGCACTTGATGACTAAAACCAACCAGTGATATGAGAAAGATTGTTATTGCCATGGCGATGTCCATGCTCTGCCTTTGTGCCATGGCGCAGCAGGCCATTTGGGGCGTCCCCCAGTTCAAGTCTCCGGAAGTCAATGCTGACAAGACAGTGACTTTCCGATTTGTTGCTCCCGGTGCCAAGGAAGTCAAGGTGACAGGAGATTTCCTTCCGGTGGAGAAGGTCAAGACACCTTCCGGTGAGTACGAAGCTCCGGGAAGCGCACTGCTGACCAAGGACGACAAAGGGATGTGGACCTTCACGACCTCCGTTTTGTCTCCCGAACTGTACAGCTATTCGTTCATTGTCGACGGATTGAAGACCACAGACCCCACGAATGTTTTCGTCATCCGTGACACCGGCACATTGACAAACATATTCCTTGTCGACGGAGGTCATGCCGATTTGTACAAAATCAACAATGTTCCTCACGGCACGGTGAGCAAGGTCTGGTACAACAGTCCTTCCCTCGGCATGAACCGCCGTCTTACGGTCTACACTCCGGCAGGCTATAATGATGGGAAGAAGGCATATCCTGTCTTCTATCTGCTTCACGGCATGGGAGGCGACGAGAACGCCTGGACAGAGCTCGGACGTGCTGCGCAAATCCTTGACAATCTTATTGCACAGGGCAAGGCAGAGCCGATGATTGTCGTGATGACCAACGGCAACGCTGCCCTTGAGGCTGCTCCGGGCGAAGGCTCTACGGGTTTCACTCCTCCGACGATACTGTTGCCTAAGACCATGGACGGCTCTTTCGAGGCCTCTTTTCCCGAGATAGTCCGGTTCGTTGACAGCAACTACCGCACAAAGGCAGATAAGTCGCACCGTGCCATTGCCGGTCTTTCGATGGGAGGATTCCATTCATTGCATATTTCAAAGGAATATCCTGACATGTTTGACTATGTAGGGATGTTTTCAGCAGTGATAATGCCGGACAAAGGTGTGGCATCTCCTGTATATGACAACATGGAACAGAAGCTCGCCCGGCAGTTCTCCAAAGCCCCAAAGCTCTATTGGATAGCCATCGGCGACAAGGATTTCCTGTATAAGGCAAACGTGGACTACCGCAAGTTGCTTGACGGCAAAGGGTACAAATATGTCTACCGTGAATCCCCTGACGGGCATATCTGGAAGAACTGGAGGATATATCTCTCCGAGTTTGTCCCCAAGCTGTTCAGGTAAACGTTATAAAGCATTGCGCCAATGGAATCGTTGTGGAGATTCTATTGGCGCAATTTGTAGATTGTGTATGGGCTACATATTTAATAACCGCTTTATTTCTTCAACTGACAAGCCTGTCGCAATAGCCATGATGTCTATGCTTGTGCCGGCTTTATGCATGCGTATGAGGGTGTCACGTTTTTCTTTCTCTGCACCTTCTGCACGCCCTTCTGCACGCCCTTCTGCACGCCCTTCTGCACGCCCTTCCGCAACACCTTTCGCATAACCATGCCTGTGGGCACTGTTGTAGTAAGTCTTCTCCGTGCGG
>NZ_SRZC01000059.1 GCF_004792655.1 Palleniella muris | reverse complement strand
AATTGGCGAATGTGCCGAAATGGTAGCATACAAGGATTGTCATTATCTCGCTCTCAGACATCATGCATTCACGCTTCCTGCGCTTGCGACCGTCCATGTCAGAAAGGCGCAAATACATGTTTTTTTCAAGTTCTGCGTGCAATTTCTTTGAAAACTCGTCGATAATACAGAAAATTTCAGTAACTTTGCAAGTGGTAATCATCGCTTGTATTTTTAGTATGTTATTGATTTTCATTTACAAATATACAAAATATTTGCGAGATTACCAACTTTTTCGGGGACTTTCTTATCCCGAACTCGCGTA
>NZ_SRZC01000058.1 GCF_004792655.1 Palleniella muris | reverse complement strand
ATAGTCCTCACACAACTGGTCAACACCGTTCCATTGTAACAGTACCGGGTCATAGCTGCGCGCACCATAGTCATACCAATCCAGCCCGTGCATCCGGTCAAGCTCCTTGCCGTTGTATTTGTACTGCTGTATGGAAGGATTCTTTCCCGCATCGGCGAAGCTGTTCCCGAAAGGATAGTAGTGCGTGCTCTGCTCTATGGCTCCGCTTTCGTTTACCACCGCACGGTTGTTTCCCAAATGGTCCTTCACGTAATAATGGAACGTGAATTTGTTTGAATTATTGTCGTCGCAGGAGACATAACCGC
>NZ_SRZC01000057.1 GCF_004792655.1 Palleniella muris | reverse complement strand
TACGCGAGTTCGGGATAAGAAAGTCCCCGAAAAAGTTGGTAATCTCGCAAATATTTTGTATATTTGTAAGTGAAAATCAATAACATACTAAAAACATAAGCGATGATTACCACTTGCAAAGTTACTGAAATTTTCTGTATTATCGACGAGTTTTCCAAGAAATTGCATGCAGAACTTGAAAAAAAACATGTATTTGCGCCTTTCTGACACGGACGGGCGCAAGCGCAGGAAGCGTGAATGCATGATGTCCGAGAGCGAGATAATGACAATCCTTGTATGTTACCATTTCGGAACATTCGCCAATT
>NZ_SRZC01000056.1 GCF_004792655.1 Palleniella muris | reverse complement strand
AATTGGCGAATGTTCCGAAATGGCAGCATACAAGGATTGTCATTATCTCGCTCTCGGACATCATGCATTCACGCTTCCTGCGCTTGCGACCGTCCGTGTCAGAAAGGCGCAAATACATGTTTTTTCAAGTTCTGCGTGCAATTTCTTGGAAAACTCGTCGATAATACAGAAAATTTCAGTAACTTTGCAAGTGGTAATCATCGCTTATGTTTTTAGTATGTGAAGTTGTTTAAACTACTTGGATTTAAGACATTTTTTAACAAACATGACTATGAATGCCAGATAGTTCCACCCTTTCCAGCTATCCACAGTTG
>NZ_SRZC01000055.1 GCF_004792655.1 Palleniella muris | reverse complement strand
TCCCGCCTTTCTCGTTGACTATGCAGAGGATGCTGCCCTGATTGTCCGTTATGGCATGGCAGAGGATGTCGTCCTTTCCGGTCTGACGCACAAGGATGATGTTGCCGCCGAGATAGTAGAACTCGTGTGTCACGTCGTTTTCCTCTATGCGCTCGTAGTCGTCGGAATAGGTTATCACGCGCTTCTCCTCGCCGTTTATGCTCAGCGTGCTCTGCCAGCGCTCCATGTCGGGACCGTAGGCGATGCTGAGTTCACGGTACTCATCGTCGTGCCACTCGCCGAGGGTCTCCAGCTTTCCGAAGAAGTTGTAGGATGCCTCCTGACTGCCGGGGCGGTATCCGCTGTCTGTCACGTCAAGACTTGTCAGGGCATGTGCCCTGCCGCAGTCGTAATGGTATGTGCCGGCATCGCTCTTGCTCAGGATGTTGCCGTTGTCGGAATATGATATTGACTGGATGACTTTCGTGCCGCTGGTTACCTCAACAAGCCTGTC
>NZ_SRZC01000054.1 GCF_004792655.1 Palleniella muris | reverse complement strand
AAATCATTTAAAATAGCTCCATCTGGCTTGATTTCTCCACATGCACGGGCATAGCCTCGGGCTTGTTGTCAAAGAAGCAGTATGCAGTCAGTGCGGAGCAGATGTTCATTATGAAGTTGTGCACAGACCTGTGCCTTGAATGTACAATCTCCGCCTTGTTCTTCAGCAGGTCATTGATGCATTCGATGACATACCTCTTCCTCAGCATTATCTTGTCATACATTGGCATGAGCTTGTTCTTCATGTTCGCCTTCAGGCCATGGACAAGGTGTATCCCGTTGCTGAAGAGACTTTCGAAGAGTTCCTTCTTGATATACCCCCTGTCGGCAAAGACCTTCCCATAAAGCTCCTTTGTGAACACGCTCCATACCCTGTCGTCCCTGTCATCAACGTTAGCACTTGTAAGACAGAATGTTATGGCCTCACCTCTGTCGTTGCACATAAGATGCAGCTTGAATCCGTGGCACCACCCCATGGTCCCCTTTCCATCCGTGGCAAGACCTTCGAACACCTTGTTGAAACAGCGCCTCACGTTATGGCACACCGGAATCATCGTGCTGTCAACGAACGTTATCCCGGAGCACTTGCCGAAAGCCTGCAGCCTCATGAAAAGCATAAGAGGGAAGAAGACGC
>NZ_SRZC01000053.1 GCF_004792655.1 Palleniella muris | reverse complement strand
CGGCATCCTCAGTGAAGGATACCGCCCTTTATAGTTTCTTCCCGGCGTTTTTTGTGCGCAGAGATTGTTATGCCTTACTTGAAATAACGGTTGAAGAGACCGCGGAAGCCTGAGCCGTGGCGCGCCTCGTCCTTTGCCATTTCGTGTACAGTGTCGTGGATAGCGTCCAGACCAGCCGCCTTGGCGTTCTTTGCGATGCGGAACTTGTCCTCGCAAGCGCCGGCTTCTGCCATCATGCGCTTCTCAAGGTTTGTCTTTGTGTCCCATACCACGTCACCGAGGAGCTCAGCGAACTTTGCAGCGTGCTCAGCCTCTTCGAATGCGTAGCGCTTGAAAGCCTCAGCAATCTCCGGGTAGCCCTCACGGTCAGCCTGGCGTGACATGGCGAGATACATGCCAACCTCTGTGCACTCACCGTTAAAGTGTGCGTTGAGGTCCTTGATCATCTCCTCGTCGGCACCGGATGCCTTAGCCTCGCCGATCTTGTGGACAGTAGCGTAGTCAGCAGCGGCGCTCTCGTCTACCTCATTGAACTTTGATGCAGGAGCTTTGCACAATGGGCACTGCTCTGGAGCCTCTGTACCTTCGTGGATGTATCCGCAAACGGAACAAATGAATTTCTTTGTCATGATATTTGAGTTTTTAAGTTGGTTAATACTGTTTTTTCTGTTTGTTGTTTTGTTGTATGCAAAATTACAACTTTATTTCCTATATCCCAAGGCAATTCGGGAAAATAAATGGTGAATTTGGGAATGG
>NZ_SRZC01000052.1 GCF_004792655.1 Palleniella muris | reverse complement strand
CCAAAACAATCAAAAAGAACAACTTATGCTAAAAAAATATTTAGACCCGAAGGCTGACCTGACATTCAAGAGGGTGTTCGGCGACCATCCAGACCTTGTCATCAGTCTGCTGAACGCACTTCTGCCGTTCGACAGCAAGGAGGAGGAGATTGAGAGTGTGGAATATCTCCCGACAGAGCTCGTGCCGGACAACCCGCTGCGCAAGAACAGTATTGTCGATGTGCGCTGCCGTGACAACCAGGGCAGGCAGTTCCTTGTGGAGATGCAGATGATTTGGTCAAGGGAGTTCACACAACGTGTGCTGTTCAACTCCGCCAAGGCGTATGTGAGACAGATGGACAGCAAAGATGACTACAAGCTGCTGGAGCCTGTCTACTCGCTCAATCTTGTGAACGATGTGTTTGAGAAGGATGTGCCTGAATACTACCACTACTACCGCATGGTCCACGAACTGTACTCTGAGAAAGTGATTGACGGTCTGCATCTTGTCTTCGTGGAACTTCCTAAGTTCAAGCCTCACACCTTCTCTGAGAAGAAGATGCAGGTGCTGTGGCTGAGGTATCTGACGGAGATTGAGGAGAAGACCATTGATGTCCCTCAGGAGTTCCTTGACAATCCGGACATCCGCAAGGCACTCACCGTGGTGGAGGAGTCTGCCTACACACCGGCGCAGCTTCTCGGCTATGACAAGTTCTGGGACATCATCCGCACGGAGAAGACTTACTACAACAGTGCCCACAGGCATGGTTATGCGAAAGGT
>NZ_SRZC01000051.1 GCF_004792655.1 Palleniella muris | reverse complement strand
TACGCGAGTTCGGGATAAGAAATCATTTAAAATAGTTCCATCTGCCTTGATTTCTCCACATGCACGGGCATAGCCTCTGGCTTGTTGTCAAAGAAGCAGTATGCAGTCAGTGCGGAGCAGATGTTCATTATGAAGTTGTGCACAGACCTGTGCCTTGAATGTACAATCTCCACCTTGTTCTTCAGCAGGTCATTGATGCATTCGATGACATACCTCTTCCTCAGCATTATCTTGTCATACATTGGCATGAGCTTGTTCTTCATGTTCGCCTTCAGGCCATGGACAAGGTGTATCCCGTTGCTGAAGAGACTTTCGAAGAGTTCCTTCTTGATATACCCCCTGTCGGCAAAGACCTTCCCATAAAGATCCTTTGTGAACACGCTCCATACCCTGTCGTCCCTGTCATCAACGTTAGCACCTGTAAGACAGAATGTTATGGCCTCACCTCTGTCGTTGCACATAAGATGCAGCTTGAATCCGTGACACCACCCCATGGTCCCCTTTCCATCCGTGGCAAGACCTTCGAACACCTTGTTGAAACAGCGCCTCACATTATGGCACACCGGAATCATCGTGCTGTCAACGAACGTTATCCCGGAGCACTTGCCGAAAGCCTGCAGCCTCATGAAAAGCATAAGAGGGAAGAAGACGCGCGGCATGAGTTCCACGAAGCGGTTGTAGGATACGGCGGAAGGGAAATCCTTGGCAAGATGCCCCTTGATGAAGAACATGCAGTAGTGCTTGAAATTGGCGAATGTTCCGAAATGGCAGCATACAAGGATTGTCATTATCTCGCTCTC
>NZ_SRZC01000050.1 GCF_004792655.1 Palleniella muris | reverse complement strand
CCTTCTGCACGACCTTCAACGATTCCTTCTGCTCTTCCTTCCATACGCCCCTCTGCACGACCTTCTGCACGACCCTCAGCCCTCTCGGTGTTGATGTTGTCTTTAAGTATTACAATATTGTCAAGGTGGCGGTAATAGGCTTTGAGCTCGTCTTTCGACATGCGGTCAAGGATAAGATGCCGGCGTGCCTCCTCCAAGCCAGGGGCACTCGTGCTGTCAGATATCTCACCGGTGTTGAGGTAGTAGAGCCACTCCTCCAATGGAGTTGTGGCAAGTCTGTTGAAGTCGTTCACACGAAGGATATAGTATTCCGGGAACAGGTCCTTAACATCCTCTGCCTTGAACTTATCCATCTGGAATGGGCTGAGCTTAAGGACATCGCCGTTATGGATGCCGCGGAACTCCGTCGTCCCGTGGTAGACATAGTCCGTCCCTGCGCCAAGACCGAAATACACTATATTAATACTGTATACCTTCCGCACATTCTCATACCCTTCACCGCGCTTTATGTACTCCGTGACAAGTTTGGACGTTCCGAAAAGCATACGCTGGAAATACGCAAACTCATTGTTGTTCTGCACTTCAACGAGAATCAGCTCACCTTTGGAGTTCTCGGCAAGCATGTCGACGCGGTTATACTTGTCATACTCGTCCTCCTGGTTGCTCTCGCTTTCAAGCATGCGCACAATCGTTATCTTCTCATCAAGAAGCGTCGTGAGAAGGCCTTCAAGGACAGCGAAGTCCGCTTTGTTGCGCAGCATGCGCTTCATTGCCCAGTCAAATCGGATGTAGTTTGCCATAAT
>NZ_SRZC01000004.1 GCF_004792655.1 Palleniella muris | reverse complement strand
TTGACACAACTGTGGATAGCTGGAAAGGGTGGAACTATCTGGCATTCATAGTCATGTTTGTTAAAAAATGTCTTAAATCCAATTAGTTTAAACAACTTCATTGCCTTATTCTATAGATTCAGCAAGCTGGGGTAAGGGCACGTATATTGTAACCCTTAGTAATGGAGAAGGAGATTTTGCCCAAAAATTACATATTAATCCATAAAGACTGAAACTTATGAAAAAGACTTTATTACTATTGTTCCCTATTCTGCTCTTTAGTTGCAATAAGGATACGTTCAACAGTGAGAGCGCAGTCTTCACATTGAGTGGCTTCACTGACACTGGATGCAAGGAGGGTGCTAAGGCTAAAGGCACAATGTATCATGATGTGCGTGGCGAGTATGTAAACTATAAGGTCAAGAAAGGTGATGACGGTGGCATGCATATCTATTTTGACCATGTAAACAGTATGTTCAATTGTGGTTCCGACAAGATTTGGGTGGAAACCTCCAAAGAAGGGAACACTATCAGAGTGCATGAGATAGAGAACAGCAACGCAGCAAATTGCTACTGCGACCACGACATCCATTTTGAAGTTGGAGCGCTTGAGAAAGACGACTATACCATTATGATTCACAAAAATCTTCATGAAGCCTATCTGTCCGAACCTTATGCCCAGTTTACGGTAAAGGTTACAAATGACTCAAAAGGAAAGTACACTATTTCAGAATAGCCTGTGCCAAGTATCTAATCGTTGTCATGCACTTAGCATAATGCACTGTCAGATTAGAGATAGGTCTTTCCATCCCCCCCATATGCCACTTTCTGGCATACGGGGGGATGGGACATAAAACATTGCTCTAATTTGATTACTAATAAAAAATAGTAGATAATAAGTCAAAAAAAATAAGAATTATTCAAGACAAACAGTAATTTATTGCAAGAATATTTGCGTATATCGGTTTTTCATTGTACCTTTGTACGCTGTAAGGGGATACTATGCCCGTTCAGAAAGCCGCAAAGCCGATGAGGCAGGAGCACAAGTCCCGATTATTAACTCATTTAATTTATATTTTCAATTCACATGTCTAACTTTAAAAATGTGCAGCCACTTGACGACTTCAATTGGGAAGAGTTCGAGAATGGCAGCAGTGTAGAAGCAAGCAAGGAAGACCTTGCAAAAGCTTATGACGAGACCCTTAACAAGGTTTCTGAGCATCAGGTTGTAGAAGGAACAGTAATCTCTGCAGACAAGAAAGAGGTTATCGTAAACATCGGCTACAAGAGCGACGGTATCATTCCGGCTTCCGAGTTCCGCTACAATCCAGACCTGAAGATTGGCGACGTAGTAGAAGTTTACGTTGAGAATCAGGAAGACAAGAAAGGTCAGCTTATCCTTTCTCACAAGAAGGCACGCCTCACAAAGTCTTGGGATCGCGTAAATGCTGCTCTTGAGTCAGAAGAGGTTGTCAACGGCTACGTTAAGTGCCGCACTAAGGGTGGTATGATTGTCGATGTATTCGGCATCGAGGCATTCCTCCCTGGCTCACAGATTGACGTTCATCCTATCCGCGACTACGATGTATTCGTAGGAAAGACAATGGAGTTCAAGGTTATCAAAATCAACCAGGAATTCAAGAACGTTGTTGTTTCACACAAGGCACTCATCGAGGCAGAGCTTGAGCAGCAGAAGCAGGAGATCATCTCCAAGCTCGAGAAGGGTCAGGTACTCGAAGGAACTGTTAAGAACATCACTTCTTACGGTGTATTCGTTGACCTCGGCGGTGTTGACGGACTCATCCATATCACAGACCTCTCTTGGGGTCGCGTAAGCAACCCACACGAGGTTGTTGAGCTTGACCAGAAGATTAATGTCGTTATCATCGATTTCGACAACGAGAAGAAGCGCATCGCTCTCGGTCTCAAGCAGCTCACTCCACATCCATGGGACGCTCTTGACGAGAACCTCAAGGTGGGTGACCACGTTAAGGGTAAGGTTGTCGTTCTCGCTGACTACGGCGCATTCGTTGAGATTGCTCCTGGCGTAGAGGGACTTATCCACGTTTCTGAGATGTCTTGGAGCCAGCACCTCCGTTCTGCTCAGGACTTCATGAAGGTGGGCGACGAGGTAGAGGCTGTTGTCCTCACTCTCGACCGCAACGAGCGCAAGATGTCTCTCGGCACAAAGCAGCTTAAGGAAGATCCATGGGAGGCTATCACAACCAAGTATCCGGAAGGCTCTAAGCACACAGCCAAGGTTCGCAATTTCACTAACTTCGGCATCTTCGTTGAGCTCGAGGAAGGTGTTGACGGACTCATCCACATCTCTGACCTCTCTTGGACAAAGAAGGTTAAGCACCCATCTGAGTTCACAAAGGTTGGTGAGCCTATCGAGGTTGTAGTTCTTGAGATTGACAAGGAGAACCGTCGTCTCTCTCTCGGTCACAAGCAGCTTGAGGACAATCCTTGGGATACATACGAGACACTTTACACTCCTGGAAGCGTTCATACAGGTAAGATTACCGAAATGATGGACAAGGGAGCTGTCATCACTCTCAACGAGGGCGGTGAAGGCTTCGCTACTCCTAAGCACCTCCAGAAGCAGGATGGCACTCAGGCACAGAAGGGCGAGGAGCTCGAGTTCAAGGTTATCGAGTTCGTTAAAGAGTCTAAGCGCATCATCCTCAGCCACTCTCGTACATTCGAGGAGGGTGCTGATGAGCCTAAGAAGCGCGCTCCACGTGCTCCACGTGCAAAAAAGGAGGAGACAATTGCTATCAACAACGTTGCAGCAGCAACAACTCTCGGCGACCTTGACGCTCTCGCACAGCTCAAGGCACAGATGGAGGGCAAATAATCCGGTCTTTGAGAAAGTTTCATGACTATGCACCCAACCGCTAATTGCGGAAAAAGCATAGCAAGGAAACCAATCAAAAAGATATTCAATCCCACTTGTTTCACGACAAGTGGGATTTTTTGTTACACATCTATTATTTATATAAGCAACATCTATTATATCAGCAATAGAGACGACCCTCCGCAATCAGAAGCAAACAAAAACAAACAATAAAAAAAACATCTGAATTATTTCTGCAACCTCATGATATATAGTTAATTACCGTAAAGATCATTTGCATATTCCAAAAATACTGCATATCTTTGCAACCGTCAAATGACAAGTAACGTAATTATTCACTATTAAAATTTTCAGGATTATGAGAAGCATTACTACATTCGACATCCAGTACGCTCACCGTTTCTATGGATTCAAAGGAGAAGCGCAGTATCTTCACGGTCATACAGGCACTCTCACGATTGAGGTGGAAGATTCTGTCAACAAAGGTGTAAATATGGTTTTCCCATGCAATGAAATCAAGAAAACAGCGTGGGATGTCATAAAGAACTTCGACCATGCACTGATTCTTCGCCAAGACGACCCACTGCTTCCAGCAATCCTTGACGTCTATGAGAAACAAGGAATTAAGGACGGTCACCCACAAAACACGATGAAGGGAGAAGCCTTCGACACCGAACTTGCAAAGGCGTATCCTGACTGCCGACTGGTGGTGACAAAGGAAACGATGACCGTAGAGGGGATGATAAAGATTGTCCATGAGCTGCTGAAAGACAAGCTGAACATCGTAAAACTGACATTCACCAGCGGTGACAATGCAGGATCAGAGGACTATACTGCAAATAACTGTATTGACCGTTGCCCGCTCTGCGGCATAGCACTCGATGAAAATGGTGTATGCCCTAAATGCGGATATAAGAAACAAGCCACGTAAGAGATAATCACCCTGGGGAACATCTGATTCCCCGGGGTGATTATCTCTTACATGGCTTCACATGCAGTTTGTATGTCATGCTGAACATAACGTAGCGCGGCACTGTGTTATACCATGTTTCCGTACGTCCCTGAGCATTAACAGAATAACGTTTGTTTGACAGCTGGTGAAGGATGTCATACGCCATGACCTTCGCCGTGACTCTGCCTTTCATAAATGTGTGAGCCAATTGGGCGTTCCACACAAGGTCGCTGGTGTTCATCTCGCCTGAATCGTAGCCACGGCGACTGAACATATTGATGTCTGTGGCAATGTCGAGTTTCACCCATGGAATGAGATATTGCAGATTCGTACCATATCGGAAATCATACACATTGAGTGCATTGAAGTTCTCGCGGTCACTGCGGCTGAAACGGGAATCAATCTTTCCATTGATCCCTACGGTGAGCTTGTCTATCTTGTACTTCAAACCACCTCCGAGACCAAGATTTACGGTATTCACCTTGCTGAGCGCCGATGCCTCTGAGTCGTAAGCAATGTCAAAGTCAACGCAATGTTCGTACGCCACGGTCGTATTGAGAGTGTATCGTAGCCGGCGCTTCTTGTCGAACGTTCCGTCCATGCCATAGCGCAATTTGGCGTTCCAGTTGCCATTCACATTGTCGTCACGATAAGTATAAGCTCCCGTTGCGGAGCTATAAGCGGTACGTGTGCCTCGGGCATTCTGCACCAATTGGGCATCAAGGTTAATCCAGTAGCTCATGCCTATGGAGTCACATTTCACTGTTTTCCTTACCTCAAGCTTGTGGCGGAACTCAGACTTCAGGTCAGGGTTGGAAATCCTGCGGTACAAAGGATTATTAGTATCTTCCCTCGGCATCAGGCTGTAGAAACTCGGCTGCGACAAATTACCATAATAAACAAAGCGGAACTGGTTTTTGCCTGATGTACTATACTGAAACGAAGGATTTAACTTCAGTGATGTGCGGCGTGCTATGGTGTCAAGTCCGGTACCACTGTATATCATGCGTTCACGCCCTGTTGACAATGGAAGGATGAAATACAAAAACCCTTTCTTCGTTGAACGAATGATAGCCAGTTCATTTTTCATGTACCGATTAAGTGTGGAATGGAAATAAGAGTTATCGGCATCAAGTGCCATCATCATGGAGTCACGTGTTGACGGCAACCAACCAAGTTGCTCCGGCAGTTCATTGTCAAAGCGGTCAAAACGGTAGTTGCCATTGGCTGCACTACGGAATTCCTGACAGTAGCCGGTACGCAGTTCGATGTCAAACACCTTTGGTAAGACATATCGGTATCCTGCCGAGAGCGTATAAGAATAGTTCATGCTATGGCTGTCGGTATAACGGCGACGCAGGTCGATGTCGCCAGTTGTCTCATAAACGGTACGGTCTATGCGGAACGACTCGTATGGCTTGCTGCTACCGTATGACGCCGTCGCAGAAAACATGACGGCATCACCTGTGTTCAATGGCTTATACCACGAGATATAGGCGTTGGCACGGAAATTCTTGTACCGCCTCATCGTCCGGTTTATATTACTATTCATCAGCCAGTCATTGAATGTAGAGTCGGCTGACATGCCCATGGTTTTAGTGTTGGAGTAGTAAAGATTCACACCTGAATGTATCCCTAACTTCTGATTTCTGAGCATATTTCTCATACTCAGTGAGAAATCATCGTCCTTGCTCAAATACTCGCTGCGGCGCATGATGTCACCACCGGTGGAGAAAGTTTGCGAGACACTGCGTTGCTCTGTGCGTGTGCCGCTCCAGTCCACAGAGGCATCGAATGTCTCTTTGAGACTAAGTTTTGCATCGCTGTATTCAGCATTGACGCCCGCCTGTTTCGTTGTAAGCTGTCCGCGCGACAGTTTCTTAGGACTCCATTCACCCTCCTGCCCCAGCTTCCTGTTCTCGTTCACATTGTTGGCATTGAAGAAAGTGCTCACACGCAACTTGTCACCATAGTACAATCCGAACAAGCGTGCCATCCAACGGTCATTGCTGCCGGCTCCCGCTTCAGTGTTCACAATATATCCCATGGCATATTCCCGCTTCAGCTCCACATCCATCACATAGTCCTTCTGCTCCACATCACGCCCCATAAGCTCACTCGTCTCCGTGCTTTTATCGTAAACCTTCACCTCCTTTACAGTGAAATAAGGCAGGTTTTCGAGCATTATGTTGTTCTTTCCCTTGAAGAAATCCTTGCCATTGAGCGTCAGATAATCAACCTTACGCCCATTGACATATATGTCGCCATTGTCTTTCAACTCAGCTCCGGGCATCAGTCTCACCAGTCCGTCGAGCATAGAACCCTCAGGCAGATTGAACGCTGCGGCATCATACACAATCGTGTCGCCACGGTATGCCATCTGTATGCGTGTGCCATGCACCACCACATCGCCCAGTTCCACATCCTTATAGATGTCATCCTGCCGACGGCGTTTCATTGGGATGTCGGGCAACAAGTAACCCTCTTTCCTGCGCATAGGCTTCAAGTCATAGCTTATATACCCATCCTCGTAGCCCTCGCAAACAGCCTTCACAATAAACCGTGCAGCACGTTGTGGAACCTGAAAATGGAAACGACTTGTCTTGACATAAGAGTTTATAACGGTTTTCATGGAATCGGTCACAACCGAATCCTCGTTCATCAAATACACCCGTGCCTTCAAAGGAGTGTGAAGAAAAGAGTCGTAGAGATTTCCGCTGACATACACTGTGCGCTCCTTTTTCTCCTTTTGTTGGGAGGATTTCGCTTCGCTTGCCTGCGTCTTGCCTCCCTTGCTTTGACTCGTTTGTGTTTGGGAAAAGGACACGGCTGTAGCCAGCGACAATGCAATCATTGCCGCCAATATCTTAATTTTCATGGTGTTAATGGTATTTGTTATTTATCTATGCAGTTCTGTACATAGGTTTTCAACATATCTTCAAAGTCTCTATTCACAACATGATGCTTGCCCAAAGTTTCCGACCATGTCTCGGCATGCTTGCCATCCTTGCTGACAAACAGGAATTCAAGGGGCGGACAATCATCACTGCCTGTCAGTTCTGCCAAGAAAGACAAAGCAGAGCTGAATGACAGCCAATAGCAGTTTGCGCCGATGCAGCTTGTATGTGACAGCCAACGTTTCTTGTCCATATCACCGATTGGGAAAAGGCAAAACTCTGTGCCACCGGCTTTCATCTTGGCAATGAAATCATTCATCTTGCTGAACATCTTTATAGAAGTGATGTTGGCAGGAATGAAGCAAAGCACGACGTTTTTCCCTTCATGCTGACGCAGTACGGCATCCACCCTACTCTGCGTCTTTACGTTTGGCACATTGTAGTGGCGATTGGCAGCATTGGTGCGGTATGATTCTCTCATTTTTTCCAACTGTCGCTTATAATCCAACAGATAATCATAAAGGACACGATTGGCACGCTCCTTCAATGGGGACAAATCGGCTTCCGTCAGCACGTGCCCTTGATTGATAAGTTCCTGATAAACATACAGCATCATCAAGTCAACAACAGGTCCACTATCATGCCATGTGGCATTGCGTAATTTGTCAAGGAAAGTTCCGGACTTTATCTGTTCCAAAGCATCAGACATGGGATTTCCATTTGTGGCAATCACTGTTCCGTATTGAGCTATCCTTCGCAGTGGTCTGTTGAAATACAACAGCCGCGAGTCACTTATCGGAAGCTCAGCCATACGGCGGAACGGTATCTGACGCGCAGTCCTTGCCGTCTCCGTAAAAAATGCCGCAGCCTCGTCAGCCTCATCCATCAATGTAAAATATTCTTGCTGCTTTGTTGTCAGCGGAGTTTCCGCCAAAACCTTGGCAGACTTTTGTGGCAACAGAAGATTGTTCAGTTCGGCATTGGCACCCGTACACCATGTATAGCGACCGTCCTCCCACCGGTGGACAGCAACATTGCTGCGGATATGCCCACGCTTGTTCATGTCAATATGGAAGGTTGACTCTTCTCCTGCCGACACTATCATCGACCCGCGATAGTAGAAAGAATAGACGGAAACAACAGCCTTGCTTGTCCGCACCGGCACTTGAAATGTGGCACAGCCGTCATCACTCAATGTTTTTTTCACACTACACAACTTCCCCGAAAGAATGTCCACCAAACTTACCGTCACATTGCTGCCCAATTCTTTGCGGTAGCCGTAATGCCTGATGTTGACCGTCGCCGAATCGGCCGTCCACACGGGCGTTTCCAACGGTTGCTTGTCATCAACGACAGTCTCGGCTTCCTTGCGCACAGCCTCATGAACAAGGTCAACATGCGGATTCCTCTTTCCGTCAAGGCGCAGGTCGAAAATCGGCCATGACTTGTTGTCACCGCTCTCGCCAAAGAAGTCTATGGTCTTTGTGTTCTTCGGAATAGGTGGGAAAGTCAAAGAGTAGTGCAAGCCGTCGGGAGCGTCATCATGGCGATAATGCTTGTCCGGCACAAACCCGTCATATTTCACAAGCTCATAAACCTTCCCCTGAGCCCGGATGTACAGTGGCAGGGATTGTGAACGCCAGTTTCGAGAACCCTTGCCGTACATCCTTAAAGTGCAATAGAGCACTGTCTCTTTGTCACTCAGCACAATACTGTCAATGGTGTGCGCGGCTGTTGGCGCAAGCCCGAAGTCGGGATAAACAACCACCTTCCGTTTTGCAGTGGCAAGCAATGACACTATGCCAAGCACTACAAGTAACAAGCCTTTTCTTTTCATATCCTTACTTTTTTATATTTCTGAAAATTCACATCCTCCGCTATCCACGCCGTCATTGCAAACCATACTGATTGCTGCCGCTTCGTCCATCGCCTTCAGCCTATACTCCACAAGCATCAGCTCATACCGGCGAATCGCCTCGGATTCCTCGTCGCCTGAGTCGCAATAGCTCACGCCCTCAAGCTCTGTCCTCTCTGCAGCGTCAGCATTCTCAGGCTGCTGTTCCACCGTCTCAGCCTGTGGGGGCGTTGCTTTTTCCACATGTGCATCAGGCATGATGCTCTTTGCCAAGTGGCGTTCATTACCAACAGTTTCTTCATCCCTCGGCATCTGCTGACGCACAGAGACAGAATCTGCACTCACCACCTCGGCAAAAGCCTTTGCAGCGGCGGATTTTTCATCTATCGGACACTCGCAACCTTTCTGCCATGCAAAAGTGAAGAGCAGCAATAGCGACGCTGCCACCGAAACAGTCCAAAACAATGTCGCATGCTTTGCAGCACGCTTTTGGCTGTGCGGCTCTCTCGCGATGTCCTGCAGTGCCATGATGTCCTCGTCAATCACCACAAACATCTCTTTGTATGGGAGCAAATCCTCTGCCACTTCATTGCCACAGAAATAGTCATGGAGCACTTTCTCGTCCTCCAAAGAAGTCCGACCTTCCATATACATCTCTATCAAATTCCTTATCCTTTCCTCCATGTCATCAACTTTTTTCTTGCCCTTGCGAGCTCTGTTATTACTGTCTCTTTCTTCACACCCAACAGCGAGGCTATCTCTTCTGTCGTCAACTGCTCCACTTGCCGTAACACGAGTATCTGGCGTTCTCGTGGCGGGAGGTGCTCCATTTGACGTTGCAGCCATCGTTCGTTCTCGTCGCAAATGAGCTGACTGTCAGTCTCGCAGCCTTCTTGCCTGACATTTGCCACAATGTCCATACCAAGTGTGCGCCGTCGCTTAATCTCGTTGATAGCCAGATGCTTTGCGATCCGGAAAGCCAAAGCCTTGGCATGCTGCGCATCATTGATGGCGTGGCGCATAAGCCAGAGTTTCACCACAGCATCATGAGCCAAGTCTTCCCTATCGGCATCGGACAGTCCGTACCGACCCAGCAGGGTCAGTATGTCAGAACGCAACGCGCCGGATATTATTTCCAAATCAGCTCTTTCCATTTTGCAACAGCCAAAGTTATGCTTTTCTTTAACATATAAACAAATAAGAAAGGGAAAACCGATACCCTTTAACTATCTTTAACCTAAACATATCTTTTTCAGCGCATAAAAGGCAATGCCACAAAAGGTAACACTTCGCAATACAAAGTGTTACCTTTGACCAAGTCAAGTGTTACCTTTTGCCTTGCCAAGTGTTACCTTTCGTTTTTACAGTAAATTATTAGGGCACACATTAATATATATATAGGCGCAATATCATTGATTCTTCAAAGAGTGGTCACAAAGCACAGCACTTGTGTTAAATTGTTATAAATCAAGCAACTTTACATATATCAATTTTTATATTATTAAACTTTTTTATTAACTTTGCAGAGAATAATGATATTACGTAAAGCATTCATCAATTAACTATTTTACATAAATTTATGTCACAGCTTAAATCACTTAACAAGCAGACAGCACCTAAGAGTGTTGCTCCTGAGAAGATTATCCAGTTTGGTGAAGGCAATTTCCTTCGCGCATTCGTTGACTGGATTGTATGGAACATGAACGCAAAGACAAACTTCAACGGCTCAGTCGTTGTCGTTCAGCCTATCGACCGCGGCATGGTACAGTGGCTCAACGGTCAGGACTGTCTCTATCATGTCAACCTTCAGGGCCGTCAGAACGGTGAACCTGTCAACCAGCTTGACCGTATCGACGTAATCTCTCGCGGCATCGACCCATACGCTCAGAACTGGGCATACATGGCACTCGCCGAGCAGCCTGAAATCCGCTTCGTCATCTCCAACACAACTGAGGCGGGCATCGCATTCGACCCTGCATGCAAGCTCTCCGACGCACCTGCATCATCTTACCCGGGCAAGCTCGTCCAGCTCCTCTACCGCCGTTACCAGGTATTCCAGGGCGACCCGACAAAGGGACTCATCATCATGCCTTGTGAGCTCATCTTCCTCAACGGACACCACCTTAAGGACTGCATCCGCAAGTACATCGAGCTGTGGAAGGAAGACTTCGGCACTGACTACGAAGGCTTCAAGGAGTGGTTTGAGAAGTACAACTATGTGTGTGCAACACTCGTTGACCGCATCGTTCCTGGCTTCCCACGCAAGGACATCGTAGAAATCCAGAACAAGATTGGCTACAAGGACAACCTCGTCGTACAGGCTGAGATTTTCCACCTTTGGGTTATCGAGCGTCCGGAGAACATGACATGCGAGGAGCTTCGTGCCGAGTTCCCTGCTGACCAGGCAGGTCTCCACGTGCTCATCGCTGAGTCTGAAGCTCCTTACCACGAGCGTAAGGTTACTCTCCTTAATGGTCCTCACACTGTTCTCTCTCCTGTGGCTTACCTTTCAGGCATCAACATCGTGCGCGACGCACTTCACCACGAAGTTGTCGGTCCGTACATCAAGAAGGTTCAGTATGACGAGCTGATGCAGACCCTCAACCTTCCTATGGAAGAGCTTCAGCAGTTCGCTGCCGATGTGCTTGAGCGTTTCGACAACCCATACGTCGACCACCAGGTTACATCCATCATGCTCAACTCTTTCCCTAAGTTCCAGGCACGCGACCTTCCGGGAGTCAAGGTTTATCTTGAGCGCAAGGGCGAGCTTCCTAAGGGACTTGTACTCGGTCTGGCAGCTATCATCACTTACTACAAGGGTGGTACACGCGCTGACGGTGCTCCTATCCAGCCAAACGACGACCAGAAGATCATGGATCTCCTCACAGAGCTTTGGGCAACAGGCGACACACGCAAGGTTGCCGAGGGCGTTCTCGCAGCAGACTGGATCTGGGGCGAGCACGGAGACATCAACACTATCCCGGGTCTCACAGACATGGTTACAGGCTTCCTGAACGACATCCAGTCCAAGGGTATGCTTGAGACTGTAAAGTCTATCCTGTAATAGTGAACCGATACAAAACAAACGAATGACACATATATGAACGAAACGCCATTGAACACAGAATTGAACAATCATCTTAAGTCGTTGGCTTTTCGATATGAACAAAAGGAGTTCCTTGTTGGCGATCCAAGCCGGTTTATGCACCGGATTGAAGGAGACGCCAACAAGGAACTCCTTGCCTTTATAGCCTCAGCATTGAGCTACGGCTCACGGAAACAGTTCTTGCCGAAAATACAAGCATTGCTTGACTCCATCGTGAACGATGCCGGAGGTGATGTCGGCAAATGGCTGACAAGCAATGCCTACGAAACAGCAGTGCCTCCCACCCCAACATGCTTTTACCGTCTCTACACATGCCAAACGTTCAACAATTTCCTAAAAGCACTTGCAGAGATGATAAAAGAACATGGAACAATGAAGAATTACATTGTTGCATACGCATACAGAAAACAAACAAATATTGACACCCTCACAGCTCTTGACGCTATAACAACATGGTTCAGGGAACACAATTCAACCGGTGTCATACCAAAAGACACGACATCAAGCTGCAAACGAATCTGCATGTTCCTCCGTTGGATGGTACGCGACAACTCTCCGGTAGACCTCGGACTATGGAGTGACATCATCGACAAAAGGACACTTATAATCCCAATGGACACACATGTCGTGCAGGAAGCCATGCGTCTCGGACTACTGGCATCCAAGTCCACATCGATGTCCAACGCAAGGAAACTTAGCAGGAGACTGTGTGAAATATTCCCTGACGACCCCATGAAAGGAGACTTTGCACTTTTCGGACTCGGAGTGGACACAGACAAATAACGACAACCACCTGCCACACATGCAAGAAAAACACAAGCCCATTGCGCAATAATATATATCAATTTCGCAAAGCGTTATGCGAAAAAACAATGCAGAAAAGGCTCTACATACAAAATAAAATTGTAATTTTGCAATATAAACCCTAACAAAAAGACGATAAAAGTACAAACATAATTAATCATTTATCATCATGACAATTAACCAGTATGATTTCAATGGCAAGAAAGCCATTGTCCGTGTTGATTTCAATGTGCCTCTCCAAGACGGCAAAATCACAGACGACACACGTATAAAGGGTGCCCTCCCTACTCTCAAGCTGATTCTTGAGAAAGGCGGTTCACTCATCATCATGTCACATATGGGCAAGCCGAAGGGCAAGGTTAAGCCGGAGTTGTCACTCGGTCAGATTGTAGACGCTGTATCAGCAGCTCTCGGCACACCTGTAAAGTTTGCAAAGGACTGTGCTAATGCAGAGGCTGAGGCAGCTGCCCTCAAGCAGGGAGAAGTCCTCCTTCTCGAGAACCTCCGCTATTATCCAGAGGAAGAGGGCAAGCCTGTCGGCATCGACAAGGAAGATCCTGCTTACAAGGCAGCAAAGGAAGAGATGAAGGAGAAGCAGAAGGAGTTTGCCAAGAAGCTCGCTTCTTATGCTGACTGTTACGTTATGGACGCCTTCGGTACAGCTCACCGCAAGCACGCTTCCACAGCAGTCATCGCTGATTACTTTGACGCTGACAACAAGATGCTCGGTCTCCTCATGGAGAAAGAGGTGCAGGCTGTTGACAATGTGCTTGGCAACATCAAGCGTCCATTCATCGCTATCATGGGCGGTTCAAAGGTTTCCTCTAAGATTGGCATCATCGAGAACCTCCTCGGCAAGGTTGACAAAATCATCCTTTGTGGTGGCATGACATACACATTCTCAAAGGCACACGGTGGCGAGATTGGCAAGTCTATCGTTGAGATGGACAAGCTCGATGTGGCTCTCGGTGTCGAGGAACTCGCAAAGAAGAACGGTGTTGAGCTTGTACTCGCTCCTGACTGTGTGACAGCCGACGATTTCTCTAACGACGCTAACCGCACAGTATGCCCTGTAGACGCAATCCCTGCCAACCTTGAAGGTCTTGATGCAGGTCCTGAGGCACAGAAGATTTTTGCTGACGCTATCAAGGGCTGCAAGACAATCCTTTGGAACGGTCCTGCCGGAGTGTTCGAGTTCGACAACTTCTGTGACGGTTCACGCGCTATCGGCAACGCTATCGCAGAGGCTACAGCAGAAGGTGCATTCTCACTCATCGGTGGCGGTGACTCTGTTGCTTGTGTCAACAAATTCGGTCTTGCAGACAAGGTTTCTTATATCTCCACAGGTGGTGGCGCACTCCTCGAAGCTATCGAGGGTAAGGTTCTCCCGGGAGTTGCAGCTATCAAAGGTGAATAAGACATTGCCAAAACAATATAACAATAAAAAGGTGTACCAGGTATAACTACTTGGCACACCTTTTATTATTTGTCACCTACATAATAAAGCAAAGCTCTACCAAAGCACACATACATGATGCTCCGAACTGACACCATAAAACTAACACAAGCCTAACATACACAAAACCAATATATTATAGGGAACAGAGCACATTGCATATTTAGTCATTAACACAATGTAAACCAATGCCTTGACAAAATAACACACCAATTATTTTTTTATAAATGGAAACATTACTAAACATACTCTCATTGATTGGCTCACTCGGGCTCTTCCTCTTTGGAATGAAGACAATGAGTGAAGGACTCGAGAAATTTGCCGGCGACCGTCTGCGTGCTATTCTTGCCGCGATGACAAAGAACAGAGTCATGGGCGTCCTCACCGGAATTCTTGTCACAGCACTGATTCAGTCATCAAGTGCTACGACAGTCATGGTCGTCAGTTTCGTAAATGCCGGTCTGATGACCCTCCGGCAGTCCATAGGAGTCATTATGGGTGCCAATGTCGGTACGACAGTGACAGCATGGATCATATCATTGGTAGGCTTCAAAGTAAACATCGCCGCCCTTGCCCTCCCACTCATAGCCATTGGCATACCACTGTTTTTCAGCAGCAATGAGAAGAGAAAGAGTATCGGCGAATTCATCTTCGGCTTCGCTTTCCTCTTCATGGGACTGTGCTTCCTGCAGCAATCCGCCACAGACCTCAACATCGGCGGCATCGTTGCGTCCATGCTTGCAGGACTTGCTAATGGCGGATTCTTCACCGTGCTCCTCTTTGTAATCGTCGGAGCTCTTGTAACAATGCTTGTACAGGCGTCGGCAGCGACAATGGCTATCACATTGATGCTCTTCGACATGCACATCCCGGGATTCAGCCTTGAACTGGCGGCAGCCCTCGCCATGGGACAGAACATAGGTACTACAATCACCGCAGTGATGGCATCACTCACAGCCGGAGTGCAAGCCCGCCGTGCTGCGCTTGCCCACATGTTCTTCAATGTGTTCGGTGTTGTTGTCGTGCTTCTCTGCTTCTATCCGTTCTGCGACATGATACGCTGGGTGGTCGCAAACATCATGCACTACGGAACAGACGAGCTCATACAGCTGTCCGCATTCCATACAGCATTCAACATCTTCAACACTCTGCTTCTCATCGGATTTGTCAAGCAGATTGAGAAATTCGTATGCTATGTGCTCCCTGACAAGAAGGAAGAAACAAAGGAACACGGTCTCCGCTACATCTCCGGCGGTCTGCTCTCGACATCCGAGCTGTCCATCTATCAGGCACGCAAGGAAATCGGTGTTATGGCAGAACGCTGCCACATGATGCTTGGAATGGTGCGCAACGCATTTACAGCCGAGAATGAAGAAACTTTCCAGAAAGAGTTCAAACGCATCCAACATTACGAGCAGATTACCGACAATATGGAGATTGAGATAGCCGAATATCTCCGTAAGGTCAGCGAAGGAAGGCTGTCTGCATATTCAAAGAACCATATAGCCCAAATGCTGCGTGAGGTTGACGAACTTGAAAGTATCGGTGACTCAATGTACCATCTCGGACGTGCCATACGCCGAAAATACAAATACAACAATGAGAATTTCACCGAGTCACAGATGGCGAACGTCACACAGATGCTTGACCTGACAAACATGGCTCTCGAAGAGATGTACAACATCATCACAGGTCCTGAGCACGTAAGGATTGACATGTCGCGGAGCAGGCATATTGAGGAGAAAATCAACACACTCCGCAACGAATGCCGCACAGCAAACTTCGAGGCTGTCAACTCCGGCACATACAGCTATCATCTCAGCACATTCTACAATGACTTCATCAGCGAATGCGAGAAAATCGGCGACTATGTCATCAATGTTCTTGAAGCAGAAGTCAATGTGGAAACAACATAGGAACATTGGTTTTCACGCAGTCACCGGTGAAAACCAACTTAACATCTTCCGCTCCTGGCAACCATTTTGTCCCTGAGCGGAAGATGTTATATAAACACTTACTTTCTGGGCTAGCAAGTACTTAAAATTTGCAAAATACATCTGCAATACAGAAAATTTCTGTAATTTTGCCAATGGTTTGAACAAAGAAAAGCCACACATGCAAAGACATTAACATTTCTAACAAGAACACAACATCCTATGCTGAACTTAGACAATTTCTACAAAGCACGCTACGTGCTCAGCAAAATCATACGCAAGACAGAACTGGTCAAGGCACCGAAGATACGTACCGATTGCGAAGTTTACCTGAAACCTGAAAACCTGCAAGAGACCGGTTCGTTCAAACTCCGTGGCGCATACTACAAAATCTCGCAACTCAGCGAGGAAGAGAAGGCAAAAGGCGTCATAGCATGTTCCGCCGGCAACCATGCACAGGGTGTCGCCCTCGGCGCGACAGCCCACGGCATCAGCTCAATCATCTGCCTTCCCGAAGGCGCGCCAATGAGCAAAGTAGAGGCGACAAAGAGCTATGGAGCTGACGTATGCCTTGTGCCGGGAGTCTACGATGATGCCTACCAGTATGCCCTGAAACTCAAAGAGGAGAAAGGATACACGTTCATCCACCCTTTCGATGACCCGAATGTCATTGCCGGACAGGGCACTATCGGACTTGAAGTCCTTGAACAGTTGCCTGATGTCGAAGCCATAGTAGTCCCCGTAGGCGGTGGCGGACTTGTCAGCGGCATAGCATTCGCCGTGAAATCCCTCAATCCTGCCATCAAGGTCTATGGCATACAGGCAGCCGGAGCGGCAAGCATGGTGCACAGTCTCAGCGTCAACCGCAGGGAAGCCCTCAACTCTGTCTCCACCATAGCCGACGGCATAGCTGTTAAAGAACCGGGCACACTGACTTATGAGATTTGCCAAAACTACGTTGATGAAGTCGTTTCCGTCACTGAGGATGAAATCTGCGGAGCCATACTCCACCTCCTCGAGAAAGAGAAAGTCGTTGCGGAAGGTGCCGGAGCAGCAGCTGTTGCCGCTGTACTCTACGGCAAAGTTCCCGTTGCAGGCAAGAAGACTGTCTGCATTGTCAGCGGAGGAAACATCGATGTGACAATACTCAACAGGGTCATCAAGCGCGGTCTCACAAAGAGCGGACGCTACTGCGACATCAACATCGAGCTTGACGACCAGCCGGGCAAACTCGTTGAGGTGGCAGCAGTGATTGCAAAGTGTGGCGGAAACATCACAAGAGTCCACCACGAGCGCACCGCCGACAGTGAGAAAATCAACGCCTGCATCCTCCGAATTGTCTGTGAGACACGCGACGATGCCCACAGGGCGGAAATCACCCAAGCCATCCGTGAACACGGTTTCAAGATTGTTTGAAAGCAAGGTGGTAGGTTACCCAATATCTAAACCTACAACCAATAACCCAAAACCAATAACCCATAAAAACATTAAAAACATGAAAGCGCTACACACAGACAAGGCTCCTGCAGCCATCGGACCATACAGCCAGGCAATTGAAGTCAACGGCATGGTTTTCGCATCAGGACAGATTCCACTCGACCCTGCCACAGGCAATGTCGTTGAAGGCGGCATCAAAGAGCAGACACAGCAGGCTCTCACCAACGCAAAGGCTATTATGGAGGCTGCCGGGCTGACACTCGCTAATGTTGTCAAGACAACAGTGTTCATGGCGGACATGAACGATTTCGCAGCAATGAACGAAGTCTATGCCACATTCTTCACAGAACCGTTCCCGGCACGCTCCGCCGTTGCCGTAAAGGCTCTGCCTAAGGGCGTACTCGTTGAGGTTGAGTGTATCGCTGCACGATAAAACGCATAAAAAAAATCGCTACAAAAACGTATAGTCCAAAACGGATTATACGTTTTTTTTAGGATCCAAACTTTCTAAAATCAAATCCGAATCGTACCTATTCAGAATATTATAGAGCAAAAAAAATCTGTAAAAACCACATGAATATTAGCGTGAGTCCAACGAATTCAGATTGATTAGGAATACTAATGTACAGCAGCAATTCGTCAGACTCATGGTAAATATTTTGCCGGAAAAGAAATCTTCAGAATCCGAATTAATCAGCATGCATTCCCCTTTGCATCCGGCTTTAGTATGAAAAACATTTACAAAAGCATATCATGAGTTTTCTGATATTTTATGTCCAAACATAAGATACTGCACATAAAAAATAGCATTACCTGCATTTCTAATTGCCGTTCATGGCATTTTCAGACATTTTTTCATGACAAAAACATAGGAAAATGTTATCATTTGCACTGTCAAAGATTACCTTCCACAATGCAAAAGATTACCTTTGACCTTATGAAAGGCAACCTTTCGCCAAAACGAAATTTAGGCAAACCAACTTCATACACCATAATTCACTGTATTATAATTAATTACACAAAACGACAAAAATATCGTTTTTTTGAAAGTTTCTTCTTGTTTTTATTTTCTACGCAATTTACATGGCACTTTGAGCCCCGAGTTTTCTCACCCCACGCTAACATTGGCAAGCTCATACAAGAGAGACACATCAGTAATTCCATATATCATGCCCACCTGAATACAAACACCATTCTCCATGACAAACAATCCGGCAATAAAGTCAGAAAACAGCCATGCAATCCCTTCCATTGCACATTCACCAAGCAGTGTGCGCATTTTCATGTTTATTACGCTTAAAATATCTAAAATAGAAAGAACATTCAAATGTCCTTTCTGTTTTAATCTTTATCTTTGCACTGTGACAATCAAACCAAGAAAGAGTGCATGCTGATAAGGCATTCCGTAGCGACAGCAATGTACATACTGCAAAAAACACATTATACAATATCATGAATGCAGAAGAATGGTATGAGGAGGGGAACCTCCGCAGAAAGCACCAGGACTGGCAAGGGGCACTCAACTGCTATCAGGAAGCCATAGACCTTGACAGTGAGTCGCCTGCCGTTCACGCAAGAAAAATGCTGATGGAGATTATCGAGTTTTATAACAAAGATATGTATAACCCGTAATCGCCACACCAGAACCTTAAAACCAACAGAACAATGAGTAAGATTATCGGTGCCATAGAGGTAAACAAGGACAGATGCAAGGGTTGCGCACTGTGCGCTGCCGCATGTCCGAAAGGAGTTATCGCCATGAGCAAGAAAGTCAACGCCTGCGGCTATCCGTATGCAGAAGCCATCAACGACAGTTGCATCGGCTGCGCCTCATGCGGTATCGTCTGCCCTGACGGTTGTATAACAGTCTATAAAAAGAAACTTGAGGATTGAAGATTATGGCAAATGACATGAAACATACAGAAGGAGAAGTGATGCTCCTAAAAGGCAATGAGGCTATCGCCCATGCAGCAATACGCTGCGGAGTCGACGGTTTCTTCGGCTATCCTATCACTCCGCAAAGTGAGATTATCGAGACCTTGGCAATGCTGAAGCCTTGGGAAACAACAGGCATGGCAGTGGTACAGGCTGAGTCCGAGACGGCATCAATCAATATGGTCTACGGCGCGGCGGGAGCAGGAAAGCGCGCATTCACATCCTCATCATCACCGGGCATAGCACTCATGCAGGAGGGTATTTCCTACATGGCTGGCTGCGAGATACCGGGCGTGGTGATTGATGTATCACGCGGAGGTCCCGGTCTTGGCACCATACAGCCGTCACAGGCGGACTACACACAGATGACTCGTGGCGGCGGAAACGGTGATTATCGTTGTATTGTCCTTGCACCGTCCACAGTTCAGGAGATGGCGGACTTCGTTCCGCTCATCTTTGACTTGGCATTCAAGTACCGCTGTGTGGGCATGATTCTCTGCGACGGTGTCATAGGACAGATGATGGAGAAGTGTGTTCTCCCACCCTATCAGCCACGTTGGACTGAAGAAGAGATACGCGAGCGCTGCCCTTGGGCTACAACCGGAAGGACAAAGGAAAGGCAACCGAACATCATCACCTCACTGGAACAGACACCGGAGGTCATGGAGGAACGCAACCTGAGAATGCAGGAGAAGTACAGAACCATTCAGGAGAACGAGACAAGATGCGAGACCTACATGACCGACGATGCGGAATACATCATCGCAGCATTCGGCATCTCTGCCCGACTTGCCGTCACCGCCATCGACGAACTGAGGAAAGAGGGCATCAAAGCAGGACTTTTCCGTCCGATAACCCTGTGGCCTTATCCGTACAAAGAGCTTGAAGCCCTCTGTACAAAAAAGACTCCAAATGGGGAAAACATGGTGAAAGGTGTGCTGTGCGCAGAGATAAATGGCGGTCAGATGATAGAGGATGTGCGCCTTGCCATACATGACGCCCTGCCGATAAAGCATTTCGGACGCATGGGAGGAGTGGTGCCTGAACCTGACGAGATAGCCGAAGCATTAAAGAACTTTATTGGAGGACTGAACCGATGACTGCCATAGAAGAACAAAACAAGCACATGAAAGAAATGACTTCTGAAAACATTGTATATCAGAGACCGTCACTGATGAACGACACTCCCATGCACTATTGCCCGGGATGCTCGCACGGCGTGGTGCATAAGCTGGTCGCAGAGGTGATTGAGGAGATGCACATGGAGGAAAAGGCCATAGGCGTCTGCCCTGTGGGATGTGCCGTGTTTGCATATAAATACCTTGACATCGACTGGCAGGAGGCTGCCCACGGACGCGCGCCGGCTGTTGCCACCGGCATAAAACGCCTGTGGAACGACCGCCTTGTCTTCACTTACCAAGGTGACGGTGACCTTGCATGTATCGGCACGGCGGAGACTATCCATGCTCTCAACCGTGGCGAGAACATCACGATAATATTCATAAACAACGCCATTTACGGCATGACCGGAGGACAGATGGCTCCTACCACACTCATCGGACAGAAGACATCGACATGCCCGTATGGCCGTGACCCGGAGATGCACGGCTACCCTCTGCGCATCACAGAGATTGCCGCAACATTGGAGGGCACATGCTATGTCAGCCGACAGTCCGTAGAGTCTGCACCGGCAATACGCAAGGCAAAGGCGGCAATACGCAAGGCTTTCGAAGCCTCAATGGCAGGTAAAGGCTCCTCACTCGTGGAGATTGTCTCCACCTGTAACAGCGGATGGAAGATGTCGCCCGTAAAGGCAAACGAATGGATGGTGGAGAATATGTTCCCATACTATCCTAAAGGAGACCTGAAGGACAGGACATAACCGGTTAAATACCGTGGCTTCTGTTTTGTATTGTAAAAAAACTCCATATAGGAAACCATGTTAACTGTTAAAGACTGTACCTTTATCTTTGCAGCAAATAATGGATAAACCGCGTTAACGGTTAAGATTGTACCTTTATCTTTGCAACGGATAAAATACACATATATGGAAGAAACCGCGTTAGCGGTGGCAAGAAAGTAGCCGTGGGTCGTACCCACGGAACAAGAGTAACAGTTCTTTTTACGACCGATTTATTGGTCGAATAAACAAAAAAATCAACTATTCGACCAATAAATCGGTCGTGAAAAGAGAAACAGATGCACAAACCGTGGGTTGCGACCCACGGCTACTATATTTAACCGCTAACGCGGTAAACTCGCACAAACTCATAAAGTTTCTAAGAATAAAAGCAACATGAAAACGGAAATCATCATAGCAGGCTTTGGTGGACAAGGCGTACTGTCAATGGGAAAGATACTCGCCTACTCCGGACTTATGGAGGGGAAAGAGGTGACATGGATGCCTGCATACGGACCGGAACAGCGCGGTGGCACGGCAAATGTCACTGTCGTAATCTCTGACAAGCAGATTGCCTCACCTATATTGAGCAACTACGACATCGCCATCGTCCTTAACCAACCGTCATTGGACAAGTTCCAAGCGCGTGTGAAACCGGGCGGAATACTTATCTACGACAGTGCCGGTGTGTTCAATCTGCCGACACGCACCGACATACATACATTCAGCATCAACGCCATGGACAAAGCCATAGAGTTGAAGAACACCAAAGTCTTCAATATGATTGTGCTGGGCGGTCTGCTGAAAGTCGCCCCTCTTGTCACTCTCGAAGGACTGGAGAAGGCTCTCTACAAGACTCTCCCCGAACGTCACCATGGACTTATCCCTCTGAACATGCAGGCCGTAAACGAAGGAATGGAAATTATCAGAAAAGATTAATCCATAATGTTCTTAATAGATATTATCACCCATGAGTGACAATACTTTAAGAAAAACATTGCTTTAAGAATCCAAAGAATTAAAAGAAATGGCTTGTTAGACAATAATCTATGTCATGATGAAACTGCTTCTTTTAATTCTTTGGATTCTTAGAGCAATAACGTTTAATGGAACGAAGTTACTATACATAGAGTATTATTTCCAAATGGATTAACTTTTTTATCTTGAAGAAAGTTGTCAGATGCACTAATATTAAGAAAAAATTATAGTTATGGCTCTATTCTTATACATAACAAAGACAGATTACCTTGGAGGTTTATCTGTGAAATTGACTTTCAATGATGGCGTTGAGAGGACATTGGATTTTTCATCATTCTTCAAGAAAAACTCTCATCCACAGTATAACAAATATGCAGCACCAGCATTGTTCAAGAAGTTCAAGATTGAAGGTAGTAATATCGTTTTGGGAAAAAACTGGGATTTGATGTTTCCAGTGGAACAATTGCATACAGGAGTCTTACTATAATAATGTAGTTTTATCATTCTAAGGCAATAGCAAACTATTTTACTACAAATGTTTAAATTATGGTTATTGAAATCAATACAACTTATTTGCAGCGCATTCTTTTCTTTATCCTTGTCTCACTCTTCAGCGTCTCTTGCGACAAAGAAGATGAATATGTACCCACCCTTGAAAGCACGGACTTTTATGGGGAATGGTATGCAACAGAGATTAATGGGCGGAAGGTCGATTCCGGACAAGTATCTTTTTGTTTCTGGGGCAATGGCAGATGTCTTATTGAGCAACAAGGTGATGAGCTGTGGGGAAGGTGGAGTTTCAGCGAACATGACGGAGAACGCTTCATTACAATCTCAGAATTAGGCACTACACCAAATAAACCAGAATCGGATGTTTCACCCGACAAAGATATTATAATGCGAATCACATGGTGTTTCAATTGGAAGAATTCTATAAGAGTGAAGTTTGATGATAGTGGCAACGAGCTCCTTCTTGTTCATCGGTAAAGATTGTATTTGCTGACATCAAACAAACTGCTTGCGTCTTATATTATTAACCAAAGCCATAAATTATATTTCCCTGACTTCGTCACTTTCTCAAAGGTAAACCAGTGATGAAGTCAGGGATTTTTTTAGTTATGGCAAACAAGCAGATGACTTGCACAGGTGCATAAAATCATTCTATCAATTTGTTTTTATGCTTTTATGGCACTATGCCTGTCTGATTTTCTTGAAAAATCTTTGTGATTTCACAAAAAAGCATAAACTTTGCACTATTCTCCCATGCAGAAGCCCATAAGGGCGGGAAAACATGGGAGTTACATATTAATGAAAAGGCGTTTACTAAGCCTTGTCTTTGACGGTTCCAAACTTCGAACACTTGAAACCATTAGTCAAGGAACAAGAGCAAAGTAGGTGTCTACGTGTATGATTGTATGGGTGGATTGTATCCACTCGTCAGCATACGGCGTGGGCTTCTGCTACTTGCTCGTTCTACTAATGGGGGCAAGTTCGAAGGCCTGGAATCGTGGGACGGGTAAGTGAGGACTCCCACGCTATTTTTGTTTTTATGTCCTATCCGCCAATTTGTTAACATACCAAAGTGCTTTGTTTGGGAGGACAAGCCTCAAACATATTATGTCCCGAATATTCTTGCAACTGACAGTATTTCAAATAGCGATATGGCTCACTATGCTGATTGTGATACGCTTAGTGTTCATCTTCATCTATATTCCTATGTCTGTCATCACAGAAAACCTGCCCCATCTCCCACTGGCATTACGCAACATCGTTCGATTCGACTCTCAAGTCTGCGCCTACGCTGCCGTGCCTTTATTGCTTTTGGGTCTGCCGCTATTGGTTGTAGCCAACAAGAGGCTATGCCGCTTCTTCACAGTATTCACGCAATGGTACAGCATGGTCGTAGTGATGGCAATCACATTGTTGGGTTGCGTTGACCTTGGCTTTTACCACAACTTTGGGTCACACATAAACTCCACATTCTTCGACTTCTTCAAGGAAGAACCGCTGAGCCTTATCGAAAGCATCTGGAACGAATACCCTGTCATCCGGATGATAGCTATTATCATTGGATGTCTTTGGACTACTTGGAGAGTGAACAGTCTGTTAATAAAGAATCTAAACATAACCGAACATTGCGAATGAAAAGGAATTGGCTTAGCATAGTGTTAGTTGTAGCAGTAGAGGCATATTGCTTGCGTGGCGGTTTCGGACCCTATCCACTACAAGCGGAAGATATTGTCGTATCTCCTGACAAACAGTTTAACAGTATCGTCCCTAACGCTCTGTATATGCTAAAAAAAGCGAAAAGCGACTTAGGGAAAGGTTCTTCACCATTGAATGGAGAAGAAGCACTGGAGCGATATGGCTTCACAGCATTACAGGAAGCCTGCGATGCCTTTGCCGAAGGCATGGGGAGACCAATCCCTGTAAAGATATGCGAAGACACACTTGCAACCCTTAATTCACTCTTGTTCTCACATGCGGAACATAACAAGAACGTACAGAAACATAACATTGTGCTGCTGATGAGTGAAAGTTGGGGCTACTACCTCTCAACGCTGAGCAGCAAAAACTGCCAGTTGATGCCTGAAATGGAAAGGCATCTGCATGAAGACCTCCTGTTTGACAACTTCACATCTGTCCGCAATGGCACGGCACGCTCATTGGAGTGCCTCACCGTGGCGACACCATTCAAAGGATTTTTCTTCTCGCCACACCACTACACCACCTTGCCAACATCCATTGCAAAAGCGTTCTGCAAAAGCGGCTACAGCACTACGTTCATCACAGGAATGGATCCCGGCTGGGGCAATGTGCAGGAGGGACTGACAGTGCAAGGCTTTGATGACATTGTGGCGATGTACGAGATGAAATCTGCGCACCCGGAATACAAAGAATGCTGCATTGGAGTCTATGACCATTATATGCTCAACTCGCTCATGGAAATATTGGAAAAACCTGCGAAATCCCCAAAGTTCATAATGGGGCTGACTACAACCAACCACCCTCCACTGGACTTACCTGATGATATTAAACTTCCAGAGTTGCCAGACACTTTGGTGAATTCCAGGAATTTCAGTGGGAAACGTGATGTTGTAAGGCAATATCTACGTGGCTTCCAATATGCGAACCAATCCATAGGGAATTTACTCACACGTTTCAAAGAGTCGCCGGCAGCCGACAACACTATCATCATAATCTGCGGAGACCATAGCCTGAGGTCAATCATTGACTATAATAATGTTGACGAGAGTTTCCGCAACCGCATACTCATGTATGTCTACCTGCCACCGGCACTACGTCAACCTCACCATAAGAGTGCCACACATAAATATGGAAATCATTATGACATACTGCCGACCTTGGCATCGTTTGCCTTGAACGATGTTGACTATCTGCACATAGGGCGCGACCTATTGGCGGACAGTTCATCCGTTACCGAATGTGCGTATAATGAAGACGCACTTTTATGTGACGAAAGACAAAGGGCTCGCGCAGAGAGATTCACAAACGCAAGGGAGGCGTTACTGAATATATACTTTGACCTTTTCTTAAAAAAAAATGAGTTACCATATCCGAGGACTCATATTCTCTGATATGGTAACTTACAGCTGTCTTCTATATTAAATAGGATTAATCCAAATATCTACAGATTTCTTATCGCCCACTCTTTCGGGTACATATTGTTTGCACGATTGCCGAGATTCTTCATGAATCCGAGGTTATGACCTTTATAAGCGACGATGACATAGCCGCGCGGAGTGGCTTCCGGCAAAGTTATTGCTTCACGATGAAGATAGCGCAGGGCATCTTCGAGTGACAGTTTTACAACAGGATACACACCGGTTTTCTCTTTACCACAAGGGACGAGCAATGTCTCAGCATGGGCAGGGATGATGTTCTTGCCTTTCTGCTCTCCTTTCGGATTTCCATCGGAAAGTATGCGTAGGCGTTTCAACTGCTTTTCTATCGGTCTGCGGCAGGGCTGAGACTCCCCATGCTTGCGCATAACGCACATAAAGAGTCCTTCGCTGCGAGTCACTCCGGGTATGAAGCGATAGACGGGCTCATCAAATCCTTCAAGGAGGGAGCCCGTGATGTTCCATTCCGGACTTGTCTGTACAGGAAGAATTTCCGCTCCAAGCTCTTCCGCTATCCAACGGACATTCTCTTCATCCTCCTGCAGATTGAACGTACAGGTACTATATATAAACAGTCCGCCGGGACGCAGACAATCCCATATATCACTGACTATGCTCCGCTGCAGTTCAGCACACTTGCGCACGTTCTGCAAGCTCCATTCCTTTATCGCTCCTTCGTCACGGCGGAACATTCCTTCACCTGAGCACGGCACATCGGCAAGTATGACATCAAACTGCATTTTCGCAGACTTGAAGTCCTTTGCATAGTTGTTTGTGACATAGACATCCTTATGTCCCTGCTTCTGCATATTCTCCATAAGGATATTGGCACGGTGGTGGTCAGGCTCGTTGCTTATCAGCAAAGAACCTTCCGGCAATGCAGCACGTGCCAATGTTGACTTTCCTCCCGGTGCAGCGCACAGGTCAAGCATGCACACCGGTTCTTGGACATACTGCCGAAGAACATTGTCAAGGAACATTGACCCTGCTTCCTGCACATAATAAACTCCGGCATGAAGCAGCGGGTCAAGTGTGAACTTCGGGCGTTCCTTCAGCCAATAGGCATCCTTGCACCATGGCACAGGCTCTCCTTCCGGCATGTCAGCAACCGGCTTGAACGGGTTATAACGCACACTGGCAGGGACTTCCTGACCGAAAGAGTCAAGAAATCGCTGCCAGCGTTCCTCACCGAAAAGGCGTGAGGTATAGTCTGTAAAATCTTTACTTAAGTCCAACTTGTATCTTCTCCGTAGTGTTGATGTCTATACATTTGTCTCCGACATAAAGTTTTCCTCCTATGACAGGACTTTGTATGGTGATTTCTTCCTTGTTCATCTCCAACGAGATAGGTCCGAAAGGCGTAGGTACACGCCCCTTCATCCATTCAAGCCCACCGAGATGCGGACGGCATTCCCACTCCTGATAGCCCGGTTTTGTCGGTTTGATGCCAAGATAATACTTTCCAAGAAGATAGACCGGTGATGCTCCCCAGGCATGGCAAAGGCTCTTGCCATACGGTCTGCCGTACATCTGCAAGTGCTGTGTACCCTGCTCTGTCGGGACATATTTCTCCCAAAATGATGTCGCACCTTCCTTCAACATGCCACCCCAATAGGATTTCATCTCGCCCATGACATAATCATGCAGTCCCATTTGGCACAAAGCCTCCAACTCATAGAAGCGCATGTAAGGGGTTGTGATGGCCTCAACATCAGGATTGAGCATAACATTCTCCATGATTTCCTTGCTTCGCCGTCCGTCCGCATAACCAAAAAGTATGGCGAACATGTTAGGGAACTTGGTTATCATCTCATTCAATTGTCCGTCCTCAATGCTGTGGAGATACGCTTTCTTATCCTCATTCCAGAAATGCTCGTCAGTCTTCAGGCGTACATTCTTATATAAGGTAGCATATTTTTCAGCATCAATTTCTTCTCCAAGAAGCTCTGCACACACCTTCATGGTTTCAAGAGCCTTGGCAAGGAGAATCTGCTCAAAGCACATCACACCACGCTTGTGCATAGGGAAATCCACCCAATCAACGAAAATCCAGTCGTCAGGCTGTCCCTCGGCAAGCCCCTCTTCGTCAAGTCTTCCGAGGACATAGTCCATGAGTGTCTTCATACGTGCCCACATCTCACGGACGAAGGCTGTATCGGCAGTGTACTCATAGTAGTCAAGCACAGACTTGAACCAATAGAAAGTGTAGTCCATAATTGTGTTGATATGGGCTGTTACCGGGTCTTTTCCACGCAGTTGCCGTATGGTACGCTTGACGCACTCGAAATCGAAACGGAGATAGTAGTTCATCAGATAGGACTGTATGGCATCACCTGACCATGTCCAACGGTCACGCTTGATGCCGTCCATCATGAACTCGCGGGTTGTGAGGTCCATGGTATAAGCACCCACTTCCCATATTCTGTTCAGTTCGGAATCGGAGCATTCAAACGCTCCGCCAAGTGCCATGTCCTGCTCAAGGTATTCATAAAAGGCATAGACATCAAGTTCTTCCACACCTCCGGCACACTCTACATAGACATAGCGGAACGCCTTACTGTCAAGAATGACAGGAGTAAAGTCCTTAGTCTCAAACTTGTCAAGCGTCTCACAATAGTCTTTGTCCAAGGCTTCCTCACGGCTTTCACCGTAATAGACCTCGACAAGTCCCTTGTCCTTTGAGTTGCCTACGGACAGAAGTCCCATTGTCTCCTTTCCAAAGTCGTAGAGTGTTCCCTCGCCTACCCTCTCCTTGCTCACCGGCATCAGTGGTTCTGTTGCCAAGGCAAACTCGGAAGGACGCTGCTCTTTGGTTTGGAAGTACTTGCTTGTTGCTGCCGGGACATAGATGCCCGAACCATGAGCTATGCCATTTTCGTCAATCCAAATCTTATCCTCGTAGGTTGCGAGCCATGAAGAGTCTGTAACGATGGTTTTACCTTTTATATATAATGCAGGAGGAGTTGCCTGGTTCCACACCTTCAGGTTGAGTTTGTGCTCACCGGCAGGTACAGTGAAATGCTCAGGCATACCGAACTGCAGTTTGCCGTCAAGCATAAGGTTGAACTTTCCCTCACAGAGAATCTCCACTTCCTCAGCCTCTTCAAGGTTGACAGTTGTCGAGAACTCCACCGTAACATAGTGGGAGTCCTGCTTCCAGAACGGTGGGAACATTGCACCGCGCTCTGTACGGCGGTTGTTGAACTTGTTACCAAGCCATATTTCAAAATCACCGGGATAGGTTATCCACATAATATCGCGAGTTTTTTGTTTTTCAATTCTATTTGCAATATCCTTCCAAAGGCGTTTAATTCGCCTTCTTAGGTTTCTTTGTCTGTATCTTTGCTCTCAGTCCGGCAATATCCAGACCGGCCTTGATACCGGCATTTGCCTTTACGGAGTCATTCACTGCAGGGCCGTTGTTCTCCCAAGTGTTGCAAGGACCGTTGGAGTTTCTCAGGTATTTCTCTGTCGGAGTCCAGTTGTCCTGCACAGTGATGCCCGACGAACCTTCGTCGCAATAGAGATAGAACCAATGGTGCGGGTCGTGTGCATAGACAGGATGATAAATCTCATCCACGACATTCTCCGTGATGTACGTCTTTATCTGCGAGCTCAATGTGTATATGCCCGCACAATCGTACATGTGCTTTGCATAATGGTGGATGTAGTTTCGGTACACCTCATTGCCACGCATACAGTTCACACTCTGTGTCCATCCCCAGCCAAGGTTTATACCGGAATAAGAAACTTCGCTGATTTCGTTATGCGCAATGATTGTGTTTGCAACATATCCGCAGTTGATTCCAAGCGTTCCCCAATCCTCATTCGTAACATCCTTGATGTTGTTGTTGGCAATAATGAGTCCGTCCACAACCACTCGTCTGTCAAGAGGATCGTAAGGAAGATGAGTCTCGAAGGCTGACGGTGAGAACGAACCTGCTACAATACCGCTGCCGGCGATGTCGGTAAAGATGTTGTTGCTTATCACACAACCCTTTGTCCCTTCCTCATAATCAATGCCGGAAGAGCCAAGATGAGTGAATGTGCAGCCGTCAAAAGCAATGTCATTGGAACCACTTACAACAACAGCAGCAGCCGGACGACCGAGGAATCCCTGATTGTCAAGTCCGTTATTACGGTCGGGACGGCGTGTCTGCGGGCGCAGTTTGTAGCCTTCGTACATGAACATTCCTGCCTGCAAAGGCACATGACCGTCAGTGGTCGGGCGCATCCATGTGCTGTAAGAGAAGGTTATCCCCTCAAAACGCACATCGTGGACAGGACGCTCGAGAGTGCCTTTCACCTCCACGAGTGTCTCCAATGCAGGGACAATGGCAGGAGCAGACTTGCTGTTGAGCATGGAAAGAGTCTCTCCACTGCGCGGATAATAGTAGAGTTTGTGGCTGCGGACATCATGATACCATTCGCCAGGAGCATCAAGCAATGCCTTAGAACCTGTCAAATAGAATGCAGAGTTAAGGTTAAGCACCTTTCCGTCCTCACGTGTGAAAGGCTTTGTGTTCACCATTGGTGACGGCCAAGGGTGCTCAAACTGTATTGTTGACTCAGGTTGGTGAAAGGTGACAGCAGCACTGTCGCCTTGTATTTTTATGTCCTTTATACGAAGATTGGCAACACACCACATCTCATGGAGCACCATTTCAACAGGCTGGGCATATTGCTTGTTCTTTGCATTATACTGACGTTCCAAAGCCTTGACAGCTGGCGTAACAGGAACGTACATCACCTGATTAGGCTTGTCAAGGGAGAGTATGTGCGCCATATCATCAAAATTCGCCACATCGCGTGCACGCACAGCCTTCTCGCCATTGATGTAAAGCTGGCGGAAATCAATCAGATTGCCATTAAACTCAGGAGTGTCGGCAACAAACAGCTTGCCTTCCTTGCGCCATCCGGTAACGGCCACTCCTCCGGAAATCACTGCGCCCTCGCCCTTAATCAGTGTCGGAGAGTCAGGAGTACCGCTGTCTTCGGGGCGGACATACAGCGGTTCATAAAGATTATATGTGCCTTTTGCGACATGAATCGTCACACCGCCTTTCACAGACGGGTCATTAAGTCGGCGCAGATTGCGTGCCTGACGCAATGCGATACGGAGGCTCTTCAGCGGTTTTCCCACAGTACCGTCGTTCGTGTCGGAACCATTGGGCGACACATATATGTCTGCTGCCGAAGCAGACAGTGCCGCTAAAGCAAATATACTCAACAATATTTTTCTCATAAACATTATTTTTTTCAGTCTATATAATAGTAAGACAGAATAGATTTGCGAAAATATGCAAGCGCATTGCCCATGGTTTTCCAATTACCCAATGACTACGTTTTTGTATAATTTCCATGTTCTACAATAACTACCGTGCAAAGTGTGGCTCCGCCACACTTTGCATGGAGATGTTTGCAATAAGGCATGAGTGTTTTCGCAAATCAATTTTGTTTGGCTATAAATACTCAGCAAGTGGGGCTTTCTACCCACTTGCTGAGTATTTTAACATATGTATCAGCGTGCCAACGGCATGAAGATTGTGAAATCCTGCAATCCACGGTTGCCATACGCATAGTGAGGAATCAGTCGTACCTTAATGTCACGCTCCTTTCTGCTCACCTCGCGGTAGAGTGTGCCGTTCCAATCCGGTTCTTCAACGTATTTTGCCATACCCTCAAGTGCCTTCATCTTTGAGTCGGCTATCTCCACATCGACCACGGAGAACTTGATATTCATCGGCAGAACGATGTTGTCAATGTCAACACTTGACACACTCGGTGTCTTTCCGGAACCCGGTTTCATGTTCTGATTGCCGTCGATGTCAATCTCTTCAAGGCAGTAAACCAACGGTCCGCGCTTAACAGCGACCTCACCGCGAGACTCCTCGACAAGCGGATTGCTCTCAATGAGCTTCGCCCTCATCTCCATGTCAAGGACAATCTTGTCACCCTTCTTCCACTTACGGTTAAGTGCTATGTAGGAATTAGGAGCGACGTTAACCTGCTGCGCCTCACCATTGACAGTCACGGTGGCATTGTCACACCATCCCGGTATGCGCAGATTGACTGTGTTCAGGCAGTTCTTGCCGACAGCGTCGATGGTCAGTTCTATGCGTCCGTCAAACGGATAATCTGTTTTCTGTGAAACTTTCAATGCTTTCTTGCCAAGAACTGTCTCTAAAGCGTTCTCACCATAAAGCTGCACAAACAAGGCATCAGAGCCTACTGTGTAAGCATACTCCTGTGCCTCGCAGACAGTACGCAGTGTGTTCGGAGGGCAGCAGAAGCAGGAAATCAGTTTCTGACGCTCACGGCTCCAACGCAACTGGTAAGGGAGCTTCTTTGAAAGGCGCATCGGATTGGTGTACAGATACTTAGTACCGTCCAAAGATATACCTGTAAGCACGGAGTTGTACAAGCAAGTCTCAACAATGTCAGCATACTTTGCGTCGCCTGTTGTCTGGAGCATACGCCAGTTGAAGAGCATGTTTCCGATGTTCGCACAAGTCTCGTTGTGAGCCGTTGACTGCGGCAACTGATACGGTCTGCCGAACGCCTGATGCACCTGCTGCCAGTTTGCCGGCTTATAGTCCGTGCCATCAGGGGACACACCGTTGTACAATGCGCCACAACCGCCTGTGATATACATCTTCCTGTTTATCTGGTCATCCCATATTGAGGTGAGGTTTTTCATCAGCTGTGCCTCGCCTGTAAGGGAATAAAGGTCTGCCACACCTGCATAAAGATAGTTGGCACGGACTGCATGGCCGATAGCTGTGTACTGCTCACGGAATGCCTCACGATCCTGATTGTCGTCCGTTCCGTCAGGCTGGCTGCCACGGATGTCTATGAGTGTCTGTGCAAGGTCAAGGTACTGCTTGTCACCGATCTCACGGTACAGTTCCGCAACCGCCATATAATGGCTCGGACAAACGGCGCACTTTGCAAGCTCGTCAGGATTTGTCTTGGCGAAATTGATAAGGAAATCCGCAGCCTTGAGTGCCACATTGTAGAAATTTGTCTTGCCTGTCGCACGCTTATGGACAAGGGCGGCATTGATAAGGTGACCGATATTATAAGTCTCAAAATTAAGTTTGTTGCCGAGAGCACCGTCAGCACCGGTTCCCTGTGCCGTACCCACGACAGTGTTGTCCTTAGCTTCCTTGCGCTTCTTCTTGGCATTAAGTTCCGCGATGTTCACCTGAGTATGGATGTATCCGTCCTCACGCTGCGATGCGGCGACAAGGGCAATGAACTCGTCCATTATCTTGTCAAGTCCCGAATCCTTGGTGACAGCATATACTGCTGCCATTGATTCACACCATTTGTACATGTCTCCGTCATGGAAAGCAGGACCGTGGTGCTCACCTTCTATCTTTCCTGACGCTACAAGGAAATTGTTCCAGCCTTTTCCCTGCTTGCTTTTCCATGTCTCGAACATGGAAGGAATAGAGTTCTTGTGGAATATGTCAAAACGTTCTTTCCAAAAGCCTCCAGTCCAATGTGTGGCACCCAAAGGAGTGTTCACCATTACTGAATGTGAGGCGTTGTGCATGTCTACAAGTCCACCCTGCTGTGCCATCATCGGGATGGACAGAGCTGTGGTAAGAGTTAATGTGGTCAGTATTTTTTTCATTATGGTAATTAGTTTGGCGTCACAAATGATTATGACGACTCAGATTATGTCTGTTATTTCTACTTTATTATCGCAGATTCGGAAACGGATGTCCTTTCCTCTGAAAGGCATTCCATAAATGCGTGGCGAATCCTTATGGTAATGCGGGCGCGGGTCTTGGCTCAACGCCCCGGAAATCGCTTTTATGTCTGCTTCGGAGAAGCCTTGCTGCAACTCCTTTGGGAAGACAACCGCAAGTGGCTGCCACTCCGCAGCATCGACGAAACCGGAACGTGCGCCGGGATAGGCGTCGGCATAAGTAATATATGGCTTCACATCATATATCGGGGTGCCGTCCATAAGGTCGGCACCGAGGACAACCAAGCGTCCCTTCTTTGCTTCTTTCAGTCGCACACATGACAGCCCGAGACCGTTGGGACGGAAAGGTGAACGTGAAGCAAACACTCCGACACGCTCGTTTCCACCAAGACGCGGAGGACGCACTGACAGATGTACAGTATCGTCCCTCCCGTCATCAAATGCTGTTTCTTGTATAGAATTCCCACTGCTTCCGGGATTACCGCTGAAACCCCATATCAGCCATACATAGTCAAAGTTCTCTATGCCACGGACGGCAACAGGATTGTCGTATGGCTTGCAGAAGACTATTTCTCCCTCAACCTCCGGGACAACACCGCTTTGACGTGGAATACCGAACTTTGACGTGAATGGAGAGTGGAAATATGCTATCGGATGAATCTCCATTATTTCCTACAGAATGTGTCTGTACACTATCCCTCGTAACCTCTCGGATTGTTCTTCTGGAAGTTCCAAGAGTCACGGCACATGTCCTCTATGCCATACTGCGCTTCCCAGCCCAACTCCGCCTTTGCCTTTGCAGGATTGCAGTAGCAGGTGGCGATGTCTCCCGGGCGGCGTGGCTTTATGGCATAAGGAACTTTAAGTCCGTTGGCGTCCTCAAATGCTTTCACAACGTCAAGCACAGAATAGCCGTGTCCTGTACCAAGATTGTAAATGGCAAGCCCGCACTTCCTTTCTATTGCGGAAAGTGCAGCGACATGACCGGCGGCAAGGTCACAAACGTGGATGTAGTCCCTGACACCCGTGCCGTCCGGTGTGTCATAATCATTGCCGAACACACCAAGTTCCTCGCGCATACCTATAGCGGTCTGCGTGATGTAAGGCATAAGGTTGTTTGGTATACCGTTCGGATTCTCGCCTATCAATCCTGACTTATGTGCGCCTATAGGATTGAAATAGCGCAGCAGGACAACATTCCATTCATTATCAGCCTTTTGCACATCAATCAGGACTTCCTCAAGCATGGACTTTGTCTGCCCGTAAGGATTTGTGCAATGTCCCTTCGGGCATTCCTCTGTTATCGGAATGATGGCAGGGTCGCCATAGACAGTAGCTGAAGAAGAGAATATGATATTCTTGCAGCCATGCTGACGCATCACATCCATGAGTACAAACGTGGCGTTCATGTTGTTTTCATAATATTCCAAAGGCTTCGCCACAGACTCACCGACAGCCTTCAGACCGGCAAAATGGATGACAGCATCAAACTTGTTCTCATCAAAAACCCTCGTCATTCCCTTGCGGTCACGGCAGTCAACATTGTAAAAAGGAATTTCCTTCCCTATGATTTTTGTCACACGGCGAAGGGCTTCCTCGTTTGAATTCACCAAGTTGTCTACAACAACGACATCATGACCGGCTTTGTCCAATTCTACAATAGTGTGGGTTCCTATGAACCCGGCACCACCACACAAAAGAATTCTCATCTGTTCCTAAATTATAATTAGTTTATGCATATATATGTTTATGCAAAGATAAGAAAATACTCGCACAATATACAGTCACAAACAATATAATTACAAAAAATTAAGATTTTTTGGTTTATAAGAGAAAGCTGCTTTGCGGAGCCAATCCATTGTATCCATAAAGCACAAAACGAGCTTTCAAATGCAAAGGACAGACACATCCATCTACAACATCAGATAGACGACTGATTACCAAGTACTTACCTCCATATATCACAAATAAAAGAATATAACAATCCAAAAGGCAACCTTTTACCTGACGAAGTGTAACGTTTTACCACACAAATGGTTACCTTTCGCAATGCAAAAGGTAACCATTTGAAATCACAATCATAAAGGTTACAAAAGGTCCTCATGCTCAGTCACTTCTGCATCAGTCATCGTATAGCCTTCCAGACTGCCTTCCTTTGCCTGGATGCAGATGTAGGTCATCGGCTCTTCAGAAGTGCATTTCAGGTTGCGGTCGCAACCGGTAGCGACACGTACAACGGAACCTTCAGCAATGTCAAACACCTCATCATTGACCTGAAACTTACCTTTTCCGGAAAGGATGATGTAATTCTCCTCGTTTGCCTTGTGTCTGTGGAAGAATGGGACAGAAGTACCCGTCGGCAATGTTCCGAACGAGATTTCGCACGAAGTGGCATCGGTCGCTTCCTTGACAAAATCCTTTCCCTCATAGCCTTTAAGTGTTCCTACAGATGCATGGGCATACTTTGCGCCCTTGTTCAAAATTTCAATACTGCTCATAATGTTGCTTTTTATATGGTTAAACGATTATTCCGAAAGTAAGATTTTTCTGTTTTGCAGGTGCAAAGTTAATACATTACTCACTCATACACAAGAACTTACTTTCCTGAAACATAGTTACCTTTTCCTCACTTGTGTTGTTTTTGAGGCTTTTAACGATACGTTAAAATACATTAAAACGCACCGTAAGCATCACTCTGTCAGTTTTTTTCACTAACTTTGCTTAGGTATATGCCATCACAATAACTATAAGTCCACTCAATTACCTGCCAAACATGCAGAAGAACAGAAACAATAACTCTATCATCGAAATATGCCCGATTCGCAACATCGTGGCGCGACTCGGCACAAAATGGGCATTGCTTGTCATCGTGATATTAAGCGAGCAGGAAGCGATACGCTTCAGCGAAATGTGCAAACTTATTCCCGACATTTCCTCAAAAGTCCTGTCCGAAACCCTAAAGACATTGGAAGCCGATGGTCTGGTGACACGGAAGGTTTATCCGACCGTGCCTCCGAAAGTAGAATACAGTCTGACGGACATCGGTCATTCTCTTGTGCCTATAATTCAAGAGCTGACAGAATGGGCACTGAAAAACATGGAAGCTATCATGAATAACCGTGAAAAGTTTGAAAAGACAGGAAAGCACGAGGATAAATAAATCCATACAACGACATATAATTGCTAACTAATGACATAAAACAACAACCGAATTATGAAAACAAGACTCTTTATTCTGCTTCTTGCAATCGCACCTTGCTGCTTTGCTTTTGCACAGAACCAGAAGCCGCGCATACTCGTCAGCACCGACATTGGTGGCACTGACCCTGACGACAACCAGTCGATGCTGCATCTGCTCATGTACAGTGACCTTTTCGACATAGAGGGACTTGTCTCTTCACCGTCCTTCGGCAATGGCTCGAAAAGAGAGATTCTGAGGATGATAGACATTTATGAGAAGGATTTCCCTGTACTCAAATCGCATTGCAAAGAGTTGAAAACACCGGAAGAACTGCGCCCGTTCTGCAAGCAAGGCCGCCACGGACTTGCACCGTTTGCGGGTTATGACAAGCCGACAGAAGGCTCGGAATGGATTGTACGCTGCGCCCGCAAGAAAGACAACCGACCGCTGTATGTACTTGTGTGGGGCTCCCTCGAAGATGTTGCGCAGGCTCTGCACGATGCACCGGACATTGTCAAAAAGATTCGCGTGTATTACATAGGCGGCCCTAACAAGAAATGGGGCGTGAACAGCTATGCCTATATCGCGGAGAACTTCCCCAATCTATGGATGATAGAGAATAACGCTTCCTATCGAGGACTGATTTCTGACACGAAGGACAGCTGCAGATACCATGCAGGATATTACGAAGCCTGCATGAAAGGAGCAGGACACATCGGTGCGGACTTTATCAATTATTACAAAGGGGTTGTGAAAATGGGCGACACGCCGTCACTGCTCTATATGATGAACGGCAATCCCGACAGCCCGGAAGGTGATTCTTGGGGCGGAAGTTTTGAAAAGACCAACTACTCATCGCGCAGAATAATTAACCCTGAAAAAGAGCCAACGGCTGCCGTACCGGTGTATTCCGTGGTGGAATTCAGATTCAAAGGCAAGAGGCTGAATCTCCCTAAATATTCTCCGTGCTTTAATCTTTTTATAGACAAGCAGAACTGGCAGGGATATTACATGGGCAAAGGCGAGTACTGTGTCCGTTATTCCCCAAAACAGACAGCTACCCTCAACTATGAGATAACCTGTGACAACGCTGCCTTCAAACCTATCAGAGGAACTCTCACAGTGGACAACCAATGGCCCGGAGCACCATCGCCGACCGATTACAAGCTCGGGACATCATGGTGGACAGACTGCACATCCCCTTCCCTTTTTGAGGGCAAATGGCAAGGTGCTGCCACCGTAAGCAAGTATCGCCGGCAAGTCCTTGACGATTGGGCAATGCGTCTCGGGTGGCTGAAATAACCACAATTTCCTTTTACCCAAACCGGTCATTAGAGTCCATGGCTATCCACAACAGATCAGCAACATATTTATCAATGGTTCTGAGCTAAGACTTGACCTTGTTTTCGCGCTTACGAGATTCAACCGTATCGAGGATTCCATTTTTCGTAAACTCTTCTAAGCACATCTTGCTTGTACATCAAGTAAAGGGGGGGGGCAACAGTCGAATACCTGAAGAATCGCTCATATATTTACAGACGATTTTTTGGGATGGCATTTACGAAATCAGGAAAATTTTGACTTGCCTCCACCGCTGTTTCTCCTTATATCTTGATACCACATTGAACTAAAAAAACAGTCGTTGGAAGCCAACTTTTATTGCACAGTGGCTTCCAACAACTGTTTTCATTTTTTATACGGTAATTATCATAAAGTTCTGCATTACCAAGCATACAGACACCAGCAACCCTCATTCCATCAATCCCGCAACACGCTGATAGTCTGTTTCGTAGATTTTGTATTGCGTCCTTGCCTCTATACTGTTGGAACGTGCGGAATGCCATTGCGACTGAGCCTCCAGCAAGTCGGTGAGTGTGCACATTCCGACTTCATAACGGTCGGTCATCACTCTCAAAACCTCTTCCGCTTCACGTTCGCCGGCTTCCGCAGTGGCTATCAATGATTCGGAAGAGTGCAGATTATTGTATGCATTCTGCAATTCTATCAACATCAGGCGGTTGTTCTTTTCCAAGTCAAGACGGGCATCTTCAACAGCAAGTTTCTGCTTTTGCACCTTCCTATGACCTTCTCCCCGGTTCCATATAGGAACGGACAATGACAGCATCAGCGAGAAAGAATCATCATTGTAACGTTCCGAAAAAGGAGTCATCCTGCCTGTTCCGTCATCAGCAAACCCTTTAATCTTAAGGTTGCCGAAGTAGGAATAGCCGGCAGACAATGCCAAAGTCGGCAGATAGTCGGCACACGCCAGCTTCACCTGTTCCTGCGAAATGTCTGTCTGTTTCTGCAAAAGCCTGTATTCCGGACGGTTGGAAATCAGGTCTTTTCCGACAGAACAGTGTGCTGAACCATCAATAGTTATTATGGTGTCTGTAGGAACAATCTGCGTTGAGAAATCCGCACCGACAACATTGCACAGGTTCATACGGCACATTTCCAAACCATTGTTTACCTTTTCAAGCTGATAATTGAAATCACTCCGCTTGGCTTCCACACGCAACAGGTCTGCGGAAATCGCCATTTCCGCATCAACGGAGTTTCTTACCTGATTGTAAATAGAGCTGATATATTCAAGCATAGACTCCAGCATCCGCTTTTTCTCCATTACAGCAATATATGTCCAATAGGCATTGTCCGCATCGGCAATCACATTGGCGCGGGTCACTTTCAGCTGTTCGTGCGATGCCTCAACACCAAGTTTTGCGAGCTTTATGCCGGACATGATTTTCCCTCCTACATAAATCGGCTGCGTGAGATTAAGCCTGGCTGTCCATGTGCCTTTCATGGACAGTGTCATTCCATCGAAATCCATGTCCGGTGCCATGTACATCCCCATGGCAGAGCCTGTGAGTTGCGGCAATAATGAGTTGCGTGCGACTTTATGGTCGAGCACCGCCTGCAAAGTGTTGTTGGAAGAGATTTTCATGTCTTCACTGTGACCCAGCGCCATGCTCCTGCATTCTTTCAGGGACAGCACAAGAGGTTGGGCGTGGCAAATAGCAGCCAGCAAAAGTGAGGCTATAATAATATGTGTCTTCATTTTCTGTCTTATTTTGTGTCTTTTACCAAGATTACATAAAGCAACGGAAGGAGCAGCAATGTCACAAGTGTGCCGACAAACAGTCCGCTCATGATTGTGATTGCCAATGAACTGTACATAGGGTCAGGAATCAGCGGTGCCATACCCACAATGGTTGTGAACGAGGCAAGGAACACCGGACGCACACGCGACACAGTGGCTTCAATGGCAGCCTGTCGCACTGTGCAGTGATTCTCTCGCACAAGACGGTCGGCCTCATCCACAAGCACTATGGTGTTCTTGGTCATCATACCCATCAGTCCCATTAATCCTATTATTGCCATGAATGTCAGTGGCGTGGAAGTCAGGAAAAGAGCCGGAGCCACTCCAACCATCAGGAACGGAATGCACAGGAGGATTATGATGACTTTGTTCCACTTTCCGAACAACAGTAGCAACACTCCAAGCATAATCATGCATTGCGCTGAGGAGTGGTATAGCTCCGTTCCACCTTAGCCACATCAGAGAGTTGGACACGGCTTCCGTCAAGTGTCGGAATGTAAATGTTGCGGATGTCGTCAACCGTGCACACCATTGTGTCAACCCTGACAGCCAATTTGGATAACCCGGCATTCACTTTGCCGGCATCTACCTGATTGCATACATCCTGCAATGCCATCATTATCTGAGTAGGAAGAAGACCGTTTGCCGCTATCTTGCTCTTGTCAAGCACTATGTTCACCGTCTCTTCCCTATCACCATAGATGCTTACACGCTTTATGCCCTTCACTCCAAGAAGCTCACGGCGTATCAGTTTGGCATAATCATAGAGTTCCGCAGATGTATAGCCGTCACCTTGCAATGAATAGAAGATACCAAATATATCCATCTGGTCATCAAGCACAAGTGATGCCACACAACCGGGAGGCAACGACTGTTGAAGGTCATTGACACGCCGGCGTAGAATGTCGAAATGTTGCTCTATTTCGTCCATCAGCACAGTCTCTTCAAACTCAATCGTGAACATCGCCTGTCCCTGCTGGCAGTCGGTCATAACTTTCCGCACATCCGGAAGGGTGCGCAGCGATTCTTCCACCTGTTGCGCCACCTGCAACTCCATTTCATGCACAGAAGCTCCGGGACGGGCTACCACGACAACGGCCTGTTTGACAGGCACAACTGGGTCTTCCAACTTTGGCATACGTATGAAACTCAGAATTCCGGCAATGACTATGGCAGCCATAAACGACCACATCAATGTAGGCCGTTCCACAAGGTACTTGATAATTTTCATCACAACAGCCCTCCGGGATTGGTTAATGATTTCTGTTGAAGCACTCTCACCTTCTCGCCGTTGTGGAGCTGGTTCACACCCGCCTTGACTATTGTCTCCGAACCATTCAGCCCTTTGAGCACACGGACACGCCCGTCAATCACTGTGCCTGTATCTATTGGTTTCCTAACGATAGTCGAATCCTGCCGCAAGACCCACACTCCGGGCTGTGAGCCTTCATACACGATGGCACTCTCGGGCACAGTCATCTCCGACAAGCTGTCTCCATCACCAGATACAGAGAACCTCACCTCCACATTTATTCCGGACGACTCTTTCAATGACTTGTCAGAAGGCAAAGCCAAAAGCATGGTATATTGCTGTGCACTTCCGGCCTTCGGTATGACATTGAGCTTAGTCAGCGGATATTCCTTACCACCGACAACAGCCTTGAACCCGGTCAGATTGTCACGTTGCTGATAAATTTTATAAGGTAGTCCGACCTCAACCTCCATTCGCTCCACATCAATCAGTGTCACCACCGAAGAACCGGCACTGACCATTTCCCCTATGTGCGAATCGACCTGCTGCACATATCCGCTTGCAGGAGAATGAAGGCTTGTGTACCGGAGCTGGTTCTTCTTCGCCTGCAGATCGGCAGCCGCCTGCTCCAATCCCGCAACGGCTTTCTCATACTCATTCTTCGACACAGAATTACGTTCGTAGAGGGTTTTGATGCGTGCCACCTCACTTTTCATCTGTGAATACTGCGCCTGAGATGCATCCAACGCTATCCGGTAGTCAGCAGCGTCAAGTGTAGCAACAAGCTGCCCTTTCCGGACATAATCACCCTCTTTGACATCCAAACGGATGATTTGCCCTGATGTCTTGAACGATAACTGCACCGTCTGTCCCTCCTTTATTGTACCTGGCAAAGATACCTCGCCTCCGTCACTTGCCACGGAACTTTCAGGACACGTAACCATCACTGTGTGCATAGATGTTTTGTCTGCGGTGCGCCGGCATGAGCATAGTCCCATGAGCACCGCCAATGCAATGTAAAATGTTTTCTTCATGTACATACTAAAAACATATTAAATAATTTCGGCTGCAAATTTCTTAAAAATCAATGAAACACCGTGGTCCTTTTAGGACTATTAATTATCCTAAAGGACGAATTTGTTTGAAATCTGATATATTTTAACTAAATTTGCAGCATAAAATTGTCCAATATGAAAAACAAACCTCTCATCCTGTCTAACTTTGACAACATCTCCCGAATCTATGGAGTGCACCACATTGGCGACGAGTTTTTAATGATTGACAATCTCTGTGACCATTCCATTCCGGCAGAGGTTGACTCGTTCTTTATCAAGTGTCCGATAAGGATTACTTGCAATACTGTATATTTCTGTGTGCAGGGAACATTTACGGTCAGAATCAACCTCCGTGAATATCTGATAAGCAAAAACGAGACACTTACAATATTGCCCGGAGCAATCATGGAAATAATCGATTTGTCCGATGACGTCCGCATGGCTGTCATATCGTTCTCCAACGAGTATTTTGCACCGATAGAACACATTGAGGCTTCAATGAACATTAATAAAAGAATCTCCGTCAATCCCAAGATTACTCTTACAGAATCTTTGATGAACGAATGCATTGATGTCTACCTGAAGATGAAGGAAAAATTAAAACAGGCGGACAACCCTTTCCGCAAGTTCGCTATCAAGGCCTATTCCTATGTGCTATGCGCCATTGCATTGGAGGAACTTGTCAGGAAACCAATAGAGAAGATAAGCAACACTGACCGCCCAATGAGCCTTTACGACCGCTTCATAGAACTCGTGCAACAGAACTTCCGAAAACACCGTACCATACAATATTATGCCAAGGAACTGAACATCAGTTCCAAATACTTCTCCATGCTGATAAAGAAAGTGAGTGGAAAGAATGCAGGGGAATGGATTGACGAATATGTATTGCTTGAAGCAAAAGTGCTGCTGAGAAGCCGCCGCTATACTATACAACAGGTGAGCGACATGCTTTCATTCCCCAATCAGAGTTTCTTTGCAAAATATTTCAAAGTGCACATCGGCTGCACACCTACCCAATACCAGATTTCATGCAGCTAAGCTCATTAAAGTACTGATTGCCACACCATAAATACAAACCAGCACCTTTATAGACCGGCTATAAAGGTGCTGTTAATTTCTGAAATATTGTCTACTTAGTCAACACTTCAAAATCCCATTTCAGCGAAACGTTGCAACCAAACACCGGCTCGCTATTGCACTCGCTTTCCGGTCAGCCCTCAGGACATCGTTTGCCGTTCAACCAAGATAATGTTCTTTTTATAATCAAACGGCACCACGCATCAAGTGTGGTGCCGTTTGAATGAATATAAACCATCGAAATGGATTTTTCAGAATAATACTCAGAACTAATTCTGCGAGCCACCTGCAAGGTCAAGCAATTCATTTGTAATAGCCTGCTGGCGCGATTTATTGTACTGAAGGTTGAGCACCCGCAGCAATTCGTCCGCATTGTCTGTTGCTGTCTGCATAGCCACCATGCGGGCAGCATGCTCGGAAGCATTGCTGTCAAGGAGCGCAGTATACATCTGCAATTTGAGATACTGAGGAATAAGTTTGCTGAGAACGGTATAGAGGTCTGGCTCCACAAGGAAATTATCATTGAGAGGCGCAACCTCCTCATTAGCCTTTGCAGCCTCCTCACGGGCACGCCGTGCAAGATATTCCTGCGTTTCCTTTGTGGCTATCTGCGTTTTCAGGTCACGCACCTTATCCTCATTAAAATCCACTTCCGTGATGTCAATAGGGAGATAAGTCTTGCGCTTCAGAATCTGCGAACCGGCACTCTTGAAATGGTGGTAGATGAGTTCCACTTTGTCAATCTCGCCATTGCGGAATTTCACTGCAACATCTTTAACTATATCCACACATCCGTCGACACATGGATGGTCGCAAAGATTATTGAAGTCACCTGCCACAATCAATCCTGACTTGATAGCCTTTTCCGCTATTTTCCGACCTACAGGATAAACAACAATATTCTCTAAACCGAGTTCCCGATAGTCCTCAACAGCTTTCTGCACCGCCTTGATGATGTTGGCATTGAATCCGCCGCACAGCGAACTGTTGCTGCTGAACGCTACAATTGCGACTCTCTTCACCGGTCGTTCTTCCGAATAAATGTTCCGGGCATCTATCTCACTGGCAAGGAAAGTCTTGAGAATATGCTCCAGCATCCCTTCGTATGGGAGCATATTCTCTATCATCACCTGAGCATGGTGGAGTTTTGAACTTGCCACCATCTTCATGGCACTCGTGATTTTACGGGTGCTGTTGATAGATGCTATTCGGTCTTTTATTTCTTTCAATGAAGCCATACGCTTTCAAATTAAGAATTATACATCAGGAAAATCAATGCCTGATTCTATTTGAAAGAGCCGGCAACATCTGCCATAACCTTCTCTATAGTATCAGTTGCTTTGTCATCAATATTTCCTGCACCAAGGAAATCTATGACATCCTGATGTTGTGTACGCATTACTTCAAGGAACTGGTCCTGACATTCACGGATACGCTCTACCGGAACCGTTGACATTAGACCGTGTGTACCGCAATAGAGTATGGCAACCTGCTCACCGACAGGCATCGGACTGTACTGTGCCTGAATAAGAAGCTGATTGTTCTTGCGTCCACGATCCAAAGTCATGGCTGTAACGGCGTCCATATCACTTGAGAACTTGGAGAAAGCCTCAAGCTCACGATACTGAGCCTGGTCAATCTTCAATGTACCTGCAACCTTCTTCATTGACTTTATCTGCGCCGAACCACCGACACGAGATACAGAGATACCGACATTGATAGCCGGGCGGAAGCCTTGGTTGAAGAGGTCTGACTCCAGATAAATCTGACCGTCAGTGATTGAAATCACATTGGTTGGAATATATGCCGACACGTCACCTGCCTGTGTCTCAATGATAGGAAGAGCCGTGAGTGAGCCACCGCCTTTCACTTTTCCCTTCAGACATGCCGGAAGGTCGTTCATCTGCTCTGCCACTTCCTGCTGCTCATTGATTTTCGCAGCACGCTCAAGAAGACGGGAGTGGAGGTAGAAGACATCGCCAGGATATGCCTCACGTCCTGACGGACGGCGAAGGATGAGCGATACTTCACGGTAAGCGACAGCCTGCTTTGACAGGTCATCGTACACCACAAGTGCATGTTCGCCACGGTCACGGAAATATTCTCCGATGGCAGCACCTGCAAAAGGCGCATAGTACTGCATGGCAGCAGGGTCAGAGGCTGTAGCGGCAACGATGATTGTATATGGCATAGCGCCTCTTTCTTTGAGATTCTGCACGAGAGCTGCCACTGTTGAAGCCTTCTGTCCTATCGCAACATATATACAATATACCGGTTTGCCCGCCTCATAGAAAGACTTCTGATTAATGATGGTATCTATCGCAATGGCAGTCTTGCCTGTCTGACGGTCACCAATGATAAGCTCGCGCTGACCACGTCCGATAGGAATCATTGAGTCAACAGCCTTTATACCGGTCTGCAAAGGCTGCTTTACCGGCTGACGGTAAATAACGCCCGGAGCTTTGCGGTCAAGAGGCATCTCATACGAATCTGTAAGGTCTATGTCACCCAGTCCATCAATAGCTTCGCCGATAGGATTGATGACACGACCAAGCATATTGTCGTTTACACGAATGGAAGCGATGCGTTTTGTACGCTTGACCTTCATTCCCTCCTTGATACCGCTCGTCGAACCGAGAAGAACGCAACCAACATTGTTTTCCTCCAGGTTCATCACGATAGCCATCGTACCATTCTCAAACTCAAGAAGCTCATTTGCCTCTGCATTATTGAGTCCATAGATACGTGCAACACCGTCGTTGACGGTAAGCACAGTACCCACTTCATCAAAATTATGCTCAGCTCCGATACTGTTGAGTTGCTGAAGCAAAATTTCAGATACTTCGCTTGGTTTTATCTTGTCCATTATTTTACTTTAATTGTTTTAGAATGCCCTGAAGCTGTGACTTCACACTGGCATCCATACGGTAAGTGTCATACTCGAGAATGAAACCGCCGATGATATCAGGGTTTGTCTCGGTAAGAAACTCTACTTTGCCATCAGTTCTCTGCTCAACCATTTGTCGAACTTTATGTTCTGTGGCTGTACTGACAGCAGTGGCAGTGATGAGACGTCCGTGAATGATATTCTTCTGCTTGCGGTATAGAGTGATGTATGACTGAGCAATAAGTTGCATCACCGTCTCCCTGCCCTCTTGCAAAACGAGTTTGAGAAAGCGCATTGTCAATTCTGCCGGTTTCGTACCACAAGCAGCCTTGAGCAGACTTTCCTTCTTCTCCTTCTGGAGCATCGGATTGTCAATGGTGTGGCGCAACTGAGGCACATCCATATACGCATTAGCCAAAGTCACCATGTCGTTGTAGACATCCTCGTCACAGCCCGTCTGCACGGCACTCTTATAAAGGGCACGCGCATAGCGAATTGAAATAACGCCTAAATCCATACTCTATTTTTATTTAGCATCAGAAGAAACATCATCCAGCAACTTGTCAACATAAGCCATCTGACTCTTGTCGTCAGAAAGCTTCTGGCGCAGTATTTTCTCGGCAATGCCCACACTGAGGACAGCAACCTGCTGACGGATGTCAGCGATGGCATTCTTCTTCTCTGTCTCAATCTGAGCCTTTGCCTCGGCAATAATGCGCGCGCTTTCCTCACGTGCCTTGACTTCCGCCTGAGCAATCATATTGTCACGAGTAGCCTGAGCCTCCTTCACAATCTGTGACTGGCGCTCCCTTGCCTCAAGCAATATCTTTTCGCTCTCTGCCTGAATGTTTGCCAATTTCTCGTTTGCTTCATGAGCTTTCTTCAGACTCTCATCAATGTATGCCTTGCGCTCCTCTACCATATTGACTATGGCAGGGAAACCTTTCTTGGCAAGCACGAAGAAGACAACAAGAAATGCCAGCAACATCCAAAACAGCAGCCCAAGGTCCGGTGTGAGTATAGCAGGCAAATTACTTAAATCCATTCTCCTCTATTTGAATTTCTGTCTTTATTTGATAAGGAATGCACAGGCTGCGATAGCAAAAAGAGCACAGCCCTCAACGAAAGCAGCAGTAAGAATCATGTTTGTCTGAATCTTGCTTGTTGCCTCCGGCTGGCGTGCAATAGCGTCCATTGCGCTTCCGCCAATCTTACCAATACCAAGACCTGCACCAATTGTTGCTATACCTGCACCAAGACCACAGCCCATAGCTGCAATACCTTCTACTAATAATGAAATCATAGTTTTGACTTTTAAGTTATTAATTGTTTATCTATTATCTGTTTTATGCAACTTGCATCTATAGGAGTTCGTTGCTTTTTGTGTTTTCACATGAGAATTTGTTAATTTGTCAATATTGTCAGGAATGTCAATACGGTCCTTATTATGACAAGTATTCACTATGCCTCATGATGTTCTACATGAGCGAGCCCTATGAACACAGCAGAGAGAAGCGTGAACACATAAGCCTGAACAAATGCAACAAGAATTTCGAGACAGTTCATGAACAACAGCATTAAAGCACTGAACAAATTCAATCCAAGTCCATAAGCTGCTCCCATTGACCAACCAAGAAATATCACACAAGTGAATGAAAGAATCACAGCATGCCCCGCCATCATATTTGCAAAAAGACGAATCATCAAAGCAAACGGCTTTGTAAAGACTCCGAACATTTCTATCGGAATCATCAACAGCTTCAATGGTCCCGGCACTTCCGGCCAAAATATTTCTTTCCAGTAGTGAGCATTTGCAAAGATATTTATCACCAACATTGTGCACAATGCCAAAAACATTGTTACATTTATGTTGCCGGTGACATTGGCGCCACCCGGGAATATAGGTATAAGTCCTATAAGGTTTGTAGTAAAGATAAAATAGAAAACCGTAAGGAGATACGGAGCATACGGCTTGTAATGTTTCTCGCCAATACAGCTCTTGCACAAGTCATCATGAATTGTCATTGTAAGCATTTCCACAGCCCCGACAAAGCCTCGTGGTGCCTCGCTTCTGCAATCCCGCTTTTTGTACCACTTCGCACAACCGAGGAAAACAGTGAGCAGTATGGCTACGACAATCCATATCTGGGCAACAGATTTTGTAATGCTCAAATCAATCGGGCGCACAGTTGTGCCGTCAGCCAGCTTTTCATAAATCTTGCCATGGCTCTCAGGATTGAAAAAATAGTTTTCCGGAAGACTATGAGCTGTACAGAATGTCCATTCACCTGTTTGTTCGCTTCTCACAATTATCGGCAATGGGATGCTCAAATGCTTTCCCTCATAAGAAGCGATGTGCCATTCATAAGCATCGGCAAGATGCTCAAGCACAATTTCCGGAATATTCAAGCCTTCCTCTTTCTGCCCACCACCGTTTGCCTTCATAGGCAGCACGGACAGAAGCAGAAAAGCAAAAAGCAGTATTGACTTGATACGTTTCATTTTTCACTTTTTATTATTAATATGTGCAAAGAACATTGAGTGATGTGCAAGAGACGCGAAATAGAACACCATGAAGACTATCACATACTTGTCCATATTGTCACGCCCGACTGCAATGTAACATCCCAAAAGGGTCACAAGAGCAATAAGCATCCTGAAACCAGAGACCGCAGTAAAGAATGTTGTCAAAGAGTCAGGACTTGATATTGCGACTTTCTTCCAAATGAAAGAAATCACAATCCCAACGACCAACATGAATACCAAACTGACTGTCAATGGCATCATTATATCCCCAACAACATCTAATGCCATCAGAGCTTCTGCTATCAGGCAGAGTACAATTGCAATGCCCAAGAGTTGTGCAATGTATCTTTTGAATGCCTTTTCTACATTTTTTTTATCCATCACTTTGCTTTCATTCTTGCTTGTCTTCAACAAAAAAAGAACATTCTATGCAGAAATCTTCACAGCACCACTCTAAATCTCAACGCAGATATCCACTTGGTTCTTCTTCACCTCGACAAAGCCTCCTTCCACGGCAACTGAATGTTCGCCGTCAGCAGTGGCATATCTGATTTCACCCTTATCCAAGGATGAAATCAGAGGGGCATGATTCTCAAGAATCTCAAACTGTCCCATTGTTCCCGGCACAACAATTCTGTCTGCAGCGCCGGCATACACTACCTTTTCCGGAGATACGATATTAAGAGTAATCATAACCGAGATATTTTATTCCTGTGCCTGAGCGAGCAGTTTCTTGCCCTTCTCTATCGCCTGTTCTATAGTACCGACATTAAGGAACGCCTGCTCCGGAAGGTCGTCAAGTTCACCGTCAAGAATCATGTTGAATCCCTTTATTGTGTCCTCAATGGAAACCATCTCGCCCTTCACGCCTGTAAACTGTTCTGCAACAGTGAATGGCTGTGAGAGGAAACGCTGCACACGGCGTGCACGGTTTACTGTCAGCTTATCCTCATCAGACAACTCATCCATACCAAGAATGGCAATGATGTCCTGTAGTTCCTTATAACGCTGAAGAATCTGCTTCACACGCTGGGCGCAATCATAATGTGCCTTGCCAACAACCAACGGATCAAGGATTCGTGATGTAGAGCCCAATGGGTCTACGGCAGGATATATACCAAGCTGCGCAATGCTACGTGAAAGTTCTGTCGTGGCATCAAGGTGGGTAAATGTTGTGGCAGGTGCAGGGTCAGTCAAGTCATCAGCAGGGACATACACCGCCTGTACTGATGTAATAGAGCCTGTCTTTGTAGATGTGATACGCTCCTGCATAGAGCCCATTTCGGATGCCAATGTCGGTTGGTAGCCCACAGCTGACGGCATACGTCCGAGAAGAGCTGAAACCTCAGAGCCTGCCTGTGTGAAACGGAAGATATTATCAATAAAGAACAAGATGTCACCACCTTGGTCACGGAATTCCTCTGCCACGGTAAGACCTGACAAAGCCACGGAAGCACGTGCTCCCGGTGGTTCGTTCATCTGACCATAGACGAGTGTCGCCTGTGATTTCTTGAGTTCTTCAGGGTCAACGAGAGACAAGTCCCATTTGCCTTCAGCCATTGCCTCTTTGAACTTATCACCATATTTTATTACACCGGACTCAATCATCTCTCGTATAAGGTCGTTACCCTCACGAGTACGCTCGCCTACACCTGCAAAGACAGAGAAACCGTTATGTCCTTTGGCAATATTGTTGATAAGCTCCATAATAAGCACAGTCTTACCTACACCGGCACCACCAAAAAGACCGATTTTTCCGCCTTTAAGGTAAGGTTCGAGAAGGTCAATCACCTTAATGCCCGTTGCAAGCATCTCTTTTGAGGTTGAAAGTTCCTCAAACTTTGGAGCCTCGCGGTGAATAGGGTAAGCCCCTTCCTGTGAAAGGCTCTTCATGCCGTCGATAGGAGCACCAATAACATTCAGCATTCTTCCCTTAATCTGCTCACCGGCAGGCATGACGATAGGCGAACCTGTCGGCACAGCCTCAAGACCGCGCTGAAGACCATCAGTATTATCCATGGCAACAGTACGTACAGTATCCTCACCAATATGCTGCTGCACCTCAATAATCAAGTCCGAGCCATCAGGACGCTTCACTTTCAAAGCGTCATGAATCTTTGGCAACACTTTCTCCGGGTCCTGCCCTTTAGTGTCAAAGTACACATCAATAACAGGACCGATAATTTGGGAGATGTGTCCATTAATCTGTGACATAAATTAATGTTTTAGTTATTGTTTTTATTATTTATTCTCGCCTTACGCACTCTGCACAGAATCTGGAAGAAAGCAATATTCCACGAAATCCGAATGGGAGTGTTGTATCTGTTTTGTCCGCTGCAAAGTTACCAAAAATAATCCAAATCAAGAAAGATATTCTTTTTTTTTTTATAATTTAACAAACCTTATTATTGGAATGTCTTTCACGAATTTTTCCGGCACTGACATTCTCCTCACAAGTATAGAATCATAATGTGCTATTCCGTTCTTGTTTATTGAGTCACAAGCACGGTTATAGATTTTCACAAACAATTCCTTGTTCTCTTTTTCCACAAGAAAAGCCCCATACGTTTTTCCACCACGGCTGCATTCTGCATAAAGATTCTCATGCCCAACCTTACGTGCAACAGTTGCTTGTGGTTCCGGTAGCACAGCAGCATCTATAGTGTTGTTTGCAAGCATTGCCATACGTACATTCAGACTGTGGATGTTCACAAGAAACGCCTTGTCATCAACAAGTTTCACAGAATCCAGAACATACTGTGCCATCACGGCATCTGCCCCTTTACGATCCACGGCAATCATCTTGTCTTTCAGTTGCGAGACTTTCTTCACACGTGCCTTGCGATTTGCAAAAAGAAACAGGCAACAGTTCGGATTCCTGACGATTGAGTATTTTTCCTTCACACCTTTCTTCATTCCTGCCAAAAGCATTGCTGCCCGGACACTGTCCGTTGACGCACAGAATGCCGAGCCTCCCACCAACGCACTGTCACAATCGGCTATCGATGCCTGCTGCTGTAAGCCCAATTCACATCCCAGTTCGTCGGCAATGCCGGTCTCCACGGCAACATAAACAGGAAGACAGTCCAATGTCGGGGTGACAGCAACTGTCATACATTTGGCAGAATCGGCATCGGCATTTCCTCCTTTATCGTCATCAGAAGCTGCATAGACTACGCCCAAAGCAACCAACAGCACAGCAACGCATGCCAACGCATAAAAAACACGTTTCTGCTTTATACTCATTTCTTTCATATCCTTCATTATCATAAATCAGAGAAATATTTTTTTCCACGCAAGTAATATTTCACAAGTATTGAATACGAAGTTGTGCACCTCTCTCGTACATTATCATCCTTGCAGGCACGCTCCTGTATTCGCTTGCGTATCGGAGCATAGTCACTCTTCCAAGCATTGAAATCCCTGCGTGCTGCCCTTATCGCCTTAACATCAGCAATATTGCCTTTTAGCAATGATTGCAGCATAGCCACATAATCAAGGGCGAGTCTCCACCTCATCACACTTTTTATCCGTGTGTCCGGCAGATTCTTATAAAGCATTGTCAGATTATTGCGGAAATTCAGATATGTCTTGCGCGGATTGCCTTGCGGAAGCGTACCGCCGCCAAAGTGGTAAACGCAGCTGTCCGGCACACACACAATGCGATAGCCGAACAGACGCATGCGCCAACAGAGGTCTATCTCCTCGTTATGGGCAAAGAAACGTGCGTCCAGTCCTCCCGACTCCATGTAAACATCCCTGCGAACCATCATGCATGCGCCAGTCGCCCAATGTATGTCGCATACATCATCATATTGTCCTTTGTCTTTCTCCACCACGCCAAAAATCCTTCCTCGGCAAAAAGGATAACCGAATCTGTCTATGAATCCGCCTGCCCCACCGGCATACTCAAAAGAGTTTTTATCATTGAACGACAACAGTTTAGGCTGACATGCCGCCACATCCTGATTTGCATCCATATACCCAACAAGAGGAGAAAGCCAGCCCTTCGGAGTCTCCACATCACTGTTGAGAAGCACCACATAGTCACTGTCCACCTCAGATATGGCACGGTTATAACCTTCAGCGAAACCATAATTCATGCCAAGGCGGATAACACGCACAGACGGAAACTCGGACGCAAGCATCGCAAGCGAGGCGTCATACGATCCATTGTCCGCAACAACAATCTCCGCACCATCAGTGTTAGCGACAACAGAAGGCAGAAAACGGCGCATCATGGCAGCACCGTTCCAGTTCAAGATTATAACAGATACTTTCATCACGGATATATCCTCCCATTCTTATTATGACACAAACGACTACGGCAACAGTTCTGCCATCAACGCAGTCTTGTCGCTGTTAAAGCCACTAAGCCTTACTTTCAAGATTTCATTGTCATACTCGTCCTTGGCAATGCCGGCAGGAATCTCCACACGGACATAGTTATCTGTGAATCCATGCATTGCCCTGCCCTTCGGAGCTTTCTCCATAAGGACATGCATCTCCCTTCCGATAAAGCCCTTATAGAAAGCCTCGGTCTTCAAGTCCGACAGCTCCAGCAAACGATGTGAGCGTTCTTTCTTCTCCTTGTCCTCAACGACATAATGGATTTTCAGTGCCGCTGTCCCCGGACGCTCCGAATATGGGAACACATGAAGCTGCTGCACATCAAGAGACTTGATGAACTCATAGCATTCCTCAAAGCATTCCGGTGTCTCGCCACGGCATCCGACCATTACATCAACACCGATAAACGCATCCGGCATCAATAACTTTACAAGCTCTATCTTACGACGGAACAAAGCCGTGTCATAACGGCGGTGCATCAGCCTAAGCACTTCATCGCTTCCCGATTGCAAGGGAATGTGGAAATGTGGCATGAAAGCACGCGAGCCGGCACAGTACTCTATCAACTCGTCGGTAAGCAGATTCGGCTCTATCGACGATATACGGTAACGCTCTATACCCTCAACCTTGTCAAGAGCCTTCACCAATTCAAGGAAAGTCTCCCCTGTTGTCTGACCGAAATCCCCGATATTAACGCCTGTCAGCACAATCTCCTTTCCTCCTCTCTCCGCTACCTCACGAGCCTGTGCCACAAGTGATTCCACGGAAGGGTTGCGCGAATTTCCACGCGCATAAGGTATTGTGCAATATGTGCAATAGTAGTTGCACCCGTCCTGAACCTTAAGGAAATAGCGTGTCCTGTTGCCACGCGAGCACGACGGAGCAAAAGACTTGATTTCCTTTGTCTTCACACTATGGTGGCGATGAAGGTTCTCCGAAATTATTGTGCCACGCCCTTCACCACAGTCAGCACCGGACTTCTCTGTCCACGCATCAGAAAGATACTGCATCAGGTCTGCCTTCTCGTTTGAGCCAAGGACAAGGTCAACACCTTCTATTGCTGCGATGCGCTCCGGTTCAAGCTGTGCATAGCAGCCTGTCACAACGACAAAAGCCCCGGGATTGTTGCGCACCATCTTATGTATCTGCTGTCGGCATTTATGGTCGGCAACCTCCGTCACAGAGCAGGTGTTTATGAGGCAGAGGTCTGCCTGCTCACCCTTTGCGGCGGCAACGACACCCCTCTTCTCCAGCATCTCGGCGAATGTCGATGTCTCGGCAAAATTCAATTTGCATCCAAGCGTGAAATATGCGGCTTTCTTTCCTTTGAAAATATTATTGTCAGTCATCTTCCGGTAAACAGAGTTTCTTTAGGTCATAAAACGACCCATTGTAAATATCAAAATCCACCTCACCTTCTATTCCGGGCAGCCTGCCGGCATCCGTATGCTGCCAGAACTTCCATTTGCCCTTATATTGCATCGTGTCAACGTAGTAATGCGCTATCCAATAAGGGTAATCGTCAAAGCGCGCATCGTTGAGATACTTCTCTTTAAATTTATAATAGGTGTATATAATGGGCTTGACATGGTATTTGTTCTCCACCGTATGCAGCCATGTCAGCACATCACGCTGGAAATCTTCCACCGAACGTTCCTTCGCCTTATGCTCCACATCAAGGATTGGAGGCAAGTCGCCCGCTTCAAGCAGCACATTTGCAAGAAAGAATTCCGCCTGCTGCTTGGCAGGAGTCTTAAGACTGAAGAAATGGTACGCTCCGCGTATGAACCCGTGTTCGCGCGCCTGGAAGAAGTTCTCGTCAAAGTTCTCGTCGACAATGCTTGCGCCTTCCGTCGCCTTTATGAGAACAAAACGTACGGGACAGCGGTTGATGTTCGCCGTACGGAGCAACGCCCAGTCAATATCTCCCTGATAATGGGAGACGTCTATGCCATGGATTTCATAACCTTCCGGATAATTGGCATCACCGTACAGCGCCTGCCAGCGGAAGGATGTCGGAGAGACAAAGAAATACCAGAAAGCCCATGTGTAGGCAGCCACAAGCAAAAAGCCACCCAGCCACCACACCCATTTGGGATGGCGGCTGAGTCGCTTTCTCTTATTTTTGGTAGTTCTTTTCTTTCCCACTTAACGTGTTATGAAATTCATGCAGCCATAAGCCACACATCACACGACGCGCAAGCCCGGAACAACACCGGCACTGCGCGTCATGCATGCTTATAGCGAAAGGATTACTCGTGCTCGAGAGTCAGTGTCTTTGTCGGCTGGTCGCATACCTCTGCCGGACCAAAATACTGTATCGGACCTGGATAAATGAAGTCTGTCTCACGAGCCCACTTTGTGCGGTGGCAAACGAAGTACTTGTATGGATTGCCGTCCAGTTCCACGAGGGCCTTGCGTATCACAGGCTTCATCTCGCCGTTACGCTTCTCCATGTTCATCATCATGGTGATAGGAATACCTCCCGCAATCCACTCGTCAACAGGCTTGGATGTGTTCTTCACGGAAGACATGTAGCCTGTCTTGCCTGCAGCGATAAGCATGGAAGCGTTGAAACCGAGAGAGTAGCAGTAGTCAGCGTCAAAGTTTGAAGGGGCAGCGCAACGTCCCTCGTAGCCGAAGAAGTGGTGCTGTGTTGAGAACTTGCCGTTGAAGAGACCTTCCTTCTTCCACTCGGCGAGCTTCTTGCCAACCATCTCTGCGAGCAACTGCTCTGTCTCGATGAGTGATACCTGCACGTTTCCGTGTGGGTCGCGCTCAAGGGCGAGCTGGCGTGAAACAGAGAGAGGGAGGCTCTTGAAGATTGCAGCGTTCTCGTCAGAGAGGTGCTTCAGCACGTAGCTGATCTTGTTATCGTCGGCAACGAGGTCGAAGTCTGCCTGGTTTGCAGCAAGCATATCGTTAAGTTCTGCAATCAGTTTCTTGATGGCAGGGATAAACTCGATAAGACCTTCCGGTACAAGCACCACGCCATAGTTCATGCCGCGTGTGGCACGGTCAGCCACTGCATCGGCGATGTATGTCACAACGTCGTCAAGAGTCTGGTTCTTAGCCTCAACCTCCTCACCGATGAGGGTGATGTTCGGATGTGTCTGAAGAGCGCACTCAAGTGTAACGTGAGAAGCGGAGCGTCCCATGAGCTTGACAAAGTGCCAATACTTCTTGGCAGAGTTACAGTCGCGCATGATGTTGCCGATAACCTCAGAGTAGACCTTGGTAGCTGTATCGAAACCGAATGAAGTCTCAATCTCAGAGTTCTTCAAGTCGCCGTCGATAGTCTTAGGGCAGCCAATCACCTGCACACCTGCATCGATGGCCTTGTAGTATTCGGCGAGCACACAAGCGTTAGTGTTGGAGTCGTCACCGCCGATGATTACGAGTGCCTTGATGTCAAGTGCCTTAAGGATTTCAAGACCCTTGTCAAACTGGTCTTTCTTCTCGAGCTTTGTACGACCGGAGCCAATGATATCGAAGCCACCGGTGTTGCGGTACTCGTCAACGATTTCGGCTGTCAGCTCCATATAGTTGTGCTCCACAAGTCCGCTTGGACCAAGGATGAAACCGTAGAGCTTGTTTGCCGGATTCAGCTTCTTGATACCGTCGAAGAGACCTGAGATGACATTATGACCGCCGGGAGCCTGACCACCGGAAAGGATAACGCCCACGTTCATCTGCTGTGTCTTCATCTCACCGTCAACCGGCTCAAAGCGAAGATATGGCATTCCGTAAGTGTTAGGGAAAAGTTTCTCTACTTCCTCCTGGTCGGCAACCGACTGTGTCGGCTCACCTTCTACAGCATTCAGTGCGCCACGCAAAGCGAGAGGGAGCTTTGGCTGGTAAGCGGCACGAGCAATCTGCAATGCACTTTTTTCCATAGTTCTTGTTGTTTGTTTTATGTTATCGTATGAAATCTTTATCACAACTGTATTGTACGCAGCAAGCGGCAAAGGATTTCTCCGGCACCTGGCGCGCAAAACAATCCGCCAAAAACATCACTCAGCGTTCCGGCGCAATACGTACTTTCTTCCTGCAAAGATAACAAATTCTTGGTAAAAAACCGAACAAACAGCAAAAAAAAATCCAAAATAAAACTTTTTTATTTGCAAATTAGGCTATCTGAGAGATTTTTTATAACTTTGAACCCTGATTTGCACTTGCATAAAACGTAACATCATGAAAAGACTTTGCCAATGGATTCTCTACAGGCTTATGGGGTGGAAGAAGGACATAACCCAAGAGCATCCGGACAAATACATAATCTGCCTCGCACCGCACACAAGCAACTGGGACTTCATCATAGGGCAGCTTTTTGCCATGGCGGAAGGGATGCACACGAATTTCCTCATGAAAAAGGAGTGGTTCTTCTGGCCTCTCGGCATCTTGTTCAGGAGCATGGGCGGCATCCCTGTCTACAGGCAGAAGAGCACGTCGATGACCGACACTCTCGCCGAAACGGCGAAAAGCAAGGAGAGTTTCAAGCTCTGTGTGACTCCCGAAGGGACAAGGAGCGCGACAAAGGAATGGAAAAAGGGCTTCTACTATATCGCGCTGAAAGCCAAAATGCCGATACTACTCTATGGCATGGACTACGGGAAAAGGGTGATAACATGCACTAAGACCCTCATCCCGTCAGGCGACATCGACAAGGACATGGAGGAGATAAAGCTCTATTACACTGCCTTTGAAGGCAAGCATCCAGAGAACTTCATAATATAGGTTTTCCTCGGCTTTGCAGAAGGTTACCTTTTACCCAACAAAGGGTTACCTTTTACCATGCGAAAGGTTACCTTTTACAACATAAAACGTAACCTTTCACACCACCGAGGAAGAAGGCACTTGCGACATTATGACAGAAATGCTTAGAAAGATAACACTAACTATACTGTTAATCAATATATTACTACCCGTCAACGCCCAACAGCCCTGGGTCAGGAACGTATCCAAAGCGACGACAATCGAGAACGGTCTGGCAGGCAAGCATTTGTCTGTGTGGCCAAGCCACGGCAGGTACTACAACATCAGCAGGGACAGGTGGGAATGGCAAAGGGCACAGCTCTACGGCACATGCGAGGATGTCTTCACGCAATCCATAGTCTATCCCTACCTCATCCCTATGCTTGAAAACGCCGGAGCGAACATTTTCGTGCCGAGAGAGAGGGACTGGCAGACGAACATGGTCATCGTCGACAACGACAGACCACAATCAGGATACTCAGAAAGTGCGGAAGCGGCAGGCTGGACGACATCACCGCTGCCGGGATTCGCCGCCACGGGAATGTGCTACAAGGACGGCGACCGCCCTTTCGCAACAGGGACGGCAAGAATGGCAAGGACAAGCACAGGGAACAGGACGGACATTTCGCGCGCTTTCTATTTCCCGAAGATTCGCGAAAAGGGAGAATATGCCGTCTATGTCAGCTACCAGACAGTGGAGGAATCGATAGACGATGCCGAATATATAGTATGCCACCAGGGGACAGCCACAACGTTCCGTGTCAACCAACAAATGGGCAGTTCGACATGGGTGTACCTCGGCACTTTTGAATTTGAGGCCAATGCTCCGACAAACAATTATGTCTGCGTGACAAACCACAGTGCGCACAAAGGCGTTGTGACCACCGATGCCGTGCGCTTCGGCGGCGGAATGGGCGACCACCGGCGTGGCGGCAAGACTTCGGGACTGCCGCGTGCCTTGGAGGCAGCACGCTACTACACACAGTTTGCAGGAGTGCCAAAGGCGATGTACATGACCAAAACCGGAAAAAACGATTACAGCGAGGACATCAACTGCCGCTCGCTGGCCTCCAACTGGCTGTCGTACGGTTCGCGGACAAACCCGACGGAGCAGCCGGACTCGCTGCATCCGGTGTTTGACATCGATTCTCTCACGCTTGCCGAGAATGCTGTACGGCTGTACGTTGACAGCATAACGAAGGCGAACATCGACAGTTTCGGCACGGCATACCCTGACAGCCTGTCCGAAGCTATCATAGACTCGACCGCAACAGCCATACTCGACAGCGTCAACGGGACACCGTTGCAGCAAATCAACCTTCAGCGCGGAGACACTCATCTCGGGCATGTCCCTCTCGACTTGCAGCTTGCCATACACAGCGATGCCGGCTGGCTGCGCGATTTCACGACGCACTATGGGAGTCTGACGATATGCACAACGGACTTCAACAATAAGGAGACAGCGGACGGAAGACCACGCTTCGTGTCGAAAGACTTTGCGACAGAACTCCTGAAAAGTGTGTCGAAAGACCTTAACAAGGCATTCGGGAAATGGGTGGTGCGTGAGGTTTGGGACAGGAATTACAGCGAGACGCGCCTGCCGGCACAGCCGTCGGCGATACTCGAGACCATGTCCCACGAGAATTTCCCTGACCTGAAATGCGGCCATGACCCGAACTTCAAGTTTGTTCTTTCACGTGCTATCTACAAAACCATACTGCGCTGGCTTTGCGAAAGGGACGGAAGGCAGGCTGCCGTGCAGCCGCTCACTCCGCAGAATTTCTCTGCCGCCACGCTGAAAGGTGGCGAACTGACATTAAGGTGGAGTGCGCAAACCGACTCCCTCGAACCGTCTGCCATTCCGGATTCCTACGTGTTGTACACAAGGACCAACAACAGTGGCTACGACAACGGCAATATAATAAAAGGAACAGAGCACAAAATCCGCCTGTCGCCGAACACTCTCTACCGCTTCCGCCTCACTGCCGCCAACAGAGGAGGTGAAAGTTTCCCGACGGAAGAGCTTGTCGCGCTTTATTCTCCTGAGGCGAAAGAGACAGTGATGATTGTCAATGCCTTCCACCGATTGTCGTCACCGGCTGTAGTGGAGACTGACAGCATCTGCGGATTTGACCTCGATGCGGATGTCGGACTGTCATTCGGAAAGACTCCGGCATGGATAGGCCATCAGCAGGTCTTCGACAAAACGCAGGCAGGAAAAGGCACAGGACTGGGCTTCACAGACAATGACCTGCTCGGACGCTTCACTGCCGGCAATGACTTCAACTACGCTTTTGCCCATGCGGAAGCCGTCAGGAACGCAGGAAAGTATAACGTTGTGAGCCTTTCTTCAGATTGTTTCTCACAGCAGACGGACATCACCGGTGTGAGCGTCCTTGACATTCTCTTTGGTAACGAGAAGGATGACGGTTATTCGCTCCTGACTTACAAGACGTTCACCCCGCAAATGCGTGAAGGCATCGAAGCATTCATCGAGCGAGGAGGAGGGCTGTTCCTCAGCGGAAGCTATATCGCCTCGGACATGCAGGAAGAGGAAGAGCAGGCATGGCTTGCCGACAATCTACACATAATGTATGGCGGAACGGACTGCGATTCACTGCCTTTCCGCAAGAACGAGCCCATGGACATCGTGTCAGGGAACGGCATGCAAATGTCCGTCTTCAGGCACGTGAACGACAAGCATTATGCCTCCGTGGCATCGGACATCCTGTTTTCCACCGACTCCTTGTCTGACCACAAGCACCTTGCCTACGCTTCCGGCTCTCAGGCTTCAGTGGCTTATGAGGGCGACACGTACCGGGTCTTTGCACTCGGCTTCCCGTTTGAATGCGTGAAGGATGCCGCAAGCAGGAATCTTTTGATGAAAAAGATACTGGCTTTCCTCAGACGAGGGAAGAAAGAATGATGGGCTACATCTGCTTAATCATGGAGTTACACTCAAAAAAACGAGTATTCACACCACATGGTTCATGTCTGTCAGGCAAGCAAAAAAACATCCGCAATTGTTTGGAATTCACGATTTAATGTATTAATTTTGCAATTGAAAATCACAAAATAGGACACTATGATTACAAAACACCAAACTATTCGCCTTGACAACAATGTCATGAGCGCACTTAGTGCCCGCGCAATGAGTGAGCAGCAATCTATTGAGGCTTATGCCAACAAATTATTAAGGCTTGTGCTCAATATTGATTCCCAAGAACCGGAAGTTGAAAAAAGCGCGGCAGAAAAGCGTTTGGCTTGCATCGAGAAATTATGTGGGGTACTGCATGATGATGGTGTGGACTATAAGCAAATAACATGAGTTCGACGAAATTACAATGATGTGAAGAGCATCACAAAAATCTTAAGCCAACAAAAATCGGATGCTATTTAGCAATTCTAAATACCCCATTTCCAAGCACACCGTGAAACGGTGGCTCTTCGTTACCCCCGTATGGAGGCGTAGCCGAACATGCGGGGGTAACAAGAAACTCTCTCACAGCACCGTAAGACGGTTCCTCACAGCGTATATTCTCTGCAAGGAACCTTAATATGAAGCACCGTCTTACGGTGCAGATTGATGCTCCGAGGTTACCGCCCATGTCGCTTCGCTCCATAGGCGGTTAGGAATAGAGTCACCGTTTCACGGTGCTGTGATTGAGATTTTTATCATTCTACAGTAGAGTTTCAAAATCATCGAACTCACATTGAATAGAATTACCCAACCTAACGCCCCAACTTATAATAAAACAACGAAGAAACATAACCAACAGTAAACAATCATCACATTATGCAAATCATAGCAAACGCCAAAGGTACACGCACCATTGAAATCACAGAGGAGCACCTTGCGACACTGAAAAAGTACAGCCTTTTCCGCAACCTCATAGACAGTAACGGCATCGTCGACGAGACAGTGCTCGGCAAACTGCGCCTGAACATACGCGCACTCCTTGAACATGAGGGGACTTCGGACAAGAATCTTATGGACCTTTGCTTTGATGTCATCTACAATCCTAACATGAAAGCAATCGGACTGGACAACCTTATCAAGCTGTATGCAGAACATGATGCTGACGGACTTTCTACCAACGACCAAGAAGGAGCTTGAACTGCGCGGCTGGGATTATGTCGACATAATCATCTTCTCCGGCGATGCGTATGTTGACCACCCGTCTTTCGGTGCTGCCGTGATAGGCAGGACATGGGAGGCGGAGGGCTATCGTGTAGCCATTGTGCCGCAACCGGACTGGCATGGCGATTTCCGTGACTTCAAGAAACTGGGGAAGCCTCGCCTTTTCTTTGCCATTTCGCCAGGTTGCATGGACTCCATGGTCAACAAATACACCGCAAACCGCCGTCTGAGAAGTGAGGATGCCTACTCTCCGGACGGACGGCACGACTGCCGACCTGAGTACCCTACCATCGTCTATACCAAGATTCTGAAGCAGCTTTATCCTGACACGCCGGTCATTCTCGGTGGCATAGAGGCTTCACTGCGACGCGTCACGCACTATGACTATTGGCAGGACCGTCTGCAGAAGTGCATCTTATGCGACTCCGATGCCGACATGGTAACCTACGGAATGGGAGAGCGTGTCAGCACAGAACTGGCAAACCGTGTCGCCAACGGCACTCCTGTCAGCGAAATCAAAGACCTTCCGCAGACGGTTGTGTTATGCAGGAAAGAGGAAATCCCCGGCGGAATCAAAGAGGATGACATCATGCTGCACTCTCACGAGGAGTGCCTGAAAAACAAACGCGCACAGGCAGAGAACATAAGGCATATTGAGGAAGAATCCAACCGTATCCATGCACAGCGCATTCTGCAGGAGGTGGACGGGAAGTTTGTCGTGGTCAATCCGCCTTACCCTACCATGACGACAGAGGAACTTGACCACTCGCACGACTTGCCGTACACGCGAATGCCGCATCCTAAGTACAAAGGCAAGCGCATCCCTGCTTATGAGATGATAAAACTCTCCGTGAACATCCATCGTGGATGCTTCGGAGGCTGTGCTTTCTGCACCATCTCCGCACATCAGGGCAAGTTCATCACATGCCGTTCCAAGGAGAACATACTGCGTGAGGTGAAGAAAGTCATGGAGCATCCCGACTTCAAAGGCTATTTGTCTGACCTCGGAGGTCCGTCGGCAAACATGTATGGCATGGCAGGCAAAAACCCAAAAGCATGCGAAGCATGCAAACGGCCTTCGTGCATCCACCCGAATGTGTGCCCGAACCTTGACACTGACCACACGAAACTGCTTGACATTTACCATGCGGTCGATGCTTTGCCGGGAGTAAAGAAGAGCTTCATCGGCTCCGGAGTGCGCTACGACTTGCTGCTGCACCGGTCAAAAGACGAGAAAACCAACGAGGCTGCACGGCTGTACACACGCGAACTAATCACGAATCATGTGTCAGGCCGCCTGAAAGTTGCACCGGAACACACTTCCGACAAGGTGCTGCGGTTGATGAGAAAACCATCGTTCCAACAGTTCCGCGACTTCAAGCACATCTTCGACCGCATCTGTCGGGAGGAGGGACTGCGCCAGCAGATTATCCCTTATTTTATCTCTTCCCACCCGGGATGTCACGCCGAGGACATGGCAGAGCTTGCCGTGATAACAAAAGGCTTGGATTTCCAACTGGAACAGGTGCAGGATTTCACTCCCACCCCACTGACCATAGCGACCGAGACATGGTACACCGGCTACGACCCGTACACTCTCGAGCCAGTCTACTCTGCCAAATCGCAGAAAGAAAAGTTGCAGCAACGGCAGTTCTTCTTCTGGTACAAGCCCGAGGAACGACGCAACATCGAGCAGGCTCTGCGTAACATGGGACGCCCGGATCTCATCGCAGCACTGTACAAAGGGACAGCACCGGCACGCCCTTTCAAGCCGAAAAGGCACGGCAAACGTTAGGAATAACCACAAAACAGCACAATTCCTGTGGCACAATGAAATAAGCAGGATTTCCAACATGGAAAGGAACGTGGCAGAAAACGGCAAACATTAATAAACTTTAATAATGGTTTATTGGATGTTTGCCGTTTTTTCTTTACCTTTGCAGAAAATTATATAGACAGATGAAACTCGTCATAATAACACAACCGCAATTCTTCATCGAGGAGGACAGAATCATCACAGCCCTTTTCGATGAAGGACTCGATTCACTGCATCTCTACAAGCCGGGCTCATCACCGCTATATTTCGAGCGTCTCCTGACTCTCATACCGGAAGATTACCACAGCAACATTGTCATACACGAGCACTTCTACATGAAGCAGGAGTTTGACCTTGCAGGAATACATCTTGATGACCCTGACGCTGATGTGCCGCAAGGCTACCGCGGAAAGGTGAGCAGAAGCTGCACCGACCTCTCAAAACTGAAAGATACAAAGAAGAAATCACAGTATGTTTTCCTGCATGACATCTTTGACAGACAGCAAAACGGCAGCTCCGAATCAGGCTTTTCCGAATCAAAAATCCATGAGGCAAGCCGGCAGGGACTCATCGACAAGCACGTATATGCCTTCGGTGGCATGAATGCTGACAACATCCGCTGGGCACATGACGCCGGGTTTGGCGGTGTAGTATTGTGCAGTGACATCTGGAACCGGTTCGATGTCCATAGCCAAGTGGACTACAACGATGTCATACAGCATTTCCAACGTCTGCGCAAATTGGCAAGATAAGGTCTTCCCGACAAAGCGAAACAAACTCGCCGGAAAGAAGAAACAAAGGACAAAAGGCAACATACAGAAACAAAACTTACACACAATACGCTAACATTTCATAACGACTATACAATCAAAATGTCTGATTCAAAAAACTTTATGGTATTCTCTGGTACAGCAACCAGATACCTTGCAGAGAAGATTTGTCAGAGTCTCGGTTGTCCGCTCGGCAACTTGGTTATCACGACTTTCTCCGACGGAGAATTTGCAGTAAGCTATGAAGAGTCTATCCGTGGCCGCGACGTATTCCTTGTACAAAGCACATTCCCTTCATCCGACAACCTTATGGAGCTGCTTCTGATGATTGACGCTGCAAAACGTGCATCGGCAAAGACAATAAATGCCGTGATTCCTTATTTCGGCTGGGCTCGTCAGGACCGCAAGGACAAACCGCGCGTCTCTATCGGCGCAAAGCTCGTTGCCGACCTGCTCACAGTGGCAGGCATTGACCGTATCGTGACAATGGACCTTCATGCTGACCAGATTCAGGGATTCTTCAACTGTCCTGTGGATCACCTCTACGGTTCGGCGGTTATCCTGCCTTACATAAAGTCACTGAATCTTGAGAACCTTGTAATCGCTTCCCCTGATGTCGGCGGCGCAAAGCGTGCAAAGACTTATGCGAAATACCTTAACTGCCCGCTCGTCCTTTGCAACAAATCCCGTGCACGTGCCAATGTCATCGAGTCAATGCAGGTTATTGGTGAAGTGAAAGGCAAAGACGTCGTAATCGTTGACGACATGGTGGACACAGCAGGTACAATAACCACAGCAGCAAACATCATGATGGAAGCAGGCGCAAACAGTGTGCGCGCCACTGCAAGCCACTGTGTCATGTCAGGTCCGGCAAGCGAACGCGTACAGAACAGTGCTTTGGAGGAAATCGTATTCACGGACTCCATCCCTTACACAAAGCGCTGTGCGAAAGTCAAGCAGCTGTCTGTCGCTGACATGTTTGCAGAGACAATACGCCGTATCGTTGACAAGGAGAGCATTTCCGACCAGTACATCATACAGAACTAAAGGCGTCGTTATAACGGGACACACCGGCAAGAAACACCAAAATTCTTTGATACATTGAAACATATCATCCTATATCTCATAGCATTCTGTGCCGTCACACAAGTGATGGCACAGAAACTTAGTACCGCAACCCCAACATACGATTGCGGACAGGTCTTGTTCCGAACCCCTGTCACCACAAAATTCGTGCTGAAAAACAAGTCATCAAAGCAGGTCTCCATAAAAAAAGTGGAGACATCATGTGGATGTGCGACCGCCATTGCTTCACAAACAAAGGTTGCCGGCGGCAAGGAACTTGTTGTAGACGCTACATACGATGCCAAGCAATTGGGACATTTCCAGAAAGAGATATGGATTTATGAAGAAGGTCAGAGGATGCCTCTCGTACTTACAGTAAAAGGTGTTGTGGTGGATGAAGTGCAGGATTTCAGCGGCTCCTACCCCTACACGCTCGGCGGCATAAGCACAGACCTCAACGAAATCGAGTTTGACGATGTGAGCAAAGGCTCTCAACCGACACAGACAATGCACATACGCAACACGACAGGAAGCACCATCGAACCTGTCGTAATGCATCTTCCAGACTATCTTGAAGCGAACGTATCGCCGACAAGACTCCGCCCTAACCAAGCCGGAGAAATCACTTTCATGCTCCTGTCGTCACAACTGAGGGATATGGGACTTACACAAACATCCCTTTATCTCGGCAAGAAGCCTGGTGACAAAATCTCTGCGGACAAAGAGTTGCAAGTCTCAGCCATACTCACCCCTGCTTTCCCGACAAAGGATCAAGCTATAATCGCCAACGCTCCGCAACTCGAACTGTCGAAGACTGTCATAAAGAAAAGCGAAATGCATGGCAAACCGGAGAAGCTGAAGACTGACATCACACTGAAAAACATTGGCAAGCAGGAACTTGTCATAAGTGCCCTGCAGATGTTCACAGCAGGAATGAATGTATCACTGAGCAAGTCAAAGATAGCTCCGGGAGAGAGTGCAAAGCTGAAAATCACTGTTAACAATAATACAGTAAAGCAGCTTAAGCAGCGTCCGCGCATACTCATGATTACCAATGACCCACAACAGCCGAAGGTTATCATTGAAGTTCAGGAATAAAGAATCGTGTCTTCTGCCAAGAAGCAGAAGAAGAGAACAGAAACTTACACCTTAATTATAATATTATGGAACACCCAGAAAACGCAAGCGAATATGCAGGACTTCAAGTCAATTCCGGCATAATAAAACCGCAATCTGTCAACCCTTATCTCAAAAAGGGACGATTCAAGCGCCACGAACATACCGTAGAAGAACTTGTCAATGGCATATTGGCCGGAAACATAACGATGCTGTCACAAGCCGTGACACTTGTTGAAAGCCAGGCTCCTGACCACCAGGAGAAGGCGCAACAAGTAATCGAACGCTGCCTGCCCTATAGCGGCAAGTCGGTGCGCATCGGCATAAGCGGTGTTCCGGGAGCAGGAAAATCAACATCAATAGACAACTTCGGCTGCCACATCCTTGACACACGTGGCGGGAAACTTGCCGTCCTTGCCATTGACCCGTCATCGGAACGCTCCCAAGGCTCTATCCTCGGCGACAAGACACGCATGGAGAAACTCACACAACGTGAGGACGCTTTCATCCGTCCAAGCCCTTCGGCAGGCTCTCTTGGCGGTGTGGCACGCAAGACACGCGAGACTATTGTGCTGTGTGAGGCAGCCGGCTTCAACACAATCTTCATCGAAACCGTTGGCGTAGGACAGAGCGAGACAGCCTGCCACTCCATGGTGGACTTCTTCCTACTGCTCCAAGTGACCGGAACAGGTGACGAGCTCCAGGGCATAAAGCGTGGCATCATGGAAATGGCTGACGGCATTGCTATCAACAAATGTGACGGTGACAATGTCGACCGTTGCCACATGGCTGCCACAAACTACAGGAACGCCCTCCATTTCTTCCCACAGCCGGAGTCAGGATGGACACCGCAAGTGCTCTGCTACAGCGGCTTCTACGGCAATGGAGTAAAGGAAGTGTGGGACATGGTGTTCGAATATATTGACTTTGTCAAGAACAACGGTTATTTCGACTACCGCCGTGCAAAGCAGGCACGCTATTGGATGTACGAGACAATCGACGAGTATCTCCGCCGCTCCTTCTACCAGAATCCTGAGATAAAAGCACTGAAACAGCTTGCGGAGGATGCCGTGCTGACACAGAAAAAGACATCGTTCACAGCTGCACACGACTTGCTTGACACATATTTCAACTCTTTGAAATAACATCCAGTCCACCATTTGCCCGAGATTTTGCACTTTACCAACAAATCATGAACATAGAGATTGACAACGGAAGCGGCTTCTGCTTCGGTGTGACAACTGCCATCCGGAAAGCCGAAGAGAAACTGGCAGAGGGCACAAAGCTCTACTGCCTGGGCGACATTGTGCATAATGGCACGGAATGCGACAGGCTGCGGGAGAAGGGACTGGTAACCATAGGGCATGACGAACTGCAAGAACTGCATAACGCCCGGGTGCTGCTCCGTGCACATGGCGAACCGCCACGCACCTACAGCATTGCAGAAAAGAACAATGTGGAGATAATCGACGCCACCTGCCCCGTGGTGCTTGCCCTGCAAAGGCGCATACGCCGGCAGCATGAAGAGAACCCAAACGCCCAGATTGTCATCTTCGGAAAGAACGGACATGCCGAGGTTCTCGGGCTTGTCGGGCAGACCGACGGCAAGGCTATCGTCATAGAGCATTACGAGCAGTTGCAGGATTCTGCCATAGACTTTAACCGCGACATTTTCCTATACTCACAAACGACGAAATCACTTGAGGAATACCGACGCATAATCGAATACTGCCGGCAGCATATAGCAAACGGATGCACATTCAAAAGTTTTGACACAATCTGCCGGCAGGTGGCAAACCGTATGGACAACATACGCGAATTTGCCAAGAAACACGGGCTTGTGCTCTTCGTATCCGGCAGGAAAAGCAGCAATGGAAAGGTTCTCTACAACGAATGCCTGAAAGTGAATCCGAACACATTCCTCATCGAAGGTCCTGACGAGATACAGGACAAATGGCTTGAAAATGTATCTTCCGTAGGCGTCTGCGGTGCGACAAGCACACCGAAATGGCTTATGGAGCAGTGTGCGGAAGAGATAAAGAAAAGAGCATAAGACACAATATCCAACACTAACCGAAACTATTTATAACACAATGAGAAAACTTATCCTTGCACTCCTGTTGATAGCGTGCACATTAAACATTGCCGCAGAAAACTATCCTTACCGCTCTGACTACCTTTGGGTGACAGTGCCCAACCATGCAGACTGGCTGTATGAATGTGGAGAGAACGCCACAATAGAAGTGCAGTTCTATAAATATGGCATACCACGTGACGGGCAAATCAGCTGGAAACTGTCCAATGACATGCTCCAAACTGACAAGCAAGGCACGGCAACTCTGAAGAACGGACGCTGCAACATTAACATCGGCTCACGCAAGATACCGGGATTCCGCGACCTTAACCTTGCCGTCAACATTGACGGAACGACTTATGTACACCATATAAAGGTGGGGTTCTCTGTCAACAAAATCACACCTTACACAAAAGAGCCTTCTGATTTCGTGTCATTTTGGGATGCACAGAAAAAGTCACTCAAACAAACTCTCTCCTATACTCGTGAGCGTGCAGAGGAATATTGCACAGACAAAATCCTTTGTGACCTCATAAAACTCAAGGTCGACAACAAGCACAGCGTTTATGCCTACCTGACATATCCACGCAACATGAAACAAGGCAACCACCCGATATGCATCTGCCCTCCGGGAGCCGGTATAAAGACAATCAAGGAACCACTACGCCACAAATACTATGCAGAGAACGGTTTCCTACGCCTTGAAATGGAAATCCATGGCATAGACCCACGAACTCCGGAGAAGACCTTCAGGGAAATACAGTCCGCTTTCCAGACTGACGGCAACAATTACCTTGACAACGGACTCGACAACCGCGACAATTACTACATGCGCCATGTCTATCTCGCACTCATCCGTGCAACAGACTTCATGACATCCCTGCCTGAATGGGACGGCAAGAATGTCGCTTTCCAGGGCGGAAGCCAAGGAGGTGCACTGGCAATGGTGGCAGCGGGCATCGACAACCGTGTGACACAGTGTGTGGCAAACCACCCTGCCCTCTCCGATATGGCAGGATATGCGGAAGAGGGACGCACCGGTGGTTATCCGCATTTCAAAAAAGCAAAAGGAATGTTGACACCGGAAAAGATAAAAGTCATGGCATATTACGATGTCGTGAACTTTGCTCGCCACATCACTTGCCCTACTTATATGACATGGGGGTATAACGATAACACCTGCCCTCCTACCACATCATACGCCGTATATAATGTGCTAAAATGCGAGAAAGAGGCACTCATCACTCCTGTCAATGAGCATTGGACATCGGATGCCACAGAATACGGACACATGAAATGGATACAGAGACATCTGAAATAAGCCACTTACAAAAACAAAAACATAGCAAATGCCATTAACATAATAACGGTAATAATTACCCATATTGCTGATTTATTTGGTGATATGGGTATTTTTTTGTAAATTTGCAACATATTCTGACAAACGAAACATAAACCCAAAGAAACTTAACATCATGATTGGAACACAAGAAATCATACTCATTTGCATCGTGATACTGCTGTTTTTCGGTGGTAAGAAGATTCCGGAGATGATGCGCGGACTCGGAAAAGGAGTGCGCAGCTTCAAAGACGGCGTGAACGGAATAGAGGAACCGCAACCCGGCAAAAAAGAAGACGCAGAGACAAAGGCAAACAGTGGGAAATGAAATGAGCAAGCAAGACCTTCCCGCTGACAACCTATCGTTTTGGGAACATCTTGATGCACTGCGGTCATGCCTGATAAAGATTGTCGCAGCGGTAACGATAAGCGGTGTCATGGCTTTCTTCATGAAAGACCAACTGTTCGGAATTGTACTCGCACCGTCACATGGGGACTTCCTCACTTACAGACTTCTCGGTGCAGAACCTTTCACCCTGCATCTCATAAACACAGGACTGACAGAGCAATTCATGATACACCTGAAAGTGGCAGCTATCGCCGGAATAGCCGTAGCGTCACCTTATATAATATATGTGTTGTTCCGCTTCATCTCGCCGGCACTCTATGCCAACGAGCGCAAAGCATCTGTAAAGGCTGTGTTGTCAGGCTATGTCATGTTCATCATAGGCATGGCGGTCAACTATTTCCTGATTTTCCCACTCACAGTAAGGTTTCTCGGGACATACCAGGTCAGCACCGACATTGACAACATGCTCACTGTCAGCTCCTACATCGACACATTCATGATGATGACACTGACTTTTGGCATCATGTTCGAACTACCTGTGGTGTGCTGGGTGCTTGCCGTAATGGGACTGCTGCGTCCGGAATGGATGCGCCATTTCCGACGCCATGCCATTGTGGCAATACTGATTGTGGCGGCAGCCATAACCCCTACTTCCGACATCTTCACCCTAACGATCGTCAGTCTGCCGATATGTCTGCTCTATGAAGCAAGCATTTTCATCGTAAGCATGACAAAATCATAAACAAAGAAACCCGAAACATAAACTTTTATGCTTAGAAAAACAAGAATAACACTTGCCACCGTGATGTTCATTGGCATCACACTGCTGTTCCTTGACTTTACAGGAACGCTCCATTCGTGGCTCGGCTGGATGGCGAAAATACAGTTCTGGCCGGCATTCTACGCACTGAACATCGGCGTTGTCATCGGAATAATAGCCCTGACATTGGTGTTCGGACGCATCTACTGCTCCGTGATATGCCCGCTTGGCATCCTTCAGGACATCATCTCCAAAGGCAGAAGCAAAATGAAGCGCAACCGCTTCAGCTACTCACCGGAGAAGAAAATCCTGCGCTATGCCATGCTGATCGTCTTCATTGCGTCCGCCTTAGCAGGCATTAACATCATCGTCTCCCTCCTCGCCCCTTACAGCAGCTATGGCAGAATGGCAGCTTCCCTGCTCCTTCCCGTATGGCAATGGGGCAATAACCTCCTTGCCATGGCAGCCGAACACTATGACAGCTACGCTTTCTACTCTACGGAAGTGTGGATGCGCAGCACTGTCACTGTCGGAATTGCAGTGGCAACACTCCTTATTATAATAGTCTTGGCAGCACGCGGAGGCAGAACTTACTGCAACACAATATGCCCTGTGGGAACAATACTGAGCCTGTTTGCACGACATTCATACATGAAAGTGCATTTCAACAGTGACAAATGCGTAAACTGCGGACTGTGCGCACGCAACTGCAAAGCGGCATGCATTGATTTCAAGAACCATGAAATAGACTACAGCCGATGCGTTACATGCGGCGACTGCATAGACAAATGCAAGCATGACGCACTGACTTTCGGACATAAAGCTGCACAAAAGACAAAGGCAGCAGGCACCGCAGGACAGCCTGACACTAACAAAAAGAGCAAGGAAAAAGAAACTGTGGACACCTCAAGACGCTCATTCCTCCTCGCTTCCGCCATGGCAACGACAGCGGCGGCGACAGCATCGGCACAGGCAAAGCTCGACGGCGGACTGGCAGAGATAGAGGACAAAGAGGCTCCGAAACGTGAGACACCGCTATCACCTCCCGGCTCTCTCTCGGCGCAACACATGGCACAGCACTGCACATCCTGCCAACTGTGCATCTCGGCATGCCCGAACGGTGTGCTCCGCCCTTCTACAAACCTGTCCACACTGATGCAGCCGACCATGAGCTACGAGCGCGGTTACTGCCGTCCGGAATGCACACGATGCAGTGACCTCTGCCCTACCGGCGCAATAACAAAGATTGGAAAAGACCTGAAATCCTCCATACAGATAGGTCATGCCGTATGGATTCGCAAGAACTGCCTGCCTGTCAGCGAAGGCGTAGACTGCGGAAACTGCGCACGCCACTGTCCGACAGGGGCGATAACAATGGTGCCGCTCAACCCGGAGGATGACCCTGACGACAAGAACACGCTGAAAATCCCTGCTGTCAACACGGCTGTCTGCATCGGATGCGGCGCTTGCGAGAACCTCTGTCCTGTACGACCTCTGTCTGCTATCTATGTCGAAGGACACGAGGTACATAGGGAAATATAAACGTGAACAAATTCAGCAGAAAGAAAACCAAATACAAAGATAGAACCGCATTAGCGTTGGCAGTACGGTAGCTTTATCTTTCATCAGACAAGATTCCCCTATGCTTCGGAACCGCATTAGCGGTGAAAAGACGGAAACTCCACCTTTCACAAAACAATATGCAACTGTGCTTCAGAACCGCGTTAGCGGTTTGCCAACAAAAATCCTTTATCTGCTGAGCAGGATTAAAAACAATCAAAAACATACTTCAAAATGAAGAAAACCATAAACCGACGTGATTTCTTAAAGATATTCTCCGGCACGGCAATAGCCTCATCATCACTGCTGGCTGCCTGCAAGGGCAAGAACGACAGCGCAACAGAGGCAAAAACGTCAGACAAGAGCATGGTGCCACGCGGAGAAATGACAATGAGGACTAACCCAAACAATGGGGACAAGGTCTCAATCCTTGGCTATGGCATGATGCGCCTGCCACTCGTCGACGGCGCAAAACTCAAGGACAACAGCGATGCAGACATTGACCAGGAGATGGTCAACCGTCAGATAGACTACGCTCTCGAACACGGTATCAATTATTTCGACACATCACCTGTCTATTGCCAGGGACGTTCCGAAGCTGCTACCGGCATCGCACTGAAGCGACACAAGCGCGATAAATACTTCATTGCCACGAAGTTGTCCAATTTTTCCCCTGAGACATGGCCCCGCGAGGCTTCCATAAAGATGTTTGAAGACTCACTGAAAAACCTTCAGACGGACTATATTGACTATCTCCTGCTTCATGCAATCGGTGGAGGCGACGACTCGCTTGCCACATTCAATAGCCGTTATATGGACAACGGCATACTCGATTGGCTGGTGGAACAGAAGAAAAAAGGACGCATCCGCAATCTCGGATTCTCCTACCATGGCGACGTGAAAATCTACGATATGCTCCTGAAATGGCACGACGAGGGCAAGTACCACTGGGATTTCGTGCAGATAGAGCTGAACTATCTCGACTGGAGCTATGCCGATGAGATAAACCCACGCAACACCGATGCATCCTATCTCTATGAAGAGCTGAAGAAACGCAACATCCCTGCCGTCATCATGGAGCCGCTTCTCGGAGGCAGACTTGCAAACATCCCGACATACATAGCAAAGAAACTCAAGCAAAGACGCCCGGAAGACAGCGTCGCAAGCTGGGCTTTCCGCTATGCCGGCACACCGGAAGGGGTGCTCACTGTGCTCAGTGGCATGACTTACATGGAGCATCTCAAGGAGAATGTCGCGACATATTCACCACTTGAGCCTATCAGCAAAGAGGAGGACAAGCTGCTTATGTCCATTGCTGACGAGATTTACAACCTCAAAACCATACCATGCAACGAATGCAACTACTGCATGCCGTGCCCTTACGGTCTGAACATCCCGGCGATTTTCAGCCATTTCAACAAGTGCATCAATGACGGCATTATGCCAAACCGTGGCGAGAAAGACCCGGAATATGCCAAGCACCGCCGTGCCTACCTCATCGGTTACGACCGCAGCGTGCCGAAACTCCGCCAGGCAGACCATTGCGTTGGCTGCAAGGAGTGCAACGAGCATTGCCCGCAGCGCATCAACATCCCTGCCGAAATGCGACGCATAGACCGGTTTACAGAGGAAGTGCGCCGCTATTCCGACAAACTATGACAGGTGGATTCATACTCCATATAAGTATTGCTCGAAGAAAACAAAGAATCAAAAGAATAGCTTCATACAGCGGGTGACGCATTTATAGCGAAGCAATTTCTTTTGGTTCTTTGTTTTCTTCGAGCAATTTATTTATCACAAATACAGTTTTTCAGCAATAGCCAAGCAACGGAAGGATAAACGGAGAAAGCAATGCTGTCAGCAAACCGTTAAGTGTCAGTCCCAAAGAAGAGTACGCCCCATAGCGCATTCCCCTGCGCTCAAAAGCGGCAGCAGTGCCAACAGCATGGGAAGCAGTGCCTATTGACAGCCCTCCGGCAATAGGGCTCTTGATACGGTTCATGCGCACCATGGAGAATCCTGCCATACTTCCAAAGATTCCTGTGCACACAACAACGGCAGCTGTCAATGCCGGTATGCCGCCAATGGTCTGCGAAACCTCCATGGCAATCGGTGTAGTGACAGCCTTCGGAGCGAGGGAAAGGACAACTTCCGGTGTCGCCTGCAGCACGCGAGCCACCAAAACCACAGACACAAGACCTGCCACACAACCTGCCAGCTCTGCCAGCAACAGCGGCAGCAGCTGCTTGCGAATGGATTCCAGCTGACGATAGAGCGGCACACCGAGCGCGACAACAGCAGGCTTCAGCCAAAAATCAATGTACGAACCGCCCTCTGCATAGCAGTCATAGTCTATACCCGTAAGCAACAAGAACAAAACGATGACTATGATGGAGACAAGAATCGGGTTGAGCAATGCCACCCCTGTGCGCCTCCTTATCCACTGTGCTCCGATGAATGCGGCGAAAGTCAGTGCCAAAAGGAAATATTTATTTTGAAGAAACTCCATGACCATGAATGGATATGTGTGAGAAATAGCGGCGCACAAGCTGATGCACCCAGCCTGTGACGGCAATAATGACAAACGTGCTGACCACGGTAGCACCAACGATAGGCAGCCACTGGTCACGGATAATGCCCATGCAGCGCATCACACCGACACCTGCCGGAACGAAAAAGAAACCAAGATTGCGAACCAAAAAATCCGCAACGCCCTCAACATGGCGCAGCTTCACAATCCTCAGACGCAAAGCAGCAGCTAACAGCAGCATACCGATAATGGAAGATGGAACCGGCACTCCGGTTGTCCATACAATGAGTTCGCCAACAGCAAGGAAGGCAAACAGTACCGCACATTGTGTAATCATCACTAATAATCTATATTTTGTTCCTGAAATAATGTCTGTATGGGCGTCTGCCACCCCAAGGATTGCAGGCAACGCAACAAACAGTCTGCAAAGGTAATGATTTTCTGCCATACAACACAATTTGTAAAAACATTTAACACTGCAAGGCCGAATATACCACAAAAACAGACTATGCCACCCCACCACTGCTACACACTGAAAAACCGATGGTGACCTTTCGTGTTGTGAAAGGTTACCATCGGCATCATAAAGCATAACCTTTCGCACGGTAAAAGGTAACCTTTTGTCATGTCCAGATTTGACCTCAACAGGCAAATACGCAACAATTCAATTATAAACTTGATTATCAGGAATATACATTCGTATATTGCAAACATTGTGTTTCTTATGGATCAGTGCAAATCATTTTGATTTTTTTTGAGTGACGAAGTCAGGAAAAAGATTGTTGCCGGAATAGTTACAAATGCGAATCAGCAGTTGGCAAGCTGATTCGCATTATTAATTAAAAGCAATCAGTCTATGAAAATCAATTTATTTGCAAAAACTATCTTGCTTCTTCTGAGTCTCGTATTAGCAGGATGCTCTGCCGAAGAAAGAACGGAAAATACGGTTTTCGATCCGGTAAAAATAGTCCGTAAGGTCATTGCCAATACCTCTCAACATGAGATTGCAAACGGAGACCTTCCCGTATGGCTTTCGGAATTTATCGACGGTCTGGGATCACTTGACGATATGAGAGAGGTGGCAGCAATTAAAGGCAACTGGAAAGGAGAGGATGTATATTATGTGTACGACTACTATTCCTCGTGTTTAGCATGCTCTACCTTTAATTCAGAAGGTGAAAAAATCGATTGGTCGAAAATCGATTTCGAGAATTTTTGGGAATCGGCAACAGGCTGGAAATGTATCTATTTGCACAAAAGTAATATTCATAGTATATTTGATGACATATAGTATCTCTATAAATTAACGTCACCGAAAGTAATTATCAGTTAATTTCGGTGACGTTGCTGTTTCTACATACGCATACCACCCCATTGCGTTGTGGTTCTGACCTCGCTTCATCGCACGGAGGCGTTTCAGTGCCTCCTGAGCAGATACATCAAACTGCCATGGTTATGCGACATACCCCCCATTTATACCCTCATAAAATTTGGAATCGCTTGTTTAATGCTGTATCTTTGCACCGGATTTCCTGATGGTGCTGATGCACCACTTATAAAATATGTGGTGAGAGAAGGAACTTCTGAGCTACCGCTTCTATACAGTTATCACCTGCAGTTCATTTGTCAGATGTGAGTTTTCAAAAACCTTCCGCGCCTCTTCCAGCAATGCCGACTCCTCACGCTCATAACGCGCACTGTAATGTCCCAAGAACAGTCTGCCGACATTCGCATCACGGGCAACCATAGCAGCCTGGCGGGCGGTGGAATGGCAGTATTTCTCAGCATTCTCAATCATATCCTCGGAATACGTCGCCTCATGGTAGAGGACATCTGCATCGGAAACTATCTTGCTGAGTGCCGGAAGATACTTTGTATCAGAGCAATAAGCATACGACCGCGGCTTGTCGGAAGGAGTGACAAGGCGTGCATTCTCTATTACGGAGCCGTCCTCCGTAGTCCAATCCGCACCGGCTTTTATGTTATTAATCTGCGAGACAGGGATTTTGTAGAAGTCAATCATGTCACGCCGTATGTGCGGTAATCCCGGTTTCTCGCGGAAAAGAAAGCCGGAGCATGGCACACGGTGGCATAACGGTATGGATTCAACGGTAAGGCTCCGGTCTTCGTATATCACCTGATGCTTTTTAGTGTCAACAGCGTGGAAGACAAGGTCATAGCCCAAGTCATTGCAGAAAAGCCTTTTCTGCATCATCAGATACTCTTCCATGGCGGCAGGAGCATAGATGTGCAGCGGTGCAGTCCTGCCAAGAAGCCCGAAAGTGGAGACCATTCCTATCAGTCCGAAACAATGGTCACCATGCATGTGGGAGATGAAGACTGCCTGTATTTTTGTGAATGCCACACGCGTCTTCCTCAGCTGCAACTGAGTGCCCTCGGCACAATCGACCATGAACATCTTTCCCCTGACCTCCACTATCTGTGAAGAGGGGAAATGCTGCAGTGTCGGTGTCGCCGAACCGCAGCCTAAAATATGTATCTTAAAAGGTTCCAAGGCTTATTTCTTCTGTTTTGGCATGACTTTTTTCTGCCGCTTATAAACAAAAATCCCTTTGCTGCTCTCCAATTCCAATGAGTCCGCGCCAAGCGTCACGACATCAAAAGAGTCGCGCCCCATAAGAAGGCGGCCGTTATGTATTTTCCACGCTGTATATGGGTTTGCCTCACTCTGCATTGTTGAAAGTACTTCTCCTCCGTCAACTATCTCAAAATTACGGTCAAGACCAGTCCATTTGCCTTCAAGAGTGGTAAGGTTCAAAACAACGGAAGCACTTTTCTCACCGTCCAGTTCTGTAACAATGACAGCCAGTTTGTCTCCGCTGAGCAAGCCTCCCTTCACGGTTTCTCCTTCTGATTCTTCTGTATCGAGCAGCAGATTCAGCGTGTCGCCGTCATTGGTTACCAATTCAAGGTTGTGCATCGTCGTACCCTCACCGCAGACTCCATAAACAGTAGTGTCCTGCTCTTCCACACAAACGCTGTCAGCAGCAGCCTCCGACGAACTTGTCTTTTTATCATTGCATGCTGTTGTCAAAAGACCGGAAACCAGCAGTGCCACAAACAGATATGTCAGTTTTTTCATGATTATAAAGATGTTGTAATATTAATAATGTCCAATAACGCCAAATCCATGCGTGAAGCGACAAGTATGGCAAAGTCGTTTATTCCGATGCCTTTGCCTCTTCCCAAAGTTCATCCATTTCTTCAAGTGTCATGTCCTTCAGTTCCTTGCCTGCCTCCTTCGCCTTCGCCTCCACGTAATTGAAACGGTGCGTGAATTTCCGGTTTGTCTTCTCAAGGGCAGTGTCCGGATTAAGGTGATAAAGTCGCGCAGCATTGACGACAGCGAAGATGAAGTCCCCCAACTCATTGAGTGCCTTTTCATTATCGCCAGACTCCAATTCCGCCTTCAATTCTCCTATTTCCTCATAGACCTTGTCCCAGACTTGCTCACGCTCCTCCCAATCGAAACCGACATTGCGTGCCTTGTCCTGTATGCGGTAAGCCTTTATCAGTGAAGGCAGAGAAGCCGGAACACCCGAAAGGACGGTCTTGTTTCCACCGTTTTCCTTCTGCTTGACACGCTCCCACAACTTGCTGACATCGTCACTTGTCTCCGCCTGCTGTCCGCCATAAATGTGGGGATGGCGAAAAATCAGCTTGTCAGCCTCCTTGTTGCAGACATCGGCAATGTCGAAATCCCCCTTCTCACTGCCAAGCATGCTATAAAAGACAATGTGTTCCATCACATCGCCAAGTTCCTTTACAATCTCTTTCTTGTCATCGTTCATCAAAGCGTCGCAAAGCTCATAAGCCTCCTCTATGGTATGAGGGCGCAATGATTCGTTGGTCTGCTTCCTGTCCCATGGGCATTTTTCCCGAAGGGTTTCCTGCACATCAAGCAACCTTCCGAACGCCTCAAGTTTTTCCTCACGTGTATGCATATCTTAATTTATATATTATTGTTATTTCTATACGTTAACCACTGACAGTTTTCATGTGTGCCATACTTCTCACCCAACCACTTTTCCAATAAAGCAACAAATGGCATTTACCGTTGCCGGTAATACGATATGTACCCCTTCCGCACACGGTGTGTCAGTAAGCACGATACAAAAGTACACATAAAATTCCAAAAACTTGCACACTAACAAAAAATAAGTACAAAAAAATTCTTTTCTTACCAAAATAATGAGTAATTTTGTAGCGAAATTATGTAAATATCATATGGATTGGCTAATAAACTTATTCACCAGCACTGAGTCTGTTGCGCATATAGCATTGCTTTACGCATTAGTCATCGCTGTTGGTGTTTATCTTGGGAAAATCAAATTCGGAGGAATCGCTCTCGGAGTGACATTTGTGTTGTTTGCCGGCATTGCTGCTGGGCATTTCGGATTCACAGCCCCTACTCCTATCCTGACATTCGTGCAGGATTTCGGTCTCATTCTTTTTGTGTTCATGATTGGTTTGCAGGTGGGACCGGGCTTTTTTGAAAGTTTCAGAGAGGGAGGAGTAAAGATGAACCTAATGGCAACAAGCATAATCTTCCTGAACATCGCTGTGATGTTCGGTTGCTATTATGCATTCTTTGACACGAATGACCCTAACGACCTGCCTATGCTCATAGGCACACTTTATGGTGCAGTGACAAACACTCCGGGACTTGGTGCCGCAAACGAGGCGCTGTCTTCTGTGTTTGATGAAGGAGCTGCGCCTCCAATAGCAAACGGTTATGCTTGTGCGTATCCTCTCGGCGTTGTCGGCATCATTGGTGCAACAATTGCCATACGCTTCATTACACGTACAAGGCTCGACAAAGAAGAAGAGGCATTGGAGATGCAGGACGAGGGAAACGCTGCAAAGAAGCCACACCTCATGCACCTTCTTGTGCGTAATTCATATATATGCGGACGCACTATCCTTGAAATCCATGATTTCATGAAGCGCGATTTCGTATTCTCACGCATACTCCGTGGCAGCGAACTTATAATCCCGAAGCGCGACACCACACTTGAATTTGGAGACAAGATTTACTGTGTCTGCGCGGAAGCCGATGCAGAAGCCATCATTGCTTTTGTAGGAGAACGAACAGAAGTATTAGAGTTCAAGGAGCAGGAGGAGAAGAAGCAGATGATAAGTAAGCGCATCCTTGTCACAAAGCCGGAAATCAACGGCAAGACATTGGCAAAGATGCATTTCTCAAGTGTCTATGGCGTGAATGTGACCCGTGTGACACGACAGGGCATGGATCTTTTTGCTTCAAGCAACCTTGCACTCCAAGTAGGCGACAGGGTGATGGTTGTCGGAGAGAAGACGCATGTGGAACGTGTCAGCACTATCCTCGGAAACTCCATAAAGCGTCTTGACCACCCTAACATAGCAACGATATTTATCGGCATAATGGTTGGAATACTCTTTGGAAGCATCCCATTTGCCATTCCAAACATTCCTGTGCCACTGAAATTGGGTATAGCAGGTGGTCCGCTCATCATAGCAATCCTTATCGGACGGTTCGGCCATAAGTTCCATTTGGTAACCTACACCACCACATCGGCAAACCTTATGCTGCGCGAGGTCGGACTCGTACTTTTCCTATCAAGTGTGGGAATAAAAGCCGGAGCGAATTTCGTGAACACTGTTGTTGCAGGTGACGGTCTCTTGTATGTCCTGTCGGGATTCCTGATCACCGTAATACCTATATTGATTATAGGAACAATAGCGCGTATGAAATACCAACTGAACTATTTCACCATAATGGGTATGATAGCTGGTTCATATACTGACCCACCGGCACTCGCTTATGCGAACTCTGTATGTTCAAAAGAAGCTCCTGCCATAGGTTATTCCACAGTTTATCCTCTGACTATGTTCCTGCGCATTTTCACAGCACAACTGATAATAATCCTATGCTGTGGATAATGCAGACAGATAAATAACGTAAGAACCAAACTATTGCACTTCCAAAAGTCATACAGACCGTAACTTTGAAAACTAACAGATAAGAACAAAAAAACGCAAATAAACTAATGAAAAAAATCGGATTACTGCTTGCCATACTTGCATGCATATCACCGGATCTCTTTGCCCAAGGCGCGAAGAATATCAGAATAAACGAGGTGATGACAGACAATGAGTCCAGCATCGTAGACGAGTTCGGGAATCATAAGGCGTGGATAGAGTTGTGCAACGCATCATTCACAACTGTCAACATCCGTGGGATGTACATCACAACAGACAAATCGGTGCTGAACGAAGACCTCAGTGCACCGCAACGTCAGGCACTCATGTCATTAATTCCTAACGGAGACGAGAGCACATTGTTGTCAGGCAACCAGCATTTCATCCTGTACTGCAATGGAAATCCCAAAGATGGCTCACGACATATTACAGCAAAGATTACGGAAGGAGAACCTGTTTGGGTAGCACTTTATGACGGCAACGGTGTGGAGCTTATCGACTCTGTCACAGTCCCGGCACTATCGGTCAACCAATCTTATGCACGTGAGAAAGACGGCAGCGCGAATTGGGTAGTGCGTGGTTCGAAGAATGTCACACCGGGTATTGCCAACACACCGAATATCAACAACAAAATAGCACGCACAAAGGCAGAAGACCCACACGGATTTGCTATAACAATACTTGCCATGGGTACTGTTTTCTCATGTCTTGCACTGCTGTTCGTATTTTTCCGTGTGCTTGGTCTTATCATGGATCATATCAATACGACAAAGAAAATTGCAAATGCATACCCTCTCAAGCCTGTGACAAGTACTATCACCACGACTGCAAAAATCGGTGCTGAGGTTCTTGATACGACAGGAAAACTGATGAAAGACGGCCTGAAGCTCAAAGGCATTGACAAAAAAGTGTATATAGCAGTCATTGCAATGGCCATCAAACAGTATGAGGATGATGTCCATGATGTTGAGTCCGGCATCATATCCATCAAGCCAAAGAGCACAACATGGAATGCTCCAAAATTCAATAATGAAATAAAGAAATAAAAAGGTTCAAACAAAAAAATACAATCAGAAAACAATATATTATGGCTACATACCAATATACAGTTGAGGGTACCGAATACGAAGTAGACATCCTCGAAGTTCAAGACAAAGTGGCAAAAGTCACTGTTAACGGAGTAGAATTTGAAGTGGAATTGAAGCGTGCGCTTAAACCTACCACACGCCCAATCCAACAAGTGCAAGCTGCGCCTAAAGCCACAACTCCGGCAGCAGCTCCACAGCCAAAACCGGCAATGCCTGCCGGTGCAGGCCAGCATGTCCTCGCTCCACTGCCCGGAACAATCAACGAGATAAAGGTTCAAGTCGGAGACACTGTGAAACAAGGTGATACAGTCCTTATCCTTGAGGCCATGAAGATGCAGAATAACATAGAGGCTGAATATGATGGGCAAGTTACAGCAGTCATTGTAAAAGTGGGCGATACTGTTATGGAAGGTGCTCCACTCGTAACTATTGGATAATGGCTAACCGTTAAGAAAAAGAATCATGGAAACATTTCTGAATTTCCTTAAAGGCAATTTCTTCGATTTCCTTACATACACAGGCTTTGCCAACGCAGAAATAGGAAACCTGATTATGATAGCTGTCGGAGCTGTCTGTATCTGGCTTGCCATAAAGAAAGATTTTGAGCCACTGTTGCTCGTACCTATAGGACTTGGTATCATTTTGGGAAATATCCCTTTCAAAGCTGATGCCGGACTTGAGATTGGTCTTTATGAGGACAACTCTGTACTGAACATCTTTTATCAGGGTGTTAGACAGGGATGGTATCCTCCATTGGTATTCCTTGGCATAGGCGCCATGACTGATTTCACTGCACTTATAGCCAATCCTAAGCTCGTGCTTATCGGTGCAGCAGCACAATTCGGAATCTTTGGCGCATACATGACAGCACTTGCTCTCGGCTTTGAACCAAACCAGGCTGCAGGTATCGCCATTATCGGTGGTGCTGACGGTCCTACTGCTATATTCCTAAGTTCAAAACTGTGTCCTAACCTTATGGGAGCAATTGCAGTCTGTGCTTACTCTTACATGGCTCTTGTTCCTGTAATACAGCCACCTTTGATGCGCCTCCTGACAACAAAGAAAGAGCGTGTCATCAAAATGAAGGCGGGACGTGAAGTATCACAAACAGAAAGAATACTGTTCCCTATCATCGGACTGCTCATCACAACATTCATAGTGCCTTCAGGCATGCCTCTTCTTGGAATGTTGTTCTTTGGAAACCTGTTGAAAGAGTCAGGCAAGACAACACGCCTTGCAAAGACAGCAGGCTCATCACTCAATGACATCATTGTGATGCTGCTCGGTCTTACTGTAGGTTGCTCAACACAAGCCAGTGAGTTCCTCACAGTGAACACTATTTTCATATTCGTGCTTGGTGCTTGCGCTTTCGTTGTTGCTACATGCTCAGGTGTGCTCTTCGTTAAGTTCATGAACTTGTTCCTTCCTGAACACAAGAAGCTGAATCCACTTATCGGCAACGCAGGCGTATCGGCGGTTCCTATGTCAGCGCGCATCTCCAACAACCTTGGACTTGAATATGACCGCAAGAACTTCCTCCTCATGCACGCTATGGGTCCAAACGTTGCGGGTGTGATAGGCTCAGCTGTTGCAGCAGGTGCATTGCTTGGCTTCTTGTCATAACTATCACATGATTCTCCCAAAGCCCTATAAAGAAAAAGTATATAGAGCTTGCATCATGAAATAAAGAAAACAAACATTCACCAAGCAGGTAAACTATGACAGACATACCTGCCAATGTAATAATATATTAACTGATTTTGTCCAGCAACTTATGAAGCACAATATATTCCGTGGTCTTGGCATAGCCTTGATTACACCATTTACAGAGACAGGCAACATTGATTTCGATGCACTGAAAAGACTTGTGGACTACCAAATGAATAATGGTGCAGATTTCCTCTGCATCCTTGCCACAACAGGAGAGACACCTTGTCTGACAAAACAAGAACGCCTTGATGTGCAGCATTTCATTGTAAATCTTGTCAACGGACGCATCCCTGTTGTCATTGGTTGCGGAGGCAACAATACTGCAGCTATCGTTGAAGAACTGCAAACTGGAGATTTCAAAGGCATTGACGGAATACTTAGTGTTTGCCCTTACTACAACAAGCCATCACAAGAAGGCCTTTTCCAACATTTCAAAGCCATCGCTAATGCGACAAAGCTCCCCATTATATTATATAATGTGCCGGGACGCACAGGTGTGAACATGCAGGCAGAAACAACAGTACGACTTGCAAAGGCATGTGAAAACATTGTGGCAATAAAAGAAGCAAGCGGCAATCTTGAGCAGGTAGATGAGATTCTGAAGAACAAACCTGATGGCTTTGCCGTACTTTCCGGTGATGATTCCTTGACTTTCCCAATGATAGCATGTGGTGCGGAAGGTGTGATTTCTGTCATTGGCAATGCTCTTCCTAAGGAGTTTTCAAGAATGATTCGCCTGGAAAAACGCGGAGAGTTTGAAGCTGCTGCAAAGATACACCATAAGTTTACAGACCTATACTCACTCCTCTTTGTAGACGGCAACCCTGCCGGAGTAAAGGCTTTACTTCACGAAATGGGATTCATCAACAACGTTCTGCGCCTGCCACTTGTCCCTACACGTGTGCAGACCGTACAGAAGATGTCCCAAATACTCAAAGACCTGAAATTTTAATAACACATCAATGAAAAGAGTCCCTTTTATATCAAGGTAAAGCAAAAGATAACTAAAAGAAAGAAAATGAATACTTTAGTGATTTCACTATTGTATTCATTTTCTTTTGTTTTGATGATTATTGTGGTATTTTTGTTACTAGTAACTATCTGCAATCGTGGCGACAAGCTATGTCTGTACGGCTTGCCGGTAATCACGGCTTCCTTGCAAGGCGGCAGCGGCACCATGCTTTGCAGCTGCAAGTTTGCCGAAGATGTCCAGTTCCCAGCTTGCTGACGCTCCTACATTATATGTCTTTGCCGTTGCTCCATCTTGCCTGACGACATTACCTTCGGCATTCAGTCCAAGTGGTGGTAGATAGGATAGTTTGGCCGTCAGCAATGCGGCTTCTGCCGCTTCCACCCGTAGCCGTGCCACATTGAAGTTTGTGTTCCGTTCAAGCCCCGTTCCAATCAAGGACTGGAGTTTCGGGGCGGTAAACATCTCCCGCCACGACAGGGAGGCCAGAGTGGTGGTATCGGCGTCTGCCGGCAAATTGCTATACATATTCTACGCGAGTTCTGGATAAGAAAGTCCCCGAACTCGCGTATGAAATGTTGGAAGAAAGAAGCAGAGAGGCACTTAAGGCGGTCGATGCGTTAGGCGTCTCCAATGTAGAGCGACATTACGGCAAAGCTGTTGAGGATTCAGAAGGCATATGAAAACATTGGAAATAGCAGTACATGATAAGGAGACCATCAAAGACCTCATCAATGGTTTGATAGGCAAACCAAATGTAGTGGTCAATATCTACTATCAAGAAATCGGAAGCATCTTAAACAGCACATTGGAAAATGTCAATACGTACACTTCTGTGAGAAAGTTGATATAGAAACAGAATAATGCCAAATTCAAACATAAATTAAATACGTAAGCACACAGCTGGGTGGTGGCTGCATATTGCGGTCACCACTTTTCATATACAGACACACCGACACGTGAACAAAAAACACGCTTCACACTGCATTTATATTCCCTTTGTTTGGTGTTTTCGTGGAAAAACACTACCTTTGCACTACAAACCCACAAAGAAAGCGTAATGATGCTAATTTTGTTACCACTTTGTTACTCATCACACTTTCAGAATAGGTTAACACATTGAAATAATGAAAGTTACGAAAAGCGATATGAAAAGAGTCCTTTTTATAGACCGTGACGGCACACTCATCCATGAGCCTGCCGACGAACAGATAGACGCCTTTGACAAACTGAGATTTGTCAAAGGTGTTTTTAGAAATCTTAGTTTTATACGCCAACACCTTGACTTTGAGTTTGTCATGGTCAGCAATCAAGACGGCCTTGGAACAGACTCATTCCCGGAGGAAACATTCTGGCCTGTTCATAATTTCATCCTTCAAACACTTGAAGGAGAGGGTGTGGTGTTCGACAACATACTCATTGACCGCCATTTCCCGGAAGACAACCATCCGTGTCGCAAACCTGGCACGGGCATGCTCACGGAATACATCAAAGACTCAAATCTTAATCCTCAATATCATACCCTCCTATCAGAGAACGGTACAATTGATTCTGCTGGCACAAGAAACAAGGAGCCAAAATATGACCTAAAAAACAGCTATGTCATCGGAGACCGCGAGACAGATCGACAGCTTGCCGAGAATATCGGGTGCAAAGCCCTCATCCTTGGGGACGACATGACATGGGACAAAATCACAGAAATCCTCTTTGCCGGAGAGCGTATCGCGGAAATCAAACGCACCACAAAGGAGACTGACATCTACGTCAAAATGAATCTTGACGGAAACGGAATCTGTGATATCCATACCGGTCTCGGATTCTTTGACCACATGCTGGAGCAGATTGGCAAGCACGGAATGATAGACCTTACCATCCACACGGAAGGAGATCTTGAGGTTGACGAACACCATACGATAGAAGACACTGCCATCGTCATAGGCGAATGCCTCGCGGAAGCCCTTGGCAACAAACGCGGCATAGAACGCTACGGCTACTGTCTGCCTATGGATGACAGCCTGTGCTCTGTTGCATTGGACTTCGGTGGCAGACCATGGCTGGTATGGAATGCGGAGTTCACTCGCGAGAAAATCGGAGAAATGCCTACCGAGATGTTCCTCCATTTCTTCAAATCCCTTTCCGATGCTGCAAAAATGAACCTCAATATCAAGGCAGAAGGTCAGAATGAACATCACAAAATAGAAGGTATCTTCAAAGCTTTTGCACGCGCACTGAAGATGGCAGTGAAACGCGACATCTACAAATATGAGCTTCCTTCAACAAAAGGGATGCTCTAATCGCAGAAAAACTTCCGCCATACCTTCTGCACATCACTATTTAAAACAAAATAGAAACAGCCTTTCCATGATAGAAATCTCACACGCAAAGGTCAATAACCTCAAGGATATTTCCATAAATATCCCAAGAGACAAATTCATCGTAATTGCCGGAGTGTCAGGCTCCGGCAAATCATCCCTTGCCTTCGACACACTGTATGCCGAGGGGCAGCGACGTTATGTCGAGTCTCTGTCAAGCTATGCCAGACAGTTTCTGGGCAGAATGCCTAAACCCGAGTGTGATTACATCAAGGGACTGCCACCGGCAATCGCCATAGAGCAGAAAGTCATCTCACGCAACCCACGCTCCACAGTAGGCACAACCACAGAAATCTACGAGTATATGCGACTGCTCTTCGCACGCATCGGCAATACTTTCTCGCCTGTTTCCGGACAAGAAGTCAAGAAGCATTCCGTAGAAGACCTTGTCGAGTGCATGCTCTCCTATCAGAAAGGGACAAAATTCATTATCACCGCCCCACTCCATGTGCCAGAAGGAAGAACCCTTGAACGCCAACTGGAAATGTCTGTGCAAGCCGGATATGCACGCTTGTATTACCAAGGCGAAATACTGCGCATTGATGAACTTGGCGATAAAATCAGCACTCTCAAAGCCAATGAAGCCCACATCCTCATTGACAGAATGAGTGTGGACAATGGCAAGGAGACAATATCCCGACTATATGATTCTGCCGAAACTGCTTTCTATGAAGGACGTGGAATGTGTCGCTTGATATTCATGCCGGCAATGATTGAACATGAGTTCTCCACAAAATTCGAAGCTGACGGCATAACATTCGAAGAACCTTCTGCCAACCTTTTTGCATTCAACTCACCTATAGGAGCCTGCCCTGCCTGTGAAGGTTTCGGCAAAGTTGTGGGCATTGATGAAAGACTCGTCATACCGAATCCCTCACTCTCTGTCTATGACGGTTGCGTACAATGCTGGCATGGTGAGAAGATGAAGGTTTGGAAAGAAGAGTTCTGCCGCCGCGCGGAAAAAGACAATTTCCCTATTTTTGAGCCATATTTTTCTCTTTCACAAGAACTTAAGGACTGGCTTTGGCACGGCCTGCCGTCAGAAGAGGGAATAGACATACACGAGAAAGTCTCTATTGACGAATTCTTCCGTATGCTCAAAGAAAACCAATACAAGATTCAGTACCGCGTGATGCTCGCACGCTACCGTGGCAAGACCGTCTGTCCTGAATGCCGAGGAACACGATTGAAAAAGGAAGCCAGATACGTCAAAGTCTGCGGAAAGACAATCCAGCAACTCATTGAAATGCCTATCAGCGAGCTGCAGGAATGGTTCCACAACATAAAGCTAAACGAACACAAGCAAGCTATCGCCAAACGACTGCTGCCAGAAATAAACTCACGCCTGCAATTCCTCATGGATGTCGGTTTGGGTTATCTCACTCTCAACCGTCCGTCCAACACATTGTCAGGTGGAGAAAGCCAAAGAATCAATCTCTGTACCAATCTTGGCTCTTCCCTTGTAGGCTCACTTTACATTCTCGATGAACCGTCCATAGGTCTTCATCCCCGTGATACAGACAGGCTTATCAAGGTCTTGCGCCAATTGCAGGCAATAGGCAACACCGTCATTGTAGTCGAACATGACGAGGAAATCATGCGTGCCGCCGACTATCTCATCGACATCGGTCCGGATGCAGGAAGACATGGCGGTGAGGTTGTCTTTGAAGGCGATATGGAAGAGATAGCACAACTGAGTGACAAGGACATAAGCAAATATTCAAAAAGCCATACTGTAGAGTATCTCACACACACCGAGACCATCTCCACCCCGGCAAGCCGCCGCCAATGGAACCGTAAAATCACCATCAAAAGCCCTTTGATGAACAATCTTAAAGGCACGGATGTCAGCATACCGTTGAACTGCATGACAGTCATCACAGGTGTATCCGGCTCCGGGAAGTCATCTCTGATAAAGGGCATACTATACCCTGCCATGAAGAGGCATCTTGGAGAAGTCTGCGATGCGCCCGGAGAATACGGAGGACTGGAAGGCGATCTGAAAGCCATAAAGCATATTGAGTTTGTCGACCAGAACCCTATCGGCAAGTCAACGCGCTCCAATCCGGCGACATACGTCAAAGCCTACGATGCCATCCGCCAATGGATGGCTGACATGCCGTTGTCAAAACAGATGGGATTCACACCGCAGCATTTCTCCTTCAATGCTGAAGGCGGACGTTGCGAGGAATGTAAGGGAGCGGGCACTATCACCGTTGAGATGCAATTCATGGCCGACCTCGAACTGGAGTGCGAGGCATGCCACGGCAAACGGTTCAAGCATGACATCCTTGAGGTAAGATACAAGGACAAGAACATCTATGACATTCTGGAAATGACCATAAACCAAGCCATAGAATTCTTCTCCGAAAACACCCTTGCCAAAACAATAGTCAACCGCCTGAAGCCACTGCAAGATGTCGGACTCGGCTATATAAAGCTCGGACAGAGTTCATCCACACTGTCAGGAGGCGAGAACCAACGTGTCAAACTCGGTTATTTCATCGGGCAGGAGAAGCAGGAACCGACGCTCTTCATCTTCGACGAACCGACCACAGGTCTCCATTTCCATGACATAAAACGCTTGCTTGCGGCCTTTGACGCACTCATCAAACGCGGGCATTCGGTACTTATCATCGAGCATAACCTCGATGTCATCAAATGTGCCGACCACATCATTGACCTCGGACCGGAAGGCGGGCACAAGGGCGGAAACATAGTCTGCACCGGCACACCGGAGGAAATTGCAGCTTGCACGAAGAGCCTTACAGGACAATTCCTGAAGGACAAACTATGACGAAATGGTAATTGGTGGTCGGCAAAATACAATGGTTCTATGACTGCGCGCACACAAATGTAAAGATGTATTTGTACTTGAAACCGCGTCAGCGGTGACAAGAAAGTAGCCGTGGGTCGTACCCACGGTATACGGTAAAGCTCTGTGCACGACCGATTTATCGGTCGAATACGCCTTCCACCTTAACATTTATTCGACCGATAAATCGGTCGTTGGTTGATGCTTGTATTACAATCCGTGGGTGCTACCCACGGCATTCTTGTCACCGCTAACGCGGTTCCTCAAGACAAATCCCTTTTGAAGAAATCACTCATAAGGTGGTAATATACAAGATGTGCTACTTGTCACTATTTTTTATCAGACAACAATATAAAAAAGCAAGAAACAAGGCACAACACACTCTGCCGACAATGTAAAAACAATATGAAAGAACTCCTTTTTGTATTCATTGGCGGTGGCACAGGCTCTGTCCTGCGCTTCACAGCCTCGGTTTTATGGCAACACATCTCCCTGCATCCGCGATTTGCAGGGACAGTGATGCCATGGTCGACACTAATTGTCAATGTCATAGGTTGCTTCCTCATCTCCCTCTTCTACAAATATTCAGAGCAATGGGGACTAAGCAATGAAATGCGCCTCCTGCTCACCACCGGACTCTGTGGCGGTTTCACCACCTTCTCCACCTTCTCCTACGAAGGTCTGATGCTGCTCCGCGAAGGATATGCCGGCACCTATTTCCTCTACGTAGCCCTGAGCATCATCCTCGGACTCATTGCCGCATTGCTGCCGTTTGCGGTGAAATAAAGATTAGTTGTGCAATAAGGCTGTACAACTAATAAGTTAGTCTGTGAAGTTGTTTCAACTAATTACCTTTGAGACACTTTTTAACGAACATAACTATGAATTAATCCACGTCTGCTATCTACCAAAGCAACGCAATACGTTTTATTACATTGGATCATTTACAATTGTATGCTATGAAGAGGTTATTTCTTTTTTTATTATTTGGTTTGTTTGTCATAGCGACCTTTGGTCAGGCAAAATCAGGAGAGCAACCTGAGCATATTAATGCAGAATGGGTTAAGGCTAATTATACTAAGCGTGAAGTCATGATTAAGATGCGTGATGGTATTAATTTGTTTACTGCTATTTATGAACCAAATGACAAATCGGTCAAGCATCCTATACTTATGCAGCGCACTTGCTACAGCGCAAGTCCCTATGGCGAAGACAATTTCGCCGATATCTGGAATTCCGCAAAGACTTATGTTGAAAATGGCTATATCCTTGTCTTTCAGGATGTCCGTGGCAAGAACATGAGCGATGGCGAATATGAGAATATCCGTCCATTCATAGAGAACAAGTCCCTGAAGAAAAAGAAAGGCAAGAAGATTGACACCGACGAGGCCAGCGACACTTACGACACAGCGGAATGGCTCGTCAAGAACACCAATAACAATGGCCGCATCGGTGTTTATGGCATGAGCTATCCTGGTTTCTATGCCACCATGGCTGCCCTCAGCGGACATCCTGCCATCAAGGCCGTTTCGCCTCAGGCTCCTGTAACGGACTGGTTCCGAGGTGACGATGTACATCATAATGGTGCTTTCTTCATTATGGACATGTACAACTTCCTGTTCTGGTTTGAGAAGGCGATGACCAAGCAGGCACACCAAAAAGGGTTTGACGGTAGTAAAATCAGAACAACTGAAACATTGGTGAAGAATGATGTCTATACGGATTATCTCCGCATGGGTGCGGTGAAGAATTTCAGTGCCTCTTACGGCGACAGTATTGCAAGTTGGAACGAGGTGATGAACCACCCTAATCTTGACGAATACTGGGAGTCGCATAATGTCTCTCTACATTGCCACGACGTAAAGCCTGCCGTGATGGTTGTCGGAGGATTGTTTGATGCGGTGTGTTGCTATGGCGCCTTCCGTACCTACGAGGCTATCCGCGAACAGTCACCGGCAACAGAACTTTATCTTGTGGAAGGACCGTGGGCACACGGCGGTTGGACCAGTAGTGCACGCGAATATTTCGGCAATGTACGTTTCGCTTCAAATATGACTTCTGATTGGTATCATAAGAATATCGAGTATCCTTTCTTTGCATATTATCTTGAGGGGAAAGGAAATAAGCCTGCTCCGGGAGCCAAGGTCTACGACACAGGAACTTGCCGGTGGAAGCATTATCCTGACGGCTGGAACAATAAAGCAGAGACTACACCTTATTACCTTGCTGCCAATGGAGAACTTGTTACCGAAAAACCTTTGGTACAAGACTTCAAGACTTATATTTCTGACCCGAATAAACCGGTCCCTTATCAGATGACACCAAGCAAGAGACGCACAACAACATATATGCTCGACGACCAGCGTTTTGCTTCTCAGCGTCCGGATGTTTTGGTTTATCAGACAGAGCCACTCACCTCGGAACTTGTTCTTGAAGGGGAAGTTGAGGTAAATCTTGAAGTAAGCATTTCTACTACAGATGCCGATTTCGTGGTCAAAGTTATAGACGTATTTCCAGAGGATTTCGCATATAAGCAAGATGATAACCTGTCTCCACATCACAGTAATGAATATCCCATGAGCGGATACCAGATGCTTGTGCGTGGAGACATTATGCGTGGCAAGTATCGCGAGAGTTTTGCCGAGCCAGTGCCTTTCGTCCCAGGAGAGAAAACCACGGTAAAGTATAGGCTTCCAAGTCTTTGCCACACTTTCAAATCCGGTCACCGTCTGATGATTCAAGTGCAGTCATCATGGTTTCCATTGGCTGACCGCAATCCGCAGAAATTCTGTGATATCTATCATTGTGATGATTCAGACTTCCAATCTTCACAAATCAAAATATTCAACACCTCAAGTGTTTGTTTGCCTATAAAGAAGTGATGCTTTGCACGTAAATTACCGGCACCGGGAAGATAAGCCAAATGCCCATCTTCCCGGTGCCGGTAATTGTAATCAGGACTCCGTGCCAAGGTTTACAAACCTAATGACCGATTGGAGTAAAACCAAACGGAACAACTTGTTTCTTACTTAACGTGAGTTCGACGAAATCACAATTATGTGTGGATCATCACAAGAATTTTAAGCCAACAAAAATCGGATAGCAAATCAGCAAGTCTAAATACCTCATTTACAAACACACCGTGAAATGGTGGCTCTTCGTTAACCCTGTATGCAGCTTGCTGCATGCAGGGTAATACAGGATTCCGGACAGCACCGTAAGACGGTGCCTCACACTGACGAATTATTATGGTGTGTTTATACCATGAGGCACCGTTTTACGGTGCAGGATAATGCACAGAGGTTGCCGCCCATGTCGCTACGCTCCATAGGCGGTTAGGAATAGAGTCACCGTTTCACGGTACTTTGATAGCATTTTTATCATTCTGCAGGATAGTTACAAATTCATCGAACTCACGTTATTTAGCCAATATAATCAAGCAACATCATTCTTACCATGGAGTCAGTGTCAACCAGCCATCAGCTGTCCAGTTGATGCGTTTCTTCACAAGGATAGGCATCCCGCTTTTTTCCACACTATAGCCATGACAGATGAACAGGTCGGCAGAAAGTTCAGGCTGATGATATGCCGCACAGTGCCCCAACGCCTCATATTCATTCTTGTCACCTTCGAGTATCAGATTGCCACCACCTTCACGCATGTCCTTGCCCTCCTTGTCAAGATAAGGACCGCAGACATTCTTGCTTCTGCCTACGACTACCCGATAATTGCTTTTGATGCCCCGGCAACAATAGTCCCAGCTAACGAAGAGATAGTAATAATCGCCATGCTTCATGATGAAAGGTGCCTCTACAGCGTTGACACCCGCATACTTTGATGTGGGGTTAGGCTCTGCCGATGTTCCTCCCGCAGCATGGCGGCGGGCAATAGTCAGTGGCTTCGCACCTTTCTTCACATGCAGCGTCTTCTTGTCAAGCTGTATCATTTGTATGCCGTCCCAAAAGGAGCCCCATGTCATCCAAGGATTACCTTTCTTGTCGATGATGAAGTTTGGATCAATGGCATTCCAGTTGTCACGTTTTCCCTTTGAGGCGATGATGCATCCCTCATCTTTCCAACCGTCCTTATCTGCAAGCGAAGTGTTGCTAAGCAAACCGATGGCAGAAGTGTTCTTGCCAAAGGTAGAGCAAGAATAAGCCAGATACCATTTGCCACGATAGTTGATGACATCAGGTGCCCATATATGGTTCTCAAATCCGGGCACACTGTCGTGTGTCCAAGCCGGAATATCCTTATCCTTAAGCACACCACCCTTATCTATTGTCCAGTGATTGAGGTCATTGGAAGTCATCTGTGTAATTCCATGACCTGTGCAAAAGAGATAATACTTGCCACCCTCGTAAGCCATTACAGGGTCATGAACGGCAGGGGTTTCCAAGATGACAGGTTGACTGCCATTCTTGTCTTGTGCCTTGGCATGGCTTCCCTCGTTTGCCATAGGAGCAGCAATCAACATAGCTGCTCCCAAAAGTATATGTGATATATTCATCTTCATGCGGAATTTACTCATTGAAAAGTTTATTGCCATTCAGAGAATACTGAAACAACAAGACTTATCAAGAATAGTTATGGTCTTTTATTTATTATAATATAGTCTTGTATATGATTGACAATCATTAAAAGGAGGCATCCTTATGCGGAAATTCCCTGAGAGATGATTGTAAACGTATTTTGCAAAGGTAATAATTTTTTCTGAAATAATCGCAAAATAATTACGTTTTACTGTAACTGTTGTATCTCTCATCTTTTTTGTAAAACAAAGTTTGCAAAACCACTATTCCAAAAATGCAAGTAACTTTGTATATTACGAAAGGTAACGATTCACCATGTAAAAGGTAACGCTTGACCGGGTCAAAGGTAACGATTTGCATGGTGAATCGTTACCTTTTATCACGCCCTCTATTAGTCTTTGATGTTCAACAAGATACATTTCGTTCAAACTTGCAATAGGCAAGGTCATTGGAATCGGTCCATAACCTGCTCCAACAACTGACTCGCGCATCATCATGGCAATATTATGGGCGATAGACAAAAGTTTGGCATTTCCATACAACCATTACGCATTTTTTACCATTTTTTCTTGCCGGAACTCTTGCAGTAAGACAGAATACATTTGCGAAAATATGCAAGTGCATTGCTCATGGTTTTCCTATTACCCAATGATTGCGTTTTTGTATAATTTCCATGTTCTACAGTAAACGCTGCCATGCAAAGTGTGGCGGAGCCACAACCCTTACGGTAACTGCGGGCTTCAGCCCTGCAGGTAGGGAATAGTCCATACATAACGTGTGGCAGTGCCACACTCTTTTATGGTTCATCTTCGCACAAGCGTATGAAAGTGGATTGTTGAGGAGCGTGCCGTCTGTGTGTCCGGCATGAAGGAGTGTGGTTCCACCACACAGCGTTTGAGTTGCTTTACAGTCCCCATCGCTAAAGCCGGAGGTGGTTGAGCTTCGCTCTACCTCCCCTCGCCACGGCATAGCTGAAACAAGTTTCGCTCTGCTCGTTTGGCTTATCGGGGACGTTTCCCGTAAGGGTTGTGGCTCCGCCACACTTTGCACAGAGATGTTGACAATAAGGCATGAGTGGTTTCACAAATCAATTTTGTTTGACTATAATTGTTCCTGTATTTGCATCAAAAGCAACAGATATGCACCAAAAAAAAGTGCATATTATACGTAAATTTGCACGACCCAAGGTACATAAGTATCACCCAACTTGCTTTACATAGCCTCTATTTCCCCTTTATCACCATGAATCCAAAGGCACCTTCCTGCAGACTTATAGTAATGGTACTTCCTGTGCGCACACGGTTGTAGCGCTTCAGTGTCACCGGCATTTCTTTCAGGCTTCCGTCCGCAAGGCGCACCGTCAGATAGTAACTGTGCGACTTCCGACCGGAACGGTAATAACGCCGTCCCACCCTATGACCTGTGGTGCGCTCATTATGCTTTTTCTCCTCTACCGTCACCTCCTCCTTATGCACAGTGCTCTCATCGGCAAGAAACCAATTCCCTCCTAAGAATGAGAAATAAGCCATACAGTCCATTACAAATATGTGGCACAGGAAACCAAAAGTCTTGTCCTTACCGACAAGCCATGACCAATGACGACCAAGCAACGGGAGTGTCGCCACTGTGACAAAAAGAGCAAAAACCACCGGTGTCCACCACTCCACCAGCGTCTTCTCATAATAAACATACCCTAAAACGCCCAAGAACAAAACGATGCACATCACCGTGGCACGAAATACGTAAATCATGTTTTTCTTCATAATAAGCAGTTTATCCAAATCCTTTACAAAATTACAAAAAAATCCATAATCCACTGAAAAATCTATACACTTATTTAATGTCACCCCATGATTACCGTTATTTTTATACACAAATTAAAATAATTCCCTGATTTAATACCATAATCAAAGAAAAAACATTACCTTTGCAGAAGATAAGCGGCACCTCGGCAATTCAGAGCAAGCTCAACTGCACTCGGTTTGCATTGAATTTGCACTCGGTTTGCATTATCTTTGCATCACACTTTATAAACCTGAATAAAATTAAGGAATAAAAATGAAGAAACTTGTAATGAAATGCGCCATGGCAGTATTCTGCACAGCGCTTGCAACGCCGGCAATGGCGCAATTCAACCTTAAGAAAGCCATCGGCGGTGCAGCAAAGGTTGCTCAGGCTGCCACACTCTCTGACGCACAGATGGCTGCTTATGTCAAGGAGTACATCGACTGGATGGACACTCACAACAAGGTGTGTGACGCCAACGACCCTTACACCATCCGTCTGAACAAGCTCACCGAAGGTCTGAAGGATGCTGACGGCATACCTCTTAACTTCAAGGTCTACTATGTCATCGATGTCAATGCCTTCGCATGTGCCGACGGCAGTGTCCGCGTGTTCTCATCACTCATGGACATCATGACCGACGAAGAGCTCCTCGGAGTTATCGGCCACGAGGTAGGTCATGTTGCACACCGCGACTCAAAGAAGGGATTCCGCACAGCATTGCTCACCTCCGCACTCAAGGACGGCATCTCCTCAAGCAACGGCACGGCAGCAGCCCTCACAGAATCACAGCTTGGTTCGCTTGGCGAGGCTCTTGTCAACTCCACATATTCACAGAAGCAGGAGAAGGCTGCCGATGACTATGGCTATGAGTTCCTTAAGAAAGCCGGCAAGAATCCTTGGTCAATGGCTTACTCTTTCCGCCGTCTGAAGCAGATGCAGGAGGAAGCAGGAGCAAAGAAAGACAGCAAAATCAACCAGCTGTTCTCCACTCACCCTGACCTTGAAATGCGTATCAAGCGCATGGAAGAGCGTGCCACATCAGAAGGCATCGCAAAGCCTGAGAACACAAAGAAATAAGAATTTCTCAGGAATCATTTCAATAAAGAAAACAAAATTTGGCAGTGTCGTTATGCTTACGACACTGCCAAATTTTATAGCTTACCCATTCTTTCATTTTCATCACTATTGTCCGGATACAACCACACACAGGCTGTATCTGTATGACTGTGAAAAAGCACATGATTCCATGAAAATATCCTGTTCCACTGACATTTTTTCAGAGATTTTTAGTAATTTTGCACTCCGGAAAATAAACTTTTAATGTCAGAAAGCATCTAACAAAGTATGCAACGATTTACAACACTTATTTTTTTATGTCTATGCGCCATTGTGATGGCTGCGCAAGGAACGGTAAAAGGTACCGTAGTAGAGGATTCGTCAGGAGAAGCCCTGTCGTATGTAAACATCAAGATAACGAAACCGGGGCAGACTGCTGTTGTCAAAGGCGGTCTGACGGACATGGAAGGACGTTTTGAACTCTCAGGACTGCAGTTTGGAACGTATGACGTGCAGATTTCATTCGTCGGTTACAAGACAGTGACAAAGTCTGTGACTATCAAGAAGGAGAAGCCGATAGTCTATATGGGCAAGATTCTCTTCTTTGAGGATGCCCACCAGATTGGAGAAGTGACGGTCGTAGGACAGAAGTCTGCCGTCAAACTGGAGGTGGACCGCAAGTCATACGATGTCTCCAACGACCTTGCCAATGTCGGTGCGAGTGCGTCCGAGGCATTGGAGAACATCCCTTCCGTGGAGGTTGACCAGGACGGAAACATCTCTCTTCGTGGCAGTACAAGTGTGGAGGTGTGGATTAACGGCAAGAGCAGCGGACTGACTTCCGACAACCGTGGCACGATACTTCAGCAGATTCCTGCTGAAAGCATCGACCGTATCGAGGTCATCGACAACCCTTCGGCGAAGTTCTCGGCGGAAGGAAGCTCGGGAATCATCAACATCATCCTTAAGCGCGACCGCAAAGCAGGCTACTATGGCTCGGTGCAGGCGGGTGGAAACACAGCAGGCGGTGCCAACACGAGTGTCAACATAAACATGAACTCAAAGTGGATTGACGCTTACGCAAGCATCGGCTACCGCCACCATGAGGACGAGAGTGGCTCTGTCTCTGAGCAGGACATCTTCAATAATGGGGCTTTGGCATCGTACCAGAATTCACGCACAATCTCCAACCGTCGCGGAAACAACCTCTTCACACGTGCCGGAGTAACATTCCACGCCACTGCGAAGGATGATTTCACCATCGGCGGAATGCTTATGCACGGAGGCAACAACAGCAGTTCCAACACACCTTATTATTATGGTACATACACAGGAGCAAACAAACTTGCGCCTGTACAGACTCATATCCTTACCCGCCAGACAACAGGAAGGGGAAAAATGGACATGCTCCATTATGAGTTCGGCTACCGTCATAATTTCACCGACAGGCATTATCTTGACTTCAACATAAGCCGTGGCTCATGGGACGCTGACAATGACAACTGGTATCAGGACCGAACAGTCTATGACAATGGCGACGATGACAAGGAAAGCTATCAGTATCGCCCGATGTTTGTCCGCTCAAACCATACCGACGTGAAGCTTGACTATGAGAACCCTATCTCTGAAAAGTTCATGCTTCAGGCGGGCTACAACGCAATGTTCAGCCGCGAGAACACACCGCAAGAGTCTTGGAGCTCAGACAATTACGACGGTACGGACGCTGTCATCGACGAGGCTTTCTACAACAGGTTCAAGTACAATATGGACACCCACTCGCTTTATGCCACAGCAACGATGAAGTTCGGCAAGTTCGGCGTTATGGCAGGTCTGCGAGGCGAATATTGGAAAGTGCACACAGAGAGCTACGACTACGGTCAGGAGTTCCTCGGAAAGGAGAAGAATCCGGCTTACAACAAGGATTTCTTCAAACTGTTCCCAAGCCTCTTCCTCTCCTACCAGTTCACGGAGAACGACCAGCTGCAGCTTAACGTGACACGCCGTCTGCGCCGCCCGTGGGGAGGAGAGCTCAACTCATTCATGGATACTCGTTCCGCTACAAGTGTCTCTTTCGGTAATCCGGAACTCACACCTGAGTACAGCAACTCGTTCCAGCTGAACTATCTGAAGACATTCACCAACCATTCGTTCCTCATCTCGGCATACTACCGCCCGACAACGGACGTGATACAGCGCGTGAGATACATGATTGACGGCGACAACCGCACATTCTCAACAAGCATGAACCTCAGCGAGAGTGTAAATTCCGGACTTGAACTGACCCTTAAAAACAAGTTCTTCCGCATCCTCGACCTCACGACCACCGCAAGCGCATTCTACTACAAGCTTGACGGATTTGACTATGAGCTCCTTGACCCGCTCATGGGCAAGACTGTACACGTTACGGGAGAAAGTGACAGCCGTTTCTCATGGAACGCGAGAATACAGGCAAGCGTAATCCTGCCATGGGACTTCTCTGTGCAGGTGAAGGGCAACTACCGCTCACGCAGAGTCATCACGCAAGGTTACAGAAAACCGGGCTACGGCATAGACCTCGGCATACGCAAGAGTTTCATGGACAAGAAGCTCACCGTTGCGCTGAACTGCCGCGACTTGCTTGACTCACGCCGCAGGAAGAGTGTCACCGAAAGCGACACATTCCAGCAATACAGCGAGAACTGGAGACACGCTCGCAAGTTCAATCTCACCGTCACATGGTCTTTCGGCCACAACAATGCCAAGAAGAAACCGGGAATGGACCATCGTCAGGATAATGATGACGATGCCACCGGCTCATACGGCGGAGGCGGCGAGGATTAAGCTTTGGAAGCAGACTGCGCTCTGCTAAATAATTGAAAAAATCATACGGAAACCTTTGTATTTTGAGGGCTTATGCGTAATTTTGCAGAAACTATGCAAAAGAGCATAAGCTCTCAAAACATATATAAACGAATACATACATTATAAAAAGACAAGAAAATGAGATCAAGAACAGCGAACTGGTTTGAAACCAAGATACGTTACGAGAAGATGATGGAGAACGGCCAGCAGAAGATGGTGACAGAACTCTATGTCGTTGACGCACTTTCATTTACAGAGGCAGAAGCATCTATCATAGAAGAAATGTCAAGCTACATCAGCGGAGATTTCAAAGTGACAGGCATATCACAGGCAGGATACGGAGAAATCATGTTCTCTGACGCAGACACTGACGACAAATTCTTCAAGGTAAAGCTGAAGTTCATCACTATCGATGAGAAGACACAGAAAGAGAAGCTTTCTCCTGTGACTTACCTTGTACAGGCTCACACACTTCAGCAGGCTGTGAAATATGTTGAGGATGTAATGGGAGGAACAGCCATTGACTACATCTTCGCAGCCATTCAGGACACTTCTATCATGGACATCTTCGAGCACAACGCTGCAAAAAAGCAGGAAGTGGACGACAAACCTGAGTACGAACAATAAACATAATGCGGTTGTCTCACGCTGGAATCATCGTGGGACAACCGACAGTTCATAATTTCCAACAAGTTCTGATGATAAAGGATAGATTGCATAACGTCCTTGACAGCCTCACACCGGGCTGCCGGCTTGTAGCTGTAAGCAAATACCACCCCGCAGAGGCGATACTTGCCTGCTACGAGGAGGGACAGCGTGTGTTCGGCGAAAGCCACGAACAGGAAATCAGACGGAAACATGAAATACTGCCGAAAGACATCGAGTGGCACTTTATAGGACATCTTCAGACCAATAAGGTCAAGTATATTGCGCCGTACATCGACATGGTGGAGGCATGCGACTCTGCCAAACTGCTGAGAGAGATTGAGAAGCAGGCTGCCAAGAACAACCGCGTGATAAAGGTCCTGCTTGAGCTCCACATCGCGCAGGAAGCATCAAAATACGGATTCTCCATAGAGGACTGCCGACAGTTCCTTGCCGACGGCGAATGGCGCAGCATGGAGCATGTGCAAATCTGCGGACTGATGATGATGGCTTCCAACACCAATGACGAAGCACAGATACGAGCCGAGTTCAACACAGCAGCAGAGTTCTTTGACGAAGTCAAGAACGATTATTTCGCCGATGATGAGAATTTCAGCGAGCGTTCATGGGGAATGTCCTCGGATTTCAAGATTGCCATGCAGTGCCGTTCCACCATGGTGCGCATTGGAACGTATATTTTCGGTGAGCGGCAATACTGACATTTTTTTGTGGAAACATACACACAATAATTCAAAATAAGTGAAAGGGTGTGCTATGAATCGATCCAGACACACCCTTTCACTTTCAACGAAACATTTTGATTATTTTTTCAGCACCTCTGATGATTCGGAAGAGGTGTTTTCCTCATCTTCAATACCAACCTTCGGAGACTTGCTCAGCGGATCGAAAATTCCCATACCTCCAAAGCGGCTCTGCCATCCAACTGTCTGCACTACTCCAGGATTGTTTTCCTGATCACTTGCAGCAAGTCCCATAAGATACATTATATTGTCCCATATAGGGTTTATTCCCATTTCCGCAGTGCTCACCATAGTTTCAATATCTTTGCGCACCAAATATGCGCCATAGAATTTTGCAAGCTCACCAACCCGTGCATCGGCATATACCATTTCACCGGTCTGCTCATCAATCTTTGCAGTCATGTTCTCCCGCAGCGTGAGAGCCGTAGGGCGTTTGATGCCAAGAGTTTCAAACGGATCCAAGTCGTTAGTCTTTTCGCCTGTAAATATTGTAGGGTCGAAATGCAGCTCCAGTTGATGGCGCACCACCTCATTGAGCGGTGTCACACCCAAATAGGCACATGTGTTGCCACCCCATCCTGAAGGAACCCAATCAGCCTGAATCTCTCCCTGTGTCACTCCTCCGTCAAACAACATCCAACGATGACAGTCATCAAAGCGCTTGCCCTCGTATGCCAACTCAATCTGGCGCTCATATAGAATAGCTTCAAACATTCTGGCCTTATCACCAATAATAGAACGGTCAAGTCCGCAATCACCGGCATTCTTGCCATAAACTCTCTGGCGCACTTTCAGCAAAGCATCAAACGCATCTTGACCATGCCCAGCTCCACAGGCAGCCTCGGCAAGGTTGAGCAATACCTCCGCATAGCATATGACAACCACAGACTGTGCATTTCGCTTGAATCCGCCATCCTCCTCAAATACATAGAGAGCATTTTCACCAAGTCCGGAATCCTGCGACTTCTTGCGCACATATACAGTACGCCCCGAATTGCCCAACTTATCTGAAAAGTATCCTGCACGTTGACTGTCGTTGACCTCATCAATGCTGCTGTACCATGCAAAATTCATGAGCTTGTATGTATTTCCGTCAAGATAAGGGCATTGGTCAAGTTTCTCTTGCGATAAATTTCCTGTATATCTCCACTCTACACCGGGGAATGCGAATGTACGATAGAAACGCGGATCACGATTCAAGAAGAATGCAGTCTTGTCGTAGACATACTCACCTGCCTCTTTCGGACGTTTGCCGTCTGCCATAGGAAACAGGTCAACCATCTCAGCCGAAGGTGTAATTCCACCACCACCATTTGCATTTGCAGGGCGTATACTCTGTTCCCACGCATTGAATCGATTGTTTCCCTCACTATCCGCTGTATTATTGCAATTTGCTATAAACACATCTTCAGAAAGTCCTCCTCCGGCAGTGGAGCCAGTGATAGTGCACCAAATCTTTGCCCAGTTTGACGCATTCACACCGGGATCTTCTTCGTATGCCAATCCAAAATTGCCGTTTTGGAGCATCTCTACAGCCTTAAGGTTCAACCGGTATGCCTCTTCCCAACGTTCAGTCTCGTTCTTACGGTTAAACACCGGGCTGGCATAATAATTAGCCACATATCCTGCCAAGGCATAACAAGCTCCTGCTGTAATACGCCCCCAATCATTGGCTTCCTCTTCCCAACGTGCAGGCAAATAGTTGCCGGCTGTAACCAAGTCATCGATAATGAACTTGTATGTATCCTCGGTGGAATTGCGTGGTACGGCAAGTTTGTCTCGGTCACCGTCAACAGTGCTTTGCAACTCCTTCACGATTGGCACGCCACCGTAGCGCTTGAACAGCCTGAAATAGCGCGATGCGCGAAAGAAGCGCGCCTGTCCCTCACACCACTCTTTCTGCTGTTGTGTAAGTGTGGCACTTTCGTTGCAACGTTGTATCACGTCATTACATTCGCGTATTTTCTTCCATGGACTCTCATTGATTCCGTAAAAGAAATATTTATGCACAGTGGTATTGTCCCATGTTTTTGACGGGTCATTGTATTCGCCATATCCAGTGAATTCATCAGTATTACCCGACAAGGCATCCTTCATTCCTACAGGCCAAAGATCAGGATAGAAGTTATCTGTAGTATTGTTCGCTCCTTTTGCGTATGGCAACGATTTCTGATAAATGTAGTTCAAACGTAATTTCACTGACGCTCAGTCTCCATACACGAGATCCGGACCAAAATTGCCATAAGGTTGCTTCTCAGCCAGGAAATCATCACTGCATGCACTTAGGCTTATTGCGCATCCCACTATCAGCAAGGAGCGCATACCTTTTATTATATTATTATTCTTCTATCTGCTGATAAGTGCGGAACATGCCAATGCAGGACAGTCCCCACAGTCTACGGTCAACACGCTGGCCATATACCTTGTCGGTAAAGTATGGATCTTTTGCCCAACTGGTCTCAAGCACCTTGTTGTCATCATACCCCGTTCCTAATTTGAAGTTCATGACCAAGTCTTTGTTGAAGCGTTGCCTCCAGCCAATCTGAATTTCTGCACCCCACATGTCCATACGTCCGAAATTCTCCGGTGCCGCATAGATTCCCACTGTACCAGGGAGCACCGTAGCACTCGGATAATCAAACATTTCACGAGCCCAGTCATAATATGCATCAAAAGTAAGCGACAGACGGTTGTCAAGGAAACGCATATCCACACCAAAGTTTGTCTTTATGTTCTTGTCCCAATGCAGGTCAGGATTCGTGCCCGACTTCTCAGGAAGTTGGAAGGAACGGCTTGCGATGAGTGACGGATTGGTTCCGAATATCGCACTGCCATACTCATTGTACGAATAGAGCTGCAGCCACCGCCATGCTTCAACATTGTCGCGTCCCATAATACCTAACGAGGCTCTGAACTTAAGATAGTCAATTTTCAGTTTCTCCTTGTTGAACCAAGGCTCCTCGGACATTACCCATCCTGCAGAAACACTCGGGAACGCTCCCCAGTAATTCTTTGGAGAGAACTTTGTACTTGCCTGCGAGCGGATAAGGAACTCGAAAAGATATTTGTCCGCATAAGCATAGTTGATACGACCAATATATGCAAGGCTGCCACCCTCCTGACGTCCCCATTGCACAGCCTTTTCAGAATCATCGGAAAGGGAATTCGACTGTCCATCAGTAAATGACAGCGGATGTGTGCCCTTAGCCTCAACATCCTCGCTCTCACTTTCGCCACGCTCTATCGAAAATGTGCCGCTGACATGGTGCTTCCCAAAATCCCTCATGTACATGAGCATGAAGTTAAGCTGATAGCTGTTGCTGGTTGACATCGTACGGCTTAGATATGATTTTGAGCCTTCGTTGAGCGTTCGCTTCTGGAAATTCTCAAATGCCACATACGGGAATCTTTCGAGCGTCACCTCGTCGTAATCCACCAATGGGTCGTTGTCAATAATTGCCGCTGGGTCAGTAATATACAAGTGTTTTCCCGAACCTCCGCGATTTATCATCCTATACACAACGTTCTCCATTTTGATGTCGTTGCGCTTCGAGTTGTTCACATTTTTCGAATATGTCAACTTGGCGCGCAGTCCCTTCAACGGCTTAAACCAGCTGAAATCGTGCTCCAGAGAAGCTTGGATAGTCATACTGTTATCCCTCTGCTCACGATTATTGCGACTGCGGTTAAGACTCTTATAGTTATAGAAGTTCTCATAGGCAGGATTATTTTTCATTCCCGAATGATAAATAGGATATCCGTTTATTTCATCAGGCACATACGAAGGATTCTTCATCATGTATTCATAATCCTCCTCACTCTTTCCAAGATGAGTGTTCTTTGACAGCGCATCACCGGACACCGAAAGGTTGGCTGTGAAAAACTTTGCCACCTTCGCATTGAGTCCGGCACGGTAGTTCCAGCGGTCATAATCCAATTTGCCGATATTTCCATCTTGTGTCTGGTACGTGACACCGCCAAAATATGTCACTTTTTCGTTACCGCCACTCACGTTTATGCCATGCTTCTGCGTAAGCGCTGATTTCCAGTACTCGTCAAGCAGATTGTAGTTTGTATTGCGCATCGCCGCAAGCTCGTCAGCCTGGAAATAATCCTGCAACATGTCGACAGACGAATTGTCCTGCACCGCCTTTGCACGGCGGGCAGCATTGTAGATATAGCCGTATTGCTGTCCGTTGAGCATGTCGGCATGGCGCACGGCATCCTGAAAACCGAACTGTCCTGTGTAGGAAATCTTAGGTGTGCCTATCTGCCCGCGCTTTGTCTTGACAAGAATCACACCATAGGCACCATAAGCCCCATAAACAGCCGCCGAAGCATCCTTCAGAATGGCTATGCTCTCAACCTCGTCAATGTCAAGGTTGTTGAAATCATCCTCTGTGCTGACAAACTCGTCGATGACATACAGCGGAGCAGCATTGTTGTCACCGCCGATAGGCTGTCCGCCGGCGTCAGTGCCCGTAGGGACAAGGGCAACGGCATCACGTGCCTGACGGATGGTGACGCTTGCCTGCTCACCCGGGCGTCCTGTGCCGGGCATACTGACATGGATTGACGGAGACAGGCCCACAAGAGCCTCCGACAGGCTCGACACATTAAGGTCGTGAAGCTCCTCCGGATTAATCACCTCTATTGAGCCTGTCACATTCTTCTGCTTCAGCGCGCCGTATCCAACAACCACAACCGCATCCAGCAGGTTCTCATCCTCCTTCATGGTTATCTTCATGTTGGGCTCAAACTTTGACAGAGTCACAGGCGTGCAACCAAGGTAGGATATCCTTATTTTACTCTTGGCCGCAACGTTCAATTTAAACTTTCCCTCAAAGTCTGTGACTGTATTTATTTTCGGATTGCCTACAACATGGACAGTTGCTCCTATAATGCTTTCGCCTGCCTCATCAAGCACAGTTCCCGTGACAGTGACAGTGGTTCCTTGCTGATGTGTTGTCTGTTGCGCCTTTGCCTGCTGGCACTGCGCCATAGGGAACAAGCACAGGCAAAGCGACAATATTATATGCCGTTTTTTCATTTTTCTCTAATTGATTATGTTTTACAATATATTCTCAGTCTCGGTGGCTTATTTATCCGACAACCACCGCATGTCACCGGCCATATTGCTTCGTACCATTATGTCTACAGGCCTGAAATTCACGCCACCGTTAGGCTGCGACAAGTCAAGGCTTTGGAGGATATTCCCTTCAAACACCCGGTCTGTATTAAGGTCAAGCGCGAACTGGTTTCCGTCCTTGTCCTTCTGTGTCGGATCCTTCTTGTCCAGACTTGTTATGGCGTGCCAGAAATTAAAACTGAAATATTTTGTCGGATTTCCCTGATCAGAGCAAATCCATTTGCTCACCATTGCGCAATCATAAAATATATTGCGTGAGAAAGTCAATATATTGTTGTCCCCATGGTTGTTGTTGGCCATCTTACCCTTTGAGAACTGTTTGCTGAAGGTACAGTTCACCACATCAGTGGTGGCTGTCTTGAATGTAGCGTCCTTGTCGCCCCAAACTCTGACGGTCTGGTTGCTCGTGCGGTTGCTGTAACGTATCCAATACGAGCCGGCATCGACGATATTGTAGAAAGTGCTGTTCGAGAACGAGATATGCTTGATTGCCACACCTGCCTTCTCAAAATTAATAAAAGGTTTGCCTGCCTTGTTGTTCTGTTGGATAATGCAGTTGGTTATTGTGAGATACCACCATGCGCATTTCGTCTCATTGTCGTACACGATGGCAGAGGGCAGGTCCTTCACCCGTCACCACATAGCCCACAGCACCGTTCACCAACGGCCATTTGATGGTGGCGCTGGTGACAGAGGCATCAACGATAAAAGAAATACTGTCTGCGTTAGGGTTTTCCAACTGTGCGTTGCTCACCCCTACATCGAAACCACTTGGCGATTCGTAGCAGTCAGCGCAGGCGCAGAGGGACAGGCAAATTACCCCACTAAAAATGCAGACAACAAGCCATGTTTTTCTTTGAAGAAATTCAATTTGAACATAGTAATTGTTTTGAAATTGGTTAGTTAATTGATTGGTTAATCTGTTAATTAATTCTGTTCGTTAGTCTGATATGAGTTAGGCGAGGTTAGCCGCCTGAGAATTTGGAGATCAGCAATAATTGTTCGACTTTATAGTGCGAATATACAAAGAATTGCAAACCGTATCCGCTATGTTCACTGGTCACAAAGTTATATAAATTTTCTTTACAGCAGATATTATTTTGCAAAAAATCCCAATATTTTATAAAAAAACAACTATTTTGTGAGACGTAAAGTTCGGCAGATACCCGTTTTATGTTGTGATTTTATTTTTTGCCTCCAAACCGCTAAGCCACAGACAAGGAAAGTCAGCGAAACGAATAGTAACGAATCACAATACGAATGGTAACGTTTTGTATGGCAAACCATAACGATTTGCAATGCGATTCGTTACCATTCATTTTCCCCAAGAATCCACTCTGTCGGCTGGACAGTAGCACTGTCATTAAGCTTTCGTTACACAACATACAGCACAGCATACATTGCACACAAAAATGCACCATCTTGCGGTGCTTCGCTTCCGCTGAACAGGCACTCACCGCGCGGCGCTATGTTAAAAAAACACAACACAACAGGAATAAAATGACAAAATCTTGCTCTTCTTGGGATTTATTATTATTTTTGCATGACATTAAAACAAGCAGCTTATGATGAAATACATATACTCCATTCTCTTCGCTTTAACCATGTCTGTCGTTGTGCCTGAGTGCGCAATGGCTAATGTGGAAATCATCGAGCAGGAACAGCAACCGGTTGTCTCCGTAACGAACGAGTCAACTATTCATGTTGCCAATGCCAACGGACAGATGCTGTATGTGTATAATGTGGCAGGTGTACGCGTGAAAAGTTTTGTTGTCGACGGACATGACCGCCACTATGATCTCAACCTCCCTAAAGGTTGCTATATAATAAAGGTAGGAAAGACAGTCAGAAAAATCTCCATAAAATAAACCGCAAAAAACTTTTGTTTTGCATTTCCGGCAGGGAACCGAAATGTGTATCCCTGCTTGTGGCGAGAAGTTTCACCTTGACAGATGGAACAATCAAGAAAAGAATTCGAGCAGATAGTTGGCCAATACGGTGAAAAACTGTATTGGCAAATTCGTCGTATGGTCCTAAACCATGATGACGCCAACGACGTTCTTCAAAACACATTCATAAAAGCCTGGAACGGACTGCCACAATTTGAAGGAAGGTCAAGCCTTTCTTCATGGCTGTATAGGATTGCAATCAATGAAGCACTTGAGTTTCTGAGAAAAAAGAAACAGTTTTATTCACTCTCAGATGAGGGCAGCGAAGAATGCTCCATAGCATCAAGGCTCATGGCTGACGAATATTTTGACGGTGACGAGACTGCCGCAAGGCTACAGCAAGCAATAGGAGAACTGCCGCACATGCAGAAACTTGTGTTCCAGCTTAAATATTTTGAAAACAAGAAATATTCAGAGATAAGCGAGATTCTCGGCAAGTCGGAGGGAGCACTTAAAGCCAGCTATCACATTGCAGTAAAGAAAATCTCAGCATTTTTCGAACAGTACGATTAAACCTTTTTCAGCTTTTGTCATCTTATCCTTAAAAGAAAAACTGTCAAAACATGTACATTATGAACGACAAGGGTATTAACATAAAGGAGCATTTCAAAGTCCCAGAAGGATACTTTGAGAATCTGTCTTCGTCAATAATGGCAAAGATTCCGGAGCAGAGTGGAGAGCCATTGCAAGTCACAAAGCGACCTATCGCAGTGTCAAAAACGAAGTCTCGTCTCCCATATTATGCTGCTTCCATCGCAGCCTCGCTGCTTATTGTCGTTGTCGCTGTGACAATGCACAAGGATTCACAGTACGACAAGCATCTGGCAGAGGCTGAGATTGGGAAATCTGCAGAGCAATATGCTTACACTGTTGACGAGGCTGCCGACTATGTAATGTTTGACAGCCAGGACATCCACGACATGCTGACAGAGTAAACACCACTCTAAACATACATTTCAAAAAGCAACCATACATGAACAGATTCATTCATCTTATACTGTTACTCTCTTTGACAATGGCAACAGCCATGGCTAATTGCCAGAAATTCGACAAAGAGTCGTACAGAAAGGAACACCGCCAATTTGTCACCCGTGAGGCAAAGCTGACGCAAGAAGAGGCGAAGAAATTCTTTGTCATATATGACGAGATGCGCGCAAAAGAGCGCGAACTCTTCAAACAAAGCCACAAACAGAAAAGACATCGCCCGACAACCGAAAGCGAATGTCGCAAGGCTATCATAGAAGGCGACAAACTTGACATCCAAAGAAAGCAGCTGCAGCAGAAATACCATTTGCGCATGCTCAAGGATTTGCCTGCTACAAAAGTCATGGAAGCATTACATCAGTCTGACAAATTTGACAAAATAAAGTTCAGGCAGATGAACAGGGAACGCAAGAACCCCCAAAAACCAAAAAGACAGGACAAATAAGCCCAATACTATCAGGACATCTTCCAAACAGCAGTAAGGATGAGAAAAGTTTTTCTTGGGAAAGCCTACATCGCAAGATTTTCTAAGAAAAAGCCTTTTAACGCCCATAAATAGTTAAAAAAGAATAATTAGCTGGCATACTACACCAAGATATGCTGCATATCTGTATGATTTTTATTAACTTTGCAGCCGATTTGTGTAAACAAGGCATGCCATGCATACCAATGAACACATTATCTATACATATAATTAATTAATAAACATTCAATCTATTATGATGAATCAGTACGAGACTGTCTTCATTCTTACTCCCGTTTTGTCTGACGAACAGGCAAAGGAGACAGTTGCAAAATTCACAACACTGCTCAAGAACAACGGAGCAGAGATCGTGAACGAGGAGAACTGGGGACTCAAGAAGATGGCTTACGCTATCGACAAGAAGTCTACAGGTTTCTACAACCTCGTTGAGTTCAAGGCTGAGCCTGAGGTAATCGCTACTCTCGAGACAGGCTATCGCCGTGATGAAAAAGTAATCCGCTTTATGACTGTCAAACTTGACAAGTATGCAGCACAGTATGCTGAGAAGCGTCGTAACAAACTTTCAAACAAGGAGGCATAACCATGGCAGAGCAGTCAGAAATCAGATATCTTACCGCCCCTACAATCGACGTTAAGAAAAAGAAGTATTGCCGTTTCAAGAAGAGCGGTATCAAGTATATCGACTATAAGGACCCGGAGTTCCTCAAGAAGTTCCTGAACGAGCAGGGCAAGATTCTCCCACGCCGTATCACAGGTACATCTTTAAAGTACCAGCGTCGTGTGGCTACAGCTATCAAGCGTTGCCGTCAGATTGCACTCCTTCCTTATGTAACAGATATGATGAAGTAATAAAAACTGGAGGACTACAATAATGGAAATCATTCTGAAAGAAGATGTTATCGGTCTTGGATACAAGAACGATATCGTGGAAGTGAAGTCAGGTTACGGTCGTAACTACCTCATCCCACAAGGCAAAGCTATCATTGCTTCTCCTTCAGCAAAGAAAGTTCTCGCTGAGAACCTCAAGCAGCAGGCTCACAAACTCGCTGCTATTCTCTCAAAGGCAGAGGAAGAGGCAGCGAAATTCAACGGTGCTTCTGTAACAGTAGAAGGCAAAGTTTCTACAACAGGTGCTCTCTATGGCTCTGTTACTGCTGCCACTGTAGCTGCTGAACTCGCTAAGCAGGGTCTTGAGATTGACCGCAAGCGTGTCATCATGAAGGACATCAAGTTCGTTGGCGAATATGCTGCAACACTTGTTTTCCACAAGGAAGTCAAAGTTGAGATTCCTGTGACAGTCATCGCTGAGGGCGAGGTTGCCCCTGTAAAGGAAGAGGCTCCTGTTGCTGAGACTGAGGCTGAGGCTACAGAAACTCCTGCAGAGGAAGTTGCAGAGTAATCCTTTTGCATTAAAAGCAAAATCCTATATAAAAAGTTCCTTACAGCCTGTCTGTTTGGGACTTTTTTTGTAAATATCAATAATCATCATACCATTATAAATATGAAAGCATTCGTATTCCCAGGTCAAGGTGCCCAGTTCTCAGGAATGGGCAAGGAACTGTATGACAATAATCCTAAGGCAAAAGAACTTTTCGATAAGGCTAATGAAATCCTCGGTTTTGAAATCACAAAGGTGATGTTTGAAGGAACAGCAGAGGAGCTGAAGCAGACAAAGGTGACACAGCCGGCTGTCTTTCTCCATTCCGTAATCTCAGCAATATGCCTCGGCGACCAGTTTGATGCAGAAATGGTTGCAGGCCACTCTCTTGGAGAGTTCTCTGCTCTTGTCGCAGCAGGCGCACTGTCTTTTGAAGATGGATTAAAACTCGTCTCCAAGCGTGCCATGGCTATGCAGAAGGCATGCGAGGCCGCACCTTCAACAATGGCGGCAATCATCGGACTTGAAGATGCCAAGATTGAAGAAATCTGTGCAGGAATTTCAAAGGAGGGCAACATCGTTGTCCCTGCCAACTACAACAACCCCGGTCAGCTTGTAATCTCAGGAAACAAAGAGGCTATTGCAGAGGCTTGCGAGCAACTGAAAGCAGCCGGTGCAAAGCGCGCCCTTCCTCTTCCTGTGGGCGGAGCTTTCCACTCTCCTCTCATGCAGCCTGCGAAAGACGAGCTTCAGGCTGCTATCGAAGCAACTGAGTTCCAGACACCGAAAGTTCCTGTTTACCAGAATGTTGACGCAAAGGCACACACTAACCCTGTTGAAATCAAGGAGAACCTTATCGCACAGCTCACTGCTCCTGTAAAATGGACTTATGAGGTGCAGCAGATGATTGCTGATGGCGCAACGGATTTCGTGGAGTGTGGTCCGGGCAAGGCTCTTCAGGGAATGATTGCAAAAATTGCGAAAGGCAATGATGCCTTGACAATCTCCGGTATTGCATAAGTAACTGTTGGAAATCAATCAGCGGTTACTTAATATCAGCATTCACCATTAATTGTATAAATGGAAAAAATCATAATATATCAGATGTTCACCCGCTTGTTTGGCAACAAGAATGTCAACAGGCGGGTGAACGCATCTATAGCGGAGAACGGCGTCGGCAAGTTCAATGACATCGACCTCACCGTACTCCGACGTATCAAGAAACTTGGCTGCACCCACGTGTGGTTCACCGGAGTCATACGACATGGCTCCGCCACAGACTACACACAGTACGGCATCCCAAAGAACCACCCTGCAATAATAAAGGGAAAGGCGGGCTCACCATACGCCATAATGGACTATTACGACGTTGACCCTGACATGGCTACAGATGTCACAAAACGCATGTATGAGTATGAGCAACTTATAGCACGCGCTCATAAAGCGGGTTTGAAAGTCATCATGGACTTTGTCCCTAACCATGTTGCACGTGAATATCACTCCATCTGCTGTCAGGAAGGCGTGAAGGATCTTGGCGCAGATGACAACAAGGACTGGCATTTCTCTGTCAAGAACAATTTCTACTATTGCTGGGGACAAGACTTCAATCCGGGTTTTGACACATCCCATGACAGTGACGGCAACACAATAGAGCCATACACAGAGCAGCCTGCAAAAGCAACAGGCAATGACGTATTCTCTGCACAACCGGGAAAGAACGACTGGTATGAGACTGTCAAACTCAATTATGGCATAGACTATTGTGACGCAGGAGGACGCTCCGAGCATTTCTGTGACGAAGAAGGAAATGTGCCTGACACATGGTTCAAGATGACACAGATTCTGATGTTCTGGGCTTCAAAAGGCATCGACGGCTTCCGATGCGACATGGCAGAGATGGTGCCGGCTGCGTTCTGGCACTATGCCACCAATGAAGTTCGTGAGGCATATCCGTGGATAAATTTCATTGGCGAGGTCTATGACCCTAACCAATACCGCAATTACATCCATGCCGGATTCGATTACCTCTATGACAAGGTAGGCATGTACGACACAGTCCGTGCCGTAACCTGCGGACAATGCTCTGCACAGGAGATAACACGCCAATGGCAGGCAACAGAGGACATCAAGGACAAGATGCTCTATTTCCTTGAAAACCATGACGAGCAGCGCATTGCATCAGATTTCTTTGCAGGCTCTGCAGAGAAAGGCATCCCGGCGCTTATCGTCTCCGCCCTACTCCGCAACAACCCTTTCATGCTCTATGCTGGAGAAGAGTTTGGAGAGAAAGGTATGGATGCGGAAGGCTTCTCCGGATGCGATGGTCGCACAACAATATTCGACTATTGGTGTGTTGACACATTGCGCAAAGGCTATTACTCACGTAAGGAACTGAGCAAGGAGGAAAAAGCATTGGAGAAAATCCACTCTCAGGTGCTCAACATCGCCAATTCCGAAACCTCTGTTTCTGACGGACAGTTCTTTGACCTCATGTATGTCAACCCGCATCTGCACAAGCAATATGCATTCATGCGTGGCAATGGCAAAGAGATGCTGCTTATCACTGCGAATTTCTCTGACAGCAATGAAACAGTGGAACTCCATATCCCTGCCACCGCACTTGACTATCTTCGTGCAAAACGCGGCAAATACAAGGCAAAAGAGCTCCTTTCCAAGAAAGACATCTCACTGAATCTTTCCGAAGACAAAAGCGCGAAATTCACAGTCCCTGCCAATAGTGGTGTCATACTGAAAATTGTTTTCTAAGCCCAACCCACACAAAAATGGCAAACAGAGCTTACATACAAGCAAACAAGGACTAGATTATCGCAAAATCAAAGGAAGAAGGAGTCCTTCCGCTTCCTAAAGGAATCTTCTACAAGGTGCTGTCCAATGGCACACCTTCCGGCAACAGTCCTTCCGTAAGAAGCATTGTCACAGTGCATTATACAGGCAGAACCATTGACGGGAAGCAATTCGACAGCAGCCGTGGCGGTGTACCTCTCGCATGCCGTCTCTGCGACCTTATCGAAGGTTGGATAATCGCCTTGCAGCAGATGCACATCGGTGACAAATGGGAAGTCTATATCCCTGCGGAGATGGGCTACGGGAAATTCTCCCAGCCGGGCATTCCCGGAGGCTCCACTCTCATTTTTGAGATAGAGCTCTTAGGCGTTGCATAGAACGCAGAACGCGGTTTCAACATGACAAACATACACAAAGCGACAGAGCCGTCAGCTATGGTGCACTCCATATTTGACGACTCTGTCGCTTTTATATTACCTAATACTGATGCTTAGGATACTTGTTTGTTTATCATAAGACATACCAACAGCATCTCAATCAAACTGATAGCCCATTTTCAAGGCATACATCTTGCTCGACTTTTTCAGTTTCAGGAAAGTAATCTCGGGCAGACTGCCATCAGCATTTCTCGGTGCTATCAGCTGCTTGTAGTCTGTGGAGTTCTCGAAGTCAGAAAGATTCACAGGCATGTTCTTAGGCAGGAAAGTGTTGTTCACCAGTATGCAACGGCTTTTGTCTATCGCATTGTAAAGCCCTTGCCTTCCCTTCACGGCAATGTTGTTCACCAACAGATGGTCATAGCCGTCAACATCCTCGCCAACATTCCAGGTCACTTGGTTGACCATACAGTAGTCATATCTGTTCAGATAGGCGGTATTGTTCTTCCAGTCGTTGCCTCCGAGATGATGATTGGCATAAATGCCGTTCGACTTGTTGCCGTATGCTATGCAGTTTTTGATGGTATGGCGTGGTGCTTTGAAAGCTGTCGCCTGAGGTCTTTTGCCATAACCTCCGGCCTTAAAACCGTTACCGTCACCCGGCGTAAGAGTGTCAAAGTCTTTATATCCGCTGAACAATGCCCAGCAGTGGTCTATAACAACCGGTATATGCTGCTTTATCAAGTCGAAGCCATCATCACTGTTGCACCATGCACGGCACCCACGGAAGACAATCCCTGTATAATTAGCACCGCAATGCGAACCGAATCCGTCACTGTTGCCGCCCATTCCGTCTTCCGACACAGAGTCATAGTTGTTGTATGCATCACAATTCAACACAAGCACATTGCTTCCCTTGTTGATGTAGACGCCTATGCCCATACCGTCATGCAAAGCAAGATTCTCTATCGTAATGTCATGGTTGCCACGGCGTACGGAGATATTCTCGCTCTGCGTATGCGTCTTGATTGTCACTTGTATGCCGGTAACATCGAAATTCCTGAGATGCACATAGTCGGCATTGATGTAAAACCCTGACACACGACAGCCTTCAGGCTTTACCGCCGAGAGGTCAAACTCCGGTCGCTCGCCCGGATAGCCGAAGAAGCACGTGGGCTTGTCTTTCGACTTTCCACTCTTGGTTATGTCAAAAACAACCGCATAGAATTTCTCCTGCACATTCGTGTAGTCCGTGATTCTGTACTTTCCGCCACGTATCATCAGCGTATCACCCGCACTCATCTTTTGCTGTGCGTATGGAAGCGTGGCAAATGGCGAACTGATATCGCCACTGTTACTGTCGCTTCCGTCAGTTGCCATGTACCATTTCTTTGCATTTGTCACGTTAACCATCAGCAAGAGCAGAATGGCAATAATATGTTTTCTGTTCATATTATTATAATATTATCATTTAAGAATTTTCTTGCCGTTCATTATCATGATTTTGCCTTTCGGGACAGAGGTCTTTGACGGAAGTTTAACACCGGTGACGGTGTAGACACTTGACTCTGCTGCATTGTCATTTTCAACAGCATCTATTGCCGTGGACAGCTTCATGCGCAACACTCCATCAGTGGTGAGGGTCGATGTGTCCCACTCCCAGCCGTCTTTCGGTGTGGCAGGGAAGAATGTCGGTGTGCCGGTAATGCTTGCAGTGCCATTGATAGTCAGAATCTTGAACTCAGCATTGTCTGGCACAGTGCCTCTGGTCAGTGCTGTCACGTCAATAAGCGGACTGTTAAGTTTCAGTGTGCCGGTGATTATTGTCGAACCGGTTGAGTAAGTTATTCCACTGACATTCCATGTACCGTTGCCAAGAGTGCCTTCGCCGGTCAGATTGCCAACTTTGTGCGTAAGGCTCTGTGCTGTACCCGAACCGGCTTTCACACTAACCACTTCTGCATCCTTGTCTATTCTGAGTGTGGCTTTTGAGAGATCCATCGCCTGAACAAAGCGGCAGTTGGTCGTTGTGACATGGTAAGTGCCTTCGAATTGAGAGCAGTTTGTGTAAACATCACCACGCACATACGGGAAATCAATCTTGTATGTTCCCTCACCAAGAAGTTTGCCTTTTATCGCACAACGCTGTCCAGCATGGAAAGTGAGCGTTTTGCCCTTGTCGATTGTCACTGGGTTCTGGAACTGTGGCATCTGGCTTGTCGAGTTATTGTTAAACACAGTGATGGCTGCGTTCCCCGTCACATGGATTGGTGATGTTGACTTGCCGAAGGTTGTGTTCCACGTTCCCATTGCGAGCGTTCCTGCTTGCAGTATTGTCTCTGTCCAAGCATTTGCACCGGCGTAAGTGATGTTAAGCTGTCCTGCACCTGTTTTGAGCAGCGAGCCTTCACCGGTGATTTTGCCTTTGAGCGATGTTGTGCCGGAAGCAATGGAAATCGTTGCAGCATCGGTAAGGAGGATAGGGTTCTCGCATGAAGCGTTGGTGTTGTTCACAGCGAGAGTAGCCTTACCTATTTCAAAGTTATAGTTCAACTCCTTGACGGTCAGTTTGCCTGACTCAAGTATGATTCTGCCCGAAATGCCTCCTACTCCGTTAAGTGTATAACTCTTGTTGTTCTTGAATACGGCATCGGCAGGCATCATTTCGTTGATTGTTATGGTTGTCTTCTCAGCACTGTCATCAAAAACAACCTTGTCGCCTTCCACGAATGCCGTAGGCTGTCCATTGAGTGAGAAATTCTTTGTCTGATAATCCCACACTGCGCTTTCGGCACCTGTCCACAGCACACCATCGGCAGCACCACGCTGTCCCTCAACTATGAGAGTAAGGATTGCAGGAGCATTCTCTCCTTCTCCAACAACCAACTTGAAGGTGTACGACTTGCCTTTCAGTCCGTTCACTTCCACCTTCTTCAGGTCAATGTTATCGCATCCTTCAACCAAGGCGTAATTACCTTCCGGCAGGTCGTCGGGAAGATTGAAAACAATGGTTCCTTTCAAATCAACGCCAGCTTTAAGTACCATGCGGTCTTTGCCCGGCATCAGTTCGATGTAGAGTTTCTTCTTTTCCTGTACGACAACTTTCTTACCGATGGTCATTACCTCCTCAGGCATCAGTCGGCAGCCCTCATAGTTGAGTGCGCCTTCAATAATCACGTTATCGACAAACGATGCGCCTGCCAAAGTGCCGCATGCACGTAGGTTGACATTACCGAGGAATGATGTTCCGCGGACTGTTCCTTCTGTGATATAGACTTCTCCGGAATGAGGCTGTGCCATCACAAGTGTACCCTGCTGACCTTTCCAAATCTCTGTACTGTTTCCGTCCTGAGCAGATGACCTACTGTCAAATGTCAATGTCTGGCCTTTGACCGGCATGGCATAAACCTTCTTCACACCATTGCGCGGAGTGACGGTAGCATTGCCGTCGGCAATACCGAACACATCAGTCTCGTCATCACTTGTCATGCACGGCGGAAGCTGTGGACGCGGCATGTCGTAGCCGAGATAAAATCCAGGATTGGGAGACTGATAGTAGCCACGCGTAGTGCAGTCGCCACGATAATGCGGGTCTTGCTGCAAGCAATAGATGTTGTCGATGTCAGTCTTATAGTCTGTCGTAAAACCCACGATTCCTTCGCAGACACCGTCGCGTTCACGGATGAGGACAAGTTCCTCGCGCCAGTCACCGATGATGTCGCCCCAATACTTGCCACGCTTTGCATTGCTGGTCTTTATCGTCCAGTTTGACTCTTTAGCCATTTCGATGAGTCTGCCATTCTTGTAATCGACAATCATTGCGTTGTAGCCACCACCGTCAGGAGAATTGACATTCTCACGGTCAAGTTCTCCGTCCCACCATATTCCTTCGGTCGGAAAATAGCCTTTCTTGCCTTCTATCTTGTTGCCCTTGGCGTCATACATCTGGTAGTCATCCATTGTGGAGAACATCTCCCAACCAATGTGGTCAGGGTCAAGGTCAAGACAGTCACCGCGCCCCACATCGCCAACTGCCGGCATGTACCATTTCTTTATCGGTTCACCGGTGCCTGCATCGTAGAGAATCATGCCGAGCATGTCCGGAGCATTCTGCTGTATAGAGAAAGTTTCCAGTCCCGGACGCTCAGGGTCGATGTCACTGGTGCGGTGGCGGTCGCCGTGAGAGATACCTGTATTATATAATGTTGTGCCGTCGTGGTCCATGACGTATGCACCGCTTGACATCTCGTCCCGTCCGTCGCCGTCAGCATCAAAGATACGAATCATGTGAAACTCAGCACCGCCGATGTTCTCCATGAATAGTTGCTTCCATTCACCATTAACATACCGGAATGCACAGTTGCGGTACATGTGAACCTTGTCACTCGCACGGCGCGACATCCATTCGCCGACTATGGCAGGATGCACTCCGTCAAGATACGCTATACCCACATGCGCCTCATGCTTGTTGTACTGCTCTCCCATCAGCGATGCTTTGTTCGTGCGGTTGTAGGCATCATCGTACATAAACTCCACACTTGCCTTCTCCGCACCCGTCATGCCGTCGACCACGGTCATATATCGCGGAGGATTCTTGGTGTTTTGCGTGTCATAGTCTATTATGCCGTCACCGTCAGAATCGGCAGTGTCCTTGCCAAAAAGATATTTTCCCCAAGTTCCAGTCTTTGAGTCCCAAAAGCGAGTGCCGTCGGAAGTCTGCACAATCAGTTCGCCATATCCGTCACAGTCAATGTCATAAGCACACATGTTGTCATTCTGACCGTCACAAGGCTTCTCGTTCACACCGAGGTCGACATTCCAAAGGAAAGTTCCATCGGCGAGATAACCCTCCACAAAGTAATTACGTGAGCCATCGACAGGGCAACGGTCAACGACATAGTCATACTCTCCGTCACCATTCAAGTCGCAGGGCCACACAAACTTCGTGGTGTATTTCGTCTTGTCCAACGGTGATTTGTCATAACTAATCTCCATATAGATATTGCGGAGACCATTATTCTTAAACAAGAAAGGCTTTGACTTCGCACTTTCATTGCCATCGGCAACAAGACTCACCGCCACATAACTGCCGTAAGGCACTTTACTTAATGTTGTCGCATAGTTGGTGTTCGTCAGCGGTTCGGCATTCAGCAGCGTATATTCTCCTGTCTCGCTCTGCGACACATAAACATTATACCTCGCATTCTCCGGTTCCTGAGCCAGTCGGCGCCAAGTAATCTCAACTCCGGCAGAGCCATTGCTCCTGCCATAAACAGCAACAACACCACGCCCCAACGGTTGCTGGATACGCTGTGCCGATGCGAATGTCGGCAGCATAAACAAGGCTATGGCTACCGATGCACACAATTTTGTCAGTCGTTTCATATTTATAAATAGTCAGGTTTGCAAAAAAAAATCCGTTTTAGCACAGTAATCGCCCTTCAATCAATATGACTACAAAGTTATAATTTTTAATACAATATCTGTTATTATTTTGAACATTTTATTAATAATTCAAACATTATTCTACTAATGTCATTGCTAAACATAAGTTTCTGATTGCTGTCATTTGGTTTTAACCGTCATAAGAAGCATGTACAGCCCATGGCATTCGTCCTTGTTAAAAGCCAGCAGACACCCCTTTATCCGGTCCTTCCATAGTGGTGATTTCTGCAAAGGCACACAAGCCTCATAAACCCTTGATAATGAACACAAAACAAAAGATAACGATTTACACAACGAAAGGTAACCTTTTGCATGGCAAACGGTTACAGTTTACATGGCAAAAGGTTACCTTTCGTTACATTGATAACCACTTATTTCTTTATATATACCTTCTTTCCACCGTAGATGTAAATAGTTCCGGGCTTTGGATGCATGATTTTCTGTCCTTGCAGATTATAGTACGCATTGTCTGACGGACGTTTGGAGACAGCAACATTCTCTATGCTTGTGCCATGCCCCGTGTCCTCATAATCAAACTGACAGCCCATTTGCAAGGCATAGAGCTTGCTCGTCGCTTTCAGTTTCAAGAAAGTAATCTCGGGCAGACTGCCGTCAGGATTTCGCGGTGCAATAAGCTGTTTATAGTCCGTAGAGTTCTCAAAATCAGAAAGATTAACAGTCATGTTCTGTGGCAGGAAAGTGTTGTTCACAAGCGTGCAACGGCTTTTGTCTATCGCAGTGTAAAGCCCTTTCTTGCCTTTCACGGCAATATTGTTCACCAACATGTGGTCATAGCCGTCAACATCCTCACCCACATCCCACGTAACTTGGTTGACCATACTGTATTCGTACTTGTTCTGATATGCCGTGTTATTCATCCAGTCGTTACCTCCGAGATGATGATTGGCATAAAAACCGTTTGACTTGTTGTTGTACGCTATGCAGTTCTTGATTACATGGCGTGGTGCGTCGAACGCTGCCGACTGCGCCTTTTTGCCGTAACCTCCAGCCTTAAAGCCATTGCCGTCACCCGGAGTGGAAGTGGCGAAAGTCCTGTATCCGCTGTACAACGCCCAACAATGGTCTATCACGACAGGCGTGCGCTGACTAATCAGGTCAAAGCCGTCATCACTATTGCACCATGCACGACATCCGCGGAACACATTGCCCGTAAATCGGTCATCACAATGTGATCCGAAACCATCGCTGTTTCCACCCTTTCCACCTTCCGACACAGAGTCGTAGTTGTTGTATGCGTCGCAGTTCAGTACCAGCACATTGCTTCCCTTGGTGATGTAAACGCCGATGCCCATACCGTCATGCAGTGCAAGATGCTCTATCGTGATGTCGTGATTGCCACGGCGCACGGAGACATTCTCACTCTGTGTGTGTTCCTTTATGGTCACTTGTATGCCCGTAACATCAAAGTTTCTGAGATGCACATAGTTGGCATGGACATAAAAGCCTGACACACGGTAGCCTTCAGGCTTTACGGCAGACAAATCAAACTCCGGTCGTTCGCCAGGATAACCGAAGAAGCACGTTGGCTTGTCTTTCGACTTGCCACTCTTGGTGATGTCGAAAATCACGGCATATATGTTCTCCTGAACATTTGTGTATTCCGTGATTTTGTACTTTCCGCCACGTATCATCAGTGTATCGCCCGCGCTCATCTTTTTCTGCGCATACGGCAGTGTGGCAAATGGTGAATCAATGTCGCCATTGTTACTGTCGCTTCCATTGGTTGCCATGTACCATTTCTTGGCACCTGCCACATTGACGGCAAGCAGAAACATCATGGCAGCAAAAATTCTCTTGTTCATTGTGTAAAGGTTTTATTTTATAGCATCAAGCAACATTATAACCAAATGAGCAGACACTATTATATATTATACATTTATATATTATACATTGCTATCTTGACATACATGACCATAAAATCATGCCAATAACAGCTTTACTGCTTGCCTGTGCGCTCCAAGATTTCTACTTCCACAATGCTCAGTGAGTTCTTGCTTTTCTTGTTTGCCTTGGCATCCATCTCGTTAGCATTGCCACCTGCAAGTTCTTTCATTGTGAAGATGTCGTGAGTTGCTGCAGCACCTTTAAGTTTGATGGTCACTTGGTCGCCGGAAATCTTCTTGTCAAGGTTTATGCGGATATATCCGAGGCTTTGGGCAGTCTTTCCGCTCCATGCAAGTTCGTTGCCGACATAGATTTCCAAAGGATAAGAACGGCTCTTCCAGCCGAACATCTTCAGCGAGAGATTGTCAATGACAGCCTTCTTTGCTAATTTGAATGTAATCCAACCGGTATCCTGCTGACCATCATTGCTCCATTCTGTCTTTTCATTATCGTCATAAGAGTTTGCTGCAGAACCAGCATTTGCACCGGCATTAGCACCAACAATCTTCACTGCACGATAGATGTCCTTGTAAGAAGGAGTGGAAGGAGTCTCCCCCATGCTAAGGTTCAGCGGTAGCAGTTCGTTCTGGAAATATTCAGAGAGACCGCCTTTTTCGTCAATCGCCTTTGTAATGAATGTCGCTGTCGCATCATCAAGTCCTTCTGCCTTAACCAAGACCTTGATGTCACCGGCCTTCGTTGTTGAGCGCACCATGATTCTGCCTATGCCACATTCGATAGGAAGGGTATTCTCTCCCACCCAGTTATGATAAGCAGGATCATCGCTCTTGTGGTCGTCATCGTCTGCATGATTGTCCTTTATTCCACGAGTGTAGCCATTGCGTCCGCCTGCCGCTGCGCCTCCGAGATACTCGCCTTCGCCTTCGACATTGAACGTAAACTCACGATGATCCACAGGACAGCGACGACCTTCAGCGTCTACGACTTCGTATTGCAGCATCGCAACATCATGTCCGTCAGCCACGAAGCCTGCCGGATTTTCTATTTTTGTAAGACGGATAGCAGCTGGTTTACCCGCTGTTTCAATCTTATAAGAAGACTTGCTGCCCTTGGCTTCGATGACTCCGGGTTCGAAAGTAACATTGTTGAACACATACAGATAGTTGTATTTACGTTCAGGAACCGGTTGCTTCTTTCCATTGACATACAGTTCTATGTTTTCATCAGACGAAACAACATAGACAGGTTTCACAACTTTTTCTCCTCCTTTGTTGCCAAGAGTCTCTGTTGCGTCCTGTTGTTCATAGTTCCAATGGCCTACAATAAAAGTAGATGGTTTCTCATTGTCAACCCATCCGTCCCACATGACTTTGTGAGCGAAATAGCCATCTTTAGGTATTCGCATAGCATCAACTACGCCTGATGTGCGGTAGCTGACTGCACCACGCGCGTGGGTATTACTCTCAGAGAAGATGATTTTTGCGCCGCCACTGTTGACTCGAGTGCCCTGACCGGGACGTTCTAACCAATATTCGTACCAACGGCGTACCCATTCGACGGTCAAATCATCCATATTATGATTCCAATCCTTTGGCGAAGCATTCCTGTAAGGCAATCCTTCTCCATTTTGATGGTATGGCCATGAATAGTTATCCCAGTTCACACGCAGCCCTTCATCACGGCAGTATTCTGTCTGAAACATTGGCTTGCCTGCACTTTTGTTTATGTATAACATTTCTCCACCCCATTCAGCTTCTGCCACATCAAGCTGCTCACGGCATCCTGATGCGCGACCGCCCATAGGGTCATACATATCGCGAATTCTGTTCAGATCGGCTTGGTGTTGAGGTGTAATTCTTGAATTTCCACCTTCATAGAATAATATTGATGGGCTGTTGCGGTTATAGATTATTGCATCGCGTGCCAACTCACAGCGTTGTTCCCATTGCTTTCCTTCTCGGTCTTTTTCAGCATCTCCGAATGGCAACACTTGTATCAAGCCAACACGATCGCATGACTCGACATCTTTTTTTGCAGGAGTAACGTGCATCCATCGGAAGAACTTGCCATTGCCGTCAACAACCATCTTGTTGGAATAGTCAGACATCCATGCCGGTGTCGACTGTCCAAGTGCAGGCCACTCGTTTGTGGAGCGTGGAGCGAAACCTTTCATCATTATCACACGGTCGTTAAGATAGACCATGCCGTTCTTAAACTCTGTCTTTCTGAAGCCGGTGCGTGTCGTCACTTTGTCAAACACATTTCCTTTCTCATCCTTAAGGATGGTTTCCACATTATATAAATAGCCATAGCCAAGACTCCAGAAATGCAGTCCGGCAACTTTAGCCTCAGCCTTTGCCATAATTTTCTCACCGGCTTTGACAATAAACTTGCCGCCATTGAATGACTTCACTGTCTTTCCGTCAATGTCCTTCACCCTTACCTCGTAGGTGAAAGCCTTGTCGGCATTGGTCTCGTTCTTTATCTCTGACTCTGCATGAATGGTAGCTGTACGTTTCTTTATGTTGAAATCTTTCGCATAGATATAAATGCCTGTCGTCCCAAGATTTCTATAAAGCGGAAGGGTCTGATAGACCTTATCCATAACATGGAGTGTGACGCCCTTTGGCAGACCACCGTAATTGGCATAGAAATTATGGTCATGCCATTGGAACTTTGCATTCCTTTCTTTGCCGTCGCTGCCTTTTGAGCGTTCACGATACTGCCAGTCGTTGTTTGTCTTCACGGCGATTACGTTCTTGCCGGCCTTTGCATATTGCGAGATGTCGATGCCGAAAGCCATCACTCCATTCTCACTTCTGCCTACATATCTGTCATTAAGATATACCTCAGCAAGCATTCGCGCACCTTCAAACTCAAGGATGAGCTTCTTGTCCTTCACCTGATCTTCGGTCAGTTCGAAATGCTTTCTGTACCAGACGATACCTGTTGACAGAGAGTCACATGTACGGCTGAAAGCCTCTTCCTGGTTCCATGCGTAAGGAAGGGTAACATTCTTCCAGTCCGCATCATCATGATTTGGAGCCTTGACGGCATTATTGTCTATCTGCTTCAATTTCCATCGTGAATTGAAGTTATACTTGTGACGTCCGCCGGCCTGCATTGTCGCTAATGATAGTAGCAGGAGGAAAAAAGTGATAGTTGTTCTTTTCATATTGATTTTGATATTTAATTTTTATGCGTTATGGTATTTCTGCCACAAAATTACATGTTTTTCCATATCATAATGAAGTTGTCTAATCCTGACCGCAACACTTGTTAAGGGAAATAACGATGAATGCCATATAGTCTTATTTATTAAAAGATGTCTCAAATACAACATGTATAGTACCGTCCTCACGGAATCCGACAGGCACAATGGCAGGCATCTCGCGGAAAGGGGCTTGGCTGTCATTACCGAAGAAGCTGCACCACCACTGACCGTTCTTGTCCTTAAAATAGCCCGTGCCACCGCCACATGGGACAGCCTCATGGCGCATTCTGTACGGTCCATAGATATTCTCGGAAATGGCCACCATACTGCTGTAACGTCCCTCGTACTGGTCGGCTGCTGTGAGATAGTAGAGACCGTTGCGCTTGAACATATACGTTCCTTCATGACCAATGTCAGAACAGTTGCGGCGCTTGCTGCAACTTGGGGCGTGATGTGAAGCTATGGTGTCAGGACTGAGAAGAACAGGCTTTACCGGTTCTTCGGCAAAACCACTCATGTCGTCCTTCATACGGACGATGTTGCCACCTCCATAGAGATAATAGACTGTGCCATCCTCATCCTCAAACAGTGAACCGTCAATGTCAGTAGGCCAATAATTGTCCCCACCAAGGGCATTAACATAAGGTCCTTCGGGACAACCTGTGGAGCTTTTGAGAAGACCGCGTCCTCCCGGCGGCATACTGAGAGTGATGAAATAATTGCCTTTGACATAATGAATCTCAGGTGCCCAAAGAGCACGCACCGGATGATGATGAAATTTCCATTCTTTCTCCCAAGTGCCGTCTTTCTCTATCGAGAACACAAGTCCCATATAGTCCCATTTCTTCAAATCGTCACTCACCCACAACTCCACGCCATCATTGAAATTCCAGATGTCGGCACCGGTGGAACCTGTCAGGTAATAGCATCCATCACCACCTATACAAATCTGTGTGTCGCGTATCTGTGCATTGAACAGAGGCTTTATGTCCGGAATCAGTCCGGTACGCACCGCCGAGCCACGCTGTGCATTGGGCACGATGTTATACTTGATGAAATTCTTACTCGGACCGCCTATCGTCTCCATATCGGGACCGCTGATGCCAAGATTGATTGTGCGTGGCTTCACCTGCGTCTGTGCAACGGATATGTTGGGAATCAGGAATGCACTGCAAAAAAGTGCAAGGGACATTAGATTAAGTTTCATGTGTCGTGTAAAAATTATTTAGTAGTTTTGAATGGTTTCGGTTGCAAAATTACCTCTCCCGGCAAAGAAATCTGTTATTATTTTGAACAATATCTTATTGTTTTGGTTATTATTCGAATTTTTATTGTTATCTTTGAGCAGTGAAGCGGTTAACCTTTATATTTCTTTCTATTCTGTCGGCATGGGTCTTGGCTCGGGCGGACAATCACATTGTGTCGTATGTTGTGAGCGAAACGAACTCTCTTCCCAACAGGATGCCGCTGACCATAATTCAGGCTGCCATCGACCGCATCCTCTCTGCAGGAGTACCACCGGCAAAGTTCCACGAGCCAATCAGCAACATGGCGCAGAGTGTCAAGAGGATGCGGCGTCTTACCGACCAGCTCTTGCTGTTCAGGAAGATGCAGGCAGGCAAACTATCCGTGGCAGTGCAGCCTACTGACCTCCCGCAGTTTCTGAAAAACATTTTCCTTACCTTCCATGAAGTGGCAGAACAGCGGAAGATAACAGCGGAATTCCTGCCACAAAGCAGGCATTTCCATGTCCCCGTCGACCACGACTATATCGACAAAGCTGTCTACAATCTGCTTTCCAACGCCTTTAAATATACGCCGTCGGGAGGGATTGTGACAATGAAGGTAAAGCAAAACGAACAAGACTCTACAGTGGCAATCATTGTGGAGGACAGCGGTTGCGGCATTTCCAAAGAGAAACAGAAGCATTTGTTCGACCGTTATGTCACCGGAAAAATATCCTCTGACAGCATCGGCATCGGTCTTAACCTTACGGCATCACTCATTGAGGCACACCATGGAAGCATCAGCTACTGCGAACGCAATGGCGGTGGAAGTGTCTTTACATTGACAATCCCTGCCAATGAAGACGCTTACTCACAGAGTGAAAGACTTCAAGCGTCTGCCATACAAATTCAAACAAGTTCAGCAGAAAGAAACAACACATCCTTGTACAAAGCCATGAGGGCTCAACCTCTGAACTCTCAACGCATTCTCATCGTGGAGGATGACAACGACGTGGCACTGCTTGTGCAGCAAGAGATAAACGAACTTTTCTACACGGACATCGCCAGCAATGCAAGCGAGGCTCTTCGGAAAATGGAAAGTGAATCATACGACCTCGTCATCACGGACATGACAATGCCTAAAATGAGCGGACTTGCCATGGCAAAACATATACGCCAAGGAGTGCATAATCCACACGTCCCAATAATCATTCTGACCGGAAAAATCGATGATGACTTGAAGACAAAAGCCTTGCTGACAGGCATAAATGTGTTTATGACGAAGCCTTTCAATGCCGAACAACTCAGGGCGCATTGCGTGAACCTTGTCAAATCATCTTCCTCTCTTGTGCAGCCACCGTCAGTACAGACAGAACGCGTCATCAGTGACAACCGTCAGGCACGCTTCCTCAGCCAACTCAATCAGGCTATAGATGCACACATCGACGACACAACCCTCAATGTTGACACTCTGACGGAAATCCTGAAGGTAAGCCGTAGTGCATTGAATACCAAAGTACGCACACTGACAGGTCTTTCTCCTGCCGAACTTATCCGCAGCAAGCGCATAAGCCAAGCCAAGCATCTGCTACGTGAGACAGACATGTCCATCGGAGAAATAGGCAACAAAGTCGGTATGCCATCGCCACAATCATTCAATGCCACATTCAAGAAAATCACAGGATTATCACCATCGGAGTTCAGAAAAGGCGGTGTGGCTTAGTATGAATAAAGACCTAAACATTTATCGTTCATAATCCACAAAGCGGAAACGCTGCTTGTGCTTCTCGTCAATCTCGTGATTCTCGCTCCACACTTCCCTCCATCCGGAATATTCAGGGAAGAAGGCATCCGCCTTTTCCGGAGTGTCAAAAACTTCTGTCAGACAAAGGCGGTCGGCAATGGGCAACGCCTGTTCATAGACCGACGCGCCTCCGATGATATACACATCTTCATCCTCCGAACAATTCTTCAATGCGACATCCAACGAGGGGTAGACATCACATCCCGGAAATTGGTTGAGCAACGCATCAGACTGTGATTCTCCTTCAAATGCCCCTCTGCTGAGCACAACGTTCCTACGGTTAGGCAAAGCACCTTTCGGCAGCGACTCGAAAGTCTTCCTGCCCATAATGATTGTGTGTCCTGTTGTCAGTTGCTTAAACCTTTTAAGGTCATCAGGCAACCAATAAATCAGCTTGTTGCCATATCCGATAGCACGGTTCTCTGCCACAGCGGCAATGATGTTTATTCTCATATTGTTATTCAAAAAGTTAGAGTGATTCTAAATTCCAAACATGGTATTCCTCTACATCATACCACAAGAATACCATATATTTACAACTTATTTTTTGCAAAGGTAAACATAATTTCGCTAACTAACGAATAAAAAAGTTTAAATATTATGGATTATTTCATGGATTATTCGTACCTTTGTGAATTAATACACAACAATATAACTATTTATTCACATACTAAAAAACAATCATTATGCGACGAATCATTCTGTTATCCTTATTTATACTTGCCGCTGCCACTTGTATCCATGCAGCAAAATCATCAGGAACACCAAAAGCCGTAAAGCAGCCTGACGGCACTACTCTCATGGTGCGCCTTCTCGGTGACGAGCATTTCTCATGGCATCAGACAATGGACGAAGTTGTCATCATGCAGCAAGACAAGGCGTTCTATATTGCAGAAATCTGCACTGACGGCTCATTGAAAAACACGGGAGTGCTTGCACACAACCTCGACAGCAGGAAAGGACAGGAACTGCAATTGGCAAAAGCACAGGACAAGAACCTCTTTTTCGCAAAAGGAGCTGAGGCTTCACAGGCAAGACGCAAAGCCATCGCAGGCTACCCAAGCAGCGATTTCTGCCCGCACAGCGGCAAGATACGCATCCCGGTCATAATGGTTGAGTACACAGACGTGAAGTTCACATTCAACGAGAGAAGCGTATGGGAAGATTATTTCAACGGCACGGAACGCGTGGAATTTACTCCTGCCGACCGATTCAAGGGACATAGCTCCGTGGCACAATACTTCTCTGATGCAAGTTTTGGGAATTTCACACCTGAATTCGACTTATACGGAGTCTACACCGTCGCACATCCACACGATTACTACGGGTACAACTCCGGCAGGACAAGCACAATTATCAAGGAAGCTCTTGCACTTGCCGACAACGATATAGACTTCACCAAATACGATTCCAACAACGACGGAAAGGTGGATATGGTCTATATCCTCTATGCCGGAGCAGGGGCAAACCTCAGTGGGGATGACACAGACATTTGGCCACAATGCTTTTACAGAAGCAGTTACAGCAATGACGGCAAGCGAATCTCGGTCATCGGTCTCTCAAACGAGCTTGCCATAACGGCAGCTGCAAACAAAGGGACGGCGTTGAGAGCAGGCATCGGCGTGCTCTGCCATGAGATGAGCCACGGTCTCGGACTGCCTGACCTCTACCGCACATTGGGAAGTGCCCCAAAGGATGAACACGGTTTGGTCGACTGGAACAACTGCGGTCCGGAGGATTGGGACTTGATGGACGGTGGAGAAAACCTCTTCAACGGCTTCTGGCCTGTGCAGTATGCGGCATGGGAAAGGGACATTATGGGCTGGCTCACACTCGAAGAGCTTGACAAACCGGCAGACATAACCATCTATCCGCTTGACAATGAGGACGGCAAAGGCAAGGCTTACCGCATCACAAACCCGGAAAACAGAAACGAATACTATGTCATCGAGAATTTCGGTAAAGACAACTGGAACAGTTTTCAAGGCACACAGAGGAACACAGGCCTGCTCATCACGCATGTCAATGACATCAGCACAAAGGGCATGTCACCAAACAACACATACCGAAAGCCTAACCTCACTCTCATCCCTGCCGACGGTTTCCTCTTCGGCTCATACTCTATCGATGAGACAATTTGGTACGAAGGCAGACCGCAAGTTGCCACAAAGGATATGTTCACTGACGAGCTGAAGGGCGACCCTTATCCCGGCAGCAAAGGCATCACAGCGGTTGAGGCATACAAAAACTATACCGGAGATGATATGGTGGCAAAGTTCCCTATCACTGACATCAGGGAAAACACCGACGGCAGCATCAGTTTCCGATTCATGGGCGGCGTTTCTGACGGTATAAGTGACATCAACACCACAACAAACAAGAGGGTTTCTCCAAAAAAGATTATAAAGAACGGACAACTGACAATAGGCAACTACAACATTGCAGGGCAAAGGATGAAATAAAGTCCGCAACAGCCCACACTGTCGCCCGACACAAACAAGCCATCACAACCCCAAAACTTTGAACGATGAAGAAGATTACAACCATACTTTTTTCTGTATTCCTTACCATCACAGCGTCAGCGGGAAACTATGATTATATATGGAGAAAGTACTGTGAAGCTGTCAAGAAAGACATGTATCAGGATGCGCAGGAACAACTGAAAAAGATAGAAAAGCTGTCAGAGGACGACCCAGTCCTCGCTGCTGTCTATAATACAATAAGGAAAGATTACGACAAAGCACTCAGCAATCCTGACCTTTTGGCAAAAGAGAAGTCCACGCCATGGAACCAAATAATCAACAAGGGCGAGGACGACAAGCTGTGGAACTATGACCTCCTGAGCATAATCGGGCATCAGGCGGGCCGTTATGAGTTCCTGAAGCATTACTATGACAGCATCGGAAACCATTCTGCCGCATGTGCGGAACTGTATTTCCAGGTGCAGAACATCAACACTTTCGAGGACGATTTCTCACTGTCGACAAGGCGCAAACTGCTGAAAGACGGCATCGCAAAATACAAGAATGTCGAGGAAGTGGCACTCCTCGAGCAGGCTTACTATGCCACTATGCTACGTGATGACGACATTTCCAACAAGTCGCGCTATGACTATCTTCAGAAAAAGATTGCGGAATATGCCGGCAACAAATACGTCAATTTCTTCAAAAACCGGCTTGCTGACTTGACAAATCCGCAGTTCGGAATGAAACTTGGCGAGAAACTCACACTCCAAAACGTACGCAACATTGGCAAACTCACCATCGAGTTCCTGCCAATGAACTGCGACGGAAAGCTCTCTCTAAGCACCAACCGCAAGGAGGATTTGCCGAAAATCCTTAAACTTGCAAGTGGTTCATCCGCTCGCACCATATCACGCGACTACTCTTCCCACAAACCATGGGAGGTTGCCAATGACACTCTTGACCGTCCGCAACTACATATCGGCGTGTATCTTGTAAAAGTCTCTTCCGGCAAACTTACCACTTATGATGTATTATACAACTCCGACATAACCGTACTTTCCCTTCCCATTGACCAAGAAAAGCAGCGATTTGTCGCCGTTTCGACAACAACGGGCAAGGCTATCCCGTCATGTTCCATTGTCATCACTAAGGAAAGAAACAGCAAAACAGAGAAAACACTCTCTTTGGTGACGGACGCAAAAGGAGAAGTTGTGTGCAAAACTGATTTCCAACCGAACAGAATTTATGCCTACACCACTACCGACAAAGCGTTCCGGAAAAAGAATTACCATAATTATTTCAGCTACTATACCCACAAAGAGGATAAAGACATTCTCACCGTCTTCACCGACAGAGCTGTCTACCGACCGGGACAGACCATCAAAGGCAGCATTGTGGCACATAATGCTTATAACACCGACTCTGTTCATGTCATTGCAGGAAAGCAAGTTAACATCACTATCAATGACACTGACCACAAAGAAATCTACACCGACTCTGTCATAACCGACGCGCATGGCAATGCCGGCTTTGAGTTCGCCTTGCCAAAATCTGTTGAGAAAAACGGGCATTTTACCATCTTTGCAAAGACGAACAACAGTGTCCACTCCTCTGCGACAGTCTTTGTGGAAGAGTACAAACGACCGACATTCGAGGTTAATGCCGTTGACGACAAGTCACTTTATGCCAACCCTGACAGCACCTACCGTCACGGCGACAGCATCAGTGTGGCTTTTGAGGCCAAGACTTTCACGCAAATGCCGGTAGCCAATGCCGATGTGGAATACACGATACAGCGCCGTACAGGCTTCTATCGTTGGGGCAGACAGCGCATTGTGGCTAACAATGTGAAAACCGTAACCGACAGCAATGGCAAGATTGTCATCCCTCTTAACATCTCTCTGCCGGAGGAAGGCTGGGGAACTTATGTCTATGACATCACCGCAAAGGTCACTTCCAAGGACGGAGAGTCACGCGAAGCAAGGACAAGTGTGCGCGCAAGTGTTGCCAAAAACGGCAAGATTGTGCCTCTCTACGCTCCCAACAATGGCAGTGATAAAGAAGAACTCGTAAAATTCAACGTGAGCAGCGAAGAATTTCCACATAAAGGAAATGTCGTTTTCACCGTCAGTGACAGTGCTTCCACCGAGCCGTTGCATGTCTATTATTCACTGTTTGCTGACAAAAAATGCCTCCTACACGACCGCTTCACAGTGAAAGGGGCTTACAAGAAGGCATTCACCTACAAAAAGGAATACGGCGAAAACCTTATAATAAAATGCGTGGCAATAAGGGACGGCAAGACCTATACTTACACACAAAGCATCAAACGTCCGCAGCCTGACCTCAAACTCACACCAACTTGGACAACATTTCGCGACAGGACACAGCCAGGAGCTATGGAGACATGGAGCTTGCGCATAACAGGCGGAAAGGACAAAAACACTCCTGCCGGCTCTGCCTCGCTGATTGCCACTGTCTTCGACAAGAGCCTTGACCTTGTGGCAAAGCACTCTTGGGGCATTGATGTCATAAGAAACTCTTTCAGCCTTTATAACAACTGGTCTGCACACAACACAACATCACTGTGGTGCAGCAAGTCTGCAACCTACAAGAGTCTGACAGAAAATTATATCAATTACGGCTCTTTCAAACCGGAATTGCTCTACTATGCTGAGGAAGAAATGGCATTAATGCCAAACGCAGCCGGCGGAATACGCATCCGTGGTGCACGCCCGCTGATGATGGCCGCTGCAAAACAAGCGGCACGCAATGCCTATGACTCTGCCGATCCAAAGGCTGTCGGGACATTTAATGTCACGGAAAGCAGTGCCGAAGACAGCGGATATGATACCACAGAAGAATTAGGCGAGGTCAAAGACGCAGAGAATCTTTCAACGCTCGTGCGCACTGACCTTGGCGAGACAGCCTATTTCACACCGTCACTCGTAGCTGACAAGGACGGAAACCTCACCATGTCGTTCCGCATGCCTGAGACAATGACGACGTGGAGGTTCATGGGATTCGTCCATGATGACAAGATGCGCCATGCGTTTATTGACACAACGTGCGTCGCACAGAAGGCAATCATCGTCAAGCCTAACATCCCTCGCTTCCTCCGCGAAGGCGAAAAGAAGAACGCCGACCAACCGGTGTTCATGGCAACCGTAAGCAACACCACCGACAAGGACATCAATGCGAATGTCACAATGCAACTCCTCGCAGCCGATGCAGAGACAGTCCTTTGGGAAAAGAAGACTGTTGTCACTGTCAAGGCAAAAGGCTCGGAGGCTGTAAGCCTTGATGCTCCAGCCGTAACGCGCAATGACAGTGTGCTTGTCTATCGCATTGTGGCTGCCGATGCTGACGGTTCCAGCGACGGTGAGCAGCAGTTCATCCCTGTGCTCCCTGCCGTTGAGGAGACTATCTCCACCATTGCGTTCATGCAACGTGGTGACAGCGTCTTCACAACAAACATCAAGGACTTGCTCATCAACGGCAGCACCGACCGCAAGATGACTGTGCGCTACACGGCAAACGCTGAGCGTGTTGTCCTTGACGCTATCCCTCACATCACCCGTCCTGCACACAAGGATGCACTGTCACTCGCCACTGCGGTGTATGTCGGCACGATGTATCCTGCCCAAACGCCTGACTCTCTCCTCACTTCTGTGACAAAAGAGCTTGCCGAAATGCAGCTTTCTGACGGCTCATGGTCATGGTGGAAAGGCATGTGCGGTTCTCCTTACATTACGGCAAGCATAGCCAAATACTTTGCTCGCCTGCGTTCAAAATACATTGCGACAGCGGAGACAGACAAGATGCTGGAGAAAGCGATGCCTTATCTCTTTGAGCGTCTCGGCAAAGAGGTGGAAAGACTGAAGAAATTCAAGTCTGCAAAGGGAGTCCATCCTTCTGAGCTTGCGACAGAAATCCTTTACATCTGCGCCTTGCAGAAGGACAATGGCAAGACTTTCGGCAGCAAAGCGGAAGCGGACATCAAGTATCTTGTCAACCTGTTGGAGAAAATTCCTGCCGAATTCACTATCTATGGTAAGGCTCAGAGTGCGGTGATTCTCTCACGCTACGGCAAGCGCGCCAAAGCGAAGGAGTTCATCGAGAGCATGCGCCAGTACTCTGTCTACACGCCGGAGGCAGGACGCTACTACGACACTCGCAAGGCTCACTACTCCTGGCGCAACTACAAGATTCCTACCGAGGTGGCTGCCATAGAGGCTCTCCGCATCGTTTGCCCTGAGGACAAGCAGACCGTTGAGGAGATGCAGCAGTGGCTCTTGCACGAGAAGCGCACCCAGCAATGGGACAATTCTGCAAACACTGCCGATGCGGTATGGGCATTCATGAGCGGCAACAATGACATCGAGATGAACCGCGACATAGCCTATAAGCTGACTATCGGTGGAAAAGAGGTGAAAGACGGTGACATCATTGACATCCAACCGGGACAGACTGCCTTCTCTGCATCCAAGGATTCCAAAGGCACGGCATGGGGCGGACTGCTCGTCACACAGCGTGCGCCACTCTCATCCGTAAAGACACGTGGCACATGCTTCTCTGTCAAACGCGAGATTGTCGGTGACAAGAACCCTGCTGTGGGAGACAAAGTCATTGTGCGCATCACTGTCAACGCCGACCGTGACTATGATTTCGTGAAGGTAACCGACAACCGTGCGGCATGTCTTGAACCGGTTCAGCAGCTCAGTGGCTACCAATCAGCAAAGACCGATGGCACAGCACGCGGCTCATGGAGCGGATACTACCGCGAGACAAAGGACAACATGACAAACTATTACTTCGACTCGATGGCAAAAGGCACACACATAATCGAGACAGAGTACTTTGTCGACCGCGAAGGAAGATACCGTCAGGGCACTTGCACCGTATCTTGCGCCTATGCACCGGAGTTCTCCGCCGTAGAAGCCCCTGCGGTTGTGGAAACCAAAGGTGGGACGGTAAAATAAAAAGAACACAGCAATTTAAAAACAACAAAACAAGAAAAAACATTTAATGAAATTTGAAGAATTAGACCTCTCGTACAATATCCTTGATGCACTCTACGACATGAAGTTCGAGGAATGCACCCCAATACAGGAAAAGACCATACCACACATACTCAACGGCGAGGATGTCCTCGGCATCGCACAGACGGGAACAGGTAAGACAGCGGCTTACCTCCTGCCGGTGCTCTCGCTCATTGACGACTACCCTGACGACTTTCCAAGCGATGCAATCAACTGCGTCATCATGTCGCCGACCAGAGAACTTGCACAGCAGATTGACCAAGCGATGCAGGGATTCGGCTACTACCTTGACGGAATATCCTCAATCCCTGTCTATGGCGGCAATGACGGCAACCGATTCGACCAGGAAGTGAAAGCCATGAAGGAAGGTGCAGGCCTTGTCATTGCCACACCGGGACGCCTTATCTCACACCTGCAGATTGGAAATCTCGACCTCTCACGCTGCTCATTCTTCATCCTCGACGAGGCCGACCGCATGCTTGACATGGGATTCTCCGAGGACATCATGAAGATAGCAAAGGAGCTTCCGCCGACATGCCAGACAATAATGTTCTCGGCAACCATGCCGGAGAAAATCGAGGAACTTGCAAAAACAATCCTCAAAAACCCTGTGGAAGTGAAGATTGCAGTGTCAAAGCCTGCCGAGAAAATCCAACAGGCGGCTTACGTCTGCTACGAGCCGCAGAAGCTGCGCATCATAGAAAGCATATTCCGTCAAGGCGACTTGCAGCGCGTAATCATCTTCTCCGGCAAAAAGACGAAGGTCAAGGACATTGCCACCAAGCTCACACGAATGAAAATCAACTGTGGGGCGATGCACTCCGACCTTACACAGGCGGAGCGCGACGACATCATGTTCCGCTTCAAGGCAGGACAGATTGATGTGCTTGTCGCCACGGACATCGTATCAAGGGGTATCGATATCGATGACATCCTTATGGTAATCAACTACGATGTGCCGCATGATGCTGAGGATTATGTCCACCGCATAGGACGCACGGCACGTGCACAGAGGGACGGACGCGCCATCACTCTCGTCAGCGAGAATGACATCTATTATTTCCAGATGATAGAGAAATTCCTTGAACGCGAGGTCACAAAGCTCCCTATGCCTGACGGTCTCGAAAACGGTCCTGAGTACAAAACCGCAAAGAAAGACTTATCACGCCAACATCAGGGAGGAAAACGCAACGCCCGACCTTCACAACGCCCAAAGACAAACAAGGCAAAACAAAACAAGGAGGGTGCCCCTAAAAAGAAGCAAAACCGTCCGCATCGCAAGCCTGTCAACAAAAGCAAAAAGGAGAAACCTCAAAGCTGATCAGTCGTCGGACACCTGAAAACGGGAATCCCTTGCAGGTGTAACAAACACACGGTATTAAATGACACATTGAACGGTTACCTTTTGCATGATGAAAGGTAACGCTTGACTTAGTGAAAGGTAACACTTTGCCATGCAAAGTGTTACCTTTCATTGTATCTATACTATTTTAACATTTCTTGTTTTATTAGTTTTGCAAAACTGCGATTTTGATAACAATATGCAAACTACAACAACCCATTTGTTTACATATTAGCAAAACAACTGTTGGTGTCTTACTTAATAAGAAATCACTAACTTTGAAATGAGTTTCATTTGCGAGGACTCGCATATCAACACCCTATTTAACGTGAGTTCGACGAAATTACGATAATGTGTGGAGCACAACCAATTTTTTAAACAACTAAATTGGATTATTGGTGTTATCAGGTAAAACGCAGAATACATCTCTGATTGTGTACGTAATGTACGGATATTCCTGTGCAGAGAACCGCTGACGCGGTTTACAAGACAATCCCCTTTTTGAAGAAAAACCTCATAAGATGGGGATATATAAGAGCTTTGCTGCTTGTCATTATTTTTCATTCGGACACCAATAATTTACAATTCATTTATCGGTCTGACCAATGCGAGAATCGCATACACCAATGATTTTCACATCTTTGGAGCAACAACCTGAAATGCAGAACCTTCCAATGTCGTGCCACACCTGTGGAGCGTGAACATCTCACCAAGGTCACGGACTATCTGCGTGCAGATTCTTATGCGTGCCTCGTCATGGCGCGTGATATCTATACGGTAGATAATGTACTGCCCATCGCTTTCGTCCGGCAAAATGTCCGCCTTACGCTGCCCACTCAGCCGGGCAAGATTCCGCAGAAGAATATCCATGAGGATGGCAGGCGGAAGTTTCTGACGGCTGTTTGCCATAGCCTGCTGCGCCAATATGCCGTAAACCGCACGATAATAGCGTGTCACCTCATCCAGTTCGCAATACGACCGGTCAGCGTCCGCATCAAGAAGCAGTTGGCGGATACGTGAAGGATAGTACATTGTTTCATGCTTTATGGCAGAAAAGGAGTTAGCCATCACATTGTCAAGGACATGCAGTCTGTCACGCTCAAAAGCCATTCTGTCATTGCGTTCACGCAATTCGGCAAGCTGTTTCTCACGCTTTCTCCTTTCCCTGCGCATGGCATCCATGGCAGAACGGACATCCTTGATGACATATTTGTAGTACGCAAAATAGTAGACAGGCAGGAAAAGGAAGAGCAGAAGGACAAGAAGGACTATCGCCACATTGCGGTTTGTCTCTGTGACCTGCATGCGCCGGCAGTAGTCGGCAAGCGTGGTGTCGGCATAATATTCCTTGTACATCTGCGTGTAAATAATGTTGTTGTACGCATAGATGTCCCATTCATGCAGGGCAAGAGCAGACACAGCAATCTCATTGCGCAAGGACATCAGCAGCTGATAGTCAAAGGGAACGGAGTCATTCAGCCAGCGCATGTCTGCGGAAGACGCCATCTCACGGTCAAAGAACATCAGTGTGTCGTTGCGCTGTCCGCCTCCGGCAACATAATCCTCGTTGATTTCCTCTATGCAACGTTTCGCAAAGCCAAGTGCTTCGGAGTATCTGCCTTTCACATTGCACTCATAGACGCTGTCGGCAAGGGATACATAGTCCTGTGCACCGGCACTGAAGGACAAGGCAAATGCCATAACCGCCATGGAAAGACGCTTCACGCCCACAGGCAAACGGAAGAAAAAGCGCGAGCCTCTGCCCTCTTCACTCTCCACACCTGTCATGCAGTCGGCAAAAAGCGCATTGGTCTTCTTGTACTTTTCAATGATTCCCTTACAGTTGATAAGTCCGAATCCATGGGACATGCCGGCAGTGTTCATGCCACGTGTCACCTCGTCCGCAATCGGTTTCACATCAAAGATACGCTCTGTCTGCCGTTCCGTCATGCCACAACCATTGTCCTCGACAGAGATTTCCACCATGCTGCCATTTCCTTCCCTGCGCGCATAGACCTTTACATAACCATCGCGCGCTGCGAATTTCCTCGCATTGTCACACAACGTGTTGAGCATAAAGAGTGTAAGGCTCCTGTCCGCCTTCACCGTCTCGGCAGTGTCTTCCACTTCAAGCCTTATGCCTCGATGCGTGTAGCTTGCGGCATTCTTGCGTATGATGTCAAACAATGGCTGCAAAGGGAATGACTCTATGTGGAGGGACAGTTCGCCCTGTCTCAGTTTTATCCATGTTGTAAGGAAATCATTCCGGCTGTTTATCTGCTCCACAAGCTCCACTATGTATTGCCTGCGCCCCTCACGCACCTCCTCCGACTCTGCCTTTCCGCAAAGCGATGATGTCTCGTGCAGCATCCGGTCTATGAGTGGTGTCATCGAGTTTATCAGGTGCATCTTGGCGCGATGCTCTGCATAAGTCTCCTGAAGTACGGAGAGTTCATGCTCTGTCATGGCACATTGCTCCTCACACTCCTCCAATTTCTCTTCAAGATCCGCTATCCCCAGCCGGCTTTCCTCTTGCATTGACGACATTTTTGCCAAAGGCTTTCCGGCACGTGTCATGCGTATGCGGCGCATGACGAGATAGAGAAGGAGGAACAAAAGCGCGGCAACGACACATATTATTATATATATAAGTATGTTGAGCCATTGCACTTGGCTGCCAAGCTGCTCGGCACGCGCCTCCAACTGCTTGTCCTGGCGCGTGTTCTCGTAAAGGTCAAGATATGTGTTGCGGTGCCGGTCGCTCTCCGGCTTCATGTCCATTGCCGAGAAAGCTATCGAGAACTGTTCGTGGATTGATGCCATGAGAGCAGGAGCCTGGGCTATTGCGGAATCACCTTTCACCGCCTGCTGCAGAGAGTAGACGGCACCGGGATAGTCACCGATACGGATATAGCAGCGTGACAAGGTACGCCATGCAGCCGCCTGTTGGTAGACATCACCATAGTCCTTGAACAGCCGCAGAGCCTTGTCGGCAAGGGTTCCCGGCACGAAAGAGCCTTGTATGCTGTCAATGCCCATGTACCTTCGTGCCAAGCGTTCGTCAGGCATTTCCATGTTCGGGTTATCCATCATTTGCTCACTCAGTGCCTGCAAGACATTGGCACACCAATAAATGTAGCCGTTCTCACGAGAGATGATGTAGCAAAGCATCAGGCATTCCAGCTCTTGGTGGGCAATGTTTTCCTTTGTTCCATGGCGGAGTATGCCGCCGGAACCTATATTGTAGAGAAAAGCGACGTACTGTGCCGTATCACGGCGCAGCCCGACAAGACTGTCAACCTTCAGGTGCGACGCCACTGCAGCGTCTGTGTTTCCGACATAATAGTCATAGACAGAGGAGACAAGATACAGCTCACTCTCGCCGTACAACAGCCTTTCCTGCTCATGTTCCGACAGTGCCGGCTGCTCTGTTTTTATGCGCTTCAAGTGCTGCAACGCATTCTGGCGGTACTGGTAGTAGTCCTTATTGGCAGAGCAACGCTGGCAGATGCGCATCTGCTGGACAGAGGCAATGAGAAGTTCTATGCTGTTGTCCGTCGTCTGATGCACTTTTCTCAAAAGAGAGTCTGCGACAGCATACTGCATCTTGCCTATATGATGAAAAGCCAGATTGTTCAAAGCCTCAGCCCTTTGGTCTGCGGATGCAGCAGGAAGCGTCAGGACACTGTCAGCATACAGTTTTGTTTTTTCAAGCGAACGGTAGTGCTGTGAGTAGGCTATCCTGTTCAGACGCAGTGCCACTTGGTCATTATCCGAACAGGAGTAAAAAGAAAGCAGACTCCCCATCATCGTTATGATGATAGAAAGTCTGCCTGTTATGTTGCTTATAAATGACAACTTATTTTCCTCAATTATCGGCTGTCCATGGAAACACACTGTAATGCGTCCTTGGATATTCTCCTGTCTGTGAACAGCCGTGTATAGGGTTCTTACTTCTTGCAGTAGCTGAGAGCCTCTTTGCACTTGTCAGTGATGTACTGCCAGTCGCCTGCTGCAACCTTGTCCTTAGGGAAGAGCTTGGAGCCCATGCCTACGCAGAACACACCTGCTGCAAACCACTTCTCAAGGTTCTCCTTCTCAGGAGCAACACCGCCTGTGACCATAATCTTTGACCAAGGCATTGGAGCCATAAGGCCTTTGATGAGGTTTGTGCCCACAACGTCGCCCGGGAACACCTTTGTGAAGTCGCATCCCACTTCCTGAGCCTTGCCGATTTCAGATGGTGTGAGGCATCCCGGACAGTATGTCACGCAACGGCGGTTGCAGACAACAGCAACGTCAGGGTTGAAGAGCGGACCTACAACGAAGTTTGCACCAAGCTGGAGGTAAAGAGCTGCTGTAGGAGCGTCAACAACAGAACCGATACCGAGAGCGAGCTCAGGGCACTCTGTGTTAGCCCACTTAGAGAGCTCACCGAACACCTCGTGAGCGAAGTCGCCACGGTTAGTGAACTCGAAAGCGCGTACGCCACCTTCGTAGCAAGCCTTTATTACATTCTTACAAACCTCAACATCCTTGTTATAGAAAACAGGAACCATAGGTGCTGCAGCGATTTTCGCCATCACCTGAAACTTATCGAACTTTGCCATTACTTTATTTACTATTTTTTTATTTGTCCTTAGTAATAGTAGTAAATAATTCCTAAATTGTCAACCAATTAGCGCTGTACGCGACCGTTAGCGTTACCACCAGCAAGAGCCTCTACCTCAGAAGCATTGACGAGGTTGTAGTCACCGTTGATAGTGTGCTTGAGAGCAGAAGCAGCAACAGCGAACTCAAGAGCCTCGCCCTGTGTCTCCTTAGTGAGAAGACCGTGGATAAGACCACCGGAGAATGAGTCGCCACCACCTACGCGGTCGATGATTGGGTTGATTTCGTAACGCTTTGACTGATAGAACTCCTTACCGTCATAGATGAGAGCCTTCCAGCCGTTGAATGTTGCAGAGTAAGACTCGCGGAGAGTAGATACGACATACTTGAAGCCGAACTCTTCCTTCATCTGCTTGAAGATGCCCTCGTAGCCGGCAGCATTTGTCTCGCCACCCTCAACGTCTGCGTCAGGCTTGAAGCCGAGGCAGAGCTCTGCATCTTCCTCATTGCCGATGCAGACATCAACGTACTGCATGAGAGGGCGCATGATAGAGATAGCCTTCTCTGATGTCCAGAGCTTCTTGCGGAAGTTAAGGTCAACAGACACTGTCACACCGTGACGCTTGGCAGCCTCACAAGCAAGCTTTGTCAGCTCGGCAGCCTTGTCGGAGATAGCCGGAGTGATGCCTGACCAGTGGAACCAGTCTGCACCTTCCATGATTGCATCGAAATCGAAATCCTCAGGATTTGCCTCTGCGATGGCAGAGTTTGCACGGTCATAAATGACCTTTGAAGGACGCATTGAAGCACCTGTCTCGCAATAGTAAAGACCTACGCGGTCACCGCCACGTGCAATGAACTCTGTGTTCACACCGTAACGGCGAAGAGAGTTGACAGCAATCTGACCGATTTCATGAGCAGGGAGCTTTGTCACAAGATAAGCATCGTGACCATAGTTGGCACAGCTTACTGCCACATTTGCCTCGCCACCACCGGGGATGATGCGGAAAATGTCTGTCTGAATGAAACGATCCTGTCCATTAGGACTAAGGCGAAGCATAATCTCGCCGAGTGTCACCACTTTTGCCATAGTTTTGTTTTGATTTAAGTTATGTTTATAATGTTATAGATTATATTTGTTATAAATTATATCTCTCAATCCATACACTTGATTAAAATCATCTACAAAACTACACATAATTTTGCTAATAAAAGAAGAAAATAATGAAAAAAATGACTTTTTTTAATATTTTTATGGACTGTGTGTTCGCACAATTCAAATTTTATTACTATTTTTGCAAAGAATTCCAGAACAATATCTTCAATCAATGAGTCAAAAGGTAACAATAAAGGATATAGCAAAACGTGCCGGGGTCTCGGTGGGAACAGTTGACAGAGTGCTGCACAATCGCCCCAACGTGTCGAAATCTGCCTTAGAAAAGGTAAAGAATGTATTGGAAACCATAAACTACCAGCCAAACGCCTACGCTTCAGCAATGGCAACCAACCGTCATTGCACATTTTACCAGCTGTTGCCAAAGAAAGAATCCGAAGACTATTGGACTGAAGTTGAGGAAGGAGCCATGCATGCCGTAGAGACTCATCGGGACTTCAAGATAAATGTCCGTACAATCCGCTACGACCGTTTCTGTGCAGACTCGTTCCATGACACATGCCTGCAATGTATGACGGAAAAGCCAGATGGCGTGATTGTTGTACCGGCATCACTCGAATACACACGCACGTTCACAGACAAGCTCCACGAACTCGACATACCTTTCATATTCCTTGACTCATATCTTCCTGACCTGAAGCCTTTGGCATTCTATGGTCAAGACCCATTCTGCTCAGGGCAGTTTGCTGCCAAGATGATGATGCTTGTTGCCGGAAACGAAAAAGAGATAATGCTGATGAAACAGACAAGGAACGGAAATATCGCATCAAAGCAGCAGTATAACCGTGAAGTCGGATTCCGCCACTATATCAATGAGCATCACCCTGAAATAAAGGTAATAGAGCTTGACCTGCTACTGGAGAAAGATGCGAAGACGCACAACGAACTGCTTGAAGAGTTCTTTGAGAACCATCCGCAGATACACCATTGCATCACTTTCACCTCAAAGGCATACATCGTTGCGGAATTCATTCAGCGTACAAACCGCAGGAATGTACAGATAATGGGGTATGACATGATTAAAAAGAACGCGGAATGCATCCGCCAGGGCAGCATCTCATTCCTAATAGCACAACATGGATACATGCAGGGGTACAACTGTGTGGATGCACTGTTCCGTGCCATCATACTGAAACAGGAGGTGAACCCTGTGAACTATATGCCCATAGAGCTTCTCACGAAAGAGAATGTCGATTTCTACCAGCATAAGCAAATTTAACACCATCACACAAAAGTGGGCTGCATTTGGTGAAATGCTTTATCAGCAGGCACTTATGAATCCATTAACTGCATGACAGAAACTATTATATCAAAATCTTACAAACAATAAATCTAAACAAATTATGAAGCAGCAAGCATTTTTAAAAATCAATCCTGCCGACTCCGTAGTTGTCTGCCTCCAGCCTATTGCAAAAGGCACACAGATTGAAGTTGACGGAAAGTCCATCATCCTTCTTCAGGATACTCCTGCAGGACATAAAGTCCTTATCGAGGACAAGGCAGAGGGCGAGAACATCATAAAGTACGGTTATCCTATCGGACATGCCATGACAGCTCTCAAAGCAGGCGAATGGGTCAACGAGGACAACCTGAAAACAAACCTTTCCGGAAAACTTGAGTACACATACAATCCAGTAGACGAGAAACTGAACATTCCTTGCGAGAACCGCACATTCAAAGGATATGTACGCAAGAACGGTGATGTAGGTGTGCGTAATGAGGTGTGGATTGTACCTACCGTAGGCTGTGTAAACGGCATTGCAGAGAAACTTGCAGAGAAACTTCGCGAAGAGACTAAGTGTGAGGGCATCGACGCTGTCTACACATGGCACCATAACTATGGCTGCTCACAGTTGTCTGACGACCATGAGAACACAAGAAAAGTGCTCCGTGACCTCGTTCTTCATCCAAATGCAGGTGCTGTGCTCGTACTTTCCCTCGGCTGCGAGAACAACCAGCCAAAGGATTTCATGGAAATGCTCGGCGACTACGACAAAGACCGCATAAAGCTACTTGTCACACAGGATGTTGACGGTGATGAGGTTGAAGCAGGAATGGAGATTCTGCGTGACCTTTACAAGATTGCCAAAGAGGACAAGCGTGAAGATGTGCCTGTATCAAAGCTGCGCATCGGCTTGAAATGCGGCGGCTCTGACGGTTTCTCCGGCATCACAGCCAACCCTCTTGTAGGAGAACTTTCTGACTGGCTTGTGGCACAGGGTGGTACATCAATCCTCACAGAAGTTCCAGAAATGTTCGGTGCTGAGACAATCCTCATGAACCGTTGCGAGACAAAGGAACTTTTCGAGGACACAGTGAAACTCGTCAACGACTTCAAAGAGTATTTCCTTTCCCATGGTGAGCCTGTAGGAGAGAACCCTTCACCGGGCAACAAGAAGGGCGGCATCTCAACACTTGAGGACAAAGCTCTCGGCTGCACACAGAAGTGCGGACGTGCTCCTGTCAGCGGAGTCCTCGGCTATGGCGACCGTCTGCAGGTCAACGGTCTCAACCTCCTCTCTGCTCCAGGCAACGACCTCGTGGCTTCCACCGCTCTGGCAAGTGCAGGATGCCACATCGTGCTCTTCACGACAGGACGCGGAACACCGTTCGGAACATTCGTGCCAACAATGAAAGTCGCTACCAACCCTACCCTTGCAAGCCGCAAGTCAAACTGGATAGACTTCAACGCCGGTCAGCTTATCGAGGGCAAGGATATGCTCACAGTCCGCAATGAGTTCATTGACAAGGTGCTCGCTGTCGCTTCCGGCGAACCGGCACGCAACGAAATCAACGGCTACCGTGAGATTTCTATCTTCAAGAACGGCGTGACATTGTAATCATAAGGCGACTATCTCGCCATACAGCATAGTGAACAAAATCAGCGATACCAGTTGTGCAACAACAAGGAAACTGATTTTGTTCACTTTCATAATAACGGTAAAAGTTGGAAGTTGAAAGCACATGGCATTACTCCCCCTCCTCACATTCATAACACTGTATCTGGTCATATCCATCGTTATGGGCGATTTCTACAAAGTACCCATAACAGTGGCTTTTCTGGCTTCTGCCATAGTAGCCATAGCCACACTGAAAGGCAAACCGCTGAAAGAGAGAATAAAGGTGTTCTCCCATGGGGCGAGTTCTGAGAACATGCTTCTCATGATACTCATCTTCATCCTTGCCGGAGCATTCGCCTCTTCAGCAAAAGAGATGGGAAGCATTGACAATACCGTAAACCTTGCACTCGCCTATCTTCCACCGGACATGCTCATGGCAGGAATATTCCTTGCCGCATGCTTCATTTCCATATCCGTCGGCACAAGTGTCGGCACCATCGTGGCACTTGTCCCCATAGCCTCAGGGCTCGCTGCATCAACAGGGACAAGCATCGCCATGATGACAGCCGTAGTCGTTGGCGGGGCGTTCTTCGGCGACAACCTCTCATTCATCTCCGACACAACCGTTGTAGCCACACAGACACAAGGCTGCAAAATGAGCGACAAGTTTCGTGCGAATCTTCTCATAGTCGCTCCTGCCGCAATAAGCATATTCATACTGTACATAATCCTTGGACACAACACAAGCGCTCCTGCCGGAATCCATGAAGTCGATTTCCTTAAAGTCCTGCCTTACCTCTTTGTCCTTGTCCTTGCTGCCGTAGGGCTAAACGTGCTGGTAGTCCTTACCATCGGCACCGCCCTTACAGGAGTGATAGGCATCATGAGCGGAGCATTTGACGTCTTCGGCTGGATGCAGTCAATGAACACCGGTATTCTCGGCATGTCCGAACTCATCATCGTCACCATGCTCGCCGGCGGAATGCTTGAGATAGTCCGCGAGAACGGTGGCATAAACCTTATCATAAATCTCATAACACGCCACATTGACAGCCGCCGTGGAGGAGAGGCAGCGATAGCTGCCCTTGTCACTGTTGTCAATTTCTGCACCGCAAACAACACCGTGGCTATAATCACCGTTGGACCTATAGCCAAGCAAATAGCAGAAAAGTTTGGCATCGACCCACGCCGCTCGGCATCACTACTTGACACATTTTCATGCTTTGCACAGGGCATCATACCCTATGGAGCACAGTTGCTCATGGCAGGAGGCCTCTCCGCAATAGCCCCTATAGAGATAATCCCATATCTGTTCTACCCCTACGCCCTCGGAATATGCGCCGTAATGGCTATAATCACAGGTCGTCCATATCGGTTTACAAGCAAATGAACAAAACCAAAGAAATCATTTTCGACAACATCTTCATCCTCATGCGCCGCACTGCGTTCAACTCGGATGAAGAGACAATCCCCATGTCCCAATGGAAATGGCAGCAGGCAGAAATGCTCATGAAAAAAGCAGAAGAAGAGATTGAGCCTTACTCATGCGCAGAACGTTACCACTTTGTGAACAAATTCCAAGAAAAGAAAAGGGAAGCGATATGGGCTGAGGAACCTCACATGATAGACACATCGACAGAGACCTTGGAGTTCCTCAACCTTATTATATATAATATAGACCATATCGAGAGACAGGGATTCTCCATTCCGGGCATAATCCTCGTAGGGCAATACCTCCGCCAAAAAGGAGACCGTGTGGACTTTGTGAAACTTGACAACTGGATAAACAAGCTCCATATACGCCGCATGACGTCACTCATAGGGTCACTGCTGATTGACATCTTCCATTTCGATGCAGACGAACTGCCGTTCATGCACAAGAAATACAAAAACACAAAGGCACTCCTCTGCAATCAGCTGCAATGCAAGACAAAGAATGGTTTTGTAGGAAAGACAAAATCATTGCTACGCTATTCCCCTCTCGGTGCTGTCGGCTATTGGAGCCAAATTACAAAAAACGCACTTGACAACATCGAAGAATAAGAAACAACACCACTTTACAGCAGGAAAAATACCATAAATCTGCCGAAGACTTATACACACATTAAGATTAACATAATTTTAACTTTCATAGACCCATTGATAATCAACACTTTGCAAAAAAGTTACATATAACCTCCAAAAAAAAACATAAAAAAACTTTGCAGGATTCAAAAAAGTATGTACCTTTGCATCGTTTTAATAACAATTGATTGTTTTACAGATTTAAAAGCTTAAAAAGAAATGAAGAAATTGGTATTTATGTTCGTAGCTATGGCAGCTATCTCTTTTGCATCATGCAACGGTAACAAGACAACTCAGGCTGAGGCTACTGACACTGTTGACACAGTTGCTGTTGATACAGTTGCAGTTGACACAGTTGCTGCTGACACAACAGTTGCTGAGTAATCATCAACTTAATACGAACAGTACGACAGAAATGACCGCCGGCTCTCAGAGTCGGCGGTCTTTTTGTTTCCCTGGCAGCAGAGACTATCACAATCTTGTATTGGCATACACTTTGCCCATAGCCTGTGAAAAGTACCGGAAGAAAGAAACATCAAACCTACATAACACAACAACACATGATAGAAAAAGTAAAAGAAATCGTACTTGAAGCATCGCGCCTCATGGCAACAGATGCTTTTGAAATAGAAGAAAAAGACGGCATGGCAAACATTGTCACCTCGTCAGATGTCGCCGTTCAGGACTTCCTCTGCAAGCATCTCGCTGCCATTCTTCCCGAAAGCGGCTTTTTGTGCGAAGAGAAGGACATGAATGACATGTCACATGAGTGCACATGGATTATCGACCCTATCGACGGCACGGCAAACTACAGCCGCGGAATAGCACAATCAGCCATCTGCGTCGGACTGCGCAAAGGCTCGGAAATGCAGCTCGGCATGGTCTACATCCCTATCACAGGCGAACTCTTCTTTGCCGAAAAAGGCAAAGGGGCATATCTCGAAATGATTGATTGCGAGACAAAAACAACCGTGAAACCTGCCAGACGCATCAATGTCTCACAGCGTTCTTTCAACAATTCGCTGATGTGCACCGCACTGCCGGTCTACCATAAGGAGCACGCTGCCGTATGCTCGGCAATCATCAACGACACTTTCCCTCTGATTAACGACCTCCGACGCTTCGGTGCTTGCGCACCCGAACTGTGCTATGTCGCCATGGGACGCTGCGAACTGTACTTTGAATACATCCTCAGCCCGTGGGACTATGCCGCTGCATCACTCATCCTCACCGAAGCTGGAGGCATAATAACCGACCTCGAAGGCAATGCCGTCACCTGCGTTGACCCATGCGGACTCGTTGCGGGCAACTCTCCTGACAACCACCGCCGGTTGCTTGACATTGTGCACAAGCACTATCGTAAATAATCGGCAAACACAACATCCTACAAACAAGAAGCGTACTATCACAAAAAACAGTAGCGCTCCATCGCAAAAAATAGAGAAGGACAAAAAACATCCTTCTCTATTTTTTATGTACAAATGAAATCTTTGAAAAGTTCTAATGCGATTAGTACGGCACAACTTGTCAGTCTACATGTCTGTACATTTGATTAAAACAAAGATGTTGCTAAACTTGATTATCGGTTGTCCAAGATGAACGGAAAAATCAAATTCTTCATGCTTTGCCCATTCAAGGATTTCATCCATAACATCTTTTGGATAGTACATGGACAGTACCTTTTGTTCTAAGAGTTCTCCCCAAGTTTTCTCAGGAATTGTAAGAGCATTAATGTCTCTTATACGGCTGATACCCAATGCTACCCATACACAACTACTTCGGAAATCTCCTTGAGATTCGATAACATTCACATTAAAACGCAACCTGACTCCATCAACAAATCTCTTTATTTCCAACAAATCATTCACCAAGCCAAGTTCGTCAATATATTTTAGCTCCATTTTTGCATAGGTATAGAACATTTCATTGGCATTCAGCCGTTTAAGCCCGAATTTTGTCAAAGCCTCAATAGCCTCGATAGCGTTCTTTCTTACAAGAAGCTCTTGTTGATACATGTGTTGATTAATTGTTCCCATAATATTTTTACTTATGATTGAATATTGATTTTGAATGCAAAATTATAACTTAGCTATGCAGTAGCACTGCGCAACTGACAAAAAAATATAATTCTTTTAATAATCATTATGAGTTATGCAGAGTTTTTGCGCATCATTTTATTTACCTTTGCAATATAATAACACAAAAACCTAAAACAGAAGTGCATGATTAGCAAAACATTCAATCGCTATATTTGGTTGTTAAATACGCTTCTACACCAAAGGAAACTGACCTTTGAAGAGATAAGCAACCGTTGGAGGGATAGCTATCTAAGCGACGGCAAACCTCTTGCTTTAAGAACATTTCATGTGCACAGAGATGCTATATTTGAATTATTCGGTGTGGAAATAAAATGCGATACCTCCACATACAAATATTACATATCATCACCGGAGAGCCTTCGTCTTGACAAAACCCGTCAATGGCTGCTTAACTCTTTCACACTCTCAAACATGATTGAGGCCGGACATAATATGAAAGATAGGATTCTTTTTGAGAACATACCACATGGGACTGAGTATATCCAAACGGTAATCGAGGCAATGCAGCAGAGCAAGGAACTGATGATAGACTATCAACCATTCAACGGACACAGAGAAACTTATCACATTCAACCTTACGCCATGAAAGCCTACCAACAGCGTTGGTATGTGCTGGGATATATGAAAGAAGCAGAAAGCATCAGAAACATTGCCCTTGACAGAAGATTGGCGAAGACTTTGTTGCAGGCATTGAAGCAAAAGTGTCTGAGTCATTTGGCAAATCAATAGCCAAAGAGCTATGTAATGCGTCAGAAAACAAGCAGTACAGAATAGACACATTAGCCAAAGAATTATTTGGATGCGAAATCAATGAAGATACAGAAGACATAAAGTATCAACTGATGACAAGCACCATGGGCACCTTTTTCGAGGCTATTAAGAACTCAAAAAGCAAAGCATTGTTTCTCGTCATTGTATTTACTGACGGTATACCCCCAAAAGAAGAAAAAGCAGTAAACGAAAACAATAAAGATTATGTTGAATTCTGCAAATGTTTGGGATTACCGGAAAATGGTGGTACGATTAACAAACTAAACATAGAGTTGACAATCAAGAAAATTGAAATATCACTCAAATCATAGTCACCGTAATCCCTCGTCTGACAAAAGGTAACACTTCGCATGACGAAAGGTTACCTTCCATAACGCAAAAGGTCACAGTTCATGACACGAACTGTGACCTTTTGTTTTACATATAAATACGACAAGATTGATTCAATGTTATCTCATTGGTTTACAACACTATCCTACCGCACCTCAAGAACATACACCAGAGTCGGGGCGGCGTCCACCGCGCGCTCGCCATCGCCCTGCGATGTCTGCTGCACAAAGAGGTCAAGGCGTTGCTTGCTGCGCCATAACTCCGTGTCATGGCTCGGCTCCCATGCGCCAACGGAAAAGTCGGTAAGGTCAACAGTATGCCACTCGCCGTTGCATCCGGTGGTGGAATAGGCGTAGGAGACACGGCTGCCACGCTCGACATCACGATAGATGACACCGACATTCCTGCCGTCGGCAACTATCCTCGGACGGGAAATGGGAATCATCTTCGTGCCGCCGCCGGACAGTGAGAACGGTGTGGTACGCCGGGAAATGATACGACTGCCCCACTTCTCGCCGTCATACCACACCAGCCTGTACTGCGGAACAGTGGAATCACTGTCGCGCCAATAAGTCACAATGTACGGGCGTGAGTCGGCATCCGCTGTCATGGAAGTCTGGTTTATCAGCTCTGAGTTTTGCGGTATGCGCCAGGCGTATTCCGCATTCGCGGCTGTTATCGGCAGGGAATATGGCGTCCCGTCACTGCGAGTCCATGTCTTTCCTCCGTCGGCAGACCGCGCGTAGCACAAATCATGGTTTGTCTCCACAAGCCATGTCTCACGCCACACCCACGAAACATGGATGATGCCATTGCCGTCAACATACACCTGCCAGTACGGACTGCGCCGGTTCTCGCCGTCAATCAGCGAATCCCGGACCCTCAGCCACCGCTTTGCCCGCCTGTCATAACGGTTCATCGCCATGTTGCCGCGCCCTGAAGCGCCTGAGCGATAGACAAAGAGCAGGTCACCGTCGGCAAGGGTGTAGAACTCAGGATAGGTCACATTCTTCTCGTCAATCCCTGTCATCGGTTCCCGGTCACCAAGCGTAAGGCTGCCGGGAGCTATGCTGCGGGCATAGCGCAACGGATGGCCGTGGTGGTCAAACGCCACATGGAGGTAGCCGTCACCGTCAATGCCTATGCAGATTACGTTATGTCCGTCCCTGACATTCCCCTTGTATTGGCTGCGCTGCACAGTCCATTTGTCCGTCCCCATGCGCCTTTTGGCAAGGGTAAGGAAACCGTCAGCATCGTAATAGGACACATATTGCGTGTTGCCGTGCGATGCCACGGAGTTCGTACGGAACACCGCTGTATTGACGGAAGTGCCGCTCCAGCCGTTCCCAACCATCGAAAGGTGGGTCTTCAACGGCTTTTTCTTATGTTTTCTGGGAAATGCCGCCACACTTGTCAAAGCAAATATGGCAATAAGAAAGATATTGATTTTCATTTGGTTTGTTTTACATGGATTGCATAGTCTTCAGGTGCAAATTTACACAATATATCTGAAAAACGATTTCCTCGTATGCCAAAAACTTCCGCTATTCCACGTTTTTGTGCGCAATTCTTGCAGATTTCAAGAATTTTTCCTAACTTTGTGAGGTAATTTCACACATCTGACTAATTATTATCTATCCTATGATTTCAAGAAAACAGTATATCATCACTGCACTGTTTGCGTGTCTTTTATTGTGTATCCCTACCGTTTTGCAGGCAAAAGAGGCTGCAAAAGTACGCTCTATAATTGCAAAAGTCAACAACTATTGGCAGCGCAACAACACGCCGGAAAGGAATGCTTTCTGGGATAATGCCGCATATCACACAGGAAACATGGAGGCTTACCGCCTTACGGGCAATGAGGAATGGCTTGCCTACTCACTGAAATGGGCTGAGCACAACGAGTGGAAGGGTGCGAAAGGCAACGACAAGTCGAAATGGAAGTACAACTATGGCGAGACGGACAACCATGTGCTGTTCGGCGATTGGCAGATTTGTTTCCAGACTTATGCCGACCTTTACAACATTCTTCCCGACGACCGGCGCATACGACGCGCACGGCAGGTGATGGAGTACGAGATGTCTACACCGAAAAACGACTATTGGTGGTGGTCGGACGGACTGTATATGGTCATGCCGGTCATGACAAAGCTGCATAAGATTACCGGCAACCCGAAGTATCTTGAAAAGCTGTATGAGTACATTCTTTATTCCGACAGCATCATGTATGACGCCGACGAGGGGCTTTACTATCGTGATGCGAAGTATGTTTACCCAAAGCACAAGAGCGCGAACGGCAAGAAAGACTTTTGGGCACGTGGCGACGGCTGGGTGCTTGCAGGACTTGCGAAAGTGCTTCAGGATTTGCCGGCCGGCTACAAGCACCGCAAATTCTTTGAAAACAAGTACATACGTCTTGCCAATGGTGTGGTGGCATGTCAGCAGCCGGGCGGTTATTGGAGCCGTTCCATGTACGATGAGGCGCACGCACCAGGACCGGAAACATCCGGCACGGCATTCTTTACATACGGTCTTTTGTGGGGCATAAACAATGGTTACCTTACCGAAGCAAAATACAAGGAAGCGGCTTTGAAAGGCTGGAACTATCTCAAAAACACGGCTTTGCAGAAGGACGGACGAATAGGCTATGTGCAACCTATCGGCGAAAAGGCGATTCCGGGACAGGTGGTTGACGCAAAATCCACATCAAACTTTGGTGTCGGAGCGTTCCTGCTTGCAGCCTGCGAGTACACACGTTACCTTGAAGCAGGCAGCAACGCCGACCGAAAGTATTGGGTGGACTTGCTTTATAAAATGGCTTACCCTGTCCTCAGCAACATGGCAAAGGGCGAATTGCAGAAGAACATGCTTGTGGAAGTCAGCCCGACATGGGACGGACGCGACAAGAAGGTGACTTATATGGAGGCGTTCGGCAGACTTATGGCGGGCATTGCGCCATGGCTGGCACTACCGGACGACAACACTGACGAGGGAGCAAAGCGCAAGGAGCTGCGCCAACTGGCACTCGCAAGCTACAAGAATGCCGTTGACCCTGACAGCCCGGACTATCTCCTGTGGCGCAACGAAGGACAACCGCTTGTCGATGCGGCATACATTGCCGAGAGTTTCCTGCGCGGATTTGATGCGTTGTGGACACCGCTTGACGAGACTACAAAGCAACGCTACATCAAGGAATTCACACAATTGCGCCGTGTCGACCCACCTTACACCAATTGGCTGCTGTTCTCCGCCACCATTGAAAGCCTGCTTGCTAAAGCGGGTGCGCCACATGATGACTACCGCATAAACTCCGCAATACGCAAAGTCGAGGAGTGGTATGTCGGCGACGGATGGTATGCCGACGGTCCTTCTTTTGCCTTTGACTATTACAGCAGTTATGTTTTCCACCCTATGTATCTTGAAACGCTTCAGGCAATGATAGATGCGAAGGTGCGCACACGTATACATTATCCGAAATACTATGACCGTGCGCTCAAGCGTGCACAGAAGTTTGCAATCGTACTCGAACGTATGATTTCGCCGGAAGGCACGTTCCCGGTATTCGGGCGTTCCATTCCTTACCGCATGGCGACACTGCAGCCGTTGGCAATGATGGCATGGCATGAGAAACTGCCTGCCGGACTGACTAACGGACAAGTACGGGCGGCATTGACGGCGGTGATGCACAGGATGTTTGATGGTAAGGAGAATTTCAACGAAGGTGGCTTCCTGACCATCGGATTCGCAGGCCGGCAGCCGAACATTGCTGACTGGTACACGAACAATGGGTCATTGTACATGACCTCACTGTCATTCCTGCCTCTCGGTCTCCCTGCAACTCATCCTTTCTGGAGTGACGCTCCGATCGATTGGACAAGCAAAAAGGCATGGAATAGCAAGGCTTTCCCAAAGGATCATCATTGGGATGACGGAGGAAAAGTCCGCGATTTGTTCTAAGATTTCGGCATAGATGCCTTACTGATTGAATATCAAAAATGGTTTCAAGAAAACGATATTACACACCTTTCAGTGTTCTGTCCGCAGCCGCTATTCTGACATTGGGAAGCTGTTCTGCGGGCAGCACGCTGTCTGTCCACAATCCGTCGTCCCACCACCGATATGCATGTGTGGCAGAGATTGACGCATCCGCTCTGCCAGAGAAGTTCGCATCGGGATTTGAGATATTGGACAATGATGGCAGGAAGGTTGTCTACCAACTGACTTACGACAACAAACTGCTGATAGAAACGGACATCCGTGCAGGAGAGACAAAGCATTACAAGCTGAAGAAAAGCACTGCGCAAGCATTCGACACGGTATGCGTCAGCCAAATAAGATATGACTTCCAGGACGATTTCACATGGGAGAACGACCGTGGCGGCTATCGTCTTTATGGTCCGGCATACCGCAATGGAGGCGGCAATGTCAGCGGTTACGACATCTGGACAAAGTCTGTCGGCTATCCAGTATTGGCACAACGATACCATGACCATTGTCAAAAAGGCATAAGCTACCACAAAGACCATGGTTCGGGAATGGACGCTTACACCGTCGGACGCACACTTGGAGCCGGCATGAATGCGCTTGTGGACAATGGCAGCATTGCTTATCCGTGCGCCTATGAGAAGTGTGAAATCCTCGAAAACGGTCCGCTCCGCACTACGGCGCACATCACTTGCTTTCCGGAAGTCATAGGTACGGACACCGTTGTGGAAAGCCGTGTCGTCAGTCTTGACAAAGGTTCGTGGATGAACAAAACAACAGTGACATACTCCAACCTGTCAACTGCCCACGAACTCGTGACGGGTATTGTCATACACAAGCAGAACAAGAGGGGCTACTCCATAGGCAAAGACAACCGATTCATCGCCTATGCCGACCTTACCGACAATCCCGACAACGGCAACGGTGTGATTTTCATCGGCATAGTAAGTCCCACTCGTCCTGACTCCGTGTCTGTCACGCCCTTGAATCCTGCACAGGGGGATGCTGTTGCACAAATCATCAACCACACATCGTACGCTCCCGGACAATCGTACACATACTACTGGGGTGCCGGTTGGAGCAAAGGCGGAGTGCGAGGCATGCAGCATTGGGAGCAGTATCTCACTGATTTTTACGAAGAACTGCAAGTCCCATTGGAAACAAAAATAAAATAAATAGCAGTATTCAGTCGCCTTATATTTTCCGTACCATATCCCTTTTTTATTAGGTTGAACATCACACACAGTACCAAACATCATCAATAAAATTTGGAAAAATGTGATAAAAGCAGTATTGTTGCACAGGAAAAATGTGACAACACTATACTATGCTAATAAGAAAAGCTACACAGCACCTTATAGAATGGAAGAAGCGCAAAGCTCACAAACCACTGATTATCAATGGTGCGCGACAAGTCGGAAAGACATTTATTGTACGTCAATTTGGTCGTGATTACTATCAGAATATCATTGAAATAAATTTTGCGCTCCAGCCAAAGTACAAAACAATCTTCGATGATGGCTTTGATGCGGAATCAATATTGAAGAACATCTCATTGAAAGATCCGTTTACTGAAATGACTCCTGGAAAGACCCTGATTTTCTTTGATGAGATTCAGGACTGTCGTAACTGCGCAACATCCCTCAAATCATTCCATCAGGACGGAAGATACGATGTGGTGTGCAGCGGTTCACTCATGGGAATACACTATAAAGAGATAGACTCCAACAGTGTCGGATACAAAGAAGACTATCGAATGTTCTCATTAGATTTCGAGGAATTTTTATGGGCAAACGGTTACAACGAGCACCATATTGACAGGCTATACAACAAAATGGCGTCTGTACAGCCGCTCTCCTCTACCGAAATGGAGGTGTTCACAGGGCTGTTTCGTGACTATATGGTGGTCGGAGGTATGCCGGAAGTTGTGGCAACTTATGTAAATAACAAAAATTTCAGCGGAGTGCTTGCACTGCAACGCCAACTCATGCGTGACTATGAAGACGACATTACAAAATATGCCGACGGAATGGATAAAGCCAGAATAAAAGCTGTCTACAAACATATACCTGTGTTTCTGGCAAAAGAAAACAAGAAATTCCAGATTTCCAAAGTAGCTCGTGGAGCACGTTCACGCGAATATGTCGGTGTAACAGAATGGCTGACGGATGCAGGAATCGTGAATATATGCTATTGCCTGGACACACCGGAGCTGCCTTTGGGTGACAACTATATTGCCAACAATTTCAAGATTTATTACCATGATACAGGAATGCTCATTGCAGCGTTGGATGAAGAAGCTCAAGCAGACCTGCGTGAGAACAAGAACTTCAATACCTACAAAGGAGCCGTCTACGAAAACATTATAGCCGAAACACTTGTCAAACAAGGATATAGTCTCTATTTCTACCGAAACGAGAAGAGTACAATCGAAATGGACTTCTTCATCAGAGACCGACAAAGCCTTATCCCCATAGAAGTGAAAGCAAACGATGGAGCAACAACATCACTTAACAAGTTGATTGACAAAGGTGGCGACATTAGATACGGCATAAAACTCTGCAACAAGAACATTGGCTTTAACGGAAGATTTTACACATTCCCATATTTTCTTGGATTCCTACTGAAAAGATTCACAATGGACCGAGATAAGAATAATGTGTAATGCTACGAATATTACCAAGTCTGTTTTTGTGCCTTTTTCTCACTATCATTTCTCAACCTTGCGACCACGGAAATACGTGTTCCAAGAGTCGTGGGCGTAACCGTGGGAATCACATTGGAATGAGTCGCTGCTTGCCCTTTCAATCTTTCTGCCATGGTAATAGACAGACCAAGTGTCCTTGGCATAGCCCTGACCCAATACCGTGAAACTGTTGCATGATGCATCCTTTATCTTCGTTCCGTCAAAGTAGACGCTCCAAGAGTCTTTGGCATAACCGTCATTCAGCACCTTGAAACTTGCCACCGACGCACCTTCCACCTTCCTGTCGCCAAAGAACACTGCATCAGCACCTATATAATAATGTGGGCGGTGGTGTCGTTTTTCATGTTTTCTCTCACCATGCCCACCGCAATCGTTCTGCGCCATGCAAGGCATTGCCCCAAACATAATTGCCAAAACCAATGTAATAATCAGACTTTTCATAAGATTCGGTTTTATATTTTGTAACACAATGTTTCGTTTGCAGTATTCACTCACAGCCCCTGTCGCCTAAAGTCACGACATCAAGTTCCTTCATCCGGTCACCGTCAATGGTCAGACGCACCAGTGTTCTTTCAACATGCCACCCCTGTATGCCTGCCGCACCGGGATTGATGTGCAACAGACCGAGAGCCTTGTCCGGCATAACTTTCAGTATATGTGAATGTCCTGAGATAAAAAGTTGTGGCGGATTGCTGTATATCTGCCGTGCAATGGAATGGTCATACTTGCCCGGATAGCCGCCGATATGCTTCATCAGCACCTCAACACCCTCACATTTCCAGCGCAAAACCTCAGGAAACGCAAGGCGAAGTATACCGCCGTCGCAGTTTCCGCATACAGCCCTGACTGTCCTGACCTTGGGGTTGCCTTCACTGTCCGTGCCGAACGGTGCAGCAAGACGGTCTGTTATGCTCATATCACAGATGTCCCCAGCATGCCAAATTTCGTCGCACTCCTCAAAGTACTGCAAGTATTTGTCATCCCACCATGAATGTGTATCGCTGATTATGCCTATCCTTTTCATTGCCAATCATTGTTTTTAGTTTCAGTCAAAAAGATTCAATTCCTGCGGAGCAGCAGCAAAATTGGCAGTGGAAGACTGTGTGACTTCATTTTCTTTGGTGGTGTTCTCTGTCATTTCTGCGACAGAATTGTCGTCCGAAATCATGGCAAGGAACTCGTCCTCACTGACAATCTTCACGCCAAGGCGTTCCGCTTTCTGCAGCTTTGACGGTCCCATGTTCTCGCCGGCAAGGACAAATGATGTCTTGCCCGATATGGAACCAACATTCTTTCCTCCATGCCGCTCGATTATCGCCTTATACTCGTCACGGCTATGGTGAGTGAAAACACCACTGATGACCACCGACATACCTGCGAAAGTTTCCTTTTGCCCTGCCGTCTGCTCCTCCGAAAGCCTCATCTGCAAGCCATATTCACGCAGACGGTTAAGGATTTCGATGTTCGTTTCGTCATGGAAATATCTGATGACGCTCTCTGCTATCACCTCGCCTACTCCATCAACTTCCAGCAGTTCCTCAAGAGAAGCAGAGGCAAGTGTGTCCATATCCTTGAAATGGCGTGCAAGAAGGCGCGCCGTTGTCTCACCAACGAAACGGATGCCAAGCGCGAAAACGACACGCTCGAAAGGCACTTCCTTGCTGTCGCTGATGCTCTTCACCACCTTTTTCGCAGACACCAATCGGTTATCATTGCCTGATGTAATCTGCTGAGGAGTAAGCTCATAGAGGTCGGCAATGTTATGTATCAGCCCGCGGTTGTAGTAATCATCGACAGTTTCCGGGCCAAGCGTCATGATATTCATTGCCTTTCGCGCGATGAAATGCTCTATGCGCCCCTTTATCTGAGGAGGACATCCGGCATCATTAGGGCAATAATGGGCAGCCTCACCCTCATAACGCACAAGTTCCGCGCCGCATTCAGGACAATGGGTGGCGAACTTCACCGGCTCAGCATCAGCACTACGGCGTGATGTTTCCACACCGACAATCTTCGGGATAATCTCGCCGCCTTTCTCTACATACACGTAATCACCGATGTGCAAATCGAAAGAACGTATGAAATCCTCATTGTTCAGCGTTGCACGCTTTACAGTCGTTCCCGCCAGCCATACCGGAGCCATATTGGCAACAGGCGTTATCGCACCGGTGCGCCCCACCTGATAGGTCACTTCCAGCAACGGTGTGCTGACACGTTCTGCCTTAAACTTGTAGGCAATCGCCCAGCGCGGACTTTTGGCGGTATAGCCCAAATGCTGCTGCTGACGCAGGGAATTGACTTTAAGCACCACGCCATCCGTAGCTACAGGCAGGTTTTTGCGTTCCTCATCCCAATAGGCTATGCAGTCCATGACCTCCTGCAGCGTCCTGCATTTCCTCATTCCTTCCGACATCTTGAATCCCCAGCGCGCGCACTGCATAAGATTCTCATAATGACCGTCGGAGGGCAACTCCTCGCCAAGCAGATAATAAAGGTACGCATCAAGACCACGCTCTGCCACAACACGCGAATTCTGCGACTTCAAAGTCCCCGAAGCAGCGTTTCGAGGGTTGGCAAACAACCTCTCTCCTGCCTCCTCACGCTCGGCATTAAGTCGGCGAAACGATTCCCAAGGAAGCAGGATTTCTCCGCGAATCTCAAAATTTTCGGGATAACCGCCAGGCATTTTCTCTGCCGAAAGCTCTTCAGAAAGTTGCAAAGGTATGCACCTGATGGTACGCACATTCTGCGTCACATCATCACCACGTACACCGTCACCGCGTGTGACGGCACGCACAAGCCTGCCATTCTCGTAAGTCAGCGATATTGACAGACCGTCATACTTCATCTCACAGCAAACCTCAAACTCCTGCCCTTCAAGACCTTTGCTCACCTGCTCATACCATGCCTGCACCTCCTCACGGCTGTACGTGTTGGCAAGGGAGAGCATCGGGTAACGATGCTCCACCTGAGTGAACTGCTGATTGATGTCATTACCCACCCTCTGCGTCGGCGAGTTCTCATCATAAAGCTCAGGATGCTTCGCCTCCAAGTCCTGCAATTCACGGAGAAGGAAGTCGAAATCCTGGTCGGAGATTGTCGGCTGGTTGAGCACATAGTAACGGTGGTTGTGCTCATGAAGCTCACGGCGTAGTTGTAATATGCGTTCTGTTTCTGTCATAGTAATGGCAAAGTTACGGATATTTTCCGTAATAATACAATGCTTTATGATAATTTTTCGCTTTTTTTACAACAATATATGCAATAAGAATGAAAAAATTGTTATCTTTGCATACTGAAAATCAACTTGCTTATATGACAGGAAGCATCGGTTCATGTCATTGGCACAAAAAGGTGAAGCAAAAACAAACAAAACAATAATAGAATGGCAAAAGTTATTATCAACTCCTACGATGAGTTTGCAGAATATCTCGGCAAAGAGATAGGTACAACCGATTGGTTTCAAATCGATCAGGACCGTATCAACCTGTTCGCAGATGCGACACTCGACTACCAATGGATTCATGTCGACGTGGAACGCGCAAAGACAGACAGTCCGTTCAAGTCAACCATCGCACATGGTTATCTGACAATGTCACTGCTCCCGAAACTGTGGTACGACACAATCGAGGTGAACAATGTGGCACAGCTCGTGAACTACGGTCTCGACAAGATGAAGTTCGGAATGCCTGTCATCACAGGAAGTTCAATCCGCATGAAGACAGTCCTGCACAACATCCAGAACCTCCGTGGCGTCTGCAAGGCGGAAATCAAGTTCACCATCGAAATCCAAGACCAGCGCAAGCCTGCTCTTGAGGGTATCGCGACGTTCCTTTACTATTTTAACAAGTAAGGGGGACATATCCAACCTATAACAATATAAAAGCGAAATACCTAAAAAAGGTCAAGTGGACTCCTCTTCAATAGTTTGCTCTTAATAGCGACTATAGATTGAGTGCAGCACTGCTCTTACAAGTATTTCGCTTTTATACATGATATGTAGAAAACACCTCAACATATCAAAAAACTATCACCATTATTTTCTTCAACCGTCATTTCTCTATAAATTAATGTGCCACTATGTCTGAAAGCGAACTATATATCACACATTCGCACAATGTGCGTCTTGATAATGAATACGCCCAATGGCTCACAGAACTAATTGGGCGCTACAGACATGCACAAATCAAAGCTGCCGTAAAGGTTAACGCTCAAAAGCTTTTATGGAATTGACAGACCGGACGTGACCTTGCACTACGTAAGGCAGAAGAAAAATGGGGAACAGGAATCGTGGAACAACTCAGCCTTGATTTGCAGGCAGCTTTCCCTAATGAAAAGGGATTCGGGTCAAGCAATCTATGGTATATGAAGAAATGGTATCTCTTCTAAGAAGAAAAACTCCACCAACTTGTTGGAGAATTGGGCATAATTTCCGAAGACTTTCTCCACCAAGCTGGTGGAGAATCCATACAACACTCTGCACAAACCGCATTTCCTAAACTTTTCTCGTATGTGCCATGGAAGCACCATGTAGAAATCATAACAAAGTGTAAGACTGTCGAAGAAGCGGTCTTTTACCTTAAGTTAACGGTAAAGGAATCACTTTCACGACAAGGGCTTGTTAATTGCTTAAAGGCTAATTTATTTATTGAAAAAGGCGGAGCCATCTCTAATTACAAGGAACATCTTCCCCTGCCACATGCTCAATTAGCACAAGAAATAACACGTGGAAATTACGATTTTAGTTTCATTCAGCTGCCACCGGAATATTGCGAACGTGATTTGGAAGATGCGCTATGCAAATAGATGACACGCTTTCTCCTTGAACTTGGAAGCGGTTTCGCATTCGTTGGACGACAAAAGGAATTAGTGGTCAGTGGAGTAAGCAGACGCATCGATTTACTATTCTACCACATAAGGCTACGTTCGTATATTGTTTTGGAAATCAAAGTCAAACCATTTGAACCCGGTTTCACTGGACAAATCAACTTCTATGTTAATGCTGTTGACGAATTGCTTAAAACGGATGAAGACAACCCGACTATAGGCATCTTGATATGCAGTGACATGAGGGATACAGATGTACAACTTTCGTTTAAAGGCATAACAACCCCTTTAGGAGTGGCAACCTATAACAATGTGCAGTTGGAGGAAATAAAGAAACAACTACCAACCTATAACCAGCTTGTTGAACGAGTCAGGCTTCTGGAAAAAGAACTGAAAAAATGATTAAGAAACAAACTCTCTCACAGAACTGCTTATAAAAACATACGGCTTACATATAATTGTCTGTATTGTAATTACACCACAGGCTATTACATATAAGCCGTATATTATGCTTAAAAGACAAAATACCTTATCAGAATTGTTCCAGAATCTTTATTCTCTTCGCTGTGTCAGGGTGTGTGGAGAATAAATTTCCCATGAATGAACTGAAACCTGACAAAGCCATCTCAGGACGAATTATGAACATCTGTGCCACATCGTCACGTCCGGTCTCTCCCAAACCCGGGTCACCGGAGATTTTCCTGAGTGCGGAAGCGAGGGCAAGCGGATTGCCGCAAAGCTCTGCACCACCGGCGTCTGCCATGTATTCACGCTTTCTGGAAATGGCAAAACGTGTCATCATTGTGAACAAATAAGCTATCGCACAGCAGAAAAGACCTATCAGCATCACTGCCATCATCGACAGTCCGTTGCCTTTCTCGTCATCGCGGCTGCTGCGACTGCCACCACCGAACCACAGCATGTGGTAGAACATGTTGTAGACCATGCCCATGACTGTGGAGATGATGCCCACAAAGACAATGCTGATGACAAGCAGGCGAGTGTCGTGGTTGCGGATATGGGTCAGTTCGTGACCAATCACTCCGGCAAGCTCATCATCGTCAAGCAGGTCAAGAAGTCCCGTCGTCACCGTGACTGTGTAGGACTTGCTGTCTATTCCTGATGCGAAAGCATTGAGCTGAGGGTCATCAATGACATTCACCTTCGGCATCTCCATACCGCAAGCCATGGTGAGATTCTCCACAATGTTATACACACGAGGATTCTCACGGCGCTCCAAAGGACGTGCCCCCATAGCGGAACGAATCATGGCGGTGTTACCGAAATAGGCTATGGCAAACCAAATTCCCACTCCACCAACCACCCATGGGAGAGTCCGGAGGAAATAATGATTTACCGCATCAGCGTCAAGAGTGTGCACAAGTTCACCATACTGATTGTAATATCCGCCTCCAAAATAATTCACCAGAGCAAGGAACACCCACACCATGCCAAGCAGGATGACAGGAAACATGATGAGAAGGATTATGCTCATCATGTTGTTCCTCGACTGCTGGGTATGCATCCCGACATATTTCATATATTTTACAGTACGGCGGTTCTACTTAAAAGTTTATCTCCGGTGCCTTCTCCACTGCTGCACGCTCTGCCGGTACCACTTCAAACATCGGCTCTTTCCGGAATCCGAACATGCCGGCAAGGATATTTCCCGGGAATGTCTGTACGGCATTGTTCAACTCACGTGTCGTAGAATTGAAGAAGCGGCGTGTCGCAGCGAGCTTGTTCTCTATGTCAGACAACTCTGTCTGCAGCTGCAGGAAGTTCTGATTAGCTTTCAACTCTGGATAAGCCTCAACAGAAACCTTAAGACCGGAAAGAGCACTGGAGAGCAGATTGTCCGCAGCAATCTTGTCGTTCATGCTTGCAGCTGTCATGCAAGCCGAACGTGCTGCTGTCACAGCCTCAAGGAGTTCCTTCTCATGCTTGGCATAGCCTTTGACTGTCGCCACAAGCTGTGGCACGAGGTCATAACGCTGTTTCAGCTGGACATCGATGTTGCCGAAAGCGTTTTCACGGTTGTTGCGCAAGCGCACGAGGTTGTTGTAGATAGAAATCACCCAAAGTACTATCAGTACCACGACGGCGATAATAACGATTGTTGTAACCATATTTTCTTGTTTTTTGTTAGTTCATGTTTGTTTTGCCCTCCCAACACTAAAATATGACATGCTGGAAGGTGCGCACACTATCTAACATGCAAAAATAACGCCAATTACCGAAACAGACAAATTGACATGGCCTTTTTATGCTTTATTACAGATTTTCAAAAGAAATTGTGGATAAAGCGTTTGATTTACAATACAAAGTTGCTGTGTATCATAATCACAGTCTAAGAATCCTGCCGGAACCATCAACGACTCATATCGCACTTTATAAATAAAAAAATATGTGGGAGGATGCAATATATTTTTTTGTTTTGTTGTCAATTTTATTAAAATTTTAGTACCTTTGCATAAGATAAGCTGCACCTCAGCAATTCAGAGCAAGCTCTACTGCATTCGGTTTGCATTATCTTTGCATAAGATAAGCTGCACCTCAGCAATTCAGAGCAAGCTCTACTGCATTCGGTTTGCATTATCTTTGCATCGTTTATTTGCTAAAGAACTATGAATATAAGAAAATGCGTCTACATGATGATGAGTATTGCACTCCTTTCATCATGCTCACCAAAAGTTGTCACAGACATCGCAAAGACATATCCGGCTACCAATGCCGAGGATGTGGTTGTGTATGAAGTCTATGACAGTGTAAACGTCAAAGCGGAAGAACTGGGCACCATTCAAGTGAAGGACAGAGGATTTACCACTGACTGCGGGCTGGACAGGATGCTTGGCATCGCAAAGAGCAAGACGGCAGAAGCGGGCGGAAACATCCTGAAACTCACAGAACACAGGTATCCGGACATGAGGAGCACCTGCCACCGTCTATGGGGTACAATTCTTAAAACCGATGACACCACCGCTGCCGCCGGTCATGTGGCAGAGACAAAGGCAAGGGTGGATGATTACAACAGAAAGGCGTTGCAGTCCCGAACGAACATTGACATGTCAGGAAACGTTCTTATGGTGAATTTCGGACCTTCGTGGATTACATCCAATCTTTATACGCCTAACCGTACTTACAAAAGCAAATCGGGCATTGAGGGAATGATAAACTATGAGCATTTCTGGAAGAAAGGCATAGGATTCGGCATAGATTTCGCATATTATCAGACATCTTTTGATGATATGGGAGACTCATATTCAGGGAATTATGACATCACATTGGCTTATATAGGTCCAAGTTTTGTTTTTATGCAGAAGCCTTCTGACAAATGGCGTTTCGAGTATTCACTTGGTCTTGGATATGCGCGATACAGTGAGAACGGTGACTATATCCATAATGGCTTTGGCGTGATGGGGCGCATAGGAGTTGATTACTGCATCTCCAAGCACTTTGGCATCGGTTTGAATGTGAATGCTGTCACATCAAGGTTCAGCAATCCGGACGAGGCAGATTATTACATGGATAAGAACGAGGCCTACGGCATTCAGCGCATAAGTGTCATGGCAGGACTGAGATATTACTTTTAATTTCCACTTAGACTCAAACTTTCCTGTCTGTCACTGCATAATAAAAGACGCGCCAAACTTGCAGCATTGTGCAAATTTGGCGCATCTTTTATTTCAATAAGAACCGTTTCTTGTGCTTCAGAATGCAAGTTTCTGTCAACAAATGCTTTCTGTCTTGCCTCCACGAGACATCATGGAAGCCGGAATAATCCCACATGTCACTTCATTGCAGCGAGGACTTTCTTGTAGTACCTGTTGGTACTCTTCACTCGGTAGTTCACTCCTCCGTTCCATGCCCTGATGGCTTTCTCCACGTTGTTGTCCTTGTTGTAATGGCTCTGTATGAGCAGGAACATCTCCTTTGACTTCTCCACGGAGAAGCGGTCTTTAAGGGTGTAACGCTTCTTGGAGTTGCGTGCCTTGAGAATCTTGTTGCAGTCTTTCACCAATATCGGATTAATCTGCATCGCACCACAAGACAAACCGTTCACCGCCTTTGGGTTTCCTTCACTCTCCACATGAATGATTGCATCCATGACCGGTTCCCAGTCAAATGCCTCATTGGCGGATGTTGGCACTGTTGTAAATAATAATACTACTGATAATAATACACTCTTTACAAAATTGAATTTCATTATTTATCGGTTTCTGATGCTTTGGAAACGACATCACGTCCATCCGCGAACCGTTATACTCTGGGATATGAGCATCCGTATATTGACTATATTACTTTTACCCTTGAATTCTCATCCACTCTATTATAATATAGAATAAGGTGTTTAGTACGGAAGTTAACAACTCTAAGCATCAATTAATACTGAGGGACATCCTCTTCTTTCAGTCATTGACCGGCAGAAGAATCCCGGACATCCCACCTTTTCGTTCGGCAAAGGTAGCACATTCTTCCAACATGTGAAAACTTCAACGCTGATTTCTAATGTTTTACATCTGTTTTTTTATTATACATCAAATTTTCTGCTGCACAAAACAAATACAATGAGCAATAATCAACGTTATTTTGCATCATTATACAATTTTACATTGATTTTTCTTGCTAATATGCAGAAAAAGAGCTAATTTTGCACACTGAACATGCATTTTGTGCAAAAAACACACAGTTATGAAATTAGATAAAACAACCATGGAAAGACTCAGCATCCCTGCTGAGATTCCAAGTTTCAATGCATACATAGAGAAGTCCATAATAGACCATTGGGACCTTAATGCGCTCACAGACTATCAGGGTGCAACACTCCAATACAAGGATGTGGCAAGAAAGATAGAGAAAATGCATATCCTCTTCGAAAACAGCGGAGTGAAACCCGGCGACAAGGTGGCAATCTGTGGCAGGAACATGAGCCATTGGGCTGTGGCATTCCTCGCGACAATGACCTATGGGGCTATTGTGGTGCCTATACTGCATGAGTTCACACCGGAGCAAATCCACAACATCGTCAACCACTCTGATGCAAAACTGCTCTTCGTAGGTGACGTTGTGGCAAAGAGCATCACACCTTCGGAAATGCCGGCTCTGGCAGGTATCATCAACATTCCTGACTTCTCCATAATGGAGTCACGCACGGAAAAACTGACTTACGCCCGAGAACATCTCAACGAACTGTTCGGAAAGAAATTCCCGAAATATTTCCGCAAAGAGCATGTCTCTTATTTCCGTGAGGCGGATTCCGAGGATCTTGCAATGATAAACTACACATCCGGAACGACAGGATTCTCAAAAGGCGTCATGATTCCTTACCGTGCACTGTGGGGAAACCTTGACTTTGCCAACAATGCGCTTGGCAAATATGTCAGCCCGGGCTATAAGACTATCTCCATACTGCCTATGGCGCACATGTACGGCATGGCGTTCGAGTTTATCTATGAGTTCACGGCAGGATGCCATATCCATTACTTGACACGCGTGCCTTCACCTGCCATCGTGGCTCAGGCATTCGCCGACATCAAGCCGTGCATAATCATCGCCGTGCCGCTCATCATAGAGAAAATCATCAAAAAGAAGGTTCTGCCGAAAGTTTCCGCACCACATGTCAAAGCTCTCCTCAAGACTCCCGTCGTAGGAACAAAGCTCAAGGCACGCATCCGTGAGCAGGTCTATGAGGCTTTCGGAGGAAATCTCTACGAAATCATCGTCGGTGGCGCAGCTCTCAATCAGGAAGTGGAGAAATTCCTCTCTGACATCGGTTTCCCTATTACAGTGGGCTACGGTGCAACAGAGTGCGCGCCAATCATATCATACGATGATTGGCAGGACCGTGCGATAGGCTCGTGCGGACGTGCGGCATACCACATGGAAGTGATGATTGACTCCACCGACCCTCAGAACGTTCCGGGCGAGATTCTCACACGTGGATGCAACACCATGCTTGGCTACTACAAGAACGAGGAAGCGACAAAGGAAGTACTCACCGACGGCTGGTATCACACCGGCGACCTTGGCGTCATGAACGACGAAGGACAGATCTTCATCAAAGGACGCTCAAAGAACATGCTCCTCGGAGCCAACGGACAGAACATTTATCCTGAGGAGATTGAGGATGCACTGTCAAGCCTCTGCATGGTCAGCGAATGCCTTGTCGTGCAGCGAGGAGAGAAACTCGTGGGTCTTGTCTATCCTGACTATGACGAGGCAAAGAAGCAAGGTATTGACAATGAGGCTTTGAAAGGCATAATGGAGCAAAACCGTGAGACGCTCAACGCCACACAGCCTGCTTACCAGAAGCTCTCCGCCATAGAACTAATGGAGACAGAATTCAAGAAGACTCCTAAGAAATCAATAAAGAGGTATCTCTACAACTGATTCTTTTTAATGCTATTAGGGCGCGTTCCGGCATGGAATGCGCCCTGATTGTTTCCGACATATTACAACAAACTACATAAGTATAATTGTGTTCAGAAGGCAAAATTCTTTGGGTTCTTTGGATTCTTAGAGAGACCTCTGCTTTGAGAAATACTGCTCGGATGCAAGAACATCTTGATTACTTACTCGTAGAAAAACCTTACACCTAACATGAAAAACGAAAACAAGATACCTACTTGGGACGAACTTATAGCATCAATGTCCACATCGGTGCAGCACCCGGCAGACACCGCATGGAACATCTACCGATACCTAAACGCCTACTATAAGGAGATGAGTTCCGAAGAAGCACGCACACTGCTGGCATCGTACATGAAAATCCCACTCGCCAATCCCTCACTACTCCATTCGTGCGTGTTGGGCACAGCACTCAAAATGTCTACCGTACACGAGACATTCAACCTGCCGGCATTCCTCAAAATGTGGGGATTCCCTGCAAACCTGCGCACGGAGGACATGCAATGGCGCACACTCGCCAACGGCAGGACAGTGGCTCCACTCAGGGAAAGGGCAGAAAGAGCAGTCAGGGAATACCGCCAGAAACATATCGACATATCGCAAAAAACAATAGGCTATGTCGACCGCTACGACCCGAAGCACAAGCATTACCACATCTTCGACCCTCTCTCGCGCCATTTTGTGGCAATCGACCCGCCTACCCCTCCCGCCGTAGGCAGCTATGTCCGCTTCGCTCCCGTCATACCGGAAAAGGGGAATTTCAAGACCGCTGTCGCCCTATCCCCTGAGAACCACCACGACGGCCGGCGTGCTTTCGGCATAATGAAAGCAAAAATCAAATACATCAACACTGAAAAAGAGTATTTCGCCTATGAGCTTCTCTCGCCTATCACCCCTACTCCCGAAGGCGAGATAACCAAGGAAGGCTACGGCAAACTCTCGCTCGCCAACGCATACACCCTTACCGAGAACCGAGAAATCCACCTCATCCTCTTCCTCAAACGTGGCAAGGACGGCAAGAAGCGCAACTATATTGCGGAGATCATCTTATAAATTTCACCATCCCTAACAAACCAATTGCTGTGCTCTTGTACATGAGAAACACTGCAATTCCCAATCATCATGATACCTACACATAACAACCTCTAAATCAGCCCCATACTAACACCTCAACAAAAGGTAACGATTTGTGTGACAAATCGTTACCTTTTACCCCGCAAACCGTTACCTTTCAGAATGTAAATCAATAGGATTGGTAAATCAAACGATTACAGTACGGTTTTCAAATCATAAAACAAAGAAAAGAGGCATCATCAGTATGCCTACTCTCATTCAAGAATTGAAGACCTATAAACTTGTGGATCAATATCTGTTCCATACGGAGAGGTCATTAACTGCCATTAAATTCGTTGAATCAATCGAAATGAAATTATGAACGCTAAAATAACACAAGATAATCTGTATCTGATTTTGCCGATTAAAATAGGTTGGCTTGCCGAATGGCTCGTGGAAGATAAAGGCATCAGTCTGAAGGATGCCATCAACCGTATTTATCATTCAAAACTCTACAAAAAACTGTCAACCGAAAACACAAAATACTGGCATCTGGGACCTGTGGACTTGTATGAAGAATTGAAAAGGGAACTGTAATACATTTCCATGCAAAGTATTACGGAGCTACATACATAGAAATCAAGCAATTATACACAGTGAGACGGTACGCCAACATAGAAAGACTGTTCCTGCAAAACGAGATTCACCTTTCTGATTTAACAACTAATACGAAAAGCAGAAGAACCGTTTTATTATTGAAGTTGTTTAAACTAATTGTATTTAAGACATTTTTTAACAAACATGACTATGAA
>NZ_SRZC01000049.1 GCF_004792655.1 Palleniella muris | reverse complement strand
GATTTTGTCAGCCGGCACACCGCACCAATTTGCAAGATTCTCCGATACATAAAGGAAATTCATTTTGAAATAGTCAATGATGTATACTCCTTGATGAGTGCTTCTTGCAAAAGCCTTAGCCGCATTCACAAGAAGGTCTGCCAGTTTATAATCTGCGTCAGTAATGCCGTGAACTGCGTTTGATATAATGAAGAAATCTCTTGTTGCCATGTATGTTTTTCCTTGATTGGTGTTGCAAAAGTAATGATAAAATCGTAATTGGGCAACATTTTAACACACAAAAGTGTAAAAAAGCATACAGTTGTTGTGGAAATACACTTTTGTGTAAAGGCAAAGTGCAATCCTTCTGCTAACTTTGCACGCACTGAGACTTACATGAATCGCTCATGAATCAACAGTCAGGACATTAATATAAAAAACGGAACAATGGAAAAACAAGTGTATGCAAATGGAGTGTATGAAATCCTACAGCTGGGTAAGGAAAACCTGTATGAACTCGCAGAGTTTGTGGTTCGTGAAAACTATAAGCATCACGCTGGAGTTGCAAATTCGGAAGAATTGGAAAAGGAAATCACAAAAGTTTATAATGAAGAACTGTCTTATTCGGGAAACTCTTATATCTATGTTGTACGTAATGCAGAAGGCAAATTGATAGGCTCTATTCGTGTCTTCAAATGGGATAAAGACAAACCTCTGCCAATAGAAAAAATCTTTGGGATAAACCCTCTGCAATCCATACATTCAGAATCAATTTATGAATATTGGCATGTTGGGCGTTTTGCCATAGATTCATTCTCCGGAACACCTACACTGACGTTATTCAAGCAATTGATGGTGTATGCTGTCTATCCTATAGTATGTGATGACAATAGTTACATGATAGCGGAAACGGATAGCAAACTGTTACGCGTCATGAATGCACTCGGAATACACACAAGGCAACTCGGGGATTCCTTGGACTATCTCGCTTCGGAGACAGTCCCTATATGCTCAAGCAAAGAGGACATCATGCCTTTCTATAATCACTATAATAGGTTGGTTAACGCCTGTTAACACACTTTTGTGTATAAAACGAATCGTATAGAACACAAATACACTTTTGTGTCAAAATAAAAAGTCGAAGTTCATGTAACTTT
>NZ_SRZC01000048.1 GCF_004792655.1 Palleniella muris | reverse complement strand
CTGTCAGTCCGTATGTGTATTGCGCAAATAATCCGGTAATCAATATTGACCCTGACGGCAGAAAGATTGTATTAACAGGCACTCAGGAACAGCGTATTGCAGTGTTGATAGAACTGCAGAAGCTTACAAACGACAAATTGGGCGTGAGGCGTTATGACGGTGCGGTCATCATTATGGCACATGGAACAAAGAATACGGATATGGAACTGTCCACCGGCACAAGTCTTATATATGAATTAGTAAATCATGACAGAACCGTGGAAATCATGCAAGGTGACGCATATCACGAACATCCTGTATACAGACGAGATGCATTTAACGGGAAGGGGACAGATACAGAGGTCTATTACTCTTTTGACACAGATGTCACAACTATCGTCCAAAACAGAAAAACAGGAAAAAGTGTTTCAGAGGTGATACCTCGGCATATTGCTCTCGGACATGAACTTATACATGGACACAGGTCATTGAACGGAGTTGCTAAAGATCCAGATTTGAAAATGAAATACTCATATACTGATATAGATGGCTACATTTATGAAGCAAATGAGAAAATAGAAGAACTTGAGACAACAGGTCTTTCCGGTAATTATAAATTTACAGAGAATGACTTGAGGGAGGAGGAAAAGTTAAGAAAAAGAATAAAATATTAAAAGAAAAAGAATATGAAAAAGTGTATGATATTTGTATTGGTCATGACATGTCTGATAGTGTCATGTAGTAAAGAAGACAGTCCGAAAAACGGAATTCTATGCCGTTGCATGCTGATGAATGTAAGTTCCTTAAACTATAATTATTTGATAGAAATTACCGATAGTGGCACAATCAGAGTTTCGTCAGGTGTATTGTGCGGAGAAGTGGATAGTGAGATTCTTTATGAAGACAGTACATTGGAAGGGAACCTGTCTGAGTTTAACTTTTTTGAAGAAATAAAACGTGTGGAACAGAGACAATTGTCTAAGGATGAGCAGAAGCTGGTATATGATTGTATTGCTGATATTGAAAATAAGAAATTAAAGGAATTCAATTCTCTTGTAGGCGAATACTGGAATGATGCATGGGCGGTAGTAATGATAATAGACGATAAAAAATATGTTGCACTTCATCCTCCTTATGAAGAACTATTAATCTTATTCAATATTCTTATGGAATTGTCTCCTGTAGATATCAGGAAGGAAACGGGAATATCATTCAGGTTAAAATCCGTACAAGAACGCCTGAAAAACGGCTATGACAATATATATGAAAAATATCGGGACCAAATATTGCCGAAATCCTGTTGGGAAAGAACAAAAGAATGGTTTGACTAACAATAATGAGATTTTGGATTAATGAACAGGCTTACCGATGCGACATACGACGATGCCGGCGGAGGAAAGAACCATTACAATGAAACTGTCAGATACAATCAGAATGGCTCGCCACTCACAATTATGCGCAATGGCA
>NZ_SRZC01000047.1 GCF_004792655.1 Palleniella muris | reverse complement strand
CCGTACTCGGACGCTTCCTCAGCCCGGACAACTACGTCCAGATGCCCGACAACACGCAGAGTTTCAACCGCTACTCCTACTGCATAAACAATCCGCTGAAATATACTGACCCGAGTGGGGAGTATTTCGGAATTGACGATTTAATTGCAGGCCTTTTCGGAGGGGTCATGAATTTAACCATCAACATTTTCCAAGGTAATATCAGTGGTGATTTGTGGACAATGATTGGCAAAGGCGCAAGTGCTTTCGGTTCTGGCGCTGTTGCCGGCATTGGGGCGCTTTACCCGGAACTTGGCGGATGGGCATGGGGAGGCGCCACTCTTGGAGCCACCAATGCATGGCTGTCAGGAGGAAACGGTACGGACATATTCTCCGGAGCCATATTAGGAAGCCTGACTTCTTATTTCGGTGGAGCAATGGGGCAATGGGGCGCACAATATCTTGGCAGCATTGCAATAAACGGATTACAGATTACCAGCCCTTTCCTACAGGCTATGGTATCTGGAGCAGTAGGAGGCATGACCAGCGGATGGGCTATTAGCTTTGCCACAAGCCTAATACTTACAGGGGATTTCGATGAAGCACTCAGTGCAGGCAATAATGGGCTTCTGTCAGGTATGGTGACAGGAACTATTGCCGGAGGCATTGGTGGCATCAAGGCATCAAGAGACAATAAAGTAAGCCCATGGACAGGTGAAAAAACACAGAATCATCATTCTTTCCCGAAGTTCGCCGGCGGAACTGATGAGCAGGTTCTGACACCTGTTCCAGAGTCGCTTCATAGAGAAATGCATAAAGAAATGAACCAGTATTTATATGAAATGCGAACTTCGGATGGACTGCATCACATGAGACCGCAAAGAGGAAACTCTGGTTCTATAATTCAAAACCAATTTAGTACAGGGCAAAGGTTTTCAGCTATGAAAAATTTCTACGACTTACATCCATTCAAGTATGCCCATACACGATATGACTTTTATATGAATAACGGCATACAATGGCAATGGAGACCATGGTAGCTAATAAACATTAAATAATATACTCATGATAAGGAAATTATTAGAATTATTAGGACTGAGAAAGAAATCAGTGCCTAAGCCCTTGCAAAAAGTTTATAGGCAGGCACCAAAAGGAAAAGTCGTGGCAAAGGCCCTATATGGTTATGACATGGAGTTCATGTATGGGAGAAATGATATCAAAGATCCCGGACAGTGTCCCATATGCCATACATCATTTAAGAAAGTTCCAAATCCAGACTACAAGGTTCAGAAGAAGAAAGGCGATGTGTTCTGCACTTACGATGGATACATGATCGTTACGGAAAAGTTCAAGACATTTTGTGAGATAAATGAATATCGGTATCTAAAATTCATTCCATTACCTAAGTCTCCAGGATACTATTATTTTGAAGCGGAAGGGATATTTAGAATTGATTCGACTCGAAGACACTTTTACTTTGGCAAAAAGCAAGAATGCTGCAACCAGTATGATTGTATAGCAATAGGAGGGATGCTATGGAAGGATAAGGATTTTTATTTGCCTACAGACGACTTCATATTTCAAACGGATTATTGGTTCGGAGACCATCACAATAAATCACCGTTGGTGATTATTGGTACAAAAACAGCAGGAAAAATGAAAAGATACGGTCTCTCAGGAATATATTTTGATAATGTTATGGGATGAATATTAACCAAGACGCACAAATAGAAAGTATGACAGTTCTGACAGGCTTGTTGAGGTAACCAGCGGCACGAAAGTCATCCAGTCAATATCATATT
>NZ_SRZC01000046.1 GCF_004792655.1 Palleniella muris | reverse complement strand
ATTATCTTGGGGATTTGATATTCGAAAACGGGAAATTAGACAAGATTCTGTTCTCCGGTGGTTATGTCTCCTGCAATGACAATAATTCAAACAAATTCACATTCCATTATTACGTGAAGGACCATTTGGGAAACAACCGTGCCGTGGTCAGCGAGAATGGAACAATAGAGCAAACTACCAGCTACTACCCTTTCGGAAACAGTTTCGCGGATGCAAGCGCAAACCCTTCCCTACAGCCATACAAGTACAACGGCAAGGAGCTTGACCGAATGCACAGACTGGATTGGTACGACTACGGTGCACGCAACTATGACCCGGTAATCCTGCAATGGAACGGTGTTGACCAGTTGTGTGAGAAGTATTACCATGTAAGCCCGTATTTGTATTGCTTGAATAACCCCATGAACGCGATAGACCTGGACGGAAAAGATGTATTAATTTGGTACAAAGACAACCAAGGAAACGACTGCAGTTTTCGCTTTACTGGATTCCATGGAAAGAATGCAATTGCAGTACCCAGAAATCAGTTCGTTAAAGATTTCATAACGGCTTATATGTATAATATAAAAAACGGAGGTGGTGATAACCTAAGGAAAGCTGTAACCAATCCAAAATATGAAATAGATGTCATGGATGCCACATTATATGATAAACCAACTTATTTTGATTCGGATAACCATGACCCGAAGGTTCTTTGGGAGTCAAGGCGAGGGTTGCAAACCACAAATGGAGGAAAACAATCAGCCGCTACAAGATTAGAACACGAGTTTGACCATTCTGTTCATTGGGTAGATAACAAATATGAGCATGTGAGATATAGGAAAATAAAAGATTCGGAATATGAAAACAAAGAAGAAAAAAGAGTTATCATAGGTAGCGAGACTAAAACAGCAAAAGCCAATAGAGAATCCACTCGAACTGACCATGAAGGTGACGTATATGATACGATTGACCCTATTTCTGTTATACCTCTATTTTAAAAACTGGAAATTTATGAAATATACGAACAACCTATTAGTCATACTGATGATATTACTTTTATGTTCATGTTCCAATATGAATCCAGCTATAACAGTTGGGTATCTTATTGGAACATTTGAAACTTCAGCTGCAATAAAATGTGACACATTGAAGAAACGCTTTGCAAATGTTGACACAGATACAGTAGTATCTATTACAAAAAACGAATTTGATGAGATTGTGGAACTTATGAAAATACCATGCACTCCAAAGAAGAGATGTGATACGCGAATGTATGTACAGTATGATTCTTTAGAATTATGTTTTAGTGTTTTCGATTGTGTATGTAGCATTGATAGTGATAAAATAACAAATAAACAGAAATGGACAGCTTATCAAATGAAATGCAAATCTGGGTATTACAACTATATATCACCAGACAACTTGGAGTATTATGAATATATTAAAAAATTTGGCGTCCCAAAGAATTATAAATATTACGCGAGTTCGGGATAAGAAATCATTTAAAATAGCTCCATCTGGCTTGATTTCTCCACATGCACGTGCATAGCCTCGGGCTTGTTGTCAAAGAAGCAGTATGCAGTCAGTGCGGAGCAGATGTTCATTATGAAGTTGTGCACAGACCTGTGCCTTGAATGTACAATCTCCGCCTTGTTCTTCAGCAGGTCATTGATGCATTCGATGACATACCTCTTCCTCAGCATTATCTTGTCATACATTGGCATGAGCTTGTTCTTCATGTTCGCCTTCAGTCCATGGACAAGGTGTATCCCGTTGCTGAAGAGACTTTCGAAGAGTTCCTTCTTGATATACCCCCTGTCGGCAAAGACCTTCCCATAAAGATCCTTTGTGAACACGCTCCATACCCTGTCGTCCCTGTCATCAACGTTAGCGCCTG
>NZ_SRZC01000045.1 GCF_004792655.1 Palleniella muris | reverse complement strand
ATTCAAGGCACAGGTCCGTGCACAACTTCATAATGAACATCTGCTCCGCACTGACAGCATACTGCTTCTTTGACAACAAGCCAGAGGCTATGCCCGTGCATGTGGAGAAATCAAGGCAGATGGAGCTATTTTAAATGATTTCTTATCCCGAACTCGCGTATGGTTACAAGATAAGCATAACGCTTCTTATTTTTCGTATGTCTTGGACAGGGTTGCCCCAATCCGGCTGCAAAAGTAGATAAAATCCGGGATAATAATACATCATGTAGCAAGTTTTCAGCCACTTCCAATGCAAAAAACATCCCGTGAAGCCCGTTTTTTCCTTCATCCGAAAAGGAAACACGCAAGAAACACCGTCATTTCCTTCATCCCGTTCCGTTTGAAGGAAAAAACGTTGTCGTTTTCATAATTCCGGACGGGAAATGCCTTTAATCAAAAGAATATTCCTATATTCGCTACCGAACTACGCCAGAAACATTGTTTCCCGTCTCTTTCCGCACGGAAATATGCTAAAAACAGCGTCTCCAGCTTGTTTCAGAGAGAAAACAACGTGGAAACGCCGTATCCGGCTTCTTTCTTTTCAGCGACAGTGCCTCGTACCCCGTTTCCACCCATATTCGAACATCTGGAAAAAGTAGAGGAGAGACAGGAAAATATTTGTCAGAACTCTTGGCTGTCCCGTTAATTATTTGTAACTTAGAGGTATGAATAATGCTCCTGCATACGAAGAACTTCTTGCAGAAGTGATGCTGCTCAGAGAATCCGACCGCCGTAAAAGCGAACGGATCGCTTATCTTGAGCGTCTGCTTTACGGTACAAAAAGCGACAGGATGGCAGCAAAGGCAGCCGAGGCGAATCAGCCGGGCTTGTTCGATGAACTTTTTGACCGGGCCTATGATGAGCGTGCCGCGCAGATACAACAGACAGCGCAGGAGATCAAGGCCGAGGCTGAGAAGCGCCGCCGGTCATCCAAGGCAAGGAGCAATCGTCCGGCCAAATATCAATATTACGGTTTAGAGGAACGCCGTCGCGAGCTTCTGCCCCAGGGTCTTGACACCGCACTTTATGATAAAATCGGTCAGGACGAGACCCGCATACTGCACCGCGAGCCCGCCAAAGTGTGGGTCGAGGTAATTGTACGTCCCATATACCGTCTGAAGTCGGATAAAAACAATCCGTCCCCTGAGATACTTCAGGCTCCGGCGCCTGCCGCCGTTATCGGCGGCAACCATGTCGGGGCCGCCCTGTTGGCGCAGCTTGTGACAGACAAGTATGTCTACCATCTGCCCGAATACCGTCAGGTCAGGCAGTATGCCGACATGGGTGTCAAGCTGCCGGCATCAACGATAAATGACTGGATACACGCCGTGGCCTCAAAACTCTATCCGCTTTATGAAAGCCTTGGCGAGCAGATCCGCTCGCGGCAGTATCTTCAGATTGACGAAGTACCCTGGCGCATAGCGGACACACAAGGCAAAAGCCGCAAAGGTTACGCCTGGCAGTTCTTCGATGCCCCCCGACTCTCACGGACTTTATTTCTACTATCACAAAGGTTCGCGGGCGGAGGCTATCCCCCGGGCGCAGCTCCGGGACTTCCGCGGAGCAATCCAGACCGATGGCTATGGCGTATATGATTATTTTGAACAACAACCGGATGTGACCCTGCTGGGTTGCATGGCCCACGTGCGCGGTAAATTTACCGACGCACAGTCATCGTATCCGTCCCTGGCACAGCAGGCAACCCGATACATCGAGTTGCTCTACGAACTGGAGGCCAATCTGAAAGCACGCCATGCCACGGCCGAAGAAATCGCCCGGGAGCGTCAGTCAAAGGCTTTGCCGATAATGGACACGATGGAGAAGTGGATGCAAGTTGCAGCCAAAGACTGCACCCCGTCCGATCCGCTGGGGAAAGCACTTGACTATGCCTATAAACTCTGGCCGCGCCTGCGGCGCTATGCCGACAACGGGATATATCAGATAGATAACAATGCGGTTGAACGTAATCAAAGGCCGTCGGTGATAGGCAGGAAAAACTACCTCTTCAGCAAGAACGACCGGGGAGCTGAAGATAATGCAGTATTCTACTCCCTGCTTGAAAGCTGCCAAATCGTCGGAGTAAGTCCGCTGCAATGGCTCACGGATATACTGCAAAGAATATCTCACGACACAACGGAACAGCAAATCCAGGCAATGCTGCCATACAACTACAAAAAATCTCAGGAATGACACCTGAGATTTTTTTGTATCTTAAAAAGGCGGCTTTGTTCGGATGCTTACGGCCCAATTATTCAGCGAAGTGTAAAACCATGTAATAACTTTTAACACATCAAGATTATGTTTTTTACAGCAATCCATCAGATGATGACCGAAGGCGTGGATTTCACGCTCGTCATCCGAAAAGCGAACGGACAACTGACAGTTTCCACGCTGCCGAAGTCCAACGGGCTCAAAGACGAAGCCCAAAATCACCTCGTTCCCCTGACCGTCAGCGGACTGCCGCAGGAACTGGACGCGGGATTCCTGCAAGCTGTCGCGCGGCCGGTACAGAAGGCGGCAGGACTGATTTCCAACATGGCCCAATTCGAGGCGCAGGCAGAGAAGGCTGCGTCCGAGAGCAAGGCGAAGGAGACGAAAGAGGAAAAGGAGAAGCGGGAGAAGTACGAGAAGCATTTCAAGAAAGCGGAGGAGCTGATCGCCGCCCGAGTTGGGGAAAAGGTCGGGACTTAGCAAGCGAAGCGACCTACGACGCATAGTACAAGGTCAAGACAAAACCGGACGGCAGTATTTTGCTGTCCAAAACGGAATTTCAACGACTTCTCCTTGTGCCATACTTGCGCTCGTCTGATGATGAGTGCTAATTGGCTATGTCTATGCTTTGGCTGAAAGTTACATTTATATATCTATCTCTTCAATATTATGTAATTTATCTAATTTTAGGTGAAGCATTAAAATGTTTTTTGTCCTCCCAAAAAATCTTCGAATTCTGTATTCCAGATAATCTTGTTTTCTGTATTTTCTCCAAAAGAAATTGTATTCATTACTGCTTGAGTCATCAAAGCCATATTATGGGCTGCATCAGGAGAAAATCCTGCCTTTGTCAAAGTGGGTATCCATTGTTCTTGCGGAATTTGTTGAACTGTAACTTCACGTTTCAGATATTCGCTGAAAAATCGTGCTATATCATGTGCGCTATATGTTTTCGGACCTTCGATTTCATATAGTGGTGCGGATAATTTCCGACTACGCATCACTATCGCGGCAAAACAAGCAACATCTCCGGGCGATACCATTGCAATCTTTTTATGCGGATGAAAAAAAGTGGGAAGTATGCCATACGTCCGTGCCACTTCAATGTAATTCATCCAATTACTATAATAATATGCCGGACGTATAAAAGTCGTCTCGACTGGGAGTCCTGCAAATGCCTGCTCCAACATATGCGAAATATAGAGGTTGCCGCTTCCGGCTTCCAAATGTGCCCCCATTGACGACAGTCCTATGACACGTCTAACTCCCGTTCTATAAACAACTTCCCGATAGATTTCCAACATTCGTTCCGCATCGCCTAAAACATCATTTGAATGAAAATTTTCCGGTGTCATCAAGAAAACAGTGTCCTCCCCATTGAACGCTTTTATCAACGTGTCTAAATCAAACACATCTGCAATATGGCATTGTACCCGACTATCAAACTTCGCAAACTTGTTTTTGTTTCTGGCTATGGCTAAAACAGGCATATCTCTTTTTACGAGTTCATTTACTAATGCTGTTCCCACGCGTCCTGTTGCTCCTATTACTATATTCATTCTTGTACTTTTAGAAATTGTATATGCAAAACGCAATGACTACTCTTTCAGTTGAATCGCTACGCTTTTCTCAAATTTATTTTTTTTGCTATCTGTTTCTTTTTATGGTTACGCGAGTTCGGGATAAGAAAGTCCCCGAAAAAGTTGGTAATCTCGCAAATATTTTGTATATTTGTAAATGAAAATCAATAACATACTAAAAATACAAGCGATGATTACCACTTGCAAAGTTACTGAAATTTTCTGTATTATCGACGAGTTTTCAAAGAAATTGCACGCAGAACTTGAAAAAAATATGTATTTGCGCCTTTCTGACATGGACGGTCGCAAGCGCAGGAAGCGTGAATGCATGATGTCCGAGAGCGAGATAATGACAATCCTTGTATGCTACCATTTCGGCACATTCGCCAATT
>NZ_SRZC01000044.1 GCF_004792655.1 Palleniella muris | reverse complement strand
CCTTTATGTATCGGAGAATCTTGCAAATTGGTGCGGTGTGCCGGCTGACAAAATCCGAGAAATATCCCCCTCTGTGTAATTTTGGCGATTGAGGTTACTCAACTCCACTTTGTCCCCATCAACAATTGTAATGTTCTCAAAGCCGAAGCGCAAAGCGCATTCCGCTATGATACTGCCAATACCAGCACCTCCTAAAAGGATACGGGTATTTCTGACTTTTTTCTGCTCTTCCGCATTGACGTAAATGCGATTCCTGCTGTATCTTTCCATAGGTTTTATGTTTTGTTCGAGTGCAAAGTTACAAATGGTTTTGAAACAGGCATAGCATAAAAGTGTTTTTTTTATTAATGCTATGCAAATTATACACAAAAGTGTGCCAGGGAAAATATTCTTAAAAATGTACGCCTGTACTCCTTGAAATAGCTGAAAAGGAAACCGAATGAACGGTTTTCTCCTTCTTCCCCTACGCCCTTTTCTCTCTTGTAAAATTCCTCTGTCGGTTCAAGGAACATGGCGATGCCTTTCTTTGTGCCGTCAGGCTGCACGACAGCCCAATGTTGCTCAAGCTTTTCGCGGGAATATGTCAGGAGTCCTTTCCCCGGGTCTGCAACATGGAATTTCCTGTCGCCTCGCTTATTCCGAGCATGGAGACACTCTCCGTTGTGGCAAAGCAGTAGCGAGAGAGAGTCTCAAGAGAATACTTGCGCCCGTAATGGCGGCAGAGCATTGCAAGGCACGCTATGTCACACTGCATGGAGTCGTGCTGCCGCTGCCAATAGGTGTGTTTCATGGGTTGTTCCTTTCTATTCGTTCTACATTCTTTGCTCAATGCTACGCATCATCTTCTGGCGGCGTGGCGTGGCATCCTTCAGATTGTTGAATCTGTAATTCACGGAGAAATACAATGTAGGATAGTTGTAGCGGTTCTTGAAACTGATTGTATAGCCTTGGCGCTCGCCTTTTCCTTTGTACTGTGATGCAAACAGGTTTATTCCGGACAAGGAAAAAGCAAGCTTCCTGTCAAGAACAAACAATGACAAGCCTGTACCGAAATCAAGCATCGGGTCTGTTGTGGAGACCGCTGTCTTCTGTCTGCCCGTATAGGCACAATTGATGTAGCCTGTGAAGGTGCGTGCCTTGTTGAAAACAAAGCCGGTATACAGATTACAGCCCCAAATGTCGGAGGTTGCCTTTTCGGATATTCCGGAGATAATGGCTTTGGAAATCTTATAGCCCCAATATGCTTCTGCAGAGATTTCCAGCCATTTCAGCCGGTCATAGTAAAAGGAGGGCTTGATACCGTACTCCATGCTGTTCTGGGCATTCTCCGTGACAGAGTATACATCCCCGTCAACAAGCCTGTTGACAGAGACAATCTCTTTCCTTCTCTGGTTGACATATCCCGTGATGGAAAGACTGCCCTTATAGCTGTAAACGGCTTTGTAAGTGTAGTGGCTCTCGCCTTTGAGATCCAGATTTCCCTTTGAATAACTGTGCTGGTTTATGCGCCATTCAAAAGGGTTTATCTGGTCGAACTTAGGGTCGATGCAGCCTGAGGTCAATATCAGTGAAAGCCGTGAACCGGCTTTGGAGTTCCATGATGCGATGAAATCCGGAAGGAAGTTGGTGTAATCAAGTTTGCGCCTTTCCATGTCCCTGCTGTCCAGATCGCGCTTGCTGTATGAGACCTGCACTCCGAGTCTGAAATAAAGGTTTTGTGTCGGGCGGTATGTTGTGCTTATGTACGGATTCAGCTTGATGTCGTCCAGTTTGATACGGTCATTTTGGCTTGTTGCGTGATAGCCTGCTTCGGTCAGTTCATTGCTCCTTTCATTGGAAATCCTGGCATAATAAGCCTTGAATCCGAAATCAAGGCTTGTATTCTTGCCCACCGCAAGGGAATAGTCGTTTGCGAAAGTCACGCCTTTTGCCTTCAGGCTCTGGTTTGACAGGTATGTCATGAATGGATGTTCTTCCGGAGCATAGCATCCTTCAAACAGCATGTCATTGTTTTCTTTGTAACTGTAGTATGAGGTCTCAACCCATCCTGTGAATGAATCGGAGAAGGAATGCTCTGCATAGACAGAGGCGTTGACACGTGGTTTGCCAATGCTGATGTAGTTTCTGTTGAAAGTCTGTCCGCCACTGTAGTTTTCCTCGGAAACGAACTCATTGTCATGGTCTCTCCTGCCGATGTTGCAGTTGAGGCCGAAATATCCTTTCTTGTTGTACTGGTACTGCACTGTTGCATAACCGCCAACGTAGTCGTTACTGCCTCTGGATGGTGTGGATGTCATATAGGAATCACCTGTGTCATAAGAATATGTTGCGTTCTCCGACATATATGAATAATTGTGGTTGTACGACGGTGTGATGTCAATAAATAGCTTGTCATTGTTGAATACTCCTGTGCTGTATACACCATACCTGCCGTTGTATCTTTCTCCTTTCATGATTTCCGAGCCAATGTTTCCACCTGTATATCTGTTGAACTTGGAACTCATGTGGAGCACAATCATTGCGGTGGTGCCGTCGGAGTCGTATTTTACAGGTGGTGCCGTGATGACATCCACCGAGGTTATAAGGGTGGCATCATATCCTTTCAGGACATCGGCAAGCTGTTCCTTGTCAACCCTTTGCATGACATTGTTGACGCTGAGCAGTATGTGCTCTTTGCCTATGACACTGATTTCGTTGCCTTTGACCTTGATTTGAGGCAGACGCCCCAGTAAGTCCAAGGCACTGTTACTGCTTGAGGCTATGTCGGTGGTGTTGACGGAGAATCCGTCTGGCATGGATTTCACACGGACAGGATGTCCCTTGACAACGACGGTCTGCAACTCGTTGATTTCCGCCTCCATTGGGCATTTGCCCAAATCAGTCGTTTCCGCATCTTTTATGGAGACATTCATTCGCACCATCCTGTAGCCAAGGCAGGAAATGCCCATCACCATTTCGCCACATGGGGACTCCAATGAGAACGTTCCGTCATCATCGGATAAAGTGCTGGAGATGATTTTTTGAGTAGCCATGTCTGCAATCATGAAGATATAGGCTCCTTCCACAGGGTTGCCTTCCTCACTGACAATCTGTCCTATGACTTTTCCATGGCGCTCATCCGCCATGACACTGATGCTCATGCCATACAAAAGCAGCAGGAAAAAAGAAATCTTATTCATGTGTGATATTGTTGTTAAAGTCTGGAGCCAAATAACATCGCGGGTCTGGGTAGTCGCTGTTCTCCATGCCATAGGCTTTTATTATGTTTGCAAAGCATCGGTTTCCATTATCAAAGCAATCTTTGAAATCCTTGCATTTCCTACAAGGGCTTTTGTGGGTAATGGAATCCTGCTGTCTCTTCCATAGACGGACAGCTTTGTCTGAGTTCCATATATCGCATATTGATTCCGAAAAGACATTGCCGATAATGAATTCCGGATTCCAATAAAGCTGCTCGCATATTGTGACATTGCCGTCAGGCAGCACAATCATGTTTGTCATGTTTGCTGAGCAAATGGGTCCTTCAAAATTCTTGCTTCCGCCTTTTGCCTTCTTGTATTTGTCATCATCATCAGGTGACCATAATATTTTTATTGGTGAGTTCTTTTTTGTTTCCTCTATCCAATCCGCCACCCTTGAGATTTGCTTGCGTGAGGATTTAATCTTGTCGAAATCTGTTCTGCTATACAAAGAACGGAATCCCACTCTGATTTCCCAATGTTTCAAATTGTTAAGTGTGGATAGAAATGAATATAATTCCGAAAGACTCTCAATACTGTCATTCATATTGGTAAGCACGGTCGCTATTTGACAGTCAATGCCTAACTCATTAATCTGCTGCAGCGTTTCCTTTATACGAGCGACATAACCGGATTGTACGTGCAACAACTCTTTGGCGACGGCATCCGATGCTGTGTCAAAAGAAACCTGCAACCGGATTCCATATTCTTTGAAAGCTACGAGTTCGTCACGTGAAAGAGGCTTTTTTGTTGAAATCATGTCAACATTGTAGCCATATTGTTTCAATACATTCAAGATCCCTTTCCAATGGCGGTTCTCAAAGAAATCACCGCCGGTAATCAGAATCTCAACAACACCACTTTTAACTGAATCTTGAACAAAAGCCTCAATCTTCTCAAGCGAGAACATGCTGTTATGGTGCTTTCTGTCGGCATAACAATACTCGCATGATGTATAACAGTTGTTGTTAGGCATCCACACGATTGACAAAGGTGCGGTCAGCATACGGCGAGACTCAAAGTCTAATTCTTTGAATCTGAAATCTTCTGGACGATAGCGTATTGACTTATTCAACTGAGGTTGCTCCGGTATTATCAGGCTCTTTGGGAATCCGCTGTCAACACCTGCCAAAGTTGTATGCCAGCATTCCTTTGCATGAATCATGGTCGTAAGGAATTTCTCAATCTGTTCTTCAGGAAAAGAGAAAAAATTGGAAATGGCGGTAACTGCTTTGTCCAATTCTATTGGTGTACTAAAGAATGATAGCATCATTGCATACGCCGGATGAATCATGGATTTCCAATCGTTGTCTACACTAATTCCATTACTCATCCTCCCATTTTCCCCACCTAAAATGAATGTCCTCTTCTTGTCATGTCTCAGAACATAATAGCTGTTCAATATGTATTTCATACTCCTGATTATCAAATTTCCACAGGGATTGTATAACTGAATCCCTGTGAAAATTAAAAAAGTTAAAGTTCTGTAAACAAGATACAATCTTTTTTGCGCTCAAATTTTACTGGTCCCATTCCACTTCGGCAATACGCTGTACTGCAACTGCTTTCCGCTCCAGCACGGTTGGTATTGCAGACATTGCTTTCACACCCATAGGAATAGCACTCATAACCACCCTTTACCTCAAACATCTCTTGAGGATTCAACGTGTCCTTATTAGATAAATCTAAGTAAGTCATAACTGTTTGCTTTTTTGATTAAAAATCACTCGCAGTGACAATCACATACGAGCATGTTAACTAACTGGTTTGGACATTTTTCACTTTTAATGTCCGGTGTCTCACTTCCGATGGCCATCTTGGTTTCGACGATGCAAAGTTACATGAACTTCGACTTTTTATTTTGACACAAAAGTGTATTTGTGTTCTA
>NZ_SRZC01000043.1 GCF_004792655.1 Palleniella muris | reverse complement strand
AAAGAAGGCGGCCTCCTACTCTCCCGCATTGCAGTGCAGTACCATCGGCGCAGGCGGGCTTAACTTCTCTGTTCGGAATGGGAAGAGGTGGGACCCCGCCGCAATAGCCACCTGATATGTCTTCTTCGCTGATGACGGACGCAGTATATGGCATCGTCACCGCGTATGGTGGAAATGCGTGACACAAACAAGACCCAGAGCGCTTCCTTCCTTATGCATGCCTCACATGCCTGCCGCAATGGCATTGCATGGTGCCGCATGGCGACGGAAGGTTCATGACCCATTCATGAGACCGGTCCAAAAAAAAGACCGGAAATACAGCCGGAGCATGGCTTCGCGATGAAGCGTTCGGGCAATTAGTAGTGCTCGGCTTTGACGTCGCCGTCTTTACACCTGCACCCTATCAACGTCGTAGTCTGCGACGACCCTCAAAGGAGTTCTAATCTTGCGGACGGCTTCGCGCTTAGATGCTTTCAGCGCTTATCCTGACCAGACTCAGATACCCGGCGGTGCACCTGGCGGCACAACCGGCAAACCGGAGGTCTGTCCAACACGGTCCTCTCGTACTAGTGCCAGACCCGCGCAAAACTCCAACGCCCACGATAGATAGAGACCGAACTGTCTCACGACGTTCTGAACCCAGCTCGCGTGCCACTTTAATGGGCGAACAGCCCAACCCTTGGGACCTTCTCCAGCCCCAGGATGTGACGAGCCGACATCGAGGTGCCAAACCACCCCGTCGATATGAGCTCTTGGGGGGGATCAGCCTGTTATCCCCGGAGTACCTTTTATCCTTTGAGCGACGGAGTTTCCATGCACATCCGCCGGATCACTATGTCCCAGTTTCCTGCCTGCTCGGGATGTCTCCCTCCCAGTCAAGCGCCCTTATGCCATTGCACTCTGTTAGGCCGGTTACCAATCGGCCCGAGGGCACCTTTGAAAGCCTCCGTTACGCTTTTGGAGGCGACCACCCCAGTCAAACTACCCGCCAAGCGGTGTCCCCGTATATCACGGGTTAGACCTCAGACAGCCGAAGGGCCGTATTTCAAGGATGGCTCCACACACGCTGGCGCGCATGCTTCGAAGCCTCCGGCCTATCCTACACATCGAATGGCCAAGGTCAGCGCTAAGCTGTAGTAAAGGTTCACGGGGTCTTTTCGTCCCATCGCGGGTAATCGGCATCTTCACCGATACTACAATTTCACTGAAATCATGGTTGAGACAGCGTCCGGATCATTACACCATTCGTGCAGGTCGGAACTTACCCGACAAGGAATTTCGCTACCTTAGGACCGTTATAGTTACGGCCGCCGTTTACCGGGGCTTCAACTCGACGCTTCCCATCGCTGGTGACGCCTCCTCTTAACCTTCCGGCACCGGGCAGGTGTCAGGCTGTATACTTCATCTTTCGAGTTCGCACAGCCCTGTGTTTTTGTTAAACAGTTGCCTGGACCTATTCTCTGCGCCTCACCGTAAAGTGAGGACCCCTTCTCCCGAAGTTACGGGGTCAGTTTGCCTAATTCCTTAACCATGAATCGCTCAACGCCTTAGTATGTTCTACCCGACTACCTGTGTCGGTTTGCGGTACGGGTACCATAAGGATATGCTTAGCGGATTTTCTCGGTAGTATGGTTACCCACACTATCGGCGCTGCCCGAAGGCATTGCCGTACTGTCGGCCGTCAGCTCGGAAGGTGGATTTGCCTGCCTTCCTCATCGCCTAAGGCCTTCAACGCGCTATTCCGTCAGCGCGCGGTGGTGTCACTCCTACGTCTCCACATCGCTCCTTATGGTAGTAACGGAATATTAACCGTTTCTGCCATCGCCGTCTCCGTTCGGATGAGGCTTAGGACCCGACTGACCCCGGGATGATTAGCATTGCCCGGGAAACCTTGGTCGTGCGGCGGGGGAGGATCTCACTCCCCTAGTCGTTACTTATACCTACATTTGCTTTTCCATAGGCTCCAGCGGAAATCGCTCTCCGCATTCAGCGCCGATGGAATGCTCCCCTACCGATACTTTCTCAAATGCTATCCCGCGCCTTCGGTGTCTGCCTTATACCCGATTATTATCCATGCGCGGACCCTCGACTAGTGAGCTGTTACGCACTCTTTGAATGAATGGCTGCTTCCAAGCCAACATCCTAGCTGTCACTGGGACCACACTTCGTTAGACTAACTCAGGCAGAACTCCGGGACCTTAGACGGCGGTCTGGATTCTTCTCCTCTCGGGGACGGACCTTAGCACCCGCCCCCTTACTGCCGGACTGCGGACCGTGAGCATTCGGAGTTCGTCAGGACTTGATAGGCGGTGAAGCCCTCGCATCCTATCGGTCGCTCTACCTCTCACGGTGATCATCCGACGCGGCACCTAAATGCCTTTCGGGGAGTACGAGCTATCTCCAAGTTTGATTGGCCTTTCACTCCTACACACACCTCATCCGGAAGCTTTTCAACGCTTATCGGTGCGGGCCTCCATCCCGTGTTACCGGGACTTCACCCTGGACATGTGTAGATCACTTGGTTTCGCGTCTGCCTCCACCGACTATACGCCCTGTTCAGGCTCGCTTTCACTGCGGCTGCGGGACTGAATCCCTTAACCTCGCCGGTGACGGCAACTCGTAGGTTCATTATGCAAAAGGCACGCCGTCACATATAAAATATGCTCCGACCGCTTGTAGGCGCATGGTTTCAGGAACTATTTCACTCTCCTCGTCGGAGTGCTTTTCACCTTTCCCTCACGGTACTTGTTCGCTATCGGTCTCACAGGAGTGTTTAGCCTTGCCGGATGGTCCCGGCAGATTCATACAGGATTCCACGTGTCCCGCACTACTCAGGATACCGCTACGCCCGCGCGCGCTTCGTGTAAGGGGCTTTCACCCGCTGTGGCCACACTTTCCAGAGTGTTCCACTCACGCTAACGGTACGATGTCGCGGTCCTACAACCCCGAACCTGCACTGGGTACAGGTACGGTTTGGGCTCTTCCCCGTTCGCTCGCCACTACTGGGGGAATCATTGTTTATTTTCTCTTCCTCGGGGTACTAAGATGTTTCAGTTCCCCCGGTTCGCCCTCCAGCACTTGCTGGAGTGGCCGTCCTTCAGACGGCCGGGTTGTCCCATTCGGAAATCCCCGGATCAAAGGTCATTTGCACCTACCCGGAGCTTATCGCAGCTTATCACGTCCTTCATCGCCTCTGTGAGCCAAGGCATCCGCCATGCGCCCTTTCCTACTTCTATCGACTTGCCTCATTCCACACGAATCGTGGTGGATGAGGCACGCTCATACTTCAGCTGTATTTCGTTTTCTCAATGAGTCATCTGCAACAGATGCCTGCCTATAAGGAAGGCACTGGGCAGGATTGTCATTTTTCTACAGTCTTGCTTGTGTCATCATTTCAAAGATCGTTTCCACATCGGTGCGCACGCGCCGTGCGCTGTGGAGGGTGGAGAATAACGGATTCGAACCGTTGACCCCCTGCTTGCAAAGCAGGTGCTCTAGCCAGCTGAGCTAATCCCCCGGGGATGAGAGGCATCGCCTGTCAGCGGACTCCACTCAGGTAGTCCCAGGCAGACTTGAACTGCCGACCTCCACATTATCAGTGTGGCGCTCTAACCAACTGAGCTATAGGACTGTCTGCAAAGTTCACGCTCCGCTTCAACCTTCTCTATTATTGAGTACAGACAAGAGGGAGTACAAGAGAAAGGCACAGGAAGGAGACTTCCTTCTGCCTGCTTCTTCTTTGTTTCTTTGTTGTTGCTGTGAGCGAAGGACATATATGATATGGCCAGTATTGTCAGCACTGGCAGGAATGCCTGTACTGGCTGCTATGCTGGCCTGAGTCCCACGCTGCTCCAGAAAGGAGGTGTTCCAGCCGCACCTTCCGGTACGGCTACCTTGTTACGACTTAGCCCCAATCACCGGTTTCACCCTAGGCCGACCCTCGCGGTCACGGACTTCAGGCGCCCCCGGCTTTCATGGCTTGACGGGCGGTGTGTACAAGGCCCGGGAACGTATTCACCGCGCCATGGCTGATGCGCGATTACTAGCGAATCCAGCTTCATGGGGTCGGGTTGCAGACCCCAATCCGAACTAGGGCGCACTTTCAGGATTTGGTGGCGTTTGCACGACACCTGCTTTCTGTATGCGCCATTGTAACACGTGTGTAGCCCCGGACGTAAGGGCCGTGCTGATTTGACGTCATCCCCGCCTTCCTCGCACCTTGCGGCGGCAGTGTCTCCAGAGTGCCCAGCATAGCCTGATGGCAACTGGAGAGAGGGGTTGCGCTCGTTATGGCACTTAAGCCGACACCTCACGGCACGAGCTGACGACAACCATGCAGCACCTCCGCAGCAGCCCCGAAGGGAAGGGGTGTCTCCACCCCATGCAGCTGCAGTTCAAGCCCGGGTAAGGTTCCTCGCGTATCATCGAATTAAACCACATGTTCCTCCGCTTGTGCGGGCCCCCGTCAATTCCTTTGAGTTTCACCGTTGCCGGCGTACTCCCCAGGTGGGATGCTTAACGCTTTCGCTTGGCCGCGCACCAAAAAGGCGCACAGCGGGCATCCATCGTTTACCGCGCGGACTACCAGGGTATCTAATCCTGTTCGATACCCGCGCTTTCGAGCATCAGCGTCAGTGCCGCTGCAGCAAGCTGCCTTCGCAATCGGGGTTCTTCGTCATATCTAAGCATTTCACCGCTACACGACGAATTCCGCCTGCTTTCCGCGGACTCAAGCACGCCAGTTCGCGCCGCATGCCCGGGTTGAGCCCGGACATTTAACAGCACGCTTGACATGCGGCCTACGCTCCCTTTAAACCCAATAAATCCGGATAACGCCCGGACCTTCCGTATTACCGCGGCTGCTGGCACGGAATTAGCCGGTCCTTATTCATACGGTACATGCAAGGCACTACACGTAGTGCACGTTATTCCCGTATAAAAGCAGTTTACAACCCGTAGGGCCGTCATCCTGCACGCTACTTGGCTGGTTCAGGCTTCCGCCCATTGACCAATATTCCTCACTGCTGCCTCCCGTAGGAGTCTGGACCGTGTCTCAGTTCCAGTGTGGGGGACCTTCCTCTCAGAACCCCTACCGATCGTCGCCTTGGTGGGCCGTTACCCCGCCAACAAGCTAATCGGACGCATCCCCATCCATCGCCGCAAAAGCTTTAGTCCCCGTCGGATGCCGTCAAGGGACACTATACGGTATTAATCCGGTTTTCACCGGGCTATCCCGAAGCCATGGGAAGGTTGGATACGCGTTACTCACCCGTGCGCCGGTCGCCATCGGACTTAGCAAGCTAAGTCCATGCTGCCCCTCGACTTGCATGTGTTAAGCCTGTAGCTAGCGTTCATCCTGAGCCAGGATCAAACTCTTCATAGTAAAATATCGTCTTCCGTTCACGCTCATGTTATATATAAGGTGTAGGAGAATTGTCTGAATCCGTGGCAAAAGGAGATTACTCTTCTCATCAAAGTCCCTCACCGGAAGGGGAGGGATTGACGGTCTCTTTCTTGTACCCTGACTTTCGTCTGCCCCTTCGTTCAGAAGGGCGAAAGTCGCTTCTCTTGTACTACTTGTCTGTATTGCAAATCTTTCAAAGAACTGCCTTCCGAATGACCTCGCTGGGAGGTGTTTTTCAAAAGCGAGTGCAAAGGTATAGCTTTTTTCGCATTCCCGCAAGACTTTGACAATCTTTTTTGCAAGAAAA
>NZ_SRZC01000042.1 GCF_004792655.1 Palleniella muris | reverse complement strand
TATTTTTTGTATTTTAGCGAATAATTAACGAATATAAATTAGTTTGAACAAGTTCACTTAAAATAGAAATCAGGTCAAAAGATTACAGTATGAAAGGTTACCATTCATACTGTAAACGGTAACATTTTACAGTACAAAGTGTTACTTTTTGCAAAGTCAATGGTTACCTTTCGCAAAGTTAGTTATATTTTAACATTCATTATCATATAATGTTAGTAAAAATACCGACATATCTGTCCAAAAGAAAGAGTTGCCTGCTTTTTGATTACAGGTTGCCAAACCGGCAAACAAGTCCGAATTTGAAAATAACTTTTTGCATCAGAAATGCTTGCAGTATCAAAAAAAATGCTTAATTTTGCATCAGGCATAATATGAAACATGCATGCAATATAACATCGTACCATCCAACCAACAATCAGATGAATAGCGCAAATAATGAGAACAGAAAATGGGAAGTGCTGGAAAGCGAGTATCTGATACGCAGACCATGGCTTACGGCACGGCGTGACCATGTCAGGCTTCCTAACGGCAATGAAATACCGGAATACTACATATTGGAATACCCTGATTGGGTGAACATCATTGCCATAACGAAAGAAGGAGAGTTTGTGATGATTCGCCAGTATAGGCACGGCATCGGCGAAACAAGTTTTGAACTCTGTGCCGGCGTATGTGATGACGGAGAAGAGCCACTCACCGCTGCCAAGCGTGAACTGTACGAGGAGACCGGCTACGGCAATGGAAAATGGGAGCTGTGGATGACTGTCTCCCCTAACCCAAGTTCGATGACAAACCTGAGCTACAGCTACATAGCCACAGATGTGGAAAAGATTTCGACACAGCATCTTGAGCCTACCGAGGATATATCCGTGCATCTCATGAGCAAAGAAGACGTGAAGGAATTGCTTCTGAGCGGAAGCATAAGACAATCACTGATGGCTGCGCCTCTATGGAAACTCTTCGCGCTTTCAGAAAATGAGACAAACAGATGAAAAATCCATAATTACACAACAATGACTCGCGACCAACGCATATACAGAGTGACACTCACAGGAAGTGTTGTGAACTTCATACTGCTGATTATCAAGTTCGCAGCAGGCATTTTGGGGCATTCCGCGGCGATGATTGCTGATGCTGTGCACTCGCTCAGCGATTTCCTTACTGACATTGTTGTCATTTTATTCGTACGCATAAGCAGCCGACCGGCAGACGCTGACCATGATTACGGACATGGAAAGTATGAGACTATCGCGACATCTGTCATAGGCATGGTGCTGCTTGCCGTTGCCATAACCATCGGCTGGAATGGCATAGAGAAGATTATATATGTCATAAAAGGGAACGAACTGCAATCTCCGGAGCTTATAGCACTGGTTGCCGCTGTTGCAAGTATATTGTTGAAAGAGTGGATTTTCCGCATGACACGAAAGGTTGCTGTGGAAATTAATTCACAAGTTCTGGAGGCTAACGCATGGCATCATCGCAGCGACGCTTTGTCATCGATAGGAACGGCTATAGGAATCGGTGGCGCAGTGCTTTTAGGGAATGGCTGGGCCATACTTGACCCTATTGCTGCCATCATTGTCAGCATACTGATTATAGGTACTGCCCTCAGACTCCTACGGCAGGCATCAGGTGAGCTGCTGGAGGAGAGCCTGCCAAAAGAAACAGAAGAGAGAATCATGTCAATAGTCTATAAAGATACGCTTGTAAGTGACATCCATAACCTGCATACACGACGCATTGGCAGTCGTATTGCGATAGAGATGCACCTTCGTCTTCCTGGCAGCATAACAATAGAGGAATCGCACATACATGCGTCTGCTATAGAAAGAAAACTACGTGAGGAATTCGGACAATCCACACATATCATGCTGCACATAGAGCCTGTAAAGAAAAACTGAACAATTTAATATCTACAATATGAAAGTACTACTTATCAACGGCAGCCCTAAAAAAGAGGGCAACACATATTTTGCCTTGCACGAAGTGGAGAAAACGCTTAATGCAGAGGGGATAGAGACGGAAATAATACATATCGGGCATAAAAACGTGCGTGGATGTATCAGTTGCTATAAGTGTGGGGAGCTGAAGAAATGCGTATTTGACGATTGTGTCAATGAAGTTGCAGAAAAGTTCCGTGACGCTGACGGGCTTGTCATTGGCTCTCCGGTCTATTATGCCTCCCCTGCCGGCACTCTTATGGCATTCCTTGACAGGCTGTTCCTGTCTGCAAAGTTTGACAAGACGATGAAAGTCGGAGCTGCTGTCACTGTGGCACGCCGTGGAGGAATGTCATCGACATTTGATGTACTGAACAAATATTTCACAATCTGCGGAATGCCTGTCGCAAGTTCACAGTATTGGAACATGGTCTATGGTCGTACACCGGGCGAAGCATTGCAGGATGCTGAAGGGCTTCAGACCATGCGCCGACTCGGAAAGAATATGGCTTTCCTCATCAAAAGCATAGGGCTTGGGAAAGAGAAGTTCGGTATTCCAACACTTGACGAAACGCCACAAAGCACTAATTTCATCAGATAGCATGAATCAAATCACAACCTAATGAAATTAAAGACAATGGCAAGCATGAATGTATCTCACAACCGGAACAACACGATCCGTTTGATTTACCCACAATGGCAAGGCGGAAACATAGCACAATGGATAACCGAAATTCCCGATTCAGAACAAGCGTCAAGGGGATATTATCTGGGAGCACAGTTATTGAACTTTCTCGCCCCTGAGAACGGGCAACAAACATTTACTGTTCCAATATCCACTGCACTTGAAGAGCGTAAAATCACCGATGGTGTGCTTGATAGGGATATACTTGTAGACCAAACAAAAGCAGCCTTGGATATATTAAGAATCGAGCAGCCGGACAAAATAGTAACGCTTGGCGGTGAATGTTCCGTTAGTGTTGTGCCGTTCACTTACCTTGCCGAAAAATACAAGGATGATGTGGCAATGGTTTGGATAGATGCGCACCCTGACATAACACTGCCGGGTGATGTGTATCCGGCTTATCATGCAATGGCAGTAACAGCCTGCATGGGATTGGGTGACAAAAAGATTATTGAGGAATTGCCGGCAAAATTCGACCCATCTAAAATTCTGCTGGTTGGCATCCGTGATTGGGAACGAGATGAAATCAAAGCACGCCAAAGACAATACGGAATCCAACATCTGACACCGGAAGACGTTGCAAATGACAGCAATGCGATAAAGGCATGGTTAAAATCGTGCGGTGCTTCCAAGGTTGTCGTACATTTCGATATGGATGTACTTGACCCTGCTGAAATAATAGCTGCTGTTGGTGTTGTTCCTGACGGCATGAAAATAGCAGAAGTAGTGCGGGTTATAAATGACATTGCGACAGAAAAAGAAATTGTAGGACTGACAATTTCCGAACCGATGCCCCGTGCTGCGATTCGCATCAGAGAAATGTTACACAATTTGCCCTTACTTAAATAACCTCGTGTATGAAAGTATTATTGGTTAATGGAAGTTCTCACCTAAAAGGTGGAACTTGGCAGGCTTTGGGTCTGGTAGAAGAAGCCTTACATGAAAATGGAATTGAGACGGAATGGTTTTGGATTGGCAACAAACCCGTAAGAGGATGTATCGATTGTCAGAAATGTGCCAAAACGCTTCCATTTTGCACCTATAACATATTGTGTAATAGTCACACCACAATCTAAATCTATCGGGGGAATCTTGTATTCATACATGTGCTTTCAATTTTTATTTATGTGCAAAATTACAAAAAAGATATGATTTGGCAAAGTATCCCCATTAAGAACAAGGGCTGAATATTCATATTTTTTATGATATGCAAAAAGAATCATACTGTGATAAATTTATCCCATATTGTACGTTCTAAAATATATATATATAACTTTGCAGCCATTAAAACAATAAGATGAAAAATTATTTACCGTAGGATTGCTTGCAATCTTCGCAAAAACATTTTGTATGGCTCAAATGAACGAAAAAGAAATTTTGTCAGACGAATTGTGTGACAAGCTGTGCATTTTAGCACGTGAGAAAAGTAAGGAATTAGGCATTGACATCAGCTTTGCTGTTTCCGACCGTCATGGATTGCCCCGTGTCTATCGCCGTTATGGTGATGCTTTGGATTAAGTATCACATTGGTTCCGGGGAAAGCCTATACAGCAGCCGTGACACAATGCACGACAAAAGAGGTGGCGCAAGCTGCCGCTGAGGGTGCTCCGTTAATGGGCATTCAGACGAATGACCCTCGTATTACGCTGGTAGCAGGCGGCTATCCTCTTTTTGTCAATGGAAAGATTGTAGGAGCTATCGGCATTGGCGGTGGTACGGAAGCGCAGGATTGCGAGATTGCAGAATATGTAGTAAAGGTGTTTGAAGAGTTGGTAGAATAAGTAATAGTATTTTTACAAATGGTATGTTCAAATCCAACAAGCGAAATTTTCACAATATTAACTGTGCTTGTGTAAAAAAAAGCAATTTTCGGGTTGCTGAAGAACAAGTAATATTGTAACTTTGCACCATAATACAAACTATTATGACATGAATAACAAAAAAAGCGAAGAAAAACAAAATACCAGAAGTAAATTTGTGGTAATTTTTGAGGTAACCCCAACTGTCAATGGAAAGGCGGAGTATTTCAAAATGGGAGGAGCTTTGAAAGACGAATTGCAGCAAATGCCGGGATTCATTAGCGTGGAGCGTTTCGCCAGCGTAAACAACGAAGGCAAGTTCCTTTCGTTATCTTTTTGGGAAAGCGAAGAAGCTGCGGCAGGATGGCGCAACCAGATGAATCATCGCAAGAGTCAAAAAGCCGGACACAACAAACTGTTTGACTGTTACCATATCTCCGTTGGCGAAATCGTGCGCGAATATACCAACTTGGAACGGAATGAGGCTCCCTCTGATTCCAATGAATATCTTGGCATCAAATAGTATGGAGCAATTTTTTCTATACGGAGAAAAGGAAATTGCCTATCTTAAAAGCAAGGACAAACGGCTCGGAGAAGTAATAGACAAAGTGGGCATGGTGAAAAGGCAGGTAATTCCCGACCTCTTCACCGCCCTTGTCCATTCCATTGTAGGGCAACAGATTTCGACCAAAGCGCACAACACAATTTGGCTTAAAATGGTTGATGCGTTTGGCGAGATTACTCCGGAGAAGATTCTCCGTCTTTCAACTGAAGAACTGCAATCGTTTGATATCACATTCAAAAAGGTGAAATATATACGGGCTGCAGCGCATAAAATCGCATCTGGCGAATTTGACATAAAAGCACTTCGCAAAATGGATGACAGCGAAGTTTGCACAAAACTATCGGAATTGGACGGCATTGGTGTGTGGACAGCGGAAATGCTGATGCTCCATTCTATGCAACGCCCTGATATTCTGAGTTTCGGAGACTTAGCTGTGCAACGTGGTTTGAGGATGCTGTATCACCACCGCAAGATTACCCGTCCCATGTTTGAGAAGTACCGCCGTCGCTATTCTCCTTATGGCAGCGTTGCCTGCATCTATCTTTGGGCTGTGTCGGCCGGTGCGGTGGAAGGGCTGAAAGACTATTTACCTAAGCAGAAAAGCAATGGACGAAAAGGAAAAAATACAGGCAATACTCAACCGTGACAGTCAGTATGATGGCGTTTTTTGGTATGGAGTGAAATCGACGGGCATTGTATGCAAGCCTTCATGCAGTGCCAAAATACCATTGTTAAAAAACATAGAACTATTTGATAATGTAGAAGATGCCTTAAAGAACTTGTTCAAACTAATTTATATTCGTTAATTATTCGCTAAAATACAAAAAATACAGCGTATTTTCCAAAAGGTTTATTATATTATTGTGACCAAACCTTAATAT
>NZ_SRZC01000041.1 GCF_004792655.1 Palleniella muris | reverse complement strand
AATATTTGCGAGATTACCAACTTTTTCGGGGACTTTCTTATCCCGAACTCGCGTATAGAATGGGACTATATTACAGACAATCCTTCTATACATTGGACCGTTGAATTATTAGAAGAATTCAAGGATGATTGGGCTTGGGAAAGTAAAGAGTTTTGTGGAAACATTGGATTGTCGTTAAACACAAGACTTCCATGGGATGAACATTTAATCGATAAATTCGCAGATAGATGGTTTTGGGGAGAGCTCTCAAGCAACCCCTCTTTACCATGGTCAAAAGAATTACTTCTTAAATATTATGACCGTTGGACATGGGATAGGCATTTCGGTTATTGGGGATTGTCAATTAATCCATCCCCAATTGTAAAACAATTGTTAATAAAGTATTTTCCTGACAAAATCGATTATGAGTATTTCAACAAAAGCACAAAAGTCCAAACAGAAGAATATTCTGAATCGAACCAAATTGATGCATTGGTAATGGAATACATAAAACAATATGGATTGGGAAAACTTATTTGTTGTATTAATATAACTTCATTATAATATATGGCTTACAAAGAATTATCTGGTAACATTTTTAACACAAAAGCAATGGCAGTTGTAAATACTGTCAACTGTGTTGGTGCCATGGGCAAGGGAATCGCCTTAGATTTCAAATTAAGATTTCCTGAGATGTTTAAAGAATATCAAAAAATTTGTTTTCAGCATCTCCTTAAACCTGGACAAATACTCCCATATAAGAAATCATGTCCTATCATATTGAATTTTGCAATTAAAGATGATTGGAAAGATCCGTCTAAAGTTGAATGGATTGAAGAGACTCTCCAGAAGTTTGTAGACAACTACAAAAAATTAGGTATAACATCCATTGCATTTCCATGGATGGGTGCAATGAATGGAGGAATACCACTTGAAACAATCAAATTTCTTACAAGAAAGTATCTTTCTACATTAGAGGATATTGATATTGAAGTGTATGATTTCGATCCAGATGTTCCTTGTTCTCTTTTCAAAACATTAGAAGATATGGTACAGAAAAATGAATATAGCACCTCGGAATTGGAGGATTTGTCAGGAATAAAAGCGCGATATTGGGTTAAGATACAAGATGCTGTGAATGATCCTAAAACCAAAAGTATCAATAATCTATGTCATTACATAGTTAAAGGTAAAAGAATCATTGGTAAAACGAATATAGAACGATTATTTGTCTTTTTGACTAGATACAAGGATGGAAATATTACTGCTGGCAAATCACTTTTCTAAAAACAGAAAACAAGTAATTGCTTGGTAAATATCAAATACTTAGAATCATGACCGAACTCGAATTACAACAATACCTGCTCCGTGAGTACCCACAAGAGAATGCTCGATGTGAGTGGAAGGAATTTAAGAATCTGAAGAACTCGTTCTGCGGGGACGAGAAGGACGATGTAATCTCCTACGTGTCGGCTATTGCCAACATGGAAGGTGGGTTCCTCGTGATAGGTGTGCACGACAAGACGTTGGAGATTGTTGGCACGGATACATACAACTATGATCGACAGAAGGCAATTCTTCGAGTCACCGACAGGTGTGCAAACCTTTCAAGTGAAGAATTGGACATCATAGAGTACATCACTTCTGATACCCAGAAAAAAGTGTGGGTGATTCGTATTCCGAAGCATCTGCCGAAGCGTCCTGTGTATGCTCATGACAAAGCATGGCAGCGAATTGAGGATTCTCTTATAGAATTGACACCAGAACGATTGAATGCCATTCTTGATGAACCTTTGTTTACAGGTAGTGACTGGTCGGCAGAGATTGTGCCGAATGCTACGATTGATGATCTTGACGAGGTGGCAATTGCCAAGGCACGTGTGATGTTCAAAAAGGTACATAGTCGCATCCCAGCAGAGGAAGTGAACGCATGGTCAGTGTCGGAGTTCCTTAGCAACGCCGGTGTGATGATTGACGGTGGAATAACTCGTGCCGCAATCATCCTGTTGGGCAAGCCTGTGTCTGTATTCAAACTGCGTCCTGCTGTTGTGCGTGTTACATGGTCGCTTCGTGATGAGAAGCAGGAGGTGGTGGATTATGAGCACTTCACCGCTCCATTCATCTTGACTGTTGATCAGATTCTGGCAAAGGTTCGCAACCTGACGATGCGTGAGATGCCAGGCGGCACACTGTTCCCAGAGGTGATGCAGCAGTACGATGAATACTCAATGCGCGAGATATTACACAATTGCATAGCCCATCAGGATTATACCCTTCAGGAGAGAATCAACCTCGTGGAGAATCCTGGATTCCTGTATTATGCCAACGGAGGCAGCTTTATTCCCGGTACTGTGCAGAAGGCTCTTGCAACACATGGACCTCAGCGACACTATCGCAATGAATGTCTTTGCCAAGCCATGGTCAACTTCAATATGATTGACATCGTAGGTCGAGGTATTCGCAAGATATTCAATCAGCAATGGGAGCGCAGATTCCCTATGCCGGATTATGAGATAGATGCTGCCAAGAAGGAAGTGGCGGTACGTCTGTACGGAAATGCCATCAATGAGAAATATACCAAACTACTGAAGGAGAATAAGGAACTGTCCTTTGAAGACTGCCTGTTGCTGGATGCTGTACAAAAGGGACACGCAATAAACGAAACTGATGCTCAAAATCTTCTTTCGCGCGGATTAATAGAAGTACAGGACGACCGATATTACATATCGCTTGATGTCGCGCGTAAGACTAAGCAAGTTCCAGCATACACAAAGAGTAAGGGTGTGGAAAAGCAGAAGTTAATGCAGATGATTCTTCAGTACCTCAAAAATGCAGGCGAAGAAGGCTCTAAACGTGATGGTATCTATGAATATCTGAAAGATGTTCTACCATCAAATAAGACAGAGGAACAAAGACTCCGTGCATTAGGTGATTTGCTTAAAGCAATGAGAGTAGATGGACTAATCAAAACAGATGGACGAAATTGGTTCATAAAGTGAATTTCCGTCGAAATTCGACGAAAACAACCAAGTTTTCCGTCGAAATTCAACGATTTCCGTCGAAATTCGACGAAACTTATGACGGAGTAGCAAATCAGTATTATATTGAAACTTAAACATAACAGTATGTTATTCGGAAATAAGATTAGAGAACTCAGAGACGAGCAAGGAGTGTTGCAACGACAGTTGGCGGCACTATTAGAGATTGACACACCTATGTTCAGCAAGATTGAACGAGGTGATAGGCGAGCAAAGCGCGAACAGGTAATCAAGCTTGCGGAATACTTCCATCAGGACGAAAAAGAAATGCTGACGTTGTGGTTGGCTGACAAAGTTCTTGATGCGATAGGTGACGAAGACGAACTCAGTCATGGCGCAATTACAGTTGCACAAGAACAGATTCAAAAGTAGTGACTGCAAAGTGGCAATTTGAGGTATTTGTAACTTCAATTTGCCATTTTCTCTCAAAAATAAGTTAAAAACGTTAAATTTTCACTCGCCCCCATAGTTCCTCACTCATTCCTCGCTACTTTTCTACCGTTATAATCACAAATAACTGATACTAAACGAGATATAAAAACGCCAACTATATTGAAGTAAATGGTTTTATGTTAAGAATAGTGTATGCGTCTTTTAGGACACTTCCTGTAACAATAACTGCTGATACATACTTTTCTGCATAGCATATTTATATCTCTCCTGTTATTGGTAATGGTGATGCTGTTGTAACAAAAAAATATTGGAAAGAATTTAAGGATAAGTCAGGGGGATTATTACTTACCGGTTTGGAGCCGAGCACTTCTTATTCCTACACATATCATGTTGATGGTACATACGGGAATGGTTCTAAATGGGAAAAGGAGGAGACATTTAAGTTTAAAACCAAACCTCTGACAATGGCGACCTTGCCAGCCCAAGCAATGAACACGAAGACGGCATTGCTGTGTGCCGAGACTAACGTGAGTGACGAGGAGGTCAATGTAGGTTTTGAGTGGCGTCGTTACTATGCACCGTCAACGCTGCCGTCAAGCAAGGTGAAATGTGCTGTCATTGACGGCAAACTGACAGGAGCGTTGAGCGGACTCAATCCGGAGGCTTATACAACTACCGCCCTTATTACACCTCGAACAGTGGTAAGACCTATTACGGAGAGTGGATAACATTCTTCACGTGTGATGCGAGTGTGTTCTTTGATCCTACAGTGCGTACCTATTCACCTGAAATCCTCAGTGAGACAAGTGCCGTGCTGAAGGGCTATGCTCTGCGTGGCAGTGACGAGATTGCGCGTCAGGGCTTCCAGTACTGGAGCTCATGGGGTGCAGGAGCGAAGGACGGCAGCCGTGCTGCGGGCAGCAATGCGAAGGAGGTTGTGGTCAATGGTCAGCGTATCTCCTATACACTTTCTGACCTTCAGCCGTCAACAACCTATTACTACCGCACATTCGTGGAGACCGCTTCGGGCACAGTGTATGGTGAGGAGCAGTCGTTCACTACTCCTACGGCAACAGCTATCGATAATGTCGATGCTTCCGATGAGGCTCCGACTGTGGTGGCAATCTATAATCTTCAGGGCAAGCGCCTGACAGAACCGTGTCAGGGGATAAACATAATCCGCTATTCTGACGGCACAGTAAAGAAAGTAATGAAGAAGTAACCATAGGATTGTAGCCAACCTTTTATAATAAAGACCACTCTAAAGTTATTGGCATTCGGGTTTGCCGTAGCTTTAGAGTGGTCTTTGCTTATACTGCTGTTTTACAAGTAGATAAGGAATTTTGGCTAAATTGTAAAATGGTAGGATGAAAAGTGCAAATGATTTTCTATTTGTAAAATGGTAGGATGTCTTCCTCCATCATTTTTTCATTCCGGCTTAAACTTACAAACAAACAGAAATGGCCCACCTGTGTGTATATACCAATCCCCCATACAGCTCCACAAGAATATGCTATGCCTAACTTACGGCATAGCATATTCTTGTTGGCTGTTTCGGCTCTAAGCAAGCGTGGATTTCAATAATGTGTTGCTATGAAGTTTTCCAGAAGCTTCTTTCTCCTGTCCGCAGTGATGCCGCTATGCACACGCATCGTTGTCTTCAGCCGTGAATTCAGGCTTTCTATCCCGGCATTGGTGTTGGGGATTGACATGTCGCTATACTTCTCGTATGTCCATAGCCAAGGCGCAAACCGCTTCAGGGAGAAATATGCCGCCCGCAGACGAGGCCTCACATAATGTTTGTTCCCGTCCTTGCCGGCATGCTTCTCCTTGAGGACATCTTCATAGTCCGCATACCATTCTTCAAGTTCGGACATGAATGCATCCCGGCTCTTGCTGGAAAGCGTCCTGGCAAGCGAGAGCAACTGTCCGGAGGCTTCTGTGTCAGGCCTGCTTGTCAAGTGTCGCCTGACAATGGCGGCCATGTGGAACTGGCACATCTGGACCGGAATCGGATGCAAGGCACCGAACAGCCCTCCTCATGCCGTCACAGACGACAGCCCAAACATGAAAGCCATGCCCTTTCAGCCAATTCATGCCTTCGACATAGTCATCCACATGTTCATGCCGCCTGATGAACTTGTACCAAAGCACCTTGTTGCGGTACGCATCCTTCAGAATGACAATGCCAAACCGTCTGCCTCAGTAAGGTGCGTCCATCTCAACAACACCATCCTTGTGCTTTGAAACCACCCGTTTGTGACGCATTGAGGCAAGGGTGTTCCATATCGTTTTCACGCAGACTCCATATTTCAATGACAATTGCTTCAATGTCTGTTTGCCATCAACATAGTCACGCTCTATCTTCATGGAATCCAGGCGGAAACCGCCAACGAACTGGCGGCTGCACTTTTTGCATTTATAGAGCTGTTTTCCGCCTTTATGCCCATTCTTCACAACATTGGAAGAATTGCAAAATACGCATTTTTTTGATACATTCTGTACTGTCTTAAATGCTGCAAAATTACTAATAATCAGCGAAATGCACAAAAACAATCCTACTTTTTTACAAATAAGCGTTAATTGAAAGTTAAAATTGCGCTCAAAAGTCTTCAGGTTTATAATGCAATGTAAATCACATGGTTACAAGAATTTCATTCTACCATTTTACAATTTAGCCGGAATTTTACGAATCCATGTTTTGGGGTATGAAACAAAAGGTAACACTTGACCGTGTAAAAGGTTTGTTTTGACCACGTTATGTGTCACCTTTTGCAAGACGAGGTATTACCTTTTGTTTTTATTACTGTCGTACATTTGCATAATTAAAAGAATTTTACTAAATTTGTTTCATTATCAGGTTCTATACAGCATGGATTAAGGCAGAATTATTGTTGGGATTAAAACTTATAGCGGACGATATGTCCCCATGCTTTCACATCTAAAGACTGGATAGTTCGTTGGGGCAGACAAACTGACCTCGTGTGTGCGACGATAGTGCAAAAGATGTAGCTCCTGACTTATATAACTATTACGCGAGTTCGGGATAAGAAAGTCCCCGAAAAAGTTGGTAATCTCGCAAATATTTTGTATATTTGTAAATGAAAATCAATAACATACTAAAAACATAAGCGATGATTACCACCTGCAAAGTTACTGAAATTTTCTGTATTATCGACGAGTTTTCCAAGAAATTGCACGCAGAACTTGAAAAAAACATGTATTTGCGCCTTTCTGACATGGACGGGCGCAAGCGCAGGAAGCGTGAATGCATGATGTCTGAGAGCGAGATAATGACAATCCTTGTATGCTGCCATTTCGGAACATTCGCCAATTTCAAGCACTACTACATGCTCTTCATCAAGGGGCATCTTGCCAAGGATTTCCCTTCCGCCGTATCCTACAACCG
>NZ_SRZC01000040.1 GCF_004792655.1 Palleniella muris | reverse complement strand
ATATTAAGGTTTGGTCACAATAATATAATAAACCTTTTGGAAAATACGCTGTATTGTTTGTATTTTAGCGAATAATTAACGAATATAAATTAGTTTGAACAAGTTCATTTACTTTTGTAATCGTAAGACAAGAATGCTGACGGTATAAGCAAGAACATATTCCCACGGCATCGGTTCCATTACTTTGCGGCTTCATGCCATTTAAGTAACCGTTTTCCATAGAAACTTTTTTTTACACCAATTATTTTGTATGATAAGACTACTTCCCGAGAGACATATTCTTACTTTACAGACACTTCTGACAATGACAATCTGCATGCCGGTTCTGACATGTGAGGCACAGACATGTATAGAGAAGCCGTCCAATCTGTTTCGTGACGGGGACGTAATCATGAAACAACATATTTTATGCAAAGATATTGGGCAAGCAGGAACAGACGTGATTTGGAACATAATGGAGACACCCGTGGCAGACAAGGTCTACAGACAAAAATACATGTCGGTCTCCGGTTCGGACACGCACATGGCAAGCATTGAAAATGCAACAATATATTCTTATGAGTTACGCAATGACACACTGTTTACATGTGGTTTTGAAAACAATACGACAAAAATAAGCTACCGCTTACAGGAGCCACATCTTATTTTTCCCATGAAATATGGCGATTCCCATTCCGGATTTTTCCATGGCACAGGAATTTATTGTGACAGAATTGCCCTACGTTCTTTCGGCAGATATGAAATTTCGGCAGATGCTTACGGAAAACTTGTCCTGCCTGAAGGAGATACTCTGAAGGACGTGATACGCCTGCATACGGAACGTTTCCTTTCATCCGTCCGTTATCCTGCGGACAGCCTTCCGGCAATCTCTTCCGCTCCGTTCCCGGAAGACAGCATAAGGAAGCATCTTGGGGAAGAGCCGTATATCATGAAAAGCGACATCTACCGATGGTATGCAAAGGGATGCAGATACCCTGTCCTTGAATCATTCATAACCACCTTGCCAGGGAATGAAGACAAACAACGCACTGCATCATTCTACTATCCTGCTTCATTACAGCAGCAACTTGCTTATGATGCGGAGAATGACAATACAACATCAGGCAACTCAAATAAAGACAAGACAGCCGTGCCGTCGGACAGATTCATGTACAGCGCATGCAGAACAGGAAAGACCTCCGTCAGACTTGAATACACGCTTCCCGGACAATCACAGGTCTGCTACTCAATATACACCACTGACGGAAAGGCCGTATACAGAAGTGTGCCGTACAGGCAAAACAGCGGCAAGCATCAAGAAGAAATAGATTTGTCTGATTACACAGACGGTATCTACATTCTTGAAATACATATAGGAGACGAACGTTATACAGAGAAAATCATACTGAGAAGATGAACAGGAAACTAATACTGTACATGTTTCTGTCTGTCATTACAGATGCCTTTGCACAGGTAGGACCGGTAAATAACATACAGACACCTGAGATTGCCAATCTCGGTATGTTCGGAACAATTCCCGTAAGCCACTATACCGGGATACCGGACATATCCGTCCCGTTGTACGACATCAAGGTCGGCGACTATGTTCTTCCCGTTTCCGCAAATTATCATCTTGCATCGGTAAAGCCTGAGGGCCAGTCGGGCATTCTCGGCATGGGATGGAACCTTATGGCGGGAGGATATATTACGCGCACTGTCAACTGTGTCTATGACGAACTGTGTGGAGACGACGGCATTCCTCATGGCTTCTTCTCCCATTCGTCAAAAATGAAGGGCATCACAAACGAGTCATTTGCACAGATGACCAAGGACAGACTGCGCGGCAATGACTTCTTCGAGGTCGTTCCTGACGAGTTCTCTTTCAGCTTTTGCGGATATTCCGGGAATTTCTACTATAATGAAAACGGAGGGTGGACCGTCATATCCGACCATGACATAAAGGTTGAGTTTAATCCGGCAGACGGCGACGGATTCATAAACCGCAGCCGGTTGAAGACACGCTTCAAGACAACCGGATGGGATGTTCAGAGTGATAATAACAGATTTTTCAACAAGTTCACGCTCGTTACTCCCGACGGATGCCGGTATGAGTTCGGAGGACTTGACGCAACGGAATTCAGCATACCGTATTATGCAAGAAAGAACAGTCCGCTTGTCCCTACGACATGGCGGCTCAGGAAAATCACTACGGCAGACAAGCGTGTCATTGAATTCAAGTATGATACATCTGCAGTGATGTGTGACATCCGTTATGTCCCGCAGTACCGTATGCAATACGGAACCGTTCAGGAACAGACCAATCCCGAACAGAACGGATGGCGTGGCTTTACCGGATTCCTGCTTTTTCCCGCATGCCTGACATCCATAGAGACTCCGAATGAGACCATTGACTTTACTTATTTCAAGGAAAGGAACTATGGTGACAGGTTCTACAGGAACAGCAAAGCCTTGTACTGGCAGGCAACGGGTACGCTCAGATGGCCGACATATTCATCAAACATGGAAGACCCGGCACTGCAGTTCTTCGTTTTCATGGACACACGGCAATATGAAAGCGAAAACGCCACCCGCAAGGCCATTGCCGACAATCTTACCCACAATGTCCTGCACCGCATTGCGATAACAAACAAGTTCTCAGGAAACGGACGTTCTTTCTATTTTGAATACATAGAGAACAGCAGTGAGAGGATTAAATTACTCTCAATACTGACACGGACAGGAGTACCTGCACTTATAAAGGGCCAGTGGGGATATGAACTGCCGGAGGAAACTTCCGGAGACGATATGCCGGCATATCATTTCACATATGACATAAGTCAGACCATGCCTTACAGGTATTCCATGGCAAACACCGACTCCTGGGGATACTATAACGGCGGAGAAGTCCGCATCTCGGCAATTCCGTCATACACTACCGTACATCCGTCCTTACCTGCCACAAGAGCTGAGACCCTGTCAGAAATAATCTATCCTACCGGCGGCAGGACGGCATTCACATACAGCCTGCACGAATATTCAAAGATAGTGTCTGCCGACCACTCTGCTGTAATGAAAACCTATGGTTGTGCCGGCGGCTTGAGGGTGTCGGAGATAAACAACTATGATGAAGGAAACAGTCTTATCAGTACAAAAAAGTATTATTATTCGGAAACCAAAAACGGGGAAAGCAGCGGAATATCCAAACCTCTTCCTGTTCATAGTGTTTCATATACCGCAGGAAGTGCGACTCTTGTGCTGAAATCGACAGGCGGTTTCCAGACTCCTGTCACTAATCAGAACACTCCGGATGTGGGATATTCATGCGTCATAGAAGAGACCCTTGATGCCGGAGGTAATTCCCTGGGGTATAAGAAATACAGGTATTCCAACTATGATATGGACATATTCGGAATATCACACAATGACGAGAAATATTCGTATTCCACAGCTTCGGGAGGAGAGGCCATAGCACCATACACAAGCCATTCGCAGGAAAGGGGTAAACTTCTGTCTGAGGAATTTTATGACAGCAACGGTGTCCTTAAGCGTAAAAAGGCCATACGCTACGGAAGAACCCCGCATGCCGCCATGAAAACCGCCTATCAGCAGGAAGTGATAATCAACTACTATCCATACGATTTCATGACTTGCTCAGTGGGATGGCTGGCAAATACGCTCACATTCAGTTATTTTCCGGCGAGCGTACGCGACACTGTATATACGGAGAGCGGTGCATACAGTTCCTCAACAACCTATTCATACAATTACGACAGGCTGCTCTCTGCCGAGACTATGCTGACCAGCAACGGTACGACAAGGAGTGTCAGATATAAATATCCGTCTGACTATGCCGGGTATGACTGGATGAGACAACTGCACATCATTTCTCCGGTAATAGAGAAGCGCACCGAAGAGAACGGCGCGGCAACCGTCGAGACATTCGATTATCAGGCAACAGACAGTCAGATTCCATACATAAGCCGTAAGACAACATCATGGGGAGGCACCAAGACCATGAAAACTGACTTTAAGGTTAATGCCGTCAATGCTTACGGCAAACCTACGGAGGTGGAAACGGACGGATGCCTGAATGTGTATTACTGGGGCTTTCACGGTCAGAAACTCTTCTATGAAATCAAGAACGCATCTCTGGCGGAAGCGGAAGCGTGTCTTGGAAAAGAGGCGGTTGTGTCAGAGAATGATATGCGGTACGGACTTGATTACGGAGGAATAGATGAACGGTATACAATGAAATCCTCAATATTCCATATTTATATGTATGACATGGATATGCGGCTTTATGCCGAGGTATTCCCTGACGGTTCGGCAATACAGTATAAGTATGATATGCTTGAACGGCTGCGTGAGAAATATATCGTTAATCCGTACACCGACCGGAAACAGGTTCTTAACCAATACGATTATCATTATAAATAAACACTCATCATGACGGCAATAAACAAAAATACAGTGTTGGTGCTCATGGCTTTGTTCGTAACGGCAGACCTTTACGGACAGGCGAATGATGACGACGACACGTTGCTCGGAGTTGACGAGGACAGCTACATCTACCTGCCCTACGAGGATGAGGAAGACCTTGTGAAACTTCCTGCGAGCGAAGGAACAAACTCTGTGGTCATGCTTAGCAGCAGGTCGCAGGATTGTTCCGAAAAACTCATTACGGCACAATACTATGATGGCTTCGGGCGCATGAAGGAAGAGGTTTGTGCCGGAATAACACCAGCACGGAACGACCTTGTCATGCTTCATGAGTATGATGCTCTCGGCAGAAAGACACGTACGTGGTTGCCGGCGGTAACCACTCCAGGCGTACCCGGAGAATATGTTCCTTATTCACAATGCGCTGCCGGTGCCGCCGGTGCATGGGCGGACGGGAAGCCGTATACAGAGGATATTTACGATAATGTACCTGACGGTATGATAAGAAGTACTGCTGGTCCCGGTGCTGCATGGCATGATAACGGAAAAGCAGTAAGATATGACATGCTTGCAAATGTCGTTGGGAACGATACGCTGAACTGCGTGCTTTACAAGACAAACGGAAACGGCATCAGCAGTTTGTCGCTCTCTGTCGCGGGAGACTATCCTTCAGGAACTCTGTCGGTTGTAAGGACTGAGAACGAAGATGGAGTGACCGCATTGGAATTTCAGGACAGGCAGGGAAGGACTGTCCTGAAAAGGATGGTGGAGCATAAGGGAACGGTGAAGGTGACGTATGACACATATTATATATATGACAGCCGTGGAAATCTTGTTGTGACAGTTCCTCCTGCTCTTGCTGCTGAATACAGATACGGGGATGTTCCGTATGATTATATTTATGAATATGCGTATATATACGAATACGACGGAAGAAACAGGAGATGCTCTGCCAAAATGCCGGGAGCGGATGCCGTGCTGACGGAATATGACGGTGCTGACCGTCCGCTGTTTGTCCAGACCGGTGAGCAGAGGAAGCGAAATGAAAGTACGTTCCATATATATGATAAATTCGGAAGGGAATGTATCACGGGAACGTGCTCCTACAATATTCCCGCACCAGGGCAGTCGCTGTATTTCAATGAAGTTCCCTACTGTGCATACACCGGAGGCGGTTGGATGGGATATGATGTCTACGGACTTTCCCTCACCGGAGTGCGCATCATGACAGTGAACTATTATGACACTTACGGCTTCGCAGACGGACACAGTGAGCTGGCATATACGAAAGAGGATGGGTATGGCAGAAAGTTCAACAAGGCACAGGGGTTGCTCACAGGACGTGCCACGGCATGCCTGTGTCCGGGAAAGGATGATTCTGGCTATATCTATGAGGCTGTCTACTATGACTGGCGGCAGAGGGTGGTGCAGAGAAAGGCTACAAACTACCTGGAGGGCACTGACACTCATTTCTATGCATATAATTTCTCAGGGCAGGAGACTGCTCACAGACATGTCCACACCGGTCGTGTACAACTGAAACCTGCGACTACGGTGCAGGAGACAACGACAACATACGATCATGCAGGCAGACTGCTCAGGCGGACGCACAGCGTGAACGGCAGTGAGCCTGTGACAATTGCTTCATGCGAATATGATGAGTTTGGCAGACTTCTCTCTGACAGCAGGAACGGCTCGGCGGCTCTGACCACCGGTTATAAATATAACATACGCTCATGGATGACGGGAATCAGTGGTTCTCTGCTTGACATGTCCATGGGCTACGAGACAGGAGAGCACGGAGGCAGACCATGCTTCTCTGGAAATATGTCGTCCTTGCGGTGGCAGGCGGGAGACGGAAAGGAGCGAAGCTATTCTTTCAGCTATGACGGTCTGTCAAGACTCACGGGTGCCGCATATCTTGATACCTCATCAGGACAGAGCGGACAGTATGACACAGAGTATTCCTACGACAAGCAGGGCAATATCCTCTCCCTAAGGCGGAGCGGTCTGCGGGATGGCGGAGTCTGTGGCATTATTGATGACCTTACATACGAATACGACGGCAACAGACTGCGGAAAGTATCCGATGCCGTCGGTGGCCCATATTACAAAGGAGCCATGCACTTCAATGACGGTGCTTATGCGGACACGGAGTACACCTACAACCTTGACGGAAGCCTTGTCTCTGACAAGAACAAGAGGATAAAAGAGATAAGGTACAATATAACGGGACTCCCTGAGAGTATCCTTTTCGACAATAAAAAGAATATAGAGTTCACATATACAGCCACGGGAGAGAAACTCAGAGCGGACTATGTGCTTGACATTCTGTCAATAGAAGACCCGAAGATAAGCGTCCTCGGTCTTGACGCGGAACTGCCCGGAGAAATTTCCGGAGATGATTTGAAACCTCTCCGCCCGTCATTAAAGGATAGTGTCGGAATGACAGACGAATACATTAATCTCATGTACGGTCTGCACCGTATAGACTACTGTGGGAACGTAATCTACGAGAATCTTCGTCTTGACCGCCTCCTTTTCGACGGAGGATATGTCACGTTCACAAATAAGAAGCCTGTCTACCATTTCTGTCTGAGCGACCATCAGGGCAATGTCCGTATCGTGGCGGACGCAAACGGTAATGTCGAGCAGGTGAACCACTATTACCCTTTCGGCGCACTGTTAGGAGAAAGCACCGGCAAGGACGTTCACAGGTATAAATATAACGGTAAGGAGCTTGACCGTCTCCTTGCCCTTGACTGGTACGACTACGGCGCACGGTGGTATGACCCCATCCTGGCCCGGTGGCACGCCATTGACCCTATGGCGGAAGATTATTCCGGTGTCACGCCGTTTGCATATTGTCTGAATAACGCGGTCATTTTGATAGATTCTAATGGACAAGAGCCTACGGGGTATGAGGCAGCGTTAATGGCTGCACATGTATATGGTGGAAAGAAGGCTAAAATATACGCAGATGCCCTGCATGATAAAGGCTGGCATATATCGACTTTCCACACATCAATCTGTATGAATTACACGAGGTTTGGACAAAATGGATTACAGTCTGAACTTTTCCAGCGGACAGAGAACGGTGCGACAGAATATGCTTATGTTTATGCAGGCACAAATTCCGTACAAGATGCAATAGAGGATATTGTCCAGTTATATGGAAAATCCTCACAATACCATGTTGCCATCGATAATGCAAGAACTTTGACTAAAGAACTTGGAAATAGTGAACTTACATTTGTAGGACATTCTTTAGGAGGTGGTGAGGCAACGGCTGCCAGTATGGCTACGGGGAAATTAGCAATAACATTCAATTCTGCGGTGGTCAGTAAAGCAACAATCCGAAATGAGGAACTCATGTATAAACCTA
>NZ_SRZC01000003.1 GCF_004792655.1 Palleniella muris | reverse complement strand
TTCATAGTCATGTTTGTTAAAAAATGTCTTAAATACAATTAGTTTAAACAACTTCTATGGTAAAAAGTTAAAAAATCCTCCCACTTTTGTTAGATATATTTTTTTTGTGTAATTTTGTAATCGTTATGCGGCAGTAATAATATACATATTAATACGAGTTAGTAATCCTGTAGTTCTCATATGCTACGAGGAGGTATTAAAAGGTGCGTTTCGACAATGCATCTACTGTAGTATATTATTGCTTAATCCAAATGAATATTATAAATTTAGGAATTCTTGCTCACATTGATGCAGGAAAAACTTCCGTAACCGAGAATCTGCTGTTTGCCAGTGGAGCAACGGAAAAGTGCGGCCGTGTGGATAATGGTGACACCATAACGGACTCTATGGATATAGAGAAACGTAGAGGAATTACTGTCCAGGCTTCTACGACATCTATTATCTGGAATGGAGTGAAATGCAATATCATTGACACTCCGGGACACATGGATTTTATTGCGGAAGTGGAGCGGACATTCAAAATGCTTGATGGAGCAGTCCTCATCTTATCCGCAAAGGAAGGCATACAAGCGCAGACAAAGTTGCTGTTCAGTACTTTACAAAAGCTGCAAATCCCGACAATTATATTTATCAATAAGATTGACCGTGCCGGTGTGAATTTGGAGCGTTTGTATATGGATATAAAAACAAATCTGTCGCAAGATGTCCTGTTTATGCAAACTGTTGTCGATGGATCGGTTTATCCGGTTTGCTCCCAAACATATATAAAGGAAGAATACAAAGAATTTGTATGCAACCATGACGACGATATATTAGAACGATATTTGGCGGATAGCGAAATTTCACCGGCTGATTATTGGAATACGATAATCGCTCTTGTGGCAAAAGCCAAAGTCTATCCGGTGCTACATGGATCAGCAATGTTCAATATCGGTATCAATGAGTTGTTGGACGCCATTTCTTCTTTTATACTTCCTCCGGCATCAGTCTCAAACAGACTTTCAGCTTATCTCTATAAGATAGAGCATGACCCCAAAGGGCATAAAAGAAGTTTTCTTAAAATAATTGACGGAAGTCTGAGACTTCGAGACGTTGTAAGAATCAACGATTCGGAAAAATTCATCAAGATTAAAAATCTAAAGACTATTTATCAGGGCAGAGAGATAAATGTTGATGAAGTGGGTGCCAATGATATCGCGATTGTAGAAGATATAGAAGATTTTCGAATCGGAGATTATTTAGGTGCTAAACCTTGTTTGATTCAAGGATTATCTCATCAGCATCCCGCTCTCAAATCCTCCGTCCGGCCAAATAAGCCCGAAGAGAGAAGCAAGGTGATATCCGCTCTGAATACATTGTGGATTGAAGACCCGTCTTTGTCCTTTTCCATAAACTCATATAGTGATGAATTGGAAATCTCGTTATATGGTTTGACCCAAAAGGAAATCATACAGACATTGCTGGAAGAACGATTTTCCGTAAAGGTCCATTTTGATGAGATCAAGACTATCTACAAAGAACGACCTATAAAAAAGGTCAATAAGATTATTCAGATCGAAGTACCACCCAACCCTTACTGGGCCACAATAGGGCTGACTCTTGAACCCTTACCGTTAGGGGCAGGGTTGCAAATCGAAAGTGACATCTCCTATGGTTATCTGAACCATTCTTTTCAAAATGCCGTTTTTGAAGGGATTCGTATGTCTTGCCAATCTGGTTTACATGGATGGGAAGTGACAGATCTGAAAGTAACTTTTACTCAAGCCGAGTATTATAGCCCGGTAAGTACACCTGCTGATTTCAGACAGCTGACCCCTTATGTCTTCAGGCTGGCTTTGCAACAGTCAGGTGTGGACATTCTCGAACCGATGCTCTGTTTTGAGTTGCAGATACCCCAAGTAGCGAGTTCCAAAGCTATTACAGATTTGCAAAAACTGATGTCTGAGATTGAAGACATCAGTTGTAATAATGAGTGGTGTCATATTAAAGGGAAAGTTCCATTAAATACAAGTAAAGACTATGCCTCAGAAGTAAGTTCGTACACTAAGGGCTTAGGCATTTTTATGGTTAAGCCATGTGGGTATCAAATAACAAAAGACGGTTATTCTGATAATATCCGCATGAACGAAAAAGATAAACTTTTATTCATGTTCCAAAAATCAATGTCATTAAAATAATGGAGCGGTCAGGAAATTTCTATAAGGCAATACGGTTGGGATATATACTTATCTCCATTCTTATCGGATGTATGGCATATAATAGCCTCTATGAATGGCAGGAGATAGAAGCATTAGAACTTGGCAATAAAAAAATAGACGAGCTCCGAAAAGAAATAAACAATATCAATATTCAAATGATAAAATTTTCTCTATTGGGTGAAACAATACTGGAATGGAACGATAAAGATATCGAGCATTACCATGCACGGCGTATGGCAATGGACAGTATGCTCTGCCGTTTCAAGGCCACCTATCCAGCAGAGCGCATCGATAGTGTGCGCAGTCTTTTAGAGGATAAGGAACGACAGATGTTCCAGATAGTCCGGTTAATGGATGAACAACAATCTATTAACAAGAAGATAGCCAATCAAATTCCGGTTATTGTACAGAAAAGTGTGCAGGAACAGTCCAAAAAGCCAAAACGAAAAGGTTTCTTAGGCATATTCGGCAAAAAAAAGGAAGTAACTCCAGCAGTATCAACCACTATCCTTCATTCGGTCAATAGAAACGTAATCAGCGAACAGAAAGTGCAGGATCGCCAATTGTCGGAACAAGCCGACAGCCTTGCAGCTCGTAATGCAGAACTTAACAGACAACTGCAAGAATTGATTTGCCAAATAGAAGAAAAGGTACAAACCGAACTGCAAAGCCGGGAAAACGAAATAGTTGCCATGCGTGAAAAGTCATTTATGCAAGTAGGCGGTTTAATGGGATTCGTTCTTCTATTGTTGTTAATTTCCTACATCATCATACATCGTGATGCAAAAAGCATTAAACAATACAAGCACAAGACAACTGATTTGATAAGGCAACTGGAACAATCCGTACAACGGAACGAGGCACTGATAACGTCAAGGAAGAAGGCGGTACATACTATCACCCATGAACTGCGCACACCGCTGACAGCAATAACAGGCTATGCCGGACTGATACGGAAAGAACAGTGTGAGGATAAGTCCGGGCAGTATATCCAAAACATACTGCAATCCTCCGACCGTATGCGGGATATGCTTAACACTTTGCTTGACTTCTTCCGCCTGGACAACGGCAAGGAACAGCCCCGTCTGTCACCCTGCCGGATTTCAGCAATCACGCACACACTTGAAACGGAGTTCATGCCTGTTGCCGTGAACAAAGGGCTGTCCTTGTCCGTGAAGACTGGACACGATGCCATTGTATTGACCGACAAAGAGCGAATAATACAAATCGGGAATAACCTGCTGTCAAACGCTGTCAAGTTCACAGAAGAAGGCGGTGTTTCTTTGATTACTGAATATGATAATGGAGTTCTGACACTGGTCGTTGAAGATACAGGTACAGGCATGACAGAAGAGGAACAGAAACAAGCGTTCGGTGCGTTTGAACGTCTATCAAATGCCGCCGCAAAGGAGGGTTTCGGGCTTGGGCTTGCCATAATGCGTAATATTGTGTCGATGCTTGGCGGAACAATCCGTTTAGACAGCAAGAAAGGGAAAGGCAGTCGTTTCACAGTTGAAATTTCTATGCAGGAAGCTGAAGAACAGCTTGGATATACAAGCAATACACCTGTTTATCATAACAATAAATTCCATGATGTTGTCGCCATTGACAATGATGAGGTATTACTTCTGATGCTGAAAGAGATGTATTCCCAAGAAGGAATACACTGCGACACTTGCACCGATGCTGCGGCACTGATGGAAATGATACGCCAGAAAGAATACAGCCTGTTGCTGACAGACTTGAATATGCCCGATATAAACGGTTTCGAATTGCTGGAACTGTTGCGTTCGTCCAACGTGGGCAATTCACCAACAATCCCGGTGGTTGTGGCAACCGCTTCGGGCAGTTGTAACAAAGGGGAACTATTGGCAAAAGGCTTTGCCGGATGCCTGTTCAAACCGTTCTCCATATCGGAACTGATGGAGGTTTCCGACAGGTGTGCCATAAAAGCGACACCGGACGGGAAACCGGACTTTTCCGCCTTATTGTCCTATGGCAATGAAGCCGTCATGCTGGAAAAGTTGATAACTGAAACAGAAAAGGAAATGCAGGCGGTACGGGATGCAGCAAAAGAAAAAGACCTGCAAAAGCTGGATTCCCTGATCCACCACCTGCGCAGTTCGTGGGAGGTGCTCCGTGCCGACCAACCGCTGAATGTACTTTACGGATTGCTTCGTGGCGATGCTCTCCCGGATGGTGAAGCGTTAAGCCATGCCGTGACTGCCGTGCTGGATAAGGGAGTGGAAATAATACGGTTGGCAGAAGAGGAAAGGAGAAAATACGAAGATGAATAAGACAAAAATAATTGTGGTGGAAGACAACATCGTGTATTGCGAATATGTCTGCAATATGCTGTCACGGGAGGGCTACCGCAATATGAAGGCTTACCACCTCTCAACCGCGAAGAAACATCTGCAACAGGCAACAGATAATGATATCGTGGTTGCCGACCTGCGTCTGCCTGACGGCAGTGGCATAGACCTTTTGTGCTGGATGCGAAAGGAGGGAAAGATGCAGCCCTTCATCATTATGACCGACTACGCCGAAGTTAATACCGCCGTGGAAAGCATGAAACTCGGCTCGATAGACTATATTCCCAAACAGCTTGTGGAGGATAAACTTGTCCCCCTGATCCGTTCCATACTGAAAGAACGTCAGGCAGGACAACGCCGTATGCCTATATTCGCCCGTGAAGGTTCCGCCTTTCAGAAAATCATGCACCGCATAAGGCTGGTAGCCGCCACCGATATGAGCGTGATGATATTTGGTGAGAACGGCACGGGCAAGGAGCATATTGCCCACCTGTTGCATGACAAGAGCAAACGTGCAGGCAAGCCATTTGTGGCGGTGGACTGCGGTTCACTCTCCAAAGAGCTTGCACCGTCGGCTTTCTTCGGACACGTCAAAGGTGCATTTACAGGTGCGGACAATGCCAAGAAAGGATATTTCCATGAGGCGGAAGGCGGCACGTTGTTTCTGGACGAGGTAGGAAACCTCGCGTTGGAAACCCAACAGATGTTGCTCCGTGCCATACAGGAGAGGCGGTATCGCCCGGTCGGAGACAAGGCAGACCGGAATTTCAATGTCCGCATCATCGCTGCTACCAATGAAGATTTGGAGGTATCGGTGAATGAAAAGCGTTTTCGGCAGGATCTTCTGTACCGCCTGCACGACTTCGGGATAACCGTTCCTCCGTTGCGTGACTGTCAAGAAGACATTATGCCGCTGGCAGAGTTCTTCCGTGATATGGCAAACAGAGAGCTGGAGTGTAGCGTGAGCGGGTTCAGTTCCGAAGCACGTAAAGCGTTGCTGACACACGCATGGCCGGGCAACGTGCGGGAACTTCGGCAGAAAGTTATGGGTGCTGTATTGCAGGCGCAGGAAGGTGTTGTCATGAAAGAGCATCTGGAACTTGCCGTGACGAAACCGACCTCTACTGTCAGCTTCGCCTTGCGCAATGACGCGGAGGATAAGGAGCGGATATTGCGTGCGTTGAAACAGGCAAACGGCAACCGGAGTGTCGCCGCAGAACTGCTCGGCATAGGCAGGACAACACTATACAGCAAACTTGAAGAGTATGGACTTAAATATAAATTCAAGCAATCATAGCCCGTAATTCACTGAATTTGGCTATCTTTGCATAACATTTGAGAAAAACGGCGATTGGCAGGAGCTTTTCGCCGCCAACATATAGGATAAGACCGCAAGGCGTTTCAAGCGAAAATCTGGTAAATTGGAACTACGGAGACGATTGCGTGATGCTTATGCTATGCTTACGCATAGCGTGCATTCACGTACTCTCCGTAAAGGCTTTACCAGAGCCATCGCTTGAAGGTAGTGTGAATTGCACGCTACTTTTTTACCCTTGCCTAACGAAAGGAAACGATTATGGGTAAAGTTCAGATTCTCGCCGTACTGACGATGGACGGATGTCTTTCTTCAGAGTTATATGATAAAGCACATCAGGATTTGTGCCTTGACCGTTGCGGTCTTGATGAAATCAGGAAGAAAGCCTTTTACCGTGTGACACCGGACTATTCCATTTCAATGCTGCACGAATGGAGAAAAGACTGCACAAACATCCGTTACCTCGCGGAAGCCACACCGGACACGGCAGACTATATAAACGGACTGCTGCGGATGCACGCTGTGGATGAAATCATACTATACACCGTTCCTTTCATATCCGGAAGCGGACGACATTTTTTTAAGTCGGCTCTGCCAGAGCAACACTGGACGCTTTCCTCTTTGAAAAGCTATCCCAACGGTGTATGTCGCATTATCTATATCCTTGATAAAAAAGCAAGATAGCCAAAATGTGCGGCAAGCATACATTTCTATTTTCAGGAATAGAATAAATGTTCCGATTACAAACAATTTAAGTCGGAGATAATTTGTCCTTGTGAAAAAATACTGAATTTTATACCTCTGAAATCCAGCACTTTGTAAAATTGAGTGTTGGATTTTTTATTTTCTGCCGCGTTTTTTGCCAATTATATTCATGTGCGCACGCAGAAAACAAAGTGTAATTTTCAAAATTGACAGAACCATGAATTATTTCTTGCTGGCGGAAACCGACTTTTTCCGCCTGATAAACGAAGCCGGCGACTGCAATATGGAAACGGCATACACGGCTTTCGCCACCCAAGTGATCGAACTGTGCAACGGCGGCATGGACATGAACCTTACCGTCATCGCGCTTGCCTACATCGAAATCGAGTTGCAGCACCATCCCGTACGTAATCTGTCAGAAGAAAAAAGAGAGATTGCCGCCTACGTCAGCAAGGCTCTGTCTTTCGTAAGAAAGATGCAGAAATTCCTTGCCACGCCCCAAGTGCCACCACTAATATCCGCCAACAACGCAACAGAAACCACCGCCAGCCTTCTTCAATGGACGGGCAATGCCATCGACCTCGTGGAACTTATCTACGGCATAGACGTGATGGGCTGCATCAACAACGGCAATATGCCGCTCAAACAGCTCGCCCCACTTCTCTATAAGATATTCGGGGTTGATTCTAAAGACTGCTACCGCTTCTACACTGATATCAAACGCCGGAAGAACGAAAGCCGCACCTATTTCATTGACAGGATGCAGGAAAAACTGAACGAGAGAATGTTGCGTGATGAGGAGTTGGAGCGGATGAGAAAATAAAAAAATATCCATTACATATGAGAAGACAGGAATACTCGTATCCTGTCTTTTTATTTTCATTTAATTATATATTAATTAGCACAATATATGTGAGTTTTTCATTCCTATAAGGACAAATTTCAGAAACGTATGTCTGGTAAATTATTGAGTCATCATAGTATGAACATATATCATTACTAAAAACAATGAAACAACTTCCATAAGATTGTGGTTGTAAAAATCGCCATTTAATAGCCCGTTTTTTTTGTAAAATTCGCCAATTAAAAAAATATGATTATCTTTGCATTATATTTTATAAGGTATGGAAACAGTAAATAGAATACTTCAAGAGAAGATTACAGCACGAATCGCGCCCAATAAAGCAGTACTGATTTTTGGTGCTCGCCGTGTTGGTAAAACGGTAATGATGCGTAAAATTGTGGACAACTATTCAGGTAGGACGATGATGCTCAACGGCGAAGACTACGACACATTAGCACTATTGGAGAATCGCTCAATAGCCAATTATCGGCATTTATTGGATGGTATTGATTTGCTGGCTATTGATGAGGCACAGAACATACCACAAATCGGTAGTATTCTGAAGTTGATAGTTGATGAAATACCGGGAATAAGTGTCTTGGCAAGTGGTTCTTCGTCATTCGATTTGCTGAATAAGACTGGTGGAACCGTTGGTCGGCCGCAGTACGCAATTTCTCCTTACACCATTCTCGCAACGGGAAATCGCACAGACGGAAACGGCACTTGAAACCCGCCAGAACCTCGAAGCGCGCTTGATTTACGGTTCCTATCCCGAAGTAGTAATGATGGAGAACTATGAACGTAAAACAGACTACCTACGTGATATTGTCGGTGCATACCTGCTTAAAGATATCTTAGCAATTGACGGCTTAAAAAATTCGAGCAAGATGCGCGATCTACTGCGATTGATAGCTTTTCAGTTGGGCAGCGAAGTTTCTTACGAAGAGTTAGGTAAACAACTCGGCATGAGCAAGACGACCGTTGAAAAATACCTCGACCTATTGGAAAAGGTCTTCGTTATCTATCGTCTGGGGGCTTATTCGCGTAACCTACGCAAGGAGGTTACAAAAGCTGGCAAGTGGTACTTCTACGACAACGGCATTCGCAATGCCATTATCGGGGCTTTCTCACCGCTGGCCATTCGGCAGGATGTCGGTGCGCTGTGGGAGAACTACATCATCGGAGAGCGGCGCAAAGCGAACTTCAATGAGGGACTGCACAGGGAGTTCTATTTCTGGCGCACCTACGACAAACAGGAAATCGACCTGATTGAGGAGAGTGCCGACAGTCTTACCGCCTTGGAGTTCAAGTGGGGAAATAAAATGCCGGCCGCACCGAAAGCCTTCCAAGAAGCCTATCCCTATGCCGAGTTTCATGTGGTAAATCGGGAGAATTATTTGGAGTTCGTATAATCAATAAATTACGTATATGGAAACAAAACTACAATCCAAACAGCAATATCCGCGGTTTATCCAAAATAAACCGTGTGGTATTGACAAATTCGATGGAGGTTCGCAAGAAAGGTTGGCAAAAACTATTGCTCGCCATTTTTGTCAGAATGATTCATTGGATGAGGAATGTACTTTACCTCGAATTATCGGCATCGAAGGTATTTGGGGATCTGGAAAATCCAACGTGGTTAAAATGTTGGAACGTGAATTATCAGACGACTATTACTTTTTTGAGTATGACGCATGGGGACATCAAGAGGACTTGCAACGCCGCTCTATATTGGAATTGCTTACAAGCAAACTTATTGATGATGGTATCCTATCTGGAAATGCAACAATAAAAGTCAAAGGTGGAGGTACGAAAACCGTATCATGGTCTGAAAAGCTGAAATATTTATTAGCCCGTAAAACGGAGACCGTAACCGAAAAATATCCCCTTATCAGTAATGGTATGGTTGCGGCATTTTTGGTTGCAGTTTTAACTCCGATATTTACATTTATTGCGTATGCAGTAAAACCTACACCCACAACATGGTGGTTTTCTTTATTGTCTATTATCATAGCTGCACTGCCAGTTCTTATTGCATTGTGCGTTTGGAAATGGGCATATAGCAAAGATCATAAATATGGATGGAGTTATATGTTAGCTATTTATCAAGATAAAGTCGAAAAGGACGTTTGCTATGAGACTTTGAGCGAAGACGAACCAACGGTTTACGAGTTCAAAACATGGATGCAAGACATTTCTGATTTTATCAAGGAAAAAGGACAACGTAAATTAGTCCTTGTTTTTGACAACATGGATCGTCTCCCCGCTGAAAAAGTAAAAGAATTATGGTCTTCTATCCATACGTTCTTCGCCGATAGCGGTTTTGAAAATGTTTGGGCTGTTATTCCTTTCGATGAAACACATTTAGCTTGTGCATTCGGAGATGAGACCGACGAACAAACGAAACAACTGACCAAGTATTTTATCAATAAAACTTTCCCTATTGTTTATCGTGTTGCTCCTCCTGTTATTACCGACTATCGAAGTATATTCAACAAACTGTTTGTTGAAGCATTTGGAGAAACAGAAAATGAAGCGAAAGAAACTATAAATCGGATATTCAGATTGGTAAATCCTAATGCCAATGTTAGGGAAATTATATCATATATCAATGAGATGGTCGCTCTTAAACAAGAGTGGTGTAACGAAATTTTGATGATAAACATAGCATTGTTCTGTTTGAAGAAGACGGATATTCTGGCAAATCCAGTAGAACAAATATTGTCCGGCGACTATCTGAATGGCATTCAAACAATAATTAACAATGATCTGCAAACACAACGCGAAATTGCAGCTTTGGTATATGGTGTCGATGTTGAAGATGCTCGACAAATTCCATTGAAAAAATATATTGAAGGCTGCATCAACGGAGAAGAAGACCACGACATAAATCAATATGCAGAGACTAATAAACAATTTGACACTGTATTAGAAGAAGTTATACAATGTATGGACAATGCGCTTATCGATAAGATTATACATTGTTTGCATAAATTAACTCGAAAGAGCGATGTTATTCTGCGTGTATGGCAAAGAATAGCACAATTGAAATTAAAAGAATCCATAGAGAAGCAGGTGTTCCCTGTCGAATACCAAGAACTGCTGTTGCATTTAGACACGGAAAGCCAAAACCATGTGATTGCTCAATTATATAAGAAGATAGTTCGGTTCAATGACTTCAATGGCGGCGACTATTTCAAAACGTTAGATGCAATAGACAGGTTTATTGCGCAAAATAAGTTGGCGTGCGATTTTACGTCATTGATTGAAGCAAAAACAGTCAAGCCAAATACATTTATCGATTATATTCAAGCTGCAAATGCAACAGATGCTGCCTATCGGGATAACGCGACAACTAAAGCATATAAATATTATCAAGTAGCAACAAATTCGGAGGCGCTCGATAATTATTTGGCAAACTTACTACCCGATAATTTCGACCATGCAGATATTGTAAAAACGTTAAAAGATAATTCTACCTATACGTTTCCAACGCTTTTGCAAGCGATCACGAATTGCATTGATGAACAGAATGTAAATAAAGATAATATAGGGGCTATATTTACAACCTATCGTTTATTGGCATCTGACGAAGAAAGACCTTTACCTGTAACGTTAGATTCAACCTACATAAATCAGTTGCATTCTGAATTAGAAACTGATGGCCGAAACATTAAAGAGTCTGGATATTACGATTTAGTCGCCATGCAATTGGCACATGGTCATTCCGTTTCCTTAATAGAGGGTGGAGATATAAAATATGTTGCAGAACTCATGGACTATTATGTGGATCATGGAGACTTATTAGTAAATAGTGTGGGATGGAATATACCGCTATTAAATGAAACACTACAATACATGGTAAATCATAAACTTGGCTATAAATTATTGCTCTCAGACATATTGCCCCAATTTGAAGATATTAAGAACAGAATAGGTGTAACGGATGAGGTATTTATCGAGCATTTAGCAGAGTGGAATACCGATTTGGATAAGTATATCACTAAGAACAATATTAAAGATGTAATTCCTGACGCATCTTTTTACGATTTGACCACTAAAATAAGCAATGTCCTGACCGATCATATCAATAAAATAGCGTTCGAAGCGTTGTCTGAAATAAGTGTTGATACATTATACGCCCAAAGAACAGCACATACATCATATTATTGGTTTGTCGCAATAAAACATTTACTGGCTAAAATCAAATCCTTGCCAGATAACTTGACTGAATTTGGCAAAAAGATTCTGATGGATATTGCTTCTGGAACTCAAAGTTTGAATCCTTTCCCTAATTGTTTCAAGAATATAGTTGAAAGATTGGATAAACGAAAAATTAAATCGACAGTTACCGATATAAGAAATGATTTCTGCATCGGTAAAAAGACTATCAATGCAATAAAGTTTCAATTTTTCGAAACATGGCTTAGATCGCATGGTAATTTGAAAAGTCAAGCTGGAGACGTTATTGATAAAATAGTGAAACCTGTAATTTCCGATGGGGCATGCCGTTCATTGATTCTGCAAAACAAAGATTTTTATATGGATTTAATAAATACAGCAGGGGATGATGCTTATGAATTGAAAAAGAGTCTCCGAAACCTCATACAAAAAGATTCAGATCCGCAATTGGTTAAATTTGTCAATTCGATAGATTCAGTACCTGAGGTTGAAACCGCGTAAGTATTTGTCTAACAAGTCCGAATTTTACGATTTTACCCGTCAGAACTGAAGTGCCCCCCAAAAAAATTGTATCCAACTTTTGGGGGTCACTTCAAACTTCGATAGGGATAATTTTCAATTTTGGGGACTTGTTAGACAGTCTCATTATCTGGTAGCAGTTTACACAGCACCGGATCGTTTTTGATACGCTCCAGTTCCTCCTGCACAATCTGCTTCACCTCTTCCTTGATGCGCCGGTAGTTCGCCTGCACCGTTTCCTTCATGCGGTCGTTGCCGTCCTCGTCCGTGAAGTTTGTAATGACGGGAATTTTCTTGTAGGCACTTTCTTCCCGTTTCACCTTTTCGGCATCCACCACAATCTCGCAATGAAAAATCTTCTGCTCGATACGCTCGTTGAAGTTGTCGGATACAGAACCGACAAACATTCCCTGCGTAAGCCCGGAAATCTTACTCGGTGGAATGAGCGCGTCCATCTGCGTGTTGATGGAGGTGGAAACATCCTGCCGGTTGATGGAGATGGACTGCCGTTTCTGCAACACCTTACCGAACCGCTCGGAGAGCGTCTTGGCTGTTTCCCCCACCACCTGACCGGAGAAAATATTGCCGACAGTGTTCATCACCACTTTCGCCTCTTTGTCCCCGTAGTCACGCACTAACTGGCTGAAATCCTGAAAGCCCAGACACACGGCAACCTTGTTGCTTCGGGCGGTAGCTATAAGATTGTCCAACCCTTTGAAGTATATTGTGGGCAACTCGTCGATGATGACCGATGACTTCAGCATCCCCTTCTTGTTGATGAGCTTCACGATACGGGAATTATACAGACCGAGTGCCGCACCGTAGATATTCTGACGGTCGGGATTGTTACCCACGCAGAGGATTTTCGGCTCTTCGGGATTGTTGATGTCCAGCGTAAACTCGCTGTCTGACATCACCCAGTAGAGCTGCGGTGAAATCATCCTCGAAAGCGGGATTTTTGCCGACGCTATCTGACCCATGAGCTGCTCCGCAGCCCCTCCAAGCCACGCATCCATGAACGGCGAAAGGTAGTTCTCCAGCTCCGGATAAGAGGTCAGTATCGGAAATATATCCTCGTAACGGCGGTTCAGAAACTCGATAGCATGGGGAAACGTGCAAAACTTCCCGTTCTGATAGATTTTGAGATACCAGATAATACTGGCAAACAGAATGATAGGTGACTCCACGAAGAAGTCGCCCTGCTTTTGCACCCACGTTTTATTGAGGTTGAGCATTATTGTGTAGGCACTCTCATAGGCATCCGTAATATCTTCCATAAAATCCGGGTGAATGGGATTGCACCGATGAGAGCGTCGCGGGTCGTCGAAGTTGATCACATAGAACTTCGGCTTTACCTTGTAGCCGTCCGGGTGGTTCAGCAAATGGTTGTAGGCAATAGTAGATAGGTCGGGATACTTGAAATCGTAGATGTATTGACTAAAGCCCTTTTCAATCTGTTGCTTGATAAAATTGTTTACCACGGCATAGGACTTGCCGCTGCCCGGCGTACCCAACACGATGGACGCACGGAAGGGATTAACTACATTGATCCAACCGTTGTTCCAGCGTTTCCTGTAATAGAAACGTGTCGGCAGATTGACCGAATACTCGCTTTCGATAAGCCTCGTTTCCTGCATGAAACTCTCGTTCTCGTTGTTGAAAACATCCTCCATCAAATTGTGTTTCAACAGGCGGCTCATCCACAGACCACCCATCAACAGGCAGACATAGCCCGTTCCAATGGTAAGGACATACAGTCCCGTCACCGCTTCAAGCGGCAGCGGCAGGGGCAGCAACCACCAGTTCAGGAAAAACAGCACGAACCCGACGGCAAATGCTGTCCAGATTCTCCCCCAAGTGATTTTCTCACCCTTGACACCCTTCGTACCCAGACAGGACAAGGCAAGCAAAAGGACGGAAAACAGCTTCGTGTAGAGAATGGAATGGAACAGCCCCGCCGTGCGGTCGAAGTTCAGAAGGATTTTGTCCACCACGCCGATGTTCACGCCCCACAGCCGGATGGCTTCGTAGCAGAACCAGTACACGTTCATGACCACTAAAATGATACTCACGGCACGCAGAAAATCCATGATTTTCGCCAATGCCCTCAAATCGTCTTCTTGTTGTGACATACATTGATTTTTTAATTGTTGATACTCTGATTACATACCCAAGCCCTTGCGTTTTTTCTTCTTTTTGCGCTTCATCGCCCGGATGAAAGCCTCTTCCTCGGCATCTACCGCCGGACCTTCGGGAGTGAGCAAGCCCATACCGCCCGATATATCTTCACTGTCGTAGGCGGTCTGCCCGTGTGCCTTGTCCGCAGCATCCACAGGGATGGATAGCGGTATCGGCGGTTGTCCGGCGTATGGCAGGGTGAAGTGTTCCTGCAAGGCATTCGCCGAAAGCTCCTTACCCATGCGCGAACCGTTCAGCACGCATCCCGTGCGGTGGTCGATGAAGGTAGCCCCATAGATGCGCCCTTCCTCTGTGTAGCGCAGTACGGTGTCGATGCCCTTCTCTTTGAGTTGGGATACAAATTTGTCCTTGTCATAAGTGCCTTGCAGCACGGAAAGGACGGTGCGTTTCGTCATGTCTGCCAGTTTCCTATCCTTGATTTCCGATTTGGAACGGACAAACTTCTTCTGTACGGCTTCATAGCCTGCGGACTTCCCGAAAAGCGAGGATTTGAACGGGTTGCCCACCTTGTTACCCTTGTCGTCCGTGACGGAATAGACCAGCCCGTGATACTCCCGTCCGCGCACGTTGCCCCTCGCTTCCTCCACCGTCATATTATATAAGGAAAGGAGCGCACGGTATTCGCCCATCGTCTGGAAACGGTACTGCCCATTCAGAGCCTTCACGGTGTTGCCTACCTGCTTCTTCACATCACCTGCCGATGCGGCCACCTTGCGCAACGGATTATCCAATCTCTGATTTTTACGTTCTGCCGGATGCAATCCGTACTTCTGTTCCAGTTCCCTGCGGATACGGTCGCTGCGGCGGTAGAGAAAATCCCGGTTGAGCCTTTTCCCGTTCTCGTCCACGTTGACCGTCACGATGTGCAGGTGGTGGCGGTCGATGTCCTCGTGCTTGAATACAAGATAAGGCTGGTTTCCGAAACCGAGTTTTTCCAGATACTCGCGGGCGATATTCTGCAACTCAATATCGGTCAGCACATCCTCCGGGTGCGGGTTGAGAGAGATATGCACCACCGGCTTCTCGATCTTCATCTGCGGTGGCAGGAAGGTGAGAAAACCCTCCATCGCCTTGCCTATGTCCACCGTTCCCGAACCGTCATTGTAGATGCGGTTGGTGGTGAGAAGCCGCCCCTGCGCCTCGTTAATCTTCTCCCCGTTGTAGGCAATCGCGCCGTACAACGAACTTCCTACACTGATTTTTGCGACCATTTTGCCTCCATTTCCCTTGAAAGTTCCACAATCCGGCGGCTCAGTTTCACGAGTTCGACGGTGTGTTGCTCTAATTTGTAGAGCAACGCCATCGCCTTTTTCTCTGAAAAATGCAGCCTCAGTTCCTTCACGACTTGGTTGTAATTCGTACCCACGGCACGGAATTGTGCATGAAAATCCGACAGTTTGGTGTAATAGTCCACCAACGTCTTGTCCACCTTCAGCACCTTGAACGGTTGCCCGAAGAAGTGCGCTTTGAGGAAAACAGACCGTGCATAGACACCCGATTTTCCGAACATGGCGAGGAAACGGTTGTGTTCCTCCTCGTTGAAACGGACGGTGTACCGGTACACCGCCGGATCAAGTTTGGGATTTCTCCCTGATTTGCTTTTCCTTTTCTCTTTCATATTACTTTGGATTTAGCGGATTGACGGCATAAGCCGCCGCTTCGGATTACAGCACCGCAGTTCTGAAAGGCTTCCCGACTTCGGAGGGAAAGCCCGCCCCCTGCAAGGGCAAGTGCTTTTCGTGGCTGCTCAAAATATTTTGAGCGGCTGAAAAGACATCTTGCTATGTTCAGGTGAACATAAAAATCCGTCAGGGGACGGATTGGGAAAATACCTTTCAGGACTCCGGGCCGCGCGTCATCGGCGAACCCTGCTGTCCGGGTGCAAAGTTACGCCCTTAAAGCGGTATCGGACAGATGCTTGACCCGGTCAATGACTGCCAACCGGCGCAACGTGCCGCCACTTGCCGGAGAAGTGATACAGGTTCCAAAATATACTTGTTTATTTGCAGCATGATTCAAGAAACGAACGATTTGAAGATATGATAAACGGAACATTCAAATACCCGGAAATCCGCTTCTTCGGATACTTGCCGAAACGGATACCCGAACCGTCGGAAACCCGGTTCTCCGACAATTCGGTGACGTATGGATTCAATGACTTCATGACGCAATGTCGTCAATCACCATTTGTCCGACGCACCGCTTCACCACAGAACCGGATACGCGACGACCCGCCTGCGTGTGTAGTCACGGAAGCGGATGGTGCGACAGCCAAATCCGTATGGAAACAGAAAAACAAATCATCAACAATTAAAATAAATGGAACTATGAGTAAGGAAATCTTCGTTGCATTCGCAACACAGAAAGGTGGCATCGGCAAATCCACTGTCACGGCACTTGCCGCCAGCTACCTGCACAACGTGAAAGGCTACAATGTCGCCGTCGTGGACTGCGACGACCCGCAGCACAGCATCCACGGGCTGCGCGAACACGAAATGGGGCTTATCGACAGCAGCACCTACTTCAAGGCTCTCGCTTGCGACCATTTCCGCCGGATCAAAAAGAACGCCTACACCATCGTCAAAAGCAATGCGGTGAACGCCCTCGACGATGCCGAGAGGATGATTGCCACTGAGGACGTGAAACCCGACGTGGTGTTCTTCGACATGCCCGGCACACTCCGAAGCAACGGCGTGATAAAGACGCTCTCGCAGATGGACTACATTTTCACTCCGCTGAGTGCCGACCGCTTTGTCGTGGAGAGTACCCTGAAATTCGTCACGATGTTCCGCGACAGGCTGATGACTACCGGACAGGCGAAAACAAAGGGGCTGCATCTGTTCTGGACGATGGTGGACGGCAGGGAGAGGAACGACTTGTACGGCATCTACGAGGAAGTGATAGCCGAAATGGGCTTTCCGGTACTTTCCACCCGCTTGCCCGACAGCAAGAAGTTCCGCCGTGACCTTTCGGAAGAGCGCAAGAGCGTTTTCCGCTCCACCATCTTCCCGATGGACACGGCACTGCTGAAAGGGAGTGGCATCCGGGAGTTTTCCGAAGAGATAAGCGACATCATCAGACCGCAGTGAGCATGGGCAGCAGGAAAGTGAACACGGAAGGCATCGACGAGGAACTGCTGTTAGCCTCCATCGGGCGGCGCACACAGGACGGGACACTGCGCCCCGCACAGGAAGTACCCGCAGCTGCACCGACCGAAGAGGACACCGCCGCACCGGAACCATCTCCTGTGCAACCCGTAACACGGGAAAAAGCGCAGAGGGAAAGTGGACGCTGGAAAAGGCAGGACGAGGACTACAACGAGCTATTCCTGCGCCGCAACGAGATAAAGACCCGCCAATGTGTCTATATCAGCCGTGACGTCCACGGCAAGATCCTCAGAATCGTGAACGACATCGCCGGAGGGGAAATCTCAGTAGGCGGATATGTGGATACCGTGCTGCGCCAGCATCTGGAACAGCACAAGGAGAGAATCAACGAACTGTACAAGAAACAACGTGAAGATCTGATTTGAAAATGGAAAAAGAAATGACACCGAATGAAAAAAGACCACAGCAAGACTGCGGAGGTATGTTTACCCAAGTGCAGGCGAGTGTGGAAATACTGTCGCCTGTCCCGGTAAGCGGCAAATGCAGTGAGAAGGACTATGAACGCCTGTTCATCCGCGACCCGGAAGTAAAGGCACGTGAGGGGAAGATGGCGTATGTGCGCCCGGAGTACCACGAGCGTATCATGCGTATCACCCGTGTAATCGGGCATGACCGGCTTACGCTGTCCGCTTACATCGACCATGTGCTGACGCACCACTTCAACCAGTGCGAAGATGCGATAAAGAGCCTTTATGCCCGAAATTACAATTCAGTATTCTAACCAAAAACGGAAGGATATGAATTACACAATCAGCATGACAGACATTCTGCTGGCGGTATCGGTCGGCTGCAACCTCTGGTTCCTGTTCCTGCTCCTTTACGAGCGCATCATGGACACGCGGATTGTCCGCTTCTTCAAGGGCATTGTCGGATTATGGCGGTCACTGGACGGGAATGAGGCTAAACGCATAGCGGCACACGAGGAAGTCCCTGCGGAAAAGGCGGACATCATCGGCAAGAGCCGTTTCAGGATGGCATCCACCCGGACAACCGCTGCCATACCGACGCAAGAAGCCGCCACTATTGAAAAAGGCATTGAGCTGTCGGAGGAAGAGGCTACTTTTGACGACGGAAAAACGGGAAACGCATCCCGCCCGGCACAAGTCCCGGAGGAAAAACTCGATGAGACCTTCACGAGCATACCGCCGGAGGAACTGGGATACGGGGACGACGAACCGGAAGAGGACGCCTCGGACACGCCACGGGCTTCGGGCAGCAGCTTTGACGAGATTGACGACGCCTGCAAGACCGCCAAAAACCCGGACGCGACACAGGCGGAACGTGAAAAGGCGGCTAAGGTGTTCACCGACATGGAGGGCACGGAGTTGTACGAGAAAATGATGGAAGGCTCTTCGGAGATAGGCATCCGCATCAAGGGGCTTATCGAGATTCGGCTGAAGAAATCTGAAAAGGAGTTCGTCGTGCCGGACAACATCGAGGAGTTCGACATTCGCAACTATGTATGACAACAATAAAAGAAATGAACATGAAAGAATGACATCAACCCACGCGGCGAGGAAACGCAAGGCGCATCCCCATCCGCAACGGACACGCCCACGTCCGTGGAAACAAACGGGCATCCACTAAAACCAAAGTAAAGAAACAAAGTATCAACCGCCCGACAAAGGACCATCCACCCTTTTGACGGCAAAAAACAAGAACAGTTTATGAACAAGAACATCTTGAAAAACAGAAAAGCAATCCTCTCCGCGGCACTTGTCATCGCCGCAACCGCCTCCGCTTTCGCGCAGGGAAACGGCATCGCGGGCATCAACGAAGCCACCTCTATGGTGAGTTCTTATTTCGACCCCGGAACTAAACTGATATACGCCATCGGTGCAGTCGTCGGGCTTATCGGGGGCGTAAAAGTGTACGGCAAGTTTTCATCGGGCGACCCCGACACCAGCAAGACAGCCGCCTCGTGGTTCGGCGCGTGCATCTTCCTGATTGTTGCCGCCACCATCCTGCGCTCATTCTTCCTTTAATAAATAATGTATGGCTGAATACCCAATCAACAAGGGTATCGGCCGTCCGGTAGAGTTCAAGGGCTTGAAGGCACAGTACCTCTTCATCTTCTGCGGAGGTCTGCTGGCTCTCTTCGTCCTGTTCGTCATCCTCTACATGGTCGGTATCGACCAGTGGATATGTATCGGCTTCGGCGCGGCATCGTCCTCCCTCCTTGTATGGCAGACCTTCGCGCTGAACGCCCGGTACGGTGAACACGGGCTGATGAAATTAGGAGCGGCACGGAGCCATCCCCGATACCTTATCAACCGGCGGCGGATAACCCGTCTGTTCAAACGACAACGAAAGGAAGAAAGACAATGAGGAATACATCGAAAATGACAACACTGGAAAACAGGTTCCCACTTTTAGCGGTGGAGCATGGCTGCATCATCTCAAAGGACGCCGACATCACGGTGGCTTTCGAGGTGGAACTACCGGAACTTTACACCGTGACGGGTGCGGAGTACGAGGCGATACACAGTTGCTGGTGCAAGGCTATCAAGGTGCTGCCGGACTACTCCGTCGTCCACAAACAGGACTGGTTCATCAAGGAACGCTACAAACCGGAGCTTCAGAAGGACGACATGAGCTTTTTAAGCCGCTCTTTCGAGCGTCACTTCAACGAGCGTCCGTACCTGAAACACACCTGCTACCTCTACCTGACCAAGACAACAAAGGAGCGTAACCGGATGCAGAGCAATTTCAGCACGCTGTGCCGGGGACATATCATCCCGAAGGAGCTGGACAGGGAAACCACGACCAAGTTCTTGGAAGCCTGCGAACAGTTCGAGCGCATCATGAACGACAGCGGGCTTGTCAGGCTGCGCCGCCTCTCCACCGATGAGATTGTGGGTACTGAGGGAAAGACGGGACTTATTGAACGCTACTTCTCGCTCATGCCGGAAGGTGACACCACCTTGCAGGACATCGAGCTTTCGGCAAGGGAGATGCGCATCGGCGACAACCGCCTGTGTCTGCACACCCTCTCCGACGCGGAAGACCTGCCGGGCAAGGTGGCTACCGACACCCGTTACGAGAAGCTCTCCACCGACCGGAGTGACTGCCGACTGTCATTCGCCTCCCCGGTGGGGCTTCTGCTCTCCTGCAACCATATCTACAACCAGTATGTGCTGATAGACAACAGTGAGGAAACCTTGCAGAAGTTCGAGAAGTCCGCCCGTAACATGCAGTCGCTATCTCGCTATTCAAGGAGCAACAGCATCAACCGCGAGTGGATAGACCAATACCTGAACGAAGCCCATTCCTACGGACTGACCTCGGTACGGGCACACTTCAACGTCATGGCGTGGAGCGACGATGCGGAGGAACTGAAGCATATCAAGAACGACGTGGGCAGCCAGTTGGCAAGCATGGAATGCGTGCCGCGCCACAACACCATCGACTGCCCGACACTCTACTGGGCGGCGATACCCGGCAATGCGGCGGACTTCCCGGCGGAAGAGAGTTTCCACACCTTCATCGAACAGGCGGTGTGCCTGTTCACAGAGGAAACCAACTACCGCAGCTCGCTCTCGCCCTTCGGCATCAAGATGGTGGACAGGCTCACGGGAAAACCGCTGCACCTTGACATCTCCGACCTGCCCATGAAGCGAGGTATCACGACCAACCGCAACAAGTTCGTGCTGGGTCCTTCGGGCAGCGGCAAGTCTTTCTTCATGAACCACCTCGTGCGCCAATATTATGAGCAAGGCGCACATGTGGTATTGGTGGACACGGGAAACTCCTATCAGGGCTTGTGCGGCATGATCCGACGCAAGACAGGCGGAGCGGACGGTGTGTATTTCACCTACACGGAAGATAAGCCCATCAGCTTCAACCCGTTCTACACCGACGATTACATCTTCGACGTGGAGAAGAAGGACAGCATCAAGACCCTGTTGCTGACGCTCTGGAAGTCGGAGGACGACAAGGTGACAAAGACGGAGAGCGGCGAGCTGGGCAGTGCCGTGAGTGCCTATATTGAGCGCATCCAATCCGACCGTAGCATCGTGCCGTCGTTCAACACCTTCTACGAGTATATGCGTGACGACTACCGCAAGGAACTGGCACAGCGTGACATCAAGGTGGAGAAGTCCGACTTCAACATCGACAACATGCTCACCACCATGCGGCAGTATTACCGGGGCGGGCGTTACGATTTCCTGCTCAACTCCACGGAGAACATCGACCTGCTCGGCAAGCGGTTCATCGTCTTCGAGATAGATTCGATTAAAGAAAACCGCGAACTGTTCCCCGTCGTGACCATCATCATCATGGAAGCTTTCATCAACAAGATGCGGCGGCTGAAAGGCGTGCGGAAACAGCTTATCGTGGAAGAGGCTTGGAAGGCCCTCTCATCGGCGAACATGGCTGAATATCTGCGCTATATGTATAAGACGGTCAGAAAATATTACGGCGAGGCAATCGTGGTGACGCAGGAGGTGGACGACATTATCAGTTCTCCGGTGGTCAAAGAGAGCATTATCAACAACTCGGATTGTAAAATCCTGCTTGACCAAAGGAAATATATGAACAAGTTCGACCAGATACAGGCGTTGCTCGGACTGACGGAAAAGGAGAAGTCGCAGATACTCTCCATCAACATGGCGAACAACCCTTCACGGCTCTACAAGGAGGTGTGGATAGGCTTGGGCGGCACGCAGTCGGCGGTCTATGCCACGGAGGTCAGCGCGGAAGAGTATCTGGCGTACACCACCGAGGAAACGGAAAAAGTGGAGGTTTACCGTCTGGCGGAGAAGCTGGGCGACGACATCGAAGCCGCCATCCGGCAGCTTGCCGAAAGGCGGAGAAACAAGGAATAACTAAAAAACAGAATGTATCAACCAAAAAAGAAAAACGCGTATGAATTTACCAAAAGTGAAAATGCTGCAAGTCAGCAAGTGCCTTATCGGATTGGCGGTCATGATGCTGCAATCCTGCGACGTGGCCGACAACCGCCGCGACATGCTGTGCGGGAACTGGGAGAGCGTGGAGGGAAAACCTGACGTGCTTATCTACAAGGAGGGCGAAGCCTACAAAGTGACGGTGTTCCGTCGTAGCGGTCTGCGCCGCAAGCTCAAGCCGGAAACCTATCTCTTGCAGGAGGAGAACGGCAACCTGTTCATGAACACCGGCTTCCGCATCGACGTGTCCTACAACGAGGCCACGGATGTGCTGACTTTCTCGCCAAACGGGGACTATGTGCGGGTGAAGCCGCAGCCGGGACATCCGACCGAAGAATAACAACCACTAAAATCCAAAGTAACATGAGAACAAGAATAACAATGATTATCTGCCTGTGCCTGCTTTTCGCGGGCAGGGCAAGCGCACAGTGGGTCGTAAGCGATCCGGGCAATCTAGCGCAGGGCATCATCAATGCCTCCAAAAACATCATCCATACCTCCAAGACCGCCACGAACATGGTGAGCAACTTTCAGGAGACGGTGAAAATCTATCAGCAGGGCAAGAAGTATTACGATGCCCTCAAATCGGTGAACAATCTGGTCAAGGACGCCCGCAAGGTGCAGCAGACCATCCTGATGGTGGGCGACATCACAGACATCTATGTGAACAGTTTCCAACGGATGCTCCGTGACGGGAATTTCAGACCCGAAGAGCTTTCCGCAATCGCTTTCGGCTACACGAAACTGCTGGAGGAAAGCAACGAAGTGTTGACGGAACTCAGGAACGTGGTGAACATCACCACGCTCTCCATGACCGACAAGGAGCGCATGGACGTGGTGGAACGCTGCCACTCGAAGATGAAGCGTTACCGCAACCTCGTGAGCTACTACACGAACAAGAACATCTCCGTGAGTTACCTGCGTGCGAAAAAGAAGAACGACCTCGACCGCATCATGGGGCTGTACGGGAACATGAACGAAAGATACTGGTAGCCTATGAAGTTCGACAACCTTCATCAGATTTTACGTTCACTTTATGAGCAGATGATGCCGCTGTGTGGGGACATGGCTGGTGTGGCGAAAGGCATCGCCGGGCTGGGTGCGCTGTTCTACGTCGCCTACCGGGTATGGCAGTCGCTGGCGAGAGCTGAACCGATAGACGTATTCCCGATGCTCCGTCCTTTTGCCATCGGTCTGTGCATCATGTTCTTCCCGACTGTGGTGCTGGGCACGATAAACAGCATCCTCTCACCCGTCGTACAGGGCACGGCAAAGATGCTGGAGGCGGAAACGCTGGACATGAACCGATACCGGGAGCAGAAGGACAAACTGGAATACGAGGCGATGGTACGCAACCCCGAAACCGCCTACCTCGTGTCCAACGAGGAATTTGACAAGCAACTGGAGGAACTCGGCTGGTCGCCCTCCGACATGGTGACGATGGCGGGAATGTATATCGACCGGGGAATGTACAACATGAAGAAGAGCATCCGCGACTTCTTCCGCGAGATACTCGAACTGCTGTTCCAAGCCGCCGCCCTCGTGATAGACACCGTCCGCACCTTCTTTCTCGTGGTGCTGGCGATTCTCGGTCCGATAGCCTTCGCCCTGTCGGTATGGGACGGTTTCCAAAACACGCTCACGCAGTGGATATGCCGCTATATACAGGTCTATCTGTGGCTACCGGTATCGGACATGTTCAGCACCATACTGGCGAAGATACAGGTTCTGATGCTGCAAAACGACATCGAGCGGATGCAGGCAGACCCGAACTTCTCGCTGGATTCGAGCGACGGGGTGTATATCGTATTCCTCTGCATCGGCATCATCGGCTACTTTACCATTCCCACCGTTGCGGGCTGGATTATCCAAGCCGGAGGCATGGGCGGTTACGGTCGCAACGTGAACCAGATGGCGGGACGAGCCGGAAGCATGGCGGGCAGCGTGGCGGGTGCAGCCGCAGGAAACGCAGTCGGACGTGTCGGCAAATTGCTGAAATAATCAATGTGCAATCATAAATTGGAAAATATAAATGGAATTCAAATCACTTAGAAACATCGAATCGTCGTTCAGGCAGATACGCCTGTTCGGTATCGTCTTCCTCTCGCTGTGCGCCGTGGTGACGGTGTGGAGCGTGTGGAACTCCTACCGTTTCGCAGAGAAGCAACGGGAGAAAATCTATGTGCTGGACAACGGCAAGAGCCTGATGCTCGCCTTGTCTCAGGATTTGTCGCAGAACCGCCCGGCGGAGGCACGGGAACATGTGCGCCGTTTCCACGAGATGTTCTTCACGCTATCACCTGAAAAAAGCGCGATTGAACACAACGTGAAACGTGCCTTGCTGCTGGCGGACAAGAGCGTGTACCACTATTATTCGGACTTCGCGGAGAAGGGGTACTACAACCGCATCATCGCCGGGAACATCAACCAAGTGCTGAAGGTGGACAGCGTGGTGTGCGACTTCAACGCCTATCCCTACCGTGCCGTGACCTACGCCACACAGAAAATCATCCGGCAGAGCAACGTCACCGAGCGCAGCCTCGTGACCACCTGCCGCCTGCTGAACGCATCGCGGTCGGATGACAACCCGAACGGTTTTACCATCGAGGGTTTCACCATCATTGAGAACAAGGATTTACAGACTATCAAACGGTAACAGGACATGAAAAGTATCAGAAAATCAATGTGGGGCATGTATTGGAAACTCCACGACAAACGGAAACGCTTGGCGGCAAGTCTCAAAGGGTATCTGGACGGCTTGCCGCCGGAAACACGCCGCCGCATCGTGCTGGGGATGTTCGCCGCCTTCGCGGTGCTTGCCCTTTACACCTTCGGCAGAGCCGTCTATGACATCGGCAGGAACGACGGCTCACATATGGAAACGGGACACGCCGGACGGGTGGAACTGCCGACCCCGGCGGAAACAGGCAATCACTTAACACCTTATTTATATGGAACAGACAAAGAATGAACCGACGAAAGAGAACAAAGCTGCTCCCGAAACGGGGAAACCGAAAAAGGAGCGCGAACCGCTGACAGAGGCGCAACGGCTGAAACGGCAGAAGATGATCGTGCTGCCCGCTATGGTGTTGGTGTTCATCGGGGCGATGTGGCTGATATTCGCCCCGTCCTCCGGCAAGGAGCAACCGCCGGGAACGGACGGATACAACACCGAGATGCCCGACGCTGACAAGGCGAACCGGCAGATTATCGGCGACAAGCTGAAAGCCTACGAGCATGGGGAGATGGAAGAGCGTCAGGAGAGCCGCAACCGTGCCATCGGGCAGCTGGGCGACATGTTCGACCGCGAGATAGCGGGAACGGAGAACGGAGTGGACTTCGACCTCGCCAATCCGGGCGGCAAGGAAGAAAGGGCAAAGCCAGCCACGCCGCAGACCATCCAGTCCTCCGCAGCCGCCTACCGTGACCTGAACGCCACGCTCGGAAACTTCTACGACCAGCCGAAAAACGACAATGCGGAGATGGACGAATTGTTGGAGCGCATCGCATCGCTGGAGTCGGAACTGGAAAGCGAGAGGGGCAAGGCTTCCTCTATGGACGAGCAGGTGGCTCTTATGGAGAAGTCCTACGAGCTGGCGGCAAAGTACATGGGCGGTCAGAACGGAGGACAGCCATCGGCGGAACAGAGGGCAGAGCCAACTACCGTGCAGAAAGGGAAGAAGAACAAGGCAATGCCTATCAGACAGGTGGAGCATCAAGTAGTTTCTTCACTCTCACAGCCTATGAGTAACGCGGAGTTTGTCGCCGCCTTATCGCAGGAACGCAACCGGGGTTTCAACACGGCTGTCGGCACGGCGGAGGTATTGGACAGGAACACCATACCGGCGTGCGTGCATGGGGCGCAGAGCGTGACGGACGGGCAGACGGTAAGGCTGCGCCTGCTGGAGCCTATGGCGGTGGCAGGCAGGACAATACCCCGGGGTGCGGTGGTGGTCGGCACGGGCAAGATACAGGGTGAGCGGCTCGACATCGAGATTACCTCGCTGGAATACGACGGCACGATTATCCCCGTGGAGCTTGCGGTCTATGACACGGACGGACAGCCCGGCATCTTCATCCCGAACTCGATGGAGATGAACGCCGTCCGGGAGGTCGCCGCCAACATGGGCGGCTCGCTGGGAAGCAGCATCAACATCTCCACCAATGCCGGGGCGCAGCTCGCCTCCGACTTGGGCAAGGGGCTGATACAAGGCACGAGCCAGTACATCGCCAAAAAGATGCGAACCGTCAAGGTGCATCTGAAAGCCGGGTACAGGGTCATGCTTTACCAAGAAAAATATTGAAAACAATAAAAATTACCACTAAAATCCAAAAGTAATGAGAAAAGTAATCATCATGTTTGCCCTCGCTATGGGCATCATAACTGCCAACGCGCAGGAGAATGTAACCGTTGAAACGACCAACGGAAGTGAACAACCGACCTTGACGAAGGAGGTCTATCCGCAGAAGGAGGCGGACGGCGACCTATATCACGGGCTGTCACGCAAGCTGACCTTCGACCGCATGATACCGCCGCACGGTCTGGAAGTGACCTACGACAAGACCGTCCACGTCATTTTTCCGGCGGAGGTGCGCTATGTCGATTTAGGCTCGCCCGACCTGATTGCCGGGAAAGCCGACGGAGCGGAGAACATCATCCGTGTGAAGGCTACCGTAAGGAATTTTCCCAACGAAACGAATATGTCCGTCATCACGGAGGACGGCAGTTTCTACACCTTCAACGTGAAGTACGCCGCCGAACCGCTGTTGCTCAACGTGGAGATGTGCGACTTCATCCATGACGGCAGCACGGTGAACCGCCCGAACAACGCGCAGGAAATCTATCTGAAAGAGCTGGGCAGCGAAAGCCCGATGCTGGTGCGCCTTATCATGAAGTCCATCCACAAACAGAACAAGCGCGAGGTGAAGCATATCGGCTGCAAGCGTTTCGGCATCCAATACCTGTTGAAAGGCATCTACACGCACAACGGCTTGCTTTATTTCCACACGGAGATAAAGAACCAGAGCAACGTGCCTTTCGATGTGGACTACATCACTTGGAAAATCGTGGACAAGAAGGTTGCGAAGCGTACTGCCGTGCAGGAGCAGATTATTCTGCCGCTCCGCGCGCAGAACTACGCCACCCTCGTGCTGGGCAAAAAGAGCGAGCGCACGGTCTTCACGATGGCGAAGTTCACCATCCCCGATGACAAGTGCCTCGTGGTGGAATTGAACGAGAAGAACGGCGGCCGTCACCAGTCCTTCGTGATTGAGAACGAGGATTTGGTACGCGCGGGTACCATCAACGAACTTCAAGTACGCTGACCATGAGAAAGTACATCGCAATAATCATCGCGTCGCTTGCCCTTTTTACAGGGCAGGCGCACGCCCAGCGGTGTCTGCCGAAGATGCAGGGCATCGAGGTGAGGGCGGACATGGCGGACGGCTTCAATCTCGGCGGCAAGGACGGCGGGTACAGCTTCGGGGCGGCTCTCTCCACCTACACGAAGAAGGGGAACAAGTGGGTGTTCGGTGGCGAATACCTGTTGAAGAACAATCCCTACAAGGACACCAAGATACCCGTGGCGCAGTTCACGGCGGAGGGCGGCTATTACTTCAAGATACTGTCGGACGCCCGAAAGATTGTTTTCGTCTATGCCGGGGCTTCGGCTCTCGCCGGATATGAGGCGGTAAATTGGGGGAAGAAGGTGCTGCATGACGGCTCCACGCTGCACGACCGGGACGCCTTCATCTACGGCGGTGCGCTGACGCTCGATGTGGAGTGTTACGTGGCAGACCGTATCGCCCTGCTTGCCAACCTGCGGGAGCGTTGCCTTTGGGGTGGCGACACACGGAAGTTCCACACGCAGTTCGGGGTCGGTATCAAGTTCATCATCAACTGACACGGGCATGGAAAGGACGGAAATAGATGCTGTCAGAAGGATGCCGCTTGCGGATTTTCTCGCACGGCTGGGGCATGAGCCTGTCAGAAGGAGCGGTAACGAGCTGTGGTATCTTGCCCCGTACAGGGGCGAGCGCACATCCTCTTTCCGTGTGAACGTGGCGAAACAGCTCTGGTACGACTTCGGTTTGGGCAAGGGCGGCGACATCTTCACGCTTGCCGGGGAGTTTCTGCAAAGCGATGACTTCATGAAGCAAGCGAAGTTCATAGCGGAAGCCGCCAATATGACGGTTGCCGGATGGGAAAAGCCCGTCTATCTCTCGAAGCCGACCGAATCCGTTTTTGAGGATGTGGAGGTCGCTCCGCTGCTCCGCTCACTGCTGACGGAGTATTTAGAGGAACGGGGCATCCCTTACGCCATCGCATCCCGTCACTGCTGCCGCTTGAACTACGGTGTGCGTGGGAAACGGTATTTTGCCGTTGGCTTTCCGAACATGGCAGGTGGCTATGAAGTCAGAAGCCGATATTTCAAGGGTTGCATACCTCCGAAGTCTGTATCACTGGTAAAGGCGAATGACATCCCGGCTGACGAGTGCCTCGTGTTCGAGGGCTTCATGGACTTTCTCTCTGCCGTGACGCTTGGTGTAACCGGTAACGCTGACTGTCTTGTGCTGAACTCAGTCGCCAACGTGGAGAAGGCGGCGGGATTGCTGGACGGATACGGGCGCATCGGCTGCTTCCTCGACCGTGACGAAGCCGGACGGCGGACGCTTGCCGCACTTACCATGCGATACGGGGAACGTGTCACCGACCGTTCCTCCCTCTATGACGGTTGCAAGGACTTGAACGAGTACCTGCAACTGACAACGAAAAAACAGAAAAACAACCATCTAAAAATCGAAGAACAATGAACATACTGAACAACAGAAACAAGAGAACATCAATATTCAAGGCAGTGGCGTTATGCCTGATAGCCGCCATGTCATTCACCCTCGTGTCATGTGACGATGACATGGACATCCAGCAGTCCTATCCCTTCACGGTGGAGGTCATGCCCGTGCCGAACAAGGTAGTAAAGGGGCAGACAGTGGAAATCCGCTGTGAACTGAAAAAGGAGGGCGACTTTTCGGGTACGCTCTATACCATCCGCTATTTCCAGTTCGAGGGGGAAGGCTCGCTCAAAATGGATAACGGCATCACCTTCCTGCCTAACGACCGCTACCTGCTGGAGAACGAAAAATTCCGCCTGTACTACACGGCGGCGGGTGATGAGGCGCATAATTTCATCGTGGTGGTGGAGGATAACTTTAGCAACTCCTACGAACTGGAATTTGACTTCAACAACAGGAATGTAAAGGACGACGATCTTACCATCGTTCCCATCGGCAACTTCAGCCCCTTGTTGAAATGATGCGTGTATTCATGACAATGCTCTGTTCACTTCTGACGGTCTGTTCTGTGTCCGCGCAGATCAGCCGCCAAGAGGGAACGGACGGGCAGGCGGCAATCTACCGACTGCCGCTTATGGAACGTGCTTTTTTATGCTGCCGCTACTTTGAAGGCTGGCACTCAGAAAAACACTACCCATACGTCGGTTGGGGTCACAAACTTTTGCCAAACGAGAAGTATTCGGCACGAACCATGACAAAACGGGATGCGGATGAACTTTTGCGGAAAGACCTGCGCAAATTTGTCGCCATGTTCCGTAAATTCGGGGTTGATTCGATTTTGCTTGGCACGTTAGCTTACAATGTGGGACCGGCGAAGCTGTTAGGCAGCAAAACAATCCCCAAAAGCACCTTAATCAAGAAGCTGGAAGCTGGTGACAGGAACATCTACCGTGAGTATATAGCCTTCTGCAACTACAAAGGAAAACGCCACGCCATGCTGCTCAAACGGAGAAAGGCGGAGTTTGCGCTGTTGTATATCCCATAAAAGGACTGACAAAACTGGCAAAAGACGTGCCATATTTAACTTGGCACGTCTTTTGCTCTATCACTTGATAGATTATCGTAGGATTTTCTCGTTAATTGACATCGTTGAGCCATTTTTGCCTATCGGTTTCCAAATGACACTTCAAGTTGTAAGTGTTGTGAGAGCAATACAAAACATAGTTATTAACCATAAAAAGTATAGCGAAATTATGAAGAAAGTATTTAGGAAAATTCAGAAAGGAACAACAAAAATGATTGAACGTATCAAATCGTTGGGGGAAATGGAGACGAAGCAGAAATGTGTAGTTCAACGGTTCGAGATTATCATTCCCCTCCACCAAAAAATAACGACCCAATATATAGCCTCCGCAAGTTTTACTTGCGGATTTTTTAGTTATCGCAGATTGGACAAAGGTTTCTTTGCTACTTTCTTTGTCCGCCATCATGCTCACTGAAAGAAAGTAGGGCGGCTCTCGCCGCCCCGCCACTCAAAAGCGTGTGTAAAGTCCCGTCACCATCGTGAACATTTCCTCCAGCATATCAAAATAGATACCCTCGTGTACGGCAATGTCCTTTGTCTTGCACTCAAAGGTCTTTTTGCTGAACGTCCTGCGGTAGAAGCGCATATTGTAGAGGTCTGCCCCTTCGTCATAGATGATGTCAAGGCGGTTGGCACTTGTTTTGTTCCTTGCAAGGCTCATCCGTAAGCCGTTGCCCATATCTATGAAATCACGGCTACCTGTCATGGCGGTGAAGCGTTTTCCGCCTATCTGCTGTAATATCGTCTTGGCTATCATATCTTTTGTTTTTAGGGTTTTAAGTATTGGCGGTGCGGACACCGCCATCCCGTTCAAAATTCTCGCATTTCGGAAATGGGGGTCTGCCGTTGTAGCCACTCTTTCACACATTCCATATTGTACTCGCTCGTGATGACTGCCGTATGGCTGTCGGTGGCGGTGAAACGTGTGCTTTCGTAATCATCTATCCACCCCTTGAGGGTGTCCGTTCCCCACGCTCCGGTATCGTCAAAGATACCGTCCAATGCCGTGATAGGTTCGCTGAACTTGACTATCAGCGTTTGATAGGTCGTGTTCATAGTCTGTCCTCCTTTCCCTTCTTTGCGTTCAGCCACTTGTCCCGTGCGGCTCGGCACTCGTCCAACGTGGGTTTGACACAAGAGAACAATTCTCTGTCTATGGGGTGGCGGTAGTCGTACTGCACAAGTGTCCGCCTGCGTCTTCCGATACCCGATTGGAAACGCTCGTATTTCTCCGTACCTGCTTCCGCGCAGGTGCTTACTCCGTTGATGGTCATTCGTGTTGTCATAATGTTGCTTTTTAGATGGTTAAAAATGTACTGACAGAACTCTGTTCTTCATCACCATTTCGGGGTTGCTTGTGTAGCGTTGGTGCAGGTAGAAATGGTGTGAGCCGAAGCCGTAAAGGAAAAACTTGTCAAGTTCGTGCTTCTCGGCAAACTCCTTTACGCTCTTTCTCAATTCCCCCTCACTCGTTGTGAGAGTGAGGAGGTTCACAAATTCAAGGAACATCGTGGGGATTGCATCATCCCACACACAAATCATACTTTCAATTCTTACTTCCATATCAATGTTGTTTTAGGGGTTATGCTATGCCGCTTTCATCCGCTCACGGATAAGGTTGGCGTTCTTGTTCACAAGGTCTATGATGCGCTCGTGATATTCGGTGTCCTGGTTGTGCTTGCCGTGGCACTGCACCACTTCGAGGGTTCGCAAGTCCACCTCTACGGTTTCAATAATCTCATCGCCAATCCTTGCCGATAGTATGAGGGTGTCGGCTTTCTTGTAGTATCCACTGCCAAACACGCAGATGCCCTGCGTCTTGCCCTCGTTGTAATACTCGTCTATGCTTTCAAGCACCTTGACGATTATTTCCTCGTCCGTGATTACCAAGCCGAAGAATTTGGATTTGTTGGCGATGAAATCCTCCGCATCTTTCTTTCGTTGGAGTTGTCGCTGTTGCTCACGCTCACGCCTTTCAATCTCCCAACGGCGTTGCTCTGCGGCTCTTTCCTTCTCGTGTATGGCTTCAATTTTTCGGGTTGCGTTGTCGTGTGCCGCCATGAAATCTTCGGGACAGATGTTCTTCGGGTTACGGAGGTCTTGACCGAGTTTTTTGAGCATACGCAGATAGTCGCACCACATTGAGAGGTTGTCTATCTGATACTTGTGACGCTTGGCAATCAGATATGATGCCCAACATTCATCGGCAGTACGGGTATTGAAAAGAAAGTGTTTCATGACCTCAATCTCACCGCCTTTCATAAGGGTTTCAATTCTTGGGTCTGAAAGCAAGGCTTTGAAAAGACGCACGGGGGAGATGCCGTGGAAATCGCCCTTGAAGCCGTTACGTCTGAGTTGGGGCAATATCCTCATCTTTGGATATGCACAGCTTCTTGCCACCACATCATCGTATAGGCTGTTGTGCGGTCTTACCTCCATATCGCTGCCTAATGCCCACACATCGCAATAGCAGAAAAGGAAGCCACGGAGCAACGCCATGTCCGTAACCTTGCCGTCGGGTGAAATCCAACGCTGCACGACCTCGTGGCAGTAGAAACGCATCGGTTCGCCTTTCCTGCTCTCGCATCTGACCTGCGCCACGCGGATTACCTGATACCCTTTGCAGGTGGTTATCACGCTGAAATTCTGCGTTTCCTTGTAGATGCGTCTGCGTGTGTCCTGCACTTTGAGTTCGGCATGGCATTTGGGGCAGGTGCAGCCTTCAAGGGTGTCGCATAGTCCGCTGTCGCTGTGCCACTCGTGACCGCAGTCGGAACAGGTGATGTTCCCTTTCTTGGTGCGGTAGCCGATATGCTCAACGCAGTGGCGGTATGCCCAATCTATTTGTGTCGCTGATATGGGGCGAAGGTTGGCGGAAAGTCTTGCCACCTCTTTCTGTATCTTGGTCTTCGGTTTCATAAGCCTAAATCAAATAATGAGGGTTGGGGTTGGTTTTCTTTTCTCGCTGACGGTCTGTGGCGGTTCTGCAACTTGCGGAGTTCCTCCTCTTGGTATTTGCGGACAGCGTTCTGACGTGCCTCCGCCTTTTCCTCTGCCGTGAGTTTCACAACGTGGTTCACAACCACTTGGCAGTCCATCGGTTTGCCCACCTCTATCTCGTTTTCCTCATAGTAGTGGATGGCTTGCCCGAATATCTCTCCGTCCGTGAAACCGTTGCAACCGCTTTTCTGCACATAGTTCAGAATGTGGGTCACGCACTCGTCCATGTTCTTGGCAGGGTTGCGGTACTTCTTTGCAAATAGCGCATCTTCCTCCGCACGCTGTTCCAAGTACATATATATCGTTCTCTTGAAATGGTCTGTTCCTTTCATATCGCTGTCATTTTTAGATTATCTGTTTCAGTATCTCTCTCCAATAGGTCGGCTCTACCTCGCTGAGAAGGAAGTCCATGAAATCCCTCCGTGCGTCCTTGTTCAGTTCGTGGTACAATCTTCGGAAAGTTTCAAAATTGCCGTTGATGTACGTTTCCACCATATACACGAAGATGTTGTCCACCTCGTAATATCTGCACTGCTGCGCTGCCGTCTTGCTGTTTCTTTTTGCCATGTCGGTAAGGGTTAAAGGGTGAATAACCAAAGGATGAAGCCAAAGAAGGCAATGGTGGAAAGGATAGCCACGATTACACCTATCGCCACTCGGAACACTCCGTTTACAATCTCTCTGATGATGCCCCAAAGGATGCCGAACACCCCGAAGGCGGTGCGCATCATCAAGCCGCATATCGCCAACCCGATGTGTTGCGCCATTTGTCTGAAATTTGCCGTTGCCGTCATATCTTCGCTGTTTTTGATTTTTTTGTTTTTAATGCGGATTCAAGAGCTGAGGGAGTTGAGTTTCAAACTATCTTATCTGCCTCTCGTTTATCCGACATTTTTTTTATGCGTCTTTCTGTCGCATCGGTCGTTTTCGTTTCGGGTGCTTGAAAAGGTAGGGATTAGGGAATGCAAGGTTTTTCGGTCAAAATACTACCCGCAGGGCTGGAGATTTTTACCGAAAACAGGAGGCTTGACCTTGCTTTCCCGTCCAATCCCGGAATTACCTTTGCGCCCAGAACGAAAATGACTGACTGATGCGGCTTACTGAAAGGCGCAAAATGGAGGTAAACGAAAACAGAGGCAGATTGTGTAGAAAAAAACTTCAGGGGAAAATCCGTAAAAAAAAGAATCACCAAAAGGAAAAAGACATCACCGGAAGCGTGAAAAGGGCAAACCACAACAAAGGAAGTATGATTGTTTCCGATCCGACGGAACTTGTTCAGCCGGGTGGCAACAATCATTCTTCCCGGTTTGTCCGGCTGTGTGTGGGCGCCTGTTTCATTCATGGGGCAGGCTGACACACTCTGCATTCACTTTCCGCTTCCGGCAAAAGAGACAGCGAAAAAAGAAAAATCATTTGAAAACCCGTAAAAGCACCTCTTGGCATAGGCGCAAAAGAAAGGGGCATTGCTTCATCTGTCTAAACATCGTTTAGGCGTGAGGCAATGCCCTTTTCTCCAGCTATGCGGTAGTCGGCACACGTTTGTTCCAAACTCGTTTTGGGCAATGGTGTGCCGACGGACAATACCGCTTTTACGGAAAATTCTTATGAATGAGGGGATAAAAAACGGGAGTTTATATCAAAATCTCGAATTAAATAGCTACTTTTGCATACGAAGAGTTCTTTGAAGGTTACGCAACGCGCAGAAGGATAATGCAGTAGATAACTAACTAAATCGTAACCTATTACTATCAAGAGCAATTAACCTACGCTCATTTCCAATAAATTACACTCTTTTCGTAACTTCATGTTGCAAAGATACGAAAATTAATTGAAAAATAGCACTCAACCAACAAAATAAAGTTTTGTAAGAAATAAACATACTTTTCTTATTAAAAGTTTGGAGGTTGTGGTAAAAATTATTATCTTTGCATCAAATTTACACAAAGTATATGAAAAAAAAATATTTCCTTTTCCCTCTTTTGATTGCAGTGTTGACTCTTATGAGTTGTGGAAGTTCCAAAAAGGTTGTTTATTTTCAGAATGCAGACGAGGTTAGTCTGGAGGCTTCTCGTATGCTTTATGATGCAAAAATAATGCCGAAAGATCTGTTGTCTATTTCTGTGCATACTACAGATCCACAGGCTTCAGCTCCATTCAATCTTAATTCCGGTCAGGGAACACAGGGGACAGGAGGTGCGAATAACGGTGGTTACCTCGTAGACAATGAAGGTAATATTGAGTTCCCTATATTGGGCAAACTTCATGTCTCCGGACTGACAAAAAACCAATGTCAGGATATGATTGCAGCCAAACTGAAACCGTATTTCTTAAAAGAGGAATCCCCATTGGTTAAGGTAAGTATGGCAAATTACCGTGTAACAGTTCTTGGAGAAGTATCAAGTCCTGGAGTTGTTCCTGTGTCGGCTGAAAAGATGAGCATTCTTGAGGCTATTGCCGAATCAGGTGACTTGACTCTTTACGGTAAGCGTAATAATATATTACTTATAAGGGAAAATGAATTTGGGGAGAAGACAACGCATAGACTTGATCTGACGGATGTCAATATTGTCAACTCTCCTTATTTCTATCTTCAACAGAATGATATTGTTTATGTAGAACCAAGTAAAAACAAGTCTGGATCTGTTGTATTTGGTCCAGCAACAACAATGTGGCTTTCGCTTGGAACATCATTATTATCCATTGTCTCTCTGGTTGTCGCCATTACAAGAAGATAATAATACTTAGATAAAGAGATACAGGGGGCTGTATCTCTTTTCATTTCATAATAGATAAATTAAGGTTAAATTAATTATAGATATAAAAATAAAATCATGTGTGGCATTGTAGGTTATATAGGAAAGCGACAGGCTTATCCTATTCTTATTAAGGGACTTAAAAGACTAGAATATCGTGGTTATGACAGCGCAGGAGTTGCACTGATAAATGAAAATAACGACCTTGGAGTTTATAAAGCCAAAGGAAAAGTCTCTGTATTGGAAGCTGTTGCAGAGAAAGGTGATACAACCGGTTGTATGGGAATTGCGCATACACGTTGGGCAACACATGGTGTGCCGAGTGAGGCGAATGCTCATCCTCATGTGTCACAGTCCGGTAATCTGACTCTTGTGCACAATGGTATTATCGAAAACTATGCAACTCTTCGCGAACAGCTTATAGAGCGTGGATACCAATTTAAGAGTGAGACAGACACAGAAGTCCTTGTGCAATTGATAGACTATATCATGACGACAAATGATGTCAATCTCGCTACAGCTGTGCGTAGTGCTTTGAATCAAGTGTTTGGCGCTTATGCTATAGCAGTGATAGACAGCCGTCATCCGGAACAATTGATAGCTGCAAGGAAATCTTCACCTTTGGCAGTTGGTGTAGTAGAGGATAATTCGGAGTTTTTCCTTGCGTCAGATGCTTCCCCGATAGCAGAGTATACAATGCAGATTGTATATCTCAATGATGAAGAAATGGCTATTATGGAATGTGGCAAACCTTTGCAGGTTTTCAAACTCAATGGTGAGGCTACAGATGCTGTCGTCAAAGAAGTCGATGTTGATTTGTCAATGCTTGACCATGAAGGATTCCCTCATTTCATGCTGAAGGAAATCTTTGACCAACCGAATGTTCTTAAGGATTGTATGCGTGGCAGGATTATAGAGTCACCTTACTCCCACCAACCGGAAGTCCTTCTCTCTGCAGTGAAGAATCACCGTCGTGAACTTTTGCAGGCAAAGCGTATTGTGATAGTGTCCTGTGGCACATCATGGCATGCAGGACTGATAGGTAAACAGTTGATAGAGCATTTCTGCCGTGTTCCTGTAGAAGTAGCGTATGCTTCAGAATTCCGTTATTCAGACCCGGTCATAGAGCCTAATGATGTGGTAATGGCTATATCACAGTCCGGAGAAACTGCAGACACTCTTGCAGCAATCAGGCAGGCAAAAGAGAAAGGTGCCCTTATATTTGGAATAGTCAATAGTGTTGGCTCCAGCATTGCGCGTGAATCCGATACAGGAACATACATCCATGTCGGTCCGGAAATCGGTGTAGCGTCGACCAAGGCGTTTACTGGTCAATTGGTTGTCTTAACAATGATAGCTTTAGCTCTTGGAATGGCTAAAGGCACTGTTGGGCAGGAAGAATATGAAGAAACAATAAACGAACTTGTTGCAATACCTGAGAAGATGAATAAGATTCTTGAGCAGAACGACAAGATTCATGCGTTGTCACAGAAATTCACTTATGCGCATAACTTCCTCTATCTTGGACGTGCATGGAACTATCCTGTGGCATTGGAGGGGGCACTTAAACTGAAGGAGATATCATATATACATGCAGAAGGATACCCTGCTGCAGAAATGAAGCATGGACCTATCGCTTTGATAGATGCAGAGATGCCTGTTGTCTTTATTGCGACGCATCATTCTCTTTATCAGAAGAATATCTCCAATATGCAGGAGGTTATTTCGCGTCAAGGACATATTATTGCCATTGTGACGGAAGGAGATGAAGAAATAAAGAAAATGGTTGATGAAGTCATTGAGGTTCCACAGACATTGGCTTGTCTTGCCCCTCTGTTGAGTGTTATTCCATTACAGTTGCTGTCTTACCATGTTGCAGTGGCAAAGGGACTGAATGTCGACCAGCCACGTAATTTGGCAAAGTCTGTTACAGTGGAGTGATTTTTATTATATGAATTAGAAATGGAAAATGTAACACTTATCCTTCAAGATGGCACTGAATTTCATGGCAAGTCATTTGGTTATGATAAAACGGTAGCCGGTGAGGTCGTTTTCAATACAGCTATGATGGGTTATCCTGAATCTCTTACGGATCCGTCATATGCAGGTCAGATTGTGGTTCTTACATTCCCTTTGGTAGGAAACTATGGTGTTCCGGCGTTTTCTTTTGAGGATAATGGTATTCCAACCTTCATGGAAAGTGACAAGATCCATGCTGTGGCATTAATCGTATCTGATTATAGTGAGAGCTATAGCCATTGGAATGCCAAAGAGAGTCTCTCCGATTGGCTCAAGCGTGAAAAAGTCCCAGGTATAACAGGCATAGATACTCGTGAACTGACAAAAGTATTGCGTGAACATGGTGTGATGATGGGCAAGATTGTTTTTGACAACCAACCTGGCAATATTCCTGAAGCAGAGTATGAGGGTGTGAACTTTGTTGAGGAGGTTTCGTGCAAGGAGATCATCCGTTATGCAGCTGCGAATGTGACAGAACACAATGAAGCGAAGACTGCTGTGCTTGTAGATTGTGGTGTTAAGGCGAATATCATAAGATGTCTTATCAATCGTGGAGTAAATGTCATAAGAGTTCCTTGGAACTATGATTTTACAGACATGGAATTCGATGGTCTGTTTCTTGCCAATGGTCCTGGTGATCCAGACATGTGTGTTGAGGCTGTTGAGAATATACGTAAGTTCATGGAGTGTGAACGTGAGAAGTCTGATAGTGCTGTGCGCCCAATTATGGGTATATGTATGGGCAACCAATTGCTGGCAAAGGCGGCGGGTGCAACTGTGTATAAATTGAAATATGGGCACCGTTCACATAACCAACCTGTGCGTATGGTTGGAACAGAAACATGCTTTGTCACATCACAAAACCATGGGTATGCTGTTGATTCCAAGACGCTTGGTTCTGATTGGGAACCTTTTTTCGTGAATATGAATGATGGATCTAACGAGGGTATAAGACATAAGAAATATCCTTGGTTTTCTGCCCAATTCCATCCGGAAGCATGCTCAGGTCCGGTTGATGCAGAATTTCTGTTTGACCGATTTGTGGAATTGCTTTAAGGCTCATATCCTTTTGGCATGAACCTGTTTGTGAAAATCTTATAAACTTATTTCATTTAGAACATGGTTGATAAAGATATAAAGAAAGTTTTGCTCCTTGGTTCAGGGGCTTTGAAGATAGGTGAAGCCGGTGAGTTTGACTATTCCGGTTCACAAGCGCTGAAAGCTCTTCGCGAGGAAGGGGTTAAGACTGTGCTGATCAATCCAAATATAGCAACAGTGCAGACCTCAGAAGGTGTCGCAGACCAAATTTATTTCCTTCCGGTGCAGCCGTATTTTGTAGAGCGTGTTATTGAGAAGGAACGTCCTGATGGCATACTTCTTGCATTTGGAGGACAGACGGCCCTTAATTGCGGTGTGGAACTGTACAAGAACGGTGTGCTTGAGAAATACAATGTCCGAGTCTTAGGTACTCCAGTGCAAGCGATTATTGATACAGAAGACCGTGAACTTTTTGTGAAAAAACTTGACGAGATAAATGTCAAGACAATCAAATCTCAGGCTTGTGACAATATAGAGGATGCCCGCAAGGCGGCTTCGGAACTTGGCTATCCGGTCATAATCAGAGCTGCATATGCCCTTGGAGGATTAGGTTCAGGTTTCTGTGATAATGAAGAGGAACTTAACACTCTTGCTGAAAAAGCATTCTCTTTCTCACCACAGGTTCTTGTGGAAAAATCTTTGAAAGGGTGGAAGGAAATAGAATATGAGGTAGTGCGTGACAGATACAATAACTGTATAACAGTCTGCAACATGGAAAACTTTGACCCATTAGGTATACATACCGGAGAGTCAATAGTCATAGCACCATCTCAGACACTTACAAATTCAGAATACCATAAACTGCGTGCCCTTGCCATAAAGATAATCCGTCATATAGGAATTGTTGGTGAATGTAACGTACAGTATGCTTTTGACCCTCAGTCGGAGGATTACCGCGTCATTGAAGTGAATGCACGCTTGTCACGTTCTTCTGCTCTTGCCTCAAAAGCTACAGGCTATCCGCTTGCATTTGTTGCAGCAAAACTTGGTATGGGATACGGGCTTTTTGAACTGAAGAATTCGGTCACAAAGACAACGTCTGCATTTTTTGAACCTGCATTGGATTATGTTGTGTGTAAAATCCCGCGCTGGGACCTTTCCAAGTTTCGTGGTGTAAACAAAGAGCTTGGCTCTTCGATGAAGTCAGTCGGAGAGGTTATGGCTATTGGTCGTAACTTTGAGGAGGCTATACAGAAAGGCTTGCGTATGATAGGGCAGTCCATGCATGGGTTTGTGGAGAATAAAGAACTTGAGGTTGCAGATGTTGAGACAGCTTTGAAAGAGCCTACCGACAAGCGTATTTTTGTCATCGCAAAGGCTATGCAGCGTAAGATTTACAACGTTGAGCAGATTCATGAAATAACGAAGATTGACAGATGGTTCCTTGAGAAACTTCAGCATATAGTGGACATTGATACGCAATTACGCAATTGCACTTCTGTTAATGTGCTTGATAAGGAATTGGTGCTTACTGCAAAAGTTTATGGATTTACTGATTTCCAAATTGCCCGTGCAGTTGGGCTTGAAAAGGAAATGGGCAATATGCATAAAGCGCTTCTTACTGTGCGTGCTCTCCGCAAATCATACAATATCTTGCCTGTTGTGAAACAGATAGATACCCTTGCCGCAGAATATCCGGCACATACAAATTATTTGTATATGACATATTCCGGCACAGGAAGTACAGCAAAACCTGCACATGATATCAAGTTCGAGAAAGACAATAAAACTGTGATAGTGCTTGGCTCTGGCGCTTATCGTATCGGGTCTTCTGTTGAGTTTGACTGGTGTGGCGTACAGGCACTCAATACTATACGTAAAAGCGGATATCGCTCTGTTATGATAAATTATAATCCAGAGACAGTATCCACTGATTATGATATGTGTGACCGTCTTTATTTTGACGAACTGACATTTGAGCGTGTTATGGATATCATCGAGTTGGAGTCTCCTCATGGTGTGGTTGTTTCAACTGGTGGTCAGATTCCTAACAACCTTGCCATGAAACTCGATAAGGAGAATGTGCCTATTCTTGGAACTTCCGCTAAGGATATTGACAATTGTGAGGACCGTGCACAATTCTCGTCAATGCTTTCGAGAATAGGTGTTGACCAACCTGAATGGTCAGCATTGACTAGTATGGACGACATCAATGACTTTATTGATAGGGTAGGTTTCCCTGTTCTTGTCCGTCCATCCTATGTGCTTTCCGGAGCAGCGATGAATGTTTGTTCCAATCGTGAGGAGTTGGAGCGTTTCCTTCAGCTTGCCGCGAATGTATCTGCGGAACATCCGGTGGTTGTATCCAAGTTTATCGAGCATGCCAAGGAAATTGATTTTGACGGTGTTGCAAAGGATGGTGAGATAATAGCTTATGCCATTTCTGAGCATGTGGAGTTTGCCGGAGTGCATTCAGGTGATGCAACTTTGCAGTTTCCTCCACAGAAACTTTATGTTGAAACCATGCGTCGCATAAAGCGTATAACGAAGCAAATTGCACGCGAATTGCATATCTCCGGTCCTTTCAACTGCCAGTATATGGCGAAAGACAATGATATTCTTGTAATAGAAACCAATCTTCGTGCCAGTCGCTCGTTCCCATTCGTTTCCAAAGTCTTGAAACTTAATTTTATAGACCTTGCTACGAAAGTGATGCTTAATGTTCCGTTTGATATGCCGGACAAGAATCTGTTTGACCTTGATTATGTAGGCATAAAGTCAAGCCAATTCTCCTTTAACCGTTTGCAAGGTTCTGACCCTGTGCTTGGTGTGGACATGGCGTCAACGGGAGAGGTTGGCTGTATAGGGGACGATACTTCATGTGCCCTTTTGAAGGCTATGCTTTCAGTGGGTCACCGTATTCCAAAGAAGACTGTTCTGCTTTCAACAGGTGCCACAAAGCAGAAGGCTGAAATGCTTGATGCTGCACATGAACTTATAAAGAATGGTTATGTGCTTTACGCTACCGGTGGCACGCACAGGTTCCTTTGTGAGAATGGTGTGGAAAATGTTGAAGTGTTCTGGCCGTCTGATGAGGGAAAATATCCGCAGGCACTTGAAATGCTTCATGAGAAGAAAATAGACATGGTGGTCAACATACCAAAGAACCATACAGCTCGTGAGCTGGACAATGGATACAAGATTCGCCGTGCGGCAATAGACTTGAATATCCCACTGATTACTAATTCTCGGCTTGCAAGTGCGTTCATACACGCTTTCTGCACTATGCCAATAGAAAACATTGCAATAAAATCTTGGTCAGAATATAAATAATGGCAATAGTTTCACCTTCGCTGCTGGCAGCGGATTTCCTTCATTTGGAGAAGGATATAGAGATGATAAACAAAAGTGGGGCAGATTGGCTTCATTTGGATATTATGGATGGAATGTTTGTGCCGAACATTTCGTTCGGGTTCAGCGTGCTTGATGCCATAGCAAAGGTTCTCGATAAGCCAATGGATGTGCATTACATGACAATGCGTCCGGAAGATTACATTGAAAGAACCGCAAAACTTGGCGCAAAATCCATGAATGTTCATATTGAGGCTTGTGGTGAAAGGCTGCCGGATATAATCCGGCGCATCCATACTGCAGGAATGAAAGCTGCCGTTACCATCAGTCCGGACACTCCGGTTGAGGCTGTCCGTCCATACATAAACGATGTTGAGATGGTTCTCGTAATGAGTGTTTATCCCGGTTTTGGCGGACAGAAATTCATCGAAGCCACCATAGGACGCATTCATGCCCTGCGGAACATGATTTCGGAATGTGGCAGCAAAGCCTTGATTGAAGTCGATGGAGGTGTTGGTGCTTCAACAGCCCCACGCCTTGTCAAAGCAGGTTGTGATGCACTTGTATCCGGTTCATATATATTCAAGGCAGATAATCCAATAGAGGTGATTGATTCACTGAAACAGCTAACCTTATAATCTTAAACAACTATGAACATAAAAGTTCGTCTGACTATCATGAACTTCCTGGAGTTTGCTGTCTGGGGAGCGTATCTTACATGTATGAACAATTATCTTGCGAATGCAGGTTTTGGTTCTATAATCGGATGGTTCTATTCCATTCAGGGAGTTGTGAGTATTTTTATGCCAGGCATAATGGGCATTGTCGCTGACCGTTGGATACAGGCACAGCGGCTTCTCTCCTTGTGTCATCTTGTCGCCGGAGCTTTCATGGCAGGCGCTGGATTCTACGGAATGTCTGATAACTGTGACATAAGCGTACTTTTCACCTTGTATGCAATCAGTGTTGCTTTTTACATGCCTACACTGGCATTGTCCAACTCTGTAGCTTTCAATGCCTTGACAAAAGCCGGATTGGATACCGTGAAAGATTTCCCGCCAATCCGCATTTTTGGAACAATCGGCTTTATCTGTACTATGTGGCTTGTGGACATTTGTGGTTATCAGTCAACAAGCCAGCAGTTTATAGTGTCGGGTGCTCTTAGCCTCATTCTTGCAGTCTATGCACTTACTCTTCCGGCATCACCAGTAAAAGCAGCTTGTGCGACATCAGGCAATTCTGAAACTATTGTCCAGAAACTCGGTTTGGACGCCATACAGCTTTTCAAGAAGAAGGAAATGGCCATATTCTTCATCTTCTCAATGTTCCTTGGAGTAAGTCTGCAAATCACAAATGGCTATGCCAACACTTACATATCATCATTCAAAGACATTGCGGAGTATGCTGATACATTCGGTGCACAGCATGCGAATATCCTCATTTCCATTTCCCAAATCAGTGAGACATGCTGCATCCTTCTGATTCCCTTCTTCTTGAAGCGTTTCGGAATAAAGAGTGTAATGATGATTGCAATGGGAGCATGGGTGCTTCGCTTCGGACTTTTTGGCACAGGCAATCCCGGAACCGGTGTATGGATGTTTGTGCTCAGTTGTATTGTCTATGGTGTTGCATTTGATTTCTTTAATATCTCCGGAGCATTGTTCGTGGACAAGACTACAGATTCCAATATTCGCTCTTCCGCACAGGGACTGTTCATGATTATGACAAACGGACTTGGAGCCACAATAGGAACTCTTTCCGCACAAGCCGTCGTAAACAATTATGTGTTCTATCAGCCGGAGAGTCTCCAGCTTGAAGGATGGCGCACTTGCTGGTTCATCTTTGCGGGCTACGCTCTTTTGGTTCTCGTCATGTTTGCAATAATCTTCCACCCAAAGAAAATAAACTAATGAAAAAAATACGAAAGCAGGGGGATGAACAGAATCTCCCTGCTTTCATTATTTAATGTTACGTTAATAAAACAAATTCATCTTCTTTATGCAGGAAAAAGTAGAGTTGAAGGTTCACAGTGTTTCCGAGATTGTCGGCAATCCTGAAGTTGGCATTGTCGTACTGACAGATAAGGAGGAAATCATGCAGATTGCCATTGTTTGCGACAAGGCGATGAAAGAATCCCTTCACATGCATATATCAAAGCAGAAAGTGTGCAACACAATGCTTCCTGATGTTTTGGCAAATATACTTCTTAATCAAGTAGGTTACAAATGCGAACTTGTAATCAACGACATAGTTGACGGTGTTTACAAAGCGATGATTATTAACACGGAGACCTCCCAGCCGTTGTCTCTTCGTGCTTCGGATGCAATCCTTATGCATGTCATAACCCGAGTTCCGCTCTACGCCACTCTGCAGTTGATGAAGCGCCAGGCAGTCCCTGCCACAACTGGAGGCATCTCAATGGCACTTCCCTACAATGCCTTGTCGGACAAGATGCTGCAGGATGCGATGCAAAGTGCTGTAGAGCAGGAAAAGTATGAGATGGCTTCCGCGATTCGAGACGAGCTGAAGAGGAGAGGGAAACTTTAGCCTGTCGACTCTTTGTTATGGAAAAACTTTTCCTCATAGACTGTTTTTATATAAACTATGGGCATATACCTTCAAACTAATAATTCATTCATTAAATGAAAGAAGTCCGCTTTTTTTACGCTCCTGAGGCGACAATAACCGAAGAACTGCCACAGGACGAGGCAACACATGCCATTCGTGTCTTGCGTCTTCAGTCAGGGGACGAGATATTCTTTATGGATGGCAAGGGCGCATTCCACCGTGCAGAGATAACACTTGTAACGAACAAGAAGTGTATGTACCGTATTGTAGAGACCATGCAACAAGAACCAACTTGGCGTGGACACATACATCTTGCCATAGCCCCTACAAAGATGATGGACAGGGTTGAGTGGATGGTTGAGAAAGCAACAGAGATAGGTTTTGATGAGATTTCGTTCCTCAATTGTCGTTTCTCAGAACGAACAAAAATCCGTACAGACAGGATTGAGAAAATAGTCGTGTCGGCTGTTAAACAGAGTCATAAAGCCTGGAAACCTATAGTCAATGAGATGCTGGATTTCAAGAACTTTATCTGTCAGCCACGTGAAGGGCGTAAATTCATCTGCCATTGCTATGAAGAAGTTTCAAAGGAGGATTTTTTCAGTTTGATAAGTTCTGTTTCACAAGAGGAATCTTTGCATGAAAGTGACGATATAACCGTACTTGTCGGACCGGAAGGTGACTTCAGCATAGATGAAGTCCGCATGGCGTTGGACAACGGCTATGAGTCTGTCACACTCGGCAAGAGCCGTTTGCGTACAGAAACTGCCGGCCTTCAGGCTGTATCCATGTCCAATCTTGCAAGAAGGATTTGAGCCAATAGGGTAGTGTAACATCGGTTCGGAATAAAATGTGTTCCACGACAGTTCCTTGGTTGTCATAAGCCAGAAAGGAACCTGATATTACATGAAATTCGGAAGATAATGAGTGACATAATAAAAGGTTATCTTCTGCATTGTAAAAGGTAACGCTTGATTTAATGAAAGGTAACACTTTGCACGGCAAAGTGTTACCTTTCATTGTATATATAATATTTTAACATCTGTTGTGTTTTGTGTTTATTAAAAACAACAGGATGTGTGACAATTTGCAATTAGTTGTCCAATTATGATTGCAGATTGGCAAACCATAAAATCTCCGGCTTTGAAAGGGGCTTTCTTGTCACAAATTTGCTCAGATTATAATGGAATAAAGGTGGATTTTTTGTACACCTATAGCCTATTACACTTCATCTGAAGCGTATATGAAAGCATTTGATACAGATTTATAGTCGAAGATTTCTTCGTCCTTGAAGAACCGTTTTAATTCAATTGCAGCATTCTCAAGTGAGTCACTTGTATGCACGATGTTTTCTTGTGACGACATGGAGAAGTCTCCGCGTATTGTTCCCGGGAGTGCTTTGCGTCCGTTGGTTGTGCCTGCCATCTGCCTTACGACATCAACGGCTCCTACACCTTCAAAACAGCAGACAATAACAGGTGTTGCCATCATGGCGTCCTTCAACAGTTGGAAGAAAGGGCGTTCGGCAAGGTGGGCATAGTGCTCACTGAGAACATCGTCTGTCAGTTGGCACATTTTCATTCCTGCCAAACGCAGACCTTTTTGTTCGAATCTTTTTGTCACTTCACCGACAAGTCCACGCTGTAGGCATGACGGTTTGAGGATTACTAATGTTTTTTCCATTTTGTGTTTAGTTAATAGGATGTTGGATTATACTATGTATTCTTACAGACATACAATGTCTATACTGTTGAGCGGAATACTTTTTTTCTTGTTGCTGTCAAGATTGCTCCACGGATAAAAAGGTAGCAGTTGAATGCTGCCCACAGTCCGTGATTTTTCAAAGTAGGGTAGAGTATGTAGTTGAGAGACAGAAACATCGCCATTCCTATAGCTGTGGACAGCAGCATGTAGCGTGTGGCAGCAGCACCAATGTAGATGCCGTCCCAGATGAACGCCGCCATGCCACATATTGGGAACAGGAGAATCCACAGCCTGTAGTCCATTGCGGAGTTGCGCACATCGGCATCATCTGTCAGCATACTGATGAACCATTGTCCTCCGATAAGGTATGTCAATGTGAATGCAGCAATCATTATGCCTCCCCAAATGAACAGATTGCGTACAACAAGGTTGTAGCTTTTTCTGTCCTGTGCCCCTATGGTCTTGCCGGCAAGAGCTTCTCCTGCAAATGCGAAGCCGTCCATGAAATAGCTGTATAGTGTGAACAGCTGCATGAGGATTGTGTTGACGGCAAGTGCCGTATCACCGAGTCGTGAGCCTGCCGCAATGAATGTGAAATGCACAGTGATAAGGCAGATTGTCCTGAGGAATATATCTTTATTTATTGAGAAAAATATGGATAAATCGTTTCTGGAAATCAATTTTATGGCATCTGTAAGCCGGCAAGTGTTGGAGAAAAGAATATTCTGATATTGCTTTTTTAGCATGAAGAGAGCCATGACAAAGCCGCCCCATTGCGCTGTCACGGTCCCTAAAGCTATTCCTTCGACTTTCATTCCGAGTCCATAGACAAGGGAAAGGCTGATGACGATGTTCAAAATGTTCTGTGCTATGGCTACGAACATCGGTGTGCGGGAATTCTGCATTCCTATAAGCCAGCCGTTGATAGCGAACAATCCCAATGATGCTGGCGCTCCAAATATACCTATATTGAAGTATATGCGTGCAAAATCACCAACCTCTGCTGATGGAGCGATAAAGAATAAAGCTGTCTCTCTGACAACAGCTGCCAGTGCTATAAGTATGATGGATATCAACAATGCAATTCCAAGACTGCACAAAAGGTGTTTCCTTATCTCCTGAAAGTCTTTCCTGCCATAGGCTTGCGCAGTCATGCCGCTTGTTCCCATTCGCAGGAAAGCAAACATCCAATATATGATATTGAACAGTGTTCCTCCGACAGCGATAGCCCCAATGTACGCAGGCGAGCCGAGATGTCCTGTGATTGCGACATCTATCAGTCCGAGCAGTGGTACTGTTATGTTGGAGATTATGCTGGGGAGGGCAATGTCGAGGATTTGTCTGTTCATGGCGAAAGGATGTGAGCCGGAAAATTCTATGCAGGAATGTGAGGGGAGGTCCAACCGGCAATGTGCATATTGCTACATGAGTTCGAGACCAAGTTCCTTGACAAGGAAATTGAACGATGGCAGTTGGCTCTTGAATTTCGCAAATAGTTCCGGCGGTGTGAGGATTTTCTTTAGTTCCGTGTTCTCAGCCAGACGGTAGGATATGTTTATCTCGGAATTTGCAAGTTCTTTTGCCAGTGTTGCCCAAATCCTTGTATGGATTTGCTTCAGTTGGTCAAGTAGGATACTGTTTGTAACGACTATTTCCACATTCGGAAAGTCCGTGATGTGTGGTTCAAGGTTCCGCATGCTTGTTGCAAGCCCGATGTATTCGCGTTTCTGTGCCATGCGGTTGCACATAGCCATCCATTGCAATGCAAGTTCGTCATTGTTGAAAACTTTTGCTTTGCCGTTGTCTATAACCTTTGTTTCTACGTTGGCGGCTTGTACATTGTCCTTTTTGGTAAGAGAACTGAATGTTCCGCCAAGCGCACCGAGTTTCATTTTTGGCATACCGGTAGCGGTCTTTGCCATATCATGATGCTTGTTCTCTGAGACTGCTGTTCCGGCATTTGTTGCAGATACGGTTACTCCGCTTCCTTGCTGTGCTGTCTGCTCTGCGTTCTGCGAGGAAGTCACAGCCCCGGCCACCTGCTCTGCCGGTTTAGGCTGTTTGGGAGTGATGTTCTTAAACAGGGATTTCAATCTTCGCCCCAGACGGGGCGCACCGTCGCTGCTGTCTGCCGGTTGTGTTATCTGGGCGACTTCTATGAGTGTAAGTTCGACGAGAAGTCGCTTGTTGCTGCTTTGGCGGTAGTTAAGGTCGCAGCGCGTAAGTATCTGCAGAGCCTTGTAGAGGAACATGGCTGAGCATTTTTGCGCTTGCTCCTGATAACGCTGTGCATAACGTTTGCTTGTCTCAAGGAGCGGGATGGTCTGTGCATCCTTTGACATCATCACGTTGCGTATGTGTTCGGCAAGTCCGCTGACAATGTTTCCGCCATCCATACCGTCGGAAAGCATTCTGTTGAGCAATACCATTGTCTCCGCACATTTGTTTTGGAGTGCAAGGTCTACAATTTGGAAATAGTTTTCTATATCCAGGAGGTTAAGGTCTTTGACAACTTTTTCCAATGTTATGTCTCCCTGACAGAATGATGCTGCCTGGTCAAAGATGGAAAGAGCGTCGCGCATTCCGCCGTCCGCTTTTTCTGCAATGACTTCTAAAGCCTCCTCCTCATAGGTATATCCTTCCCTTTCGGCAACCATTTTCAGATGATTGACAGTGTTTGGTACTGTCATTCTGTCGAAGTCATAAATCTGGCAGCGCGATAGGATTGTCGGGAGAAGTTTGTTCTTCTCTGTCGTTGCAAGGATGAATATAACGTAAGATGGCGGTTCCTCAAGTGTCTTTAGGAATGCGTTGAATGCCTGTGTGGAAAGCATATGGACCTCATCGATGATGAAGACTTTGTATCTGCCAACTTGTGGTGGAATGCGTGTCTGCTCCATCAGTTGCTTAATGTTCTCGACAGAATTGTTTGATGCAGCGTCAAGTTCGAAGATGTTGTAGGAGCGTTGCTCTGCAAAAGCCTTGCAACTCTCACACTCTCCACAAGCTTCACCGTCGGCAGAAGGGTTCTCACAATTGATGGTTTTTGCGAAAATGCGTGCACATGTTGTTTTTCCCACACCACGTGGACCGCAGAAAAGAAATGCGTGTGCAAGTTTTCCAGACTTGATAGCGTTTTTCAGCGTGGTAGTCAGAGCTTCCTGTCCTACGACAGATGCGAAGGACATGGGGCGGTATTTGCGTGCTGAAACTTGGTATTCCATAATTCAGTTGTCGGTTATTGTTATTTTTCGCAAAGTTACGAAAAATGGATGAGATATTAAATAAGGTATTTGATAAATTAAGAAATTATAAGGAACAGGTGATTTTACAAACAAATCTTAATTATTGCGCTTGGTGGTGGAAAAGTACAGGAAATTTGCGTACTTTTGCAAAGATGATTTTTTGTAATGTGTTTTCATGAATAGAGCGGCGATACATAGCATCCTTTCACGATATAAATATCTGATAACTTTCGTTATTGGCACCATTGTCGTCGGTTTTGCGGATTCCAACAGCCTCTATCATCGTGTATTGCTCCAATATGAGATTTTGGATTTGCAGTCAGAGATAGAAAAATACACCAAGATTTACGAGAAAGACAAAAGCCAGCTACGTGACCTTGAGCGTAATCCAAGAAACATAGAGCGCATAGCTCGTGAACGTTATTTTATGAAGACAGACAACGAGGATATCTTTGTGCTCAGTACAGATCCGCGTTATATCAACGATTTCCAAACGAATAAAAGTGAAGAAGAAAATGAATAAATCAAATGGTATAGTTATGCTCATCGGTGGGCTTCTGATGGTAATAAGTACAGGTCTTCTCGTGGCTTCAATGCTAATGTCGGGACATGATTGGGCTTCTGTTGCTGCGAAAATTGTACCATGGACATATATAATAGGTTCTGTTGCGTATGTTGTAGCACAGCGTAGGGATGCTACTGATAACGGAACATTGACACTCAGACGGTTGTATTCTATCCAGCTTGTTTCCGGAATTTGTTTTGTTTTAGCCGGTCTGTTGATGGTTGAAAATGTTTATCATTTCCTGCGTCCACTCATTGCCAGCAGTATTGACGGTTATTTCACATATATCCAGTTTGTTCACAACAATTGGGTTGTGCTGCTTCTTGTTGGTGCAATATTGCAGATGTATACGACTCACAGAATAACGTCAGAGATGAAAAAATAGTCTTAAAAACCTATAAAACATGGTGGGAGAAAATTAAATTGAATAAATTTTTTTTCATTCTTGAATATATCATAGTACCTTTGCAACGCAAAAGCACTTATATTTTTTACCTTAATTCGATGAATAAAATACTATACACCATACTGACAGTTTTGACTTGTACTTCCTGCGCTAAGACGTTTGAGGTGCAGGGAACTTCTAACATATCTACACTTGATGGTCAGATGCTGTATTTGAAAGCTATCAAGAACGGTGAACTGAAGAATATTGACTCTTGTGAGGTTGTACATGGACAGTTCAAGTTCTCTGGCTCAACAGATTCAGTATATATGGCAACTATATTTATGGATAACGAAAGTGTCATGCCTATAGTTCTGGAGGAAGGTAAAATATCCATTCAGCTTAATAATACAAAGCAGAACTGTACAGGCACTGCGCTTAATGACAAACTGTCACATTTTATAGACAACTACAATAGACTGCAAAGTCAGTATAACGACCTTTCACATCGTGAGAACCAAGCGATTATGGATGGTGCAGATATGAATGATGTCTATAAGAATCTTACTGCTGATGCTGAGCGTATAGCTGTAGCGCAGGATAAGTTGATAACAGGATTTATATGTGATAATTTTGACAATATCCTCGGTCCTGGCGTGTTTATGATGATTACGTCTGTATATGAGTATCCGGAGTTGACCCCATGGATAGAAGACATAATGAGTAAAGCGACAGATACGTTCAAGACTGACAGCTATGTGAAGGATTATATGGACGCTGCACAGCGTAACCAGAATATAATGAACGGTATGGAAACTCCGGCTCCTCAGCCACAAGCTCCTATAAGTTCAACTGAATCCATGCCGCCGACTCCGGCTGATATGGCAACTCCGGTAGAGTAGGACTATTAATAAGAAATAACATTGAGAACACTTATAAAGAATGGCACTGTTGTCAATGAAGGACAGTCTTTTGCTGGCAACATTATTATAGAGAATGACAGGATAAAGTCTGTTCTGCCGTTGGAAAATACTCCCCGTGGTGTTTATGATAAGGAAATAGACGCCACGGGGTGTTTTGTTATTCCAGGAGTGATAGACACTCATGTGCACTTCAGAGAGCCTGGACTTACCCACAAGGCTGACATTGAAAGTGAAAGCCGCGCTGCTGCTTACGGGGGAGTGACGACATATTTCGATATGCCTAACACTCAACCTCAAACAACAACTCTGGAGGCTTTGGAGGAAAAGTTCCGTATTGCAGAGGGGCAGAGTCATGTCAATTACAGTTTCTTTTTCGGTGCAACGAATGATAATGTAGAATTGTTTTCCGGTCTTGACCGCCACCGCATTCCTGGGATAAAGCTATTTATGGGTAGTTCCACAGGAAACATGCTTGTAGATAGTGGAAAATCATTGGAAAATATATTCAGAGTGTCAAAAGAGCTGTCCCTGCCATTGATGGCACACTGCGAGGATACTGACATCATAAACTCCAATATGGAGAAAGCCAAAGTACAATATGGTGAAGACCCGCATGTTACATTACATCCTGTCATACGCTCAAAAGAAGCATGTATTGTGTCTGCGACAAAAGGGTTGGAACTCGCAAAAAAATATGGTACACATTTTCATTTGGCTCACGTCTCAACACAAGAGGAACTTGCTCTTGTGAGTGAACTTAATGCCAACTATGTATGTGAAGGAACTCATGACAGCAGTCTTCCACAAATAACATGCGAAGCAACAGTAAGCCATTTGATGTTCTGTGATAAGGATTACGAAACCTTGGGAACACGTATAAAATGTAACCCTGCAATAAAAGGGTTTGCTGATAGGGAAGCATTGCGTAAAGGACTTTCCAATGGAACTGTATTTACCATAGGAACTGACCATGCTCCACATACTCTTGAGGAAAAGAAAGGAGGTGCAGCAAGAGCAATGTCTGGAATGCCAATGTTGCAGTTTTCTTTGGTGACAATGTTGTCGCTTGTTGATGAGGGAGTGTTGTCAATAGAACGTATGGTAGAGTTGATGTGCCATAATCCGGCACGGCTATTCTGTATTCGGGACCGTGGCTTCCTTCGTGAGAACTATAAGGCGGACATAGCCATTGTTTCAAAGAATGTGCCGGAATGGACACTTTCTGCTGCTGATGTGCAAAGCAAATGTCATTGGAGTCCGTTGGAGGGAAAGACTTTCAGTTGGCGTGTAATCCACACATTATGCAATGGTAATCATATTTTTGCTGACGGTGTGTTTGATGAAGAATCGCATGGTGAGGAGGTTCTTTTCCGTTAGTCGTATAATAGTTTTAATAAAGAGAATATGAAACATTACTATAACAACACCCCACAGGATTATTCTTATATTCAGGTCGAGTATGAAGCTCCATTACTTGAGTATCTCTTGAAAAACGTGAAAATGTCACGCAATAAGATAAAGGATACTTTGCAGGGGAGGGGAATAAAAGTTGGCGGCAAGACTGTCACTCAGTTCGACTATCCATTAAAGCGTGGAATGAAACTCGCTATCTCAAAGTCAAAGCGTAATGACACATTCAAGTCAAAGTGGGTTAAAATAGTCTATGAAGACCGCTATCTTATTGTTGTGGAGAAAATGCCTGGAATACTTTCCATGGCAGGTGCACACACAACACTTAATGTCAAAACTGTCCTTGATGAATATTTCTGCAAAACCAGACAAAAGTGTCGTGCGCATACTGTCCACCGCCTTGACCGTGATACAAGTGGATTGATGGTCTATGCAAAAGATATGGAAACTGAGCAGATACTTGAGCACAATTGGCATGATATAGTATTTGACCGTAGATATGTTGCTGTGGTGTCCGGTGAGATGGAGGAGGACCAAGGTACTGTTGCAAACTGGCTGAAGGATAACAAAGCATACGTGACTTACAGTTCTCCTGTAGACAATGGTGGAAAATATGCTGTGACACATTATAAGACTTTAGCACGCACAACTGAGCATTCGCTTGTAGAATATAAATTGGAAACAGGACGCAAAAACCAGATTCGTGTGCATACAGCCGACCTTGGGCATCCTGTATGTGGAGATGTGAAGTATGGCAATGGGGATGACCCATTGCACCGCCTGTGCCTACATGCATATATGCTGTGCTTCTATCATCCTGTCACACGCGAACCAATGGAATTTTCAACCCCGATACCTTCCACTTTCCGTAGACTTTTCAAGTAACTACTGACATTCTGTTTTATAAATATGAATCTACAGTCTGCAGGAACAAGCAAAACCACAAATCAAATAATATAACATGGAAAATTTAACATATTATGCCCTCTGCATTGTAGCCTTTATTATTGGAGTATGGCTTCTGAAAAGATGTGTTGGATGCCTGATACGCACAATCATAACAATCATTATTCTTGCAGGGTTGGCATATATTTATTTCAATTTTTACTCATAAAACTGCAAAAAAACATTAAATATGCTGTTACAGTAAATGATATGTAGTGTTAATTCGCTAAAAATGAGTAACTTTGCATTCACTTTCACGTGTTGGAAGCATATTATCTAATTATTAACCGCGGCACGTGTGCCGCACAAAACAATTATTTAACTCATGGCAACAAAAATTCGCCTCCAGCGTGGTGGTCGTAAGGGCTACGCATTCTACAGTGTTGTAATCGCAGATTCACGTGCTCCACGTGACGGTCGTTTCATCGAGAAGCTTGGAACTTACAACCCAAACACAAACCCTGCAACTGTTGACATCAATTTCGAGCGTGCTCTCCACTGGGTAGAGTGTGGTGCTCAGCCAACAGACACAGTACGCAACATCCTCAGCAAAGAGGGCGTTTATCTTATGAAGCACCTCAAAGGTGGTGTGAAGAAAGGCGCATTCGATGAAGCTGCTGTTCAGCAGAAGTTTGACGCTTGGAAGCAGGCTAAAGTAAACGGTGTTGATGCAGCAAAGGCTGCTATTGCAAAAGCAAAGGAAGCAGCAAAGGCAACACAGCTTGCAGCAGAGAAGGTACAGAATGAAGCAAAGGCTAAGGCTGTAGCAGAAAAGAAGGCTGCTGCTGTTGCTGCACAGGCTGAGGCTGCAGCAGAAGAGACAGAGACAACTGAAGCTGCTGAGGCTTAATCTCTCTCTTCTTCTCCAAAACCAAAAGAAATCTTTTGTCAGGAAATGCTTTTGCAATTTCTCTGCAAGAAACTTAAATCCGCACATATCCATTGGGAAATGGAATATGTGCGGATTTCTTGTTTGATTGTAGTTCTGCCTATTAAGGATTGTGTGAATGTTCGTATGGATTCTGACATTTTAGTTTATCCATTTCTGTCCCATACAGCAAACTTTCCATAATAAGCACAATGGAATTGTGACAAGCACAAGAGGGATTCAGATAGGGAGGCGTGATATTCGTTTTGGACAGTTTAGAAATAGACATTCCTCTGATTCCAATTATTCAGCACATTCTCTGCTTTACTTTTTATTTCAGGACTACCATACGCTATTGCTTTATTCAAATACTCTTTCGCTTTTGTTTGAGCAGATTTGCGATTTCTGAATTTGTACTTGCATCCTTTACGCCAGAAAGTCATAAGTGCAATACGGTAAGCGGCATTTCCATCTGTTGGTGCTCTGCTTACCAATTGTTCATAATAATCATACGCTAAATCATAATTAGCTTTTGAATAAGAATAGGCGGTACGGGCTCTTAATTGGTCTATGGTTAACTGAGTACGCTTTACTGGTGGAACATTATTTTGGCAAAAATATGCCATACACTCATAGTGATTCCCAACACGATGGATATTATCAATACGAACTACGTCTGCGTCTGTAATTTCAATCTGCGAATAAGTTCTGTTCTCGCGAAGATTTATCAAATACCGTTTTTGCATAATTCGTGATTTTGTGGAACGATACTTGCTTGATATTTCCATACGTACTGCGCTCTTTATCACGTCCCTACACAAGTCTTCATCAGATACTTCATAGTTTTCACCTTCTCCAATGAACAATTTTAGAGCTAAAGTGTAAGCGTTATCTTTCACTGCGCGACTTGTTGACAATTTGTCACTTAGTTGTTTGAGGTAATACTGGTATTCATCAACTTTGTTCTTTACACGTGTCTGAAGAAGTTCTTTTTCTTCAGCTGTTAACTGCTGGGCATAGCTTGGGAGGTAGAAGTGTAATGCTGATAATACAACTACAATTTTTAATATTAAGGTATTCATAAGTTATTGTTTTTATCGTGAACGTATTTCGTGGACAGACATAATGCTTCCATTTTGTTCTACAATATTAACTTGTTCAATATATGGAGACATGGTAATGCGCATAAGAAATGTATTGGGGTCTTCATGGTCAACCACGGTTGTCATATTTCTTGCCAGAGTGCGTACCAACTGGACTGAAGAAAAATGATTTGACATGATTGAAGGGATCATGTTCAACCTACTGTCAATACTTTTTGATTTATCTAAAAGGGAATTGATGGCATCGCTTATAGAAGAATTCGTATCTCCATTTTTCTTATCTTTCTTGATGTTAGATACACCTTCACAACTAGTGTTCACCCTATAGTCAGGATGTTGATATGCTATACCATTCTCTGCATGTATTGCAATAGAACTGACGTATTCTTGAACATTTTTGCAAAGAATATTCCAGTCGGCATCAATCATTCCTTCGCCAACGCCATTCATTACTGTCCAAAAAACATGACAAAAGAAACTACCGCCATCACCTGTGTAAGAGTACTCTTTTGCTCGACTACTCGTCATCTGTACCCAACCAGTGTTGTCTATGAAAAGTTTTTTGTAATACTCATGATTCTTTTCTTTCTGAACAGTATAATTTTGTCCTTGTACATATACGCTTTTAATGGATATTTCAGAACCTTCAGAATTACAACAGCCAGTAAGAACAACCGTAAGTCTTGTTTTTTTCCTCAAAATCATATTTCTTACCAAAGTTGCAGGGATGTAATTGCTTGGACCTTCAGTTAGGCACATTTGGGGAAATGGATCATCATCATTCAATGCACGACCTCCATGACCGCTGTAATAAAATATCACAATATCTTCTGGAACCACTTGAAGCTCATCGATTGCTTTCATAACATTGGACTTTGTGCAATTTAGCCCATCATATATGGCATGACCATCAAAATCATATCCATATGTCTCTAAACTTCTGGCAATAGTCTGTATTTCGTTTAGTACGATTCTCTCCTCGGATATCATGCCTTTCTGGATATTCTTTCCTGTTGTGTTGAAGAAACCTATAAAGCTGATTTTTTTGTGCGTCAATAGACAATACTACCAGAACACACACACCTATAAGTAGTAAACATTTTTGCATCTTCATCTTTTAATTATTTTTTTGCAGTAGTACTTATTAATAAGTTCATTGCAATATCGACTAACAACTTTGGTATCTACATAGTCATAGTTGAATAAAGTCTTATTGCCAGATACCACGGTCCAAGTCATATCTGATGTTGATATAATAACACTTGCCTTAAGGCTACCTTGCTTAATAAACAGGAATTCAACACTTGGCAAATAAGGTGCTTGGACTCTTATGGAATCATGCGAATAACTTCTATAATTATTCATAAGAACATACTGTAACACTACTGTCTGTTCTTTGCTTAATCTACAAAGAAACCTATCACGAATGAAATTATCATTAATATCCTTTTCCTTGTCGACTGTATCTCTATAAGCTAAATGATAGCATTTTACGCTGTCAAGAGAAAATAGAATAGAACTTAGTCTTTCCCCAAAGTGTCTGTAGACAGATGAATCTGGCTTTAGCCACGGCTCGTATAAATCTTTCGTACTCGTTTTTGTGCCAAAACATCCAGTTACCGCACAAGATGTTGAAGCAATGATGAGTAAATTAATAAATTTTCTCATGACTAATTGATAAAGTGCCTATCAAACTCCCGAATTTAGCCCTAAAAACATTAACGATTGTTGATTTATAGGTACAAAAAAGACGTGGGAATTTGTACTCTCTGCCTATCCCAGTCTCAGGCTTCTCGCATTGCCTCCCCAAAGGATAGACAACACAGTTAGCCCACGTCATGACATATTATAATACATACAAATTCCTTATCAAAAGACAAAGAGAGGTATGGGTATAATACCTCCCACGCGGACGTTCATGTTGCCGTATCTCTTTTGGGTGTATCAAACTTTGCGAGAATTTGAGACCAAAAGATAACGTTCGTAAACGTCTTTTTTATGTGCGCTTCGCATTGGCATTCATGGCTACAACCCACGTTCAATCCCTTTGCTTCACGCAACATTTACCAATATGTTTAACCCACAAGCCCATGAGGGCTAACCGGATTTGCAGACAAAGTTATTAATTTTCTTTCAAATTTGCAAAACAAATCAATAAAATATTTTTCAAAAAGTTTAATCCGCTTATAAATTCGCCTATAATATGTAACATATATAAACAAGGAACAGGTTCCGTCTCACGACGAAACCTGCCAACAACACAAACACAAAATAGGCTCTCAGGGACAAGCCCGTCAAGCCTATTTTTATTATCTTTAGTTGAGTCCGAAAAGAACTTTCAGACCACCATCTACACCGGAGAAGCCCATAAAAGAGAGGGCAAGCAAAGATGCTGTAATAAGAGTTATGGAAACTCCTTTCACTCCCTTCGGTATATTTGCAAACTCCTGCTGCTCACGAAGTCCTGCAAAGAGAATCAGGGCAAGACCGAAGCCTAATGCTGATGCGATAGCATAGTCTATAGACATGAGGAGTGAGTAGTCCTTCTGGATTACAGAGATTGCCACACCGAGTACGGCACAGTTTGTTGTAATCAGAGGAAGGAACACGCCGAGAGCCTGATAGAGTGGAGGAGAGACTTTCTTAAGAACAATGTCCACCATCTGTACAAGAGCGGCGATTACAAGGATGAATGAAAGTGTCTGGAGATAACCAAGTCCGAATGGATTGAGTACAAACATCTGAAGACACCATGTCACCAAAGTAGCAACGAACATGACTGCGGCAACCGCTCCGGACATGCCCAATGCTGTGCTGACTTTTTGGCTGACACCAAGGAATGGGCAGATGCCGAGAAACTGTGACAGGACGATATTGTTAACGAATATCGCTGCGATAAATACCAATATATATTCCATAGTTAAGCCTTCTTGAATTTGTTAATGACTGCAATGATATAGCCCAGTGTGAGGAATGCTCCTGGAGGCAGGACGAAAATCAGAATAGAGTACTCGGAAGGAATGAGTTCAACCCCAAACACTGTACCGTTGCCAAGAAGTTCACGGCAGATACCGAGTATTGTAAGACCGATTGTAAAACCAAGTCCGATGCCTATACCGTCAAGTGCCGAGTCAAGAGCGTTGTTCTTACATGCGAAAGATTCTGCGCGACCAAGAATGATACAGTTCACCACGATAAGTGGGATAAAGAGTCCGAGGGACTTGTTTATCTCTGGAGCATAAGCCTGAAGACATAACTGCACAATGGTCACGAGTGTGGCGATTACGACAATGTACACAGGGATATGCACCATATCCGGAGTGAGTTTCTTGATGAGTGAGATTACAATGTTCGAGCATATAAGCACAACCATTGTTGCAAGTCCCATCATCATACCGTTTATGGCACTTGTGGTAGTGGCCAAGGTAGGACACATACCAAGCATCAGCACAAAGGTAGGATTCTCCTTTACGATGCCATTAATGATAATTCCAATTTTTGACATAATGTGTTCCTCCTTTATTTGTTTTCCTTAAATGTGTTGAATGCCTGCTGTACAGCGCGAAGGAAAGAACGTGATGTGATTGTTGAAGCTGTTATAGCGTCAATCTCACCGCCATCCTTTGATACTGTAAGGTTGCTCTCTGCCGGATTCATGCCAACAATGCATCCAGGCTGCTCTTTCTGGAACCAGTCTGAAGCTTTTGCGCCAAGTCCCGGAGTTTCAGCATGTTCAAGGACAGTGTAGCCAAGGATTACACCATTCTCATCAAAGCCAACAAGAACCTTAAGATTGCCACCGAAACCATTAGGGTCAGTAGACTGCACAGCAGTTCCTTTGTCAGTAGTGTAGATAACAAAAACCTGGTCTTTGCCGTCAATGTTGCGTGTGACCTCTTTTGTATCCTGTACAGTAACCTGGTCAGCAGCAAGGACAGCCTTTATGCCGTCAGCAAGAGTTTTCTCAGCCTGCTTGTCAATGGCAGGCTTTGTCGTCTGATTGACAAATGCGAGGAGACCGCCACAGATGACTGCCACAGCTACGAGGACAATCACCATATTCTGAAGATTTGATTTGAGTTTTTCCATATCTTTGCCTCCTGTTTATTTGTTAGCCGGAACCTCTCCAAAACGCTTTGGTTTGGTGTACATGTTAATGAGTGGTGTGAATGCGTTCATTATAAGGATTGCGAAAGACATTCCTTCCGGATAAGCACCCCAGTTACGTATGATAACAGTCAGTGCACCGATTGACACACCATAGATAATCTGGCCTTTCGCACACATTGGAGATGTGACATAGTCTGTCGCCATGAATATGGCACCCAGCATAAGACCACCGGCAAAAAGCACTTGGAACGGATTAGCATAAGTATTACAGTCGCAAAGCCAAAGAAGACCGGCAAGTACGAATACTGTGCCAATGATTGATACAGGAATGTGCCAAGTGATGATTTTCTTCCAAAGGAGATAGACGAGTCCGAGGAGGAGTGCCAATGCACAAATCTCACCGATTGTTCCTGCGCCGGCTGTTGCATTACCAAGGAACATGTCTGTTGCAGAAGGAAGCTGCTCCAATGCCGAAGTATCACCCTTTATCGCCTGCTTCATGAGTGCGAGAGGGGTTGCACCAGTCTCTGCGTCAAGGTAGCTTGTCATCTGTCCCTGAAGAGGCCATGATGTCATGGCAGTAGGGAAGCTGACAAGCAGGAAGCAACGTCCCACAAGTGCAGGGTTGAAAGGATTCTGCCCAAGACCGCCGAATGTCATCTTGCCCACTCCGATAGCGATGAGAGCACCAACGACAATCATCCATATAGGGAGGTTGCTCGGAAGGTTCATACCCAATAGAAGTCCGGTGAGAGCGGCAGAACCGTCGCATACTGTCATACGCTCCTGCTTCAAAATGAATTTGCTTATTGCCCATTCGAAGAACACACAGGCAATGACGCTTGTGGCACACACAATGGCGGAACCAAGCCCAAAATAGTAGAAGCTGACGAGAAGGGCAGGAACAAGTGCGATGATTACACCGTACATATTCTTGCTCACACTGTCAGTTCCGTGTGCATGCGGAGAAAATGAAACTATAAGATTTCCCATTTTTATTATTCAATTTTATAAGGGATTTAAATTGATTTGAGTGATTTCATATCAGCCGGCTTGCATCCTGCCGGTAAGTTTACAGGCTTGTTTGCCGGTTTTACTGTCGGTATTGAAGTAGGAACGAATGGTTTGTCAGCAGTAGACATAGGCTTTGCTGTTCCCTTTCCTGCCGGTGCTGGTGCACTGCCACTCTTTGCCGGCGCAGGAGCCGGTGCTGCGTTGCGTGAGCGTATGATGCCCATTACTGTAGACTTTCCGACTCGTATGTTGTCCAGGAGAGGACGATGCGAAGGACATGTGAACTGGCAAGAGCCACATTCGATACAAGATGTAATCATCTCTGCTTCAACCTTATCCCACATCTTCTTTGAAGAACAAGTTGCAAGGAGGTAAGGCTCAAGACCCATAGGACAAGCGCCTACACATTTTGCGCAGCGGATACAAGGGTCTATCTCCTTGCGCTTAGCGTCAGCATCAGTGAGGACAGTGATACAGTTCTGACCTTTTCCTACTGTAACGTCAAGCGTATTGACGGCACGTCCCATCATGGGACCACCCGCAAGAACCTTGTTGTCGCCTGCCGGCATGCCGCCACACAGGTCTATAAGCTCCTGGAACGATGTGCCCATACGCACCAAGTAGTTGGAAGGAGTCTTTATCTGCTTGCCGGTAACAGTTGTGTAACGCTCAAAGAGAGGCTTATTCTTCATGACTGCCTCATACACAGCGTAGGCTGTCGCAGCGTTCTGTACGATTGCACCCACATTGACAGGTATTGCCGGAGGTGCCGGAACCTGACGGCGTATGACAGCATCGACAAGCTGTTTCTCGCCACCCTGTGGATATTTCTTAGCAAGAGGGACAACCTCTATGTTTGTGATGTTCTTCTCCGCAATCTTCTCTGCTATGAGTTTTATTGCAGCAGGCTTGTTCTCCTCAATGCCGATATAGCCTTGATTCACTTTCGCACCCTTCATGAGGATTTTCACGCCCTCAATGAGTTCGTCCGCTTTCTCAAGCATAAGGCGGTAGTCAGAAGTGATATAAGGTTCGCACTCCACACCATTGATTATTATGCACTCTGCTGTTGCAGTAGGTGGAGGGCAAAGTTTGATGAATGTAGGGAAACAAGCACCACCCATACCCACGATACCTGCATTCTTGATGCGGTTGACAATTTCCTCTGGTGTGAGTTCCGGATGCGCTTCCAGTGTCTCAAGCTTGTCTGAACGGTCAATTGTTGGCTCCCATTCGTCACCTTCCACCTTTATATATACGGCAGGTCTGTTTGCACCTACGGCATCAACAGCCTCACCGACCTTTATCACAGTACCGGAAACAGAGCTGTGGACAGGAGCACTGACGAAGCCACCGGCTTCAGCAATCAATGTTCCCACCTTGACCTTGTCACCTTCTTTGACAACAGGTTTTGCAGGAGCTCCGATATGCTGTGTCATCAGCAATACAGCCTGCTTAGGAAGTGGAGCAGGTTTTGTAACGGCGTCATTGCTCAGTTTGTTCTCTTCCGGATGGACGCCACCAAGTCTAAAAGTACGTACTTTCATTTGCTATACCTCCTTGAATTAAATGGTTTTGAGTGATTTCACGTCTGCAGGCTTGCATCCTGCCGGCATATTCACAGGCTTGTCGCAAGGCTTCACGGTAGGAACGGCAGTAGGAACGAATGCCTTTTCCACAGGAGCAGGTTTGAAGGACTTCTTTGCTCCGCTTTCCGCTTTTGCAGCAGGCTTTTCAGCAGGTGCAGGATTAGCTGCAGCCGCACCGAGCAAATCAACAATCTTTGACATAGTGTCCTCACCTCCGACCGGACATGAAAGCCCGTCTATTGAGCCTGCATTAGACCCTTTGATGAGAGCATTTGCCAGACCGGCACAACCGGGGAAGCCGCAGCCACCGCAGTTGGCGCCAGGGAGAGCCTCGATGATGAGTGGCAATCGGGCATCCTCCTCAACAGCAAACTTCTTGGAGAGAACATAGAGCAACACCGAAGCGATGAGCGCTATGACACCCAAGACGAGTACTGGAACGATAATCTCATTCATAATGTTTGTTTATTTTGTTAGTTATTTATGTGTAGTTTTCACTTTTCTTCAATAGTGAACCGGAATTTCAACTGTATCAGGTTCTTGCAGAAATAAAGCACAATGTAGTATATTCCGAATACAGCCATTCCGCCAATAGCGGCATAACCTTGGTTGTATGGCTCTGCAACAGGGCATAGTCCGTCAGGCTCTGTCATGTTAAGGATAGAGAGAATTGCAGCGACAGCCAGCACAACCGGTATGACAAATGCTATAAGTACCGCTGTCAGACCCATTTTTCCTCCCATTACGACACAGACATTCTGACCGACATGATATTTGCCGGATTTGCGTGTCCAGACATCGATGATTTTCTCTTTGCTGTCTGCGGAATTGCAGTGACGTGTAATCTTGCAATGCAGGCATGCAGCCGTCTGGGCGATGCGCACCTGTAGGTGCTCGCCTTCAATGGAAATGATTACGCCATCATGTTTTATTTGTTCGTTCATTGTGTTCTCTTGCGTGTCGCATACAAGCGTATATGTATTAAAATATGCACATGTATGATTTAAGGCAATAATGTTGCTTGCAAAGTTATATTATTTTTTTGAATAATGAAAGAAAAATAACAGATTTTCACAATGAAAAGATGAAAACATGCTAAAAAATCTTCAATTCTTCGTAAATTCTTTGTACAGGCAGTCCCATAACATTGAAATATGAGCCTTCGAGCTTTGTCACGCCAATATAGCCTATCCATTCTTGAACGCCATAAGAACCGGCTTTGTCAAGAGGGTGGTAGTTTGATACGTAATATTCGATTTGCTCGTCTGTAAGGTTGGCAAAAGTGACATCGGTTTTCACGCTGAAATGGCGCATTTTCGCTTTTGTGCGGAGGCAGACTCCGGTGATGACATGGTGGGTTCTGCCACTGAGTTTGCGCAACATAAGGCACGCATCCTTCTCGTCTTTCGGTTTTCCCAGCACTTCGCCGTTAAGGATGACGACAGTATCGGCTGTGAGTATAATGTCCTCATCGGTGAATTCGCCGATATTTTCATCATTGAAATAGGGAATAGTCTTCTTTTGTGCTATGTATTCCGGGACAACTTCCGCTTTCATTGTACTAGGGTAAGACTCGTCGATACCCAGGATGACCCATGTCCTGAACTCCATGTCCAGTCCGCCAAGAAGCTCTTTTCGTCTTGGGGAATTACTTGCAAGGATAATCATTTGTGTGTTTAAGAATATGGTTTCTGTATGTTGTTTTATGGCTGTTGTGTATGTTTCTTTTGTATACTACGACAGGCGTCTTGAAATGCAGTGTGAGAGATGGTGTTGCGAAAGGTAACCTTTTGCATTGTCAACCGTAATCTTTTGTATGGTAAAAAGTAACCTTTTATGTGGTAAAGTGTTACCTTTTGTTTTGCAGTGTAAAGTTTTGGGTGAAATAAAGTATCACAACTCACTATATAACAGATATATAAACTAAAATTTACCGATATGAACATTCTCCCATTTTAACCTGTCTTCGTTCTGTGGCTTGCGTTCATCCGTTGCAAAACCAAATGCGAGTACACAAAGGATGTGCTGCTCCTCAGGAATGTCCAGTATGCCCCGGATGACCTCGTTGGCACTTGTACCGTCGCTAAGTCCGCGCTTGTCCATCTGTGCCCAGCATGAACCGATGCCCAATTCTTCTGCCTGGTACTGCATGCTTATTGCCGCGATAGAGCAGTCCTCTATCCAGCAGTCCGATTCGTAAGGGCTTGCCGTGACGACGATTGCGAGCGGAGCATTCTTGATAAATGTACCGCCGAGGTCTTTTGCGTCAGAAAGTTTCTCAAGGTCAGTCTTGTCCTCCACAACGATAAAATGCCATGCGCGTGTGGATTTGCTTGTTGGCGCCATAAGCCCGGCACGAAGTATCAGTCTTACGTCCTCTCCGTCAAGCGGTTTCTCTGAGAATTTGCGGTGCGAACGTCGCGTCTGCACCAGTGTTTTGAAGTCTGTCATAATCCTTATTGTTGTCGGTTGCTGTGAATTATTGTGAATTTTTTGCAAAGTTACAAATTAATGTCAATAAAGGAAGCATGAATTATGTTTTTTTTATTACCTTTGCAAAGATTTCCTGAAAAATGACATATAATATAGTACACGTTATTTGATTATGATAAAGAAATTATTGGCAGTCATCGTGTTATGCTGTGCTTTGGCCGCATTCCTGTTTTTCGCCCCGATGTCAAACGCCGAAGGCATTCGTTATGTCTATGTTGACGCAGACGATAATGCCGACTCTGTCTACGCAAAGCTGGATACGATAAGCCACGGCTATTCGCTTGCTGCTTTCAAGTGTCTGTCTTCAGTGTCAGGCTATGCAGGACATGTCCGTACCGGACGTTATGCCTTGGAGAGTGGGGTGGGTGCGTTGCAGATGCTGCGCCACATGCGCAATGGTCAGCAAGCTCCTGTCATGCTGACCGTTCCTTCAGTAAGAACCATTGACAGATTTGCCGAAGAAATGTCCAAGCGGCTGATGATGTCAGAGGAAGAACTGCTGTCCGCGCTTACCGATGAAGTGACATGCGAGAAATACGGTTTCGACACTCTGACGATACAGTGCATGTTCATCCCTAACACTTACGACATCTACTGGAATGTCCCTGTAGAGAAATTCCTTGACAGGATGAAGAAAGAATCCGACAGATTCTGGACTTCCGAGCGCAAGGCAAAGGCGAAGGAGGCGGGAATGACGCCTGTTGAGGTTATCACACTGGCAAGTATTGTCGACGAAGAGACTGCAAACGATGGCGAGAAACCCATGGTTGCCGGCATGTATGTCAACCGTTTGAAGAAAGGAATGCCGCTCCAGGCAGACCCGACAGTCAAGTATGCTTGGAAGCGTTTTGACCTGAAACGCATCTACAACAAGCTGCTTTTTATCGATTCGCCATATAACACATACCGCAATGCCGGTCTTCCACCGGGACCAATACGCATCCCTTCCGTGGCAGGCATAGACGCTGTTCTTAATCATGTCCGCCACGACTACATGTATATGTGTGCAAAAGAGGATTTCTCCGGCACCCACAATTTTGCCGTGACTTACCCTGAGCACCTTAAAAACGCTGCGAAATACACGGCAGCCCTTAATGCACGTGGCATAAAATAAATGTTTACCCTATGATTTCAATAGACAATCTTCACGTAGAATTCAGCGCACGCCCCTTGTATGACCATATCTCGTTTGTGATAAACGACAGAGACCGCATCGCCCTTGTGGGCAAGAATGGTGCGGGAAAATCTACACTCCTCAAAATAATCAGCGGCATACAGACTCCGACAAGTGGCAATGTCACGATTCCTAATGGTACTACGGTCGGCTATCTTCCGCAGGTGATGAAGATCCAGGACGACACCACTGTCCGCGATGAGACACGCAAGGCGTTTTCCGACACAATACAAATGGGCAAGAAACTCGAGGCGATGCAGCAGGAAATGGCTGAGCGCACAGACTATGAGAGCCGGGAGTACATGGACCTTGTGGAGCGTTTCACCAACCTCCATGACCGCTATATGATGCTGGGAGGGGAGCAGTACGAGGCAGAGATGGAGCGCACGCTTCAGGGACTCGGCTTCTCACGTCCTGACTTGGACAGACCGACGGCGGAGTTTTCCGGTGGCTGGCGCATGCGTATAGAGCTTGCAAAGATTCTGTTGCAGAAGCCTGACATCCTGCTGCTTGACGAGCCTACCAATCATCTTGACATAGAGTCTATACAATGGTTAGAGCAGTATCTGGCACAATCGTCATGTGCTGTTGTCCTTGTGTCCCATGACCGTGCTTTCATCAATAACGTAACAAACCGTACAATAGAGATTGTCTGCGGGCATATCGAGGACTATAAAGTAAAGTATAATGAATATGTTGTTCTCAGAAAAGAGCGCCGCGAGCAGCAGTTGCGTGCTTATGAGAACCAGCAGAAAGAGATTGCGGACACCAAGGCGTTCATCGAGCGCTTCCGTTATCAGGCAACCAAAGCAGTGCAGGTTCAGCAGCGCATCCGCCAATTGGAGAAGATTGTGCCGATAGAGGTTGATGAGGTTGACACTTCCGCCCTGCGCCTGAAGTTCCCTCCATGCCTGCGTTCCGGCGATTATCCCGTGATATGCGAAGATGTGGAGAAGACATACCAGCATCTGGTCTTTGAGAATGTCAATCTCATCATCAAACGTGGCGAGAAAGTTGCCTTTGTCGGCAGGAATGGCGAAGGAAAGTCTACGCTTGTGAAATGTATCATGGGTGAGATACCTTTTGGCGGAACACTGAAAATAGGGCATAACATCCAGATTGGATATTTTGCCCAGAACCAGGCACAGATGCTTGACGACGAGTTGACTGTGTTTGAGACGATAGACCGTGTGGCAAAGGGAGAAGTTCGTCTCCGTATCAATGATATCCTCGGGGCTTTCATGTTCGGTGGTGAAGCGTCAGAGAAGAAAGTGAAATTCCTTTCCGGTGGTGAGCGTTCTCGACTTGCCATGATTCGTCTTCTTTTGGAGCCTGTCAATTTCCTTATCCTTGATGAGCCGACCAATCATCTCGATATGCAATCAAAGGATGTGCTGAAAGAAGCAATCAAGGCTTTTGATGGCACAGTCATTGTTGTGTCCCACGACCGTGAATTCCTTGACGGACTTGTCGACAAAGTCTATGAATTCGGTGGAGGTAAGGTGCGCGAATACCTTGGCGGTATATACGATTGGATACGTTCTCATGAACAATCAAAGGCGGAAATATCACAACCGAAAGCAAAAGAAGTTGTGGAAACTCCTGTGCAGAATGACGTTGCGCAGACGGAAGAACCTTCAAAGGACGACATACTGAGCTACGCGGAGCGTAAGGAACGCAACAAGAAAATCTCCAAATTGGAAAAGTCAATCAAGGAGGTGGAGGGGAAAATAGAGACTCTTGAAAAGCGTATCAAGGAGTTGGATGCTGTACTGTGCTCGCCGGAAGGAGCAAGTGACATGGCTGTTGTCAGTGAGTACACTTCCACCAAGCAAGTGATTGACGCAGAGACGACCCGTTGGGAACAACTGTGCGAGGAACTTGAAGGATTGCGTTAATGGTAAGGCTTTTGAGGAATGTGTCTGACAAACCTATTTATATTATAGTGAACATATATCGAATTATATAAACAAAGAAAATGAATTTCAAAAACTTAATGGCGATAATGACTATCGCAGCAGCACCGGTTGTTGCCGGAGCACAAGAGTTTGGAGCCGGAATCAAGATGGAAAATCTTGATAAGACAGCTAATCCGACAGAAGATTTCTATCAGTATGCTTGCGGAGGTTGGATGAAACTCAATCCACTTCCTGCGGCTTATTCACGCTTTGGCAGCTTTGACCAGCTTGGTGAGGATAACAACAAGCGTGTTAACGCCATCCTTGACGATATGCTCAAAGGCAGTTTCAATGAGGGAACCATTGAACGTAAATTGGGTGATTTTTATAAAATGGCTTTGGACCAGAAGCGTCGCAACAAGGAAGGTGTCAAGCCGGTAATGCCAATCATCAATGACATTGAGGCAGCCAAGAGTGTCGCTGACTTGCAGGCTCTCCAGTTGAAGTACACTCCGTTCGGCTATGGTGTGCCAATGGGAATGGGCTTTGGAGCTGACGAGAAGAATGCAAAGATGAACATTCTCAATGTTTACCAGGGCGGTCTGACTCTCGGACAGAAGGAGTATTATCTTGATGACGATAAGGCTACAAGCGACATCCGTGCCGCTTACAAGCAGCATGTTGTAAACATGTTCCGGTTGTTCGGCTTTAAGCAAGCTGTAGCTCAGAAAAAAATGGAGGCTGTCCTTAAGGTTGAGACAGCATTGGCAAAGGTTTCCAAATCAAGAACTGAACTTCGTGATGTAGAAGCCAACTACAATAAGATGACTCTTAAGGAGTTCAAGGCTAAGTATCCTAATGTGAAACTTGAGGAGCTTATGAATGCCGAGGGCGCAAAGAGTGAGTATATGCAGGAACTTATTGTAGGTCAGCCGGCGTTTGTAGAGGGTGCCAATAAGGTGCTTGGCGAGATGACTGCTGATGAAATGAAGGCATATATGGAGTGGGATGTCATCCATAGCGCAGCGAACTATCTCAGTGACAAGGTGCGTCAGGAGAACTTTGATTTCTTTGGCAAGACCATGCGTGGCAGCAAGGAAGAGCACCCGCTTTGGAAGCGTGCTACCGCACAGGTGGAAAGTGTCATGGGAGAGGCTCTTGGCAAAATCTATTGTGAGCGTTATTTCCCTGCATCGTCAAAGGCAAGAATGGAGAAGCTTGTTGAGAACCTTCAGGTTTCACTTGCAGAGCGCATCCTTGCCCAGGACTGGATGAGCACAAAGACTAAGATGGCTGCTCTTGAGAAGCTAAGCAAGTTCTATGTAAAGATTGGTTATCCTAACAAATGGAAGGACATGAGTGGTCTGACAATAGACCCTTCAAAGTCATATTATGAGAATGTCAAGGCTTGCCGCGCTCACTGGAACAGTGTGGAAGTCAAGGAGAAAGCCGGTCAGCCTGTCGACAGAGATGAGTGGTTCATGACTCCTCAGACTGTAAACGCTTATTACAATCCTACAACCAATGAGATTTGTTTCCCGGCAGGAATCCTTCAGTATCCGTTCTTTGACCCGGCATCGGATGACGCATTCAACTATGGTGCTATCGGTGTTGTCATTGGTCATGAGATGACCCACGGCTTTGATGACCAGGGCTGTCATTTCGATGGTGACGGAAACATGCGTGACTGGTGGACAAAGGAGGATGCAGAGAACTTCAAGAAAATCGGCAACCAGTGTGCGGACTTTTTCTCTGAAATCAATGTGCTTCCTGATCTGAAGGCTAATGGCCGCTTTACTTTGGGTGAGAACCTGGCTGACCATGGAGGACTTATGGTAGCATTCAATGCATACAAGAACGCTACAAAGAATGCTCCGTTGAAGACCATTGATGGTCTGACACCTGAACAGCGTTTCTTTTTGGCTTATTCCGGTGTTTGGGCTGGCAACATCACAGAGAAGGAAATCCGTAATCGTACAAAGAGCGATCCTCACTCCCTTGGTCGCTGGAGAGTGAATGGTACGCTTCCGCACATCGATATGTGGTACGATGCTTTCAACGTCAAGTCTTCTGACAAGATGTACATCGCTCCTGAAAAGCGTCTGAAACTTTGGTAATAGAATATACAGATGATAATAAAGACAGCAGAATATTCAATATCTTCTCCGACTGTCGGACAATGTCCGAATGATACAAAGAACGAGTTCGCATTCATCGGTAGGAGTAATGTCGGCAAGTCCTCGCTAATCAATATGCTTTGCAGGCATCGAGGACTTGCCAAGACATCTGCTACACCGGGAAAGACATTGATGATAAACCACTTCATTATAAATAAGGAGTGGTATCTTGTGGACCTTCCAGGATATGGTTTCGCAAAACGTTCTAAAACTGTTCAGCAGAAACTTGAGCAGATGATTGCCGGATACATCCTCCAACGGCAGCAGTTGGTGTGCACTTTCGTGCTTATCGATGTCCGTCACGACCCACAACTTATAGACCGTGAGTTCATCGATTGGCTTGGAGAGTCGAACATACCTTTTGCCATAATCTTCACAAAGGCGGACAAACTCGGAATTGTCAAGGCTCGTGCAGCGGCAAGCGCATGGATGGAGAAAATGCGTGACCGCTGGGAAGAACTGCCTCCATATTTTATAACCTCGTCAGACAAAGCCATAGGCAGAGATGAGGTTCTTGACTATATTGAATCAATCAACAACGAATTGGCAAATGGCTAATCCTGTTCTTGATGTACAGAATCTGACAAAATCCTTCGGCGAGAGAGTGCTGTTCCGTAATATCAGCTTTTCTATCGCCGAAGGACAGCATGTCGGTCTTATTGCTCAGAACGGCACGGGCAAATCAACCCTTCTCTCTATGCTTATGGGCATTGAGGGATCTGATACCGGTTCTATTATTTATCGCAATGATACAAAGACCGGCTTCCTCTGCCAGACTCCGGACTTTGATCCGGAAAAATCAGTATTGGAAACTTGTACGGCAGGGCAGACAGAGCATGAACAGCATCTGAATGCAAAGCAGATTCTTACACAACTCAAAATCCGTGATTTGAATCAGCCCATGGGGCAATTGTCCGGCGGACAGCAGAAGCGTGTCGCCCTTGCAGCCGTTTTGATGACAGACCCGGATTTCCTGATATTGGATGAACCGACAAACCACCTTGACCTTGAAATGATAGAGTGGCTTGAAGGATTTCTTTCTCGTGGCAACAAGACCATTCTTATGGTCACACATGATAGATTTTTCCTTGACCGTGTATGCTCTGTGATACTTGAACTTGACGGTGGAAATCTTTATACTTACCGTGGTAATTATTCGTACTACCTTGAGAAACGTCAGGAACGTATAGACAATCAGCGTGCCGAGATTCAACGCGCAAACAATCTCTACCGCCGTGAATTGGAGTGGATGCGCCGCCAACCACAGGCACGTGGACATAAGGCACGCTATCGTGAAGAGGCTTTCTATGAATTGGAAGCTATTGCAAAGCGGCGTATGGAAGAACGCCAGATACGGTTGAAGGCATCAACGGTATATATTGGTTCAAAGATTTTCGAGTGCCAGTACATCAGCAAGTCATGGGAGCGTGAAGGCAAAGAACCGCTTGTGATTATGAAGGACTTCTACTACAATTTCACACGTTTCGAGAAAATGGGTATTGTAGGTAGTAATGGTGCCGGAAAGTCAACGTTTATCAAGATGCTCCTTGGTCTGGAAAAGCCTGACGCAGGACGCTTTGACATTGGCGAGACTGTGCGTTTCGGCTATTTCTCACAGGAAGGTTTGAAATTCCGCGATGACCAGAAGGTTATAGATGTCATCCGTGAGATAGCCGATTATATAGACTTGGGACAGGGACGCCATCTTACAGCATCACAATTCTTACTGTATTTCTTGTTTACTCCTGAACAGCAATATAATTATGTATATAAACTTTCCGGAGGAGAAAAGAGAAAACTGTATCTGTGCACGGTATTGATGAAGAATCCAAATTTCCTTGTTCTTGACGAACCTACCAATGACCTTGACATTAAGACGTTGCAGGTTCTTGAGGAATATTTACAGGATTTTCCGGGATGCGTGATAGTTGTTTCCCACGATCGTTATTTCACGGATAAAATTGTTGACCATTTGCTTGTGTTCCATGGCAATGGTGAAATACAGGATTTCCCCGGCAACTATACACAGTACCGTGAATACCAGAAGCTATTGCCGAAAGAATCTTTGTCTGTCTCTCGTTCAGACTCAGCCTCTCTGCAGACAGTCTCTAAACAAACCGGCGGTCGACGTGATGGGGGAGAAAACAGACGGCGCATGTCGTTTAAGGAAAAACGTGAGTTTGAACAATTGGAAAAAGACATAGAACAACTCACAAAAGAGAAAAAAGACATAGAAAGCGCATTATCCTCCGGAACGGCAAGTGTGGAGGAAATCACTGAAATGTCGAAAAGATTCCCGATAGTTAACGAGGAATTGGATATGAAGGAACTCCGTTGGCTTGAACTGAGTGAGCTTCTATAAAAACGAATTATTAAAATGAAAATCCGTTAACGGGTTATGAATACATTTAAAGTAGCATTATTCGACCTCGATGGTACTCTTATGGACACTGAGGGACAGTACACTGTGTTTTGGGGAAAGATGGCTGCGAAGTATCGTCCTGATGTTCCCAATCTTGAACAGATTATCAAAGGCACAACGCTTACTCAGATTTTTGAGCGTTATTTCCCAGACAAGAATTGGCAGGAGGAGATAACATTGGCTCTTGACGAGTGGGAGAAGCAGATGGATTATGTCTTCATCCCAGGCGCACTTGACTTTATCCATGACATTAAAAGTCATGGAGTGCGTTGTGCCATAGTTACCAGTTCCAACATAAAGAAGATGGAGGTTGTTGCCGATAAGGTTCCTGAATTCCGCACCCTTTTTGACCGTATCCTCACGTCTGAGGATTTCGCTGCGTCAAAACCTAATCCGGATTGCTATCTGAAAGGTGCATCCGTATTTGATTGTAAAAAGGAGGAATGTGTCGTATTTGAAGACGCCTTTACAGGCTTGCAGGCAGGTATGTCTGCCGGGATATATACAATAGGATTGGCAACAAACAATAGCCGTGCTCAGATTCAGGACAAGTGCAACCATGTCCTTGACAATTTTGAAGGACTGACATACGATAGAGTTACGGCTCTGATTAACGAATAATCTACTTTTATTAACCATTTAATCAACTTATGGCAAAGAAGAAAGTAGAAAATGTTGAGACTACGGTCTCAGAACAGCCGAAATTACAGGAGGATGAAAAGAAAACTCCTGCAAAACGCACTTCGCGTAAGAAAACAACAAAAGAGCAGAAAGACACTTCTGCAGAAGAAACTGCCGGTACAGAGGCAAAGCCGAAACGTACGGTTCGCAGAAAGAACACCAAGAAAGCAGAAGTGAAGCAAGAAGAAATAAAGGTTGAGGAAGTGCTTCCGGAGCCAACTGTGGAAGTGGCTGATGCAGTAAACACAGCCAAACTGGAAGAACAATCTTCTAATAATCATACTGAAAAGAAACAAGAACCAAAACCAGTACCACCATGTCCTACATTGCTTATAAAGGATATTGTAGATCTTGTCAATGCTCCACAACGCCAGCTGCTCTTGAATGACCAGCAGATACAGCTGCTGACCGCAGAAGAGGCTGCAAAACGTTTCCGTTGGATAGAAGGCACTCTTGCGCTTGTGCTGAATTACGATGTTGTCCTTTCTGATACGAATATTTGGATAGAACTCCTTACAGGGCACACCTCTTCCCACTCTGATCCGCGGTTTAATGCACGCCTGCAGTTTGAGCGACAATTGGAATTCATCTCAAGACTTTCAAAATTCCGTGGTGCCCGTTTCTCCATGATGTCCGAGACGTATGAGGAGATTGACCGTTTTGCCACACAAATGGAACCTCCGGCAGTAGATGCAGATATGAAAGACGAGGTTGTTTGCAGGAATATAGCAGCACGACTTGCCAAGCGTCTGATACTTTCGCAACAGCGTGAGAACCGTCTACGTATAGAAGGCATCGGAGCCGAGAGCCATCATAGTGCTTTCGCTGACCCTGCCATCATCCGCCGTTGTGTGGAACTGTTCGCACAAGGAAAGAGGGTTCTGCTCCTCACGAATGATGCATCTGTTGCAATCCGCTCTATGGGAATGTGCGATGACCTTCAGAGAACCAATGGGATAGATGACGAGACTTGGGATAGCGTTTATGCACCGCTTCGTCCGATGGTAATGACATTTGATGACCTGAAGATTCTCGATGCCTACACCCGCCAGTATCATTTCTTGCAGATGGCAGCCGGAAAGCAGTGGATGGAAGATGTGCCACAGCAAATGTGCAAGTCTGTTGTAAATCCGTTGGAACTGTGGATTGACGGATTCCGTCCGGGCGACCGCCATTCTGACAAACAAGGAAATAAGCAGAAACATGGCAATGAGCAGAAAAACCGTGCGAATGCCAATCAAGGTCAGAGGCAGAAACAAAATAACGCTCAGGAGCAGAAGAAAGAAAACACAAAGCAACAGAAGAAAGCAGAACAGGTGCAGACTCAGGAAGAGACACCAAAGACAGACACAACTACACCTGTGTCACAGGCAGAAACCCCACAGCAGACAGAGGAACAACAGGAAAAGAAAACAAAGCACCGTGGTGGACGGCGTGGTGGACGTAAACCGAAAGTCCAAAGTCAGGAGCCTGTCAGTGTACCGTAGCAGAAATAAACGTTAACAATATAAATATGGGACGTAATAAATATTCTCAACACGAGATAGACATCATCGGAATGCTTCTTAAAAAGAAATGTTCCGGAACTCGTTTCCAGCAGAAACTCATACGACATCAGTTGCGGACAAATTTTGAGTTCAACATCTCTGATTTCAATGAACCGGGAAAAGCGTTTGGTTATGATGAACTGCAGGCTGCAATCCAACGAGGTGCTATCCGCATTCTTGATGATGCAACCATCGCTGATATGAAGGCGAAGCGTCAAAGAGACCGTGAACATGATGCTGCATTGGCTGTGGAACAGGCTATTGACAATGGTGAACAGACTGATTGGCAAGAGGCTATGCGTGAATGGGAAGAATGGGAAAACTCCAATAAAGAATAATTCCACAACGGCAATCATGATGGAACTTACATTTGTCAGCATAATAGATTATATAGGAACTTTCGCTTTTGCGATAAGTGGAATACGTCTTGCATCGGAAAAGAACTTCGACCTCTTCGGTGCATTTATCGTTGGCATGGCAACAGCCTGTGGTGGTGGCACTTTGAGAGATATTATGCTGGGTATGAATCCGTTCTGGATGACACAGTGGGTATATCTTGCCATCACAGGTTTCGCAATTCTCCTTTATATTCCGTTTCACAAGTTCATAAACAAGATTGGAACGACAATGTTTCTTTTCGATTCCATCGGTTTGGCACTGTTCACCGTCGTCGGATTCCAGAAAACCATGGATGCCGGCTTCCCTTTCTGGACGGCAAACATAATGGGTGTAATGACCGGTGCAGCAGGAGGTGTTATTCGTGATATTCTAATCAATGAGGAACCGCTTATCTTCCGCAGGGATATATATGCCCTCGCATGTGTTGTCGGTGGAATAGTCTATACTGTAGTACTTCTGTTAGGACTGTCAACCATCACAGCACAGATAGCATGTGCCGTTTCTGTAATTGTAATGCGTGTTGGTGCAATAACATACCATTGGCAATTGCCAATATTAAATGAAGATTGAAAATGAAGTATAACAATATTATATGGGACCTTGACGGGACTCTCATGAACACACTGGAAGACTTGGCAGATGCAACAAATTTCGCATTGCAGGCTTTCGACATGCCTGAGAGAACAATAGATGAAATCCGGCAGTTTGTAGGCAATGGAGTCAGAACACTGATAATCCGTGCTGTTCCCGATGGTGAGGATAATCCTCGGTTTGAAGAAGTTTTTGCAAAGTTCAAGGAGTATTACATGATACATTGCCAAGACCATACAGACCTTTATCCGGGCATTGCGGACACGTTGCAAGAGTTGCATAAGAAAGGTTTCCGAATGGCAGTCGTCAGCAATAAAATACAAGAAGGCGTGTCAGAACTTCATGAAAAGTTTTTCAAAGATACAATTGCCATAGCCATTGGCGAACGTCCGAATGTACAGAGAAAGCCAGCTCCGGACATGGTGCATATCGCAATGAAAGAGTTGGGTTGCACTGCTGAAGACACGATATACATAGGAGATTCGGATGTGGACATTATGACAGCAAAAAACTCCAGAATACCTTGCATCTCTGTCCTTTGGGGATTTCGTGACAAAGAATTCTTACTTGCCAATGGCGCAGAAAATTTTGCAGCAGTCCCTGCTGACATCCTAACAATGGTGGAGTAGGGCTATTTCATTAATCCACCTTTTGTTTGTTGCAATGGTCATAGAGCTTGCAACCGGCACATCCTCCATTGCATTCTGTCGGGTTCTTGAAAGAAGAATATATTCTCCTTGCCATAAAGATAATGGCAAGGAGAATTATAATACCAACGATAATATATTGTATCATTTCCATACGTTTTTGTTAAATACACTTACAATATAAGTAGTCCAATCCGGTATACCAAGGCAGAAACTATCCATGCCACAGCAGTGGTATATATAATTGCAAACACTGCCCACCACCATGAGCCGGATTCGTTTTTTATTGCGATTATGGCAGCCGTACAAGGGAAATACAGCAGCACAAACAACAGAAAGGCAACTGCACTCAATGCTGTTATACCCTCTGCTTCCATCTTTTGACGAAGGAGACTGTACTTTGTATCTCCGCTAACGACTTCCTCGTCGTCACCAAACGAACTGTCTCCGGAATACAGCACTCCTATTGTGGAAGCGACAATCTCTTTTGCACCGACACCGGCAACCAGTCCCACATCAAGTTTCCAGTTGAATCCTTGTGCATAAAATACAGGTTCTATGGCTTTGCCTATCCTGCCTATATAGCTCTGCTCCTGATGCTGTGACAACGGAGTGCCTTCAGGTGTCCGCGGGAAATAGCCGAGAGCCCATACTATTATAGATGCCACAAGAATGATGCCACCCATCTTCTTCAGGTACTGCTTGCCTTTTTCCCATGTATGGCGCAGGATTGCTTTTGCCGTAGGGAAACGATACGGTGGCAGTTCCATTACAAACGGTGTATCTTCCCCTTTTACAAGAAAACGTGAGAGTATACGGCTTGCCAAGACTGCAGTCAATATACCGGTGGCATATATGCAGATAAGGATAAAAGCCTGATATTCGACAGCAAAGAATGCTCCTACAATCATTATATATATAGGCAGGCGCGCCGAACATGACACGAATGGCATTATAAGCATGGTTATCAGACGCGACCGCCTGCTCTCCACCGTGCGCGTAGCCATTATTGCAGGGACATTGCATCCAAATCCCATAATCAAAGGAATGAACGATTTTCCATGCAATCCCATTTTGTGCATAGGCTTGTCCATGATGAAGGCAGCACGTGCCATATAACCGGAGTCTTCCATGAACGAAATGAATGTATACAGGATGAGAATCTGTGGTAGGAAGACTATCACAGAACCAACACCACCAATAATGCCATCTATGGTCATGTCCTTCAGCGGACCATCCGGCATGTATGTACTTACATAGTTTCCGAACCATGCCACAGCCTCTTCAATCCAGTCGGCAGGATATTGCCCAATGGTGAATGTCACTTCAAACATGAGGAAGATAACGGCAAAGAACAGTGGGAAACCAAGATATTTGTGCGTGATGACATGGTCAATAAGGTGTGTCACCTCGTATGTGTCCTGTTTTGCCCCAATGCCATATTCCGTTTCTTGCAGTGCGCCATTGATAAACCCATACTTAGCGTCCATTATGGCAGTCTCTGCATCCGTTTTCAGTTCTTGTTCTATCTCCTTGGCAGCCTTGTCTCTTACAGTGAATATCTCTTCTGCATGAGGGAGTGTCCGTGCATATTCTTCTATCTGGCTGTCACCTTCAAGGAGTTTTATTGCCACGAAACGAGTAGAGTAGCGACGCTTCACACCTTCATACGTATATAGCAAGTCGCGCACATCCTCGATACCTTTTTCTATATATTTTCCATGATTGATATGTATATGCCCCTCTTTTATCTTTCCTTCATAGATTTCAATTATTGTATGGAATAGTTCTTGCACACCTCTGCCGGTCTTGAACACAGTCGGCACCATAGGTATTGCGAGAAGGTTTCCCAAACTTTTGTGGTCAATGCTGTCGCCACGTTTCTCAGCCTCGTCAAACATGTTGAGAGCGCACACCATACGCAAGTGCATATCAATCAGTTGTGTCGTAAGGTAAAGGTTTCTCTCAAGGTTTGATGCATCGAGAACATTAAGTATTACATCAGGAGTATGGTTTACAATCTGCTTTCTCACATAGAGTTCTTCCGGGCTATATGCTGACAGGGAATAGGTTCCGGGCAAGTCGACGATGTGGAACTCATAGTCCTCAAAATAAGCGATACCTTCCTTGGCGTCAACGGTCACACCGGAATAATTGCCGACACGCTCATGCGCGCCTGACACATAGTTGAACAATGAAGTCTTGCCACAGTTCGGATTTCCCACAAGTGCAACGTCTATATGGTGGCGTTTCTTCTTTGCCATTTCATACATGGCTTCTTCTTTGCCACAGTCAAGCAGCAAGTCTTGCACCTCTTGCTGATTCTGCACCTTCTGTATGTCCTGTGACGAGACGACCTCAATCATGTCTGCCTCATCCCTGCGCATGGAAACTTCATATCCCATAATGAGATATTTGACAGGGTCTTGCAAAGGAGCATTAAGCAACACTGTGATTTCCTTTCCTGTTACGAAGCCCATCTCAACAATACGCTTGCGGAAACCTCCATGGCCAAGCACTTTCACAATGACTCCTTTTTCACCTGTATGTAGCTCTGATAATCTCATGTTCTTGATAATTTTGAATGCAAAATTAATTATTATTTATGAGATAATCAAATGTTTTCCACCATCACAAACCACAAATACCAACTATTAGGTATGAAATGTGAAAAATGTTTACATCAATTTGGGAAGATTTGGAGTTATAGCGATAAATTTGTAACTTTGCAGAAAGATGAATACATTTGATTGGTTGGTTTAATATTATGCGGATATGATTGATTTTGATGTGCCGGAAGAGAAACAGTATAGCGCACGTATAAGCCGTCAGAAACTCATGGAAATAAAAAACGGCGTCCAGAAGTATGTTTTTGCAGGGCGACGCTACAGAAATGTCAATTTCACGGCTGCGCAGCTGGCGAAGAATATTGGCACCAACACGCGATACCTAAGTGCTGCGATAAGGCTGCACTACGGATGCAATTTTTCGGAACTTGTCAACAAACTGCGTGTGGATGAGGCAAAGCAAATCATGCTTGAGCCCCACAGCACTCTGACCATGGAGGACATATCTTACTCTGCCGGTTTCTCCACACGTCAAAGTTTTTACAATGCCTTCAACAAGTTTGTTGGAATGAAGCCTAAGGAATGGCTTGCCAATGAATTGGAAAAGAAACGCGAAGAGGAGGAGAAGCAGCGCGAAGAGTTAAAGGCTACTGCGCCTTTTGGCGGCATTGCTTTTGAATGACATCTTACAAACAAGGATTATTATTATTACATATTATGGAACGTTTTGCTGATATTCAACTATTAAGATACAAACTGAAAGACTTTGAAACACTCACCATTCGTCAGAAGCGTTTGGTGTATTGCTTGTCGCAGGCGACATTATGGGGTAGGGACATAACTTTCGACCAACATGGAAGTTACAACCTGAAGATAAGGAAAATACTTGAAATATGTTTCCCTGACTCTGAATACCTGAAACGAGTATGGTTCTCAAGTGGTATACATCATCACTACAGCTGTCAGAAATTCTTACCGGATTTTACGAAACAGGATTTCATTCAGGCTGTCATGTCATGCCCTAAGGAGAACCTTCCTTTGGATAAAGGGCAGACTGTGGATGACCTTATAGCGGAGCTTCTTCCGGTGATGTTCGATTCGGAAGTTATGCCACAGCGTGTCAACCAACGCCAAGGGGAAGACCTCGTCGCAACGTCTGCATGCAATTTCTATAACGGTGTCACGCAAGAAGAAGCTGTTTCATTCTACGAAAACAAGAAGAAAGAATGGGTAGAGAACCATCCTGAGGCATCGAAGGATGAACTACCGTCTTTCGGACTGAACTCACGTCTTGTGAAAAACGGCACGGACATAACAGAAGAAACATATAAAATAGGTGGAAAATACTCTGCATATATAGAGAAAATCGTATTCTGGCTGGAGAAGGCAATAGAATTTGCAGAGGATGAATCCCAAAAGGAAGTGATTGCCTCGCTGGTCTCCTATTACAAAAGTGGTGACCTTAAGGAATTTGATGAGTATTCCATAAAGTGGGTAGGGCAGACCTCTCCGCGAGTAGATTTCATCAATGGCTTCATAGAAGTCTATGGCGACCCAATCGGATTGAAAGGTTCATGGGAAGGCATCGTGCACTATAAGGACCTTGAAGCGACACATCGCACAGAGATACTGGCAGAAAATGCTCAGTGGTTTGAGGACAATTCTCCTGTTGACAGCCGTTTCAAGAAGCCTGTTGTCACAGGTGTTACGGCAAACGTTGTATGCTGTGCCATGCTTGGCGGTGACGAATATCCGGCGACAGCGATAGGCATAAACCTTCCTAATGCCGATTGGATAAGGGCAAAGCACGGCTCTAAGTCAATCACAATATCAAACATCACTGCTGCTTACGATAACGCTTCCAAGCACAGTGGCTTCAGGGAAGAATACATTGATGATGCGGATACTCTGCAACTCATCGGAAAGTACGGATATATAACGGACGATTTGCATACAGACTTGCATGAATGCCTTGGTCATGGTTCAGGACAAATGGCATCGGGAGTTTCGCTTGACATGCTGAAATCCTATGCATCGACAATCGAGGAAGCACGTGCAGACCTTTTCGGGCTGTATTATATGGCAGACCCGAAACTCGTAGAGCTCAGTCTGCTGCCAAATGAAGAGGCTTATAAAGCACAGTATTACACATACATGCTTAACGGTCTGCTGACACAATGCGTACGCATTCCTATTGGCGAGGACATCCAAGAGGCTCACATGCGTAACCGTGCCATTATTGCCAATTGGGTTTACGCAAAGGCAAAATGTGCATGTGAGGAAAAATCGTCACAAAAACCTTGTGTTGAATTGTACGAGGTGAATGGAAAGACGTATATGCGTATCAATGATTATCCTGCGCTCCGCACGCTTTTTGGAGAGCTTCTTGCTGAGGTGCAACGCATAAAAAGCGAAGGTGACCATGACGCAGCACGTGACCTCGTTGAGACTTATGGCGTGAAAATTAATCAAAAGACGCATAAGGAGATAAAGAACCGTTACGAGAAACTTGGGATAGCTCCATACAAGGGCTTCATCAATCCGGTACTGACAGAGGTCGTTGATGCAGACGGAAATGTCACAGACGTAGTTGCCAACTATACAGAATCTTACTCAGAGCAGATGATGCGCTATTCAAAAGAATACTCTGCATGAGACATTGCAAACCATATTCGCATGCAATGTGTTTTCTGTGTTTTGCAGAAGTGCCAGCAACTGGTTTGCAAAAGGTTACCTTTCATCGTACAAAGTGTTACCTTTGGCATGCCAAAAGGTTATCTTTTGGCGGGTGAAGTGCCACCTTTTGTGTAGTGTGGAATTATGCTTTGATTTTCAAGTTGTTATGAATAAATTATAAGTTATGAACAGTCACGAGACAGCAAGGGATATTCGTTCGCGTTTTCGTTCGCTTATGGACGGTGTGGTTTCCGAGAACATGCGTAACAGTGGTGCAAGCTACCGTATTAATTGGGGTGTGTCACTTATGCACATCAAGGATTTGGCAAAAGACTATGAGCCTGATTTCCATGTAGCATTAGAGTTGTGGAAGGACAATGTCCGTGAATCAAAGATTATGGCTCTCCTGCTTATGCCGGCAGAAGAGTTCACTCCTGACATCGCCGGTGTATGGGTGGATGACATAAAATCGCAGGAAATAGCGGAGATGGCGGCAACACTATTGTTCTCGAAAGTGGAGTATGCTCCTGAAATGGCATACAAACTGATTGCACAGGGTGATGCCATGTACCAAATACTCGGCTACAACATCCTTTCACGCTTGTTCTCCGAGGGGAAAATCCCTGACGCACGGGGACTTGAAGAACTGATGGACCAAATTGGTCTTGCATTGAAAGATGATGGAATATCTGTCAGGCATGCTGCCTATAATTGCTTCCTGAAACTTGACACGTGTGACAAATTGGCAGACAGCCCGTATTGGCATGCTTTATGTAAGTCAATCCTGTAGAACATTACAAATCAAAAATAACAGAATTATGACAATTAAACCATTAGCAGACCGCGTATTGGTACAACCAATGGCGGCAGAAGAAAAAATCGGAGGTATCATTATTCCTGACACAGCAAGTAAGGAAAAACCTATCCAGGGAACTGTTGTCGCAGTAGGAAACGGCACAAAGGATGAGGAGATGATTCTCAAAGCCGGTGACAATGTGCTTTACGGAAAGTATGCCGGAACAGAGGTTGAGTTGGAGGGCGAGAAGTATCTCATCATGCGTCAGTCTGATGTACTGGCAGTTTTAGCATAATAGAATCATAACAGAACTAACAAAAGAGAAGAAAAATGGCAAAGGATATTAAATTCAATAGTGACGCTCGCGAACTTTTGAAGCGTGGCGTTGACCAGCTTGCAAACGCAGTGAAAGTGACTCTTGGTCCTAAGGGACGCAATGTTGTCATTGAAAAGAAATTTGGTGCACCTCAGATTACAAAGGACGGTGTTACTGTCGCTAAAGAGATTGAACTTGAAGACAAGTTTGAAAACACAGGTGCACAGCTCGTTAAGAGTGTTGCTTCAAAGACTGGTGATGATGCCGGCGACGGAACAACAACAGCAACAATCCTCACACAGTCTATTGTCAATGAGGGACTTAAGAACGTTACCGCAGGTGCAAACCCTATGGATTTGAAGCGTGGTATAGACAAGGCTGTCAAGGCTGTTGTGGAGCACATTGCAAAGAATGCAGAGAAGGTTGACGACAATTATGAAAAGATTGAGCAGGTTGCTACAGTGTCTGCCAATAACGACCCTGAAATCGGCAAACTTCTTGCAGAGGCTTTCCGCAAGGTCAGCAAGGATGGTGTCATCACAATTGAGGAATCAAAGTCTCGCGAGACATACATTGGTGTTGTCGAGGGTATGCAGTTCGACCGTGGCTACTTGTCCGGCTATTTCGTAACTGATACCGAGAAAATGGAGTGCCAGTACGAGAACCCATACATTCTTCTTTATGACAAGAAGATTTCAAACATCAAGGAGTTCCTGCCAATCCTTCAGCCTGCAGCAGAGAGTGGACGTCCGCTTCTCGTTATAGCAGAGGATGTAGACTCTGAGGCTCTTACCACACTTGTTGTCAACCGTCTTCGCGGTGGCTTGAAGATTTGTGCTGTCAAGGCTCCAGGTTTCGGTGACCGTCGCAAGGCTATGCTTGAGGACATCGCTACATTGACAGGTGGTGTTGTAATCTCTGAAGAGAAGGGTTTGAAACTCGAGCAGGCTACAATAGAGATGCTTGGTTCTTGTGACAAGGTTGTTGTTGGAAAGGACAATACAACGATAGTCAACGGTCACGGTGAGTCACAGATGATAAAGGATCGTGTTAACCAGATAAAGAACGAGATTAACTCTACAACATCTTCTTACGACAAGGAGAAACTTCAGGAGCGTCTTGCTAAACTCGCCGGCGGTGTAGCTGTGCTTTATGTAGGTGCAAACTCTGAAGTGGAGATGAAGGAGAAGAAGGATCGTGTTGATGATGCTCTTTGCGCTACTCGTGCAGCGATAGAAGAGGGTGTTGTCGCAGGTGGCGGAACAACATATATCCGTGCACTTGAAGCTCTGAATGGCTTGAAGGGAGATAATCAGGACGAGGAGACAGGTATCCGTATCGTTGAGCGTGCCGTTGAGGAGCCATTGCGCCAGATATGCTTCAATGCCGGTGTTGAGGGTGCTGTCGTTGTCAATAAGGTCGCTGAGGGTGAAGGTGACTTTGGTTATAATGCTCGTACAGGAGAATATGAGGATCTTCGCAAGGCCGGTATCATTGACCCGGCAAAGGTTAGTCGTGTCGCTCTTGAGAATGCAGCATCGATTGCAGGCATATTCCTGACAACGGAGGCTTGCATCTGTGATGCTCCGGCACCGGAAGCACCAATGCCTCCAATGGGTGGCGCACCTGGAATGGGTATGATGTAATAGCCATAATACAATATAGAATTGGTTTATAATGGAAATCCCTGCTTTGTTTTGCATGCAAAGCAGGGATTTGTTTGGTTATAGAACTTTATTAACGCTTGGCAGGTGTTATGCCTGTTTCTGGATTGTGGATGTATTTGCTTTTACATTATTCTTATTGCTGTATGCCATGAACATTACGGCACAGAGGATAAGGACAATGCCGATAATGTTTCCACCTGTTATAACTCCACCGAATGCAGCAAGTGATACAGCCAATGCTGTGATAGGTTCGAGTGCACCAATTATGCTTGCCGGTGTGCTGCCAATGATATGTATGGATTTGGTTATGAGCAATAATGATATTACTGTCGGGAAAACAGCCAGGCCAAAAGCGTTGCCCCATGATTGCATGTCAGGCAGGGGAATTATGTCCATACCAAAATTGCCGGAAATGAAGAATACTATCGTTCCGAATGCCAAAGCAAAGAATGACAGGCGTGATATGCTCATGTCCTTTAATATGCTTCTGTTTACACCAATAAGGTATATTGCGTATGTCAGTCCTGACAGTATGGCTAATGTCATTCCTATCAGACTGAAACCGCCACCTGCCCCATCTTGTTTCAGCATACATATACCTAACGATGTGACAATTATGCAAAGGAATGTGGTGCGTGACATGTGCTCATGAAACACAAGCCATGAAAGCAAGGCGACAAACAATGGATAGGTGAATAATATTACTGAAGCAAGTCCGGGATCCATGTATTTGAAACTGTAAAAGAGTCCTGCCGATGAACTTGCGAACAGTGTTCCCATAATTATTGTTGCCAATGCTTCGCTTTTGGTGAGCCGGAAGGATTTTCCTTTAGCCAGCATATAGATGCCTATTATTGCTGTTGATATTGCATAGCGATAGAACAATACATTCATTGGGGTGATGCCATCGTTATAAAGTGGTATGGCAAATAATGGGTTCAGTCCATAGCAAGCGGACCCGATTACTGCCAACATATACCCCCAAACCAATGACATTGTGTTTTGTTTGAGTCTCATGGAATATGCTTCATAGTTAATTTTAGCAGACAACAGTGTGTTTGTCTGCTAATTAAAGGGAAGAGAAAATAAGATTGTATAAGGAGTTTGCTTATCGGAATGAATCGGTAAGTAGTTTTATCTCCACTTGTGGTGCGATGCGTTCATATAATATATTGTGTACGGCATCAAGGATTGGCATGTTGACATGCATTCTTCGGTTTATCTCTGTCATACACTTTGTTCCGAAATATCCCTCTGCTATCATTTCCATCTCTATCTGTGCCGATTTTACAGAATATCCCTTGCCAATCATCGTTCCAAAAGTGCGGTTGCGTGAGAAATGAGAATATCCTGTCACAAGGAGGTCACCCATGTATGCGGAATCAACAGTGAACGAGTATTCTTGGTCTTCTGCTGCGCATACCACTTGCAGGAAGCGGTTCATTTCCTGCAGAGCATTAGAGATAAGTACGGCTTGGAAATTGTCTCCGTATTTCAGTCCGGAGCATATTCCGGCAGCTATGGCATAGACATTCTTCAGGACAGAGCCGTATTCAATTCCGAGGACATCGGATGATGTCTTTGTCTTTATTGAATTTGATTTCAGTACCTCTGCAAATGCTTGGGCTTTTGCAGTGTCGGCACAGCCGATGGTAAGATATGTGAGACGGTCCAATGCCACTTCTTCTGCATGTGACGGTCCTCCTATGCAGGCAAGGTTTGCGTATGGGACATCATAAACCTGATGAAAGTATTCAGAGCATACCAGATTCTCGTCAGGGACAATACCTTTTATGGCAGTGACAATAAATTTGTCAGATATTCGCGCACGCAGTTTATTCAAGTGGTTCTTGAGGTAAGGTGAAGGTGTGACGAACACTAATGTGTCATAGTTCTGTACTATCTCGTTGAGGTCGGAAGAAAAGAAGATTTCGTTTATATTGAAATGAACGCCTGTGAGGTATGCAGGGTTATGCTGCAGATTCTTGAAATCCTCTATGCGGTCATTCCTTCGCATGTACCAGCCGATGTGATGTGTATGTGCGACAACAATCTTGGCGATAGCTGTTGCCCAGCTACCGCCTCCGATTATTGCTATTTTTCCACAATCAAACATAAGTTTAAGTGTTATGCGTTGGCTTTTTCAATCATTGACTCAAACTCGTCTACCTTAGGATTCTCAAGTCCGAGTTTGTACTTTTTGTTTACGCCGCAAACATCCATCTGAAGCTTTTGTGCTTTGACATTCTTGATGTCTGAAACGAGATAATAACCTGCTTTGTTGAAGAGCGGCACCCATTCCTCCGGCACTCCGACAGCTGCCCATTCAGCATTTGTTGAGCGCGGAGCTTTCTTCTCAGGCTTCATCTGAGGGAAGAGCATTATCTCACCGATGGCGAACTTTCCGGTCATGAGCATCACAAGGCGGTCGATACCGATACCGATACCTGATGTCGGTGGCATACCGTATTGCAAAGCACGAAGGAAATCATGGTCGATAATCATTGCTTCGTCGTCACCCTTGTCAGCAAGTTTCATTTGGTCGATGAACCTCTCTTCTTGGTCGATAGGGTCATTCAGCTCAGAGTAAGCATTAGCAAGCTCTTTACCGTTGACCATGAGCTCAAATCGCTCTGTAAGTCCCGGCTTTGAGCGGTGCATCTTTGTAAGCGGGGACATTTCGACAGGGTAGTCAGTGATGAATGTCGGCTGTATGAATGTTCCTTCGCAAGTCTCGCCGAAGATTTCGTCGATGAGCTTTCCTTTTCCCATAGTCTCGTCAACCTCGACACCGACTTTCTTTGCCACTTCGCGCATTTCGTCCTCACTCATTCCGTTGAGGTCATAACCGGTCTTCTCCTTAATCGCGTCAAGGATAGGCAGACGGCGGTATGGTGCTTTGAAGGAGATGACCTTGCCGTCGATTTCCACTTCCGGCTTGCCATTCACTGCAACACAGATTTCCTCGAGCATCTTCTCCGTGAAATTCATCATCCAGTTGTAGTCCTTATAGGAAACGTACAGTTCCATACATGTGAATTCCGGATTGTGGGTCTTGTCCATTCCCTCGTTGCGGAAGTTCTTTCCCATCTCATAAACACCCTCGAATCCACCGACAATTAGTCGCTTCAGGTACAACTCCGTGGCGATACGCATGTACATATCCTGATTGAGAGCGTTGAAATGCGTGATGAAAGGACGTGCGCTTGCACCGCCGGCGATGTTCTGCAGTATCGGAGTGTCAACCTCTGTATATCCCGCCTCATCAAGTATTCTGCGCATGGTGCGCACTACGGTAGCACGTTTGAGGAAAGTGTCCTTCACGCCTTCGTTGACAACAAGGTCGACATAACGTTGGCGATAACGCAGCTCAGGGTCATCGAACTTGTCATAAGCCACACCGTCCTTGTACTTCACGATAGGCAGTGGCTTCAAACTCTTGCTGAGCACAGTCAGTTCCATGGCATGAACGGAAATCTCACCAGTCTGTGTGCGGAACACATAGCCTTTGACACCGATGAAATCGCCGATGTCAAGGAGCTTCTTGAACACTTTGTTGTAAAGGTCTTTGTTCTCGTCAGGGCAGATTGCGTCACGCTGCACATAAACCTGTATGCGTCCCTTGGAGTCCTGTATCTCGGCAAAAGCTGCCTTGCCCATGATGCGCTGTGACATCATGCGTCCTGCTATGCATACCATGCGGGAGTTCTCCGGTGTCGCCTTTCCGGGGATTTCGTTTCCTTCCTCATCCTTTTCTTTAGGAAGGTCGACAAAGTTCTCTATGATTTCTGTGGAGAAAGCGTCTGTCGGGTATTCTGCCGCAGGATATGGATCGATTCCCATATTGCGCAATTCTTCGAGTGACTGACGGCGTACAATCTCCTGTTCTGAAAGTTCTAAAATGTTCATATCTCTTCTTGTTGCTTAATGTTCTGATTTTACTTTAGTTTGCAAATTTAATGATAAATAATGTAATGACAAAACCTTCCCATGTTATTTTATTAAAAATTAAGGCAAATGATTGTGCGCTGACATATAGTAGGTGTGCTACATGCATCTGATTGCAAAACCTTTGGATTTTGAGTGCACACCTCAATATATTTATGTAACTTTGCACACGAAAAAATATCCTTTCAGGGGTTGGGAAAATCAAATGTTTATTGTCATATAATCAAACAACACGACAACAATGCATACTACAGAGTACGACATAGACATTATTTACAAGAAAAATCAAAGCAAGATGCTTCGTTTGGCGACGCTTCTGCTGAAGGACATACAGGCTGCGGAAGATATTGTCGGCGATGTGTTCCTGTCATTATCCGACTGCGGCATTGACAATGTTATAAACATTGAAGGCTATCTCATTACGACGGTTCGCAACAGATGCTTGAACAGACTCAAGAGTCTGAGCTACAGGGAAAAGGTGAAGAGATGCCTGCCTATAGAGAGCGTTCCGGACAATGTTTCATGCAATGATTATAGCATGGAAGCGGAAGAGCGAATGCAAGCTGTTGAGGCATTCATCCTCGAACAACTCACTCCGCAGACGCAGACAGTGATGCGGATGCGATTCCAAGAGAACATGAAATATGCGGAAATAGCAACTGAACTGAACATCAGCGAGGCTGCTGTATATAAACACCTTGCGCAAGGAATCCGAAAGTTGAAACAGAGATTCAATCCATAATAGTACCAACCTTGAAAAAGATAATTCAATGGAGAAAACAGATATTATACTCAAACTTATTGAGAAGCCGGAGAATTTTACCGAAGAGCAAATCGCAGAGATACTCTCCGATGAGGAATGCCTCAAATTGTATCTCACCGTGTGCGATGTTGACAGTATGTATAAGGCATCACGCCGCAGCAAGAAGAAGTCTTTTGTGCAAAGATACCAGTGGGCAGCGTCTCTCGCGGCACTTTTTGTGTCGGGAATAGCTATTGCTGCTGTGAGCACCGGCTTCTTCCGCCATGATGATGGTTCTGCCGGACAGAATGAAAACGTGAAAAGCGAGCGGCAAGTGACACTGGCAAAGCAAACAGTGCCGTCAAAGACAACAACCTCAAACGCAATACGGAAAACATTCGACAATGCCACACTTGAGGATGTTTTCGCAGAGATGGCGCGCCATTACGGTTTTACTGTTGTATTCGAGGATGAGAAAGCGAAGCAAATCAGAATCTTCTACGAATGGGACAGCGCAATGCCACTCTCTGATGTTGTCAAAGAACTATCCAATTTCAATAAAATCTCCCTGTCTCTGACAGAAGACAACGAGCAGATTTTGCTTACCGTCAAATAAAACGCATACCATAGTCATGAACAGAATTATTTTCACAATAATATTATGTGCAGCGCTCTTCTCTGCACACGCACAGAAGATTGTCCGCAATTACCACGGCACACCATTGCTGGAAGTTCTCAAGGATTTAAGCAAGACAACAGAGAAGAGGATAACATTCATTTACAACGATTTGGAAGACTTCTCCATTACAAAGAGGATAAAGCGCGACAAAGTGGCGGATGCCATACGAGAGGCGGTGGGATTCTACCCGATACGCATTGTGGAGAGCGACAGCCTGATTTGCGTGGAGTGCATCAATAGCGACCAAAGCCGTCTTGTCGGCCAACTTGTCGACAGTAAGAACAAGCCCGTGGCTTATGCCAACATACAATTGCTCAACCCGAAGGCCTCAACGTACATCACCGGTGGCGTGAGCAACGAGGTGGGACGCTTTGTCATTCCTTCTCCGATAAAGCAAGTGCTGGCGAAAATCAGTTGCGTAGGCTTCAAGACAATCACTAGTCTGTATAATGTCACCGACATAGGCAAGGTTTCCATGCGTGAGGCGGGCATTATGTTGCAGGCAGTGCAAGTTGAGCAGAAGGAGGCTGTGCGCGATGGCGATAGGGTGAAGTTCTATCCTTCAAAGGATTTGAAAAACAATGCTTACAATGGATACAGTGCGCTTTCTTTGATGACTCTTCCAGGCATCGATGTTGATGTTGTAAACAAGAGCATCACAAAACTTGGTGCGCCCGGACTCCTCATTTGTCTCAACGGACGCCCCGTTGAGAGCGACGAGATTGAGACAATCAATCCAAAGGATATTGAGCACATCGACTACTATCCTTATTACAACGCTGACTATCCCACAGCAGGTACAGTTATTGATTTCAGGGTAAAGCGCAGAGACCACGGCGGACAGATGTATCTCCATGCAGGCGAAGACCTTAACATTGTCTCAGGCAACGACATTGCAGACTGGAAGATATATAGCAAAAACACAGAATATCCAGCTGTCGATAGACCTTCAGCAACGCTTTGTGAACGTTGACAACAGCATCATGTCGTACAACAAAAGCTATTTCACTCCGAAGGCGTACATCACCATCGAGATGCCAAAGAGCAGCCAGCTGTCTTTGGGTGCTTTCATGGGAGTGTTCAACCCTGACTTCAATCTCTATGACACAACGGTGAAGTCCATCGACCCATACCAGACCCTTACCGGCAACCCTGATTTGCCGATCAGAGACGTGTGGTCGGCATACTATAGCTTCTATATGCAGCGAAACTGGGGCTATCTGCAGTTGTACGGCAGTTATGAGCATTCAAGCGATGTCATCTATCAGACGACTGTCTATGATTCTCAGGAAAACGTGTTCCGTCACTCTTTCCTAAGCGGTGGCAAGAAAGAAGATTTGGGAATCAATGCCAACGGACAGCTTAACATCATTCCAAAGAAACTAAAGTTTTCAATGGGATTGACATACAAACACAAGACAGAGCACGGCGTGCCACGCAACACTGTGGACTTTCTCTGGCAGTACTACGGGCTGACATACATCGCGAAGAGGTTCAATGCGCAGTTGTCATACAAGTCTGAGTCAAAATACATCAGCCTTGGCAAGACTGTGACAATGCCAGCCTTACTCAGATTCTCTGCAGGATACAACTACAAAGGCCTAAACCTTAACTTCAGCACTAGGAATCCGTTCATGCGCTGCCACACTAAGAGGGTCTACTCCGTTGATGGCTTCAACCAGACGTCACGCTCTTATACACCGTACGAATCCTACGACTTCTTCAACATCAGCGTATCTTATCGCTTCAACTACGGCAAGAAACACAAATTCAATGACGTGGATGTCGATACGCAAAAGAAATCAGCGATATTGTGATGTCATTATGCAGAAATACCTTTACACTGTTTAGTTGTTAAAACGGTGTAAAGGTATTTCTGTACAACGACACTATGCCGGACAGCCTCTTCTAAAAAGCATATTCTTCCGCGGCAGGTTTCGTGACAATGCCTTTTTTCTTCATGCCGTCAATCTTTGCTACCAATGGGCTTTCAAGTCTGATGTGGCGGATGTGTTTTGTCTCGTTGTGTGCCGGCAGGCTGTCAAGCCATTCCTTGTCAAACAGTCCGTCATCCTTGTATGGGTTGATTGTGAAATAAGCAACGCCAAGTGAAGTGAGGTTCTGGAAGAAATGCGTGCCTTGTGAAGGGTCAATGCGGTAATTTGTTAAGCCACATTCGACAATCACCCGTGCACCGGAGATGGCAGGCCATTTCACCGGGATGCCGAGCCAAGGATCGCTTGAGCCCCATCTTCCGGGACCTACAAGGATATAGCCTTTCCCCTCCTGAAGCATACTGTCATTGATTTTCTCCATTTCGTCGGCAATTTCAGGATTCATGGAAGCGTTGTATCCGTCTGTCTTGACATACACAATATCATGCAGGTCGGACATTATGCCGTGTCCTATCGCACTTTCGGAGCGCAGTACAAGGTCTTCGTCATTGACAGCGTCAAGGTCTTCGTCAAGCATCATCTTGTTGTCAACCATCGGTCGGATTTGCAGTAGATAGAACTCGCCGGTCTTGTCATCATTGACTGTGCAGGCAAACTCTATCTCCACGGGGCGCATCATTTCCTTTGCGCCATATTCAAGAATTTTCTGAAGCACTTGTGGCAATGGCAGCACGTTGTACTGGAGGATGCCGCTGAAGGATATAATCTTGCGGTTTCTCCCTTCATAATATCCGTCGCGTATCACCTGGTCATACGGGTCAAACGTGGAGCACAGCCATTTCAGCACTCCGTCCTTGTCAGCCTGACGCACGGAAAGGTTCAGTAAATTGAAGCCGTCGTCTGTCTTGAAGTTGAGCTTTGTCTGTGCAAGGTCAAGCGCAAGGAACCGTGTCTGTGTCTCACGCAGTGCGATTTCCATTTCCGACAACTGCATAATCTTTTTCGGCAAGTAAGGGTCAACACGCAGATTCTCGCCTCCGTCCACGATATATTTGCCGAGACCGAGAGCCATGTTCACGATTCCGTCCTCTGCCTTCTGGTCTTCGACGGGATAGTAGTTTATGGAACGCGCCACGCCCGATATGTGCGGATAGAAGCGTGTCTCGTGAGTCTGTCCCACAAGTTCCTGAATGATGACCGCCATCTTCTCCTGGTCGATGATGTTTGCCGTAGCAGTCATGTATGCTTTGGAATCCTTGTAGAACACTGATGCATAAACAGCCTTTATCGCATCGGCAAGCATTTCGAGACGCTCACCGGTATCTTCTGTGGGAGGAATCATGTAGGTTGAATAGATTCCAGCAAACGGCTGATAGTGTGCGTCTTCAAGAAGTGAGGAAGAACGTATTGCGAGTGGTCCTTGTACCACATCGACAAGGCATTTGAAGTCCTCCTCCAGCCTTTGGGGAAGATGCGCTTTGATGAACGCGTCAAGAATCTCCTCGTCGGAAGCATTGGACAATGCCATGGGGTAAAGGTCGTTTTTCTCCATGAACTCGTCAAAGACATCCGTACACAAGACCACAGTCTTCGGTATCATGACCGGCAACTGCTCAAAGCTGTTCAGGTCGGCGTGCTTCTTTATCAAGTGGTCAAGGAAGGCAAGTCCGCGTCCTTTTCCTCCAAGTGAGCCGTCGCCGATGCGTGCGAAATTGGAGAAATGGTCGAAGCGTTCGCGGTGGAAGACCGCCACAACACCCTGGTTCTTCATTCTGCGGTATGCCACAATGGCATCGTAGATAATCTGCCTGTGCTTGTCAACATCCTGCAATGACTGCCACGTGATTTTCTTAAGGAATTCCGAAATAGGGAAGAGTGCCCTTGAGCAGAGCCATCGGGAGACATTGTTGCGTTGGATGTGCATCAGCAACGCCTCGCGCGGAAGAGTGAAGATGTTGTCCTGCAGCTCCTTGAGGTTGTGAATTCGCACAAGCGGCTCGAGAGTTTCTGAGTTGCGGAAGATGAAATCTCCGAAACCAAACTTGTGTAGGATGATTTTCCTCAGGTCATGGTCGAGTGACTTTGAGTTCTTGTTGATGAATGAAGCGTCACACGATACTGCCGCTTTCACATTGCTTTCTTCGGAAGAGTCCATAATCAACGGCACGAATCTGTCAACGGCACGGACGGCGCGAAGCAGCTGCACACCGGCATCGGGCACAGCCTTGCCACCGTCAGTCATAGGGAAACGACAGTCGGAAATCACTCCTAAAGTATTGTCTGAGTATTTTTGGTATAACTCCCATGCTTCCCGGTAATTGCGTGCAAGGACAATTTTTGGTCTTCCACGCATTCGAAGCGTCTCCAAAGTGTTGTTCAATGCTTCGGACGCGAAGTTCAATGACTGTTGCAGAATGAACTTGTAAAGTATGGGAAGGAAAGAAGAATAGAAGCGTACGGAGTCCTCTACAAGCAGAATCATCTGTGCTCCGGCAGACAAGTCTTTCTCCAGATTCATCTTATCCTCCATGAGTTTGATGATGGACAGCAGCAGATCGGCATTGCCAAGCCAGCAGAAGACATACTCGAAGGCAGACAAATCCTCGTTCTTCATGCGCTCATTCACACCGTGGGAGAATGGTGTGAGCACAACGATTGGAAGGTTTGGATAGGCGGCTTTTATCTGACGTGCAATGTCAAATACGTCGTTTGACTCCGTACTTGGCATGCAGATAATCAAATCCGGCTGCTTGTCTGTCCATTTCTCAACATCTTCACGTGAATAAGCACGGAAGAAACGTGGCGGATAGCGTAGTCCGAGACGTACATATTCATTGAAAAGTTTCTCGTCGATACGCCCGTCATCCTCCAACATAAACGCATCGTATGGATTTGCGACAATGAGCACATTGAATATTCGCCTTTGCATCATTGACATGAAGTCTGTATCTCTGAGAGTCAGTCTGTTTTTCTTAGGTAACACCTCTGTTGGCTTCTGTTCTTCCATTGTATTCTTTTGTTTTCGTTCCTTTGGCAAAGTTACTAAATAAAATCAAGGTTTATTAAAATAAAAAGGAAAAATTATAATTTGTTTGCAGAGAAGCGGAGCGACCAGTCTGCCTTTCTGTGCAATCATTGGTTGGATTTTCTTTTTGTGGACGATGTGGAATGTCATAATGAAAGGTAACGCTTCATTGTGTAAAAGGTAACACTTGACTTGGTGAAAGGTAACGCTTTGCATGGTTAAGTGTTACCTTTCATTGTATATGTGGTGTTTTAATGTCTGTTAGTTTTTTTAGTTTGCCAAAAGAGGTGGTGCGCAAGACAAATTGCAAGCGTCTGCCCTGTATTTGTGGCAAATTGTCAAACGACAATGCTTTTGTCTTTTAACGGGGCTTTCTGTTACCAACTGTCACTCTCTAAATATGATTTTTGCACACCAAACGGTAGTCTGTAATATATGCGAAATGTGCCCCATTTCATTCTTTAGGCTTGTATTTATGGTGCTTCACCGCTTTTTGCGGAGTGATATCCATAGGCGAGGAATGCGCCTGTCCTCTGTATCCGGCGTATCTTTGCATTATCTTGCTGACATAGCCAACTGTTTCCGTACCTCGCATATAGCCGTATTTCACAACAGGGTCATTATAATATTGTGCTTGGGACAGCTTCAGCACATACTCTTGGACATTACTCCATTGGTGGTGATCCTTGCCGTGTTTTTGTGTCAGAGCCATTGCGTCGCGTATATGATGCTTGCCTCCATTGTATGCCGCCAAGGCGAAACGTATGCGGTCTCCATTGCGCGGGATGTCCCGGAATTCAGACATCAGCATCTTCATATACCGCATTGCAGCAGCTATGTTATGCTCCGGAGAATAGATGTCCTGCATGGACAGCCCAAGCACCTGTGCCGTCGACGGCATTATCTGCATCAGTCCGCATGCTCCCGCCCATGAGTGGGCGCGTGGGTCAAAGCACGATTCCTGATAGCATTGCGCCGCAACGAGCCGCCAATCAAGCCGCGCCGTCGGGGCGTATTTCCTGAACATGCCGTCCCACCGTGAGATGATGCCTTTCTGCCTGTCCATCATCGGTTGGTAGACATGGCGTGTCACGCCACCGGTGGCAAGCAGCGATTTCTGCATTTTTTCTGTTTCGGCAAGCATACTGTTATGATACCATTGCTTGATACTTTCAGCCACATCCCTGTTGTTTGTCAGCCATTTTGGTCCACAACTGTAAAGCCCTTTTCCGGCTTTGACCTTTGATTCCGGGACAATTACAATGTCCCCCTCGCCGGAAGCAAGTTTGCCAATCATTTCAGCACTGTCACGACATACTTCAACACGCAGCTTGACTCCAAGTCTCTGAGCATACTTTTCGGCAAGAAGATAATGCAGCCCCATCCCGTGACCACGGTATTCATAATAGGTGTCAGGACCATTTGTCGTGAAAGCGATGAGTTCACCTTGGGAGACAATGTCGTCAAGAGACAATTCTGTGGCAGAATCAGCCTCAACTTCTTCTGTAACAACATCACCCCATGGAGTCTCTATTTCTTCATGTGACTGTTTCTGTGTGCACGCAGTTATGACAAATGGCAATATTAATAAAGATATATATTTCATTTTTATATTTAACAAGTACAAAATTAGACATTTTATTGCGCATGTCAAAATTTTATTGTAACTTTGCCACGAATTATAAGATTTATTTACACAACAGGTGCTTCTGTTCAGGGGTGCCATTTTCAGGAACAACAAATATGTTAAGAATCGCTGTACAGTCAAAAGGCCGCCTTTACGAGGATACAATGAACCTCCTTAAAGAGACGGGAATCAAAATCAACAGTGCCCGCCGCACACTTCTTGTGCAATCGGCAAATTTCCCATTGGAAGTGCTTTACCTCCGTGACGATGACATTCCGGAGTGCGTTGCAAGTGGTGTTGCGGACATAGGCATTGTGGGTGAGAACGAGTTTGTCGAGCGTGGAGAAGACGCAAACATAGTGAAACGTCTCGGCTTCTCCAAGTGCCGCATTTCGCTTGCCATACCGGAGGCTGTGGAATATACCGGTGTGAAATGGTTTGACGGAAAGAAAATCGCGACATCTTACCCGAACATTCTCAGGAAATTCGCTGAAAAGGAAGGCATAAGCATGGACATCCACGTCATCCAAGGCTCTGTGGAGATTGCTCCCGGCATCGGGCTTTCGGATGGAATCTTTGACATTGTCAGCTCCGGTTCAACACTTGTCAGCAACAAGTTGCGCGAAGTGGAGACAGTCATGAAGAGTGAGGCTTTGCTTATCTGTAATAAGGAACTGACTACGGAGAAGCAGGCTGTTTTGGACGAACTGCTTTTCAGGATGCAGTCTGTCCTTGTTGCCGATGACAAGAAGTATGTCCTTATGAACGCTCCTTCGGATAAGGTGAAGGATATTTGTGCCATACTTCCCGGCATAAAGTCTCCTACAATCCTTCCTTTGGCGACAGAAGGCTGGACATCAATCCATACCGTGATAGACCAAAAGCACTTTTGGGAGATTGTAAACCAGTTGAAGACTGCAGGAGCAGAAGGTATCCTTGTGCTTCCTATCGAAAAAATGATTCTTTAGTCCAATATGCCTGTTGCCATGAATGGCAAGCGCGTTTTTGGTGCAGGCTGTATTTCATATTTGTTTCCGGAAATGAATATAATAAAGTATCCGACTGTATCTGAATACAAGAAAATATGTGAGCGTCCTCATTTCGACGCTACACAGTTGAATAAGGTTGTCTGTGGCATTCTTGATGATGTGCGTTGCCGAGGCGATATTGCCGTAAGGGAATATTGTGAAAAGTTTGACAAGGCATGCATTGAGGACCTTTTGGTTACCAATGCGGAAATAGAAGAGGCGTACGACTCTGTAGCCCTGGAACTTCGTGATGCCATCATCCTTGCTCACAAGAATATCAAGGAGTTCCATGAGTCGCAACGGTTTGAGAGTAAACCTGTTGAAACAGCTCCGGGCGTTGTCTGCTGGCAGAAATCAGTTTCCATAGAGAAGGTTGGGTTATACATTCCCGGTGGCACTGCCCCTTTGTTCTCTACGGTTCTTATGCTTGCCACTCCGGCGAAGATAGCGGGATGCAAAGAGATTGTACTGTGCACTCCGCCTGACAGAGAAGGTAAGGTAAACCCTGCCGTCCTTGTTGCTGCAAAGGTTGCAGGAGTCTCCAAAATATTCAAGATTGGTGGTGTGCAGGCCATCGGAGCAATGGCTTATGGCACGGAGTCAGTGCCGAAGGTCTATAAGATTTTTGGTCCGGGAAACCAATATGTCATGGCAGCCAAGCAGCAGGTTTCACTCTCTGATGTCGCAATCGACATGCCGGCAGGACCGAGTGAGGTGTGTGTCGTTGCCGATGAGACAAGTAATGCAGAGTTCGTTGCTGCCGACCTTCTGTCACAAGCAGAGCATGGCGTGGACTCGCAGGTGATTCTTATATGCACATCCGAGGACAAAGTCAATGAAGTGCAAGCAGAGGTTGCCCGCCAACTGGCATTGCTGCCACGCAAGGAGATTGCAGCAAAGACACTTGAAAATTCACAGTTTGTGCTTGTGGAAGACACGCATGCTGCCATGGATTTATCCAATGCCTATGCACCTGAACACCTTATTATATGTACCAAGGATTATAATGAGTTGGCAGGCATGGTTGTCAATGCAGGAAGCGTATTCCTCGGGGAATACGCATGTGAGAGTGCGGGCGATTATGCTTCAGGCACGAATCACACATTGCCCACCCACGGGTATGCGACGACATATAGCGGCGTGAATCTTGACAGTTATAACAGAAAAGTAACCTTCCAGCATTTGACAGAAGAAGGCGTGAGGTCAATAGGGCGCGCGGTAGAGGTGATGGCAGAGAATGAGCATCTTGACGCTCATAGGAATGCCATGACAGTGCGTCGGGTGAAAGTGGAGGGGATGTAGTGTTGAATAAAAGGAAATTGCCGATAAATGAGACAGTTAAAGGAACTTGTAAGAAAGAATATTTGGGCTTTGAAGCCTTATAGCAGTGCACGTGACGAATATAGCGGGCATGTTGCTCATGTGTTTCTTGACGCAAATGAGAATCCGTACAATGGTCCATACAACCGTTATCCGGACCCTTTGCAGCATGAAGTCAAAGATGCACTATCTAGGATAAAAGGTGTTTCCTCTGATTGCATCTTTCTTGGGAATGGATCTGACGAGGCAATAGATTTGGTTTTCAGATGTTTCTGCGAACCGGGTATCGACAATGTCGTCGCCATAGAGCCGACGTATGGAATGTACAAGGTTTGTGCAGACATTAATGGTGTTGAGTACAGACCGGTCTTGCTTGATGCCAACTATTGCATGTCATCAAGTGCTGTCCTTTCAGCTTGCGACAAATATACAAAGGTTGTGTGGATATGCAGTCCCAACAATCCATGTGGCAATGACATCGACAGGGAAGAGATAAAAAAAGTCATAGAAGGCTTTTCCGGAATTGTTGTTATTGATGAGGCTTATTCGGATTTCTCCGCACAAAAGACTTTCAGAGCAGAACTGGATGCTTATCCTAACATTGTAATACTCAATACGATGAGTAAGGCGTGGGGATGTGCGGCGATACGTCTTGGCATGGCATTTGCATCAAAGGAGATTATTGGCATTTTCAATAAAGTGAAATATCCTTACAATGTCAATCTTATGACTCAGCAGAAAGCACTTGAGATTCTGCAAGCCAATGCAGATGTCTGCCATTGGGTGAACATATTGTTGGAAGAACGTCATCGTGTCATTGCTGCTTTCAAAGAGTTGCCTATATGTGTGAAGACTTTTCCGACATCGGCAAATTTCTTCCTTGCGAAAGTCTCTGATGCACAAGGTATTTATGATTATTTGGTAGACAAAGGTATTATTGTTCGGAATCGTACAAATGTACAGTTGTGTGACAACTGTCTCCGAATAACGATAGGAACTCGCACAGAGAACAATGAATTGCTGGGTGCATTACGTACATATACAGCAAACAACTGATTTGTGCGAAAACAGAACATGTGTTTTTGCTGATTAATGTTTCTGAAATGATAAAGGAATTACAAATACGTGTATCGCCACAAATAGCTTCGCAGCAAAGTCTGATTCGCGATTATATTAGTCGTGAACATGGAATTGATGCCAGGACGATAACCCATATACGAGTGCTGAAACGCTCTATTGATGCCAGACAGCGTCAGATTTATATAAATCTCACATTACGGATGTATATAAATGAGGAGCCACAGGATGAAGAATATGAGAAGGTTGTGTATAATGACGTGTCAGGAGCACGCCAGGTTGTCGTTGTTGGTGCCGGTCCCGGCGGTTTGTTTGCAGCTCTAAGATTGATAGAATTGGGATTACGTCCCATAGTCATAGAACGTGGCAAGGATGTGCATGAACGCAAAAAAGACCTTGCCCGAATCAAAAGGGAGCAGGCTGTCGATGCAGAATCAAACTATTGCTTTGGTGAAGGTGGTGCAGGAGCTTATTCGGATGGAAAGCTATACACTCGTTCCAAGAAGCGTGGGAATGTTGACAAGATATTGCGTGTGTTCTGTCAGCATGGCGCGCCTTTGTCCATTTTGTCGGATGCTCATCCGCATATAGGCACAGATAAATTGCCAAGCGTTATCGAGTCCATGCGCAACACAATCATAAAATGTGGAGGAGAAGTGCATTTTCAAACGAAAATGACAGAGCTGATTCTGCAAAATGATACTGTGACTGGTGTTATTGCCAATGGGAAGGAATTCTTTGGACCAGTGATTCTGGCAACAGGACATAGTGCCCGAGATGTCTATCGTTATCTTGCACTCGCCAATATAAAAATGGAGGCAAAAGGCATAGCAGTCGGAGTGAGGTTGGAACATCCGTCAGAATTGATAGACCAAATACAGTATCACTCAAAACAGGGTAGGGGAAAGTACCTTCCTGCAGCAGAATACAGTTTTGTGAACCAAGTCGATGGACGTGGTGTATATTCTTTCTGCATGTGCCCCGGAGGATATGTGATTCCTGCTGCAACTGATAAAGAGCAGATAGTTGTGAATGGAATGTCGCCAAGTTCACGTGGAGGCAAATGGTCTAACAGTGGCATGGTTGTCGAAGTACGTCCTGATGACATTGAAGGAGGAACGTATGATTCATTGAGCATGATGCGTTTTCAGGAGAAACTGGAAAAAGATTGTTGGCAGCAAGGAAACATGAAACAAACGGCGCCTGCCCAAAGAATGGCGGATTTTGTCAATGGAAAATTAAGTTATGACCTGCCACAGTCATCCTACACACCGGGACTGATAAGTTCTCCACTTCATTTTTGGCTGCCTCAGCAAATAAGCAAACGGTTGCAGGAGGGATTCAGAATGTTTGGCAGGCGCTCACATGGATTTCTTACCAATGAGGCTTGCATGATAGCTGTTGAGACAAGAACATCGGCTCCGGTACGTGTGCTTCGTAACAGTGACAATTTACAGCATGTGGAAATAAACGGATTGTTCCCTTGCGGTGAAGGTGCAGGATATGCCGGTGGAATTGTTTCTGCCGGTGTTGACGGAGAACGGTGTGCAGAAATGGTAAACTTTTATTTCTCATAGCAGATAAAAGTTTACCATTTCTGTCATGATGTGTAATTATGTCTGTTACCGCAAATGTATAGACTGTTTGTTTTGAATTTTGCTTGTATTTTATTGTTTCACAATGTGTTATATGTGGTGCTGTAAAATATTTCCAAAATAGTTGTAGTAATATTTTGAGTTTTGTTTTTTTTGTATTACCTTTGCAAAAGATTTCCAAAACGGAAAACTTTCAGGTTTGAATTTTGGAAAAAGTTTCCCAAAATGGAAAATTATTTTTAGAAATCAAGGTAATTAAATTGCAGGATTTTTTACATTCTTATACTCATATTTGAACAATAAATGGAAATCAAGAACTTTACAATTACAAAGCGTGACGGAACCAAAGATGCATTCTCGCTTGACAAAATCATGAATGCAATAATCAAGGCGTTCAATTCTGTTAACGAACCGGTTGACTTGGGACGTATTTCAAAGATTTTGAGCAATCTTGATATAAATGATGGGGTCACAGTAGAAGATATCCAGAACCAGACGGAGATTGCTTTAATGAAAGAAGGTTACTATAAGGTAGCCAAATCATTCATGCTTTACCGCCAGCGCCATACAGAGACACGTGACGAATTGGATCGTATGAAGTTCTTGGCAGATTATTGCCATGCGTCAAATGCTGCAACAGGAAGCAAATTTGATGCAAATGCCAATGTGGAACACAAAAACATAGCAACTCTTATAGGAGAGCTGCCAAAGGGCTCGTTCATAAAATTGAATCGTCGCATGCTTACTGACCGTATAAAGACAATGTACGGAAAGGAACTTGCAGACGAGTACATGCAGCTCTTGCAGACACATTTTATATATAAGAATGATGAAACCTCCCTTGCGAACTATTGTGCTTCCATAACAATGTATCCATGGCTGATAAACGGAACAGACGGCATTGGCGGCAATTCTACAGCACCGACAAACCTGAAGTCTTTCTGTGGTGGTTTCATCAACATGGTGTTTATTGTCAGTTCCATGCTGTCCGGTGCTTGCGCTACTCCCGAATTCCTGATGTACATGAACTATTTTATAGGCAAGGAATATGGTCTTGACTATTGGAAGCATCCTGAACAGCAAGGTGATTTGTCATTGAAAAAACGTTCAATTGATAAAATCATTACAGACTGCTTTGAGCAGATTGTCTATTCCATAAACCAGCCGACAGGAGCCCGCAATTTCCAGGCTGTATTCTGGAATGTGGCATATTATGATAAGTGTTATTTCCAGTCATTGTTTGAGAACTTCTATTTCCCTGACGGCTCACAGCCTGACTGGGAAGGACTGTCATGGCTGCAGAAGCGTTTCATGAAATGGTTCAACAAGGAACGCACAAAGACAGTGCTGACTTTCCCTGTTGAAACCATGGCTCTTCTGACAGAGAATGGAGAACCTCGTGATAAGGAGTGGGGAGATTTTACGGCAGAAATGTATGCAGAGGGACATTCATTCTTTACATATATGTCGGATAATGCAGACTCTCTGTCATCTTGCTGTCGCTTGCGTAATGAAATCCAGGATAATGGATTCTCCTACACTCTTGGCGCAGGTGGAGTGTCAACAGGTTCAAAATCAGTGTTGACAATAAACCTTAACCGCTGCATTCAGTATGCAGTGAATAACGGCAAAGACTATAAGGAGTTTCTTGAGCATATCATAGATTTGTGCCATAAAGTCCAAACGGCTTATAATGAGAACCTTAAGGAACTGCAACAAAATGGTATGCTCCCACTGTTTGATGCAGGGTATATCAACATTAACCGCCAGTACCTGACAATAGGTGTGAACGGTTTGGTTGAGGCTGCGGAGTTCATGGGGCTAAAAATAAATGATAATCCGGAATATAAGACTTTTGTACAAGAGATTCTTGGTCTTGTTGAAAAATACAACAAACAATATCGTACAAAAGAATTGATGTTCAACTGCGAGATGATTCCGGCAGAGAATGTAGGCGTAAAACATGCAAAATGGGATAGGGAAGACGGTTATTTCGTTCCACGTGATTGCTATAATTCCTATTTCTATGCTGTTGAGGATACATCTTTGACAATCATAGACAAATTCAAGTTGCATGGTGCACCTTATATAGAGCATCTTACCGGTGGTTCTGCTCTGCACATGAATCTTGAAGAGCATTTGTCAAAAGAACAGTATAAGCAGCTTATACATGTTGCTGCTGTTGAAGGATGCAACTATTTTACATTCAATATTCCTAATACAATCTGTAATGATTGTGGCACCATAGATAAGCGTTATCTGCACGAATGTCCTAAATGCAAATCCCATAATGTGGACTATATGACACGTATTATTGGATACCTAAAGCGAGTAAGCAATTTCTCTCAAGCAAGGCAGGAAGAGGCACAGCGCCGGTATTATGCAGGTTCTGATAAGATGTAGTTTTTTATATTATCAACATTAATATTTCATTTACCGAGGGACTCGACATGGCTTGTTGGAAAGTCCCTCGGTTTTTTACAGAATAATACAATCTTTGTTATATAATTATGAAGTTTGTCAACGAAAGTATTGTCTTTCAGGAAATTCCTGATGAAGTTACGCTAGCAATAAACATAAGCAATTGTCCTTGCCGTTGCCCTGGCTGTCATAGCAAATATTTGTGGGGAGATATAGGAGATATTCTTACACACGACTTGTTGGAGAAAATGATAACGAAATATGACAACGCTATCACTTGTGTAGCATTTATGGGTGGAGATGCCACAATCAATGATTTGAATGATTTGGCTATCTATATGAAAAATATACATCCGGCATTAAAGGTCGCATGGTATAGTGGTAAAACTTTGATTGCACCAACGTTGCATAAAGAATACTTTGATTACATTAAGATAGGTCCTTACATTGAACATCTTGGCCCCTTAAATAAAAAAACAACGAACCAAAGATTATACATGAAACAAGGTTCTGAATGGTGTGATATAACTTGTAGATTTTGGGATAAATAATTTATCCAACAATTGTTCTTTTATAATCAAAGAATGCGCATTATGATAAATAGGATATAGCTAATAATTGCTTAAAGGAAAGTACCCTACTGTTTTACAAAATACATAATTACAAAATACATAAAACGAAATAAGTGATGTTAACCAACACTGCATAAATAAGGCAACGGTTATATTTTTTTCCTTCAGCCTTGGTCGTCATTCGCCATAAAGCGTATGCAGGAAAGACTATCAGAGCTGGCAAATCCAAACCAAAGGCTAAAATAGAAAAGCATGGCATAAGTAATACATATATAAACATTATGTACTCTGCACCACGACGACCAACACGGACTGGTATAGTACGTTTCCCTACAGGTATATCATCATTTATATCACGAAGATTGTTTATCATTAGAACACACATAGATATTAAACCACAGACAGCACCAGCATAATATGATTTCACCATTAGTGTACTAATTAGTTCCGGATGCGAGCCATTTGATGACAGTAGCAGATATGTTGTTCCACTGCTTGCAATGACTCCATAATATAGGAAGACAAAAATATCGGCAATTCCAAGATATGCCAAAGAATGGCTTGTTGCAGTATACAGCCATGCAAAAAGTAGTGCAGACAGTCCGATGGCAAGTATCACCCAACCACCAATAAGGATAAGAGGAAGCCCAAGCAGGCATGCTATGAATGCAGTTATAAGGCATGCACGCCGCATACCGGAGACACTAATGCTTCCTTCTGCAATTGCACGCTTGTACCCTACTCTGCCTGCTTTATCCGCACCTTTAAGGAAATCATAATAATCGTTTGTCAGATTGGAGAGTACTTGAAGAGAAACGGCACACAATGCAGTCAGCACTGCTGTCATTGTGTTTACAGGAGTTCCGCTTTTATCCACAACTACAACGGCTATCAGAACTGGTATGAGTGACAGCAAAAGAGTTTGTGGGCGTATGGTGCGGAACCAAAGTGCAATGCTATTACATATAGAACTCATATTTTGCGATTATTTCGTTGCTGTATAGATAGTTGTTATTCCAAATGTCAGTGGTTGGAAATGAACATTTTTGAATCCAGCGTCTTTTATGTGGCTTACCATTTCCTCTCCCCACATAAATTCTTTTACAGAGCGGTTCAGATAAGTGTATGCTGACTTGTCATGGCTGAAAATGCGTCCGACAAAAGGCAATACATGTGTAAAGAACAGGTCATAGCCAAACCGTATGATACAATTCTCCGGATAAGAAAATTCCAATATAACCAACTGGGCTCCAGGCTGCATGACACGGTAAAACTCAGCCAAACCTTTATCAGCATCAGGGAAATTCCTGAGTCCATAGGCACAAGTGAGAGCGTCGAAACTGTTGTCTGCATAAGGCATCTCAAGTGCACTGCCGTAATCAAAATGAATACTATCAGCAAAGCCAGCCTTGCACACCTTCTCTTGACCGATACGCATCATTTCTCTTGACACATCGATGCCTTGTATGTTGATGGATTTTCGCTGCCGCATAATCTCTATAGATAAATCAGCAGTACCAATCGCCACATCCAAAAGGTTTGATGCAGGTGTTAGTTTTTGTACAGTCTTGCGACGCCATGATTTGTCTATGTTAAGCGACAAAAGATGATTCAGCATATCATAAGTTCCTGCTATGCCATCAAAAAGTGTTCCTATAGTTTTTTTCTCTTCCAACATTCTGTGTGTCAATTATTTTTCCAGTTGCTTGCAAAACTCCCGCCCTATCTGCAGTCCTTCATCATAGAGGGACTGCATTTTTGTTGCATTTCGTTCTATGCGGTCTACTTTTATCGGTCTTTCCGGTCTGATTACTATGATTTTGCCTTCTTCCTCCAGTTTTTCAACCATTTCCAACTGATTGTTGTAGACCTCGCTTCTCTGATTCAATGATTTGCGGAAATGTGGATATTTTGGATAGAAAAGCAAGCGCATGGCATAAGACAAAGCTGAAACAACCCAATTATGCTTAATTTTCTTTCGATAGCCTTTATTTCGTGTCAATATGACAATACATTTCTTATACCCTAATTCCATGGCACGCAATACCGGGATACTGTCTACAATTCCTCCATCAAGCATAGGAGTCCCCAAAACATTGACAACATTGCCGACATAAGGCAAACTGCTGGAAGCGCGAACGACGTCAAGAGACAGTTGGCTGGCACTTTCACTATTGCCAATGCTTTCATAGGCAGGCATGTGGTTGGAGAGATATTCTGCCTTGCCGGTCAGCATGTTTGTAGTAACCATTTCAAATGTTTCCGGTGTGGAAAAATACTTGTTGAAATCATAAGGCCACAGTTCATAAGGCAGAGCACGGTAGAGCAAATCCACATTGAAGATGCAGCCCGTCTTGAGAAATTGGCGGATTCCAAGATACTTGTGCCCGTAGTCCTTCAGCATGGTGACGTTGGAGAAGTGCGCCCTCCCCTTCTGCTTTGTCAGGAAGCTGCATCCATTGCACGCTCCGGCAGACACACCGACAGAATAAGGAAACTGTAGCCCGGCTTCCATGAATGCGTCCAGCACACCGGCTGTAAAGACACCTCTCATTCCTCCACCTTCAAGAACAAGTGCTGTATTTTCCATTCTTTTTAATTTAAATAAATGTAAATTTCAGTCAATAACTTTGCAAAGTTAATAATTTCTCGGAAATAATTTGTAACTTTGCAAAGTTTATTAACACCTCTTAAAACTATCTTTCATAGCAAACTTGTTATTCAATTTATAGGCTCATGTTTACAAAAGAAACATATATAGAGCGCAGAAAAACGCTTAAGCAACTTGTAGGCAATGGCATCATTGTGCTGTTTGGCAACAATGAGTCACCATGTAACTACCCGTCCAACTGTTATTATCCATTCCGCCAGGACTCCTCTTTCCTGTATTATTTCGGTCTGAATGAAATCGGGCTTATCGGAGTAATCGATTGTGAGAGTGGCGATGAGTGGCTGTTAGGCAATGATGTTGATGTTGAGGACATTGTATGGTATGGCACGGTTCCTACTATCAGTGACCTTGCGGCAATTGTTGGTGTAGAGAAGTCTGCTCCGGTAAACACCATCAGCAAGATAGTGGCAGATGCAAAGCAGAAGAGCAGGAGAATCCACCTGCTTCCTCCGTATCGTCATGACAATCAGATTCAGATAATGGACTTGATCGGCATCCATCCTGCCTGCCAGAAGGAAGCTGCGTCGCTTGACCTGATAAAAGCTGTTGTCGAGATGCGTTCCACAAAGACAGCGGAAGAGATTGCAGAGTTGGAGCGTGCATCAATGATTGGTTATGAAATGCACACAAAGGCAATGCGCATGGTTCGCCCGGGAAGGACAGAGAAATTCATTGCCGGACACATTGACGGTGTGGCACATTCCTTGGGAGCACACGAGTCTTTTGCCACAATCTTCTCACAGCATGGCGAGATTATGCACGGCGGACCATCCATGGACAAACTTGAATCTGGTCGCCTTGTGCTCTGCGATTGTGGAGGAGAGACAATAAACAATTATTGCTCAGACCACACACGCACAATGCCGGTGAACGGAAAGTACACCCGGCAGCAGAAGGAAATTTATGACATTGTGGACGAATGCCACGATTTGGTGCTGGATATAGCGAAGCCGGAAATGAAGTATTTCGATGTCCATCTTGCAGTTTGCCGCCTGATGACAGAACGCCTGAAAGAACTCGGACTGATGAAAGGTGATGTCGACGAGGCTGTTGCACAAGGCGCACACGCTATGTTCCTGCCTCACGGATTGGGCCACATGATGGGAATGGATGTCCATGATATGGAAGGTCTCGGACAGATTCATGTAGGTTTCGATGAGGAGACACGCCCTAATCTTGAGCAGTTCGGAACAAACTGCCTGCGCATGGGAAGGCGGCTGAAGGAAGGCTTTGTCGTGACAGACGAACCCGGAATCTATTTCATACCGGCACTCATCGATGACTGGAAGGCGAAAGGTCACTGCAAAGACTTCCTGAACTTCGATTTGCTCGACAAATACAGGGATTTCGGAGGCATCCGCATTGAGGACGACCTGCTTATCACAAGTGACGGCTGTCGCTTCCTTGGTGAGAAGAGAATCCCTTACCACACAGCCGATGTGGAGAAATATATGGAAGAAAATGCAGAGTAGAAAAAGCATATTAAACTAACAATAAAAAACAAATTCAGAATGAAAAAAGTTATTATCATGGCTTCAATGATGCTTGCAACAGCATCATTGATGGCGCAGACGACAGAAAAAAAAGATTCTGTAAACCCTAACGCGCCGGTATTCACTGTGATAAAGGAGAACCCTATCACATCAATAAAGAACCAGGCAAGGTCAGGCACCTGTTGGAACTACTCCACCCTCTCCTACTTTGAGGCTGAGATTCTCAAGAAGTCCAAGAAGACGTACGACCTCTGCGAGATGTTCGTGTGCAACAAGAACTACATGGATCGTGCTGTCCTGACAGTGCGCATGCATGGCGATGCACAGTTCTCACAGGGCGGCTCTGCTTATGATGTCCTCTATGTTCTCAAGAACTATGGTATCTGTCCTGAAGAGGCTATGCCACTTCCCGGAACAATGTACGGCGACACACTGAACAATTTCAATGAGTTCTTCTCTGTAATGGAGCCTTTTGTCGACGCTGTGGCACATAGCAAGGCAAAGACAATAAGCCCGACATGGAAGACAGCCTTCCAAGGCATTCTGGACGCATATCTCGGCAAATGCCCGGAGACATTCAAGTATGAGGGAAAGGAATACACTCCAAAATCATTCGCGCAGTCACTCGGCTTGGACTGGAACGACTATGTCACAGTGACTTCCTACACTCACCATCCTTTCTACACAGAGTTCCCTGTCGAAGTGCAGGACAACTGGCGTCAGCCGGGTTCTTGGAACCTTCCTATGGACGAGATGGCACGCATCATTGACAACGCTGTCATGAACGGCTACACTGTCGCTTGGGGTGGTGACGTAAGTGAGGACGGTTTCACACGCGATGGTCTTGCGCTCCTCATCGATACAAAGAATCAGGCACTTGACGGCTCTGACATGGCTCGTTGGCTCAAACTCACTCCTGCACAGAAGAAGGACAAAATCAAGGAAGCAGGTGTGACAGTCAAAGAAATGACTCCTTCACAGGAGCAGCGTCAGAAGGAGTACGACAACTGGACACTTACTGATGACCACGGCATGCTTATCTACGGTATTGCAAAGGATCAGACAGGTCGTGAGTACTACATGGTGAAGAACTCTTGGGGCAAGACAGGTGACTATCAGGGCACTTGGTACATGTCAAAGAACTTCATTGTTGCAAAGACTATGGACTACATGGTCAACAAGAATGCCATACCAAAGGACATCCGCAAGAAGATGGGCATCTGATTCTCTGCGGCCTGTTTGTTTTCACATAACCCCTGCGAATAGTTTGGCAATCCGCTTGTTTTCTATCAGATAATGGGATGTTACCGGTCAAAAAAAACAAACCATTACCTTTGGCACAACAAAGTGATACCTTTTGCATTATAAAGCAATACCTTTTATGATGCAAAGTGTTACCTTTTGTAATGTAACGAGCAAGTCGTTGATAGCCAAGGAAATATCAATTGGGATTCGCTGAATGTCGCTAATGGGTTTTATACACCAATGGGTTCTACAAATTGCGTATATATTAATGTGGTTTGTAGAACCCATAACTCTAAAATAAAAGGACAATAAATATGCATTTCAAATGGAAATATACTCTGACCTCAGAGGCTGAGGAAAGCATGGCACAGACACTGGCTGCAAAACTGAACATTGCCCCTGTGCTTGCTCGACTACTACTGAGGCGTGGCATTACCACTGAATCGGCAGCAAAGCGTTTCTTCCGTCCGCAGCTGACGGACCTTATCAATCCATTTCTTATGAAAGACATGGACCTTGCGGTTGACCGCCTCAATGATGCGATTGGCCGCAAAGAGCGTATCCTTGTCTATGGAGACTATGATGTGGATGGCTGTACAGCCGTGGCTTTAGTCTACAAGTTTCTGAAACAGTTCTACTCCAACATAGATTATTATATCCCTGACCGTTATGATGAAGGTTATGGAGTTTCAAAGAAAGGTATTGGCTATGCTAAGGAGACCGGTGTGTCCTTGATTATCATCCTTGACTGTGGCATAAAGGCTGTTGATGAGATTGCTTATGCCAAAGAACAAGGTATAGACTTCATCATCTGTGACCATCATGTACCTGATGAGAAACTTCCTCCGGCGGTAGCAATCCTCAACCCAAAACGAGCGGATGACAGCTATCCGTTCAAACACCTTTGCGGATGTGGAGTAGGATTCAAATTCATGCAGGGCTTTGCCCGTAACAATGGAATACCATTCTCACAACTGCAGCCACTGCTTGACTTGTGTGCCGTCAGCATAGCTGCCGACCTTGTTCCGGTTGAGAATGAGAACAGGATTCTCGCCTATCATGGTCTGCGTCAGTTGAACCAGTCTCCGTCTATCGGTCTGAAAGCTATCATTGAGATATGCGGACTTCAGGACAGACAGATTACAATGTCTGAGATTATCTTTAAGATTGGACCGCGCATTAATGCCAGCGGGCGCATGGAGAACGGCAAAGAGAGTGTTGACCTTCTTGTCGAAAGGGACTATAACGCTGCCATACTGATATCCGAACATATAAATGAATACAATGAACAGCGCAAGGATATTGATAAACAGATGACCGAAGAGGCAAATAATATTGTCGCACGCCTTGAAAGCCAACGTCATCAGACGTCCATTGTCCTTTATGACGAAAACTGGAAAAAAGGTATTGTTGGCATTGTAGCCTCACGACTTACAGAACTGTATTTCCGCCCTACGGTTGTCATCACTCGTGATGGCGATGTCGCAACAGGTTCAGCACGCAGTGTGGCTGGGTTTGATGTGTATTCTGCAATAAAGTCATGTCGTGACCTTTTGCTTAATTTCGGAGGGCACACTTACGCCTGTGGACTGACATTGAAATGGGATGATGTCAAGGAATTCCAGCGCAGGTTCCAGAAATATGTGGAGTTGCATATCATGCCGGAACAAACCGAGCCTATATTGGAAATTGACGCATCTCTTGAATTCCGTGACATAAACAAGAAATTCCATTCCGATTTGAAGAAATTCGCACCGTTTGGACCTAAGAATCCAAAACCGCTTTTTGTCACGAAGGATGTCTATGATTTCGGAACATCAAAGGTTGTAGGACGACAGCAGGAACACATAAAACTGGAACTTGTGGACTCAAAGTCTAATAATGTCATGAATGGCATTGCGTTTGGGCAATCAGGGGCAGCAAGATACATAAAATCACGCCGTTCTTTTGACATAGCTTACACCATAGAGGATAATGTCTATCGCCACGGTGCCCCACAGCTACAGATTGAGGACATACATACAGTAAATGACTGACACTTTGGAACCGGATTACAAGCAAATACTCAAGCAATATTTTGGTTACGATAATTTCCGTGGAATACAGCAGGAGATTATCGAAAGCATCGGAGCCGGACATGACACGCTCGGGCTTATGCCGACCGGTGGCGGCAAATCCGTTACGTTCCAAGTGCCGGCTTTGAGTATGCCCGGAGTGTGTCTTGTCATCACTCCACTCATCTCCCTGATGAAAGACCAAGTGGACCACCTGCGCCAAAGAGGGATTACGGCATACGCCCTGCATTCCGGATTGTCGCATAATGATGTGGTGCAGATTCTTGACAACTGTATCTATGGCAACATCAAATTCCTGTATGTATCACCGGAGCGTCTTTCATCCTATATCTTTCTTGCCAAGCTACGGCACATAAAGGTGAGTTTTATCACCATTGATGAGGCACACTGCATCTCGCAATGGGGATATGATTTCCGTCCTGCCTACCTGCGTATTGCCGATTTGCGTGCGTTGCTTCCCGGCAAAGCCGTTCTCGCGCTTACAGCCACCGCTACGCCCCCTGTCATTGAGGACATACAGAAGCAGCTTGCTTTCAATGAAGGCAGGGTGTTCCGAATGTCTTTCCGCCGTGACAACATATCATATATTGTACGGGAAACGGTTGACAGGCGAGGAGAGATAATCCATATTCTTAATAGTGTCAGTGGCAGCGCTATTGTGTATGTCAATAGCCGGCAGGCTACCAAGGAATTCAGCTCTGTGCTCAATCAAGCAGGCATCTCAGCAACATTCTTTCATGCGGGACTTGACATTGCCGTAAAGACAAAGCGCCAGCATGATTGGCATTGCGGTACAACTCGTGTCATTGTGGCGACAAACGCCTTTGGCATGGGCATTGACAAGCCAGATGTACGTCTTGTTATCCATGCCGATGTCCCTTCTTCCATAGAGGCTTATTTCCAAGAGGCAGGCAGAGCCGGACGTGACGGAAAATTATCCTATGCGGTGCTGATAACCATGAAAAGCACCCCGGCATTCATGCGTCGCCGCCTCTTGCAATGTTTTCCGGACAAGGAGTATATAAGAAAGGTGTATGAACGGCTTGCATATTTCTATGAGATAGGTGTTGGCATGGGAAAGGGGCTGTCGGTAATATTCCCTTTGGACAAGTTCTGTCTTGTATACAGCTACTCAACCTATGCTGTTGATGCAGCCTTGCATATTCTTGACAATGCCGGATACATCAGCTATGACACGACCCCTGATGACAATTCGAGAGTGAAATTCATTGTGAATCGTGATGACCTTTATCGTTTGCGCTCAATTCCGAAAGAGGAAGAAGACATGATTGACGCAATGATGAGAATATATTCCGGACTTTTCAGTGACTTTGTGTATGTTGATATAAGGGCGATAGCCTTTAAGTGCTCATCCACTCCACAACGCATATACACTCTATTCAAAGACCTTCGTCAGAGAGGAATCATTGAGTTCATTCCTCCAAGAACGGAACCACGACTGACTTTTCTGGTAAGCAGAGTTGATGAAAGCCATGTGTATATACCCGAAGAAGCATACGACAATCTGCGTGACAGAATGGTTGAACACATAGAAAGCATGATTCATTATATTAACTGTGATGCCATTTGCCGCCAGCAGCAGCTTATCAGATATTTTGGTGAAGCTTCCGATTACGAGTGTGGAAAGTGTGATGTCTGTATAGAAAAGAAAAAGCATCCGCAAGACCCACCTGCCGAAATCAAAAAGACTATATTGGATTTGCTTGCAGATGGCAACAAACACCATATCATGGAAATTGCACAATTGCCTTATAAAAGAGAACTCATAAATCAAACCATAGCAGAGCTTTTTGAGAATGATGACATAACATCCGACGGTATAATGGTTAAAATTTACTAATGCAACAGCACTTTTCCTAACATTTTCTTGCTGAAAAGATGTAAAATGTGTAATTTTGCCATCAAATAATACAAATAAATATGAATAAGTCATTTACATACTTCTTTTACTTTTACTTTTACTTTGCAGGGTCATGTAAAGTGGGAAGTTGCGTGTAAATTTCAACTTATGAAATCAGATATATAAACATAAAATATATGCAGAATCCCGCTAAGATAACAATCTGGTGGGATTTTTCATTTTTATTATAAAAACAACAGATAACAAATGAAGCGAATAGCAATACAAGGTTTTGAAGGCAGTTTCCATGACATTACAGCGCATCACTATTTCCAAGGGGAACAAATACAGATGATTTGTTGCGCCACGTTTGAGGAAGTTTTCGAGCAAATGAAGAATGACCCGACAGTAATCGGTCTGACTGCTATAGAGAATACCATTGCAGGTTCTCTTCTCCATAACTATGAACTGCTGCTGCAAAGTGGTATGACAGTTGTAGGTGAGGACAAGACACACATCAGTCACTGCCTTTGCTGCCTTCCGTCACAAAGCATAAAAGATATAAAAGAGGTTCACTCCCACCCTGTTGCATTGATGCAGTGCCGCAAATATCTGTCACAACATCAGAACATGAAAATCATTGAAGCTGATGATACAGCAGGGGCGGCACAGTGGATTGCTGAAAACCAAGTTACAGGGGTTGCCGCCATTTGCCATGCCGATGCCGCAAAACTTTATGGACTGACTATACTCGAGAACAACATAGAGGACAACAAGCACAATTACACACGTTTCCTTGTACTTTCCGACCCGCGCAAGGCTGACATGCTCCGCCCTATCAATGAAACAAACAAGTCAAGCCTTGTATTCTCTTTACCGCATGAAGAAGGCTCATTGTCGCAAGTGCTCTCTATCCTGAGCTTCTACACTATGCAGTTGACAAAGATACAGTCATTGCCTATAATCGGCAGAGAATGGGAATATATGTTTTATGTTGACATCACTTATGACAATCTTGTGAGATACCGACAGGCAGTCGATGCTATAATCCCATTGACACGTGAATTGAAAATCCTTGGCGAATACAAAGCCGCATAATGATAAAATGCTAATACGACTATGATACAGCCCGCAGACAGACTGAATTTGGTTCAGGAATATTATTTCAGCAGAAAATTAAAGGAAGTTGCAAAACTTAATGCTGAAGGTAAAGATATTATTTCACTTGCCATCGGCTCACCTGACATGCCACCGTCAGACAGCACAGTGAAGAGACTGTGTGAAGTGGCCAATGACCCTACTGCACACGGTTATCAGCCGACGGTAGGCACGCCGGAGCTAAGGAAAGCCATGGCAGGATATTACAAAAGATGGTTTGGTGTAGACCTTGACTGGCAGACAGAAATCCAGCCTCTCATCGGCTCAAAGGAGGGAATCCTGCATATTACTCTTGCTTTCTGCAATCCGGGAGACAAGGTGCTTGTCCCCAATCCGGGCTATCCGACCTATACCTCACTCTCCAAACTGCTCGGACAGGAAATCATCAATTACAACCTCTGTGAAAAAAACGGGTGGCAGCCAGATTGGGAACAACTTGAAAGCATGGATTTGTCCAATGTGAAACTGATGTGGACAAACTATCCTAACATGCCTACCGGAGGCAATGCACAGATAGAGACTTACGAAAGGCTTGTTGATTTTGCAAAGCGAAAGAATATTGTTGTTGTGAATGATAATCCATATTCTTTTATAATCAACGATAATCCAATATCACTTCTACAAGTAAAAGGAGCCAAGGAATGCTGCATAGAGTTGAATTCCATGTCCAAAAGCCATAACATGCCGGGATGGCGTGTAGGGCTTTGCGCATCAAACAAGGAATTCATCTCTTGGATTCTGAAAGTGAAGTCAAACATTGATTCCGGCACTTTCCGCGGACTGCAGCTTGCGGCAGCAGAAGCCTACCTGAACACTGACGAATGGCATCATGAGGCAAACTACACGACATACAAGCGCCGTCGTGTCATCGCAGAAGAAATCATGACAACCTTGGGATGCACTTTTGACAAAGACCAAGTGGGAATGTTCCTTTGGGGAAGGATTCCTGACAGCTACAAAGATTGCGAAGAACTTACAGAGAAAGTGCTCCATGAGGCTCGAGTGTTCATAACTCCAGGATTCATCTTCGGCTCTAATGGAGAGCGTTTTATACGAATCTCCCTCTGTGCCAAGGATGAGAAAATGAAAGAGGCACTGGAGCGTATCAAGGCTGTCATGTAAAACGTGAAAAGAACAAATACGTGCAGCAATATGCTGTAATAACAATAGTAACAACGAATATCTTAATAAAATAATGGAACTCAATCTTAAACCACTGAATTTACCAAGCGATCAGAAACGCCCGTTTGTCATCGCAGGACCTTGCTCCGCAGAGACAGAGGACCAGATAATGACCACTGCAACAGAACTTGCAGCAAAAGGCTGCCACATGTTCCGTGCCGGAGTGTGGAAGCCACGTACCAAACCGGGTGGCTTTGAAGGACATGGCGAACCGGCTCTGCAGTGGATGAAGCAAGTTAAGGATGCCACTGGCATGTACATCGGTACAGAAGTAGCCACACCGGAGCATGTCGAACTCGCAATGAAATACGGCATTGACATTCTTTGGATTGGTGCGCGCACCTCGGCGAACCCATTTGCCATGCAGGCTCTCGCCGATTCCATGAAAGGACTTGACATTCCAGTGTTTGTCAAGAACCCTGTCAATCCGGACCTCGAACTGTGGATTGGCGCGCTTGAAAGACTGAATGCCGCCGGTATAGAGAAACTCGCAGTGATTCATCGCGGATTCTCCTCATTCGACAAGACCATCTACCGTAACCAGCCGATGTGGCAGATTCCAATAGAATTGCGCCGCCGCATTCCTGATCTGCCAATCATCTGCGACCCTTCCCACATGGGAGGCAAGCGCGAACTCATTGCGCCACTCTGCCAGCAAGCTCTCGACCTCGGTGTCGACGGACTGATGGTGGAAGCTCATTGCAATCCTGATAAGGCGTGGTCTGACGCAAAGCAGCAGGTTACTCCTGATGTCCTTGACTACATACTGTCATTGCTTGTTGTCCGTGATTCCGCTTGGACAACGGAGGGAATACAGCAGCTGCGCCATGAAATTGATGTCCTGGACAACCAACTTATGGACCTTCTTTCAAAACGCATGCGTATCTGCCGTGAGATAGGACAGTACAAGAAAGAGCATAACATGACTGTCCTTCAGACAGGACGCTACAATGAGATTCTCAACAAGCGCGCCGCGCAAGGCTCACTTTGCGGTATGGCACCTGAGTTCGTGAAGCAAGTCTTTGAACATATCCACGAAGAGTCTGTGCGTCAGCAGCTTGAGATTGTAGGGAAATAAAAAGATCGCTATATGAAAATTCTTGTTTTGGGAGCGGGAAAGATGGGCAGCTTCTTCATCGACTTGCTGAGTTTCGACCATGAAGTCGCAGCATTCGAGAAAGACCCGAAGCGTCTCCGTTTCACATACAACTGCCAACGTTTCTCCACATTGGATGAGATTAAGGCATTTGAACCGGAACTTGTCATCAATGCTGTTACAGTAAAGTTCACTGTTTCTGCATTCAATGAGGTTCTGCCATACATTCCGGAAAGCTGCATACTGTCCGATATAAGTTCTGTAAAGACCGGCTTGCGCGAATATTACGAAACTACGGGACACCGTTATGTCTCAACCCACCCCATGTTCGGACCGACATTCGCCAATCTTCAGCAACTCTCCGAAGAGAACGCAATCATCATAAACGAGGGCGACTACATGGGACGCTGCTTCTTCAAAGACCTTTACTCACGCCTTGGACTGAACATCTACGAGTACAGCTTTGAGGAACACGACCGCACAATGGCTTATTCGTTGAGCATTCCCTTTGTCTCCACCTTTGTCTTCTCCGCCGTCATGGAGCATCAGGACGCACCGGGCACGACCTTCAAGCGCCACATGCGCATAGCAAAAGGCGTGCTCAATGAAGATGACTACTTGTTGCAGGAAGTTCTTTTCAACCCATATACTCACGACAATGTGGCAAAGATACGTACGGAATTGAAAGAACTCCTGGACATCATCGACCACAAGGACGCGACAGGCATGCGCCATTATCTTGATAAAATCCGCCATAATGTAGAGCGGGACATCAAAGAGATAAAGTGATTGAGATTATGCCAAGGAAAAAGCTCAACAAGAGCATTTTCCCGAGTCAGCGACTCGAGGTTGTCAAGTCGCTGACTCGAGCATCTCGAGTCGGCGACTCGGGAAAGTGATGTCAGTGACACAAAAAAAACACTAATATAGCAAAATGACCAAAAAGATTATATTCATGGGACTTCTGAGTTTTGTTTGCAGCCTTTTGGGATGCAATGCCCAAACGGGCATGTTCAAGAGTGTAGAGGTGGAGGAATTCCATACTGTCATAGCAGATTCCACGACGCTGCTGTTGGATGTGCGGACACCTGAAGAATATGCGGAGGGACATATCGGTAACGCAATGAACATTGATGTGCTGAATGGTAATTTCTTGGCAGAAGCCTTGAAATCATTGCCAAAGGAAAAGACCATCGCCCTCTACTGCCGTAGTGGCAGGCGGAGCAAGAAAGCCGCAACAATTCTTGCAAAGAACGGCTATAGTGTCGTGGAACTGAACTCCGGTTATCTTGGTTGGACAAAAGCAAGTTCAATTCCGTTGAATAAATTTTGATAAGTAGTGTTTTGTGACTGAGTTAACAAAGACAGAGCGCAAAAAGGTGGTATGAAAGAAAGATTCACCACTTTTCTGTGCTTTTTGCATTGTTCCACGATTTGGCTTGTCCTCTCGCTTCTTGTATCTCTTCAAAATGAAGGTGTCCCCACTCTATCACATAGCCTATCTCTTTCAGGAAACTTGCGCCAAGTGGTGTAATGGAATACTCGACACTTGGCGGAAAAGTGTTGCGGACATTACGGACTGCGAGTCCCTCTGATTCAAGGTTATCAAGGGTTGAGGCGAGCATCTTTTCCGAAATTCCGGGGATTTCACGGAACAAATCTCCAAAGCGCACACCGGCAGGGCTTTGTGCGGATTGCTTCATAGGAGAGTTGCACAATACTTCCATGCGAAGCAACACCACCAACGCCCACTTGCGGCTCATCCATTCAAGGACAGGGGCAGCCTTACAATAATCATAGTCCAATCTTTTCATTGTTTTTGCATTTGTATATGTTATTTTCTTGCAAAGTTAAAGAAAATATTCATAAGTAAGGACGCTACTAACCTGCAAGTAAGGGGAATAATGTGCGATTTGTTTTCAAATTGGTGTTTTTGCAATTACCTTTGTGGCTTGAAAACCATAAAAGTAATAAAAACATGAGTTCAACATTACATTTCAACAATCCGGTATGGCGTCCGCCATACGAGGCTGCATCCCAACTGTTGCAGGTCACAACGGGATGCACATGGCACAAATGCAAGTTCTGCACATTGTACGGAGAACAACGGTTCCGTATGTCTCCAATGGACGAGATAGAGAGTGACCTGCAACTTATCGGCAATTGCAACCCACGTGTTCATCGCATATTCCTTACCGGTGCCAACCCCTTTGTGCTCACGGCAGGCAGACTTGCTGACATTGCGGCACTTGTCCGCAAATATATTGAAAAGGGAGAGCCGACCATAGGCTGTTTTGCAAGGATAACAGACATAAGGGACAAATCTCTTGATGACCTGAAGTTGCTGCACCAGTTAGGGTTTGACTATCTGACAATCGGTGTGGAAAGTGGTGACAGCGAAACATTGGAACGTGTCTGCAAAGGATACTCTGCGGAGGACATCATCATGCAATGCCGAAAACTTGAAGACGCCGGCATCCGCTACAACTTCTTTTATCTTGCAGGACTTGCCGGCTCCGGCAATGGCAAGCGCAACGCTTTGCGGTCAGCAAAACTGTTCAGTCGGTTGACGCCTGCCAGCATAGGAATACTGTCGCTTACGCTCTTTCCTGAAAGCGAGTTGTACAAGGAAATGCAGAACGGGCTGTTTGAGGAAGCCGCTGAGCATGAAAGGCTTGATGAGATAATATGCCTCGTCAGAAACCTGCATTGCAAAACCCATATCCTTGGGCGGACAGTCAGCAACCCTGTCCCGTTTACAGGCTATCTGCCGACTGACCGCCAAAGTATCATAGACAGGCTTACGGAAGCAAAAACAATGCTTAGTGAAGAACAGTTACGTTCATACCGCGATAGCATTGTGTCGTTATGACAAGCATTGGTTTCAAATCATAAACGAATGCTGTAGGCTTCAATTGCTGACGTGTGTTTATGCCTGTTGTCTGTCTTGCCAACGTGTAAACTGAAACATCTTGTTTGCTTGCAAAATGATAGGAATAGCAGTGAATCTGCAAACATAAAAGTTGTCAAATGTTAAAATACGGTTGGTATGACAAAAGGTAACACTTGACTTGGCAAAAGGTAACGCTTTATATGATCAAGTGTTACCTTTTGTTATTCAAAGTATTACCTTTCACTGTGCTATCAAAGTGGGATAGTTTGGTTGTTTGCCCCCCCCACAAACAAACTTTATTTGCTCATCGGGTTAGGGGTGGATGCCATAGTTTTCTCTGTCTGTTACTCCTTATTGATATAATCCAGAACCTGTTCTGCATGGATTTTTGTCTTTATCTCTTTTGGGGAGAAGATTTTCTCTATGACACCATCTTCATTGACAAGATAAGTTGTGCGCAAAGTGCCGATGGTGCGTCTGCCACATGCCACCTTCTCACCCCAGCATCCGAGAGCCTGCAGAAGTGTTGTCTCTGTGTCCGCAATCAGTGGGAATTCAAGTCCTTGGGTCTCTGCAAACTTCTTTTGCAGTGACTCTTTGTCCTTGCTTACGCCGATGATAGCGTAGCCGGCAGCTTCAAGTTCCGCCTTATGAGCCTGCAAAGAGCAAGCCTCGGCAGTGCATCCGCTCGTGTTTGCCTTTGGATAACTATAGAGCACAATCTTACGTCCACGGTAATCGCTGCTCTTGATTTCATTGCCGTTCTGGTCTCTTCCGAGTATCTCCGGGATTCTGTCACCTACATTCATAATATTGTTGTTTAAGTTGTTTGTATAAATAACTGTTTGTTGGTTGTGCTTCTTTATTTCATGAAAGAATGCACTATTTATAGAATGATACATATTCGTTGAACTCCGGTTCATCGTATCTTGTACTTACTCCGACTCCTATGGCCACAAGCCGCTCAGCCGGAATGTTGTGCTTCTCTTCAAGATATTTCTTTACATTGGCAGCCCTCTCTTCGCATATAGAGTTGACATTGGCTACCGATGTTGCAGCACTTGTATATCCACCGATAATGATTTTCTTGTCAGGGTTTCTTGTCATATATTCTGCAATATTGGCTATTATCAGTTTCTGGGACTCACTTATGTTCACTGAATCCTTCTGGAAACGCACGGTTTTGTTCAGAGGTGTCTGTGCACCTGCGGCAAATATCATCATTGCAGCCGCGAAAGTCATTATTGTCCTTTTCATATGGTTTTATATATTTGGTTTAACGGCTGCAAAGGTAGTCATTTTTTGCGTGACATGAAATTTTTCTTTTTCATTATAGGCTATATTACTGAACATTAAAGAAATTTGGCATACAAAAATAAAAGATGAAAATTGTTAATGAAAAACAATCTCCATCTTCTGTTTCTTGTTGTCCTGCTTCATCTTACCGTGACATGGAAGCACCCCTGCTTCACCTCGTATTTTATATAGCACCGCCCTGCCTCACGGAAATCCCTCAGCACTTCGGAAAGAATCCATTTGAGAGTGTCGTTCTGCACTTCACGGCGGAAGCCCTGACGAGGGTCGTAGACGGTCTTGTAACGGTTTTGTGCTATGTCGAATGTCGTGCCGTAAAGGTGGCAGGAGTTGTCCGTTGCATTGATGTTCCGCTTTTGCAGCTTGCCAATATCCTCACGGGTGCGCAGCACACTGGTGATAAGGATTTTGTGAAACGGTATGCCTTTTACGTACAATGAGTCAAAATAAGCTCTGCCAATGTCGTTCAGCAGTGTTGACGCCCGTGGCACAAGATACGGTATGCTGCTCTTCAGGTTGTCAACATAGAAATATGGATTCGCCCCGATATATACCAGTTCCGACATCCTTTTCTCAGCATCAAGGCGATTGGTGACAGGCTTTACTCCCCATTTCTCTGCTTCGGAGAGGTGGACAGCCTGGCTGTCAGGGAAACAGTCCTTGAATCTTGGCACAGAGTAGATTGGGTGAGGAACAAATGCTTTGTCGTATGTTACGGCAGGTTCCGGGCTATGGACGTATTGCGTTGCAGTCGGAATGTTGCCGACGATGTCACGGGTCGTTATCGTATCTGTCGTGGATGCTCCGCCATGGCCTCCTGCCATTGCCAGGGAGTCCTTCTGCATGCGCTCTGTTTTGGTCATAGCCACTTCAGGACAGGCACACCTGAATAATGCAAGCACAACAACCACAATACCAAAGACCTGCAAATATAAGGATTTTGATACTTTCATTCTTAAAGTTTATTTAATTCGGAGCACAAAGTTAAGGAAAAAGATTGAAATCTGTAAACTTTTTTGTAACTTTGCAGGGAATTTTTAAGATTTAATAAAGGTTGATAGAGAAACATATCATAATAGAAGATGTTGACCCTGTAATGTTCTATGGGGTTGGCAATGTTCATTTGCAGATGTTGAAATCCCTGTTTCCCAAACTGCGTATCAATGCCCGTGGCAATGTCATCAAAGTGCTTGGGGATGAGGAGGAAATGTGCCAGTTTGAGGAGAACATAGAGACGATGCGCAAGCATTTGATAAAGTACAATTCTATCAACGAGGAGGATATAATCGACATTGTCAAGGGAAAGCAGACGAAGGCTGACGCTGTGAAAGGCGTTGTGTGCTACAGCATTTCAGGTCGTCCGATAAAGAGCCGTTCTGCCAACCAGCAGAAACTGATAGAGGCGTTTGAAAGGGATGACATGGCATTTGCAGTCGGTCCGGCAGGAACAGGCAAGACATATCTGTCCATAGCCCTTGCAGTAAAGGCATTGAAGGAGAAGCAAGTGAAGCGGCTTATACTCTCCCGCCCTGCTGTTGAGGCAGGAGAAAAACTGGGATTCCTGCCAGGAGACATGAAAGATAAGATTGACCCATACCTCCAACCGCTTTATGACGCGCTTGAGGACATGATTCCTGCGACCAAACTGCAAGACATGATGGACAAGCACATCATACAGATTGCTCCGCTTGCCTTTATGCGAGGAAGGACGCTGAATGATGCTGTGGTGATACTTGATGAAGCTCAGAACACGACAACGGCACAGATAAAGATGTTCCTGACACGCATGGGATGGAACACAAAGATGATTATCACAGGCGATCTCACTCAGATTGACCTGCCAAGGAATGCTCGTTCCGGTCTCGGCGAGGCATTGAAGATACTTGAAGGGGTTGAGGGAATTTCAATAATCAATCTTGACCAGAGCGACATTGTGCGCCACAAACTCGTTACAAGAATAGTAAACGCATTTAACAAATACGACAATGAAAGCATTGACTAAGACAGATTTCCGGTTTGCCGGACAGAAAAGTGTGTATCACGGCAAAGTGCGCGATGTGTATAACATCGACGATGATTTGATGGTAATGGTTGCCACAGACCGTATTTCGGCATTTGACGTAATCCTTCCAAAGGGCATTCCTTTCAAAGGACAGGTGCTGAATCAGATTGCAGCGAAGTTCCTTGATGCAACCAGTGACATTTGCCCTAACTGGAAACTTGCCACTCCGGACCCTCAGGTCACTGTCGGATTGAAGTGTGAAGGCTTCCGTGTTGAGATGATTATCCGTGGCATACTCACCGGTTCTGCATGGCGCGATTATCAGAAGGGATGCCGTGAAATCTGCAGTGTGAAACTGCCGGAGGGAATGCGTGAGAACGAACGTTTCCCTGAACCGATAATAACCCCAACTACAAAGGCTGACGAGGGTCATGACCTCAACATTTCCAAGGAAGAGATTATCGCACAAGGAATCGTGTCTGCTGAGGACTACGCTGTAATGGAAGACTACACACGCAAGCTTTTTGCACGTGGTCAGGAGATTGCCGCTAAGCAGGGGCTCATACTTGTAGACACAAAATATGAGTTCGGAAAGCGTGACGGCAAGGTTTATCTTATTGACGAAATCCATACACCGGACTCTTCACGTTATTTCTATGCTGACGGTTATGAGGAGAAGTTCGAGAAAGGCGAGCCGCAGAAGCAGCTTTCAAAGGAGTTTGTACGTCAGTGGCTTATAGAGCATGACTTCATGAACGAGCCTGGACAGACCATGCCTGAAATCACAGATGAGTATGCGGAAAGCGTGTCCGAGCGTTATATCGAACTCTACGAAGGCATTACCGGTGAGAAGTTCGACAAGGCTCAGGATGTCAGCGACATCAATGACCGCATAGAGAAGAACGTTTCCGCATATCTTGCGTCCCGTAAAGGATAAGTGGTTGCCAACGGTGGAAACTACGCTATAAGCCGATTTGTGTATTTCGTAACATAAATTCAGAAACTCATTTCACAACGATGGATAAATATGGAATTATAGGGCATCCTCTCGGACACTCTTTTTCTCCTGGATTTTTCAATGAAAAGTTCTTGAACGAGAATATCGATGCTGTCTATGAGAAGTTTGACCTTCCGCAGATAGAAGCGGTCATAGAGGTTCTGGCATCCAATCCGGAACTACGCGGACTGAATGTCACTATCCCATACAAGCAGCAGATAATGCAGTATCTTGATGAGTTGAGTGATGAAGCACGCGAGATAGGAGCGGTAAATGTTGTACGAATCTCTCACAATAATGGTACGGTGTACATGAAGGGCTATAATAGTGATGTCATTGGATTCACACGCTCAATAGAACCGCTGTTGGAGAAATATCACAAAAAGGCTCTTATCCTTGGTACCGGTGGAGCCTCAAAGGCCGTGGAATATGGCTTGAAGAAACTTGGCATTGAGATTGTGAAGGTCAGCCGTTATGAACGTCCGGACACTATACAGTATGATAAAATCACTGCAGATGTTATCAAGGAATACAATGTCATCGTCAACTGCACTCCGGTGGGAATGTATCCTAATACGGAGGAATGTCCGCAACTCCCGTATGAAGCTATGGACAGCCATACTCTGCTTTATGACCTTGTATATAATCCGGATGAAACCCTTTTCATGAAGAAGGGACGTGAAAGAGGTGCCGTTACGAAGAACGGGCTTGAGATGCTTCTGCTTCAGGCGTACGCTTCTTGGGATTTCTGGAATGAATAAATGAAAAAGGAAGGATAAAAGTCCGAATATATTGACGGCTGTGTCCTTCCGTTTTCCGTATTTCATACAAGTGGCTTAAAATAAAAAGAAAAGAACGTATTTTGTTAAATACACTATATTCAAAAGACAAATGAGTAATAATCGTTATATGATGCGCGGTGTGAGTGCCGCAAAGGAAGATGTGCATAACGCTATCAAGAACATTGACAAGGGAGTGTTCCCACAAGCTTTCTGTAAGATAATCCCGGACATTCTGGGCGGTGACCCAGAATATTGCAACATAATGCATGCCGATGGCGCAGGCACAAAGTCATCCTTGGCATATATGTACTGGAAGGAAACCGGAGATATTAATGTCTGGAAAGGCATTGCACAGGATGCTATTGTGATGAATACCGATGACCTCCTTTGTGTAGGTGCTGTTGACAATATCCTTGTCTCATCAACCATCGGACGAAACAAGATGCTTATCCCGGGTGAGGTTATCTCTGCTGTCATCAATGGCACAGACGAACTTCTTTCTGAAATGCGTGAAATGGGTGTCGGCATCTACCCTACCGGCGGCGAGACTGCCGATGTAGGCGACCTTGTACGTACAATCATTGTGGATTCTACCGTGACTTGCCGCATGAAGCGCAGTGATGTCATTGACAACAAGAACATACAGCCAGGCGATGTGATTGTCGGTCTGTCATCATGTGGTCAGGCTACATACGAGAAGCAATATAACGGCGGAATGGGTTCAAACGGTCTCACTTCTGCCCGCCATGATGTGTTCTCAAAATATCTTGCAGAGAAATATCCGGAATCTTACGACCGGAAAGTTCCTGATGAACTTGTATATTCCGGCACAAAGAAGCTCACCGATGCAATAGAAGGACTTGGAGTTGACGCCGGCCAGCTTGTGCTTTCACCAACACGCACTTACGCTCCTGTAATCAAGAGAATCCTTGACGAACTGCGTCCGGAGGTTCATGGCATGGTACACTGTACAGGCGGAGCGCAGACAAAGGTTCTTCATTTCGTGAGTGACAACTGCCGTGTCATAAAGGACAACATGTTCCCTGTGCCTCCTCTCTTCAAGATGATTCATGATGAAAGCGGAACGGATTGGAAAGAAATGTATCAGGTCTTCAATATGGGACACCGTATGGAAATTTATGTCCGCCCTGAGATAGCAGAGCAGGTTATTGCAATCAGCAAGTCGTTCAACATTGATGCACAGATAGTTGGTCATATTGAGGAAGGCCAGAAATCGCTTACAATCAAGTCGGAGTTCGGCGAGTTCAATTATTAAGATTTTATAAAAAACAACCAAGTGTTAATATGACAGAAAATAATAGCATATTACAGAAACTTGATGGCTTGGAGGCACGATACGAAGAGGTTTCCACACTGATAACCGACCCGAATGTCATCGCCGACCAGCAGCGTTATGTCAAGTTGACACGCGAATATAAGGATCTTGAGGACATCATGAAGCTCCGCAAGCAATACGTTGATTGCCTTGAAGGAATTGCCGAAGCAAAGGATATAATCATGAACGAGTCTGACGCCGACATGAAGGAGATGGCTCGCGAACAACTTGCGGAGAATGAAACGTTGATGCCGGAACTGGAAGAGAACATCAAACTGGCTCTCATTCCAAAAGACCCGGAGGACGCGAAGAATGTGGAAATGGAAATCCGTGCAGGTACAGGTGGTGACGAGGCGTGTCTGTTTGCCGGAGATTTGTTCAAGATGTACAAGTCCTATTGCGAGTCAAAAGGATGGAACCTCTCTGTTACTGATGTCTCAGAGGGTGCTGTCGGCGGATTCAAGGAAATCGACTTTGCCGTTTCCGGCGAGAATGTCTATGGCATTCTGAAATATGAGTCCGGTGTCCACCGTGTTCAGCGTGTGCCTGTGACAGAATCCAATGGTCGTATGCAGACAAGTGCTGCCACTGTTGCCGTACTCCCGGAGGCAGAAGCGTTTGACGTTCAGATTAATGAGGGCGAGATAAAATGGGATACATTCCGCTCATCAGGTGCCGGCGGTCAGAATGTCAACAAGGTGGAATCCGGTGTCCGCGCCCGCTATATGTGGAAGAATCCGAACACAGGCGAAACGGAAGAAATCCTTATCGAATGTACTGAGACGCGCGACCAGCCGAAGAACAAGGAAAGAGCACTTGCCCGTCTGCGCACTTACATTTATGACAAGGAACACCAGAAATATCTTGATGATATAGCCTTACGCCGCAAATCCCTTGTATCTACAGGCGACCGCTCTGCGAAGATACGCACATACAATTTCCCGCAGGGACGTGTCACCGACCACCGTATCGGCTTTACCACCCATGACCTTCAAGGTTTCCTTGGTGGCAACATTCAGGACATGATTGACGCTCTCACTGTTGCGGAGAATGCAGAACGCATGAAGGAAGCAGAACTGTAAGCCGTTGGCAGACAAAATGATTCACATATAAATCAATAAAAACAAGATACAGACATGACAAGAGAAGAGCTGGTAGCACAAATAGCAAAGAAGAAAAGTTTTCTCTGCGTAGGACTTGATGTTGACTTGAACAAGATTCCTGAACATCTGCTGAAAGAGGAAGACCCGATTTTCGCTTTCAACAAAGCCATAATTGATGCCACTGCACCATATTGTGTAGCCTACAAGCCGAATCTCGCATTCTATGAAGCGTTCGGAGTAAAAGGCATTCAGGCTTTCGAGAAGACAGTGAGCTATCTGAAAGAGAATTATCCGGAGCAGTTTGTCATTGCTGACGCAAAGCGTGGCGACATAGGCAACACATCAAAAATGTATGCAAGGACTTTCTTCGGAGAATATAATGTTGATGCGCTCACAGTTGCTCCATATATGGGGGAAGACTCGGTGACACCATTCCTTGATGGATATGATGGCAAATGGGTTATCCTGCTTGCATTGACATCAAACAAAGGCTCCTTTGATTTCCAATTAACAGAAGATGAAAATGGAGAGCGATTATTTGAGAAAGTCATAAAGAAGTCCCGGCAATGGGGCAATGATGAGAATATGATGTATGTGGTAGGTGCAACTCGTGGTGAGATGTTCAAGGACATTCGCAAGGTAGCTCCGAACTCATTCCTTCTCGTTCCCGGCGTAGGCGCACAGGGAGGCTCTCTTGAGGAAGTATGCAAATACGGCATGATAAAGGATTGCGGCCTGCTTGTCAATTCCTCACGTGGAATCATCTATGCTTCCAACGGAACGGACTTTGCTGAGATTGCTGGGCAAAAGGCAAAAGAACTGCAAGCAGAAATGGAGGCACTGCTGCAATCATAACGATTAACCGGAAATTGATGAAAATAATCAACGACCCTGTCCATGGATTCATAAAGATACCAAAAGGGCTGCTCCTACAAATAGTCCAACATCCATTGATGCAACGACTTACACGTATCAGGCAATTAGGGATGTCGAGTTTTGTGTACCCAGGAGCACAACATACAAGATTCCAACACTCGATAGGTGCATACCACCTAACGAGTGAGGCTGTTCATGCCCTTACACAAAAAGGTATATTCATTTTTGATTCTGAAGCAGAAGCCGTTGAAGCCGCAATTCTAATGCATGATATTGGGCATGGACCATTCTCTCATGTATTGGAAAACACTTTGATTTCTGGAATATGCCATGAAGACATTTCTTTGAAGATGATGGAGCAAATCAATCATGACCTTGGTGGTCAACTGAATCTTGCTTTGTCAATCTTCAAGAATGAGTATCACAAGCATTTCTTACACCAGCTAATATCGTCACAGTTGGATATGGACCGCCTTGATTATCTTAACCGTGACTCATTTTTTACAGGTGTGCAAGAAGGGGTTGTCGGTGGTGCAAGAATTTTGAAAATGCTTAATGTCATTGAGGATGAGCTTGTAATAGATGAAAAAGGAATATATTCCATTGAAAACTATCTGACATCACGTCGCTCTATGTATTGGCAGGTTTATCTTCATAAAACAGTTGTCGCTTGTGAGAAGGTTCTTGTCAATCTACTCTTACGTGCCAAATATTTAGCTAATAATGGTGTGGAATTGTTCTGTTCCCCATATCTTAGATATTTTATATATAACAATATAAATAAGGATATTTTCGAGAAAGATTCGCAAGCATTGTACAACTATGCCATGCTTGATGATAATGACATTTGGTCTGCGGTAAAAGTCTGGGCAAATCATGATGACAAGATACTTAGCATGCTGGCTAACGCTCTAATCAATCGCAAGCAGTTTAAGGTGGAAATTCATGACGAGATAATCTCTGAAGAATACATTGCAAACATGCAGCAAAGGTTAGCGGAGCGTTGTGGCGTATCACAAGAAGACACAAAATATCTGTACAGTGTAGATTCTGTCAAAAAGAACATGTACGACATAGACGGAGAGAGCATCAAGGTTCTTTCGAAGGATGGTTCCACAGAAGATATTTGCAAAGTCTCAGACCTTCTTAATGCTGCGCTATTATCACGTCAAAAACCGAAATATTATCTATCTTACCATAGGGCTATCGCCAATGAATAATGTAAAACGCTGAAAACATTATCAAATTCTTTGTAAATACAAAAACTTTTTGTATTTTTGCAAAAATTATAAGTTCAAATATGGAATTCACAGCAAAACAAATAGCAGAGTTTATCCAGGGACATGTAGAAGGTGACGATAATGCTACCGTAAACACATTTGCCAAGATAGAAGAAGGTAAGCCTGGGGCAATCTCATTTTTATCAAATTCAAAATATACACATTATATTTATGAGACGGAAGCGTCTATTGTACTTGTAGATGACAGCCTTAAACTTGATAAAGAGGTTAGCTGCACGCTGATTCGTGTAAAGAGTGCTTATGAGGCAGTTGCCAAGTTGCTTCAGCTTTATGAGTCAATGAAGCCTAAAAAGAAAGGCGTCAGTTCGCTTGCTTTCATTGATTCAACAGCCAAAATTGGAGAAGACTGCTATATAGGTCCTTTCGTGGCTATAGGTGCAAACGCAACCGTTGGTGACGGTTGCATACTTCATCCTCATGTAACTGTTAGTGATGGTGCAGTCATTGGTGAAGATACAGAAATACATAGCAATGCCGTGATATATCATGGATGTAAAATCGGAAAACGTTGCATACTTCATGCCGGTTGTGTTGTCGGTGCTGACGGATTTGGGTTCGCTCCGTCAGAGAATGGATACGACAAGATTCCGCAAATCGGCATAGTGACCATTGAAGACGATGTTGAAATCGGCGCAAACACTTGTATTGACCGTTCAACAATGGGCTCGACATTTGTGCGTAAAGGCGTGAAACTTGACAATCTTGTGCAGATTGCCCATAATACTGATATCGGTGCAAATACAGTGATGTCAAGCCAAGTCGGTGTTGCCGGTTCGACAAAAGTCGGAGAATGGTGCATGTTCGGCGGTCAGGTAGGTGTTTCTGGACATATCACCATTGGCAACAAAGTCATGCTTGGAGCACAATCAGGAGTTCCCGGTTCCATTAAGGATAATCAGCAGCTTATCGGCACGCCTCCTATGGAAATGAAACCTTATTTCCGTTCCCAGGCAATCTTCAGAAGACTTCCTGACATATATAAAGAATTGAACGAGTTAAGAAAAGAAATTGAGGCACTCAAATCTAATAAGTAATGTCTAAGCAGAAAACACTAAAAGGAAGTTTTTCCCTTTGTGGAAAAGGACTTCATACAGGATTACACCTTACCGTGACCTTTAATCCTGCCGCTGAAAATACCGGCTACAAAATTCAACGTATTGATATAGAAGGTGAACCTATCATAGAGGCTGTTGCAGAGCGTGTCGTTGACACTCAGCGTGGTACAGTAGTTGGAAAGGGTGATGTTTATGTCTCTACAGTAGAACACGGTCTTTCTGCACTCTATGCACTTGGTATAGACAATTGCCTAATCCAAGTCAACGGACCGGAATTTCCTATTTTGGATGGTTCTGCTGCTCCTTATGTCGAAAAAATAAACGCAGTAGGCATCGAAGAGCAGAATGCGCCAAAGGATTACTATATCATACGCAAGAAAATAGAAGTAAAGGACGAAGAGACAGGCTCATGCATAACGATTTTCCCTGACGAGGAATTCTCTATCACTGCCATGTGTTCTTTTGACTCAAAGTTCATAAGCAGTCAATTCGCGACTCTTGATCACATGGACAATTATGTGGAGGAAATATCAAAAGCTCGTACATTCGTTTTTGTGCGTGACATATTCCCACTGCTGCAAGCCGGTCTCATCAAAGGTGGTGACATGGACAATGCCATCATCATCTATGAGCGCGAACAGTCACAAGAACAAGTTGACACACTTTGCAATACACTTGGAGTGCCACGCATTGATGCGACAAAGCTTGGGTACATCCAGCACCGCCCTCTTGTATGGGACAACGAATGCACTCGTCACAAACTTCTTGACATCATAGGTGATATGGCACTCATCGGCAAGCATATCAAGGGAAGGATTGTGGCGACACGTCCGGGACATACAATCAACAACAAGTTTGCGCGCTTGATTCGCAAGGAAATAAAGAAACATGAGATTCAGGCGCCGATATATGACCCGACAACAGAACCTGTGATGGACGTCAACCGCATCCGTGAACTCCTGCCCCACCGTTATCCGATGCAGTTGGTCGACAAAGTTATAGAACTTGGTCCTAATTCGATTGTTGGTTTGAAGAATATAACCACTGATGAGCCATTCTTCACAGGACATTTCCCTAACGAGCCTGTAATGCCGGGAGTGCTGCAGATTGAGGCCATGGCACAGTGCGGAGGACTGCTTATTCTCAACACACTTGAGAATCCTGAAAGCTGGTCAACATATTTCTTGGCTATAACGGATGTGAAGTTCAAGAAAAAAGTTGTTCCGGGGGACACTTTGTTGTTCAGAGTGGAGCTCTTAGGACCGGTACGCCATGGAATAGCGACAATGAAAGGCTACATGTTCGTTGGCGACAAGGTTGTCAGTGAGGCAACATTCACTGCTCAAATAATAAAAAACAAATAGTATATGGCAAACCAAATCAGCCCTATGGCTTATGTTCACCCGGATGCAAAGATAGGTGATAACAATATTATCGGTCCTTTCTGCTATATTGATGCCGATGTCATTATTGGCGACAATAATAAGATGCAGAATTCTGTAACCTTGAACCAAGGTACAAGAATGGGGTCAAACAATGAGATTTTCCCAGGTGCGAGTATCTCTACAAAACCTCAGGACCTCAAATATAGAGGCGAGGCTACAATCTGTGAGATTGGTGACAACAATTCCATTCGTGAGAGTGTGACCATATCTCGTGGCACTGCAAGTAAGGGGAAAACCAAAGTGGGTTCCAATAACTTGCTTATGGAAAATATGCATATTGCACATGATTGTGTCATAGGAAATTATTGTATTATCGGCAATTCCACAAAATTTGCCGGTGAGGTCGTTGTTGATGACTTTGCGATAATCTCAGCAGAATGCCTGTTCCACCAATTCACGCATATTGGAGGTTATGTCATGATTCAAGGAGGAAGTCGCACCAGTCAGGACATTCCACCTTATGTTATTGCAGGCAAAGAGCCAATCCGCTTTGCCGGACTCAATCTTGTAGGTCTGCGTCGCCGTGGTTTCTCAAACGAGACAATAGCATCCATACGTGAAGCTTACAATAAGATTTATGCGAAAGGCATTCTGAAAGAAGGAATCCAAGAAGTCAAGGACACAATGGAAGTTACCAAAGAAATACAATACATCATTGATTTCATTGAGACCGCCCAGCGTGGCATACTAAGATAATGCAAACACTTGTTGTCATACTCGGATCAACAGGTGTAGGCAAGACTGATTTGTGCATAAATATTGCAAAGCACCTTGGCTGTGAGATAATAAACTGCGATTCACGGCAGTTCTTCCGTGAAATACCAATAGGCACTGCCGCACCTACTGCTGAACAACAGCAGCGGGTGCGGCATCATTTTGTTGGTAATCTGTCTGTTGATGATTACTATTCCGCTTCGGAATACGAACAAGATGTTCTGCGTTTCCTTGAAAAGCAAGATAAGGATGCGACCTTTCTGCTTACAGGCGGTTCAATGATGTACCTTGATGCAGTATGCAATGGCATAGACGAAATGCCGACTATTGAAGAGTCAATCCGCATCAAACTGAAGACCCGATTAGAGGAAGAAGGGCTTGAGCCTCTTGTAGCAGAACTTCATGAACTTGACCCAATGCACTGGAATACAGTGGACAAAAAGAATCCGCGGCGCATACTCCATGCCCTTGAAGTTTGTCTTCAGACAGGTAAGCCCTACTCTTCTTTTATGACAAAAGAGAAACCAAAGCGACCGTTCAAAGTCGTCAAAATCGGTCTCACACGACCACGTAGGGAACTCTTTGGTCGTATCAATGAACGAGTGGTTCAAATGATTAAAATGGGTTTGGAAGAAGAGGCACGCAGCGTTTACCACAAACGTGGACTCAATTCATTGAACACTGTTGGATATAAGGAGATGTTCTCCTATTTTGATGGGAAAATAACAAAAGAAGAAGCTATACGCAAGATACAGTCAAACTCCCGTCATTACATGAAGAAACAGGAAACATGGTTCAAGAGGGACAAAGATATAAAATGGTTTAACCCAAAGGAATATAAAGAAATCATAAATTATATAGACATCTCTCTTAAGTAAAGATAAAAATGCGTAACTTTGCATTCTAACGTGAAACGTACAAATATCATGAAGAAAACAAAGCGTTATATCGGGAAAGTCAAAAAATGGTCTAAGCAGTTCTGGGCTTGGTATAAAAATCTTTACAAAGGCAAACCATGGTACAAAAAGACTGCTGCAGGCATAGTCTCCATGTTCGTACTCTTGTTTGTCTATCTTGGAGCCGTGGACTTGAACTTTTTATGGCTGTTTGGAAAGTCTCCTGGCTTTTTTGACATCATGCACCCAAAAACAAACGAAGCTTCGGTGATCTACTCTGCCGATGGTGTGCAGATTGGCAAATACTTCAATGAAAACAGAACACCGGTTGAATACAAAGATGTCAACCCGCAGTTTTGGCGCGCGCTCATAGATACAGAAGATGAGCGTTTCTACAAGCATGCAGGCATAGACCCCATAGGACTCTTTGGTGCGGTGAAGGACGCTGCTACAGGTCGTGGAGGAAGAGGTGCATCGACAATAACGCAGCAGCTCGCAAAAAACCTTTTCCGCGTGCGTACAAACTATTCGACGGGACTTTTCGGTCGCATTCCGGGCATTAAGATACTCATAATGAAGTCTAAAGAGTGGATTCTTGCCATAAAGCTTGAAATGTGCTACTCAAAAGAGGAAATCATCACCATGTATGCCAATACTGTGGATTTCGGTAGCAATGCTTTTGGTATAAAGACTGCTTCAAAGACATATTTCAATACAACTCCGGACAAACTTAAGACAGAAGAGGCTGCCGTGCTCGTGGGAATGCTGAAAGCAACCACATTCTACAATCCGCTTGTAAACCCAGAAAACTCGAAAAACAGGCGCAACCAAGTGCTGGAAAACATGGTTGCCCATAACGATTTGTCACGTACAGCGTGTGATACTCTGAAAGCGAAAGACATTACGCTTAATTACAGTGTTGAGAAGAATTATGACGGCAAAGCACAGTATTTCCGTAATGCTGTTGCTGACTATCTGAAAGATTGGTGCAAAGACGAAGGTTATGACCTTTACAGCGACGGTCTGAAAATCTATACTACCATAGACACTCGCATGCAGAAATATGCAGAACAGGCTGCCATAAAACAGATGAAGCAAGTTCAGCAGAACTTCAACAACCATTGGGGACTGCGCCGCACACAAGATAATTTCATGCCGGGACAGAAACCGTGGCAGGATGAGAAGCATCAGGAGATAGAGGGATTCATTGAAGGAATCGCACAAAAACAGCCTTGTTACAAGGCGTTGGTTGCCAAATATGGTGAGAACTCCGATTCTGTAAACTATTACCTTAACAAGCCACACACTGTAAAACTCTTCGATTATGAGAAAGGTGAGATAGAGAGAACTATGTCGACTATGGACTCTATCCGCTATATGGTCAGCTACATGCATTGCGCATTCATCGCCATGGAGCCAAACACCGGACATGTGAAGGCTTGGGTTGGAGACATTGATTTTGACCATTGGAAATACGATAAGGTCACCGCCATGCGTCAGCCGGGTTCAACATTCAAGCTGTTTGTTTATACAGAAGCCATGAATCAGGGACTTACTCCGTGTGACAAACGACGTGATGAATATTTCTCAATGCAAGTCTATGACGAGCGAGAGAAAAAAGAGGTGACATGGGCACCGACAAATGCCAACGGATACTTCACCAACGATTCCATGGCGCTGAAATCAGCATTTGCAAGGAGTATCAACTCTGTTGCTGTCCGTCTCGGTCAGGAAATGGGAATAAAGAATATCGCACGCACGGCACACGACATGGGCATCAAGTCCCCACTTGACGAAACCCCTTCTCTCCCACTCGGCTCCAGTGATGTGAACCTGCTTGAACTTGCGGACGCCTACTGTACTGTGGCAAACAACGGCATGGAGCATGAACCTGTCCTTGTGACACGTATCCTTGACCATGACGGCAAGGAAATTTACGTTGGACCGACAGAGGAGACTCAGGTCATACCATACAAGTCTGCATTCCTTATGCAGCAGCTCTTGCAGGGAGGCATGCGCGAACCGGGAGGAACAAGCCAGGCGCTTTGGGGATATGTCGGAGAATTCCGTGATACAGAGTTTGGAGGAAAGACAGGAACATCAAACAATCATTCCGATGCATGGTTCGTTGGAATCTCCCCGAAACTTGTTGTCGGTGCATGGGTTGGCGGTGAGTACCGGTGTATCCATTTCCGTACAGGTGCTCTTGGACAAGGTTCTCGCACAGCTTTGCCTATCTGTGGATATTTCTTGCAATCCGTACTTAACGACCCGAACTTCAAGCACTATCGTGCAAAGTTTGATATACCGAAAGACCCGGACATAGAGCGTGGCATGTATATCTGTGACAGCTATTACGAGCACAAAAAAGACACATTCGATGTTGACAGTCTTGATTTCGAAGACTATATGATAGAAATAGACGACGATGGTAATCCTGTCAACCAGTCGGCACCGGCAGCTGCAGAACCGGCACAGAAGCAGGAGCAACAGATTATGCTTGAAGACCTTTAATGCTCTATGCACGATGCCCCCTGATTAACGCATATAATATCGTGGAATAACAGCGCACATATCAAAAGGTGACCTTTTATATGGTGAAAGGTCACCTTTCGCTACCCTAAGTGTTACCTTTTACCAAATAAAGTGTTACTTTTTTGTGTTGCGATGTTAGGTAGCTGATTTTAAGAAAATTACCTGTTAAAATCTATAGGCTGAAAGTACAAGAATATGTCAGAAGGATTGGATTTTTCAAACAAGCAATTCAAGGATGCGCTTAACATAATCGAGCGCACCCGGAATTCCCTTTTCTTCACAGGAAAGGCAGGAACCGGCAAATCCACATTCCTCCGGCATATCGACGCGACAACAAAGAAGAAGCATATAATCCTTGCGCCGACAGGTATTGCTGCTATAAATGTTGGCGGGCAGACATTGCATTCGTTTTTTAAGATACCGTTTCATCCTTTGCTGCCAACCGATGTTCAGTATAATGCCAGGAACATTCGCGGCACACTGAAATATAGCGCGGAAAAGATAAAGCTTATACGCGAACTTGAACTAATCATTATAGATGAAATCTCCATGGTTCGCGCAGACATCATAGATTTCATTGACAAGGTTCTCAGGGTGTACTCTCAGAACATGAGACAGCCTTTCGGAGGAAAGCAACTGCTGCTTGTTGGTGACATTTATCAGCTTGAACCAGTCCTGAAGGATGATGACAGAAAACTTCTTCAGCCATTCTACACCTCAGGATATTTCTTTGCAGCACACGTGTGGCGACAAATGCAGCTTGTAAGCATAGAACTGAAAAAGGTGTACAGGCAGTCTGACAAGGAATTCATAAACATCCTTGACCGTATACGCGAATCAGCTGTTTTGGAATCGGACATCAAGGCTATCAACAGCAGAGTCACCACTGCGCCTGTGAAACAACAAAATGCAGACGACTCAATAGCCATAACGCTCTCCACACGGCGTGACACTGTTGATTATATCAACCATAAGGAACTGAATGAACTTGAAGGTGAAGTATCCGTCTACAAGGGACGTATCACAGGCGATTTCCCGGAGTCCATGCTCCCTACCCTTATGGAGTTGGAGCTAAAGCCTGGTGCGCAAATCATCTTTATTAAGAATGACCAGAACAAACGGTGGGTGAACGGCACGCTGGGAATTATCACGGGAATGGATGAAGGCGAAGGAAAACTCTATGTCCACACAGAAGCCGGTGAGGATTTCGATGTGGAGCAAGCCCAATGGTCCAATGTCCGCTATACGTTCAATGAAAAAGAAAAGAAGGTTGAAGAAGAAGAACTTGGCACATTCACCCAATATCCACTCCGCCTTGCATGGGCTATTACAGTCCATAAGTCACAAGGTCTGACATTCAATAATGTTAATATAGACCTGACAGGAGGCGCTTTTGCAGGAGGACAGACTTATGTTGCCTTGTCACGTTGCCGCTCTTTGGAAGGCATTACACTGAAAGAACCTCTCCGTAAGAAGGACATTTTTGTGCGTGAGGAAGTGAAGCATTTCGCCAGACAATATAATGACCAAAGGGCGATAGACACAGCATTGCGACAGTCTCAGGCTGATATTGAGTATGCTGAAGCCATTGACTGTTTTGACAAGGGAGACTTTCAAAATGCTCTTGACCATTTCTTCGTCGCCATACACCGGCGCTATGACATTGAAAAGCCTGTGGCACGCCGACTGATAAGGAAGAAACTGTCGAAGATTACTTTGCTTGAGCAGGAAATAAACCGCCTCAATGAAGAAATCAGCAGGCAAAAGGAGGAACGAGAAAAGCATGATGAATTTCTCAAGGAACTTGCCGTTGAATATGTCATTATGGGCAAGGAATGTGAAAAAGAGCATCTTCCCACTGCTGCAATCTCCAATTATGAGAAGGCACTGCGACTTTGCCCAACATATAATGACGCAAACAAACGGCTGACGAAACTGAAATCACAACAAAAGAACCAATAGATTCACACTTTATGAAAACAATTTTTATATCACTTTTGGCAGATGAGTCAATGCACCAAGTATTGAAAGCTAAATTCATAGAGGGCAATCCTCTGTTCATGTCGTTTGTGGCTATCGCCCTCATCATTGGATTGACATTCTGTATAGAACGTATCATATACCTTGCCCTTGCTGACATAAATACAAAGAAATTCCTTTCAAAACTCGAAGAACTGTACAAAGGAGGGGATAAAGAGGCTGCGCTGGACTTCTGTCGTAACACTCGCGGACCAGTGGCAAGCATCTGCTTTCAGGGCTTATTGCATTCTGAGGACACAGCAGATGACATAGAGCGCACAATAACATCTTATGCGGACTTGGAATTGGCAAAGCTCGAAAAAGGATGCTCATGGATTACATTGTTCATAGCTATTGCACCATCTCTCGGATTTCTCGGCACTGTAATCGGTATGGTTATGGCATTCGATGACATAGAAATGGCAGGCGATATCTCTCCAACAATCGTTGCCGGAGGTATGAAAGTCGCATTGATAACAACAATCTTCGGCATCATCTCCGCCGTGGTGCTACAAATATTCTATAACTATATACTCTCACGTATAGAACATCTGACATCACAAATGGAGCAGGCTGCCATCGAACTGATTGAGATTTTACGAAAACAGTAGACTACAAAAAGAAGAAATACCTTATCCAACATGATAGAACTAATCATAATCTTGATGTATCTTGCCATTGTCACGATATTATGCGTGACAATATGGTCTGTGTGCCGGGAACTCAGAATTGTGGGAAAGACATCCGGAGTCTCCAATGGCATAAAGAAGCGCAAGATATGTATTACAGTAAGAGCAGGCATGTTGTTGATGCTCATTTTGTCATTCGTATTTGCGGATACCACTCCTATAAAAACCAATTTTGTTTTATATACTGACATCTTTTGGTTGAAGGCATCCAATATGCTTGTATTCACAGGATGCATGGCTGTATTACTTGCTGCATGTGCTACCATTTATTGCTTTTTCTTAAATATTAAGGCGAATGATAAGATTATCAAATAGACTACGCAAGCACCAAAAGCGCCGTGTACCGCAACTGAACACGACATCGACTGCAGACATTTCTTTCATGCTGCTCATATTCTTTCTCGTGACAACCTCAATGGATTCTGACAAAGGATTGCGCCAGCAGCTGCCTCCAAAGAATGAGGACAAAGAAACAGTCGCTACCGATGTTGACCTCAATACCGTAATGGCTGTTGGCATAACAGCGGAAAACGAGTACACATACAGCCTCCCGGGGCAGGCTGAGCCGACACCATGCACAGATGCGGAATTGCGCAAGCAGTTGGCAATCTTTATCCCACGACTCGGAGACAAGCATATAATAGAGATACAGGCAAGTCGCACTGCATCGTATGACAGATATTTCCGTTTGCAGAATATCCTGACATGTGTTTACCGTGATGACCTGAAACGAAAGTATAAACAACGAATAAGTGAAACCTATGTTCCGTAAAAGAGACAGAAAAATACCTACACTGAACACATCCGCTTTGCCTGACCTTATATTTACAATCCTTTTCTTTTTCATGATAGTCACGCACATGAGGCAGACTGACGTGAAGGTAAGGCTTGAATCTCCACAAGGCACTCAGCTGCAAAAACTTCAGAAGAAGTATGCCACAGCATATATTTATATAGGTAAGGACAAAAATGATGATGTGAAAGTGCAGTTCAATAATGAAATCGTTGATTTCAACCAACTTACAGAATATGCCGGAAAGCAACGCGAAGCTTTGCCCATAGAAGAACAACAGTATTTCACTGTTTCAATAAAAGCAGACAGAGACATTCCACTTGGTGTCCTTGCACAAGTGAAAAAGGCTTTGCGAGAAGCTCATGCATTGAAAATAAACTATTCTGCTACAGAAATAACAGAAAGCCAACAAAAGGAAGAAAACAAGTAAAAACAGATAATTATGCCCAAATACACTCTTGATGCTCTGGATAAGAAAATTATCCGAATGATCAGCAATGACGCACGAGTGCCATTCTTGGAAGTGGCACGTGCATGCAATGTCAGTGGCGCAGCAATACACCAACGCATTCAAAAACTGCAGAGCCTTGGAATTGTAAAAGGCTCACAATTCATAATTGACCCTGAGAAGATAGGTTATGAAACTTGTGCCTATGTGGGATTGTATCTGAAGTACCCTGAGCGTTTTGACAATGTTGTGGAGGAACTGAGGAAGATGCCGGAAGTTGTGGAATGCCATTACACGACCGGTGGTATGGATATGTTCATAAAACTATATGCAAAGAACAACCATCATCTGTTAAGTATCATACACGATAAACTGCAGCCACTCGGACTTTCACGCTCAGAGACCATCATATCATTCAATGCTGCCATATCGCGCCCACTGAATGTTGCTGATATTAACGATGAGGATTAACTGCCTATTTTTGGAGCAAATCCTGCTAACACCATATGAAAAAGTGTGAAACCCGTCACATTGTACGGAATTATTGTTAATATAAGCATGACAAATATGTAGTTGTTGGGAAAATATCAGTAATTTTGCGGTCACAGAGCAAATGTCGGGAAAGCAGCCATCCTATTTGAGAACGTCTCTGTGAAATAATTATTAGTATTAACCTCAAAAACAAAATGCGTATGAAAAAGTTAGCACTTATCCTCACTTGTCTACTCACTGTATTCACAGTCGTTGCTTTTGCCGGCAATGACAAAGTCATAACTGTAAAGCAGTTGCCAAATAACGCACAGCTTTTTCTGAAATCACATTTCAACGCCAATAAAGTGGCGCTTGTGAAAATGGAAAACAAAATCATTACAAAGGATTATGAAGTGACATTTGTCAATGGAAATAAAATAGACTTTGACAGCAACGGAAATTGGGAAGAAATAGACTGTAAGGCTACGGTTGTCCCCAAAAAGGTTGTTCCTGTTAAAATATACAACTATGTAAAAAGCAACTATCCGAAAGAAAAAATCGTAAAGATAGAGCGGGACAGAAAAGGGTATGCGATAAAACTCTCTAACCGTATGGAACTTGATTTCAACAATAATTTCCAATTGACGGAAATAGATAGATAGGCGTGAATCCCTGAACAAGAAAGGCTATATGGAATAAACATACACCATATGGCCTTTTTATTATGCCCTTTCCATGGAAAATAAACGGCATGAGTTTTCTAATTCTCTATTTATCATAATAGTAAAAAACGATGCTTCCGGAGGTAACAGACAGCACTTAACTTTGCCAGCAGTGAGCTTTCATGCTACAAATGGTTATCTTTTGAACAGGAAAAACTGACCTTTTGCAGTCAATAAGGATAGGAAAAGCACAATGGTTCGTTATCAAGAACGAGTGAAAGGTAACGAATCATTGTGCCTTTTTATGTGTGTGATTTTTGTTTTTAATGATAATGTGTTGATACGTAGGAAGATAGAGTGATTTTAGACTCCGTGCGATATTTAGCTGTCTCTGCCCTCTATATTGTTTCTATGCAAAATACGGAGGGCAAAAAAGTCATGAGTTTTTCAATCCTCCTATCTTGTCTGCTTGTTCTGATTTACTCATTATGCCTGACAATATCTTAAGTGCATCTCCAACAGTAGGAACGTTGGAGATGACAATACGTGGCGAACCGCTGACAGACTTAAACTGACAACGACGTGGGTTGGATGTGGCATATCCAATGATACTTCCAAATGCCTTGGTCTTGTAATAAGGGCTGCTTTGGTCACGAAGGAGATGCAACTGCATCAGTCCCTGCTTAAGCACAATTTTCTCACAACCAAGCCTCTTGCCAAGTCTGCGCAGCATAACCACAGACATCAGCTCCTCGCCTTCGTGGGGAACAGGACCGAATCTGTCTTCCAATCTCTTGCGATAGTCCTCCAAATCCTTGTCTGTCTCTATTTTGTCAAGCTCGCGGTAAAGCAGCATACGTTCAGCACTTCCCGGCACATACATGTCAGGGAAATACATTTCCAAGTCACTTTCAACACCGCAGTCATCGACAAAGTCCAGGCTTTCCATGCAACGTCCTTCGCTCTGTGCTTCAAGCAGTTGCTCTTCCTGAAGGTCTTGGAACTCTTCATTCTTAAGTTCTTGCACTGCCTGTTTCAGGATTTTCTGATAAGTCTCATATCCAAGGTCTTCCATGAATCCGCTTTGCTCCGCTCCCAGCAAATTGCCTGCTCCTCGCAGGTCAAGGTCTTGCATGGCAAGCGAGAAGCCGCTTCCCAAATCAGAGAAAGTCTCCAAAGCTTCCAAACGTGTCCTTGCATCATGGGACAGATAAGACAGAGGTGGAGACAACAAGTAGCAGAATGCCTTTTTGTTACCTCTGCCGACACGCCCACGCATCTGATGCAAGTCACTAAGCCCGAATTTGTGCGCATCGTTTATGATTATAGTGTTGGCATTCGGGACATCAATGCCGTTCTCCACTATTGTTGTGGACAGCAGGACATCATAATCATAGTTCATGAATCCCATGATAATCTTCTCCAGAGCATCCGGATTCATTTGTCCATGACCTATGGCAACCCTGCAATCAGGAACATGTTTTTCTATAAGCCGTGCAATTTCAGTAAGGTTTGAAATGCGTGGGTTTACAAAAAACACTTGCCCGTTGCGTGACATCTCAAACTCAATCGCATCGGTTATGATTTCGTGGCCATAAGACCCTAACTCCGTGTGTATAGGATGACGGTTTGGTGGAGGGGTGCGCATAATGCTCATGTCTCTTGCACCCATCAGCGAAAACTGAAGAGTACGTGGGATAGGTGTGGCTGACATCGTCAGCGTATCGATGTTTGTCTTCACCTGACGAAGCTTTTCCTTTGTCGAAACACCGAATTTCTGCTCCTCGTCTATTATCAGCAGTCCAAGGTCTTTCCATTTTACCGACTTTCCTATGAGTTTGTGAGTGCCGACGAGTATGTCGATTTTTCCTTCTGCAAGGTCTTTCAGCACCATTGAGGTTTGTTTGGAAGTTCGTGCACGAGACAGGTAGTCCACTCTCACAGGCAGTCCGTCAAGGCGTTTTGCAAATGTCTTGTAATGCTGGAATGCAAGCACCGTAGTTGGCACTAACACAGCAACTTGCTTGCTGTCGCACGCAGCCTTGAACGCTGCACGTATCGCCACCTCTGTTTTTCCAAAACCTACATCACCGCAAACAAGCCTGTCCATTGGGCGTGACGACTCCATGTCGTGCTTCACCTCCTGCGTCGCTTTCAGCTGATCAGGTGTGTCTTCGTACAAGAATGAGGCCTCAAGCTCGTTTTGCAAGTAGCAATCAGGAGAAAAGCCAAAGCCCTTTTCATGACGCCGCTTTGCATACAGCTTGATCAGGTCGCGTGCAATATCCTTTATCTTCTTCTTTGCACGCTCTTTCAGACGTTCCCATGCACCTGTGCCAAGATGTGACAAACGTGGCGGCTCACCGGTTGTGCTACTGCGATATTTGCTTATTTTATAAAGAGAATGTATCGAAACATCCACTTTGTCATTGTTCTGATAGACAATACGGATAACCTCCTGATATGAGTTTCCGACAGGTACACGCACCAGACCTGCAAATTTTCCGATGCCGAAATCAACATGGACGATGAAATCTCCGGGCTCCATTTCTTGTAACTCCTTCATCGTAAGAGTCATTTTGCCATGCCGCGCATTGTCGGACTTCAGATTATATTTATGGAATCTGTCGAAAATCTGATGGTCGGTGAAAAGACAGAGCTTCAAATCGTTGTCGATAAAGCCTTCATGCAGAGTAAAGCCTATACTTTGGAACTCTATCCTGCAAGTATTCACATAGTTATCACTTGTTGCCGAAAGTATCTCATTAAGTCTTTCAACCTGCTTTTCACTGTCAGCGAGTACGCCTATTTTGTATCCGGAATCAACATGTTGGCGAAGTGTCTCACGCAATAAATCGAAATTTTTGTGGAAGAGAGGTTGTGGGACAATGTGAAATCGCATTGTCGCATCATATTGTTTGCTACCTTGTATCTGAGAGCCATACTCCACAATCTTCATTCTCGCGAACTCTTCCTGCATAATCCTCTGTGAGCATAGCTGAGAGTCACGGCGCATCTCCTTTATTATCTGCGCCTGCTCCATTTCCGTTGCATTGGCAAGGCGTTCTTCAAGTGCCTGTTTCGAGAAACCTTCTTCGTAAATCTGCCCCACCCTTTCAAGGACAAAAGCAGCATCTTTGGTTATTAGCGGAATACTGTTTGGGAAAAAAGAGGTCAATGGGCGTTTCTCTGTTTCCACTACCGACAGTTGCGGTACAATGATGACTTGCTCCATTCTGTCCTTTGACAACTGAGTTTCAACCTCAAAAGTTCGTATCGTATCTATCTCATCGTCAAAGAAGTCTATCCTTATAGGCAGTTCGGACGAGAAAGAATAAACATCAAGGATGGAACCTCTGACTGCAAATTGCCCGGGTTCATAGACATAGTCTACCTGCATAAAGCCAAGTTCTCGAAGCTGACGTTCTACCTCGACAATGTCTATATGCTGTTCACGTGCCAACGGCAGCTTGCGCGTGTCAACATCGTGCTTGGAGACAACAAGTTCCGCTAATGCCTCCGGATATGTCACAACCAGCAGGCGTCCGCCACAAGTGTGCTTTCCAAAATTCTGCCTTTCAGACAGTTTTGCCAATACTTCCGTACGCAAAATCTCATTTGCAGGGTCATGCTGACCATATTTCACGGCACGCTTGTAGGATGAGGGGAAAAAGAACACCTCACTATCACCAACCAATCGGCACAAGTCTGCATACAAATACCCTGCTTCGTCTGCATCGTTGAGCACAAAAAGCATTGTACCGCCAAATGCTACATCTTTTTCCGATGTCTTCATTGTATCGGCAAGCCTGCCGCTGACGGAAGACAGCAGCAAAGGAACTGCTGAGCATGACAGTCCCTCCAAAAAGACAGTATGCACAGACTTGTCCGCCAGCTCTTTGGTAAGAGCTCCAGCCTGTGCTGACTCCGCATAACGCGAAAGGATAGTGTTTTCTTTCATCTCTTTTAATTATTCTTTTACAACAGCAACCACAAGACACCGGATTACCGATGCCTTGTGTCAAAATAATAGCCTAAAAGGTTTTGTTTGCAAAATTACAATAATATTTCCTAATATGCAACAATTTGCTACATGAACTCGATTAACATGTTGAAAACAAAACATAAATACAACCGTAATTATTTCGCAAAAGAACACCAAAAGCACGTTTTGCAAGTCTGTGTTTGCCAATCAATTGCTTTTTTGTGTGCAAGTGATTCCATGCCGACGACAGTAGAAGTACCTTGCATAAATGACATTATGTGCACATATTAGTGAATAATTGTAACACACACGTGAATTTGTTTAATATATTTTGTCAATATCATTTTTTTTCAGTACCTTTGCAGGCAAAAAACATAAAGAATTAATGAAAAAGTCATGCTTCCTCGTACTGTCCCTGCTTATGTGCTGCCATATCAGCACTTTTGCACAATATATGGAAGTTCCGAGGGATACATCATACACGATTATTTCAACGTTTTTCCATAACAAGAAATATCATCCAAACATAGAACTGGCAAAACAGGAATTGCCTGAAAATGTTGTTGCTTATGAGAATGTTGTATATACAACACTGCACAACACTCCTTATGGTGAGCGAGAGCTTCGCCTGAACATCTATCGCCCAAAAGGCAAAAATGTTTATCCTGCCCTTATCATGGTGCATGGTGGAGGCTGGAATTCCGGTGACAAATCGTTGCAAGTCCCTATGGCAATGGCTATCGCAGCACAAGGTTATGTCACAATTACTGTCGAATACCGCCTTCGTCCGGAAGCCAACTACCCTGCCGCTTTGCACGATCAGAAGACGGCTGTACGTTGGGCTCGTGCCAACGCAGCACAGTATGGCATAGACAAAAAGCGGATTGCAATGTCCGGCTGCTCAGCAGGAGGACAGCTTGCCACACTTGTAGGCATGACCAATGGCTCGAAACGCCATGAAGGTAATGGAGAATGGGCAAAGCAGAGCAGCAAAATACAAGCTGTTGTCAGTATGGATGGCTGTTCAACATTCATATCGCAGAATAACATCGATGATACGAATGAGAAGGCGCGCAAGCATAATAAGATGCCAATGACAGCTCAATGGCTTGGCGGACTGTATGAGGATGCCAAAGAAAACTGGACAGAGGCTTCGCCTGTGGTGTGGGTTTCAAGGCATTCTGCACCAGTCTGCTTCATAAACAGCCAGCTTTCACGTTATTCTGACGGCAAAGAAGAACTCATAAAAAAGTTGGACGCTTATGGCATTTATCACGAAAGTTATATACATGATGCGCCATTGCACACATTCTGGTTCTTTCATCCTTGGTTTCAGCCTACAGTAAATTACACGGTAAAATTCCTTGATAAAATATTCAAAAACACAGGAAAAAGGAAGTAAGATAGACTTTGTAACCCAGTAAACAAAGCTCTACAACTCAACAAACTTGGGAACGTATAGTAAATGAACAAATATCTTGACATAGCAAAAAAATCCGTTACAGGACTCAACAAATTTGAAGTCACACTCCTAATCACGATACTTGCTCTCACAGCAATAGGCTTTTTGATTAAGGGTGAGGTGACAATCAATACTACTATTGCTGCCATTGCAGCCATATTGGGAGTGTTCTGTGTCGTACTTGGGGCAAAAGGATCTATCGCGAATTGGATATTCGGTACGGTGGAAGCCTTCCTGCATATATATATATGCTTTTTCACACATATATATGGTGATATGCTGCAGAGGTTGGTGTACAACCTGCCAATGCAGTTTGTTGGCTGGAAGAAATGGAAAAAACGCATGCGTGATGATAATTCGCAGACTATCCACACACGCTACATGACATGGCAGCAGCGGTTTTTGACAGCCGTGGCTGTAGCGACAGGCACTCTTGCCCTTGGAGTGTTCCTTATATATTTTGGTCCATGGATGATAGATACGTTGCAAGCCGTATTGCCGGACATGCAGTTTAAGACACTGAAACTGGACTATGACCACCCAATGCAGCTATGGCTTGACTCTTTCACCACTGTGATGTCGGTAATCACGATGTATGTATCTGTCAAAGCATTTGTTGAACAGTGGTATATGTGGCTTGCAATCAATGTCGCCTATATAGCAATGTGGCTGATGTCCGCTTCGGAATTTTCCTTTATGACAGTGGCAAAGTACAGTGTCTATCTCATCAACTCTTTCTACGGAATCTATATGTGGAATAAGTTGAGTAAAGACTAAACGATAAAATAGATGCCTGATAAGGCAGCAAAAGACTTAAATACACTTTGAATCATGAAAAGTGACAGCATAATAATCATACCGACTTATAACGAGAAGGAGAACATTGAAAAGATCGTGCGTGCGGTGTTCGGGCTTGAGAAGGCTTTCAATATCCTCGTAATCGATGATGGCTCTCCTGACGGTACAGCGGATATAGTGAAACGGTTAATGGAAAAGGAGTTCAAAGAACGCCTGTTCCTTATCGAACGTTCTGGCAAACTTGGGCTTGGCACGGCATATATACAAGGATTCAAATGGGCTCTCAGGGAAGGTTATGACTATATTTTTGAAATGGATGCCGATTTTTCACATGACCCTAACGACCTTCCACGCCTGTATTCAGCATGCGCTGACGAGGGAAACGATGTCGCTATTGGCTCGCGTTATGTCAGTGGCGTGAATGTTGTCAACTGGCCTATGGGACGAGTACTTATGTCCTATTTTGCATCAAAGTATGTAAAGGCTGTCACAGGATTCAATATTCATGACACCACTGCTGGATTCAAGTGCTACAAACGCCGTGTCCTGAATACCATAGAGCTTGACAAAATAAAGTTCAAGGGCTACGCTTTCCAAATAGAGATGAAATTTACTGCTTATAAAATAGGCTTTAAAATCAAGGAAATCCCGGTTATTTTCGTGAATCGGCGTGAGGGAACCAGCAAGATGTCCGGTGGTATTTTTGGCGAGGCATTCTTCGGCGTGATGAGACTGAGGCTTGACGGATGGTTCAGGAAATATCCTTCCATAAAGGATTAAGGTCTTGCTTTTCATGATTCCTCGGTATTTTTTTTCCATAATCGCATTAATAGACAAATACAGCAACGCTTAGAACTCCAATGAAGGTAGCCATAGTAAAATATAACGCAGGAAACATATATTCCGTTGTCAATGCTTTACGCCGTATAGGCATAGAGCCGATACTTACTGACAACGCCGAACAGATTCGCAATGCTGACAAGGTGATATTTCCGGGACAAGGCGAGGCAAAGTCTGCTATGGAATATCTGCGTGCGCGTGGTCTTGACAGCGTTATACGCTCATTGAAGCAGCCGGTTCTTGGTATATGTGTGGGACAGCAGCTTCTTTGCCGCCATTCGGAAGAAGGGGACACGGACTGTATCGGCATATTCCCAATGGAAGTGAAACGCTTCTGCCCTACTTGCCATGAAGAAAAAATTCCACAAATGGGTTGGAACAGCATTACGGACTTGAAGTCTCTGCTGTTTGACAATGTCATGGAAAACGATTATGTCTATTTCGTGCATAGTTATTATGTGCCTCTTCATAAAGACTATACTATCGCGACAGTTGACTTCACTCTGCCATATTCGGCAGCCATCCATACGGAAAATTTCTACGCCACTCAGTTTCATCCTGAAAAAAGCGGCGATGTCGGTTCCCGTATCTTGGAGAATTTCATAAAACTTTAACAGCGGCATATCCGCAAACTACAGAAAGAATAATGATAGAACTCATACCGGCCATAGATATCATTGACGGCAAATGCGTCCGACTTACCAAAGGGGACTATGACTGTAAGAAGGTGTACAACGACGACCCTGTTGCCGTTGCCATTGAATTTGAGCGTCTTGGTTTCAAGCGTTTGCACGTTGTTGACCTTGACGGTGCGAAGTCACGTCACATTGTAAATGATGCCACACTTCGTGCAATAACCTCTTCCACGAGTCTGACTGTTGATTTCGGTGGAGGAATAAAGACGGCTACTGATATAGAAAAGGCATTTGAGGCAGGGGCTGCAATGGTTACACTCGGCAGTATTGCTGTGACTTCTCCTGAACTGTGCGCTCAATGGCTACAACAATATGGGGCGGAAAGAATCATACTTGGTGCTGATGTACGCAACGGAAAAATCAGTATCAATGGCTGGAAGGAAGATTCACAAGAAGACCTTCTCCCTTTCCTGCATAAGTATGTAGATATGGGAGCGAAGAATGTGCTATGTACAGAAATCAGCAAAGATGGAACTTTGCAAGGTCCGGCGGTGGCATTGTACAAGCAAGTCATGCAAGAATTTCCGGACTTGCACTTGATAGCTTCCGGTGGAGTTTCTTCCAATGAAGACATTGAGGAGCTTGACAACTGTGGTATTCCTGCAGTTGTTTTCGGTAAAGCGTTCTATGAGGGGCGCATAGATGTCACAAAGCTGATAATAAAATAACAAAACACCTTACCAAATGAGTCTGGCAAAAAGAATAATCCCCTGTCTCGATGTCAAGAATGGCGAGACTGTCAAAGGTACCAATTTCGTGAATCTGCGTTCTGCGGGAGACCCTGTGGAATTAGGCAAGATATATTCGGAGAATGGTGCCGATGAGATTGTGTTTCTTGATATAACAGCATCCTTTGAGGGAAGAAAGACCTTTGTTGAAATGGTGAGCCGTGTTGCGCAGGAGGTGAATATACCGTTCACCGTAGGCGGTGGCATTAACCAATTAGAGGATGTCACCAATCTGCTGAATGCCGGTGCTGATAAGGTAAGTGTAAATAGTGCAGCCCTAAGACGACCTGAGCTCATTTCAGAAATAACGTCATTGTATGGTTCTCAGGTGTGTGTCTGTGCCATAGATGCGCGTATGGATGAGGATGGCTGGCATTGCTATTTGAATGGAGGACGCATACGTACAGAACACGGGCTTTTTGAATGGGCGAAAGAGGCACAGGAGCGTGGTGCCGGTGAGATTCTGTTCACGTCAATGAACCATGATGGAGTGAAGACCGGATATGCTAACGAAGCCTTGGCGCGTTTAGTTGACGAGTTGTCCATCCCTGTAATAGCTTCTGGAGGTGCCGGTGAGATGCAACATTTCAAGGATGCCTTTACCATTGGCAAGGCTGATGCCGCACTCGCAGCTTCTGTGTTCCATTTCGGGGAGATTTCCATTCCTGCATTGAAAAAATATTTGAGTAATGAAGGCATAAACATAAGATTATGAATATAGATTTTGAAAAAGGTGGCGGACTTGTACCGGCTATCATTCAGGATGCAGAAACGAAAAATGTCCTGATGCTTGGATATATGAACGAAGAAGCCCTTCGGAAGACACTTGATACAAAGAAAGTGACATTTTGGAGTCGTGGCAGGAACTGCCTCTGGACGAAGGGCGAGACAAGTGGCAATTTCCTTGACCTCATTGACATAAAGGTAGACTGCGACAATGACACACTTCTTGTAAAAGTACACCCGCACGGTCCTACCTGTCACACCGGCACCGACACCTGTTGGGGCGAAGAAAACAAATAAAAGTCATTTGCTGTTTCCTTTGAAGCATATTATATAATAATGTGCAAACGATAAGCGAGTATAAAGAACATATAATAAGAAATATAGTCATAATGAATAACGATAATAATCCTCTCCTGTTTCTTTCCGATTTACAGGATTTCATAGAAAAGCGTCATCAGGAAATGCCTGAAGGTTCATATACAACATCCCTGTTCAAAGATGGTCTGAACCGTATGGCTCAGAAAGTTGGTGAAGAAGCTCTTGAACTTGTCATAGAGGCAACAAATGGCACGAATGACCGTTTGGTCTATGAAGGTTCAGACATGCTGTATCACCTTATTGTGCTTCTCACATCAAAAGGGTTGCGTATCGAAGACCTTGCAAAGGAGTTGCAGGTACGTCATGATCCCAATTGGCAGAAACATTAACAAAGGACGCAAGGCTATGCTTATAGACTATAAGAACGCTACAATATATCAGGACGAACAGTGCATCCTGAAAGACATTAATTTCCGAGCCGATGAGGGAGAGTTCATCTATCTCATTGGTAAAGTTGGTTCAGGTAAAAGTTCTCTCCTTAAAACATTCTATTGCGAACTCGACCTTGACGAGGCAGAGAACGCTGTGGTTCTTGACCGTGAAATCATGAAGATAAAACGCAAGCATATTCCTGAGCTGCGTCGTGAGATGGGCATCATATTCCAAGATTTCAAGCTACTCCATGACCGTACAGTGTACAACAACTTGCATTTCGTGTTGAAAGCTACAGGATGGCAGAAAAAGGATGAAATCAATACGCGCATAGATGAGGTGCTGGAGGCTGTCGGTATGACAGGAGCCAAAGAAAGCTTGCCACATGAACTGTCGGGTGGCGAACAGCAGCGTATAGCTATTGCACGTGCTTTGCTCAATAAACCGAAGGTTATAATTGCCGATGAGCCGACTGGAAACCTTGACCCGGAAACTGCCGAGAACATAGTTGCACTGTTGAAAGGCATTACACGCACAGGGACAACGGTTATCATGTCCACGCACAACATACCAATGCTTGACAAATTCCCAGGAATAGTCTATCGCTGTGAAAATAGCACACTAACAGAAATAAACAACAAAAACATATAGGATTATGAAAGTAATGAAATTTGGTGGCACATCTGTCGGCTCACCAGAAAGAATGAAAGATGTATGCAAACTCATCACCAAAAGTGGTGAACCAACATTCATTGTTCTGTCAGCTATGTCTGGTACTACCAACTCTCTTCTTGAGATCTCCAACTATTTCTACAAGAAGAACATCGATGGTGCGCACGACATCATTAACCAGCTGAAAAAGAAGTACATGAAGCACGTTGATGAGTTGTACACAGACAAAGGCATCAAGGCTGAAATCACCGAATTTCTGAATGACTGTTTCCAGTATCTGCATTCTTTCTCAAAAGACACTTTCACAAGTTTCGAAGAGCGTGCTGTTGTGGCACAGGGAGAGATAATGTCCACAAATATGGTGGTTGCTTATCTCAAACAGATTGGGATTAAGGCAACATTGTTGCCGGCATTGGATTTCATGCGTACAGACAAAAATCAGGAGCCGGACATGACTTTCATAAAAGAGAACATTAAAAGGATTCTTGATGAAAATCCCGGATACCAGATTTATATTACCCAAGGATTCATCTGCCGCAATGCTTATGGCGAGATTGACAACCTGCAACGTGGTGGCTCAGACTATACAGCATCCATCGTTGGCGCAGCAATAAAGGCTGATGAAATACAGATTTGGACAGACATTGACGGTATGCACAATAATGATCCACGCATCGTGGAACATACAGAACCGGTACATCAGTTGAACTTTGAGGAAGCTGCAGAACTGGCATATTTCGGAGCTAAGATTCTCCACCCTACTTGTGTACAGCCGGCAAAGAACGCAGGAATTCCTGTTGCGTTGAAGAACACAATGGCTCCGGAAGCTCCCGGTACTATCATCAACAATGAGCTTCAGCGTGGTACGATAAAGGCGGTTGCTGCGAAAGACAACATTACAGCCATCAAAATAAAATCATCGCGTATGCTTCTTGCATCAGGATTCCTGAGCAAAGTGTTCAATACTTTTGAGAAATTCAAGACTTCTATTGATATGGTCTGCACGTCGGAAGTTGGTGTTTCAATGTCTATAGACAACACAACTCATCTTGATGCCATTGTAGACAAACTGAAGCACTACGGCACAGTAACTGTCGACAAGGACATGTGCATCATTTGCGTGGCAGGCGACCTTGATTGGGAGAATGTCGGATTCGAGGCAAGGGCGACAGCTGCAATGAAAGACATTCCTGTACGCATGATATCCTATGGTGGTTCAAACTATAATATATCATTCCTCATTCGTGAATGTGATAAAAAGCGTGCTTTGCAGAATCTTTCTGACGCATTGTTCAAATAATCAATGATACATGCCGCATATCATCATTATATGCGGCATGTACTCAGGGCTGATATACATTACAATATTTTCAAAATCAAGGTACATATATTTCACAACGATGTTTCCGATAGATAAATTTCAAAATATAGAAACCCCATTCTATTATTACGATACGGAACTGCTCCGCACAACACTAAACACAATAAATAATGAAATCGGCAAGTATGAGAACTATTGTGTACATTATGCTATAAAAGCAAACGCAAACCCGAAGGTACTTCGGATAATCTCTGAGGCTGGACTGGGTGCAGATTGTGTCAGTGGCAATGAAATAAAGGCTGCTCTTGAAGCCGGCTTTCCAGCAAGCAAAATAGTGTATGCAGGAGTAGCTAAGACTGATAAGGAGATTCTTTTTGGCATAGACAATGACATCTTCTGTTTTAACTGCGAAAGCATTGAAGAACTGGAAGTCATACAGCAACTTGCTGCATCACGAAGCAAAAAGGCGCGAATAGCATTCCGCATTAATCCAGACGTTGGTGCACATACTCATTCCAATATAACCACAGGGCTTGCAGAAAACAAATTCGGCATTCCTATGGCTGACATGGAAAAGGTCATTATGTTGGCTAAGAACATGCCAAACATTGAGTTTATAGGACTTCATTTCCATATTGGAAGCCAAATACTTGAAATGGAAGACTTCGAGGCTCTCTGTAATCGTATCAATGAATTGCAGGAACGTCTTGAGGAACAAGGAATAGTGGTACAAAACATTAATGTCGGTGGTGGATTGGGCATAGACTATGAAAATCCAAACCAAAAGCCTGTTCCTGATTTCAAGTCCTTTTTCGAAGTGTACGCAAAAAATATGAAAGTGCGTCATGGACAAAAGATTCATTTTGAACCCGGACGTTCTGTCGTTGGGCAAATTGGCACTCTCATAACACGTACCATATATGTAAAGAAAGGAACAAAGAAGGAGTTCTGCATACTTGACGCCGGGATGACAGACCTTATCCGCCCTGCTCTATATGATGCCTATCACTATATAGAGAACATTTCCAATCCAAATGGGGTAAGCAAGGAATACGATGTTGTAGGTCCAATATGTGAATCTTCCGATGTTTTTGCCAAAAACTACGATATGGCAGAAACAAGACGTGGGGACTTTATAGCAATACGCTCTGCTGGAGCTTACGGTGAGATTATGGCGTCACAATACAACTGTCGCCCATTGCCGATTGGGTATCTTTCTGAAGAGTTCAAATAAAACGACAGTAAGGCCTTAATTAATGCCTGAAAAGATATGAGCAAGAACATTTCAATAATAGTAATAACCAATGACAATGACATTGTATTGCGTGACACGTTACCAACGGTATTGGGTCAGCAATATGATGCCAAGTTTGAGGTGATTGTCGTCCGTGAGACAAAGAAGGGTGACATAAAAGATATTCTTGAGCCGTTCTACAATCAATATGAAAATCTCCACTCAACATACCTTCCCGATCGGCCGCAATATGTCACTAATGAAGAAATAGAAATATTACTTGGAGTAAAAGCGGCAAAATATGATAATGTGGTGATGATTTCTCCGGCATTCTCCCCTGAGTCAGACGAGTGGCTCCAACAGGTCGGCAATGTTTTGGAAGACACCCCCTTGTCGGACACTCGACCAATAATGCTTGGAGATGCACACCTTAAAAAAATAGGATTTTTCAAACGCTACAAACATAAGCGTGAAGTGAGGAAAATCATCAATAAATGGTGTAAGCCACATGGAGTGAGAAGAAAAAGCTTGTATCTCAGCAAGGAAAATACGGGGCTGTTCTCCATAGCATTCCTGCATGATAGTTATATCATTGATATGTCGCTCCGCAACATAATCTACAAGCAGATTTATATATAATTAAAATTCCACGGCGTGAAAGTTCTACACTACATACCAAACTTCAAGAAAAGTATGGGACAGGCTGCAAGGTTTGTCCAAATGCTTCAAGTAGTTATGGGAAAAACTGTGGAAACAAACATTATGTCTGGCAACATTTCACGAGCAGAGTTTATCAAACGGACAAATGAATTGCAACCGGACATAATCCATATACATGGTTGCTGGAGCGTTAAGGCTGCAACAGTGGAGCTATGGGCATTACACCGCAATATTCCTGTCGTTCTTTCTCCACACAATGGACTGTCACAAAGAGAAATCCAGACTGATTTTTGGAAGAAGAAACTGCCATGCATCATCACTTATCAATTCCTTGCCATAAGAAAGGCTATGGTTCTGCATGTGACATCGTCGCAAGAGCTTGAGGATATCAAGCAACTTGGATGGAAAAAACGCATAGCCCTTATTCCTGAACCAAATGGAGAAGAAGATGATGAGCAGATAGTGGAAACTTTCCGTGCCTTATATCAGAAAGTCATAGATACAGCTCAACGTAACAAACTTTCTTGTCATGAGAAAGCATGTATATGGGCTTTGTTGCATGCCTCTGTAAGTATACGTCATATCCAATGGTTAAAAACAGAAGAGCCAGACCTATCTGAAAAACAGTTTGAATGCGTACCTTCTTTCACCCCGGAAACTTTGGAAATGTTGCAGAAGCTCTCTACTCACAATTGGAAGAATATCCAAATATATGCAATAGACCATGGGATAAAGGAGCCGGTATTATTAGGAACGAAGACGTTGGCTTTACAAATTCCGGTTACAATAGACAGATTGCCGGCACGCTTCAAAACAAAATCAACAATCGTCCCATACACTACCTCCGATAAAGAACAGAAAATACTCAAAGAGTATGACTCTGATAACAACGCAATAGCTTTGGCTACAGACATGTTGTATTTACATAAAATGCTGTGCAAAAACCAATATGACAAAAATTGGCAATCGCCAGGCATACTATTGCTGTCCATTTACGAGCACCTTATGTATACGACATATAACGAAGAAATATTCTGCAGTATAATCAAGCGTCTTGACATTACTGAATTCTGCTCCTGCATAATGCAGATACTTGCCGAAAAACTGCAACTCTCCATTGGCTTCATGCCGCTTGACCCCATGTCAGGCAAAGCCACAAAAATGTTATATAAGAAATTTAATGATTTCAACATTCCGATAAAGACAACATAATCAATATATACCTTAGCATCCTATGGCAAACAACGAAATAGAAAAGGATATGCGCTACCTGCAATTGCTTGCGCGCAATTTTCCGACAATATCTTCCGCAGCAACGGAGATAATAAACCTCTCCGCTATACTCAATCTCCCGAAGAGCACAGAGCATTTCCTTGCCGACATACATGGTGAGCATGAAGCCTTCCTGCATGTCCTTAAGAATGCATCGGGGAACATAAAGCGAAAAGTGAACGAAATTTTCGGCAACACACTACGCGAGTTGGAGAAAAAGGAACTGTGCACACTCATTTACTATCCGGAACAGAAACTTGAGTTGGTGAAAGCCAATGAAGAAGATCTTGGCGACTGGTATCACATAACGTTGCATCAGCTTGTTGCTGTACTCCGTGATGTATGCTCCAAATACACTCGTTCAAAAGTAAGGAAATCACTGCCTGAAGAGTTTTCCTATATAATACAGGAGCTTCTCCACGAACGCACAGAAGACCAAAATAAGGCGGCATACGTTAATGTCATTATCGAGACAATCATCTCCACACAGCGTGCGGATGATTTTATCATCGCAATATGCAACGTCATACAGCGTCTCTCCATTGACCTACTTCACATCCTTGGTGACATATATGACCGAGGACCGGGAGCCCATATCATCATGGACACACTTACAAACTATCATTCTTGGGACATACAGTGGGGCAACCATGACATTCTTTGGATGGGAGCCGGAGCCGGCAACGACGCATGTATCTGCCATGTCATCCGTATATGCCTCCGGTATGCAAATCTCACCACAATAGAGGAAGGATATGGTATAAACCTTGTACCTCTCGCCACATTTGCCATGGAACATTACAGTGATGACCCATGTACAGGTTTTGAACCCATCACGCTTGACAAGCATACCAGCCTTGACAAGAAGCAACGACGCCTGACAGCCATGATGCACAAGGCAATCTCTATAATCCAATTCAAACTTGAGGCTGAACTTTTCCATAAACATCCTAATTGGCATATGGAGAACAGAGATATAATCTCCACTGTCAGCCTTGAAAACAACACATGTTGCGTCGATGGAATAACTTACGAGATGCAGCATGCCACATTCCCAACAGGAACAACCCTCACAGATGAGGAAAGATTGCTGATAAAAAGACTGCACCATTCATTCCGTGTTTCTGAGAAGCTGCAGAAGCACATCAGATTGATGCTTTCGCATGGATGCATGTATGCCATCTATAACGGAAATCTTCTCTTCCACGCATCCATACCGCTCAATGAAGACGGCTCTCTGAAAGAAGTTGAGATAACTCCCGGCACATTCCTGAAAGGCAAAGAGTTGATGCACAATATCGGCATGCTTGTCCGCTCTGCTTTCCAGCAGGACTCTTCACCGGAAGACAGGCAATATGCCCGTGACTATTTCCTGTACCTTTGGTGTGGAAAAGACTCTCCCCTGTTCGACAAATCAAAAATGTCAACATTCGAACGCTACTTCATAGCCGACAAAGCTCTCCATAAAGAGGAGAAAGGATACTATTTCAAGCTCCGCGATAATGAGAAAATCATTGACGGTATAATGGACGCTTTCGGGCTGACAGGACAAAACCGGCACATCATCAACGGACATGTACCTGTTCATGTCGCCAACGGCGAAAATCCTATAAAAGCCAATGGAAAGCTCATGGTTATTGATGGCGGATTTTCAGAAGCCTATCATAAAGAGACCGGTATAGCAGGCTATACACTCGTCTACCATTCACGAGGCTTCCAGCTTGTTCAGCACGAACAGTTCACAAGTGCAGAAGATGCTGTGCTCAGGGGGACGGATATTGTCTCTACAATACAGATAATTGAGATGTCAAACAAACGAATGCATGTTGCAGACATTGATAAAGGAGCGGAACTTAGGGAACAAATCTCAAACCTCAACAAACTTCTGTATGCTTACCGTCATGGTTTCATCAAGGAAAGGGAGAGAAACAAATAAACATCGCCAATCCTGACTTGCCGACAAGGTATAAAAAATATTCACGATAATGAAGACAATGATTTTCGCTGCGGGTCTTGGTACAAGACTGAAACCTCTGACAGATACAATACCCAAAGCACTTGTCCCTATAGGAGACAAACCTCTGCTGCAACACATACTTGAAAAAACAGACGGCAATGGAAACACTATTGTCATAAATGCCCACCACCACAGCGGACAAATCAAAAACTTTATAACAATAACCAGAAACAATTGGAAATCAACGATAAAGATATCTGATGAATCAGACCGACTATTGGATACGGGAGGTGGCATAAGAAAAGCTGCCCACCTTTTCTGTGAAGGTGCTGATAATGATGATAATAGTAATGTCCTTATACATAACGTTGACATTCTGTCCAATGCAAACCTGCAAGAGTTCTATGCACGCAATATCAAGAATGACGCTACACTGTTAGTCTCCCAACGGAAGACTTCACGCTATCTGCTTTTCGACCAAGAAATGCGGCTCGCAGGTTGGACAAACATTGCAACAGGAGAGATAAAATCCCCATACGCCGAACTCTTGCGGCAAAAGGGCTGTAATCCCGGTTCTTTGACTCTCAACTCCCGACCGTTAAAGCTGCTTGCATTTTCAGGCATCCACTCTATCTCACCAAAAGTCATGGCAATGATGGACAGTTTGCCCGAAAAGTTCAGTATAATGGATTTCTATATCAGCGTATGTGACAAAGTTTCTATACAAGGGGAAGAAAAGGATGACCTCAAAATACTTGATGTCGGAAAACTTGAAACTCTTGAATCAGCAACAACATTCATAAAACAATTATAAAAACCGAATGCAAAAGATTATCATTTTAGACTTTGGCAGCCAGACAACCCAGTTGATAGGCCGCCGTGTCCGTGAGCTTGATACATTCTGTGAGATTATGCCGTACAACAAATATCCGGAGGACGACTCCGATGTTATTGGCGTGATTCTCTCAGGCTCACCATTCTCTGTGCATGACCCGGAAGGTTTCAAACCAGACCTCTCACGGTTTGTCGGCAGACTGCCGGTTCTTGGAATCTGCTATGGCGCACAGTACTACTCCTATTCCAACGGCGGAAAGGTAGAGAAGACGAACACACGCGAATATGGTCGCGCACATCTCGCTTATATTAATAAGGAGAATGCGCTTTTCAAAGGTTTTGATGACAATTCACAGGTATGGATGTCACACGGTGATTCCATAACCGCTGTTCCTCAGGACTGCGAGTGCATTGCGTCAACCTCTGACGTGAAGTACGCTGCTTATGCTTCCACCGAGAAACCGGTGTGGGCTGTGCAGTTCCACCCTGAAGTGTTCCACTCTGTCCAAGGCACACAGTTGCTGAAGAACTTCGTTGTAGGCATCTGTGGCTCAAAGCAGGATTGGAGCGCGGACTCTTTTGTTGAAACGACAGTAAAGGAGTTGAAAGCGCAGATTGGTGATGACCGCGTAATCCTTGGTCTTTCCGGCGGTGTTGACTCTTCCGTTGCTGCTGTGCTTCTGAACAAAGCCATAGGCGACCGCCTCACATGTATCTTTGTTGACCACGGCATGCTGCGCAAGAACGAGTTCCGCGATGTTATGGAGGATTACAAGTGTCTCGGACTCAATGTTATCGGTGTGGACGCAAGCGAGAAGTTCTTCGCTGACCTTGCCGGAGTCTCTGACCCTGAGCAGAAGCGTAAGATTATCGGCCGCGACTTTGTGGAAGTTTTCAATGAGGAGGCAAAGAAAATCAAGGATGCAAAATGGCTTGCACAGGGCACTATCTATCCTGACCGCATTGAGTCACTGAACATCACGGGTAAAGTCATCAAGTCCCACCATAATGTAGGCGGACTTCCAAAGGAGATGCACCTCTCTCTTTGCGAACCACTGCAGTGGCTGTTCAAGGACGAGGTGCGCCGAGTCGGACGCTCAATGGGGATGCCTGAACACCTCATCACACGTCATCCGTTCCCTGGACCGGGACTTGCTGTGCGTATCCTTGGCGACATCACACCGGAGAAAGTGCGTATCCTTCAGGATGCCGATGACATATACATCCGCGGGCTGCGCGAATACAAGACACGCCTTTCCGGTGAGCAGGCACGTGCCGTCCTCGCTGCAGGAGTGCCGGCAGACATGGAGAATGGCGAGATTGAGGTTTCACTCTACGACCAGATCTGGCAGGCAGGAACGGTACTTCTGTCAACAGTCCGTTCCGTAGGCGTTATGGGTGACGAGCGCACTTACGAGCATCCTGTTGCTCTCCGTGCCGTAACTTCAACAGACGCGATGACTGCCGACTGGGCTCACCTCCCTTACGATTTCATGGCGAAATGTTCCAATGAGATTATCAACAAAGTCAAGGGGGTCAACCGCGTTTGCTATGACATCTCCTCAAAACCACCGTCAACAATCGAGTGGGAATAATATGCGACTGTTGAAAATTAGTTATACTAAAAAATAGTTACTTATACAGGAATTGTACCCTGCTATTGTGGGGTACAATTATTTTTTGTACCTTTGTATCATACGACAGAGCAATTCTACAAATGATGGAAAAGGAATTTACAGACGGTGTTTATGAGGTGGTGAACGCTATTCCTGCGGGTAAGGTACTGACTTATGGACTTGTAGCTAAACTTGCAGGGTGGCCAAACCGTTCCCGCATGGTGGGACATCTGTTAAAAGGATGTTCTGCAAAGAATGGCATACCGTGTCATAGAGTTGTAAACAGTTGTGGACGACTTGCACCGGGATGGGCGGAACAAGCGGATTTGCTGAAGACCGAAGGTGTCATAATAAAGGCAAACGGATATGTGGACATGAAACAACACTTATGGAACTTTGATGAATCAGTGCCATGAAGCAATGGCTGTCATCAATATCCCCACCCAAAAATTTATATAAAATAATCAATAGCAAATGAAAGGTGACACTTCATGTTACAGAGGGTTATATTTTATATAGCAAAAGGTAGCACTTTGGAATACAAAGTGCTACCTTTTGCTATACTAAGTTTATCCTTGTTTCGGTTTTTTAATCAATCTCCTCAAAATCAACGTATTCCCCCTCGTTTTTATCTATTTTGCTGTTGCGTGGTTTTGGCTGTCCGGAAACTGTCGGGTTATGTTGTTTTGTATTATGTCTTGATGTGGTTGCTTGCCCTCGGAATGCCCTGAATATATTCAGGAACTTTGACAATACTGTGACAAAAAATATCACAGCAAGAAAAACGACAATCAAGAAAAGTATGCCTAAAAATTTTATAATAAACATATCACTAATTCTAATTATGTAAAAATGACCTTGAAAAGGCAGTTATTTCTTCACGACATCAAGAATCACGGATAGAACAATGTATGCCAATATCACAATGGCAATACCGGCTATCTGCCATATTGACAAAACAACAGCACTGAAAGCGATGAAGCCATATTTTACCGGATTGCCATGGTGGCTTATTCCCCAATGCTTGAATTTCAATGCAAACATAGGTATTTCCGAAACCAGCAGCCAGCAGCTGACAAGCATCAAGACAATAAGTGCCGGCACTGCATAAACGTTTGACTCCAAAAAGTTTTTATAACCGACTATGAGTGCTCCCCAAAACAATGCGTTTGCCGGTGTAGGAAGACCTATGAATCCCATTGTCTGCCGCTCATCAAGATTGAATTTCGCCAATCGCAGAGCGGAAAAGGCTGCCATTATGAATGCAAAGAATGGAACTACATTGCGGAAAGGCTCAAGGAAAGACGGATAATCAATAGCAAGCAGTTCAGAAAACAGTATTGTCGCCGGAGCCACGCCGAATGTTATGACGTCAGCAAGAGAGTCAAGCTCTTTGCCTATTGGTGAGGACACTTTGAGCAGACGTGCTGACATTCCGTCAAAGAAATCAAATGCAGCACCGGCAACAATCCATAGCAAAGCAAGCGACGCATATCCGCTAAATGCGTAGTAAGTTGCTATACATCCCGAAACAAGATTGCAGGATGTTATCATATTAGGAATATTCTGTTTCAATTTTGCTAAAATTTAAGTTATCCTTTGTTTTGCCAAGATTCCTTTGGAGACAGATGCTGACTATATATCCTTTGCAGGCTGTTTCAAGTAAGCTATTATTGTCTGGTCACCAACGGTCTTTTGTCCCATTTCAACGCATATTTCTGCATCTGTAGGAAGGAAGAGATCCACACGTGAGCCGAATTTGATGAACCCTAAATGTTCATCAATATAGCAGTCGTCATCTTGCTTTGCATATGTGACAATTCGCCGAGCCATAGCTCCGGCAATCTGGCGGCAAAGAATCTTCTGACCGTTTGCTGCTTCGATTATGACATCCGCATGCTCATTCTCTGCAGCAGCCTTCGGCAACCACGCCTTATGGTAGTTTCCGTCAAAATGCTCAACTTTCAGCACATGTCCGTCAACAGGGAACCAATTGGCATGGACATTGAACAATGACATAAAGATGCTGACCATTTTGCGCTTCTCATGGAAATACTCATCCTCGTCAACATCTTCGATGACAACAATTTTTCCATCAGCAGGGGCAACAACTTTATACTCTGTGCTACATTCGCTGTCAACAGGAAATTTGCGTATAGGGCATCGGAAGAAATTAAGGACAACACACCAGATGCTGCCAAAAACAATCACAAAAGTCCAAAAAGGGACTTGTGACTCAAAAGTACGCCATAGGACAACGGCGACAGCTATAAGCACGAATGCTGAGTAAACAAGGGTTTCATTTCCCTCACGATGTATTCTGATACGCTTTATGCGCTTGATTTTCTGCATTTTCTTTCCCATTAAAAACAGGTCGTTAGATTTGTTTGGATTATATTTTCTGCAAAGTTAATAAAATTAATTTAAAATAAGGAATGTAAATTGTCTTTTTTGACCAAAACACGCTTTTTTAGTTTATTTTAGAAGAAATTGTTGTAGGTGTGAAATAAAATGCCTAACTTTGCCTTGAAATATCTTTGTCATGGCATGTCATGTCAAAACAAATAAAAAGCACTTTTCATGGAAGATTTCGTACACCTTCACGTCCATACTTATTATTCAATACTTGACGGTCAATCGCCTGTTGGCGCTTTGGTCGACAAAGCCATTGCCAACGGAATGCGTGGAATGGCTATAACCGACCACGGCAACATGTTTGGCGTTAAGGAATTGTTTGATGTCTGCAACAAGAAAAATTCCGCCTTGAAAAAAGAAGGCAAAGAGCCTTTCAAGCCTATTTTCGGATGTGAGGTGTATGTCGCGCCACGCCACAAGGAGGATAAGGACAAGGAAAAAGATCGCAAACGTTATCACCTCATATTGCTTGCAAAGAATCTTAATGGTTACAGGAATCTCATTAAGATTGTAAGTCGTGCATGGGTTGACGGTTTTTACAAGAAGCCACGTACAGACCATTATGACTTGGAGAAATACCATGAGGATATTGTCTGCTGCTCAGCATGCCTTGCCGGTGAAGTGCCTGCAAAAATTCTCAATGATGACATTGAAGGCGCAAGAGAGACTCTCCGCTGGTATAAAAGTGTGTTTGGCGACGATTATTATCTTGAACTGCAGCGTCATGAGGTTACAGACCCTAACCAGCGTGCAAATCGAGAGACATTCCCGTTACAACAAAAAGTCAATAATGTCATAATACAATTAGCAAAAGAGGAAGGAGTAAAACTAATTTGCTCCAATGACTGCCACTTTGTGAACGAGGAAAACGCTGAAGCGCATGACCATCTGCTCTGCCTGTCTACAGGAGCGGATTTGGATGACCCAAACAGAATGCTGTACTCAAAGCAGGAATGGTTCAAGACGCGTGAAGAGATGAACGCCATATTCAGTGATGTCCCTGAGGCTTTGAGCAATACATGCGAGATTCTGGACAAAATAGAGACATATAACCTTGACTCTGACCCGATAATGCCATTCTTCCCTATCCCAAAGGAATTTGGTGTGGAAGAAATGTGGAGGGAGAATTTCTCAGAGCAAGACTTGTACAGAGAATTCACATCCGATGAATATGGTGAAAACCAGCTGCCGGAAGAAGAAGGTGTGCAGAAGATAAAAAAACTTGGAGGGTACGACAAACTGTACCGTATCAAGTTCGAGGCTGACTATTTGGGAAAACTTGCATACGAGGGTGCATCACGTCTGTATGGCAATGAATTCAAGGTGATTCCTTATGGGAAAGCATTGCAGCCGGATGAGCTTACTGCATGGGCAGAAGAGAATGGCATAGGCAAAGAAGTTGATGAGCGTATACGCTTTGAGTTGCACATCATGAAGACGATGGGCTTCCCCGGATATTTCCTTATAGTCCAGGACTTCATCAACTCAGCACGCAAAGAATTGGGGGTATGGGTCGGTCCCGGACGTGGTTCTGCTGCAGGTTCTGTTGTGGCTTATTGCCTTGGCATCACGAAGCTGGACCCTTTGAAGTATGATTTGCTGTTCGAACGTTTCTTGAATCCGGACCGTATTTCTCTGCCTGATATTGATACAGACTTTGATGACGACGGACGTGGCAAGGTCTTAAACTGGGTTATGGACAAGTATGGCCATGAGAACTGTGCCCATATTATAACATACGGCACGATGGCGACAAAGAACTCCTTGAAAGATGTCGCCCGTGTAGAGAAGCTCCCTCTTGACAGAAGCAATGCTCTTTGCAAAGCCATACCGGACCGCCTGCCTGACGGGTTGAAGATGAATCTCCCCAACGCAATAAAATGCACGCCCGAACTCAGGGAAGCCGAAGCCTCGCCGGACAAACGTGAGTCCAACACCATTAAATATGCCAAGATGTTGGAAGGAACAGTCAGAGGAACAGGCATCCATGCTTGTGGTTTTATCATCTGCCGTGACCCTATCTCTGACCATGTGCCTGTTTCCACGGCAGATGACCCGGATTTCCCAAACACAAAGACAGCTGTCACCCAATATGACGGTCATGTGATTGAGTCCACAGGACTTATCAAAATGGACTTCCTCGGATTGAAAACTCTTTCCGAGCAGAAGGAATGCTGTCGTATTGTAAAAGCTGTGCATGGGGTGGATATTGACCTTGACAATATCCCTATTGACGATGAGTTGACTTACAAACTTTACCAATCCGGAAGAACAATTGGTACTTTCCAGTTTGAGTCTGCCGGTATGCAGAAGTATCTTCGCGAGCTCCATCCTACTGTGTTTGAAGACCTTATTGCGATGAATGCTCTCTATCGCCCTGGACCTATGGACTATATTCCATCATTCATAGCCCGTAAGAATGGCAAAGAGCCTATCACCTATGACATCGACATAACAGAAAAGTATCTCAAAGATACTTACGGTATCACTGTCTACCAAGAGCAAGTGATGCTTCTTTCACGTCAGCTTGCCAATTTTACACGTGGCGAGTCTGATGCCTTGCGTAAGGCGATGGGTAAGAAGAAGAAGGACATCGTTGACAAGATGAAACCTAAATTCATTGAGGGTGGAAAGAAAAACGGACATGACCCGAAAGTGCTTGAGAAAATCTGGACTGACTGGGAGAAGTTTGCATCATACGCTTTCAACAAGTCACATGCTGCTTGTTATTCATGGGTAGCATATCAAACAGCTTACCTCAAAGCACACTACCCTGCCGAATTCATGGCTGCAATCATGACAAGGCGTAAGAGTGATATAAGGGAAATAACAAAACTGATGGACGAATGCAAAGCAATCAATGTACCTTGCCTTGGTCCGGATGTAAATGAATCTTATGTCGATTTCGGTGTCAATAAAAAGGGTGAAATACGCTTTGGTCTTGCAGCAATCAAAGGTATGGGAGCAGGACCGGCTTTGGCGATAATATCTGAAAGGGAAAACAATGGACCATACAAAGATGTCTATGACTTGATGGAGCGTGTCAACCTTTCCCTTGTCAACAGGAAATGCTTTGAGTCATTAGCCCTCAGCGGTGCTTTTGACAGCTTTGGCTCTCCACGTGAACTGTTCTTTGCACTTGATTCTAAAGGAACAACCTTCATGGAAGCACTTGTCAGATACGGGCAGCTTTTCCAGCAAGAGAAGCAACAGGCACAGAATTCTCTGTTTGGCGGTTTCGACGATATTGAAATTGCCAAGCCGAAACCGGGGCAGTTTGAAGAATGGAGTGCTATTGAAAAACTGAACAAGGAGCGCGACCTTGTCGGGATATATTTGTCTGCACACCCACTTGACGAATACCGTGTCATATTGGAAAACATGTGCAACACCCACCCTGCAGAACTTGGACAAGGTGCAGACAGAGAGGAACTCTCACAGAAGGAAAGCATAACACTTGGTGGCATCGTGACCGGCATACGCACAGGATTCACCAAAAACGGCAATCCTATGGGGCGTGTGACCATCGAGGACTTTGAAAACTCCGGAGAACTTGCATTCTTCGGTCAAGACTGGGCAAAATGGAGTGGAATGATGCAGGAAGGCTGCTCCATATACATTACAATGAAATGCGCAAAGAAGTTCCAAAACTCAAACTACTACAACATTGATGTCATTGATGTGCAATTCCTCCAAAAAATCAAGGAAGAAAGCCTTCATCGCATAACAATAGCAATTCCGTCAAAGCAATTTGAACAATCTGATGCAAACACAACCACAGAGAATGACATAAGTGATTTCTCAACAATCCTTTCAAAAAAAGCAGGACCAACAGAAGCATGCCTTGAAATCATGGATTCAGAAACAGGAAAATCATTGAAACTGCGTGTAAGGAACACCATTACTGTCACGGGAGAACTTCTTGACTTCATCAAAGAGCATGAAAACTGGAATTACTATATAAACTGACAAAGACAGACAACTAATTGTTAAATAAAATAGAATAAATCATGGAAGTAAAAATCACAAACGAGAACTACGAGACACTGAAAAATAGCAATGAACCATTGGTCATTGATTTTTGGGCAACATGGTGCGGGCCATGCAGGATGATAGCACCAATCATCTCACAGCTTGCTGAGGAATATGACGGAAGAATCACCGTCGGAAAGTGTGATGTTGAGGAGTGTGAGGATATCGCTGTAGACCTTGGCATCCGTAATGTCCCTACAATCCTGTTTTTCAAAGGCGGAGAGATTGTTGACAAGGTTGTCGGTGCCGTAAACAAAGCTAAAATCCAAGAGAAATTTGAGGCTCTGCTGTAATGAAGCAACGTGCACCACGCAACAAGACCATAACAATACAACTTGACGAAAAGCAAGAATTGAAAAACCGTCTTGCCACGGTTGGCACACTACGTAACGACCGTGACTGGACGGATTGTGTTATACATGGAGACATCATGGATGTTCTAAAGGAATTGCCTGATGCTTTCGCAGACATGATTATAGTAGACCCTCCATACAACCTTTCACGGAAATTCGGGAAACAGTTCTTCTCGAAAAAAACGGAAGAGGACTATGAAGCATACATGCGTTCGTGGCTACCGGATGTGTGCAGAAAACTCAAGGATGACGGCTCTCTTTACCTGTGCGGTGACTGGCACTGCACATCAATTCTGCAGCGTGTCCTTGCTGAGAATCTCCACATCATTAACCGCATCACATGGCAACGTGACAAAGGGCGCGGCGCAACTGCCAATTGGAAGAACTCGATGGAGGATATCTGGTTTGCCGTGAAGAATCCGGATAATTACCACTTCAATCTTGACGCTGTAAAAATGCGCCGCATTGTAAAAGCTCCCTACAAAACAGACGGAAAACCGAAAGACTGGCATCAGAGCCGGGACGGCAAGTTCAGAGACACATGTCCCGGAAATTTCTGGGATGATATCTCCATACCGTTCTGGTCAATGCCGGAAAACACAGAGCATCCAACCCAGAAACCGGAGAAGCTCTATGCAAAACTTATTCTTGCATCAAGCATGGAGGGTGACACAATCTTCGACCCATTCCTCGGAAGCGGCACAAGTGCTGTTGTCGCAAAAAAGCTCGGAAGACATTTTGTCGGATGCGAGATAGAAGAGGAATACTGCCTTGTAGCACAGAAAAGACTCAATATCGCGGAAGACAACCGGACAATACAAGGATATAAGGACGGTGTCTTTTGGGAAAGGAACTCACAACCATATCAATAAAAAAATGGAACCAATAATAACCCACTTTACAGACACAGACCTCTACAAGTTAACAATGTGTTGCGCCATTCTCAATTGCTATCCGCGTGCAATGGCAAAGTACAAGTTTGTCGACCGCAACAACACGGTATATCCTCCTGGATTCGGCAAACTCGTAGAGGAGCAGATTATTTACCTTGAAAACCTCCGCTTCACGGAAGAAGAGAGAATATTCATGCAGAAACGCTGCTACTATATTCCACAATGGTTCTTCACATACCTGAAGGGATTCCGATTCAAGCGTGACTGGGTCAATGTCCATCAGGATGAGGAAGGACACCTTGAAATCATGTTTGAAGGATATTGGCACGAAACGGTACTCCTCGAAGTGATGATTCTTGCCATAATATCAGAACTGCATCACCGTCTGTCAGGAGAACTTGACAAGATTGATTTGAGAGACTATTATAAAATGTCGTATGACAAGGCGCGCCGTATGCTTAGTGCCGGTCTGTGCATCTCGGAGTTCGGAACACGTCGCCGATTTTCTCTCGCGACAGAAGACATGGCTGTCAAAGCATTCATGGATGCTGACCGTGACCTGCGCAAAGAACTTGGAAAAGAATACAAAGGTTCTTTCCCCGGAACTTCAAATGTATGGCTTGCACTGAAATACAATGTGATTCCTATCGGAACGATGGCTCATGAATTTGTCTCAGCCATAGCCGGAATGTATGGTCCGCAGGAAGCGAACCACATTGCAATGGATATGTGGCAACGTACTTTCATAGGGTCGCTTGGCATATTCCTCTATGATACCTATGGCTTCGATGCCTTTGCGGCAAATTTCTCTGAACATTTCGCACGTGTTTTCGCCGGACTACGTGTCGATAGCGGAAACAATCTTGAACAACTGGAAAAAATATGCAACAGATACCATGAACTGGGGCTTGACCCTTCAACCAAGCAAGTTGTATTCTCCAATGCGCTTGACGAAGAGTCCGCCATCGAGCTCCACAAGGCTGTCAACGGTCGTGTTATAGACAGTTATGGTATCGGTACTGCTCTCTCTGCTGACGGTGCATTATGGGATATCAAGCCATCAAACATCGTCATAAAACTTCTTGGTATCAAAATGACAGAGAAGCGCCACTGGAGCAAGACCTGCAAGATGTCAGAAGATAAAGGTAAGGTTACGGGAGACAGTGATATTATACAGATTTTCAATTATCTATTACATCGTGAAGATTAGTCACAGGTTACTTTGTTCACTACTGTTGCTTTTGATATGTACAGAAGGATTCGCACAAAACGACTTCACCATATCGGAAGTAAAAACCGACACAACCCTTGCAAGCCTTTCTGTTCTCCATGTCAATGAGAACGGAAAGACCTGCAAGGGTGTAATAATCTGCAATAAAAAGATAGCGAAAGACCTTATTGATATTTTCCGGAATCTGTATAAAGCACGCTACCCTATCCATTCCATACGCCCGGCATCGGAATACGGAAATGATGACGAGCGTTCCATGTCCGACAACAACACATCATGCTATAATCCACGGCGCACAAGGAATGGCGGATTGTCAAAACATGCCCGTGGAATGGCAGTAGACGTCAACCCGTTATGGAATCCTTGCATTCATATTTCAGACCGAAATGCAGGGCTCATTGAGCCAAAGAATGCTAAGAGAACAAGGAAAAGTACACCTAAAGAGCCACGTATCGACAAGAATGACCTATGCTACCGTCTCTTCATCCGGCATGGCTTCAAATGGGGAGGCGCATGGAAATCTCTGAAAGATTACCAGCATTTTGAGAAATAATGGCAAAGAAATTTGTTTCATGGTTGGCTTTTTTTCAATATGTAAACAAAACGGAACTATTACTTTGCATAATGACTAATCTGTTGGCATTTTGAAAAACTCAAACCACAACAAATGTTAAAACAGTATTGGTTTTTCGAAAGGTAATACTTTGTTTGGTGAAAGGTAACGCTTTGCAATGCCAAAGGTAACACTTTGTATTGCAAAGCGTTACCTTTCATAATGTCATCTGTATCTTTAACCTTCCATACATATAAATTTTACTCTGGCTACGAATGTATCTTACTCTATACAGAAACAGTGCTTGTTGTTTCTGAAAACCACATTCATGGTCTTTCCTCTTGCACCTTCGGTGTCCGATATGCAGAGTGCAACATGTCCCATTGTACGGCGCAGGTTTATTTCCACACAAGGATTTATACCAAAACCGTTACCGCTATTTGTACGGACAATCATCATGTCTATACCGAACGGTCCAATGTAGTAGCCTGAAAGAGCATGTTGCATCCATTGACAAACTTCACAAGCTATATCATCCAACAATTCATCAGCAATATATGCTGAAAGTATATTCCTTTTATCTTCTTCAGGGGCAAGCATGTTGCCCGTGTACGCACCGCCAGATGTGCTAAACAGTGACAACCCTTGATACCTAACTGTGCCATCATCGTCTACGTTGAATTCCATAGCAAAGTCCATCACTTTGTCAAGATATCGCTCCACCATTATATGTCCCTGGCTTTCAATGACTTTTTCTGCCCACCGTTTTGTAGCTTGATTCCCACCAATCCATTGCCTGACCCCTCTGCCACTGCTGCTCCATGGAGATTTCAGCACAATACTGCCCCAACTTTCTGCAAGTATTTCTATATTATTTATATTATGTACTGCAATTGCCTCACCACAGAAAATATCAGAAAGATGTACAAGGTAGTCAAGAAGTTTTGCAGAAGTAGCGCGGTCTGACAATTCTCTTTGACGTTTCAGGACCTCATCAGACGGCATCAGTTCACGAGGAACACCGGCTCTAACCAATTGATTGACAATCGCACAATCCCATCCCCATACATCCACATTATCGATGTTCTTCCGGAAAGGTTTCTTGATAACATCGCTTAATATGCAGAAATGTACCCCGACACATCTTCTTCTCAAGATGCTTTCCACTGCTTCTTGTTCGGAATGCGCCTCAGAGACATCGGATACAACGACAATATCTCCGTCTTTTGCCCATAATGCCGGAAGCCAGCCAAGACTCCGGCGGAGCATGATGCCGGCCTTTGGTGAAGTCCAAAAAGGAGAATTTGCAGCAAGGGCGATGTCGTGTTCGGGATTGAATATGTGTAATGTCATGATATCTGTAATTGATAGGTTTGCCTCTTTACGTAGAATTTATAAATTAATGCAAAATTAATGATAATTTCAAGAAAAGCGAAAAGTTGACATAAATTAAGTGATAAAAAATGCTTAAATTGTTAAAATGATTAAAATCAAGTGCTTGGTTAAGCACCATAAAACACCTTTTCCAAAATAATTTATTATCTTTGCATTGTAAAGAAATCCAACAAGTGAGAAAGCACAGATAATACATATATAACATAGTATATTTTTTTATTTACAAAAACATGGCAAAAGAAAAGAAATTCATTACTTGTGATGGTAATGAGGCTGCTGCGCACGTGAGCTATATGTTCAGTGAAGTTGCCGCAATTTATCCTATCACACCGTCATCTCCTATGGCGGAGCACACAGACGACTGGGCTGCCCATGGCCGTAAGAACCTTTGGGGACAGACAGTAAGCGTACAGGAAATGCAGTCTGAGGGCGGTGCTGCCGGTGCTGTCCACGGTTCTTTGCAGGCTGGTGCACTGACAACAACATTCACTGCTTCACAGGGTCTGTTGCTGATGATTCCTAACATGTATAAGATTGCAGGTGAGCTGCTTCCTTGCGTGTTCGACGTTTCTGCACGTACACTTGCATCCCACTCTCTCTGTATCTTCGGTGACCATCAGGACGTATACGCTTGCCGTCAGACAGGCTTCGCAATGTTCTGCTCAGGTTCTGTACAGGAGGTTATGGATCTTACAGCCGTTCCTCACCTTGCAACACTGAAGACTCACGTTCCTTTCTTGAACTTCTTTGATGGTTTCCGTACATCTCACGAGTATCATAAGGTAGAGGTTATGGACATGGAAGATATCCGCCCACTCGTTGACGAGGCAGACATCAAGAATTTCCGTGACCGTGCTCTTACCCCTGAGCGTCCTGTAACACGTGGTACAGCGGAGAACCCTGAGACTTTCTTCACACACCGTGAGGCTTGCAACAAGTACTATGACGCTATACCGGATGTAGTTGAGCACTACCTTGGCGAAATCTCTAAGATTACAGGCCGTGAGTATCACAACTTCAACTACTATGGTGCTGCTGACGCAGAGAACATCATCATTCTTATGGGTTCTGCAACAGAAGCTGCACGCGAGGCTATCGACCACCTCGTAAGCGAAGGCAAGAAGGTTGGTATGGTTGCTGTACACCTCTATCGTCCATTCTCAGTAGAGTACTTGATGAAGGCTGTACCTAAGACAGTGAAGAAGATTGCTGTCCTTGACCGTACAAAGGAGCCTGGAGCAGAGGGCGAGCCACTTTACCTTGACGTTAAGTCTGCATTCTATGACGCAGAGAATCGCCCTGTAATCGTTGGCGGACGCTATGGTCTTGGTTCTTCAGACATCACTCCTGCAAAGATTATCTCTGTATTCAACAACCTTGAGCTTCCTGAGCCAAAGAACCACTTCACTGTTGGTATCGTTGACGATGTGACATTCACATCCCTCCCACTCGTTGAGGAGATGGCTCTCGGTGGAAAGTCTATCTACGAGGCTAAGTTCTTCGGTCTTGGTGCTGACGGCACTGTTGGTGCAAACAAGAACTCTGTGAAGATTATCGGTGACAACACTGACAAGCACTGCCAGGCTTATTTCTCTTATGACTCTAAGAAGTCAGGTGGCTTCACATGTTCACACCTCCGTTTCGGTGATGAACCAATCCGCTCAACATATCAGATTACAACACCTAATTTCGTGGCTTGCCACGTTCAGGCTTATCTGAACATGTATGATGTTACACGCGGTATCCGTGAGAACGGCTCATTCCTCCTTAACACAATCTTCGAGGGCGAGGAGCTTGTCAACTTTATTCCTAACAAGGTTAAGCGCATCTTCGCTCAGAAGAATATCACTGTTTACTACATCAACGCAACAAAGATTGCACAGGAGATTGGTCTTGGCAACCGTACAAACACAATCCTCCAGTCTGCATTCTTCCGTATCACAGAGGTGATTCCTGTTGACCTCGCTGTAGAGCAGATGAAGAAGTTCATCGTTAAGTCTTACGGCAAGAAGGGTGAGGATATCGTAAAGAAGAACTACGCAGCTGTTGACCGTGGTGGTGAATACAAGAAGCTTGATGTTGATCCGGCTTGGGTTAACCTCGCTGACGATGCTGTTGTTGAGGATAATGCTCCTGCATTCGTTAAGGAACTTGTACGTCCTATCAACGCTCAGATGGGTGAAGACCTCAAGGTTTCAGATTTTGTTAAGTTTGATACTGTTGACGGTACTTGGTATAATGGTTCTGCTCGTTGGGAGAAGCGAGGCGTATCAGCGTTCGTTCCATCATGGAATGTTGACAACTGTATCCAGTGTAACAAGTGTTCTTTCGTATGTCCTCACGCTGCTATCCGTCCATTTGCTCTTACAGACGAAGAGAAGAAGGGTATCGATGCTCCTATGCAGGAAATCAAGGCTCCGGCAGCTCTGAAGGGTATGCACTTCATCATTGAGCCTTCTGTTCTTGACTGTCTCGGATGTGGCAACTGTGCTGACGTCTGTCCAGGCAAGAAGAACAAGGAGACTGGTGAGGTTGAGAAGGCACTCAAGATGGTTCCTTTCAACCCGGATGCAGAGGATATGAAGAAACTGGCTAATGACTGGAATTATCTCGTTGACAATGTGGTTTCAAAGCAGAACCTCATCGATATCAAGGCTAACCCGAAGAACTCCCAGTTCGCTACTCCACTCTTCGAGTTCTCTGGCGCATGCTCCGGCTGTGGTGAGACTCCATACGTTAAGCTTATTTCACAGCTCTTCGGTGACCGTGAGATTATAGCTAACGCTACAGGCTGTTCTTCAATCTACTCAGCTTCTATTCCTTCAACACCATACACAACAAACGAGAAGGGACAGGGTCCTGCATTCGACAACTCTCTGTTCGAGGACTTCTGTGAGTTCGGTCTCGGTATGGTAATTGGCAACAAGAAGATGAAGGAGCGCGTGACAATCCTCCTCAAGAAGGTTGTTGACGAGAAAATGGGCTCTGCTGAATATCAGGCTGCTGCTGCAGAATGGATTGAGAAGCAGAATGATGCAGACGAGACAAAGCGTCTTGCAGAAATCCTCAAGCCGGAAATCGCAAAAGGTGCAGAGACCGGTTGTCCTGTATGCACAGAACTTAAGACTCTTGACCACTATCTCGTGAAGCGTTCACAGTGGATTATCGGTGGTGACGGCGCTTCTTACGATATCGGTTACGGTGGTCTTGACCACGTACTTGCTTCCGGTGAGGACCTCAACATCTTCGTTATCGATACAGAGGTTTACTCTAATACAGGTGGTCAGGCTTCAAAGGCTACTCCACTCGGTGCTATCGCACAGTTCGCAGCCCAGGGAAAGCGTATCCGCAAGAAGGATCTTGGCATGATTGCCACAACTTACGGTTATATCTACGCTGCTCAGGTTGCTATGGGTGCTGACAACGCTCAGTGTCTCAAGGCATTCCGCGAGGCAGAGGCTTATAACGGTCCATCTATCGTCATCGCTTACGCACCATGTATCAACCACGGTCTGAAGATTAAGGGTGGCATGGGACGCTCACAGGCAGAGGAAGCACGTGCGGTAGCTTGTGGTTACTGGCACCTCTGGCGTTACAACCCAGAACTTGCAGAGCAAGGCAAGAACCCATTCACTCTTGACTCTAAGGAGCCAAACTGGGATCTCTTCCAGGACTTCCTCGATGGTGAGGTACGTTACCTCTCTGTAAAGAAGGCTTATCCACAGGAGGCTGACGAACTCTTCGCTGAGGCTAAGCGTATGGCACAGTTGCGTTACAAGACTTATGTACGCAAGGCTGCTGAGAATTGGGAAGACTAATACTGGAATACTTACTTAATAAAAAATGGTGTGTCAATTGGCACACCATTTTTTATATATAATCTACTTTAATCTAAATTACACAATATCACTTTCTTAACGTGGCACCCGAGTTAAGAATTCAAGGTGCAAATTTAATATAGCAAGCCTTTATCTATCATAATGACGTTAACAAACTGTAAATCACATAATATTTCCACAAAAATACTTACCTTTTTCTAAAATATTATGTAATTTTGCACTCGAATTCAATAACAACTTAAAAATTACAGTTATAATAAAAAGATGAAAAATATTTTTCTTGCACTTGTAACACTCGTAATGAGCATCAGTGCACATGCTTTCGATTTTGATGGTATTGACCTTAATGGCAATGTTGTAGAGATTACTCGCCAAATCTCAGCAAAAGGCTATGTGTATGACGAGGCAAAAGATTGTCTGAAAGGAACATGCCAAGGAACAGAGATTTACTTAACTATCAATTATCAAGATGTAAAACAGAGGAATAAGATCGGACAACTTACTGTTGACATCCCTATGAAATCTGCTAACGCTCTTGCCGACATAGCAATGACTTTCAATGTTATCTATCATCAGGTTTCAAATGCCAATGGAACATATCTCTATAATATAGGAAATGATGGTACAGTCCTTGCCCTTTCAAAGACAAATAATGGAATAAGACTTACATACAATACTCCATATTACAAGGAATCAAAATAATCTTATCAAATTAGGATATAAAAAATGGATGTACATTACGTGCATCCATTTTTTATATATAGTTTTTTTAATGAATATAAAATAACAAGAGAGCATTCATTTATTAATTACCGGTGCAGTCTCTTGTTATAATAAGCATTTGAAAACTTTATCTGATTCTGTCTATTGAACGGATAAGTTTTTCATCTTTCTTTATAGCCATGCGCGCAAGCCATTGGAAAACAATCGCAACGACCGGCAGAATAGCAACAAAACGAATCTCAAAAGTGTTATCCCCTGTATTGAACATATACATCTCAAAAGCGTAAAGTCCAACCCATAGAAGAAGAAGCATTATTGTTACCAGACAATTGCGACTCTGCTTTTTTCTGTCATTGTAATTGAATATGTTGATTACCGATGTTATGACACTTGCAGCAAGTGAAGCAAACAGTCCAACAACACTAAAACTTACATTACCCGTATTCCCATCTATAATGCACATGTTGTACATTTCCGAAGCACTCCCCATACCAACAAGGTTTATCATACCTATTGGCAGACATGCACAGATAACGACCAATACAACCGACAGAAAAAGATAGACACTTTGAATGCGCTGAATCATAATCAGTCCTCCTCTACCTTTTCACGAGCAGGGTCACGCCAATAAACCTGTCCTTGCTCAAATTCTTCTGCCGCAAGAAGAGTTGGTTTTGGTAATTTCTCATAATAACGTGAAATCTCTATCTGTTCACGATTTTCAAATACCTCTTCAAGAGAATCATTGTAAGAAGAAAATTCAGCAAGTTTCTTGTTCAAGTCCTGCTTGATTTCCGCTGCTATCTGATTGGCACGCTTTGCCATGATGGCAACACTTTCATATATATTGCCAGTATCATCACTCAGTTCAACAATGTTACGTGTAACAGTGTTTGTTGGGGCTTTTGATTTCTTGTAGTCCATATTTTTAGTTTTATTTCTACTTTATATCTTTTACCTTAATATATTATTGTACATTTGTGTATTTTTTGCAGACTGTGATGAATTGTTCTGCAATATCACGGTTTTTTGAATCAGGGTATTCATTAATGAAGCCGTAACATTCATCTTCTGCATTCTGATAACGCTCCTGCCTCTTTTCCTCGACACTATGCTGTGCAAGATAGAATTTACTTTTCATGATAAGCAGAGAAAAGTCCTCACGTATATCCATGTACGGATAATCTTTCAAAGCATTCTCCGCTGTTATTATGCATGCTTCGTAATTAGACCCTCCTGAAAGGCAGTTTCCAAAATAAGTTCCAAGATTATAGTACAACTTAGCATTATAATATTCTTTCATAACAAGCTTATCCTGCAAAGCAATCATTCGCTGTTGCGCTTCCTTACGACGTACTGCCTGAGGGTAAATGTCAAGATAATCCTGATAAGCCTTTATAGCTGCCAATGTAGGCGTCTGGTCAAGACGAGGTTCCGGCGAACTTTCGGAAAGGCTTTCTGCAGCATAGAAATAAGACATTTCTGCGAACATGCCACGTGGATATGATGTTGAATATCGCTTAAATGCTTCATTTGCAAGCTCGTAATCCTTACTTTTGTACAATGACATTGCATACATATACAGAGCCTCTTCAGCATTGTCGGTTCCTTTCATCGAAATTACAAGATCCCCAAGCAAAGCTGAAGCTTGGCTGTATTTTCCAGCAGCAAAGCACTGTTTGGCATACTCGTATTTATATTCGCTGTCAGAAAGCTTGTAGACAGAGTTGAACTCTTTGGCACATCCTGTCAACAAAGTGGTTGCAAATAACGCTATAAAAATATTTTTCATTCCGTATTACTTTATTCAGCAACTGTGGCTATATATGCACACATTTAGATTGCAAAATTACTCATAATTTCCCAAAATACAAAAGAATACAACATATTTTCCTAAATTATTTATCATTTATAACAAATCTTTCGGAAAAAATCTGTAATTTTGCATCTATGCATAAATTCAAACTCACATCTCAATACAAACCTACCGGTGACCAGCCGGAAGCAATACACCTGTTGACGGAAGGCATAAAGCGTGGCGACCCTGCTCAGGTTCTGCTTGGAGTAACAGGCTCCGGCAAGACCTTTACAATGGCAAATGTCATTGCAGAGTGTAATCGCCCGACACTTGTATTCTCACATAACAAGACTCTTGCTGCCCAACTCTATAAGGAGATGAAAGGATTCTTCCCGGAGAATGCGGTGGAATATTATGTCTCATACTACGATTACTACCAGCCGGAGGCATATCTCCCCTCCTCCGACACATACATTGAGAAAGACCTTGCCATAAACGAAGAGATTGACCGCCTGCGCCTGTCTGCCGTTTCTTCCCTTCTGTCAGGCAGGCGGGATGTCATTGTCATTGCATCAGTCTCTTGCATCTACGGTATGGGAGGACCTGCAGCCATGAAAGGCTCCGTGATTACGCTGAAAAGCGGTATGCAGATAGATCGCAATGACTTGTTGCGAAAACTTGTTGAAGCCTTGTATGTCAGAAACGACCTTGCTTTGGAAAGAGGCAATTTCCGTGTCAAAGGTGATACAATAGATGTTGCGATGGCATATTCCGAACGAATCCTGCGCATAGAGATGTGGGATGATACAATTGACTCTATATCAGAGCTTGATGCAATGACTTTTGCAAGACTTGAATCGTTCGAGGAATATCAAGTCTATCCTGCCAATATCTTTGTCACTTCAAAGGACCAGATAGAATCAGCCGTACGCAACATTCAAGATGACCTCATGGAACGCATAACGTTCTATGAAGAGCTTGGCGATACGGTACGTGCACAGCGCATTAAGGAAAGAGTTGAATATGACATAGATATGATTAAGGAAATGGGACACTGTTCCGGTATTGAGAACTATTCAAGGTATTTTGACGGACGCGAACCCGGACAAAGACCTTACTGCCTGTTTGACTTTTTCCCGGATGACATGCTTGTATTCATTGACGAGAGCCATGCTTCCATTCCTCAGCTTCATGCCATGTATGGCAATGACCGCTCAAGGAAGCAGAATCTGGTGGAATATGCGTTCCGGCTGCCTGCCGCATTTGACAACAGACCGCTGAAGTTTGAAGAGTTTGAGACACTTGCCAAGCAGGTTGTATATATTTCTGCAACACCTGCTCCGTATGAACTTGAACAGGCGGAAGGCGTTGTTGTCGAGCAGATTATCCGACCGACCGGTCTCCTTGACCCAAGAATAGAGGTGCGCCCGACTGCCAATCAGGTTGACGACCTTCTGAATGAAATTGTCGAACATAAGGAGAAAGGAGAGAGAACACTTGTCATTACGCTTACAAAACGCATGGCGGAGGAGATGACAGAATACCTGTTAAACCACGATGTTCCAACAGCTTATATACATTCCGATGTAGATACACTTGACCGCATAAAGATTCTTAACGAACTACGTGCCGGAGCTTATGATGTGCTTGTCGGGGTAAACTTGTTACGTGAAGGACTTGACATTCCGGAAGTGTCACTTGTAGCAATACTTGATGCAGACAAGGAAGGATTCCTGCGCAATGCCCGTGGCATGACACAGATGGCAGGACGTGCTGCACGAAATGTAAACGGCCTTGTCATCATGTATGCCGACCGTATAACACAATCCATGCAGGTAACCATCGACGAGACCGCACGCCGTCGCGCAAAGCAGATGCAATACAACGAAGAGCATGGAATCATACCTCAGCAGATTATCAAAGAGATTCAGGACGGTGGTCTCTCGGCAATGCGTCAGCAGGCTTTCGATGCTGTCAAAGGTACTGCAAAAACATCACGACAGAGTGTCTATGATGAGAACAAGAAGAGGCTGCACATTGAAGAAGGAGCATACATTGAACCGGAAGAGCGCAAATATATCCTGCCTGATGATGACCAGCAGATGGTTGCAGACCCTATTATGCGCAACATGACAGAGGCAGAGCTTCGCAAGTCAATCCTCCATACCACCGCTATGATGAAGGAAGCGGCAAAGAATCTTGACTTCATACAGGCGGCACAGTACCGCAACGAACTCCTGCGCCTGCAGGAACTCTTACCCGAACAACATTAAAAACACAATAGAAAGAAAAGCGAACAAGAATAATGAAAGAACCATCAGCATGGCTCAGTGCAATCCCCCTTATTACTCTTATTGTACTGCTCAGTGTAACAATCTTCGTTTTTGGCAGTGATTCATTAGCAGGGCCGTCACAAATAGCTCTACTGTGTTCCACCGCTGTCTGCGTTTCTCTCGGCATGGGCGTATGCAAAGTGAAATGGAGCACTATAGAACAGAATATCGAGTCTAAGGTACGAGAGACAACAGTGTCGATATACATCCTGCTTGTCATTGGGATGCTTTCTGCATCATGGATGATAAGCGGCATCGTCCCTACTCTTATCTGCTATGGCATACAAGTCATCCACCCTTCAGTGTTCCTTGCATCCGCTTGCGCCATAAGTGCATTCATTTCAATAATGACCGGCTCTTCATGGACAACAATCGCGACAATCGGCATTGCCCTGCTTGGCATTGGCAGAGCCCTCGGCTTTGAGGACGGCTGGATAGCAGGGGCAATAATCTCCGGAGCATATTTCGGGGATAAGGTGTCACCGTTAAGTGACACGACAGTGCTTGCATCTTCCGTTTCCGGAACTCCACTGTTCAAGCACATACGCTACATGATGCTTACAACAACGCCCACAATAGTCATCACACTTGTGATATTCAGTATTGCCGGATTGTGGATGGGAAATGTAAACAGCAGTGACACAGCATTGTACACAAGTGCATTGGAGAAAACATTTACAATCACGCCGTGGCTGCTGATTGTTCCGGTTGTCACAGCATATCTTATATACAGGAAGGTTCCGTCACTCATTGTACTGTTCTCTTCATCCATAATGGCAGTGGTAATGATGCTTATCTTCCAAAGAGAAGTTCTCCTGCAAATCTCCGACTCCCTGTTCAAATCCATTATCATAACCATGAGCCAGTCAACTGCAGTAAATACGGGCGTGCCAATCCTCAATGACCTTGTATCCACAAGCGGAATGACCGGAATGCTGAACACTATCTGGCTTATCCTCTCAGCCATGGTCTTTGGAGGAGCCATGACGGCTTGCGGAATGCTCAAAAGTTTCCTTCATGCTATCTTCCGCCGTATGGTAAAGACTCGTGTCGGACTTGTTGCTGCAACAGTGATGAACGGTATAGCCATGAACATAATGACAGGTGACCAGTATATATCCATAATCCTTACTGCGAACATGTTCAAAGAAGAGTATAGTAAACAGGGCTATGAATCCCGCCTACTCTCCCGTTCATGCGAGGACAGTGCCACGGTTGTCTCCGTGCTCATTCCATGGAACACCTGCGGCATGACGCAGGCAACAGTCCTTGGCGTTGCGACATTGGTCTATCTCCCCTATTGCTTCTTCTGCTATCTCTCACCGTTAATGTCCATATTTCATGCAGCTTTAGGCTGGAAAATCACGAAAAATGAAAGGTAGATTCGCTCCGTCACCAACGGGCAGGATGCATCTTGGCAATGTTTATTCTGCCTTATTGGCTTGGCTTTCAGTAAGAAGCCAAGCCGGGCAGTTCGTCCTGAGAATAGAGGATATAGACCAACAGCGTTCAAAGAAAACCTATGCGGAACTGATTGAGAACGACCTGCATTGGCTCGGTTTGGATTGGGATGAGAAATATGTGCAAAGCGAAAGGTTTCATCTCTACGAAGAACAACTGCATAAGTTGGAAGCCGGTGGACATACATACCCATGTTACTGCACACGTGCGGACATTATGGCAACACAAGCACCACATGAGTCTGACGGCAGGGTGGTTCACACTGAATGCCAACGGTTGAATGATTTCCGTCTTCATAGGTTGAATGATAACCGCACAATAAGGTCCACAAGACTCGTTGTTCCGAACAAAGATGTGACATTCACCGACATGCACTATGGCGAACAGAGTGTTAATCTTGAAAGGCAATGTGGGGATTTTATCGTAAGGCGAGGCGATGGCGCATGGGCATACCAATTTGCAGTGGTTGTTGATGATGCACTTATGGGCATAACAGAAGTGGTACGAGGACGCGACCTGCTTCTGTCCGTGCCACAGCAACAGTATCTTCATGGTTTGCTGGGCTTCACCCCACCGTCTTTCTGTCATTTGCCGTTGCTGTGCAATGAATCAGGGCAACGGCTTTCGAAGCGTGACAAAAGTCTTGACATGGAGTACATCCGCAGTACATTTGCACCAGAAGAAGTCATCGGAATCCTTGCTTTCCATGCCGGATTGACAGAATCGCCTGAGGCAATAAAAGCCAAAGACCTCATCCCACTCTTTTCGTGGGACAAGGTTCCTTATGATAATATAGTTGTATGTGGTAGTTGTATCTTTCCAAAAGGTATCGTTTCACATCGTAATAAGTAACCTTTTATCCACTAAAGTGTTACACTTTGTATCATAAAAGGTTACACTTTGTCGGATGGAATATTACAAACAACTATTTTACTGATTCTTAATGATTTACAAATACTGTTTTAGAGCCTATTTCATGAATACGAAGTAGACAGCGAGAATTAGGCATACAAAAGCTGCAAAATGGTTCCAATGGAGTTGTTCTCCTTGGAATAAGAAGCCTGCAACAACAGTAAACACTGTCAGGGAAACTACTTCCTGAATAACTTTCAGCTGCATAAGTGTGAACGGTCCTCCATTGTCAACAAAGCCTATTCTATTGGCAGGTACCATAAGGCAATATTCAAAAAAAGCAATGCACCAGGAGAACACGATGACACCTATCAGTGGCCATGAATTGGTAACATTCATTTGATGCAGTTTCAAGTGACCATACCATGCAAGGGTCATAAAAAAATTGCTACCTATAAGCAGCAATAAAGTATAAATTCCGGTCATGACTAATGAATTAAATACAGGTAAGGGCATAATCCCCTACCTGTATTTTGTTTGTTGTCTTTTAATACTGGCTTGATGTGTTGTAGCCAAGTTTTTCCATTTCGAGCGTAGCCCAAAGGAACGGGCCGACACCCTTAGCGTCATTGTCACGGATAGGTTCTGACATGTAGTAGTCGAATGTACCGTCACGACGAGGATTCTTCTCTGGACCAAGGCCGGAAACGCTCACACCTTCTGTGAGTGAGATTGTAGGTGTAGAACCATCCTTCGGAACATCAACACGGATGAAATTGTTTATGATTCCCTTGTACGCCTTGATACCTGCCTGGCGGAAGCTGTCGTCAAGATAGCCGAGACGTGCGCCTTTCAGGAGGCAGTAGGTGAACATACAGGAAGCTGTTGACTCGATGTAGTTGCGTGGGTCTTTCACATCCATCACATCATACCATACACCTGTCTTTGGGTCTTGATAATTGATGCATGCGCGGAGAGTCTTGTTGAGCATGTCAATGACTTCCTGACGGCGTGCATAATCCTTTGGAAGGTAGTCAAGGATTTCAATCTGTGCCATTGTGAACCATCCCATGGCACGTGCCCATGTGTGACGGCTCTGTCCTGTAGTCTTGTCAGCCCAGAACATTCCGCGTTTGGAGTCCCATGCATGCTTCCACAAACCTGTCTTTGCGTCGTATGTACGAGCATCGGTCATGGTTATCTGGTCTACGATGTCATCATAGAAAGCCATGAGTTCTTTCTGCTGAGCAGCAGCGATTTTCTTGTTCATCTTCTTTTTGCCGGCAGGAGCAACGCCCTTGTTGGCAACTGTCAGACCTTCTTTCACCATGTATGGAGCTGCCATTGTCTTGTAAGGAAGTCCCATGAAGATACCGTCGAGCCATACCTGGTCGTGGTAAATCTGCTTGTGCCAGTAAACGCCTTCATCAGTGCGTGGCTGGTTGATGAGCTGGCGGAAATACTCCTTCAGTGCGAGTTTCACGCCAGCGCGTGGAGCAAGAGAGTCAACACGGAAGATGAAATGTGCCGTGCGGACGTTGTCAAGATTGAAGTCTTCATATTTGAATCCTGTTGTCTTGCCTTCATCGGAAATCATCTGTGCAGGATAACGCATGACATAATTCTTGATAGCCTCGCCACCGTGAGCGTAGTATGTGTCAAGCATACCTTCAAGTTCGATACCCATAACGTATGACCACTTTCCCTTCGGATGCTTGATAGAGTCGGTGAAGTCAAGATAGATTGGGTTCGGGTTGCGCTTCATCTCAGAGTAAGTCATCCATTCAGCGTAGCTTTTGTATGGAGCCTTCTCGATGAAATCAGAACCGGAAGTGTTCATAAGTTTGCCGTTTACCTTTACATTGTCGAAGAAAATGTCGTGGCAGCGGTTCTCACGGAGGAACGGCTTGACACTTACGTTGTTGAATGTACAGTTCTTGACATGGATGTCATAGACAGCATCTTTCTCCTTTATGCCATTGATCTGTACACCATACTTGGACTTCTGGCATGTGACATTCTCCATCCACACATTGTGTACATAAGGGATATGGCCGCGCTCAGAAACTTCCTTTGGCCAATAGTTGATGTTTATGCGCATTACAGACTCTTTGCACTCGCCTACTGTTACGTTACGCATGTAGATGTTCTTTGTCACACCGCCGCGGCAGGTGTTTGTCTTGATGCGGAGAATACGGTCAAGATTTGGGGATGACATGTTACAATTCTCTGCAAAGACATTCTCTACACTGGCAGAGATTTCTGAACCGATTACAACACCGCCATGACCGTCTTCCATGGTACAGCCACGGATGATGATATTCTTTGAAGGGCGTCCGTCACGACGTCCGTCAGCATTACGTCCGGATTTGATTGCGATACAATCATCACCGGTATGGAACATACAGTTCTCTATCAGGACATTCTCACATGATTCCGGGTCACAGCCGTCGCCGTTAGGACCTTCGTTGATGACTTTGATGCCACGGATAGTAATGTTCTTTGAGAACAGTGGATGCAGAACCCAGAATGGAGAGTCAATCATTGTAACACCTTCGATGAGGATGTTCTCTGAGTTGACAAGGTTGACAAGCTGCATACGCAGTCCCTTGCCCATGCCGAACTGACGCTGCTCGACAGGAACACCTTCGTCACACATCTTCTGCAACAGTTCGCGTGAACCCATGACGCCGTTCATTGAGCGTGATGTCTCACCGCCTTTGTATCCCCACCATTCTTCTCCGGTCCACATCCAGAATGTGTTCTTGTTTCCGTTGCCGTCGATGGTTCCCTCACCTGTGATGGCGATGTTCTTTGCACCGTTTGAGTAGATACATGGAGAATAGCCGTAAAGGTCAAGTCCTTCATAGCGTGTGTACACCTTCGGATAGAGTTCCGGCTCGAAAGCGAACTTCAACACTGCCCCTTTGGAAAGTACCAGATTGACATCTGACTTCAAAGTGATGGCGCCTGTCCAGAACGTGCCTGCCGGGATAACTACCTTTCCACCGCCCTTTGCAGAACATTTGTCGATAGCTGCCTGAATGGCTTTCTGGTTCTTAGCGGCTTTGGCTTTAACACTGATTGAAGGCTTGTAAACCTTCTCTGAAAAAGTCGGAGCCTTGATGCTCTGTTCAATCTTCTTGTAGAGAGCAGCATCCCATCCTTCTGCAAAGATAGAGCCACTCAGAAGACAGAGAGCACAAATTAAAACTGAGAGTTTCTTCATGTTTTGTTTTTATTAGTTAATGATAGATTTTAGAAGTCTGCACTTACAGTAACATTATCAAGATGTATGTCCTTTACCAAGCCTGTCTTATATACAGGGACATCAGAAAGTCCACCGAACTTACAATTCTTGACATTTATATTGTAAATCTGTGCTTCTTTTGAATCTTTTGCCTCAAGACCATTAAGGAGTATACCGTATTTTGATTTCTTGCAAGTAACGTTTTCAACATATACATTACGTACTGTCGGGATATGTCCGCGCTCGGCAATTTCCTTTGGCTCATAGACGAGGTTGATGCGCATCACAGCTTCACGGCACTGACCGACACGGATATTACGTACATAGATGTTCTCGTTTATACCGCCACGGCATGTGTTTGTCTTTATACGGATGACACGGTCAAGATTAGGAGAATCCATTTCACAATCCTCTGCAAAGACATTCTGTACACCACCGGAGATTTCAGAACCAATTACAACACCGCCATGACCGTCAGCCATCTTGCAATTGCGGATGATGATGTTCTTGCAAGGAACGTTGGCTTTCAAGCCATCGGCGTTACGACCGGACTTCAATGCGATGCAGTCGTCACCTGTGTGGAATGTGCAATTCTCTATCAGTACATCCTCACATGATTCTGGGTCGCAACCGTCGCCATTAGGACCTTCATTGTAGATTGTAACTCCCTTGACTGTAAGATTTTTGCAGAACAGTGGATGAATGACCCAGAATGGAGAGTCTCGGAGTTCAACGCCTTCAATGATTGCGTTCTCACAACGTACGAAATTCACAAGCTGTGGACGGAGACCTTTTCCCTTGCCAAAGACACGCTCTTTTGTAGGAACTCCGGCATCTGCCATTTTGAGAAGGTTAGCACGGTTGCCGACTTTGTCAGTTCCCTGCCACTCGTCCACACCTTCATGGTATCCATGGCGCTTGTTGCCTTTCATGTACCACCAACGTTCATTAGAACCGTTGCCGTTGATTATGCCCTCACCTGTCAGTCCGATGTTCTTTGCATCGACAGCATAGATGCATGGTTGGTAGTTGATGATATTAAGACCCTCCCAACGTGTCTCTACATTAGGATACAGGTCGCGGTCGAAAGCGAAAACAAGTTCTGCACCTTTCTCCACAACAAGATTAACATTGGAACGCAGAGTTATGGCTCCGGTCTGATACTTTCCTGCCGGGATGACAACCTTGCCGCCTCCTGACTTGCTGCACTTTAGAATTGCAGCGTTGATGGCTTTCTGGTTTGCCTTTGCAGAAGCAGAAGGTTTGATGGATGGCTTGAACACTTTGTCTTTGAATGTCGGCGCCACTATACGTGCACTGATTTCCTTGTAAGTCGTGTTCCACGCATCCTGAGCCATAGCAGCCAAAGGCAGCATGAGACACAATGCGAGTGTTTGAAAAACTTTTCTCATAATTGTTGGATTTAAGTTTGTTATATAAATTAATAGAATATTGTTAGTTATGATTTATTGGCAACTTTTGACTACGTTATTACATGCATCATTATATGCCGAACTGTTCTATCGAAGAACGCTCGCCAACAATCCAAAGGACATCTCCGCGTTCAAAAACATAGTCGGTATTTATCTTTGTAAGTTCCTGTGACTCACTTTCCATTCCAACGACAAGCAAGGCATATTCCTCACGAAGACGGCTGTTTCTTAACGTTTTGCCGACAATGAATGACTTGGATGTGACAACAACCTGACGTAGAAGCATTTCCCTCTCCTCAAAGATGTTGCTATCAAGAGGATATACATCAGACTGCATGACTTCATTCATCCGTGAAATTTGTGCATCAGAACCTATAACCTGAAGTCTGTCACCTGAGAATATCTTTTCTTTCCCGTAAGGAATGTTCAAGCGACGGCCATCACGCAGTATGCTTGCCACATGCACACCAAAATTCTGTGCAAGTTTCAATTCTGCAAGGGTCTGACCTGACCATAAAGAATGTGACGGCACAACTATCTCTGAAAGATTCAAGTCGCGCTCCACAAGACGCTCACCATACGCCGGCATTTTTGCACCTTTCACCTGGGCAGCAATGTCACGTGAACGAAGGTTGTTCATAAAGAGGCGTTCCATCTTTATGCTACGCTGCTTTACGGAGCGTGATATGACTATCAACACTATGACTATCACCCCAAGGCATATAACAACAGCATCGGTAAAACGTGCAAGGTAGTTGCATATATAGAATAAGAACGCAAGACATATTGCAGCACGCGCAACTACAGTAGAAATCAATGGCAATCGATTGAGTACTGATAGATTCCACAAATGCTGCCACTCTGTACTATGATTCTTTTTGATTATTATCGCACGCATAAATGGTGCAATAAGCACTACTGTAAGTACACCGGTCAGACCGTTAGCCCACCAATGAGGGATAATTGTTCTTGAGAATATAAGGAAGAATGAGAGCATGAGGTAAGTCACGGTGGCAATAAGGATAGAATACACCACTGTATTGACTACCATAGATCTTAACAGGCGCTTCCACAATACTTTTGCAGGGACCATGCTGTCAGCCATTTTACTGCTTGTGGCATCACTCCGTCGTAAAGACAAAGAGTTGATTGCTATAATCCATGATTTAGGGAGTTTCTTTTCTATAAAAGCATACGCTGGCTCTGCACCACGAATCATATACGGTGTTGTAAATGTGGTTATGACAGAGACTGCCACAATGACAGGATAAAGGTAGTCCGCAATCACATGCATAGACATTCCAAGTGAAGCAATGATAAACGAGAATTCACCTATCTGTGTCATGGAGAAGCCACACTTGATAGAGTTATGTAGCGACTGACCTGAGAGGAAATATCCTAATGTACCGAATATTGTCTGACCGATAATTATAGACAAGACAAGTACTATTATCGGTGTAGAGTACTCATAAAGAATATTTGTATCAACAAGCATTCCCACTGACACAAAAAATATTGCTCCGAAAAGGTTCTTTATAGACTCTGTGACTTTTATGATTTTTTCAGCCTCCACTGTTTCTGCCAAGATACTACCCATAACGAAAGCACCGAAAGCCTCACTGAATCCTGCTTTTGATGAAATCACCGCCATAAGGCAGCAAAGACCAATTGATACGACAAGTAAAGTCTCCCCGGTCATAAGTGAACGGGTCTTTTTCAAGAATAATGGAATGGCAAAGATGCCAACAACGAACCATAAGATAAGGAAAAAACCTATCTTCAAGACAGATGCAAGCATGTCTCCTCCCTCAATGTTCTCTCCACTGGCAATGGCTGACAGCATCACCATTAGGACAATGGCGAGAATGTCTTCAAGGATAAGCACGCTCATCACCATCAATGCAAAGCCCTGATGGCTTACTCCAAGGTCAGCAAAAGCCTTATATATGATTGTCGTGGATGACATGGCAAGCATACCACCAAGGAATACACAGTCAATATGACTCCAATTGAACAGTTGTCCAACTGTATATCCCAACATCATCATGCAGAAAACGATTGTCATAGAAGCTATGATTGGTGCTGCCCCCATCTTTACAATTTTCTTGAAAGAGAAGTCAAGACCAAGCGAGAAAAGAGTGAACATCACACCAATGTCCGCCCATTCTCTTATGTTCTGCAATTCCACATCAGGCACAAGTATCGGCATGTGAGATGATACAAGGAATCCGGCTACAATATAGCCAAGTACAAGCGGCTGCTTAAGTTTCCTAAACAGCAGCGTAACAATGCCGGCGACAATTAATATAAGTGCTAAATCTTGTATCATTGTTTATTATGGAATCAGGTCAATACCATCTTATTGAGTTTGAATAACTGCTCCGCTTGTCATATTTCAGTGCGTCTGTCAGAGTTGCAGCATTGCAGCGGAAAGAGAAATTATATGATGTGTATGGTGACAACACAACTGAACATGACATGTTGAAGCAGTGCAAGTCCCTCGCAAGAGATGCTGTAGTCATGGACAATTTATGATAATCAAAATCATATCCACTTGAGAACGATATGTTCCAGCCATCCGCTATACGCACATTGCCACTGAAGTTGAGTGTCTGAGTGAACTTGTAAGGATAGCGCATAGACTTTGTATTGAACTCGCCACCGGTATTCTCACGCATCGTTATGCCATAACCAATGGTGAGCGACCATGGCATGGAGAACTTCATATATCCATCCTCGTCAGTTTCTGCCATGCCTGCATTGTCCTTGCGTGCTCCATTTTGACCTTTCTGCATATCATCATCAATATTGGTCTCGACACCGGTATCCTCTTCTTCATCATCATTATTATTTGGAGAATCATCTTTGGAACCTTTGCCAAATAACTTCATAATCTTTTCAGGAGTGATTGTATAAGAAATGTTCTGCGACATTCCTTGGAAACGTCCAAAACGTCCATGGCTGTATTCTGTGCGTGTTCCGACGTATGGACGTCCATTCTCATCCAACTCATAAGCGTATGTAGCGAAGACGGCATTCATGTTAAATGTATAGTTCTTCCACCATTTCAAACGCAGACGCGTAGAGAGGTCTGACCAAGGTCTTTCTTTTGCCGCCATATTATAGGACATACTGAAACCAAGTTCATCAATGATGCTTAGTTTCTTAAATCCGGTGGAGTCTCTGTCTGACTTCACTTTCATCTCTATATTATTACTGATATCAAGCGAAACACTACCGGTCTTTCCTTGTGACACAGTTCCGAAAAGCATCCCTGAATATGGAGAATAAGGAACAAGTTCAACAGTACCATCAGCATTCGTCTTTTGGTAAGAATCCCAAAAACCATAACGCTGAGCAGAGAAGTCAGGTGCATAGCTGAAACTCAACGAAGGAGTGAAAACGTGGCGCACTGCCTGTATCTTTTCACCAAATAATTTCCTGTTAGGGACATAAAAGCCATAAAGTTTTGTGCTCGCCGAAACTGAGAAATTCCAGTTATACACATTATGGAAGCCATAGGTTGTATCAGCCACCTCCCTTTGTGCCGCCTCATCCCATGATTTGTTTATCTTTTGGAAATATGTACGGTCTGTAATGTTGAATGACGGAGTTATGTTTATGACATCAAAAAGTGACAGTGATGCGCCAATAGGAATCTGATGCTGCCAACCGTTACGCCAATCTTTGACAAGGTTGGAATGCATAAGTTTGTCTTCCTTCGTGTTGATTGAGTTTGAAATATGTCCGGTATAACTCATGTATATTTTTTCATACCACCGCTGCTTTCCTACCGCATATTTGCGCTTGAAAGGATAAAAACGAGCAATAGATATATTCAAGTCCGGTAATGTCATTGCAATGGAAGAGTCTCGCATGTTCTGCGAAACATTCATGGATGTGGACAATGACATTCCAATACTTGAGAATGTTGTGCTGTAACTTACAGAAGATGTTCTTGTGCTCTGTGTCATTGCCTGTGGGTTGTACATGGAATTCAGGTTGCTTGACTCATAAGAGGTTGAAGCAAAATTGACACTTGCAGAGAGTGAACTATAAGGATTCGCCTTGGAATCCTGTCTGTGGCTCCACTGTATCTTGAAGCTCTTGGTATGAGAAGTTTGAAGGTTGTCATCTTCATGTTTTGTATCAAGATAAGACATGAAGACAGAACCACTGTATTTATAACGTTTCCGATAGTTACTTGCTGCTGAGATTCCCCAAGAGCCTTTAGTGTATATTTCTCCAAGCAGTTTCAAATCCATTTTGTCGTTTATGGCAAAATAGTATCCACCATCGCGCAAATAGAATCCTCGTGCAGACTCATCACCATAAGTCGGCATAATAAATCCTGAAGAGTAGCTCTTTGAGAATGGAAAAAAGCCATAAGGAATAGCCAATGGCAATGGTACATCTGCCACAACAAGATGAGCCGGACCAAACACGACATCTTTGCCAGGACGAACACGTGCACGAGATAAAGCTATATAGAAATCCGGTTCCTCTGCATCACAAGTTGTGTACCTGCCATGCTTCATGTATATGACACCGGAACTGTCACGTTTGGAAACCTCTGCACGCATAAAGCCGTCATCCTGCTCTGTGTAAACATTTTGGATGAGACCTCTTTTTGACTTGAAATTGAAAGCCATTTTTTCACTCTCATACTTGTCATTGCCCATATTAAAGACCGGAGTGCCAAACGCAACACCAAGTGTATCCTTGCCTCCTTCAGCACGGACAAGGCTTGAGTCCAAGCTCATGTGGATTTGCTCAGCATTGAGCTTCATGTCCTGATAATCAACGCTTGCTTCACCAAAAATGTGTGCAGTCTTTGAGTCGGCATAATAGACCATGGAATCCGTACCGGAATATATCACCGGCGCATCAATACCGTTTTTCTTAGACCTGTTTATGGAATCCAAACGTATGGAGTCGTCAATGGCCTTATTGTGCTTGTAGATTGCAAGTTGGAGAGAGTCCAATGCAAGTGTGTCTATATCCCTGATACTGACTGTATCAGAGTCTTTTATGGCAGCATTGCCGACGCTGTCCTTGCCGTCTTTCTTTCCGGCAATAGGTACAACATCCGCAGCAGCCACGAAAATGGCAACAAAAGAAAATATGGATATAACGAACTTCGTCCTCATAATATATTGCAAAATTACATAATTTTAATGAGAACAAAGTCCACAAACTCCAATAATTAGGATTTCTTAATAAGTCAAGGCATACTTGCTTAAGTTTCAAACCAGCAAAATATCACCCGAAAAGCATGTGCCATTCACGGAACTTGCACACGCATTCTTTACCAAATTTCATCAGAGAGTGCTCAACATGGTCATAAGTTTTTTGTCTGTCAGGATGTGTTTTTGAGAAGAACTTGTCGGCATAACAGATAAGCTGTTCTTCCAATGTTTCCGGAATCAAATCCATAGGTGGCAATGGCAGGTTTCTGCTCATTATTTGCTCTTTTGTCAGCCCTGTGCCTGTATGTCTTTCGCACACACGAGCAAATGGTTCAACCTCTTCTGAAGATATCCCGGATTCTTCTCTCAACATCCTTGCGCCAATAGTGCCATGGCATATATAAGGCTCTGTACCGAAACACTCTATACCTTCTGCATTACAGCGTATTATGCCAATGTCATGAAGCATTGCTGCAGCATATACAAACTGTCTGTCTGCCTTTATTTCCGGATGCCTGTTAAGAATGTTCATCGCATAGTCTGCAACGTTTTGGCTATGCACATAAAGTATATCCCGAAGTTTGGAATCCTTGGGATAGTAGCTATTTATTATCTTATCATAATCCAACATAAACAATCATTTGCCAAACAACTATGACTACAATAACTGCAAAAACACTATACATGAGATTACCGACAATGCCGGAGGTAATCTCATGCACTAATTCCATACATAATTCTTGGTGCATGAAAAAAAATGTATTATTTCATGACTTTCTTCTCTATCACTTTGGCAGCTTTCTGTGCATTAGCGTTTGCAGCCATAGCGTTCGCCTTGCGGTGGAAGGCCATTCGTTGCCTATTGCTGTTCAGAAGCACAAGCGAATCATTTGTCATAAAGACAAAGTCAAGTGTGTCATACACCTCTGTTGGTCTTGCATCTTTATTTGTGGATGCATCATCTTCAGTGTTCTTAACACCTGCCATTCCTTCCGGTGAACTAATCAGAATCAGGCGTCCGTTGCGACATTTCCAACCGGTGTAGTGCTTGACTGCCGGATATTCAACCGGACTGTCATCCTCAAGGCTTGAATGCTGCATGACATAACCAACAGGAGAAGCTACACTTGAACGTTTCAAGGAAAATCCATATTCCCTTGGCACAAGATACGCCTCCTTGAGTGAATCAGGTATCTCGTTCAGCTTTCTGCGCAATGCACGGCGAGACATGTGTGCAGCATCCTTCCAAGTCGGTCGAACTTCAAAAGTCCATGTACCTTTCAACTGGTCAAGGTCAACAACCATAGTTGCCTCTGTGCTGTCTTCCGAATTAATCATAAGACCAACCCAATCGCCAATCTGTGGCTGTCCTATGATTTTTCCCATCCGTTTTGCTGTCTCTATATTGTAAATTATAGGATCCACACCGCTTTCAAACGGCAGGAACACTATGACAGAGTCATTGGTTCCGTCGCAGGAGAGACCATAAACCATGGAGTCCTTCTCTTCTGCGACGGTCGGTTTGGCTGCCTCTGCGGACTTGTCATGATTGCACGAGCACACACTCGCCAATACGATTACCCCAAGGCTAAATAAGATTTTTCTCATCAAGAACTTTTCTTGTCCACTATTACTTGTTCACCTGGAACTTTGTACAACCTTCTGCAAAATATGCATTGATTTGCTTAGCCGCAGCAATACCGGCATTTGTGTTCGCTTCTGCCGTCTGTGCCCCCATCTTCTTTGGTGTTGAGAAATAGCGTCCCTCAAACTTGGCAAACTCCGCATCAGCATCAGGCTTGATATCGGTAATGTATTTCAAATCTTCACGGCAAGCCATCAAACGTAGAAGTCCGGCTTCATCGATGACCTCCTTGCGTGCGGTATTGATGAGTATTGCGCCTTTCTTCATCGTGTTACACAAGTCATAATTGATAGACAGCTTTGTCTCTGCTGTTGCAGGAATGTGGAGAGATACAATGTCTGCCTCCTTGAACAGTTCTTCTTGTGATGCACAAGCCTTAACACCTGCCGCTTCAATGGCTTCCGCAGGACAGAAAGCGTCATAAGCAATCACATTCATGCCGAACCCTTTTGCCACACGCGCCACATTACGGCCGACATTTCCAAAGGCGAGAATACCAATAGTCTTGCCCATAAGTTCAGAGCCTGCCTTGCCGTTATAGAAGTTGCGTACTGTGAAGACAAGAATACCAAGCACGAGTTCTGCCACAGCGTTAGCATTCTGTCCCGGAGTGTTCTCCACAATAATATTGTGTGCTGTTGCAGCTGCCAGGTCAACATTGTCATAACCGGCACCGGCACGAACAACAATCTTCAGATTCTTGGCAGCATCCATAACCTCACCATCTATTTTGTCAGAGCGTATGATTATCGCATCAACATCTGCGACTGCTGCAAGGAGCTGCGCTTTCTCTGTGTATTTCTCAAGAAGCACAAGCTCGTTGCCTGCACCTTCAATAACATCTTTCATACCAGCAACCGCAGTAGCGGCGAATGGCTTTTCTGTTGCAATTAAAACCTTTGCCATAGGAATATGATTAAAATATATGTTAAATAATATTGTCCTGAATACTCCGGTGTCCTATCCGGAATATTCAGGACATAAGGATATCTCAATTAATGATTGGACTCAAACTCTTTCATGCAAGCCACAAGAGCCTCACAGCCCTCTATGCTCATGGCATTATAGCAAGAAGCACGGAAACCTCCGACGTCACGGTGTCCCTTGACACCCACCATACCCTTGGACGTAGCAAACGCCATAAACTCATCCTGAAGGTCTTGATATTCAGGTTTCAGGACAAATGTGATGTTCATCAAAGAACGGCTGTCTTCTTCAGCTGTACCAACGAAAAGTTTATTGCGGTCTATCTCGCCATAGACAATCTTTGCACGCTCTTCAGCGAGCTTCTCCATTGCTTTCACGCCACCCTGTGCCTTGATGTAACGGAGATTCAAGAGTGCAGAATATATAGGCACAACAGGAGGAGTGTTGAACATTGAACCCTTCTTCACGTGTGTGCGGTAGTCAAGCATTGTAGGAATCTGGCGTGACACCTTTCCAAGTGTATCTTCCTTCACAATGACAAATGTAACACCTGCCATAGCAAGATTTTTCTGTGCACCACCATAGATGAGTGCATACTTGCTCACATCTATAGGACGTGAGAAGATATCAGAAGACATGTCGGCAATCAGAGGAACAGGAGAGTCTATATCCTTGCGCAACTCTGTACCGTAAATAGTATTGTTGGAAGTGATGTGCAGATAGTCCGCATCTGTAGGAATCTCAAAGTTCTTTGGGATATATGTGAAGTTCTTGTCTGCCGAACTTGCAACCTCAACGACTTCACCAAAGAGTTTTGCCTCCTTCATAGCTTTGGTTGCCCATACACCTGTGTTGAGATAAGCAGCCTTCTTCTCGAGATAGTTGTAAGGAATCATGCAGAACTCCAATGAAGCGCCACCTCCAAGGAACAGCACCTTGTAGCCTTCTGGAATATCGAGGAGTTCCTTGAAAAGAACTTCAGCCTCGTCTACTACCGGTTGGAAATTCTTAGCACGGTGGCTGATTGTCATAAGTGAAAGTCCTGAGTTTTCAAAGTCAAGACAAGCTGCCGCAGTCTGCTCAATAACCTCACGTGGGAGAATTGAAGGACCAGCATTAAAGTTGTACTTCTTCATATTAAATGAGTTTATATGGGTTTGTAATCCTTTTTTGTATTTATTTCGTTACAAAATTACAACTTTTTGTCGATATAGGCAAATATTCTGTACACATTATTGCAAATATGTGCATATTATTGTCACTTTTCTTCATTTATTTCCGCACTTCTCGCCAAGTTGTCAATCTCTTCAAACTTTTCTCCCATGTTCAGGTTAAAGTAGATTGTGTAAAGGAGTGGAATCCATCTTTTCTGTTGCTTTGGCCTGAGACGCCGGAACTTCTCTACATACGGCAATGACAGCTTGTAATATGAGTTGACTTCCTCACGCTTCGCTTTGGACTCCTTGCCTTGCTTATTCCTTAAAAGAGCTTTATTGAAATAGGAAGAACCCACATTGAAATATGCTTCAGCAATCTTGTCGTTGCTATGGATAATGGAGTCACCTAAAACCACACATGCATCATATTCACCTTTATTCAATTGCAATGTGTTTTTGGCAAGACGGTAAAACAGGTTTCCTGGCTCTATCTCCAATGCTTTCTCCACAATGGTTTGCACAGTGTCCAACTGATTGACTGATGCATAATAGTCTACCAGACGAGGAAAAAAGAATGTGTTTTCAGAGTAGTCATTGAATCCTTTTTTCAGATACTCAACAGCCCGGCTCATATTATTCTGTTCCAAATAACACTTATAAAGTATTATCAATGTCAATGGTGCCTTCTCTTTATATGTCAATGCTTTCTCTTCATATTTTGCTATATTTGGGTAGTTTTTTTCCTTGTAGGCACAATAAATGGCAAGATATGCGGCTTTTGACGCCACCGTATCGGTATTGACAAAGTCAAAAGCAGAGAACAGAGGCTGCTCATGGCAGTCAAGATATGTGTCAAGACATTTGTATGCCTCATTATATTTCTTTCCAGAAAGATAGTATTGTGTACCTTTCATCAGGTTCTTACGGAACAGATTCAGATATTCTGAATTCTTCTTGCGCAGGCGCAACTGCACCCTCCCCTTCTTGTCGGGCAGAGCGTCAATGGAGTCTAAAGATTCGAAAGTGGCAATCATATTGCACAAAGACAAGAACATCGCAGATGTGTCTTTCAACTGTTTCAGATACAGACTTTCATTAAAGTTCTCATATTTCTTTTTGACAATATCAGCTAAAAGAACATAATTGTTAAGTCTGTCCTTTTCTTTCTGTTCGGGCATTGCCACGACTTTCCTCATCAATTTTTCTGCATTGTCAAGGTTCTTGTTTGCCTTTAGGCTTGTCCGCGCCTCTATGATATCGGCTTTTTGAGCAAAACAACCAATACTAATAGTTATTCCAAGCAATAATATCACTATCTTGTTCACCATATTTCATGCAATCTTTCGTTTATAATGCAAAATTATATCATTTTTCCCGAATAGCCAAAAGTAATCCATTTATTTAACACAAACTATAAAAGAGAATAAAAAAAGACGAGAATGTAACACTATAAAAGTAACATTCTCGCCTTCATAAAAATATACAGTAAGAGACAAAAGCGGTGTCTCTTGGATTATACATTCCGTTACAGATATGACCTTAATGGTGTACCGGAAGTTTATTTGATGTTCTCAAGGATATAGTTCACACGCTCCAATGGGAATGACCAGTTGACCTGAGTCTTGTCCGGGTCGGCAGCCTTTACTTCCTCGAATACAGTCTTTGCTTTGTTAAGGTCAGCAATTACACCATCCTTCATCTCAGGCTTGAGATTGCCACGTGCATCAGTATTTGCGTCAATGACACCGGCAGCCTTGGTGAGGTAGCAGATGCCGACATTCAGCTTCGCAGCAAGGAAGTCCGGCTTTGCAGCAAGAGCCTTCTGATAAGCAGCGATAGCCTCGTCGAACTTGTTCTCTGCCTGTGCATTCTGACCTACATAAGCATTAGCCATAGCATCGTTAGGATTAGCCTGCAGACGAGCGTCAAGAACCTTCTTTGCACCAGCCTTGTCGCCACTTTCGTCATAGAGGGCTACCAACTTGCCGAACACTCCCTCATTCTCAGGATAAGCCTCTGCAAGTTTCTTCACATCATTGATGTATGCAGCAGTGTCAATCTGAGCTGCCTTTGCCTGCTCCTCAAGCGCACCTAGCTTAACTGTAATCACATCATTGAGAATTTCCTTGTCGCCAGACTTGAAAGCGTAGTCGGCATACTCAGAGCATTTCTTGCCGTCTTTGTTGAAATATGCCGCAAGTGCTGCATAATAGCAAATCTGACCGTAGTTTGTCTCTGCAGAGAAGTCTGTCTTTGAGAATAGAGAGTTCTGGCGTGCCTCAGCAAACATACCGAAATATTTCTCTGCTGAAGCATAATCCTTTGAGTTATATGCATCAAGACCTGCGTTTATGAGATTATTGCGCATAGGAAGGATACGTCCGGCATTCTTTGACATGAACTTTGGCTTCACCTGTCCCTTCTCGTTAGGCTGGTTGTCAGCCTCATTACATAGCATAGCTGCCTCGACAGCATTATAAGATGCCTTGGCTTTCTCTATATTCAGTTTGTTCATCTCGTCAGTGTTCTGGGCGAGCTGCGCCTTCACAGCACCCTCCTCTGCCTTTGTGCTCTCTGTAATGGCGAGGTCAACAAGTTTGTTATAAGCCTTAGCCTTCTCAACGTTCGTCATTGTTGCAGCAGCGGTCTTGAGCAGTCCGTTTGCCTCACTGTAGTTTGAAGCAGACATAACCTTCTTGAGACCGTCAGGATTCTGCGCATTCGCTGCGAGTGACATCATCACTGTGGCAGCCATCAACATAATTTTCTTCATAGTTGAATGTTTTAAGTTAATTATTTTATTCTGTTTCTTGTTGCTCTGAAGATTCGTCTTTAGCCACATCCTCTTGGTTCAATTGCTCTACAGATGCTTGCCCAAGCACCTTGCAGACAGAAGCAATGACATCGTTCTTCTTTTCAAGGTTTATCAGACGCACACCTTGTGTCGCGCGTCCCTGAAGACGACATTCCTGAACAGAAAGACGGATTGTAATGCCAGATTTGTTTATAATCATAAGGTCATTCTCGTCCTTCACATTCTTTATGGCAACGAGCTTGCCTGTCTTTTGTGTGATGTCGAGAGTCTTCACACCCTTGCCACCACGTGCCGTGATACGGTAGATGTGGTCAACACCATCTTCTGCCTCAGGATTCTCCATATCAATAGGAGTACGTTTTCCATAGCCTTTCTCTGACACAACAAGGATAGATTCTTCAAGAGGGTTGTTCACAACAACCATTCCTACCACCTCATCGTCAGCACCGTCAAGACGCATGCCACGGACACCAGTAGAAACTCGTCCCATTGTACGGATGTCATTCTCGTCAAAACGGCATGCCCGACCATTGCGTGATGCTATGATAAGTTCATTCTTTCCGTTTGTAAGACGAACGTCAACCAAGTCATCACCTTCTATGAGGTTGATGGCTATCACACCGTTTGCACGTGGACGAGAATACTGCTCAAGGCATGTCTTCTTCACTGTGCCGTTCTTTGTACAGAACACAACATAATGGTTACGGACAAATTCCTCATCGTTCAAGCCACGGAGGCGCAGGATTGACTGTACGGAATCATCTGCGTCGATATTGAGCATATTCTGTATGGCGCGTCCCTTTGAATCCTTGCCACCCTCCGGAAGTTCGTAGCACTTGAGCCAATAGCAACGTCCCTTCTTTGTAAAGAACAACATCGTGTTGTGGAGTGTCGCAGGATAGATTGACTCTGTGAAATCCTGATTGCGGTGTGACGCACCTTTTGACCCGACACCGCCACGCGCCTGTTCACGGAACTCAGACAGCGGAGTGCGCTTGATGTATCCAAGATGTGATACAGTAACGACAACAGGGTCGTTTGGATAGAAATCTTCCGGATTGAATTCCTCTGAAGAGTACTTTATCTCAGTACGGCGCTCATCACCGTACTTTTCCTTAACTTCCTGGAGTTCATCCTTCATGACCTTCTTGCAAAGTTCCGGATTGTCAAGAACGGACTGCAAGTAGTCGATGGTCTTCATAAGTTCGTCATACTCATTATGCAGTTGGTCCATTCTCAGACCTGTAAGCTGGGATAGACGCATGTCAACGACATACCTTGCCTGTACTTCATCAAATTGGAAACGATCCATAAGGTTCTGCACCGCAATAGCCGGAGTCTTTGAACCGCGGATTATGCGCACGACCTCGTCAATGTTATCACAAGCAATGATAAGGGCTTCTAGGAGATGTGCACGTTCCTGAGCCTTTTTAAGGTCATATTTTGTACGACGTATTGTCACGTCATGACGATGCTCCACGAAATATTTAACACATTCTTTCAGTGTCAGGAGGCGTGGACGTCCTTTAACGAGAGCTATGTTGTTGACTGAGAAAGAGCTCTGTAGAGCTGTCATCTTAAACAGTTTGTTCAGTATAACATTAGCGTTCGCATCCCTCTTGCAATCAACAACAATACGCATGCCCTGGCGACCAGTCTCATCATTCACATTTGAGATGCCGTCAATCTTTCCCTCCTTAACAAGTTCTGCTATGTATTCTATCAACTGAGCCTTATTGACACCGTAAGGTATCTCCGTTATGACAATCTTGTCATGCTGCTCGTCACTTTCTATCTCAGCCTTTGCACGCATGATGATGCGTCCACGACCTGTCTCGTATGCGTCCTTCACACCCTGAATGCCATAGATGTATGCGCCTGTTGGGAAATCAGGAGCCTTGATGTGCTGCATCAAACCGTCCGTGTCTATCTCAGGATTGTCTATATATGCGCAGCAACCATCAATAACCTCACCGAGATTATGTGTCGGCATGTTTGTAGCCATACCGACAGCAATACCGTTACCTCCGTTGACAAGGAGATTTGGCACTTTTGTAGGCATGACAGTTGGTTCCTGAAGAGAGTCGTCGAAGTTGTTCATCATGTCGACAGTGTCCTTCTCCAAGTCGTCCATAATGTGTTCGCCCATCTTTGACAGACGGCACTCGGTATATCGCATGGCAGCCGCAGAATCACCGTCAATAGAGCCAAAGTTTCCCTGACCGTCAACGAGAGTGTAGCGCATGTTCCAATCCTGGGCCAAGCGCACCAATGCACCGTAAACGGAGCTGTCACCATGAGGGTGATACTTACCAAGCACCTCACCGACAATACGTGCACATTTCTTGTATGGCTGATTGCTTACATTGTTGATGCCCATCATACCATACAAGATGCGGCGGTGGACAGGCTTGAAGCCGTCCCGCACATCTGGAAGGGCACGTGCAACGATGACGGACATTGAGTAGTCAATGTAGCTTGACTTCATTTCCTGCTCAATGTCTATCTGAAGAATTCTGTCATTATCAACAGTCTGTGTTATATCCATTTTAGCGTATTTAGTAGTTCTTTTTCGTTCTAACGATTTTTGCTTGCAAATATTAATTTACAAATTTAGCTCTTTTTTCAGACATAGAACTCGCCAGAACGAAAAAAAATGCGTTTTTTAGACTTTTTTACCAAAACACGATGATGTGAGATTCTTATCAATGAGTTTATGCGCGAAATATGTTTTTTTCTAAAATCCATAAAACATGAAATATCTCATCAACAATAAAAATCTGTCCATAGGGCTACATGCAAGCCAAAATGGGTATTTTCCTACAAATTGACACATAAAAGGAACATTTTGCAAAATCAAAACCTTAACAAGCGTTAAGAAATTGTTTATATGACAAAAGGTAACACTTGGCCGTGCAAAGTGTTACCTTCCACCAAGCCAAATGTTACCTTTCGCCATACAAAACATTACCTTTCATAATGTCATTCAGAGCTGTTTGTTTTTATGCAAACCGGACTTTTGAAATTCAAGGTTATTGAACTGTTTTGCAATATTTGCGTCATTTGAACGCCAATTGCTCAAGACGGTCTTTTAATCGCTCTGCCTCTGACTTGCGAATCGCCAGTGTGATAGTACATGTATTATCAAATTGCTGTTCTACAATGCGAGGTTGCAGGTCTTTCACTACTTTCATCACATCATTCATCATTGGATAAGCGAAAGAAAACTCTATCTTTTCTTCTATAATGCGTTCTTCTATTTCCGAATTGTTTATACAGTCAAGTGCAGCCTCACGATATGCAACAATCAGTCCGGATGTGCCAAGGTTTACCCCGCCATAGTACCTTACAACAACAATCAGAGTGTCGGTAAGTTCCGCCTTTACAAGTTGACCGTAGATAGGCTTGCCGGCTGTCGAAGACGGTTCTCCATCGTCATTCATCCGAAAAGACACGCCGTCACCAACACCTTCAACACCAATTATATATGAATAGCAGACATGACGCGCGTCATAGTACTTCTTTTTGTAAGACGAGATGATTTCCTTCACCTGCGCTTCTGTCTCTACATGATGAGAGAAGGCGAGGAACTTACTCCTTTTCTCGGAATAGAATCCCTCGCCTCCCTTGCCTATTGTCTTGAAACTGTCTTCCATTAAGATAACTTATGAATAACCAATCCGGAACGTAACTTTGGTTCAAACCAAGTAGCCTTAGGAGGCATGATGTTTCCTGAGTCCGCTATATCCATAATCTGCTTCATGGATACCGGATACAATGTGAGGGCTGCACGCATCTCACCACTATCGACACGACGCTTCAGTTCTCCCAAACCACGTAATCCGCCGACAAAGTCAATGCGCTGTGAGGAACGGAGGTCGCCCATGTTGAGGATGTCTTGCAGGATAAGGCGTGAGGATATGTCAACATCAAGCACCCCGATAGGGTCATTCTCGTTGAATGTGCATGGCTTTGCATTCAATGAGTACCATTCGCCATCAAGATAGAGTGAGAACTCATGCGGTTTCTGCGGACGATATTCTTCCGTGCCTTTTTTCTCTACGGTGAAATTCTGTGCCAGTTTTTCAAGGAACTGCTCACTTGTATTGCCATTCAAGTCTTTTACAACACGATTGTAGTCAAGCACTGTAAGTTGGGAAGCTTGGAACGCCACCGCCATGAAGTAGTTATACTCCTCGTCACCTTTATGCGAAGGATTGTCCTTTGCCTTCTCTGTGCCGACAAGTGCAGCGGCGGCTGAGCGGTGATGACCGTCAGCAATATAGAGTGCAGGCATCTTGGCAAATTCTTCAGTAATAGTCTTTATATCATTATCATCAGACACAATCCACAGCTTATGCCCAAAACCGTCTATAGGAGCAACAAAGTCGTATTCCGGCTCTGTTTTGGCATATTTCATTATGAGGGTGTCAAGAACCTCATTGTCCGGATACGCAAAAAACACCGGCTCGATGTTCGCATTATTGACACGGATATGCTTCATGCGGTCTTCTTCCTTGTCACGACGTGTAAGCTCATGCTTCTTGATCACACCGCTGTCATAGTCTCCAGAATAGGCACCGACAACCAGACCATACTGGGTCTTCTCCTTGCCACCATTGGCAGGAAGACATGATGTCTGCGCATAGATGTAATATTGCTCTTTATCATCCTGCACAAGCCACCCCTTATCCTGGAACATCTGAAACTGGCGGGCTGCCTCGTCATAAACCTTCGGGTCATATTCACTTGTTCCCGGCTCGAAATTGATTTCCGGCTTAATGATATGGTACAACGATTTTTCATTGTCCCCCGCTTCTATGCGCGCCTCTTCAGAGTCAAGCACGTCATAAGGGCGTGATTCCACTTGTTCGACAAGCTCCTTCGGTGGGCGAATCCCCTTGAATGGTTTAACTATTGCCATAATTCGATGTGTTTTTAGTATTAATTTTATTTGTTACTCCACTGTATATGTGTACGTTACTCAAAGACATCCTCAACAGAGACTCCGCTTTCGATGCTATCTTTGTAACATGAATCGTAGCCTGCTGGTATGTCGAATTTTGCATCCGGGTCATAGCCAAGGGTCTTATCGCGGTACACTTTTTTCATATAATATCCCCAGATAGGCAATGCCATTGCCGCACCTTGTCCAAGACTCATGGAATTGAAATGAATGTCGCGGTCTTCACCGCCCACCCAGCACCCGCTGACAAGGTCAGGAGTTACTCCCATGAACCATGCGTCAGAGTTTCTGTTGGTTGTTCCTGTTTTTGCGCCTATATCCCCATGCAAGTCAAACATATAGCGGAGGCGTGAAGCCGTACCGCCATTGGCAACGGCACGAAGCATATCTATCATTTTGTTGCATCCTTCCTGTGACAAGACCTCTATCATACGAGGCTGAAACTCTGCCAGAACATTACCACTGTTATCTTCTATGCGTGTCACAAACAATGGTGCACAACGTATGCCGTTATTTGCGAAAGCCGTGTAGGCACTGACCATTTCGCCAACACTAACCTCACACGGTCCGAGACAAAGAGCCATTGAAGGATGAATATCAGGACTGTCTATGCCATATTTCTGCAACAATGCCACGAACTGTTGCGGGTTAAGCCTTGACATCAAATATGCGGAAATCCAGTTGTTGGACTGCTGCAGTCCCCATTTCAGTGTGACCATGTCACCATACCTTGAGCGTGAGCCGTTGCGTGGCGTCCACGGTCTGCCTGCCACCATGTATGTCTGCTGCACATTCGGTGCCTCGTCACAAGGAGTGTAGCCGTTTTCCATGGCAAGGGAATATAAGAACGGCTTGATTGTGGAACCCACCTGACGACGTCCAAGCATGACCATATCATATTGGAAATGTGAGTAATCCAATCCTCCGACATAAGCCTTCACAGCACCTGTATGTGGGTCTATACTCATAAATCCGGCTCTAAGGAATGACTTGTAGTAGCGGATAGAGTCCATAGGTGTCATTATCGTGTCAATGTCACCATGGTATGTGAAGATGTTCATCTCCGTCTTCTTATAAAAAGAACTCTTGATTTCTTCATCACTGTATCCGGCCTCATTCATGGCACGCCACCTCTCGCTTTGCCTCATGGCACGTGCGAAAATATCTGCAATCTGCTTTTTTGTCAAATCTTCCGTATATGGGAAATTTGGTTTCGTAGCCTTTCCCTTATTGAATTTCGGCTGAAGATACTTTGCCACATGGTAATACACAGACTCTTCAGCATACTTCTGCATGCGTGAGTTGATGCTTGTGCGGATTTTCAATCCGTCCGTATATATATTATAAGGAGTGCCGTCCTTCTTGGTGTTTTTGTTGCACCAGCCATAGAGAGGGTCATTCTCCCATGCAATAGAGTCAACGTAGTACTGTGTGCCTGCCCATGAAGGATAGTCCTTTCGGTACGGTTTTGTGGCAGTCATGTACTTACGCAAGAATTCACGGAAATATGTAGCACTGCCATCCTTATGGTCTATCGTCCTGAAATGCAGTTGCAATGGCTCTGCCACAAGACTGTCATGTTCAGCCTGTGATATGTAATTAGCCTTTAGCATCTGTCCAAGAACAACATTGCGTCGGCTCTCCGACCGTTCGCCATAACGTACAGGATTGAAATATGAAGGGTTTTTGCAAAGACCGACAAGTGTTGCTGCCTCACAAGCATTAAGGTCCTTCGGCTCTTTGCTGAAGTAGGTATTGGCAGCCATTTTGATTCCCACTGCATTATGCAGGAAATCAAAATAGTTGAGATACATTGCGATAATCTCTTCCTTTGTATAATACCGCTCCAGTTTCAATGCAATGACCCATTCGATAGGCTTTTGCATGATACGCTCGAACTTGGATTCTGCATGGTCGCTGTAAAGCTGTTTCGCAAGTTGCTGGGTAATAGTCGAACCTCCACCGGCACTTGTCTGTCCAAGCAATCCACGCTTGATGACAGCTCTGCCGATAGCCCAGAAGTCTATACCGGAGTGTTCGTAGAAGCGAATATCCTCGGTAGCTATCAAGGCCTGCACCACATGTGGGGAAATACTGTCGTAAGGTACACGGATACGGTTGTTCTTGTTATGGTTCCATGTACCGATGACTTTTCCGTCAGAAGAGTATATCTGTGTGGCATACTTGTCAATGGGGTTCTGCAAGTCCTCAACCGGAGGCATATAGCCTATCCAGCCATTCCAAATGGCAGCACCAATTGATATGGACAAGACCATACTAAGCAAAAGCAGAACCCATAGGGTATGTATGAATGTACGTCTCATTAATTATCAAAGATAAATATTTTTGCAAAAATACAATAATATTTTGACATTTGGGAGAAATTTCGGGAAAAAATGCTTAACTTTGCATCAAATCGTCAAAAAGGCATATTTTTCAATAATGAAAGAACAAGATTTTGTCACTATTGCCGACTTGTCAAAAGAAGAGATTATGTATCTTCTGGAAATGGCAAAGGAGTTTGAGCTACATCCTAATCGTGAGATTCTTAAAGGCCGAGTTGTCGCAACTCTTTTCTTTGAGCCTTCCACACGCACACGATTGAGTTTTGAAACCGCCGCAAACCGTCTCGGGGCACGCGTCATCGGCTTTTCCGACGCGAAAGTAACCAGTGCGACAAAAGGCGAGACACTTAAGGACACTATCCTTATGGTCTCGAACTATGCCGATGTCATCGTGATGCGGCATCATATAGAAGGTGCCGCACAGTATGCTTCGGAGATAGCACCGGTACCTATTGTCAACGCCGGCGATGGAGCACACATGCACCCTTCCCAGTGTCTTCTTGACCTTTATTCCATATACAAGACCCAAGGGACATTGGACAACCTGAACATCTATCTTGTAGGTGACCTGAAGTATGGGCGCACGGTTCACAGTCTGATAACCGCAATGCGCCATTTCAACCCTACATTCCATTTTGTGGCCCCGAAAGAGCTTGCCATGCCTGATGAGTACAAGACTTACTGCAAAGACCATGGCATCACGTTTGAAGAGCACACGGATTTCAATGAAGAGGTTATAAAAGATGCAGACATTCTTTATATGACACGTGTCCAGAAGGAGCGTTTCTCCGACCTTATGGAATATGAACGCGTCAAGAACGTCTATATACTGAAGCGTGACATGCTATGCAAGGCAAAGGACAACATGCGTATACTCCATCCGCTGCCACGTGTGAATGAGATTGCATACGATGTTGATGATGACCCGCATGCATATTATATACAGCAGGCTGGTAACGGATTGTTTGCACGTGAGGCTATATTCTGCCATACTTTGGGAATAACGCTTGAGGATGTGCGCAACGACAAGACAATCATATAACAGCACAATCCCTTGCATGTCATAATTCATACACAAGTTATACCGTGGGCATTTGATGCAGATGGACATTGTAGGGATTTATGCAACATTTCAAACACAATAAACAGAACGATATGTCCAAGAAAGAACGTATTGTGGCGGCAATCGAGAACGGCACCGTCATTGACCATATCCCGGCAGAGAAGACTTATGAGGTGGCTAACCTTCTGAAAATATCAGAGATTGATACACCTGTTACCATAGGTTCAAACTATATTTCCAAGAAACTCGGCAAGAAAGGTATCATAAAAGTTGAGGACAAATATTTCAGCGACGCGGAAATATCACAGCTTTCCGTTGTGGCTCATCGTGTGGTTCTGAACATAATCCATGATTATGAGGTGGTGGAGAAAAAGACTGTTACCCTACCCGACAGACTGCTCGGAATCGTAAAATGCAACAACCCGAAATGCATTACAAACAATGAACCTATGTCAACATATTTCACCGTAGTTGACAAACTTTCTCCACATCCGGAACTGCGCTGCCGTTACTGTGACAAAGTGCAGGACATAGACAAGGTGGAACTTTGCAAATAGGTTTTCATGTCAGTTTTTCCGGCAAATATGTACAATCATTAACCCAAACATAGGTAAAAGACGACAATGGTAAAAGATCAAGTAATCTTCGATTTAATCGACCAGGAGTACCAGCGCCAGCATAAAGGCATGGAGCTCATCGCAAGTGAGAACTTTGTTAGTGATCAGGTAATGCAGGCAATGGGCTCCTGCCTTACAAACAAGTATGCAGAAGGCTACCCGGGCAAACGCTATTATGGTGGATGCCAAGTGGTGGATAAGGTGGAACAACTTGCAATTGACCGCGTATGCGAACTGTTCGGAGCAGAATACGCCAATGTACAGCCTCACTCCGGTGCACAGGCAAATGCAGCTGTGCTTCTTGCTGTCCTGAAACCTGGAGACTGCTTCATGGGCATGGACCTCGACCATGGCGGTCACCTCTCACACGGTTCTCTTGTGAATACCTCTGGTATACTTTACCGCCCTGTTGGCTATAAACTCAACCAAGAGACCGGGCGCGTCGACTATGACAACATGGAGAAGCTCGCTATCGAAAACAAACCGAAGCTCATTATTGGTGGTGGCTCGGCTTATTCACGCGAGTGGGACTACAAGCGCATGCGCGAGATTGCTGACAAGGTTGGTGCACTGCTCATGATAGATATGGCGCACCCTGCCGGTCTTATCGCTGCAGGCATACTCGACAACCCTGTTAAATACGCACATATCGTTACATCCACAACTCACAAGACTTTGCGTGGTCCTCGTGGTGGTATAATCCTTATGGGTAAGGATTTTGATAACCCTTGGGGCTATACAACACCAAAGGGGGTGGTAAAGAAGATGTCACAGCTTCTTAACTCTGCTGTGTTCCCGGGACAACAGGGCGGTCCGTTGGAACATGTCATTGCAGCCAAGGCTGTTGCATTCGGAGAAGCTCTACAGCTGGAGTTCAAGGAATGGGCAAAGCAAGTGCAGAAAAACGCTCAGGTGCTTGCCGACGAACTGATGAAGCGTGGATTCACAATCGTTTCCGGTGGAACAGACAACCACTCTATGCTTGTTGACTTCCGCTCCAAATACCCTGAACTGACAGGTAAGGTTGCTGAGAACGCTCTCGTTTCAGCTGACATCACAGTTAACAAGAATATGGTTCCATTCGATACACGTTCTGCATTCCAGACATCAGGAATCCGTCTTGGTACTCCTGCCATGACAACACGTGGTGCAAAAGAGGATATGATGGTTCTTATCGCAGAACTTATCGAAACAGTGCTCAACGATCCTGAAAATCCTGAGGTTATCGCAGCAGTACGCAAGCGTGTCAATGATGTAATGGCAGACTACCCAATGTTTGCGTGGTAAAAGCCTTATATCGCTTATAATGAGAAGTCTATGTGTAAATATTGGACATTCACATTATATAACACAAATTTGATGGGGAATGACATGGCTTTGCCCTTGTGTCATTCCCCTATTCATATATCATGCAAAATAGATTGTGAATTTTTCTATTTCAATCTGGCATACAAAACAGGCAAATTTCGTCAGTTCATTCGTTTAAGAAAAATCTCATGGTCAATGCAATCAGGCAACTCATCTTTATAGTGTGTTACCATAATTAATGTTTTGCCCGGGCGCCGACAGAAAGCATTGATGATGTCTTTCACCATACACCGATTATATAAATCAAGACCATGCAAAGGCTCGTCGAGAATAAGCAGTGCCGGGTCTTTGACAAATGTACGGGCAAGAAGTACAAGACGCTGTTCGCCACTCGAAAGTTTAAGGAATGTCCTTTCAGCAACATGCTCCACACCAAAGATTCTCATCCAGAAAAGGCATTGCTCTATTTGATGTGCTTTCGGTGCTTGGTACAATCCGTTCATGTCCGACATTCCTGATGCAACAATATGCAAGCATGGAAGGTCACGCTGGAATGCACGATGCATTTCGGGTGATATATATCCAATATGCTTCTTTATGTCCCATATAGACTCACCCTTTCCACGCTGATGCCCGAAAAGCACAATGTCATTAGCATAAGCCTGAGGATTGTCGGCACATACAATAGAGAGAAGCGTTGATTTTCCAGCACCATTTTCACCTGACAGTGCCCAATGCTCACCACGATTCACAGAAAGTGAAAGGTCTCTCAGTATTGTACGTGAACCATAACGGATATTTACATTACGGAAATCAACAATACTTTCAGCATCAATGCAAGTGTCCGGCAATGATTTTATCTGCTGCTCCCGCCATTCATCAAGAACATGTTCAGGAACAGGACTGACATTTTCTTTATATTGTGCGAGAGTCTTTTTCTCACCAACAACCATATCCCTTACCTCAACTACATGAGTAATAAAGTCCGGAATGTCATCACTCTTCGACTGAACAAGAATGATGCTCACAGTTGTTTCCGAAGCAAGCACTCTCAGGAAATCATGAAGCTGTTGACGCGCCGTAACATCCAACCCAATAAACGGATTGTCCATGATAAGCACACGTGGATTTGTCAAGAGGGTTTTTGTCAACTGGAATTTCCTCAACTCTCCACTTGACAACAAGATAACATGCTTGTCAAGGAGTGTTTCGAGATTGAACATATCATACAAACGCTTACGCACCTTCTCAAGTTCATTGTGCATGGCTCTACGGTCTGTTTCTTCCTCTGCAAGTCTCTGCCTTTCCTGTTCGGGAGTCTCATCTCTGACAACAAATTTGTCAAAAACAGTCTTGCGCACAAGTCCCTCCTCTGCTATGCGGAATGCCTCGTCAAGAAGGTCAGAAACAAGAGGTGACTCTTCTATATCATTCTGGTTCCAGCGTTGTTGGTAATAGTACGTGCCATCCGCAGTGCCATAAGAATCGCGAAAAGTCATGTACTTTATGTTATCGGAAACCATTTTCGCCTTGCGTGGCGCGAAGTCATAATGCACCGGATTCATTGGCTGCAATGCATGTGCACCGGTGATAATATCGACAAGCATGGACTTTCCACCGCCATTAGGTCCGACAATAGCAATATGTTCTCCCTGACAGAGAGTAAAATCTACAGGTTTAGCCATTCTCCATTGTGGCATACGGCATACCCCATTCTCTATATCTATTATTTTTTGCATCTATAAGAATTCTTCGTGACAAAATCCTTCCATGAGCCATAATGCTTTGCTCCGGTCTCCGGTTTGCCCATTTGGATGAAATGGCAATATGCTGCAGCAAGCGCATCGGTAGCATCCATGAACTTTGGCATGTCATCCTTGTTAATATTAAGCATTCTTTGCAACATGCCTGCAACTTGTTCTTTTGAAGCTCCACCATTACCAGTTAAAGCCATTTTTATCTTCAAAGGAGCATATTCATGGATAGGTATATCACGCTGTATAGCAGCAGCTATCGCAACTCCTTGTGCTCTGCCGAGTTTCAACATCGACTGTACATTCTGTCCATAGAAAGGAGCTTCTATGGCAAGTTCATCAGGCAGATATTCTTCTATGACTCCTGTCACACGTTTGAAGATATACCCCAATTTGAGATACGGGTCACTCATTTTCCTCATGTCGATTACGCCCATGCTTACCATTGCAGCCTTGTTGCCGACAACTTTCAGCACACCGTATCCCATAACATTCGTGCCCGGATCAATACCTAAGATTATCTTTTCAGGTAGATTCATCAAATGACTTTCTTATTATCGGTCCAAATAGGGATTGTGGGCAACCTCATATCCCATATTTGTCTGTGGTCCATGTCCCGGATAGACAGTAACGCTGTCAGGCAATTGGCACAGATAACGAAGGGAATTTATTATCATGAACATAGAGCCTCCCGGGAAATCTGTCCTGCCAATTGACAAACGGAATAGGGTATCCCCTGAAAACAGCACGCCTTCTTCCTCGCAATAGTAGCATACACCTCCCATAGAATGACCTGGAGTAGCAATGACTTTCAGTGTGTGTGAACCGAAACAAATCTCGTCATTACCATTAAGGAATTGACCTATCTGTGGAACAAAACCGACTATAATTCCACACATGGCTTCTGCCTGCTCCTTTATCTCACGTATTACGCGCTCATCGCCACGATGAATTTCAAGTTTCAGTCCGAACTCTTTGTACATGGCATCTATGCCAAGGTTATGATCAAAATGCCCATGTGTTGCAACGAGGTGTTTAGGCTTTAATCCTTCAGACTTTATGTATTCTATTATCTCATTCTGCTCTTCAGGTGTAAACGCACCGCAGTCTATGATGACACATTCTGTTGTATCATCACTGACAACATAACAGTTCTCATGCAGTGGATTAACCTCAAATGTCTTTATATTCAGCATAATATTTAATGAATGTAACTATTTATATTTATGGGATGACTATCTTCTCAACTGTGTTTGCCAAGATCCAGCCTTCTGTGCCGTCATCAAGGCGTACCTCATACCAGCCTTTTATTGTCTCATCCGTTATCTTCATGTACGTGCCCTCATGCACGACAGTCTCTTCCTGCGACTTCATTTCCGGAGATTTTCTTACGGCACTGTCAGTTGTTATTACAATCGCCCCATCATTGGCTGTAAGTGCCCGATACTGTGAATAGGCACATAAATTACACAGCACAAACAAGACAAACATGGCAATTCCACCAAAGAATGCTATCTGGCGGAGTATGACAATGTCCGCAAATAAAAATATCAGGACAAAAACAGCAACAGCAATCAAAGACACTATTGCCATAATAGCCCAAACATTTGTATTGAACATTTGTACAAAAACATTCCACCAAGCTACAATAAATGTGTCTGTTGTTGGATGCATTTTGTCAATAGTCTTTGAGCGTGCCACATGCAGATTATGCGCTATATCTTTGTCGGCAGGGGCAAGAAGCGCTGCTTTGTTATATGCGATAAGTGCCTGCGCAATATTGTCGCTGCGATAATATGCATTCCCCAGATTGTAGTAATTTTCCGCAGATGGTGTTTTTTTTACAAGCTGTCCATAGTGCTTTATTGCAAGCTGATAGTTACCATTAACGTATGCACCTGACGCAGTGTTGTTAGCTATTGCCACTGACGGCAGAACCATCAGAAGCATTATAACAAATGCAGCACCATTAGACTTCTTTGATTTGCCGGATTTCAAGAAATCATCGATATCGGTTATTCCATTCATAGCTTTTTCGTAAACAGCAGACATTTTTCCCAACGCCTCTCCTGGTGCGTATCGGGCATATTCACATTCGTCAATAGCATCAACAAATATTGTTATTATTCCTTTTCCTACATTACGTGCTGCAAGACGCTCTGTAATATTTTCGCGTGACAGCTCAGAGACAGGTATATTGAGTTTGTCACCAACATATCCCCACAAAGCGCGTAGCACCTCATCGTAGAATTCTGACTCCTTCTGTTCTTTCATAAGTTTTGCAGCACGCTTCAAACGCTTTACTGCCACCTTATTCGCTTTCTTTCCCTTCATACCAACAATGTCGGCATTTGAGACGGCACGCTTACGGAATATCCATATAAGGAGAAGACATCCTAAAGTTATAAGAACTATAACAGACTGGTAAACAGCACTTCCAAAGATAATATCCCGCTTCAGTGTATGGTCATCAGTATAATGTAAGCCTCTGATATCCTCATCTTTCTCAGAGAAATCGGCAACAGTGTTAGCATTGCCCTTTCCCGGAGTCACACTAATTGTCTGCGGTTGTGTCTTTATAGTCTTATAAGAGTTTGCTTCTATATCATAATACGTAAATTCAACAGCAGGAATCGTGTATTCTCCTTGACGCCTTGGCACAAAGAGGTAATCATAAATCATGCTGCCTTCCAAGCCATTTCCTGTTAACTTTGTCTTATCAGATGACTTTGGGGAATATTTGTCAAAATCTTTTGGAAACTGGACAACAGGTTGCTTTATCAGTTTCAGGTTACCATTGCCACTGATTACAACCCGCAATGTAACAGGGTCATTAGCAGTTACTGTCTTTTTGTTCAATGAACCGGAAATGGAGAATGTTCCGACTCCCCCTGAGAATCCTGCAGGACGAGTTGGCAAAGGCAATACATTGACATTGACAGAAGGAGCCACAATGTTCCTTTTTACCTCTATGTATCCAGAGCCACCATTGAAAAAAGCCTCAAAAGGATCCACATTTGTATTTTCTTGTACGACAATGCCCTTGAACGTTATTGACGGAATTTCTAACTTTCCCGTCATCTGAGGATACATCACATACTGACTCCATGTGACACACCGATAAGGACGTCCATTTACATTCTCAATATGGAAAGACTTCTGCTGTGGCAAGGCTATTTCCTGAGTATGGAATCCAGTCAAATCAGGCATCTTGCCTTCAAGTTGTGTCAGTTCTACTTGTGTATAGACCTTATATGTCAATAGTATCGGTTCCTGCTCATGGACAGTCTTTTTGTTGGCAGTCACCTTTATGAACAAGTCATTTCCGGATATTCTCGAACCTGCCTGACGAATCTGCGCACCTGGTTGTTGCTGCATCCTTCCACCATTATTCGTCGCTTGGGCTTGTCCACTGACCTTTATCTTCACAGCCTTTGACACTACATCCTTTCCTGACACCTTTGCATGCGCTGCACCAATCGTATATGTACCCGCCTTTTCTGCTGACAATATGTAAGTATAGGTTATGGAAGAAGAACTGCTTGTATGACCGTTAACCATTTGGAAACTTGACTGCGTACTTGTAGAAGGTCCCATCAGGACATCTATTCCATCAGGAACATTGCCACCACGGAAGCCTTTTACATCCTTCGTTTGTATGGTATACATCAATTTGAACTGTTCACCGACAGCAACATGTTGGGGCACAGTCACATTTATTGTCTGCGCAGCTGCATGAGCTATGCAGATTATCAGTATAAAAAAAGAGTATAGTCGTTTCATAAAATTACCAGTTCTTTTGATGACGGGAGCGACGTGGCTGTGTCTGTTCTTTCTTCAGCCGTTGCTGGGTAGCCTGCTCCTGCTGCATTGCAGCATTCAAGAGTTGTTCAGCATTCTCCTTACTCATTTTGTCTTGTGGAGTCTGCTGCTGATTATCTTTTTCTTTATTTTTGTCCTTATCTTTACTCTTGTCTTTATTGTCCCTATTATCCTTGTTCTTATCTTTGTTGTTTTGTTCTTTATTTTTATCTTTATTCTTATCTTTATTCTTATTGTTCTTGTCGTTATCTTTCTTTTGCTTCATGCACAATGCAAGATTATAACGTGTCTCATTGTCTTTCGGATTCATGCGCAATGATTCCTTATATGCCTCTATAGCCTCAGACCATTGCTTATGCTGCTGGAAGATAACACCCATATTATGATAGGCCTGTGCACGGCGCAACTTATTAGGCTGCAGTTCCCCTGCTCTTTGGAAACATTTTATTGCCATGGAATCCTTCTGTTGTGCCATCAACGCACATCCAAGGTTATACTGCACCTCAGGATTGTTTGGCTTTACGGCAACCGCTTTTCTGAATGTTGCCTCTGCTTTTTCATACTGCTGCGAATGGAATTGGCGGTTTCCTTGACGAATCAGCATGCGGTCATTCTGCGCCATAGAGGCTGCCGGGACAAGTACCAACATAGCAACCATGACAAGATGTTTCTTCTTGAACAGATTCATGGCTTTTTGATATGATGGTTTCGCTTCAAATACAAGGACTTCAAGTACCAAAAGCAATATGGCTATTAATCCAACTACCTGAAACTGCTCATCATACTCGCTATATATTACAGAACTTACCTCACTCTTCTGCATTTTTGCCAATTCAGAATTCAATCTTTCCTGCGCTTCATTAGTGTTATCTACATGGATGTATGTGCCACTTCCTGCTGATGCTATGTCGCGACACATCTGTTCATTCAAACGTGTCATGACTACATTGCCTGAATTATCTATCATATATCCACCTTCACCATTTGGTATTGGTGCACCTTTACCGGAACCAACGCCAAGGATAAATACTTTTATTCCTGCTTTCTTTGCTGCTTTTGCAGCCTCCATGGCTCTGCCTTCATGGTCTTCACCGTCAGTGATAACGATTATTGCCCTACCTATATTCCGCTGTTTCGTAAAACTGTTTTGTGCCAGTTCAATAGCCCTGGCTATGTCTGTACCTTGTTCCTCTATGAGTGAAGGTGTTATGCTCTGGAGAAACATCTTTGCAGAGACATAATCAGCAGTTATCGGCAGCTGAGTAAATGCATCACCGGCAAAGACAACAAGACCGATTTTATCGTTTACGAAATGTTCCACCATATTCTCAACAAGCATCTTAGACTTGTCAAGCCTTGACGGTTGAACATCCTCACAAAGCATAGAGTTGGATATATCCATACATATTATTGCTTCTATGCCATTACGCTTCTCATTGCTAACCTTTGTGCCTATCTGCGGGCGGGCAATCATGACTATCATAAGAGCCAAAGCCCCCATAAGCAGGCAGAACTTTATCATAGGACGATGTCGTGATACATCAGGCATCTGTCGCAACGTCAATTCCTTGCCACCCCAGCGTCTTAATGCTTTGCGGCGCAGCCAAAGCATCCAGAACCTCAATGCAAAAAGCACCGGGATAACAAATAATAATATAAGATATGTAGAATCTTCGAATCTCATTATGGAATCCTTCTGAAATATGTTAATCGTAAGAGAACCTCAAGCAGCAATGAAAGTATAGCTGCAATGACAAAAGGCTGAAAAGCCTCATACCGCTTAGAGAATTTCTTTACACTGAGCTTTGAACGTTCAAGTTTGTCTATATCCTGATAGATTTGATTCAGTTCCTTGTTGTTTGTCGCACGATAAAAATTGCCATCTGTTTTCTTCGCTATATCCTCAAGAGTCTTTGTGTCAATCTCAACGGGTAAGTTGACATACTGCACACTACCTGCAACAATCGTGGGATAAGGCGCAACTTTATTTGTTCCGACACCAATGGTATAGACACGTATACCCAGGCTCTTGGCAATCTCTGCTGCTGTCATCGGTGAAATCTCGCCACGGTTATTGGAACCGTCCGTAAGAAGTATGACAACACGTGACTTTGCCTTGGAGTCCTTAAGCCTCGTCACTGCATTTGCCAGTCCCATACCGACTGCTGTACCATCCTCTATCAATCCGCGTGCCGCAATGTCAGTCTGCACACTCTTCAGCAGATTAAGCAGAGCCGCGTGGTCTGTCGTCATAGGACACTGCGTGAAAGCCTCACCGGCAAATATTGTCAATCCGATGTTGTCGTTCTGTCTGTCCGAGATGAATGCCGATGCAACATTCTTGGCTGCTTCTATACGGTTAGGCTTCAAATCCTCAGCAAGCATTGATGTCGACACATCCATTGCAAGCATGATGTCTATACCTTCCACTGTCTTTTCATCCCATGCATTTTGAGTCTGAGGTCTGCATAATGCACACACAATCAGCACAAGCGTAAGGCATCTCAATGCCATTGGGAGCCATGACAGACGCTGGCGCAATGTCTTGGGAGCATCTTTCAACACCCATGTATCACTGAGTGTCATTGTTGCTTCTGTATGCTTGCGGAAACGCACATACCATATCAGGTACGGTATCAGCAACAGCAGCAGGAGCATATATTCTTTATTCGCAAATTCCATGTGTCTATTCTATAAGTAATACTACCTGCCAAAGGATATAGGCAAGCAGTGCAATGGCAACAACCACAGAGACATACACAGTATATTTCAATACTGTGAAAGAAGTATTCTTACGCTTCTCGTCCTCTGTCAATACTGTTTCTTCACGTTGCTCCGTAACAACCTCTTCCGTCTTTGTAGAGTTTATGAAATCTATCGCAGAGACAAGGTTACGGTCATTCTCATTTATAAGTGTTGAGTATTTTGCAAACTTGACAAGATCAGCTGTCTCAAACAACTCACGCAGCTCGGCAACCTTCATCGGGTCTTCCTTTGACAAGCGCGTTATTATTTCCGCTGTCGTCATCTCCATGGCAGAGAAGCCGAATCTCTCTTCCAGATATTTACGCAGAGTGTCAGTGAGACGGGTGTAATATTCTTTCTGATTGTCAGATGCCACCATGCGTTCCTGCTTCAGTTCGTCAATAGCCGTGATTGCCTTGACATGTGCCGGCACACGCTTCACTATCCTGAAAGAGATACGTATCGGTTTGTTGCTTTTCTTCAACAGATAGGAAAGCATTCCCAATACTGCCATGAAAGACGCTATTCCATAAAGGATAATCAGCGGAATCCATTCATCTAAAAGGAACGGGTTGGTCTGTACATCCTTTGGTGGAAAGAACTGCTCCATCTTTGTTGTGTCGACAGGCACATCCAGCACTTTCAATGCAAGTTTGTTGCCGACATACTTCTTACCGTCAACAATGACACTCAGTGGAGCTATATAGTGCAATTTCGGCTCAAACGATGTTATTGTGTATTCATAAGTGGTACGTGCCCATCCGTCATCAAGCATTACGGAATCCACCATTGCCTGCTCCAAGACTTCTATGCCCGGCATAAGTTGCCGTGAATTGGTAAAGTCAGGAATCATCAGAATGGATTTGTCCTTTGCCGTTACAGTGAGATACAAGTGACACTGGTCACCGAGAAGAATCTCCATACTGTCAATCCTTTCCTCCACCTGTACTTTCTGAGCATGGACACAACTTGAGATACCTACGCCAAACAGCATAGGCATGAGAATCATTAGTATTTTGTACAGTCTGTCTGTCATATTTTATTAAATATCGCCTGACATTCGTCTAACTGCGTCTCTTGAACAACATCATCAGACTTCTCACATAATCATCAGCAGTAGAGACAGATACAGAGTCTACTCCGGAGTGTGAGAATGTCTCTTTTATCTTTGCCTGCCTCTCCAGCCACTTTGCCTTATACGCCGTACGGACAGCTTTGGAAGATGTGTCAAGATACTGCTCGTATCCGGTCTCAGCATCCCTCACTCTCATTAATCCTACATCAGGCAACTCATTGTCGCGATGGTCATAGACCTGTATCGCAACAACATCATGCTTTCTGTTGCAGACTTGCAGCTCCTTTTTGAAAGACTTCTGCTGATAGAAGTCCGACAACAAGAATGCTGTGCAGCGGCGCTTCTGCATGCGTGTAAGAGTCTCTATAGCACCGGCAATATCCGTACGGTTGCTCTCCGGAGTGAAATCAAGCAATGTGCGTATAATATAAAGAATGTGTTTCCTGCCCTTCTTAGGTGGAATATACTTCTCAACATGGTCAGAAAAGAACACAACACCAATCTTATCATTGTTCTGGATGGCAGAGAATGCCAATGTTGCGGCAATCTCTGTTACCATTTCACTCTTTGACTGATTCTGCGATCCAAAAGAAAGAGAGCCGGAAACATCAATCATAAGCATCACCGTAAGCTCACGTTCCTCTTCAAAAACTTTGACATAAGGACGGTGGAAACGGGCTGTCACATTCCAGTCAATGTCACGGATATCATCGCCAAACTGATACTCCCTCACCTCTGAGAATGCCATACCACGCCCCTTGAAGGCACTATGGTACTGACCCGCAAAGATATTGCTGCTCAATCCTCGGGTCTTGATTTCTATTTTTCGAACTCGTGAGAGTATCTCGTTGGTATTCATTATGGAACTTGTATCTTATTGATAATCTGTGACACAATCTCTTCCGCTGTCACGTTGGTTGCCTCTGCCTCATAAGAGAGTCCTATACGGTGGCGCAGGACATCATAAGCCACGGCACGCACATCCTCAGGCACCACATATCCGCGACGCTTGATAAAGGCATATGCACGTGCTGCCTTGGCAAGAGAGATTGAAGCACGTGGCGAACCTCCAAACGAAATGAGTGATTTCAACTCGTCAAGACCATACTGTGCCGGGAAACGTGTAGCAAAAACAATGTCAGCAATGTACTGTTCTATCTTCTCATCGATATATACCTCACGGACAATTTCACGCGCACGCTCTATCTCCTGTGTCGTTGTGACCGGGGAAACCTCCGGAAGTTTGCCTGCGAGATTCTCACGGATGATGAGCTTCTCTTCCTCAAACTGAGGATAGTCTATGACAACCTTCAGCATGAAACGGTCCATCTGAGCTTCAGGCAACGGATAAGTGCCTTCCTGCTCTATCGGGTTCTGAGTAGCCATGACAAGGAACGGCGACGGCAGACGGAACGATGTGTCGCCGATTGTCACCTGATGCTCCTGCATAGCCTCAAGGAGTGCGGACTGCACCTTTGCCGGTGCACGGTTGATTTCGTCAGCAAGCACGAAGTTTGCAAACACCGGTCCCTGTTTCACCTGAAACTTCTCTTCCTTCTGTGAGTATATCATTGTACCTATGACATCTGCCGGAAGGAGGTCGGGAGTGAACTGGATACGGCTGAAATCTGCCTGCACAAGTTTCGCCAAAGTATTGATAGCAAGTGTTTTCGCCAAGCCAGGAACGCCCTCAAGGAGTATGTGACCGTCGGAAAGGAGTGAAATCAGCAGGCAATCGACAAGATGCTTCTGTCCGATAATCACCTTGTCCATGCCATTCACTATGTTCTGGACAAATCCGGACTCCTGTTCTATTCTTATGTTTAATTCTCTGATATCCATTTTGTTTTACGTTTTTATTTATAGTGAAAGTGTGCATCCCCCACTTTTGGAGGAATGCACATCCTTTATGCTATTATTAATATCAGTCCTCCAAAGGAACAGCGAAATATCCCTTCTTTCCTGTCGGATAGATACCTTGTATGTACAATACAGGAGATTTGGATTTTCCTGACTCCTTGACAATACGGTTAAGATCCTCGATTGTCTTCACACTCTCATCGTTGACCTTCTGTATGATGAAGCCCATCGGCACACCCGCTTCCTTGAACTTGCCGGAGTTCACCTTACCTACTTTCAAGCCGTAAGTGATGTCGAGTTCTTTCTTCTCATTCTCGTTGACAGAGCGGAAGTTTGCACCGAGGATATCAAGGTCTTTGTCCTTGACAACCTTTGTGTTGCCCTGCTCATTCTTTAATGTGAGGGTTGCAGTCTTCTTTGCCTTCTTGCGCACGTAAGTCACAACGACTTTGTCACCCGGACGCTTCTTTGCAAGGTACTCCTGCAGTTCCGCCATCTTTGTTATCTTATGACCATCGATAGAGGTAAGGACATCACCTTCCTGTATGCCGGCATCGGCACTTGCGCCGTCCTCCTGGACTTTGGCAATGTATATACCCTCATTTGTGCCAAGGTCAACTTCCTTGCCTTCCTCTTTCTGCATGTCAATGTAGCTGCGCACATCCTGTCCGCTTACTCCAATCAGACCACGCTGTACATTACCGTACTGCTTCAGGTCGGCAACAACCTTGTTCATGATAGTTGTCGGTATGGCAAAACCATAACCGATATTTGTACCTGTAGGGGATGTCAGCATGGCATTGATACCGATAAGCTCTCCCCTTGCATTGACAAGTGCGCCACCGGAGTTACCCTGATTGATTGCTGCATCTGTCTGTATGAATGCCTCCACACCATTTGCACCAAGGCTACGTGCCTTTGCAGAGACGATGCCGGCTGTAACTGTCGCACGGAGATTAAGAGGATGACCGATTGCAAGAACCCATTCTCCTATCTTTATGTCATCGGAAGAAATCACAGTTATCGCAGGAAGATTGGAAGCATTGATTTTTATCAGTGCCAGATCCGTAGCCTTGTCAGTACCGATTATACGCGCCGAGAACTCGCGGTTGTCGGAAAGCGTGACTGTAAGTTCGTCGGCTCCGTCAACCACATGGTTGTTGGTGACAATGTAGCCGTCCTTGCTGATAATCACTCCTGAGCCCGCTCCCTCACGTTTGGGAGTCTGCACCTTGCGTTTCTGCCCTTGCTGTCTGCCGCCGAAGAATCCAAATGGGTCAAACATATCTCCAAAAGGGTCATTCTGAACCTCCACCTCACGGACTTTGGAGTTCTGGAGGTACTTGATGTGCACCACGCACGGCAATGCCTTTTCGGCAGCTACCGTCAAATCAACAGCCTGCCCTGCAACAGGGATAGTAGGGAGTGCCGGTGCACTCAGAGTATTTGCCTTCATGCTTACAGACATTGTCGCAGCGATGAGACATGCACTTAAAACAAATTTCTTATTCATCTTATGTATATGGTTTTATGTCTTTCAACTTAAGGAGCACAGTTTAGTGGACAAGTGTTCATGTGTAATTTTACCGATATGTTATTGTTCATCTCTATTAACATTTTATCATTCGGCTAATGCAAAGGTAAGGCAGAAGACGGTAAACTCCAAACATCCACTAACATATTTGTCCGATTTTAACAATTAACCGTATCCCTTAAATACTCCTTTACAACTATGACCATTAAATTTGGACAAAATTAATATAAAATGTTCACAAAGATATGCAAGAACCAGAAAAGAGCAGACACAAGAGCTTCCCCGTTGATTCCAAAAATAGGAGTTATCGGAACAAAAAGCCAAGAATCACGACTGACATAATGAAAGATAACCTTTTACAATATGAAAGGTAACACTTGACAGTGCAAAGTATTACCTTTCGCAAAGTCAAGTGTTACCTTTCCCGATACACATGATGTTTCAACATTTGCTGTGCTTTTAATTTTCAAAAACCATTGATTCGTCTATCATTCTGTCATCATTTGCGCCGTTTTGCTTGCATTTCGGCAAAAGCCGGATTCTGACACAATTCCTGAAACAAGAAAAGTCACTCAGACTCCAAGTTCATGATTTTTATAGGGCAAGCCTGCACACATTTGCCACACTTGATGCAGTCAGGGTGCAGATAGCCTTGTTCCTGCCCGCGACTGTCATACGGAGTGAGCTGCATAGGGCACACACGTGCACAGCTCTTACATTTCATTTGGCACGAACTGCTCACATGGATGCTTTTGTAGCCCGAAGGAAGTTTGCCTTCCTTGGGCGCGACCCACGAAGAAAGTGTTCCCATGGGACAGAATGAGCACCATGTGCGTGGCGCATATATGAAAGAAAGCACAACGCCGACTATTGTCGTGACAAAAATGATGTTCCAAAACACTCTGCCCATTGCCGACCAGTCGCCCCAAGCAAAATACATCTGCACACCGAACATAGTGAATATCACAAACAACATGAACACTCGCCACCCTTTTGAACGAAGGAACGCCGGTATGGGCTTATGGGGAGAGTACTTTGAAAGCACGCGGTCATAGAAATTTCCACGCGGACAAGCATTGCCACACCACCAGCGTCCACGGCGTAAGCTGAACGCAACCGGAGCTATCATGCAGACAAGTGCCAGCAGACCAATGATTGGATAGAACGCACCAATGATAAGATAAACAATAAGAATCCAATAGAGCGAAAGCCCCTTTGTCGGGAAATGACGATGAAACTGTTTTGCTGCCATACTACATTTAAATTGATAAATATTATATTTTTTGGTTTGTTGATGCAAAATTACAATAATAACCATAGACAAACGAATGTTTTTTATTATTTTTGCATTGAAAAAATCTATCACAAGCATTGTTTATGACACTTCAGCAATTGAAATATATCATTGCAATCGACAAATACAAGAGCTTTGCACATGCTGCCAAGGCACTTGATGTCACGCAACCGACAATCAGCGGAATGCTCATCAAACTGGAAGAAGAGCTCGATGTGCGTATCTTTGAGCGTACAAACAAGACGGTCAGCACTACTGCAATCGGAAGGACAATCATCCGCCAGGCAGAGAAAGTGCTGATGGAAACGGAACGTATAAACGAGCTTGTCAATGAGGAAAAAGGCAAAATAAGCGGTAAACTCTTGCTGGCAATCGGTCCGACGATAGCTCCATACATCTTGCCAAAATTCATCAGGCACTATCGGGAAAACTATCCACAGGTGAGCATCGGCATATCGGAGATGAAAGCCGAAGACATGCTGAAGGCTTTGGAGCAAGGAAAGATAGAAGCTGGCATAGCAATAAGCGGCAATGCCCGGAGTGGGATAATGGAAATACCGCTTTATACGGAACGGTTCTTTGTATATCTTGCGGAAAGCTGCTGGCGCAAATTGCCTGTCTTCAAACCGGAGAACCTGGAACATGAGAGCATGTGGATAATGAAAGAAGCCCAATGCCTGCGGAACAGTGCCTTCAGCTTCTGCAAAGCCCGCACCAAAGGACACCACATTTACGAAGCAGGAAGCATCGAGACATTGACACGCATTGTTGATGAGAACGGAGGTTTCACAATCATACCGGAAATGCATCTCCCCTTTCTTTCCGAGAAACAACGGCAAAACGTGCGCCCCATTGACGGTGACCACTTGTCACAACGATGCATCTCACTTTATATAAAAGAAGATTTTATCCGCCAGGGAATCCTGAACACCATTACGCAGACTCTCATACGGTTTATGCCAAAAGGAATGCTGGAAGAGCGGATAATAAAATATGGAATAAAACTATAAAAACTATGATAAAGAATCTTATATTCGATTTTGGCAAAGTTCTTGTAGACTACGACTTTGAGATGTTTTTCCATAAATACATTACCGATGAGGAAAGATACCAAGACATCCTGCCTGTACTCTACAATGAAGAGGTTCAGGCATTGCTTGACAGGGAGGAAAAGCCTTTCAATGAGATTAAGGAGGACATAATCATGGATAACAGAAAGTTTGAGAATGAAATACGTATCTTCTGTGACAAGTATCCGGAATTGGTCACAAATGAAGTAGAAGGAATGAAAAACATGTTGCAGCAATTGAAGGACGAAGGGTTCAAGCTGTACGGTCTGAGCAACTGGTGCAGCAAAGTATATCACACTATGAATCAGTTTGATATATTCCGATTGCTGGACGGATACGTTATCTCCTCTGAAGAGCATGTTATCAAACCGGAACCTGAAATCTATCAGCGACTGTTCGACAAATTCAATCTAAAGCCGGAAGAGTGTATCTTTACCGATGACCGGGAAGTGAACATCATAGGGGCGAGACAACTTGGTATGACCGGTATTGTGTTCCATGATTCCGCACAATACGAAACAGAACTCCGTAAGATTTTGAAAGAGACAAACCGGTGATTCAACCTATTTGCGAAAATATGCCATGCCTTCATAGGAAAAAGAACACTGTACACGGAATGAATGGCATTTGATTGGCAAAGAAACAGAAACAAATGAAAAACAAAAATATTCTTTACAACAGTTGCACAAAAGATACTGTTTCAATACGCAAGGCATGTCCGAATGATATTCCACGGCTCATGGAGATATTTTCCATTGCACGCAAATTCATGAAAGAAACAGGAAATCCCAGCCAATGGTCAGAGGATTATCCTGACAAGAACCTGCTTCTTGACGACATCTGCCACGGCGACAGTTATGTATGCATATCAGGAGAAGAGATTGTGGCAACATTTGTGTTGCGTGAGGGAAAGGATCCAACATACAATATTATATATGATGGTGAATGGACTAACGACAACCCATACGCGACAATCCATCGTATTGCAAGCTGTGGAAAAACAAAAGGCATTTTCCTCCATGTCATGCAATACGCAATCCGACATTACGATACTGTCAGAATAGACACTCACCGTGACAACAAACCTATGCAGCATGTCATCAATAAAGCAGGATTCCGATACTGTGGAATCATCCATTGCTGGAATGGTGATGAACGGCTGGCATATCAATATGACAAATGATGATGCAAATTGATATTATTCCGCCGTTGTTCCTTCTGCAACCACATCCTGCTTTTCGGCATTCACCTCTTTCATATATGTAGTTATGAGATTACGCACTTTGAGAGGATTCTGCACAAAACTGACCTTATGGTTTGTTCCGCCACTGCCTACAAGTTCTATCGAGCCGGTATTTACAATACGTTCCATGAACGACTGCTCAAAGTTCACAGTCTCTATCTTGAACAAAGGAATCTCTGTCAGTCTTATGTTAAAGATTCCGTCTTTCTGTATGAAGCGTGAGTCAGTAATGGCAAACTCAGTCTTCACTCTTAGGAAATAACCGAAGAAGACTGAGCCTAACCCTGATACGCATGCAACAATCCCCACTACTACAAGAAGATTGACAGTTGCGGGCTCAAGGACATTCCCTGCGGCATACGCAAGGCAGAACAGTCCCACAACAACCAACAGTATGCCCCATAGTGTATAGCGGAAATTAAAATACCAATGCAAGCGTCCTTTGTACATGATGCGCTCACCTTGTTCGAGTGTCTTTTCAATGAAATTTGCCATATTTGTTATTGCTTTGATTTATTCGTGGTGATAAGGCTCTCCTTTTATGATTGTGCATGCTCTGTATAGCTGTTCACAGAATATGAGGCGAACCATTTGGTGGGAGAACGTCATTTTTGAAAGGGAAATCTTGGCATCTGCCCTGTCATATACGGAACGGGCAAAGCCATAAGGTCCTCCTATGACAAAGACCAGCCGGCGTGCTGTGTGCTGCTGGCGTTCAAGCCATGAGGCAAACTCTACAGAGCGAAACATTGTCCCTTGCTCGTCCAAGAGAACTACAACGTCTGAAGATTGTACGGCTCTGAGAATCATTTCCGCCTCCTTCTCCTTCTGCTGTTCCTCACTGAGTGATTTGGTGTTCTTCAACTCTGGAATGGTAGTTACCACAAAAGGCATATAGTGCCCAATGCGCTCGGCGTAATCCCCGATGCCTGCAATGAAATTCTTATTGACGGTCTTTCCTACCTGAATAAGTTCTGCTTTCATATATCTTTTTATCTGTAATTCGTGAACCAATCCGCATAAACAGCAATGCCTATAACAAATCGTCGATACGGTTTATCTGCTGCAAAATTAATAAATAATTGGGGAATCACAGAACTTTTCCTATTAAAATTTGCTCATTCCAAAAGAAATAATTAATTTTGTAGCAATATCAAAGTAATATTTCATTAATTAATATAAAACCTAAAAACTATGGCAAACAACACAGAACTCGTAGCCCAGTGCCGTCAGAAAGCACAGGAATGGCTGTCACCATCATTTGACGAGCAAACACGCGCTGAGGTTCAGGCACTGCTTGACGCTGAAGACCCGACAGCACTCATCGATGCATTCTACCAGTCTTTGGAATTCGGAACAGGTGGACTTCGTGGCATCATGGGAGTAGGAACCAACCGCATGAACAAGTACATCGTCGGTATGGCGACACAGGGATTTGCAAATTACGTATTGAAGGCGTTCCCGGGACGTACTGACCTTGCTGCTATTGTAGGACATGACTGTCGTAACAACGGACGTGAATATGCAGAAACTGTCGCTGCAATTTTCTCAGCTAACGGCATAAAGGTTTACCTCTTTGAAAGCCTGCGCCCTACTCCTGAAATTTCTTTCGCTATCCGTCAGCTTGGCGCACAGTGCGGTGTAAATGTAACAGCTTCCCACAATCCGAAAGAATACAACGGATACAAGGCTTACTGGGAAGACGGAGCACAGGTCCTCTCACCACATGACACTGGTATCATCGAAGAGGTGAACAAAGTGAAGATAGAGGATGTCAAGTTTGAAGCTAATCCTGACCTCATCAAAATCATCGGTGGCGAGATGGATTTCGACTATATGACAGCTGTCAAGGAAGGTATGGTCGACCAGGATGTTATCCTTCGTAACAAAGACCTCAACATCGTCTACTCTGCAATGCACGGTACAGGACGCGTACTTGTTCCGCTGTGCCTGCGCTCATGGGGATTCCAGAACATCAACGTCGTGCCGGAGCAGATGGTCATCGACGGCAATTTCCCAACTGTTGTCTCACCAAACCCGGAGAATGCTGAAGCAATGACTCTTGGTATGAAGCTCGGTACAAAGCTCAATGCCGACCTCGTTGTTGCAACAGACCCTGACGCTGACCGCCTCGCTATAGTCTGCCGCAACGGACAAGGTGAATGGCAGATTCTCAACGGCAATCAGACAGCGTGCATGTTCTACTGGTACACAATCAAGAACAAGAAAGCTCTCGGACAGCTCAAGGATTCTGATTTCATGGTAAAGACCATTGTGACATCAGAACTGATTGCAAAGATTGCAAAGAAGAATGGTGTGGAGTGCTTCGACGAGTACACCGGATTCAAGTGGATAGCATACCGCATCCGCGAACTTGAAGGAAAGCGCAAATACATTGGTGGCGGTGAGGAATCATTCGGTTACCTGCCTTATGACAAAGTGCGTGACAAGGATGCTCCTGCATCAATCTGCCTCATCTGCGAGATTGCGGCTTGGGCAAAGGATCAGGGCAAGACTCTCTTCGACTTGCTTCTTGACATCTACAAGGAATATGGTTTCCAGAAGGAAACTACTATCAATGTAGTTAAGCCGGGAAAGTCAGGTGCTGACGAAATCAAACAGATGATGGAGAATTTCCGTCAGACTCCTCCAACAGAGATTGCTGGTTCTAAGGTTATTCTGACTAAAGACTACAAGACATTGAAGATGAATGATAATGGTGTGGAGAAAGACTTTGAAATGCCTGCTACATCCAATGTTCTTCAGTGGTTCACAGAAGACGGTCTGAAAGTTTCCGTACGCCCTTCAGGCACAGAGCCAAAGATTAAGTTCTACTGTGAAGTTCCTGTTCCCGGAGAATTTGATGGTGACTACAATGCAGCAACAGCAAAGGCTGACGCTCGCGTTGAGGAAATAAAAAAAGCTCTTGGTCTTTAATCCTACAGAATGGAAAACAAAGAGTATTTAGATAAATTTGAAGGGGGTATACACAAGGCTGTATACCTTCTTCTTTTAAGAGATAATCTCATTGACGAACGCATGCCGGACATGCCGGACATCGACAGCCAATGGGAAAGTATTGCTATGGAATACCTACCCGACGGAATACGTGAATTTCAGAACTATCCTTTAGTCTCTCTTGGCTGGATGATGTATGTCGGTATGGCTGTCGCACATCTTTGGGACAAGGATTGGGAAAAAGCTCTCAGCAAAGGTAATCTGTACACTTACCTGCGCTCACTCCGCGGTTATGACCTCATGGATGAGGCTATACGTGAAAAAGTCCTCAATCTTAAAGAAGAGAAATACAACGCTGTGGAAAAGATTGTCGGCAACTGCTCACAAACAGCATTGGACATGCTGAGGAAAGAAAACATTGAGCCGGGAACACCAATGGCTTTCCATGCATACCTTCGCACACTGAAAGAAATGTATTGTCTTGGTGCTGCCACGGAACTGTTCCGCCTTGGCTACAGAATGAGACTAATGTCATAGGACTTTCACACAAACTCTTAACAAGATGAAAGCGACACTGATACAAATGGACATAAAGTGGGCTGATTCTGCTGCCAATCAAAAAGCAGCAGAACAAGCCATACATAATGCTCCAAAATCAGATATATACATACTTCCGGAAATGTGGAGTACTGGTTTTGCAACACATCCTGAAAACATAGCCGAGTCTGATGGCAAGTCTTTAGCATGGATGATTAAAATGTCAAAAGAACTTGACGCAGCCGTCTGCGGAAGCATTGCTGTATACGAAAACGAGCATTTCTATAACAGGTTCTACTTCGTTACACCTGACAATGAACCACAGCATTATGATAAACGTCATCTGTTCACATACGGGAATGAACACCATTCCTATACAGCTGGCGACAAACGCGTAATTGCCACATGGCGAGGTGTCCGCTTCCTGCTACAAATATGCTATGACCTACGTTTTCCTTGTTTCTCCAGAAACAATAATGACTATGATGCCATTATTTACGTTGCCTCATGGCCTGAAAGCCGAATACATGTATGGCATACCCTCCTCTGTGCCCGCGCTATTGAAAATCAATGCTATGTGATAGGCGTGAATCGCATTGGCATTGACCTAACATGCAAATACAACGGTAGTTCTGAAGCTTATGACGCCTACGGACGCATTATGGTCTCCTGTGATGACAACCGTGCTACAGCAATGACTTTTGACATAGATCTGGAGAAGCAGGATTCTTTTAGAAAGAAATTCCCGGTCCTCAATGACAGAGATTAAATACATGTTGCTCCTTATCTTCTTAGAGCGAAACAAGTTATAGCCGTTGCTATGGCAACATTGAGAGAGTCGGCTGTCTCCCTACCCTTTGGGTAATTCGGTATTAATAGTTTATGGCTCACTCTTGCAGCTATGTCAGGAGAAATGCCATTTCCTTCATTGCCCATAATGACCAGACCGTAGTTTTCCAACGGTTGTGTCGTTATATCTTTTCCATCAAGCAATGTTCCATAAACAGGGAATGGCTTTTCAGATGAGAGAGAACTGTTATACACCTCTATTTCATCAAGTACATCATGGAGATTACGGTAAGTAACTTTCACCCTTGCTATACTGCCCATGGTAGCCTGAACAACCTTTGGATTCCATACGTCCACTGTATCAGGGGAACAGATTATCCGCTCTATGCCAAACCAGTCGGCAATACGGATAATGGTTCCAAGATTACCCGGGTCCTGAACAGAATCAAGCCCAAGAACAAGACAGTCTTCATTATTGGGATTGAGAAATGACAATCCTTCATCTTTATTCTCTGTTAAAAAATTCTGCTCAAAAACGGCCAGAACCTGTTGTGGATGCTGCAAGAAGGAGACTTTCCGCAGTTCGTCAGATGTGACAGTGTATATTTCTGTATTCTTGTCTATAGAGGATTTGCTCTCCTCCCCCAGCCATTGCTCTGTGGCAACAATGATTTTAGGAGATGCGACTTTCATCAAATCTCCGACAACCTTTGGTCCTTCTGCAACAAAAAGCCCTTCATCCCTTCTTGCTTTCTTGTTCTCAAGAGTACGGATGAACTTTATCTTTGCTTTGCTAATCATCGATAATATTATTTGTCAGATACAGTGAAAACCAAATTCTTTGCCGTCTTCGGCTTTCCAACTTTGATAACACATCCTTGTTGCAGTCTGTTGTCAAGAAGAAGATTGCATAGCTCATCCTCAACATACTGCCGGACAGCACGTTTCAAAGGACGGGCGCCATACTGTACATCATAGCCTTTCTCTGCAACAAATTCTTTCGCCTTATCGGACATTTTGAGTTTGTAGCCTAATTCTGCAACACGATTATAAAGGTCTTTCATCTCTATGTCGATAATCTGCTTTATGGATTCAAGTGAAAGTTGGTCGAACATGACAATCTCATCCAGACGGTTCAAAAATTCCGGAGCAAATTGTTTTTTCAATGCCTTCTCAATGATTGAACGCGCATAGTCACTATTGATATTCCCGTCCGATGCTACAGCGCCGAATCCTATTCCCCGTGAGAATTCCTTCAGCTGACGTGTGCCGGCATTTGAGGTCATTATAACTATGGTGTTACGGAAATCTATCAACCGTCCGTTGCCGTCAGTCAGCCTGCCTTCATCAAGCACCTGAAGAAGCAGGTTGAAAATATTCTGGTGAGCTTTCTCTATCTCATCAAGAAGGACAACGGAATACGGATGTCGGCGTACACGTTCTGTCAATTGGCCGCCTTCGTCATATCCGACATATCCGGGAGGAGCTCCAACAAGCCGAGAGGTGTTGAACGATTCATTGAATTCCGACATATCAACACGTATAAGAGAACCTGCGGAGCCAAACACCTCTCTCGCCAACTGTTGGGCAAGGTATGTCTTACCTACTCCTGTAGGACCCAGAAACAGGAATGCGCCTATCGGACGATTGTGTGAACGCAATCCGAGACTGTTACGGCGAATGGCACGTACACAAGTTTCCACTGCCTTATCCTGACCGATGACACTGCCTTTGAGGATATCTCCTAATCTACGCAAACGGATATTGTCTCCTTCACTTATCTGAGACACTGGAACACCGGATATCAACGATACGACCTCACAGACATCTTTCTCCGTCACAGTTACATAATCCGTGGTATCGTCATCACCATAAGTCTGTAACTGAAGAAGCCGGCGCTCTAACTCTTCCTGCCTGTCGCGCAAGGCAGCGGCAAGTTCAAAATTCTGCTGCACAACAGCAGACTTCTTCTTCTGGCGCACTTCTGCAAGTTCATTCTCAAGGTTTCTCTGCTTTGGTGATATGACAGCAGTACGGAGATGTACACGTGAACCGACCTCGTCAAGAGCGTCAATAGCTTTGTCTGGAAACACACGGTCAGTAATGTAGCGTTGAGTCTGCACAACACAAGCACGTACAACTTCCTGTGGATATATCACATGATGATACTGCTGGTAGCGCGCCTTGATATTCTCCAATATTTTAATTGTCTCTTCCTCAGAAGTGGGATTGACAATAATCTTCTGAAAACGACGCTCTAAAGCACCATCTTTCTCAATGGATTTCCTGTATTCATCAAGCGTCGTGGCGCCAATGCACTGCACCGTACCTCTTGCAAGAGCCGGCTTCAGGATATTTGCCGCATCCATTGTTCCTGACGCCGAACCGGCTCCCATTAAAGTATGTATCTCATCAATGAAAACAATAACATCAGGACTCTGCTCCAATTCGGAAATAATCTCCTTCATACGTTTCTCGAAATCACCACGGTACTGGGTTCCTGCAACCACACTTGTAAGGTCAAGGGAAAGTATCCTTTTGCCACGCAACACCGGGGAGGATGTTCCTTCTGCTATCTGCTGTGCAAGTCCTTCAACAATAGCACTTTTACCGACACCGGGGTCACCAATCAGGACAGGGTTGTTCTTTTTTCTTCTACCCAAGATTTCAACAAGACGATACACCTCTTTATCCCTACCGACAACAGGGTCAAGTTTATGTTCTGCTGCCGATTTGGTCAGGTCATGACTGTACTTATCAAGAAATGGAGTCTTGGTATTACCGGGACGCCCTATCATCAAAGATTCCTCTGCACGTTCACGACGTGCAGCATTTGCAAAAGAATTATGAAGTGCGCGTGATGCTTGTTGGAACATCTCACGCATCTCTCTTGCCATTTCCTCTGCAGGGTCTTTTCCTTCATCATTACGGTCATCATCTATAGGGTCAAACTCTTGTTCTATCATATTCTCTAATTCTATTTATTTCAAAATACTTTTTTTCTTCTTTCGCAAAAATCCGGGAATGAAAGAGTTGAAATCATGTTTGAACTCTATTCCAAGACCTTGGGTATTGAGACTTGATTTTGTGAAATACCTGTCGGTTGTCTGATTGTATACACGTACAGACAGATTGCCATTTGGGAAGAGCAGATAACGGACATCAAAATCACCAATGAATGATGTCGTAGCATTCTTGTTGTCACGATATCCGAACTGACCATTAATCTGCAGACGGTTATTAAACATCCTACCTGAGACAAGCCCCTCATACTCGGCATTATTCATTCCTTCATCACCGGGAGATATATTTGCACCGAAATTCCAATCACTGTTTTTCAGCACCATGTCTGATATAATATTGTTAATCTGTTGCGAAACCGTACCAGACAGAAAAGACTGCATAGCCAATGAGCCTTGCGACATGGCTGCAGGGTCAGATGATGCATTTGTATTGTCAGAGTAGAACCTGCCTATCGAGAGAAGGTAGACAACCTGCTGATTACGTTCCTGTTCAGAATCAATGATTGATGTTATCATCTGCTGTATGTCAGCACTTGCCTGTGGAAGATTCAAGTCAAAATCCACCATCGGATGCTCTGCTGTGCCTGTAATGTTCATAAGACAGTTTACGCGGACAGAGTTGTTCTTAAACGAATTTCCAATATTCAAATCTGACAAGGGCACGGAAGGGACTATATATTGCGCTTTCAGATTGACCAATGCCTGGAATGGTTCTCCACCAAAAGATATAGAGCTACCTGGAAGGAAAGTGAAATTCTTTGACAGCACTTTTTGTATTGTCATCTTGTATTCTCCATCCTCAACATTATAGTTTCCAAAAATATGCAATCCGCCCTTATTGAAATATGTTGCACGCAAATCTCCTGAACCATTCAACTTTATATAGTCTCCCGTCCGTTGGTCCATAAGCAGCTGAATTGTACTTTCAGGTGTAATATGGACCAGAAAATTCATGCGGATATTTGTAGACAATTGATGCTTCTGCTCTATAGTAGCAGACAATGTGCTGTCTTGTTGCATGATATTGCCTTTTTCTTCCTTGGATTTCCAAGTTATGAATGACTGATTCTGCAATGCATCCGGTGACGATACATTATATGTGAATTCCGATGTCTCCTCCGGATAAGCATCAATGTCAAACACTATCTCACCGGATCGTCCCGTTATCTTACAGTTGCCGGTTCCAACAACACGCCCACAGAAGGTAGAACCATCCAGTGTTGGAAAATCATAGCATAGCAAATGCTCAGCCTTGACATCCAAATCGAATGTCATCTTTCCCAAATTCTTATGATGCAAACCACCGGATATTGCCCCTCGGTTTCCATACTTGTCATAGAAAACACAATCAGCGAACCTAATGTCGTTAGGAACGAAATGAACAGTATCATTTTTGAGTGTGTATTCTGTATTCAAAGGTGTTATCACAGTAGAACCATTGACAACAGCATCCCCTGTCAGATTGATTTTATTTAGCGGACCATACAAACGTATATCTCCTGTCCCATAAACCTTCACATCCTTCATAAATGATTCACAGAATGACTGCAAGAACTCAAAGCGTGTGTTCTCCGCCTTCATCCCAAGGTCTATATAGTTATTCTTTAGGGATATGTATCCATCGATGCCAAGTCTGCCGTCAACCTCAGGAGTAACATTATCATCATTGCAGACTGCGTTAATATTTATCTGTCCAAGTTCATTATCCCACTTGGCATGGCAAGTCAAGATTCCCATTCTGCCATATTGGAAACGAAAATCTTGGACATCAATGTCTGAATATGCAGTTGGAGTTGAGAATAACGATTTGACGACAGCCTTGCCTGTCACGAATCCACCAAACTCTACACTATGAAAGTCTATTAGATTCATTATGTATGCAACGTCCACTCCCTGCATATCCACAACAAGCGAATCTTCCATGGAACGTGTTGCAGCACCATCAATCTTTATACATTGAAGTCCATGCTCCAGCACAAAGTTATCAACACTTAAATCATAAGCTGTGTACACAATATCTGAGCTACGGAGATTCCATAAGGAGTCACCCATCTGTATCTCAGACGGCAATACGCTGACATTTACAACAGGCTTACCGTCAAGACCTCGGAAAAACTGGCTGTTTGTATTTACCGTGCCACACATTCTGCGCTCACGGCCATTATCAAAATCTATAGCTGTCAACAGTCTGTTGTCAGCAACTTTGCCTTGCAAAGAAAGCAAGAAATTAGTACCGTCAGATTCTACACGTGACGTTCCTCCACTTACATACAATGTATCAGAAAGAGAATACACATGCAATCTCGTATCAGCAAATTTTCTTCCTGAGAACTCTAACTGTGGAGCGCTGATACTTATATCAGCACTTTTCATTGGCTCATTAACGTATCCGACCAGCGTAAGTGGCTCTTGAGACAAGAAATTCACTCCAAGAATCTCGCCAAAACGTTTCATATCCGTAACACTGGCATCCAGTTCTATCCTATTATTGGTAGCTTTGTACATAGGCATTCCGGGCAGAGTCGGAAGACGTTTTGCCACAAGGTTTGTGAAAGTTTGCTGAATGGTAAACGGGTCAAACTCTCCTTCTGCAAAAGCATTTGCGAAATCAGACTCAAATTTGATTTCCGTATGTCCATAACCTACGTTGGTTGTTGAAGCCTGAAAAGTAAATGACAGCGGTCCATGTGGAATTGTATCCGCTGTCAATATACCTAACGCATACGGATTAAGATGAGCAACTTCTGCAGTCATTTCAATATCGCAAAGTTCTTTTGGTTTTCCTTCCAACAGACTTGATGCATCAGATGCAACAAACCTAACATTACCATTAGCATTCATGTCCGCTATGTCAAAAAACATCTCTGCTCTGCCATTGTTTAATTTGGATTCAAGTTTGACATTACGGTACTCATAACCATTCGCTATAACGTATGGAATATTCACTTTGCTATCCATTGCATGCAATGTGAATTTTCCGGTTTTAGGATTCTTTGCAACAATAGCGTCTGCATCCATAGCAAATTTCACATTTCCCAATGCTCTGGTATTCAGAAGATAACCAAGTCTGAAATCTTGTGGAGTACTTATGTCTGCTGTGATGAACTTATCTGCATACGACAATTTATGAGACAAAATTCCCACACCAGTGGCAAGGTCACCGGTCAAAATATATTTGCCATAATTACCCTCTGCTGTTGCAGAATAATCTATCGTTCCTAACCTGCCCAAAATAGGACTATCAGCTCCAAACACAGACATGACATCAGAAACGAACCCTGTACTTGCATGAATATCAGAATGGAGGTTGAATGTTAATGTCTCAGGTTTTGGCAAAGCCTTAAAGACAGATGTCCGTGACACAACATTTCCATGAGATTTAAACATAAAATCATTATCAGAAGTTCTTATGGTTAATTCATGGATATTCAGAGATTTATCTTTGCCGTCAATATTTACATCAAACAATATCTTACTGTCAAATTTCGATAGCCGTTGTTCAAAACAAGCAGCATCTTTTAATCCGACATAAGAGTTCTTACTTACAACATGGAATGACTGTATTCTGTTGCCCTTATAATTAGCCATAGCATTAAGTGTGATATCACTTTCTGCTGTACGTAAGTTAAAATCATTAATGGAGCAACGATGCTTGTTTGCATCAGCCACAAAAGACAAATTCTTTAATGACAACTTTGAATTTAGTTCATCAAAAGACAGTTTTTTCATTTTGACAGACAAACTGTCATCCGTCAAGGCATAAAGCATAATATGTCCCGATATCTTGTCCAAAGCAACATGATTCACGTCAAATCCAACTTTGTGTGCCATATCATTACGGTCATAATTCACCGATGAATTACGAATGACAAGTGACGCAATGTGCAAATCCAACGGTGTATGCTTTGTCGTATCCTTAGAAGCTAATGAATCAATGACAAATTGGCAGTTCAAAGGAGAACTACCATTTTGACGATACAGAGCCAAATGCATTCCGAAAATCTGGGCAGAAGAAATACTGATTTTGCCTTTCAACAATGGCAGAACATCTATTTTCGCAGAAATACGATGACATGCCAACATTTCCTTTTTCTGCCGGTCCTGTATCAATACATTGTCAATGATAATACGATTCAGAAAACAAAGATTCAAATTGCTCACTTTCACTTGAGTGCCAAGTTTCTCTGATAGAGCTTTTGAAACCTCCGATGCAGAAAGACGTTGTACTGTCGGTATATTTAACAGCACAACAATAACAGCATAGATACCAACAATGGTCCATACTGTATAAGCGAATATGTGTCTAAGATGCTTGATGTATTTTAATTTTGTTGCAAAATTACAAGAAATTTGTCTTATAAAGAAATAATCAATATGTTTTTTCTATGGTTTTACCGATTTTTTTGTTAATTTTGCAAAGGTCTTTATGGATAATATATGAATAATTTATTGTATTTCTAAATCATATAAAAAATCAAATTAAATGGTTAACGTTATCAAGTTACGCAAAGGCCTCGACATCAAGCTCCGGGGAACCGCAGAGCTGAAAGATGTTGCTGTTCAGAGAGGAAATGATTTCGCTCTCTGCCCGGATGATTATCAGGGAGTAACACCTAAAGTCGTGGTCAAGGAGGGTGACAAGGTCTTGGCGGGCGATGCGCTTTTTGTAAACAAGCAGTATCCGGAGGTGAAGTTCGCTTCTCCTGTAAGCGGGACTGTCTCTGCCGTAGAGCGTGGCGACCGTCGCAAAGTACTCGCTATCAAGGTTAACGCTGACGCTGAGATTCAATATAAGGATTTCGGCAAGAAAGACATCAAGTCTCTCAGTGGCGACCAAGTGAAAGAAGCATTGCTTGAGGCAGGTCTCTTTGGCTACATCAATCAGTTGCCTTATGCAGTAAGTACAAATCCACAGACAAATCCCAAAGCCATATTCATATCGGCTTTTCGCGATATGCCACTCGCCGCAAGTTTCCTCTATGAACTGGCAGGAAATGAAGAAGCTTTCCAAACCGGCATCACTGCACTATCCAAGATTCAGAAGACATACGTTGGCATAAACCCGCAACAGACAGACAAACTTGGCAGTCTCCGTAATTGCGAGCTGACTGTCTTTGACGGAAAATGCCCGGCATCAAATGTCGGAGTACAAATCAACCACCTTGCCCCTGTCAATAAGGGGGAGGTAGTATGGACAGTGTCTCCGACAGCCGTGATTTTCATTGGTAGACTGTTCCTGACAGGCAAAGTTGACCTTCGCCACAAAGTTGCTCTTGCCGGTGAGGAAGTGAAGAATCCAGCCTATTCAGAAGTTCTCGTTGGACAGAAGGTCGGCACACTAACAGAGGGACGCATCAAGGGAGATAATGTCCGTATCATCAACGGCAACCCACTAACCGGAAATAAAGCATGTCCTAAATGCTACATTGGTCCACAGATAAGTGAGGTGACAGTGATTCCAGAAGGAGACCATGCTGACGAAATGCTCGGATGGATTCTTCCACGCCCTAACCAGTTCTCATTCAGCCGCACATATTTCTCATGGCTTATGCCGAAAAACAAGGAATACAAGTGCGACACAAGAATCAAGGGTGGTGAACGCCACATGATTATGTCAGGTGAATACGACAAGGTACTTCCTATGGATATTTACGGAGAATACCTTATCAAAGCAATTATTACGGGCGACATCGACCGTCAGGAAGCACTCGGTATATACGAGATCTCTCCGGAGGATTTCGCTGTTGCAGAATTTGTTGATTCTTCAAAACTTGAATTACAGAAGATTGTCCGTGAGGGACTTGACATTCTGAGAAAGGAGAACGCATAATGAATCCATTAAAGAAATATCTTGACTCCATAAAACCAAATTTCGAGAAAGGCGGAAAACTTCAGGCTTTCGGCAGTGTGTTTGAAGGTTTTGAGTCATTTCTTTTTGTACCGAACACAACATCAAAGAGCGGAGCACATATCCATGACGCTGTAGACTCCAAGCGCATCATCAGCTTTGTCATCATCGCGCTTGTACCTGCCCTGCTGTTCGGAATGTACAACATCGGCTATCAGAACGCATTGCTGGCGAACGGAGGAACACTGCCTGCTGATGCATGCCATCTCAGCATGTTCCTTTATGGCTTCCTGCAGATGCTCCCAAAGATTCTTGTCAGCTACATTGTAGGACTTGCCATCGAATTTGCATGGGCACAGTGGAAGCATGAGGAAATCCAGGAAGGCTATCTCGCAACCGGTATCCTCATCCCTATGGTGATACCGGTGAACTGTCCGCTGTGGTGCCTTGCGCTTGCATGCGCTTTCTCTGTGATATTCTGTAAGGAAATCTTCGGAGGTACAGGCATGAATTTCGTCAACCCTGCACTTGCAGCACGAGCATTCCTGTTCTTCTCCTACCCTACAGTGATGTCCGGTGACAACTGCTGGGTGGCAAAAGACCAGGTTTTCGGTTTGGGTTATCAAGTTGCTGATGCTACAACGGCAGCAACTCCTCTTGGACTTGTCGTACAAGACCCGAACTACTCCATTGATACAATGAATGCAGTAATCGGTCTTATCCCCGGTTCTATGGGTGAGACATCCTTCATTGCCATAATCCTTGGTGCACTTTTCCTCCTCTTTACAGGAGTCGCATCTTGGAGAATCATGCTCTCTGTCTTTGCAGGCGGAGCTCTGACGGCATGGATGTTCTATTCTCTTGACATGTCTCCGATGACATGGTATGACCAGATTGTACTCGGTGGCTTCGCGTTTGGTGCGGTGTTCATGGCAACAGACCCTGTGACAGCAGCGCGTACAGAATGTGGAAAATGGATCTATGGTCTTCTCATCGGCTTTGTTGCAGTCGTTGTACGCGTCATGAACCCCGGCTATCCGGAAGGAATGATGCTTGCTATCCTGCTGATGAATGTATGCGCCCCTCTCATCGACTGGTGCGTTGTCCAGCGCAACATTTCCCGCCGTGCTAACCGTCTAAAGAAATAGGAGAACAATCATTATGGCAAAGAAACTTAATACTAACAGTAATCCGTACATTATTATATATAGTATTGTACTTGTAGTGATTGTTGCTTTCTGCCTTGCTTTCGTGTATTCTTCATTGAAAGAGCAGCAAGACAAGAACGTGGCACTCGATGTCAAGAAGCAGGTACTTGCCACACTTGACATCCGTGAGTTTGCTGACGATGCTGATGCTGAAGCGCAATACAAGAATATTGTTATCATGACAGACACCGTAGACGCAGAGACAAAGTCAATCATCTACACTTGCAAACTCAATGGCGAGTACAAATACATCCTCTCTGTAAAAGGTATGGGACTTTGGGGACCTATCTGGGGCTATGTAGCACTCAATGCTGACAAGCAGACTGTTTATGGCGCATATTTCAATCATGAATCCGAAACTGCCGGTCTTGGTGCAGAAATTAAAGACTCAAAGAAATGGCAGGACCAGTTCAAAGGAAAGAAAGCCATTGTCGATGGAGAAGTCAAGCTGGGGGTGAAAAAACCTACAGACATAAAGCCTGAGGAGAAGGACTTCACTGTAGACGGAGTCACCGGTGCAACCCTTACCTGCAATGGCGTGGACCTTATGTTCAAGGAATCATTCAAGAAATACAGCGATTTCTTAAATCTTAAAAACTAAAAAAGGAGAACCAAGACATGTCTAAATTATTTTCAAAAGAGAATCAGGATGTCTTCATGACTCCTCTCAACGGCAACAACCCTGTCCTCGTACAGGTGTTGGGCATCTGCTCTGCTCTCGCTGTGACATCACAGTTGAAGCCTGCCATAGTCATGGGACTTGCAGTGACAGTCATCACAGCATTTGCGAACGTGATCATCTCACTCATCCGAAAGACCATACCTTCACGCATCCGCATCATCGTACAGCTGGTTGTCGTGGCTGCTTTGGTGACAATCGTCAATCAGGTGCTTAAAGCGTTTGTCTACGATGTCAGTGTGGAGCTGTCTGTGTATGTGGGACTTATCATCACCAACTGCATCCTCATGGGACGTCTTGAGGCATTCGCGTCAATCAACTCCCCATGGCCTTCATTCCTTGACGGTATCGGCAACGGACTTGGCTATGCCTACATCCTTGTGGCAGTAGGTGCCGTGCGCGAGTTTTTCGGCAGAGGCTCACTTCTCGGCTTCCAGATTATTCCGGAAAGTTTCTATGACCTCGGCTATATCAATAATGGCATGATGACAATGCCGGCAATGGCTCTCATCCTCTGTGGTGTGGTAATCTGGATTCATCGTGCATATTTCTATAAGGAGGCATAACCATGGAACATATAATTTCACTTTTCTTCCGCAGCATCTTTGTGGATAACATGATTTTCGCGTTCTTCCTCGGCATGTGTTCCTATCTTGCCGTATCCAAGAGCGTGAAGACATCATTCGGACTCGGTTGCGCCGTGACCTTCGTTCTTCTCATCACCGTGCCTGTAGACTACCTCCTGCAGACAAAGGTGCTTGCAGCGGACGGCATACTCGGAGTTGACCTTTCCTACCTCTCTCTCATACTTTTCATTGCTGTCATTGCAGGTATCGTGCAGCTTGTGGAAATGGTTGTGGAGCGTTTCTCCCCGTCACTCTACGCCGCCCTCGGCATCTTCCTCCCGCTGATAGCCGTCAACTGCGCAATCATGGGCGCATCGCTCTTCATGCAGCAGCGCATCAACCTTGACCCGTCAAACTCACAGTACATAGGCGGTGTGGCAGACTCCATAGCATTTGCCGTAGGCTCAGGTATCGGCTGGACTCTCGCAATATGCCTTCTCGGCGCAATCCGCGAGAAACTTGCCTACTCTGATGTGCCAAAGCCTTTGCGCGGACTTGGCATAACATTCATCGCCGTGGGTCTGATGGCAATGGCATTCATGTGTTTCTCTGGTCTTAAAATCTAAAAACAGGAAAGGAATAAACAATGGACATTAATTTTATTTTAGCGAGCATTAGTGTATTCCTGGTGGTCATCATCATGTTGGTCATCATCCTGCTCGTTGCAAAAAACTACTTGTCACCGAGTGGCAATGTCAAGATAACAATAAACGACAAAGTACTTGATGTGCCACAGGGAGACTCAGTAATGGCAACCCTTAATGACAACGGCATCTACCTCCCCTCCGCTTGTGGCGGTAAAGCGTCCTGCGGACAGTGCAAGGTGCAGGTTCTTGAAGGCGGCGGCGAAATCCTTGACTCCGAGAAGTCACACTTCACACGCAAGGAAATCAAGGAGGGATGGCGTCTCGGCTGCCAATGCAAGGTAAAGAGCGACATGAAGCTCCACGTTGACGAATCCGTAATGGGTGTCAAGGAATGGGAATGCACCGTAATCGGAAACCGCAACGTCGCAACATTCATCAAAGAATACAAAGTGGCACTGCCACCGGGAGAGCACATGGACTTCGAACCGGGCTCTTATGCACAGATACGCATCCCGGCATTCGAGATGGACTATGACAAGGACATCGACAAGAGTCTCATAGGCGACACCTACCTGCCGGCATGGGAGAAATTCGGACTCTTCAACCTCAAGTGCAGCAATCCGGCACCTACCATCCGCGCCTACTCCATGGCAAACTATCCGGACGAGGGCGACATCATCACCCTTAACGTGCGCATCGCCACACCACCGTTCAAGCCAAAGGAACAGGGACCGGGCTTCATGGACGTCAATCCGGGCATAGCATCCTCATACATCTTCTCACTCAAACCGGGCGACAAGGTCATCATGTCAGGACCTTACGGCGAGTTCCGCCCACAGTACGGCACAGGACGCGAGATGATATGGGTGGGCGGCGGCGCCGGTATGGCTCCGCTCCGCGCGCAAATCATGCACATGCTCAAGACACTCAACACACGCGACCGTGAGATGCATTACTTCTACGGAGCGCGCGCCCTGGAGGAAATACCGTTCCTTGACGACTTCCTACAATTGGAAAAGGACTACGACAACTTCCATTTCCACCTCGCGCTCGACCGTCCTGACCCTAAGGCGGATGCGGCAGGCATAAAGTACACCCCGGGATTCGTGGCACCTGTCATGGGCGACACCTACCTCAAGCAGCACGAAAACCCTGAAGATTGCGAGTACTACCTCTGCGGCCCTCCTATGATGGCAAAGACAGTCCTCGACCTTCTCCACTCCCTCGGCGTGGAAGACGAGATGATTCGATTCGACAACTTCGGAGGATAAGACCACCGCAAGCATAACGGAATATGCAAGTCATGGGTTCATGGCTTGCATATTTTTATTTGACAAAAATCAAATATACAGACAAAATATTTTGGCAGTCTGAAATAGAACTTGTTCAAATAGAAATTCCTTTATCCAAAACGTTCAGGCAGAGCCTTATAGACTTCTTTGCCGAACGGAAATACTGAAGTTGTTTAAACTAATTGTATTTAAGACATTTTTTAACAAACATGACTATGAA